>NZ_JAHUZF010000006.1:0-1200000 GCF_019218295.1 Maritimibacter sp. DP1N21-5
GCAGCGATGTCCCACGAGGCATCACCCAGACTGCGAAGAGAAGCGTGACCCGGATGAGTGACAACGGTCCCAAACAAAGAAGGAAAACGAGCTTGACCCAAATGCCCAATTAGAGAAGCGGACATAAAGAAATCCTGCCAGCTTGCTTGAAATATGATTGAGCACGCAACATATCACTATCGAGTGAAGCGAGGAGGTCCTCGCAGGCGCCTGATAAGCGTCATGTGCCCGAAAGGGCATCCGGTTCGAGCCCGGTGCTCCCCGCCAAAGCCCGCTCTTCAGAGTGGGCTTTTATTTTTTTGTCTCAAACCCGAGCCAATGCGCACGAAAGATGCTGTAGCATCGGTATTGCCGTGAAATTTTTCAAGGAATCAAACTAGATGGAAGTCTTCTATTTCAAAGGCCGCGTAGTCCCTGACCACGTACCGCTCACAGTGAACTACACTCCAAAATTCGAGCGGAAGCCAAGTGTGGAAACAGAACCCGAATCTGTCATCGAAGTCTCGATTCTTGAGGGCGGGTTCCAAGTTAAAGTTGAGGTCGAGCAGTATACCGACGACAAAGCACTAGCGCTTTTCCAAGCGGCCTGGGACGCAGCTCAACGCTTGGCGAATGCGGCAGGATTTATCAGTGCTATCCCTTATCAGATTGTTGTCGATTTTGTCGTGAGGCCAGACGGCTCCGTTAAAGCACTTGCACTTGGTGATGCTTATCTGAGATCACTTGGTACTTTCACCGATGACGACATCGAGACCATCGCTGATCTTATGATTGCAGATCATGCATTTGGCGAAGCGGTAGCAGATCTTCTATCGATGCTCAGCAAGACCCACTACGCTCCGATCAGCTATGGTAGAGTTGCGGAAAGCATCGCGCGACTCATAGCTCCAAATGAAAAGCAAGGTGCCATGTGGGCTAAAGCGCGGAGCGAACTCAGGGTCAGCGAAGGTTATTTGAGAGCGCTGACGGAGGCATCAACTGATCCAAGACACGGAAATCGGACACCAGTTAGTGCGGCAACCAATCGGAAACTAAGTCAAATGGCATGGCTTCTAGTTCATCGCTATGTCCACTATCGTTTACGTGAAGGCAATCTACCAAAGGCTGAGTTTCCCGAGCTGTCTGGATAAGTCTATTCTAGTTTTCCTCATCTTTTGTAGCAATCGTAGCCCATAACCGACCTCCACTAGATGATTGAAGCACTACGTTGCGGCCCGCCTTTCTGGACATTGCGTTCGCAATACCGGGCAATCTGACAAATTCATGTTTTTGCTCCACTCGAGTCCGAGTATGATAGGGCCATTCGAGCAAAAAAAATGTGGAAAATTAATGACCGCAAGTCCCGAGGCAACAGGTGGCGTTGGCTACACCTTTGAAGATTCGGTAGTGGCTTCATATCTGACCAGCCTACTTGTTGAAGGCGGAGCGCGAGGGATCTCTGAAGCGATTACTGACGGCGTCCTTCTCCAGCGCGCGGCGCTTGGCGAGCCACTGGACGACATTATTGTGGAGGGGTCGGATCGATACGGCCAACCTTCCAAACTGGCTCTACAAGTGAAGCAAAGCCCAACGCTGAGTTCTGCTGAAACGAATACCGACTTTCGAGACGTTATTTCGGCTAGCTGGCGAGAATTCAAGAAAGACGGCTTCAGAATAGGTCGGGACCGTGTCGGACTAGCTGCTGCTAATATCGCCCAGTCCACACTCCGGGCAGCCCGCTCTACGCTTGAATGGGCTCGTACATCCAAGTCGGCAGACGATTTTTTTAGGCGGCTCGAAACCGAGAATTTCGCAAGCGACGCACAAAGAAGGTTCGTGAGCGATGTCCAAGCTTTGCTCCCAGCAGACGCGCAAGATGAGGAAAATTCGTGGCAGTTTCTAAGGCGTTTTGTCATCCTCGTCTTTGACACGCTTTCAGAAGGAGCGTCAGGTTCGTTCGAGGCGATTGAACGTCTGAGGAATGCGCTACCAACTGGAGAGCGTCATCGTGCCGAAGAGCTTTGGGTACGACTTTCCCAGATATCACGACAAGCGTCCGGCGCAGCAGGTAGCTTTTCAAGGGCAACATTGGTTGAGCAGCTTTCGGGAGTGTTTGATCTTTCTTCTCTTCCAAGCATGCGCAGCGATCTGGTTAAGGTAGCAGAAGAAACAAGACACGCTCTTCAAGGTATCCGAATGGATATCTCTGGGCTGATTGTCCCGCGGAACAGTATTCTCGAAAAGATTAACGAAATTGATGACGGAAAGCGATTTATCCAATTAGCGGGCGAGGCCGGTTCGGGAAAGTCCGCGGTGTTACGCGCGCTGGCCGAAGAGCACGCCAGGCACGGTTTCGCTCTAGTTCTGACCGACAAGCGTCTCGTCGGCCCCGGCTGGCCCTCACTGGCCAAGCACTTGCGCCTAGAAGCGGAACGACTTGCTGACCTCCTTTTTGAGCTAGCCACACTTGGAAAACCAACTCTCTTCATCGACGGGATAGATCGCCTAGGAAATGAGACCCGTCAAACAATCTTGGATATCGTAACTATTCTTCTCGATGATCCAAGGCTTGCGGACTGGCGCGTTGTGGCATCTACCCGGTCGTCACACCTCGAGGACTTGAGAATATGGCTACCTCCTCAACTTGTTGAGGAGGGCCAAGCACACATCGTCGAGATCGATGGATTTGATGATAGTGAGGCTGGCATCCTTGCCGAGCGGTTTCCAGCGATGCACGAAGTCCTGTTCGCCGAGGGTCAAGAAAAGGAATTTGCAAGGCGCCCTTTCTTTGCTCAGGTTTTGGCACAGCGTTCAGTGGGCACTGATGGAGCACCGGACAAATTTTCCGAGATTTCGCTGGCGCAGGTTTGGTTGGAAGGAGCGCAGGCTCTACAAGATAAAGCTTCTTCAATTGAACGCCGCCAAGCGATGGGTGAGCTAGCCGCGAGATGTGCTCAAGCAACCAATAGAAGCGCCGCAGTAGAAGGCATTTCCGCTCAAGCTCTGACGGAACTAGTACAAGAACGAGCGATAGCGGAGGTTGCGGGTAGCGGACGATATTCCTTTACCCACGACATATTTCTTGAATGGGCGATGTTCGGTTTGTGCCGCCAAAATGGTCCAGATTGGCCGAGCACCCTCACCGCCGCTGGAGACAGGCCAGGAATGATCCGGGTAGTGGAGCTACTGTCACAGTTTGAATTCGAGACCGGACACAACTGGTCAGAAACTCAATTGGCACTGGAGCAGCAGGAAGCGTGGCGTCATTGGAGCAGGGTTTGGCTCCTTGCACCATTTTCCTCGCCAGCGTTCTTTGACCGTAAAGACACGATTTCAGAATTCTTGAGGGAAGACCACCGGCTTATCAGGCTCCTTTCTTCTTTCCGCGCTCACAAAACTATCGAAAACCTTCTAGTCGTTCATGGCGCTCTTGAACTCGGCGAGAAAACTAAGTTTGAAAAATTCAGACTAGCTGACTTCTTGTCTTGGCCCCGCCCTGTTCGGAATTGGAGGCGATTGCTGATCTGGTTGCTTTCGCTTGATTGGAACGAGGCAACGGCCGAGGACATTGTTGACACGTTCGAAGTATGGCTGAACCTGTTTCAAGATTATCCCGACAAGATCAAAGATCGTTTTGCTGAACGAGTCGATCAGATATTGACTGAATGGGATGCCTACGACTATAGGGAACGGAGCAAAAAGATCACTCCATTAGGGTTTCGTAAGGATGGTTTCGGTCGCAAACTTCGACAGGCTTTCCTAAGATCCTCGCTCACTAACACGGACCTGCTAACTCGTAGGCTTCAAGCGTGGACAAGCGAACGAATTGACGACAAGATCCAAACCAGCGTCTTTGCATGGAGCGTGCGCCTTGCCAGTGTTGTCCCTGAAGCCCTAGCCGACTTTTCCTTCCAAGCGTTTATCGACCCATTACCATCAGAGTCAGCCAAGAGGTCGCGGGGGCAGATGATCGGTTGGTCGCCCCATATGAATGATTGGGATTCTCCGGGAATTTGCGACTATTCGCGCCACTGCCATCCAGCCTCGCCTATTCAGCAACCATTCGCAGCCCTTTTCGAGCACGCGCCTCAAGAAGGTCTTCGTTTAGTTCGCAAGCTGCTCAGCCGGACCGTTGTCGCGTGGAGAGAGCTTCCCCAATACGACTATCGTAACCGAGAAATTCCGGTTTCATTTAGTGTGGAGTTCCCTTGGGGATCCCAAACGTTTTGGGGCGGACGAAGGATTTATGGTTGGTATCGGGGTCTGTTTTCTTGCGACATCCTCGGGTCGGCACTCATGGCGCTGGAAGATTGGGCGTTCTCCGAGCTCGAAGCCGGACGTGACGTTGATGAGATCGTAGAGGAGCTTGTTACCGGACACGAAAGCGTGGCCACGCTGGGCATCGCTTTGGGAGTCTTGTTGGACAAGGATGCGCTGTCACCGGCGGCAGCCGCTCTGGTAGGCTGCCAGCACATCTGGGCCATGGACGAGTACCGCTGGCAACATGACGTCCAAGGCCTTCATTCAAACGAAATCGGAGCGAGCTTCGGCTTGTCTAACGATACAACTCACCTTGAAGCACTGAAACGCCTCAACTCGCGGCCTTCCCGGAAGAAGAACATCAGATGGCTCGCGACAGCATTCATACTCACAGCTAACGACCAACGCGAAAAGGTGGCGGAAAAGCTTACTAGCTTTCCAAATGAGCTACCCTTCACCCACGAAGGCCAAGAAGATGACGATAAGCTAGTCGCATATTTTCTGCATCGAGCCGAGGAGTGGGCCGCGATGGCAGACCTGTCGAACTATGCTCAGGTGGAAACCGATGATGGGAAAGTCGGCGTTGCATTTCAGCCGTCAGACGAACGAGTGCAACAAGCTGAAGAAGCAGGTGAGCGGCTAGCCCATTGGAACGAAGGCTTCCAACTGCTGAACCAATGTGAGTCTTGGTTTGAGGGCGGCAAAATTGATGATCAGACGCGAGAGGAAATTGTAGCGCTCGCACGCCAGGTCGAAAACGAGGACCTGTTCAAATCTGGTTTTGATGCCGGAGACCCCGGCAGCCGCCGCGCTGGCGGAGTAGCAGCCGTGTCAGCAGCGATTCTGAGTTTGAAGCCCGATCTTCCACGTGATCAAGTGGAATGGGCCGAAAGCGTTGCATTTCGCGCCGCCAGTACTGTTCCGGCAAACGATGAGTTTTTTCACGCTGATGCTCCTTCCGACGACAGACCCGAAACGTTTGCATCGAAGGGATTGACGGCGATAGTCAAGAATGGCGGACCATTAGCAGGTTCAGCACAGGAAGAACTGGTTCGGTTGTGCTTTCATCCCTACAAGGGCGTGCAGTTGGCTGCGTTGGCAAATGCCGCATCATGTTGGCGAGAACACAAGGGCTTCGCTGACAAGTGCACAGCACTCGCTTTCAAGCTGACGACTCTCGAACTGGATCGTGGTTCACCTGATTGGTACCGACGACGCGATGAGAGAGAAAACAGTCTGGCGTCCGAAAAACAACGGCTGTTTGAGGCAACTATACGAGCTCTAGCTTCTGGCGAAGGAAAAGGGCTGTCTGAGACGTATGCCGAAATCGAGCCGGAACACTTAGATCAATGGCGGGTCAAGGATTTCGCGTCGGTGTTGTCGATCATCCCGAAAGACAGGTTCAACGAAGATCATGCTTTTCGTGACGACCTAATAGCTCTTCTGCATAGCTTCGTTGAAAAGCTCACTGCGGCAATTGGCGCAGCTGACGAAGCCGAGCACCGTTCAGGTTCAAGGCTAAGTTTGGAGTTTTCCAGTTGCATTTGGGACTTGGCAGCGCTGTGCGAGAAATTGCCAATTCAAAGTATTCGTAGTGCAATCATACCTATCCTGTCTCAGTTGCCCCATGAGCCGAAGAGCGAAGCTCTCTCGACTTTCGCAAATGCGTACTCCTGCATGCGACTTCTGGATTCACCGACAGTTCCAGCGGGCATTGTTGATGTTTTTCTCGACATCTTTGAGGCAGTCGCAGATGACCCGGATTGGAAGCGTCCGGAGTGGCGGGAGGACTATGGACTTCCCGAGCAGCTTCACAAATTGGTTCGTATCGCAATGGGGGCAAATTGGGATCGGCCAGCAATGGGTGCGGCCCGCTTCGCTAACAATGATTGGTCCGATGCAAAGCTACTGGACCCATTGATTGATTGGATGCTCGAAAGATTTGGCCATCTACCGCAGGTCATGCAAGCATTCTTGCTCCATGTTGAAAGGTCATTCGATCACCGCAGCAGCGAATTCCTCGCTTCGAGGTTGGGAGGCATCGCGCCCGCAGTTTGGCAGTCTAGAGGGTTTTGGTCCGGGGGAAGAACTGCGCAACTCGCCGGTCTATTTCAATCCTTTGCCGAACGAGACGCCCCATTGCAGTCTGATGTCCACGTTCAGTTCTTGGAGATTCTCGATCACTTGACTGAACTTGGGGATCGTCGCGCAGCAGCACTTCAAATGAGCTCGCTGTTTGACCGGCCACGTTTCAGCAATCCGCCACAGGTCTTACAAATCGAAACTTCGCCGTGAGGCCAGATCATAACTTCGTGTCCAAGGTCCGCTTTAAAGGGCTATGGCTTGCCCGTTTGCAACCGCAGCGAAGGTCCGCTTCGTCCGCACAGCGGACCTTTCCAAATCGCGCGCAGGCATCACGACCGCGTGACGCCGCTTTATCCGTCGTGTTACCCTCTTACCTCAAAGGCAACCGCCAACTGAGGAGACATGAACATGACCACCTCACTGCCCCGCCGCACCGTTCTTGCCACCGGCTCCGCCGCCCTGCTCACCACCGGTCTTACGCTCCCTGCCCGCGCCCAGGGGATCGCCCCCACGCCCACAATGCGGGGCGGCGCCAACAATTACCGCCCCGGCGCGCCCATCATGGACCGCATCGGGGGTGGCGGCTTCCTGATGACAGGCACCGTTCTGCGCGCAGGTGACGGGGCACCCATTCCCAACGCACGCATCCAGATGTGGGCCCACACGACCGAAGGGCACGAGCGCGACGAACGCAGCCATGGCGCCACGCTCACGGACGCGCAGGGCCGCTTCCAGATGGACATGCCCCAAATCGTGCCCGCCTTCGGCCAGCCACACGGCCACCTCGCCTATGATGCAGACTACGACGACAACGGGTTCGAGACGGTGTTCCTGCGCCCGATCATGGCCAGCGCCTCCGACACAACGCTTGATGTGCAATTCGTGCTGGTCCCGGCCTGATCCTTGTTGCGCGCCACTCTGATCTGGGCGGCGCTCGGCGTTGCACTTCTGGCCCCGATCACGGCAGCAGCGTTCAGCCCGCTTCTGCAATGGCGCGAGGGGATCTACATCGCCTCCGGCTTTGCCGGTATCCTCGGCATGGCGCTTTTGCTCCTGCAACCCTTGCTCGCGGCAGGTGACCTGCCCGGTCTGTCCCCTACGCGCAGCCGCCGCATCCACCGCATTACGGGCGCGCTACTTGTCCTTGCCGTTGTGGGCCACGTCGCCGGGCTCTGGATCACCAGCCCGCCCGATGTGATCGACGTGCTGCTCTTTCGCTCTCCTACACCCTTTGCCATCTGGGGCGTGATCGCCATGTGGGCCGTCTTCGCCGCAGCTCTGATCGCCGCCCTGCGCAAACGCCTGCCCCTGCGCCCAACATCATGGCGCCGCCTGCACGCAGCGCTGGTGGTCACGGTAGCGGGCGGGACGGTTGCGCACGCCTTGCTGATCCAGGGCACGATGGAGCCGTTCACCAAATACGCCCTGAGCATCTGTGTTGGTCTGGCGGCCCTGCGCATCGCGTTTATCGGCGGCATGATCCCGCGTTTACCCTTTGGCAACGCGTCGCAGCGCACGCACCGTTAAACACGGATTTTGTGCCGGACCGGTGTACGGGGGGTGTACAGAGGGTGCACGCCCGGTGCATCGCCCATATCCCTTGTTTTACGGGCGTTAACCCCCGATTCTCCACCAATCAGGAAAACAGCCCGTTAACCGTTGCGCGTACGGTGGTCGCCGGGCCATAAGCGCCCATGCTCAGCTACCAGCACATCTATCACGCCGGAAACCTCGCCGACGTCCACAAGCACAGCCTGCTCGCCTGGATGCTCGCCTACCTCACGCGCAAGGACAAACCGGTCAGCTACATCGAGACGCATGGCGGGCGTGCGCTCTATGATCTGGGGGCAGACGAAGCGCTGAAAACGGGCGAAGCTGCGCAGGGGATCGCGCGGGCGCGGGACTGGTTTGCGCCTGACCATCCTTACATCAAGTGCCTGACGCAAACCTCTGGCTTACATGGACAAAATGCATACCCCGGTTCACCTCTGTTCGCCACCCAAATCCTGCGCGACACTGACAGCCTGACCATCGCAGAACTGCACCCGGCCGAACACAACGCCCTCGAATTGGCGCTGCCCACGGCCAAGGTTCACCGCGCCGACGGCTTTGCAATGGCGCACTCGATCCTACCGCCCACGCCGCGGCGGGGTCTGATGCTGATCGACCCCAGCTACGAGATCAAGGACGACTACCAAACGATCCCCGGGCATATCCGAAAATACGCACGCGCCTGGAATGTGGGCATCATTGTGCTGTGGTACCCGATTCTGACATCAGGCGCGCACAACAACATGCTGAAATCACTTGAGAAAGACCACCATGATGCCCTCAGGCACGAGGTCCGCTTTCCCCCCGCAAGACCGGGGCATGGCATGGTGGGATCCGGCCTATTCGTGATCCGACCGCCCTTCGGTCTTGCCGAAGAAGCCGCAATTCTGAAAACTCATTTCGACCAGCTGAAGTGACCAAAATGTTCGAACGCCTATTCCCCAAAAGACCCAAAGAAACCGCGCCCTTGCCGGAGCCAACACCGCAACTGGCCCTGGGCGCGCTGCTGGTGCGTGTGGCGATGGCCGATCGGGAGTATCAGGCCCCCGAAGTCGCCGCCATCGACAAGATCCTCGCTGCGACCTTCAACCTAAAGCCGCTTGAAGCCGCCAAGCTGCGTGCCACGTGCGAGGCATTGGAACGACATGCGCCCGGCACACCAGAGTACACGGATATCCTCAGGGAAACAGTAGCTTACGAGGATCGACGCGGCCTCGCCGTGGCGATGTGGCAGGTGCTTCTGGCCGATGGTGACCATGCCCGGATCGAAGAGGATGTGCTGCACCAGATCGAAGCCGCCCTTGCCATTACACCCGAAGACAGCGCCGCCATCCGAACGCAAGCGCTTGGCGACTAACGTATAGCGGCATATATCGCTCCCATGTTCCAAGACCTGCTCAAACGGCTGATCCAGCCCGAACCCGCCCAACTTCCCGATGCTGACGCTCGACTGGCCCTCACGGCTTTGCTGGTGCGCGTGGCCCGGTCCGACAATGACTATTCCGGCGACGAACGGGTGCTGATCGACCAGATCGCGCAGGATCGCTACAGGCTTTCTGCAAGCGATGCCATAGCGTTACGCACCGAAGCTGAAGCCATGGAAGCCGAAGCCCCCGACACCGTGCGCTTCACCCGCGCGATCAAGGACGCCGTCCCGTACGAAGAGCGTCTGGCCGTGATCGAAGCGCTCTGGAAGGTGGTTCTGGCCGACGGGCAACGGGCACAGGAAGAGGATGCGCTTTTGCGGCTCGTCACCAACCTGCTGGGCATCACCGACCAGGACAGCGCCAAGGCACGCCAGCGCGTCAGCGGATGATCGCATCGCTCGGCATGTACGACATGCCGCACCTCCAACGCGCCCATGACCGGCTATGGGCTGGCATCCGCACTGCCCTTGGATATGGCCCCGACCACCTCACTCGGGGTGGTGATCCATGGGCGGAATGGCAATCCCCCGACCTGCTTCTGGCCCAGACCTGTGGCCTGCCGTATCGGGCACGGTTGCATGACAAGGTCACACTCGTCGGCACGCCGGATTATGACCTGCCGGATTGTCCATCGGGGTATTACTTCAGCTACCTGATCCGACGGCGCGACGACCCTCGGCCCTTGAGAGAGCTTTCGAAACAAGGGGTTATGGCCTACAACGAACCGCTATCACAATCCGGTTGGGCCGCTCCGGTGGCGCATTTGGCCGCGCGTGGGCTAAGACCGAAGCGGATCAAACAAACCGGGTCCCACTTGGGAAGCATTAATAGTGTGCTGTTAAAAACAGCAGATTACGCAGCCATCGACGCCGTAACAATGCTCCTCTGGGGCGCTCACGATATGGATGCGGTTGCTTATCTCGAAGCTTTCGACACGACCGAACCAACACCGGCACTGCCCTATATCACCGCACTGGATCGCGATCCCGCACCAATTGCGGATGCCGTACGCTCAGCCATCGCTGCAATGCCACACGAGGACCGGTGCGATCTGCGCCTCAAGGGGATGGTCGACATCCCGGCATCCGAGTACCTCGCCCTGCCCATTCCGCCCACGCCCTGATCAATCCGGCCTCTCCCCACGTCAATTTGCGCAAAACGCAGGCAAAACGTCCCTTTTGCCCGTGGACAAGGCACATCTTTTCCTCCCTTATACCGGCTGATCGAAACAGACGTAGCTGCCCACACGTGTCCGACACCGCCGTTATCGAAATCCGCAACCTACACAAAGCCTATGGCACGCTCGAGGTGCTGAAAGGCGTGGATATTCGGGCGAAACGCGGTGACGTGGTGTCGCTGATCGGGTCATCCGGATCGGGCAAATCAACACTTCTACGCTGCTGCAACCTGCTGGAAGACAGCCAGCAGGGCGAGGTTCTGTTCAAGGGCGAACCGGTCACCTGGAAAGGCAGCGATCACGCCCGCCGCCCCGCCGACGCAAAGCAGGTTCTGCGTATCCGCACGAACCTGTCCATGGTGTTCCAGCAGTTCAACCTGTGGGCCCACATGACGATCCTGCAAAACGTGATGGAAGCGCCCGTGACCGTCCTGCGCCGCGACCCGGCAGAGGTCGAGCAGGCCGCCCGCAAATACCTGGACAAGGTGGGCATTGGCGACAAATGCGACGTCTATCCGGCCCAATTGTCCGGTGGCCAGCAGCAACGTGCGGCGATTGCGCGGGCACTTTGCATGGAGCCGGAAGCGCTGCTGTTTGACGAACCAACCAGTGCCCTGGACCCTGAACTGGAACAGGAAGTTGTCAAGGTGATCAAGGACTTGGCCGCCGAAGGGCGCACCATGCTGATTGTCACGCATGATATGAAACTGGCCCATGACGTGAGCGACCATGTCGTATTCCTGCATCAGGGCCTGATCGAAGAACAAGGGGCGCCCGACGATCTGTTCGGCGCGCCCAAATCGGAACGTCTGCGCGGGTTTCTGTCTGCAACCCACGCCGCGTAAATCAACACACCAACGGGAGTATCACTCATGAAATCCATCCTTCTTTCGACGGTTGCGGTCGCGGTGACCGCCACGTTCGCCCTGGCCGACGGTCACTCGGTCGTGCGCATGGGCACCGAGGGCGCCTACCCTCCCTACAACTTCATCAACGACGCCGGTGAAGTGGACGGGTTCGAGCGTGAGCTGGGCGACGAACTGTGCGCGCGCGCCGAACTGACCTGCGAATGGGTCACCAACGAATGGGACAGCATCATCCCCAACCTGGTGTCCGGCAACTATGACACGATCATCGCGGGCATGAGCATCACGGACGAGCGTGACGAGGTTATCGACTTCACTCAGAACTACACCCTGCCCGACCCGTCGGCCTATGTCGCCATGTCGGCAGATGTTGATCTGGAAGGCGGCGTACTGGCTGCGCAAGCCAATACGATCCAGGCGGCTTTCATCGCCGAAACCGGCGCGACACTGGTCGAATTTGCGACACCCGAGGAAACGATCGCTGCCGTCAAAAACGGTGAAGCCGACGCGGTTCTGGCCGACAAAGCATTCCTGACACCCATCGCCGACGAAGACGCCGACCTGATGATGCTCGACAAGGAAGAGCTGATCGGCGGCGGCATCGGTCTGGGCCTGCGTGAAAGCGACACCGAGCTGAAAGAGAAGTTCGACGCGGCCATCACCTCGATGAAGGAAGACGGCTCGCTGAACGAACTGATCGCCAAATGGGAAATCGGCGACGGTTTCTAAAGACCATTTAGCAGGGCGGAGGACACCTCCGCCCTCCTTTTTCTGGCGTTCATGTTTTCCTTCTGTACCGATCCAAGCACCCTGCCCGACTGGCAGTGGATGGCGTGCTACCTGACAACGGGCAAGCACATGTCGATCTATTGGTCGGTGCTGACTGTCTTTTTACTGTTGGCCATCACTGCGCCCGCGGCCCTGGCCTTTGGTTTTGCCGGAGCCTCGGCGGCTCGATCGCGTATTGCGCCAGTGTCCTGGCTCGGGCGCGGCTACATCGCGATTGTACGGGGCGTGCCCGATATCGCGTTTTTCCTGTTTTTCGTGATCGCGCTTGACCAGGCCATTGAATATCTGCGCCACCGCGCACTTTGCCCCGACTGGACCGACCCCATCCGCCAAGGCAACGATTTTGTGGTCTGTGCGGCGGCCAAGATGCCCCTGGGCAATGCCCCGCAATGGATGCACGAAACTTACGGCTTTGGCCTTGCCGTTTTAACCTTCGCCATCGTGTTCGGCGCCTTCGCAGCCAATGTGCTCTACGGCGCCATGCGCGCCGTGCCCAAGGCGCAGCTCGAGACGGCAGAAGCCTATGGCATGACCACGCGCCAGACCTTCTGGCGGGTGATGGTGCCCCAGATGTGGGTTTTTGCCCTGCCGGGCCTGTCAAACCTGTGGATGGTACTGATCAAGGCGACACCCCTTCTGTTTCTTTTGGGTGTCGAAGACATCGTGTATTGGGCGCGCGAATTGGGCGGGACCAAGACCTCGCGCTTTACGGAGTACCCACATGGCGACTGGCGCATGTGGTACTTTCTCGCGCTGCTGATCTTCTACCTGATGTTCACCCGCGCGTCCGAGATCGTCCTCGACAGGTTGATGGTGCGCCTGACGCATGGACAAGCGACGACAGGCGGTGAAGCACAGCGAAAGGCCGCCGCTTGATGTCCTGCGCCCAGACCATCATGGACTACGGCCTGCGCTCCATCGGGATTGGCGAACGGCTCCTGCCGCGCGATGACTTCACGCTGTGCCAGCAGTTCACCCTGATCGGCTCTGGCATGATCTGGAACATCTATTTTGGCCTGCTCGCACTGGCTTTCGGCTTTGTCCTGGCCACGGCGGTCGCCATGGGCAAGAACGCGCAGTCGAAGCTGATCCGCAAGCCATCGGAATGGTTCATTTTCATCTTCCGAGGCTCGCCGCTCTTTATCCAGTTCTTCTTTGCCTACTTCCTGTTCCTGCAGCTCAAGGGCGTGCACCCCTTCTTTCATCCCTTCTCGGCCGCATGGCTGGGCGCGCTGATTGTCCTGTTCCTGAACACCGCCGCTTACTCAGCCGAGATTTTCTACGGCGCGTTGCAATCCATCCCCAAGGGCGAGGTCGAGGCCGCCGATGCCTACGGCTTATCCGGCTGGCCCCGCTTCAAGCGCGTCGTCTGGCCCACGATGCTGCGGCTGGGCTGGCCGGCCTATACGAACGAAGCCATCTTTCTGTTTCACGCCACGACACTGGTGTATTTCTCCGGCTTTCCGGCGTGGCAACAGCGGGGCGATGCGCTCTACTACGCGAATTACTTTGCAGACAAGACGTTCAACCCGTTTGTACCCTATCCCATCCTTGCAGGATATTTCATCCTGCTGACGTTGATCATCATTGGCATCTTTGGCCTGGTGAACCGTCGCCTGAACCGCCATTTGCCAGCCAACACGCGCCAGAAGATGAAGCTGCGCATGAACCTGATCCGGTGAAGGATTTTGTGCCTCCGGCGGGCATACTTGTCGGAACAATGAAAGACGCGTGATGCACGATTGGCTTACAGACAACCCTGAAATCCGCGCGATCCGCGTGGCTGCTGCCGATCTGAACGGGGTGGCGCGGGGCAAACGGATGCCGGTGCGCTTTGCCGACAAGGTGGCGCGAGATGGCACGCGCTTTCCCATGTCCGTCCTGAACCTCGACATCTGGGGCGAGGATATCGAGGACAGTCCGTTGGTCCTTGCCTCGGGCGACCGCGACGGCGTCCTGCGTCCGACCGAGCGTGGTTTCGTACCGATGCCGTGGCTGAACACACCCACCGGGCTGCTGCCGATCTGGATGTATCACGAAGATGGCCGCCCCTTCATGGGCGATCCGCGCCATGCCCTGGCCGACGTGCAAAAACGTTTCACAGACACGGGCTTGACCCCCGTTGTTGCAGTGGAGCTTGAGTTCTTCCTGATTGACGACGCAGGCAGCCGGTTGCGCGTGCCGCCGTCGCCGCGCTCAGGCAAACGGCGCGTGGCGGGCGAGATTCTGTCGATGCGCACCCTCGATGCCTTCGACGATTTCTTTACCGAGCTCTACGATGCTTGCGAGGCAATGGACGTCCCCGCCGACACCGCCATTTCCGAAAGCGGTCTGGGCCAGTTCGAAATCAACCTGATGCACCAGCCCGACGCGCTGAAAGCGGCAGATGACGCGTGGCTGTTCAAGATTCTGGTCAAGGGACTGGCGCGCAAGCACGGGTTCGCCGCATCCTTCATGGCCAAGCCCTACCCCGACTATGCCGGCAACGGTCTGCACATGCACTTTTCGGTGTTGGATGCGGATGGCAACAACATCTTTGACGACGGCACGGACGCGGGCAGCGATGCCCTGCGCCACGCCATTCAGGGATGTCTAGCCGCCATGCCCGGCTCCATGCTGGTTTTTGCACCGCATGCCAATTCCTATGCCCGCCTCGTGCCCGGCGCCCACGCGCCCACGGGTATCGCCTGGGCCTATGAGAACCGAACGGCGGCGATCCGCGTGCCTTCCGGCCCCACCGCAGCGCGGCGCATCGAACACCGCCTTGCCGGGGGCGACGTGAACCCGTACCTGTCCATTGCCGCGGTCCTCGGCGCCGCACTGAACGGGATCGAGGATGCCACCGAGCCACAAGCGCCGATCACCGGCAACGCTTACGCGCAGGACCTGCCGCAGGTGCCGGGCACGTGGGACAGCGCGATAACCGCTTTTGAAAACAGTCCCGAGATCGCGCGCATTTTCGACGCCGAACTGATCCGCAACATGCTCATGACCAAGCGGCAGGAGGCAAAGCACATGGCCGACCTCAGCCCCGAGGAACAGACCGAAATCTACCTCGACAGCGTCTGAGCAGCACACTATCTTCGCCGCGCAACCATCGGGTGATCCATGAAAATCGGCATTCTGCAAACCGGCCACGCGCCCGACGAAGTGTTGGGCAGCTTGGGCGACTACGACGCCATGTTCGCGCGCCTCCTGGACGGGCACGGCTTTGAGTTCCAAACCTTCAATGTCGTGGATATGGAGTTTCCCGACGGGCCGAACGCCTGCGATGGCTGGCTTGTGACGGGGTCGAAACATGGCGCGTACGAAGATCATCCGTTCATTCCACCGCTCGAAGACCTGATCCGCGCCATTCACGCCTCAGGCCGCCCCATGATCGGGGTCTGTTTCGGCCATCAGATCATAGCGCAGGCCATGGGGGGCAAGGTGGTCAAGTTTGATGGCGGTTGGTCTGTGGGACGGCGCGAATATGCATACAAGGGCGAAACATTGGCCGTGAATGCATGGCATCAGGATCAGGTTGTCGAATTGCCCCCGGCTGCAGAGGTCATTGGGTCCAACGACTTTTGCGAATATGCTGCACTTGTCTATGGTGACCGCATCTGGACCGTTCAGCCGCATCCCGAATTCGGGGCCGACATGATCGACGCCCTGACCAAATATCGTGCCCCGGGTGTGGTCCCTGACCCGCTGATTGAAACAGCCCGCGCGCAGCTCGACACGCCAACACAGCGCAACAGGATCGCCGAAGACATGGCGGCTTTCCTCAAACAGGGGGCCTGCGTCGATGTCTGAACACTGGACAGCCGGATTGCCCGAAGCGGCGCAGCTATACCTCGAAGGCAAACGGCTGGACGAGGTTGAATGCATCATCGCCGACCTGCCCGGCATCGCACGGGGCAAGGCGGTGCCCGCCAGCAAGTTCGCGCGCCAGGACTATTTCCACCTGCCGGACAGCATCTTCTACCAGACCATCACCGGCGATTGGGGAGAAGCCGCGGACGAGGACGGCTTTATCGAAAAGGACATGATCCTGAAGCCGGACATGTCCACCGCCACCGCCGCCCCGTGGACCGGCGACTGGACGCTTCAGGTGATCCACGACGCCTATGACCGCAAGGGCAACCCTGTGCCCTTCTCCCCGCGCAACGTGCTGAAACGGGTTGTTCAGCTGTACAAGGACAGGGGTTGGAAACCTGTTGTGGCGCCCGAGATGGAGTTCTTCCTGATCGCACGCAACCTCGATCCGGCGCAAGAGATCGAGCCGATGGTGGGCCGGTCCGGACGCCCGGCCGCCGCGCGGCAGGCATATTCGATGACGGCCGTGGACGAGTTTGGCCCGGTGATCGACGACATCTACGATTTCGCCGAAGCGCAAGGGTTCGAGATCGACGGCATCACGCAGGAAGGCGGCGCAGGCCAGCTTGAGATCAACCTGCGCCACGGCGATCCGGTCAAGCTCGCGGACGAGGTGTTCTATTTCAAGCGTCTGATCCGCGAGGCGGCGCTACGCCACGATTGCTTTGCCACCTTCATGGCCAAACCCATCGCGAGCGAGCCCGGAAGTGCCATGCACATCCATCACTCGATCATCGACATGGAGACCGGCCAGAACCTGTTTGTCGGCCCGCAGGAAGGCGACACCGACGCGTTCTTTCACTTCATAGCGGGCTTGCAGACCCACCTGCCCTCTGCCCTTGCCGTTATGGCCCCTTTCGTCAACAGCTACCGCCGCTACGTGAAGGACCATGCCGCCCCGATTAACCTGGCCTGGGGCCGCGACAACCGCACCACCGGCATCCGCATCCCCCTGTCTGAACCGCAGGCGCGACGGGTTGAGAACCGCATCGCAGGGATGGACTGCAACCCTTACTTGGGTATCGCAGCGTCACTGGCCTGCGGCTATCTGGGCCTAGTTCAGGAAAAGCGGCCCTCGGCTCAGTTCCGGGGCGATGCCTACGAGGGGGATGGCGACATCCCTCGTGTTCTGGGCTCTGCTCTCGATCTCTTTGATCAGGCGACCGATCTGCACGAGGTGTTGGGAGAAGAGTTCGCCCGCGTCTATTCCATCGTGAAACGGGCCGAGTATGACGAGTTCCTGCAGGTTATTTCCCCATGGGAGCGCGAGCATTTGCTGCTGAACGTCTAGGCGGCAACCCGGCCCTTCGGGGAGGATTTTTTGGAAACAGGGAAGCATGGACCTTCTGACCGCCAATGATCAGCCCGGCGCGTATCCGGACAGTTGGTATGCGGCCACTGCTGACATTCCGGATGTACGCGCGCCATTGCAGGGGCCAATGCAGGCCGATGTCTGCGTCGTGGGCGCAGGTTACACCGGATTGTCCGCCGCCCTGCATCTGGCACAAGCCGGGCGGCGCGTTGTCGTGCTCGAGGCGCAGCGCGTTGGCTTTGGTGCCTCGGGGCGCAATGGCGGGCAGCTCGGGACCGGGCAGCGGGTCGAACAGCCGTATCTGGAGCAGATGCTGGGAAAGGCGGATGCCCGTAAGCTGTGGGATCTGGGCCTTGAGGCAACCGATCTGGTCCGGCATCTGATCGATGCCCATGGGATCGACTGTATGTATCGTCCCGGTGTGGCATGGACCGCCGAGAGTGACGCGGACGTTGTTGACCTGCATGCCTATGCAGACCACATGGACCGACACTACGACCACCCGCTGGAGGTGCTGGACCGGGACGGGTTTCACGCCATCTGTCCGTCGCCTGCCTATCGCGGCGGTGTGATTGACCCGATGTCAGGACACCTTCATCCACTGCGCTTTGCCCTGGGCCTGGCGCGCGCGGCGGAAGATGCGGGTGTTACGATCTGCGAGCGCAGCACGGTAACGCGCATGACCGAAGGCGCAAAGGTCACGGTCGAGAGCGACGCAGGTAAAGTTACCGCAGACCACGTCATCCTCGCGTGCAATGGCTATCTGGGCACCTTGAACAGGCGCGTCGCCGCCCGCGTGATGCCGATCAACAACTTCATCGCCGCCACCGCGCCACTGGAGGAAACTGCACGCGTGCTTACGCGCGACATCGCCGTGGCCGATGATCGGTTCGTGATCAACTATTTCCGGCTCAGCCATGACAACCGGCTGCTGTTTGGCGGCGGCGAAAGCTATGGCTACCGCTTCCCGTCCGACATCGCGGCAAAGGTGCGCGCGCCCATGTCCGAGATTTTTCCCCACCTCGCAGATGTGCCCATCGACTACGCATGGGGCGGGACGCTGGCGATCACGATGAAACGCCTGCCCTATCTCGCACGGCTGGCGCCCAATGTGCTGAGCGCTTCGGGCTATTCAGGGCACGGCGTCGGGACGGCAACCCATGCCGGTATGTTGATGGCGCAGGCCATTCAGGGTCAATCGGATGGGTTCGACGCCATGGCGGCTATTCCGTCCATCCCGTTTCCGGGTGGCCCGCGCCTGCGCACGCCGCTCCTGATGCTTGCGATGACCTGGTACAGCCTGCGCGACAGGCTGGGAATCTGACCTCAATCCCGCCTTCGCGTCACAAAATCGTTTCCTTTTGCGCCTATCGGATTTAGAAAACCAAAAACCGAGCATAAGGATTCTGAAATATGGCCCTGCCCGATATGCACTCCGCCGAACCCATCCCCGCCGCTGCCCGAGCCGAGATTGACCGGCTCCTGACCTCCGGCGATCTCTTCCGCTACACCGCAGCGCAGGATGCGCCGGTCTCCCTGCTTGAAGCCGAGTTCGCCGAGATGATGGGCAGCAAGTTCGCGCTGGCCGTGTCCTCCTGCTCGGCCGCGCTGTTCCTGTCGCTCAAAGCGCTGGACCTGCCCCGCGATGCGCGCGTCCTGATCCCGGGCTTTACATTTGCTGCCGTACCCTCGTCCGTTCTGCACGCCGACTGCCTGCCGGTGCTTTGCGAAGTGCGCGATGACTACCGTATAGACATCGACGACTTCGTGGCCAAGCTGCCCACGGTGCAGGCCGTCATCATCAGCCACATGCGCGGCCACACCTCGGACATGGACGCGATCATGACCCTGTGCCGCGCGGCCCAAGTCCCGGTGATCGAGGATGCGGCACATTCGCTGGGCACGCTGTGGAACGGGCAGAAGATTGGCACCATCGGCGCCATCGGCTGCTTTTCCTTCCAGTCCTACAAGATGATCAACGCAGGCGAAGGCGGCATCATGATCACCGATGACGCCGATCTGGTGGCGCGCGCGATCATCATGTCCGGCGCGTACGAGCACAACTGGAAGAAACACCCAGTGCTGCAGGACGCCTTTGCAAAACATCAGAACAAATGGCCGCTCTACAATCTGCGCATGTCGAACCTGAGCGCGGCTGTCATACGCCCGCAGTTGCCACACCTCGCGCAACGGGTCGAGGATGGGCGGCGCAACCACGACCACGTGGCAAACTTGTTGGAGGACAGCCCATACATCCACGTGCCCGCCCCCCTGCCAGGTGAGTTGCGTGCGCCGGATTCAATCCAGTTCAATCTGGTCAATGTCACCGACAATCAGGTCGCGGCCTTTGTGGAAGCTGCAGCACAGACCGGTGTCAAAGTTCAGGTCTTCGGCGCCAGCACGGACAATGCACGCGCCTTCTGGAACTGGCAGTTCATACCAGATCTGCCTGAACTGCCGCAAACACGGGCGATGCTGATGCGGGCTTGTGACGTGCGCCTGCCTGTGCATCTTTCCGCTGACACACTCGACGCAGTGGCAGATGCGCTGCTCTTGGCCATTGCCTCAGCCACGGAACAGCGCGCAGCTTAAAGGCCACTGCCTGCAACAACCTCCAACACCCGGCGCGCAGGTCTGGGTGTTGAGCCCCATCGTCCGTTTCAAGTGGTGGCGCATGCCTGCCGTAACGTCATGCGCAAACAAGCGCCCAGACGCGGGCGAATTCGCGCTCACACCCCCAGCGCCGAATAAAATCCCGCATTCCAACCTATGCGGTGCCTTGCTACTGCTGCGTGTGTCGGCTGCGGTCGGCAAACTATTAGCGCGAAATATATTTTAGTAAGTTTTCCACGCCCGTCGGGGCACGCATGTTTGCGTGTCGCCATCACCAAGGGCACAGCGCCAGTTCGGTCGGGCTCATTCTTGCTTCGATCGAAGGCGGTGCACGGACGCACATCATAATTCAGACCAACCACTGTTTCAGTCTGCACTGAGCACGTTCGTGCTGCGCAAGCTTACATGTTTCCGCTTTGAAGACGTCCAGGCGATCAAACCGTCTTGGGCATTTTGACCCCATCCGGCGCGACAAAGGCACCGGATATAAATCAGGAGCAATAGATGAGTATCAAATTTCTCGAATCCACCAACGAAGGGCTGTTTTTCGAAGCCGATCCTGGCCCGTACGTGATCGATCAAGATGTCAGGATTTCCAACCAGCTCGGCGATCTTCCGGCAGCCTTGACAGTTGAATCGGCTCTCAATTTGAGTATCACGAATTTCGGCGTCATCGACGGGGTTGGCACCGGCATCAGTGCCTCTGTGTCGGACGGCATCATATACAACGAAGGCGGTGATATCGAAGGCACCGACATCGGTATCAATATGGTCGGTTCAGACAATTTGATCCTGAACTCGAAACCTGCAGATATTTCGGGCAACACCGGAATAAAGTCTGTTGGCTCAAACAACACCATTCTGAATTCGGGGAGCATTTCCGGCAATTTCGATGACGGAGTTGGCATATATGATGAGGGTGAAAACAACCTGATCGTGAACAACGGGTTCATTCGGGCCAAAACAGGTATTGTTGTTGCGTCGGATAATGTCGAAATTATCAACAATTTGAGCATCAATGGCGGTGTAACGGACGGCGTTGGCATTGAGTTCGCGGCAGGTGCCGTTGGCGGTATTGTACGAAACAATGACATAATATCTGGCGGTAACCTCATCGACTCAATCGCGATCAAGGGAAACGACACCGGTCAAACGGTCATCAATAACGGCCTCATCATTGGCGATGTCCTTCTCGAAGGTGGCGATGACCTGTTTGATGCACGCAATAGCGAAACACGCAATCCTATCACACCCGATGTTGTCCACGGCGGCAGCGGAAACGACACCCTGCTGGGCGGTGATTCCAATGAACGGCTCTCTGGTGATGATGGTGACGACGTACTGGACGGCGGCGCGGGCAATGATCTCCTCTTCGGCGGTGCCGGGGATGATATGATCTCTGGCGGTTCCGGCTTTGATCGTGTCTTTGCTGGCGATGGAGACGACAGCGTGGATGGTGGCGGCGCCAACGATCTCTTGTTCGGTGGCGCTGGCAACGACGTGATGAGAGGCGGCGGCGGCGGCGACAGACTCGACGGTGACGCCGGCAACGACACCTTGATAGGTGAAAATGGCGACGACAGGCTCAACGGCGGCGCGGGCAATGATGAGCTCGACGGCGGCAATGGCAACGACACATTGCGAGGTGGCGCAGACGACGACAAACTCGACGGAGGTTCTGGCAAAGACAGGCTGTCCGGTTCAACCGGTAGCGATACCCTTGATGGCGGTGCGGGCGACGATCAACTGTTCGGCGGCGCGGGCAACGACATCATCACCGGCGGTACCGGTCGCGACGTGCTGAACGGCGGCGACGGCGAGGATATCTTTGTTTTCAACAGTGTCGCTGACAGTGCTGTGGCCTTTGGCGAGACTGATGTGATTGCGGATTTCGAAAAGGGCCAGGACAAGATCGACATCGCCGATCTTGGCGACGCTGGGGCGCTCCAACTGGTCGATAACTTTACAGGATCCTCAACCGCCGAGTTCCGCATCGTCACAATTGATGGCAAAGCGTCGCAAGTTCTTGTCGACGTCGACGGAGACGGCGTGGCAGACACCGGTTTTCTGGTTCGCGGCACAACTGATCTGAGTATCGAAGACTTCATTCTGTAAAGTCACAAGCGCACGAACCCAGCGTTTACGAACGCTGGGCTTTCTCGTCGCCACCGTAGGCGGCCAGGTCGCATCGTCTTCGAAGCGACACTGGTTTGTCGGCTTCGCGTCACGAACCGTTTGGATGATGGTTTCCTGTTTCTCGGTCAGGCCACGTATCGCAGCCATGCCATGCCGACACTCGCATTCATGGCGTTACCTTGTTCATCAAGCAGGTGGCGACGCAAAAGCGAACGGCTGAACGAAATATCCTTCAGGACAATTTCGACAGCTTGTCCTGCAACTCGGCAAGCTGCTTTTTGATGGCGTCCAGATCCTCACCGTCATCCTTGTCTTCGGCTTCCGGTGCGGGGCCCGACGATCCCCAAGCGGTTCCGAGCCCGCCCGTCATCGCCTTCATGAAGGCTTCCTGCTGGGCCTGCATCATCTCGAACCCCGGCATCTTGGCCATGGGGTTCATGGCGTTCATGTTCTCCATCACCTTGCTTTGCCCATCACGCAACATCTCGAACGACGCTTGCAGGAATTGCGGCACTACGGACGCCCCACCGCCCATGTAGCTGCGCACCAGATCGTTCAGCACGTCGACCGGCAGGACGCTCTCGCCACGGCTTTCATGCTCCGCGATGATCTGCAGCAAATACTGCCGTGTCAGGTCATCGCCGGTCTTGAGGTCCACGATCTGAACCTCGCGCCCATCCCGGATAAAACCCGAAATGTCCTCCAGCGTGACATAGTCGCTGGTCTCCGTGTTGTAGAGCCGTCGGCTGGCATACCGCTTGATCAACAAGGGTGCTGGTTTTTCTGTCACGTGCCTGATCTCCCCGATGCCGCGTGCTGCAACGCAGCTTAGGCGGGGTGTGGACAAAAAGAAAGGGTGTGTGCAGATGCGGCAAATCAGGCTGTTTGTTGCATCTCACCATACGCTTTCGTTTGCTAGGAGAGTGATGTAGCGATGGCATCCCGAACCGGTGTCTCGCGAAACTCCGGCAGCGCCGCGCGCAGCTTTGCACCGTCAACCTGATGCGGCCGGTGCCAGATATACTGCATCTCGACCACCTCGCGCATCAATGGCGACCACAGGCCCATCACGCCCACCGCCCACCAAGGCAAGCGCGATACACGCATTGGCTTGTCCATGACATCTTCCACCAGCGCGATCAGGTCATGGCCGGTCAGGGCATAGCCACCGAAACCGAACTCTTCAAACCCGTCGAACTCAAGCCGCCGCTCCGCCAAAGCCACCATGGCCCGAGCCATATCCGGCAGATAAGCCCAGGCGTGAACAAGGTGGCGCGGACCGGGATAGGTCAGCTTGCCCTGCCCCGCCTTGGGCGCGATATAGCTTTCAAACCAGTTGCCCGACGCCTTGGTGTCCAGAAAATCACCGCCCCGCAGCACGATGGTCCGCACCCCGCTGTCCCGATAAGCCTCCTCCATACGGATTCGGATCTTGCCCTTTCGGGTTTCCGCCCCCCATGGGGTGTCTTCGGTCAGCATCGGGGGCATGTCGCGCCCGTAATTGTAGATGTTGCCCGGTATCATCACGGTGGCATCCGCCGCACGCGCCGCCACAATGACGGCCTCCGTCACCCGCGGCACGGTGTCGGCCCAGTGATGGTAAAGCGGATTGACCGCGTTGACGATCACCTGATGGCCCGCGCAAGCCGACACCACGGCGGCGGTCTCCGTGGCATCGACGTCCACGCAGCCTTCTCCGCTCAATCCGCGCCCGGCACGAGTGACCCGCCACCCGGCCTCGGCAAAGGCATCCGCGGCCGCGCGTCCGAACCGGCCTTTCACGCCCAAAACAATCACTGACGACATGGAACAGATCTCCTTAAAACGCTTGATCTGCCCCCTATCTAAATCACCTATTTTCGAATATCATTTGGATCAAGATGACACGGTCCATACAAAATTGAATAGATGACCCAACCTGACTGGTCCCAGATACAATCCTTTGCCGCCGTTGCGGAACACGGCTCGCTCTCTGCTGCCGCGCGCGCCCAGGGCAGCAGCCAGCCGACGCTCAGCCGGCATATCGCCCAGCTCGAAGCGACACTCGGAACGCGGCTCTTCGACAGGTCGCGCGGCGGCATGATCCTGACCGATGAAGGCACAGACCTTCTCGCGCACGCCACCGCCATGGCCGACGCAGCAGCACGCTTCGACACGACCCGCGATGGGCACGGCACCGACATTGCCGGCACGGTGCGGCTTACGGCCAGCCATGTGGTGGCGAACTTCATTCTGCCCCCGATCCTGTCGGATCTTCACACCACATACCCGGGGATCGAGATCGAGGTCGTCGCCTCGGACACCACAGAAAACCTGTTGCGACGCGAGGCGGACATCGCGCTGCGCATGTACCGGCCCACGCAGCCGGACGTGATCGCCCGGCACATCACCGACCTGCCGCTTGGTGCCTATGCCGCACCGGCTTACATCGAAAGGCACGGTGCCCCGGACACACTGCAAGACCTGCACCATCACAGCCTGGTCGGCTATGACCGCAGCACACTGATCATTGAAGCATTTGCACAGCGCGGGCTCAAAGTCGGCCGCGATTTCTTTGCGTTTCGCAGCGATGATCAGGTGCTGTGCTGGCACATGGTGATTGCCGGATACGGGATCGGCTTTGCGCCGCGGCGCGTCGGGGATGCCGACAGCCGCGTGATCCGCGTTTCACGGGATGAGGATGCAGGCACCATGCCGCTGTGGCTCACAGCACATCCAGACGTGCGCCGAATCCCGCGGGTGCGGCGGGTGTATGACTGGCTGGCGCGGCACCTCGCCTGATCCAAAGGAAAAAGGCGGGCCAAATGTGGCCCGCCATAGTCACCGCGCCTTTCAGGGAGGAAAGTTGGCGCGATATATCTTTGTGCGACTTACTTCGCAGCAGCAGCCTTCTTGGCCGCGGCGGTCATGTCGCCGGTGGCTTTCTTGACGGCTGCTTGCGCGTCTTCGCTCATGTCTTTGCCTGCGGCCATCATCAGCTCGACGGTGTCCATCTGCACTTTCTTGGCAACTTCAGCGAAGGCGGCCATGTGCTCGGCTGTCACTTCAGCATAGGCCGATGCGAAATCGGTCATGGCTTTGGCGTAGTCGGCAGGCTCTGCCTTGGCTTTGGACATGTCGCCCAGTTTCGCCAGAGTTTCTTTGGTCCACTTCGAGGAAATCTCGGTCGACTTTTCAGCCGCGTCGATTGCCACGTGGCTCAGTTTTTCGTTCAGCGTGGTTGCTGTTTTGAATGCGTCTTCCATGGCCGCTGTGTCCACGGGGAATGCACCCATCATGTCTTTGAACATTGCGGTCATGTCTTGTTGCTTAGCCATTGTCTTCAATCCTTTTGCGCCTGTGCCGGATCATCCCGGTGTTTCTGCGTCTGCACAAAATATACATGCTGCGCTGCAGCATATCAAGGTTTTTGCTGCAGTGCAGAAAAAATAATTTCCGTAGCGGAAAGGATCAGGAATTTCAGGGTCTTGCCTTGACCGTCACGTAGGTTCCGGGCGCATCTTCCAGCACAGGGTGGGCAGAATCACCCGGCTCGCGGGCCTTGACCATCGCCCCGCCCCGCTTTTTCAGCCAGGCGCCCCAGCGCGGCCACCAGGACCCTTCGTTGAAGTCCGCGGTCTCCTGCCAGTCTTTGTGATCGAGGGTAAGATCCGGGTTCGTATAGTGGCCGTACTTGTTCTTGCTGGGCGGATTCACGATGCCCGCGATATGACCCGATTGGGTCATGATAAAGGTCTTGTCCTTCGACCCCATCTGCTGGATCCCGCGGTAGCTGTCTTTCCACGGCGCGATGTGATCCGTCTGGCAGGCGATGGCGCACAGCGGCACGTCAATGTCCGACAATTTCAGCGTGTGACCCAAAAGCTCAAAACCGCACTCGGCCAGTTCATTCCGCTGACACAGTCCGCGCAGATATTGCATCGCCATCTTCTCGGGCAGGTTCGCCCCGTCCCCGTTCCAGTAGAGCAGATCAAAGGCGGGCGGCGTCTCTCCCATCATGTAGCTTTTGATGGCGGGCGTATAGACAAGGTCGTTGGAGCGCAGGAACGTGAACGTCCGTGCCATGATGACGGATGGCAGGATGCCCTTGTCCGCGCATTCCGCTTCGATCCCGTCGATGAAGTCGTCGGTCAGGAACGGCGTGAACTCTCCCTGATCGCTGAAATCCGTCAGCGCGGTGAAGAAGGTGGCCGACTTGATCGACTTGTCCTTGCGCTGCTTCAGCAGGCTGAGCGTTAGGGACAAGGTCGTCCCGGCGATACAGTAGCCGATGGCGTTCACCTGGCTTTGGCCCGTGATGGCCTTGGCCTCCCGGATCGCCGCCAGGTACCCGTCCTCGACGTAATCCTCGAGCCCGACCCCGGCATAGGCCGCATCGGGGTTGACCCAGGACACGACAAACAGGGTGTGCCCCTGCTCCACGATCCACTTCACCAGGCTGTTCTGCTGTTTCAGATCGAGGATATAGAACTTGTTGATCCAGGGCGGGAACAGCACGACGGGGGTCTTGTGTACCTTCTCTGTCGTTGGCGTGTACTGGATCAGTTCCATCATCCGGTTGCGGTAGATGACTTTGCCCGGCGTGGTGGCAATGTTGCCGCCCAACTCGAACGCCTTGTCATCGGCCAGCTTCACGATCAGCTCGCCATTGTTGGCTTCGAGATCGGAAATCAGGTTCTCCAGCCCGTCGATCAGGCTTTGCCCCTCGGTCGCGACGGCCTTTTCCAGCGCATCGGGGTTGGTGGCGAGGAAGTTGGTCGGCGCCATCATGTCCACGATCTGACGGGAGAAATAGGCGAGGCGCTGCTTTTCGACCGGGTCCATATCCGACACGTCCTCAACCGCCTGCGCGATCGCGTCCGCGTTGATCAGGTACTGCTGCTTGACGTAGTTGAAATAGGGGTGCGTGTCCCAGAGCGGGTTGGCAAAGCGGCGGTCTTTCGGTCCGGGATCGGCGGGGGCCTGCAACTTGCCCTGCGCCAGCGCCTGCTGCGCCTCGACGAAATGAGTGACGGATTTCGACCAGAACTGAAGCTGGTGTTCCAGCACCTTGGCCGGATCGCGAAAGGCTTCGGTCCAGTAGGCCGAAGCCGCTTTCTGAAACAATTCCTGATTCGGGCCATCAAGCGCCGCGTTGTGCGTGCTGCGGTGCGTCAAAACCTGGGTGAGTCGCTGTGTGAGCTCCTCAACCTTCCGGAGATTTGTGTTCAATTTATCGAGGTTTTCGCCTGTGACAGCACCATCGGTAGTGTCCTTGGTTGTCATGTTAACGTCTTCCCCGTAGTCTTTGCACGTGCAGCAAATGCGCGTGCGCGTGTTGGTTGTACATGTATGGTCGCATGTTTCAGGGGGCAAAGCGACAAACCGTCCAATGCGGGAGTGCGTACCCGCCCCTAGAGTGAAGGAGAGCGCCATGCGCTACATGATGAGCTACGATCTCATGGAAACGGTCCGCAACACCAATCAATGGTTGGGAGCAACCGCACGGGCCATCGGCGCCTACCCCGCCTTCGCCGCCCTGCCCAACCCGGCCCTTCAGATGATGTCGGCCTGGGGCGAGGTGACCGAACGCACCTTCGAACGCATGGTGGCCAAGCCTGACTGGGGCATCCGCACCTTCACCTGCGAAGACGGTCGCGACCACCTCGTGAACATCGAGAAGGTGATGGAAAAGCCCTTCGGCGACCTCATCCACTTCAATGTCTCGGGCCGCAAGACCCAGCCCCGCAAGATCCTGCTGGTGGCACCCATGTCCGGCCACTACGCCACCCTCCTCCGCTCGACCGTCAAATCGCTGCTCGTCAATTGCGAGGTCTACATCACCGACTGGCACAACGCGCGCGACATCCCCGTCAGCGCCGGCAAGTTCGATGTCGAGGACTACACCCTCTACCTCGTCGACTTCATGCGCGAGCTTGGCCCCGACACCCACGTGATCGCCGTGTGCCAACCCGCACCGCTGACACTGGCCGCCACCGCCTACCTGGCCGAGGAAGACCCCAAGGCGCAGCCCGCCTCCCTCACCCTGATCGGCGGTCCCATCGACCCCGACGCGACGCCGACGGACGTGACCGACTTCGGCCGCCGCGTCACCATGGGCCAGCTCGAGGAAATGATGATCCAGCGGGTCGGCTTCAAATACAAGGGCGTCGGGCGCATGGTCTATCCGGGCCTGCTGCAACTCGCATCCTTCATGTCGATGAACGCCGAAAAGCACTCCAAGGCGTTCACCGACCAGATCGGCCGCGCCGCACGGGGCGAGGCGAGCGACCACGACAAGCACAACCGCTTCTATGACGAATACCTGGCTGTCATGGACATGACGGCTGAATTCTACCTGTCCACGGTCGAACGCATCTTCAAACGAGGCGAGATCGCCAAGAACATGTTCACCGTCAACGGCAAGCAAGTCGACATCGGCAAGATCACCACCGTTGCGGTAAAGACCGTCGAAGGCGCGAATGACGATATCTCTGCCCCAGGACAATGCGTGGCAGCACTCGATCTCTGCACCGGCCTGCCGGACGAGAAAAAGGCGAGCCACGTTGAGCCCGGCGCAGGTCACTACGGGATTTTCGCAGGCAAGAGCTGGCGCAACAACATCCGGCCTCTGGTTCTTGATTTCATCGACGCCAATTCACCGCCACCGCCAAGCAAGAAGGCTGCGAACAAGAACCAGGCGGCATAGTCGTCATGGCGGGCGCGGATCTCCCCTTTGCCTGCGATTGTGGAAAACTGCGCGGCACGCTTCTGGGCGTGTCACCGTCAAACGGTACGCGCGCCGAGTGTTTCTGCCACGATTGCCGCGCCACCGAACTTCATGCGGGCCAACCTGATCCGGCACCGGGTGCCGTCCAAGTCTACCAGACCGTGCCGGATCGTGTGCGCTTTGACTCGGGCGAAGATCAGCTCGCCGTCTTTTCCCTTTCAGAAAAGGGGCTCCTGCGCTGGCACGCACGCTGCTGCGGGTCGATCATGTTCAACACTGCGCGCAGTCCGAAACTGGCCTTTGCCTCGTTTCGAACCGACCGGTTGAAAGATGACAGTCCTCTCGGGCCGATCAAGGCGCGCGCATTTGTCCGCAAGGCCAATGGTAAACGCGGACACGAAGGCGGATTGAAGTTCCTGTTCTGTGTGATCGCCCGTGCGCTTCCTCGGCGTATTGGCGGGAAGTGGAAACAGACCCCGTTTTTCACGCCCGATGGGCAAGCGGTCCGCGACATTTATGTCCTGACAGACACTGAGCGCGCGGCGGTTTACCCACCGCAAGCCTGATCACCGATTCCTCAGAAGTCTTGACGCAGCGGCCATTGGTGCTGCTAAATTCCCGCTATTGGTTAAATCTATTGAGGCGCGTCATGGGAAGGCACCTGATCCTCGCCGTGCATGGCATTGGTGAGCAAAAACCGGGCGACACCGTGGATGCAATTGTCGGAGCAGCCACAACCGACCTGGTCGATGGCGGTAGCAAGGAAATACCAAGAGAACGCAGAAGCAATGGACCCGTTGATGTCTACCGCGACCTGATCGAACTGCCCGAACGGGAATTCGACGGAAGCCCACGCAACGCCAAGCTGTTTCCTGTGAACCTGCGCCGCGTGCGACCAGCGCAAAGTCAGGATACCACAAACGAAACAGTCTTTGCCGAGGTGTTCTGGGCCGACAAGTCGCCTGCACCTCACGGATTTTTCCGCACCGCTTTTGATCTGCTCAGCGTCATTCTCGGGCTGGGATACATCGGCATGGACAATGTCGAAAACACACGTACGAAGTCGTCTATCGCGCTGTTTCACGGGTTCACATGGGCGTTCTATGGGCTCGTCGCACCGCTGAACGCGATCCTGTTGATCGGGGCATTGTTGCTGTTGATCGACGTGACGCCGCTCGACATTGGCGTTCATGTCCCGACGGCACTTACCCTGCTGGGGCAGGGGCTGATTGCTCTGGCCATCGCCGGACTGATCCTGGCTGTTGCGCGGCTCAGCTATCTCATTCGAATATTCACCATCGGCCTTGCCGCTTTCGGCGCGCTGATCGTTCTGATCTGGGTCGCATACCAGGTGCCGCTGATGGCGTGGCTCGCACACGGTATCGAAACGGCACACGCGTCCATACTGCCTTGGTTCGGAGGCGCCGGAGGGCCGCTCTGTTCGCCTCCCGCTGATGTACTCGACAGTTTTCGACAACGGGCAGACCCGAACGGATCCCTGGAGTGCGTCGTTACGTATACTGTGAAACTTCTTGAAGCATCCTGGTTTCTGACCATCACCCTGGGTTTCATCGTTCTGTTCAGCAGTTTTTTCCTGCCACGATCCCTGGATGCGCCGAAAAACGAACAATCCGATACCCTTTACCCGGCGATCGTCGGCGCAATGATCATGTTCTGGATGACCTTCACATCGTCATTCTGGCTCCTGTTCCAAAGTCTGGTTGCCCGTCTCAGCACAGAACGTGGGCACCCGCCAAACACCGCGATCAACGACGCCCACCAACCCGACGGCTTTTTGCACGGTGTCTTTCACCGCCAGTTCGGGGACGCACAAGATACGCTTGGCCTGTCCATATACGCTTTGGGGATATTTCTGCTGGCGGCCTTTGCCCTGGTGTTCGTGCGCCGCTTCAGCCGCGGCAAACTGAGCGCCAAAGACCCCTCGCCATGGATCAGCCGGGTCATCCTGCATCCGTTCCTGTCATTTCTTCTGAAACTGTTCGTCGTCGCTGTATTTGTCTTGGCTGTCGCGCTTTTTCTTGAACGGTTCAGCTTTGCCTTCATGGCCGAGGGGACAATCGTCCGCGCGGCGATGGACCTTGTGGCCTTCAACGATGCCCGCAATGGCACCATCGGAGCGATCGCTCTGGGCTTGGGCGTGTTGATCTATAACTTTCCGTCCTTCGTGGCGGGTGCGCTGGGTGTGGTCCGCGACATAGTCTCCTATGCGGTGCAGGCGCGATGCATCTGCCGCGTGAAGACCGGAAAGTACCGCGCGAATTTCATTCTGCGCAACGACATCAATCGCCGTTTCACAAAGGTGCTGCACTACACGCTTCAGACGATGACACCATCGCGGATCACCATCATTTCACATTCGCAAGGCACGGTGATTTCGACCCAGATGCTGCAAAACTCTCGTGTCCATGACCTGCTTGCTGAGCATGGCAATCCGCCCATCACCCTGATCACCATGGGCTCGCCGGTAACGCAGGTCTATCGCCACTACTTTCCGCACGCGTTCAAGGTGACGACGGACAAGATGCCGGATGGCCTCGTCTGGCACAACATCTACCGAATTGACGACTATGTCGGCACACGCATCGATGAAGACACGGGTGTGGCGCAGAACCTCGACGTCAACGCCGCGGGTCATTTGGGGTATTTCACCGACTACGAGGTCTGGACCCGCATGTGGGAGGACGTTGGGTTCGAACTGTTCGACCGGCCCCAAGGCAAAGTGGTGATCACATCCGGCTAGCGCGGAGTTTCAACTGACAGCCCGACATTATCGCAGGATCAGCGGCTGTTTCAGCCAATCACGCAAGGCCCGCGTCGTTTCTGCCGGTGCCTCCAGCGTGGGTAGATGCCCCGCATCCTCCAGGATTTTCAACTCGGCGCCTGGAATCAACTCAGCCATGAACGTGTGCCGCTTGACCGGGCAAAGCGCATCATGTGCGCCGCACATCACGAGCGTCGGCACCTTGCACTTGCGCAGCGTCCCCTGCTGATCGCGACGGCGTTGCAACGCGCGGGATTGGCGCACGAACACCTCGGGGCCAAGCGCGTCGGCCATGTCCATGACCAGCGCCAGGATCTCGTCGACGTAAGGACCGGGGGCCAGGTAGTTCGGCTTCATCTCATCCCGCATCACCTCGTGCATCCGGCCCGTGCGCACCTTGACGATCTGCGGCTCGCGCGCGGCAGCGATCTGGGGTGTCTCGGCCAGCGGGTTGGTGTCCATCAGCGCGAGCCGTGTGATCCGGTCAGGGGCGCGGCGCAGAAGCTCCATCGCCACGATCCCGCCCATCGACAGACCCGCGAGCGCGAAGCGCTGGGGTAATTCGTCGAGCAGGCCGCTTGCGATCTCCTCGATCCGTTCCCCGCGGGTAACGGGCGCGACCATGACGGAGAACTCGGAGGACAGCTCGGCGATCTGCGGGCCGAAGAGCCGCGCGTCGCACATCATCCCGGGAAGAAAAACAAGGGGTTCAGCCATGCCCCTGCCCTGCAACTGCTGCCATCGTCTGCCTGTCTACGCCTTGTCGTTTACTTTTTGTTAACCATGACCCGACCGAACAGGCGCGGCAAGCCCTGCTGCGTCTCAGTTTTTGATCTGATCCCAGAACAGCGCCAAATGGCGGCTGACGATCTCGTTATAGCGCTCTGATTGCTTAAGTCGCGCAAGACCTGCGTTGAAGCGGTAGAGATGCGCGGTCCCCCGCCAATGCTTTTTCGAAATAAGGACATGCAAGCCCTCGACCGACACGGGCCGCGACAAGGGCGCGACCTGGTCGGTCAGATCCATCTCGAACATCTTCTGCACGCCCAGAAACTCGTTCAAAGCCACCGCGTCGACCTCACCCGCGACCAGCATGTTGAAACAGTCATCGGGTGTGGCGGGCTGTTTCAGCATCACCAGCCCCTCGGACAACCACCGTCTGTCGGCGCGGTCGAGGTCATGGGTAAAATAGCCTGCGGGACGACACAGCGTCTTGCCGTGCAGGTCGCTGTCCTGATCGAAGTTGAACGGGTTATCGCTGCGCGCAAAGAGCAGGATGACCAGATCAACCAGCGGGTCCGAGAAATGGAAATTTGCACAGCGTTCGTTCGACGGGTTGCCCGCGCAGTCGGGCTTGAACCACGGGAACCCCATGTCGAACTCCTTGCTGTCGAGCATGGGAAAGAGGTGCTTGGACCAGTCATTTTCCCATTCGATGGAGTATGTGAGCGGGTTCGGCGTTGCCTCGAACGCGGCATTGACCAGTTCGGTCAGCATCCCCTGCCCCGGCCAACTAAGGTCGGTGAAAGGCGCGTAGTTCGATGCGGTGACGAGCCTGATTTCCGCCTCGGTGTCCTGCTGCAATGGCTTGGGGTCTGCCTCGACCACCGGCGCGGGTGCTGCGGGCTGGGCGGCGACATTGGGGCACGGGATCGACAGCACCGTCCCCGCGGGCAGGTCCAAGAGACTGCCGCCCTGGATGTCGGGATTGTTGTAGAAGATGAGCGACCAACGAGAGAGATCGCCCAAGTGATCCTCGGCGATGGAAAAGAGCGTGTCGCCGGGCGCCACGACGACGGAGGGTTCGCACGCCATGGCGGCGGATCCGACACCGAGCGTGGCCGTTACCGACAAGGCGAAGGTGCGCAAGGACATCAGAACTCCGCCCAGATCTTGGACATGTGCCGGTCGATCACCTGCTGGTATTCGCCCGACAGCTTGATTGCGTCGAGGCCACCATTGATCGTCGATACGAGCGCATCGGCTTGCGGGTGATCCTTGTGAACCAGCACATGCAGCCCTTCGATGGAGATCGGGCGCCCCTGCACCACTTCGACCTGATCCTTCAGCCCCAGATCCTTGATCGCGGCGCGGCCTGTAAATTCGTTCATGGCGACTGCGTCGACCTCACCCGAGACGAGCATGTCAAAGCACCCCTTGACGGTCTGCGGCTGTTTCAGGGTGATCTTGCCATCGGAAATCCAGCGGCGGTCGGCACGGTCGAGGTCGTGGGTGAAATAGCCCGCCGGACGGCAGAGCGTACGCCCTTCGATGTCGCTGTCCTGGGCGAAGGGGATGGGCCGCGCCTTGTCCACGAAAAGCAGGATCAGCATCTCGAACATCGGGTCGGAGAAGTGGAAGTTCGTGCAGCGGTAATTGTCGGGCGAGCCCGCGCAATCGGGTTTGTACCAGGGAAAGGCCATGTCCATCATCGCATTGGTCATCAGCGGATCGAGGTGCGAAGACCAGTCGTTGACCCAGTGGACGTTGTAATTGTCGGCCGATTGCGAGCTTTGCATGGCGGTGCGCACCACGTCAGTGATCAGCCCCTCGTTTTCCAGCGCCTGGTCGGTGAAGGGGGCAAAGTCACCGGCGGTCACGAGGTTGATGGACTGTTCCAGTTTGCGACGCGACGGGGCAGCAGCCGATGCTGTCTGGATCGCTGGCGCTGCGACGACGGGCGCATTGGCGCCCGGCAAGCCCACCGGCAGTCCATCAATGCAGCCCAGCCGCAATTCCATGCCCACGCGCAGTGCATTGGGGTTCTCGCCGATCACCGACAGATTGTTGCGGTGCACTTCGGTCCAGGTCGAGGCGTTCTTGTACTGCCGATCGGCAATCAGCGACAGGCTGTCACCGCGCTGCACCGTGTAGATACCCCCGCATGACTGTGCTGCTGCAACGGTAGCAGATGCGGCCAGCGCAAGCGCCGCCGCCCCCAAGAATCGTTTCATTGCCCGTTCCCCCAGGATCTATTTGGGCCATAAAATCCCTTATTTTGCTGGGCTGCGTCAACTCACAAACCAGATATTGTGCGCAAGTATATTGGTTGACAGCTCGCGCACCGCGAGCACCGCATCAGGGGTATGCGATTCCTCGGAACCGCGGGAAGTCTGCGTAGCGCCGCTGGCGTTGCTCCAAGGGCTCGGTTGGGTTTTCGCCCCTTCGCAGAAGCAGCCCCTTCGGCGCGATGTAGCTGCCGATCATGCGATGCGGGATGGGCCGCCAATCGAGATTGAACGCACAGAGTTTGGGAAAGAACCACATGCCCGAATACGGCAAGTGGTCGTGGATCCACCATGCGAGGTCCTGCCAGTCGCGGCCCTGTTCGTATTGATCCGTGAACCACGGGATCGCGAGCGACGTGCCAGCAATGGCCTTGTCCCCGTCCGCCCAGTCCCAGATGTGGCATTCGATGGGGTTGTCGTTGCGCGCGCAGTTCAGCTTGTTGTCGTTGCCGTATTGATTGAGTTCGGGCGAGCGGTAGCCCGAGCGGATGGCAAGCCGTCCAAATGTTTCCTCGAGCGGGTCGAGGAGTTGGGTGCAAAGCTCCCGACCGTTTGCGATGGCAAGGTCCGGGTCGCGCGGCAGGTTCTGGATCTGGTGGTAGTTGCCGATCTCGGAATAGAGAAAATCGCGCATGTAGAAGTGTTTCGACAACCGGACGCGCCCGAGGTTTTCGAGGCTCCACATGCTGCCGGGGCGGCGCATCAGTCGAGCCCCCTGATCCAGTCGAGCATACCTGTGACTGCCGCATCCGTTTGTCCCGGCGACAGGATGTCCCCCACGACCACGTGGCTTTCGATGTCGTCCTTGTCTGTCAGGGCCGGGTGTACGGTTTGCTTCGGCGCGCCCCAGGCGGCGGCGATGGTTCTGGTGCGGTCCGACAGCACGATGTTGTCCTGTTCAGCATACCAGAAGAGCGCGGGGATCGTCTGTTTGCCGTGGTCCAGCGCGTGTACCCGATCGATCAGCGGCACCATCGGCATGACCGCGACGCTGGGGTAGTCGAGCGTCCAGTAGGTCGCGTGCCGGTCGCTGCGCGCAACGAAGGTGCGCCGCCTGCCGCCGATCCAGGGCAGCCAATGCCGGGCCAGCGGCCATTTCAGCAGCGGGGCCAGCGGGTTGTTGATGCCGTAGTTGGGGGCGACGAAGATGAAGCCTGCGACCCCCTCCATCACGTCAGTGTCTTGCGAGAGCGCCGTGACGATCGTGCCGCCGGTCGAGGTGCTGATGACGATGATCCTGTCGCCCACCGCCCGTGCGGCTGTCAGCGCTTCGGTGACGTCGTCGGTCCAGGCATCGGGCGTGGCTTCGGCCATGGCGTCGGGCGCGCGCCCGTGTCCGGCGAGCCGGGTGTAGACGAGGTTTGCGCCCAGCTCGTTCGCGATGCGGTCCGGGACGGGGCGGATTTCCTCGGACGAGGCGGAGAAGCCGTGGATGTAGACCACGACCCAATCGGTGCGGGTGCCCGGTGCGGTGGCCCAGATCACCCGCTTTTCCGTGCCCGGCTTGATGTCGGTGAACTGCGCTTCGGTTTCGGCGAAATAGGCGTCGATGTCGGGGCCGATGCGGGTGGGGTCAAAGGGCATGGTCGGCTCCGAGAAGTGCGCGGGCGCGGGGGCGGTAGATCAGCAGGAGGCCGAGGATCGAGAGGGCGAGGATCAGTGCTGGGAGCAGCGTGATCGACAGGCGCAGGGCGCCGATGGCGGCGTCGGTCTGGTCGGTCACCCCTTGGGTCGTTTCCTGCCAGCCATAGGTGGCCAATACGAGGCCGAGAAGCAGGGGCGCTATGGCGTTGGCGACCTTCTGGCCGAAGATCCAGACGGCGGAGAACGCCCCTTCGATCGCGGCACCGGTCTCGCGCCGGGTGACGTCCATGAGGTCGGGGAACATGGCCCAGGGGATCTGTTGGTAGGCGCCGTTGGTCATGCCGGCCAGAACGAACATGCCGGCCATGAGCGTGGTGTTTGTGCTGGGCAGCAGGGTGTAGAGCGTGCTGAGCAGGGCGATGTAGAGCACGAGCCCGAGGATCAGGGCCTGAAGCTTGCCGAGCCGTCCGGAGGCGAGCACCCAGATCACCTGGCTGAGGATCGCGCCCACGACAAAGGCGGCAAAGAGCAGCGACAGCATCGACAACGCTTGCGCGGCGCCGCTGAGCAACGTGCCCCCGGGGTCCTGCACCAGGTAGAGCGCGGCAAAGGGCAGACCGGCGGTGATGGTCGAGACGGCGAGGGTCATGACGCCGTATAGCACAACCAGCGTGGCGAATGCCGGGTTTGAAAGGACAAGCCGCAGGGAGGCCAAGAGGCCGACCTGGCTGCTGTGTTCGATCCGGGGGGCCTTGCGCGTGAACCAGACCGACGCCCAAATGGGCAACACCATCAACGGGGCCGCGATCAGCATCGCACCGTCATAGCCCTGGCCCTGTGCAAGGCCGGGGATCACGGCGCCGCCGATCAGGATACCGATGGAGGCAAAGGCCATGCGCCAGCCGGTCATGGCAGAGCGTTCGCGGGGATCCTGCGTCATCTCCCCTGCCGTCGCGCCATAGGGGATAACGACCATGGTGAAGCCGATGGTCGCCACGACAAAGAAGCCCGCGACCCAGAGCGCGCCGGACATGCCTGTTGCGGGCGACATGAACATGGCCACCGTCCCTGCCGTCATCACCACGGCGCCCACGATCATCCAGGGCGCCCGGCGGCCCCAGCGGCTTTGGGTGTTGTCCGACAAATAGCCCACGAGCGGGTCGGTGATGATGTCAAAGGCCAGAATGCCTGTCGTGATCATGCCAGCAATTCCAACCGGCACGCCCAGCACCGACGTCAGAAAGGCCAGCACCAGCAACTGCTTGACCACCACAAAGACCACGATGCCCATGTCGGCCAGGCCCCAGCCCGCCTTTTGTCCGCGCGACAGCGCCATATCGTCCCCTCCCCAGGTCCGGTTTTGCGCCACCTTGTCCAAAATCGGCCTCAGCGCCAACAAAACGCGACGTCACGCGGAGAGTAGGCTAACCTCCTCCACCGCCTGTTCGATCAGGCGCAGGCAGGTGTCGTCGGAAAAGCGGTGGTCGGCATCCTTGACCAGCATCAGGCGCATGTCGGGGCTGTCGGCGTGGTTCAAAAGGCGGACGGCCGTTTCAGTGCTGACCGCCGTGTCGGCAGTGCCTTGCAGGGAGCGGACGGGGAATGGCAGGGAAAGTGGATCACGCAGGACCAGATTGTTGCGCCCATCTTCGATCAACCGACTGGTGATGATGTAGGGCTCCATATAGTCCGAGGGCAAGGCGATCTGGCCGTTGGTCTCAAGCTCGCCCTTTTGCGCGTCGGTGAAGCTGGCCCAATAGCCGTCCTCGGTGAAGTCGGGGGCGGCAGCGATGGTGACAAGCCCCGCAACCCGATCGGGATGCGCGCGAGCATAAAGCAGCGATTGCCAGCCCCCCATGGAACTGCCGACGACGATCAGCTTGCCGGTTGTCAGCGTGTTCAGAGCGTGCGCCGTGTCCTCGGCCCAGTCGCCGATGCTGCCCTCTTCGAACGTGCCTGAGCTTTCTCCGTGGCCTGAATAGTCGAACCGCAGAAAGGCACGGCCTTGCGCGCGGCACCATGCTTCGAGGTGGATCGCCTTGGTCCCCTCCATGTCGGATTTCAGACCACCCAGAAACACCACGCATGGTCCCGACCCATCGGCCCGGTGATAGGCCAGCCGCCGCCCCTGCGGCGTGTCGAGATAGTCCGGTCCGCTCATGTCCACCCTCCTGCGTTTTGGCGGATCATCCGCAAGCATCTGGTGACTGTCCATCCCGGTCGTTGCAATTTCTATATGTTACCACCTTGTCACGTGACTATTTACTCACATATAAGTATTCCATGGATGATCTGTTCAAAGCCTTGTCCGACCCCGCCCGCCGCACGCTGCTTGATGCCCTGCGCGACCGCGACGGTCAGTCCCTGCAGGATTTGCAGGGCTTGCTGGACATGACCCGGTTTGGGGTCATGAAGCATCTGGGCGTGCTGGAAGAGGCCGGGCTGATCACCACGAAAAAGGTGGGGCGCTTCAAGCACCACTACCTCAACGCCCTGCCCTTGCAGGAAGCGATTGACCGTTGGATCGACCCCTACCGGGTCAAACCTGCGGCCCGAGCGGTACTCGACCTAAAATATCAGCTTGAAGACGAAGGAGACCCCGAGATGTCAAAACCCGATTTCGTGATGGAGACATATATCAAGACCACGCAGGACCGTTTGTGGGACGTGCTGCTGGATGAAGATGCGATCCCGCATTATCACTTCATCTGCAGCAAGGCGACGCGCAATGGCGAAGCGATCACCATGCATTTTCCCGACGGCTCGCCCATGCTGACCAACCGGCTGCTGTCATCCGATCCCAAAAGCCGCCAGGAATGGACGTTCGAGCCGCATTGGGACCCCACGACCGAGATCCCAGCCAGCCGCGTGGTGTATTTGATGCGTCCCGAGGGTGATTTTGTCCGTCTGACCGTCGAACATTACGAATTGGGCGAACCGGCCGTGCCGGGTGAAGGGGTGGCCGATGGCTGGGTGCGCTGGGCGGCGGGCCTGAAAACCTGGCTTGAGACGGGCGAGGACGCCCATATCGGCCCCATGGACCGGGCGGAGGCGTAAGTCATGGCGACCGAACTTGTTGTTCTCGGTATTCTCGCGCTGATGGCGGCCTCCCTCTGGATCCCGTACATCGTCGGCGTGAACACCGCGCCAGAAGGGTCAATCCCCGCCGATGCGCCCGATGGGTTCATCCTGCCCCCTGACCCGAACGTCCACCGGCCTTGGGTGCGGCGGGCATACCGTGCGCATCTGAACCTGCTGGAGCAATCGGTGCCGTTTGCCGTGCTGGTGTTGCTGGTCGATCGCGTGGACGGGTTCACGGCGTTGACCTTGTGGGCCAGCATTGCCTTTCTGCTGCTGCGGATCGCACATGCGGTGGGTTACATCACCGGCACGGCGCGCTTTCCGGGGCGTCCGCTGATCTTTACCGGCGGCTGGATCTGTTGCCTTTTGATGGGCTGGGCGCTTTTTGCGGCCTGACGCCGGTCCGCGCCCTTGACGGGCGCGGATTTGCCGGTTTCTGTGTGCCCATGAGCAACCGCATTACACACCCCTATTACTATGGCACGCATTCCCTGCGTGCTTTTGGTGTGACTGCATAACACCAAGGCCGCGTTCGAGCGGCCTTTCCCTGCCTTCCCGAACGCGGCGCGTTTGAGAGAGGAGGCAGAGATGCCGATAACGATACGAAAGATGCGCGAGACGGACGTTCCCGAGGTCGTGACCATGATCAGCGGTTTGGCGGCCTGCCATGATGATGTGCCGGATATTGACCCGGACAGGCTGGCGCGAGATGCTTTGGGCAAAGATCCGTGGATGACCGTTCTGGTCGCCGACGGCGGGTCACGATTGGTTGGCTACGCTGCTCTGATGCGGGAGGCGCAACTCCACTTCGGAGCGCGGGGAATGAACCTGCACCACTTGTTTGTCTGTCGTGACGCGCGGGGCAACAATGTGGGGGCCGCCTTGGTGCGGGCCTGCCGGGAGATGGCCCATTCACAAGAGTGCAGCTTCATGACCGTGGGCACGCATCCCGACAATCACAAGGCCAAGCGCTTTTACGAGCGCGAGGGGTTCCTGCGCCGCAGCGGCACGGGACCGCGTTTCAGCGTTCGATTGGATCAGCCGCCTACGTAAGGACCCTTGGCGGGGCGGTAGAACGTCTTTTGATTGTGCAGCCGCCCCAACAGATCGTGGATCTGGCGGACATTGTCATTTGCCGCTTTCGAGGCGAGGTCGTCATTGATGGCGGCGTTCTTGGACGCGCGCAGCGCATCCTCGATCAGGTCCAGGTCTTCAACGGACAGTTCAAACGTCTTGTTGTACTTGGGCACTGCGCGTTCCTCTCGCGATCAGAAGTTTCCGATAGTGAACACCCTCTTACTTAAGGATTCGCGCGCGCCCGTCCAGTGCAAAAGGTCGGTTTTCGTCTGTTTTTTGTCGTTTTGCCTACATACATTTGTGTGTCGCATTGAAGCCGCCGCAATATGCACCATAACGGCGAGGATGACGCCTCCATCCATACTTATTGCAGTCCTGTCCGCGTGTAATTTCCTGATCGGCATGGGCGTCTTTGTCATTGTCGGCGTGTTGGAGCCTTTGGGTGCTGATTTCGGCATATCGGCTGCTTCTGCCGGAACGTTGATGACGGTCTATGCCCTGTCCTATGCGGTGCTGTCGCCTGTATTGGTGTCTTTGACGGGGGCAATGGGTCGGCGACGCGTTATGGCTCTCGGCTTGTCAATGTTTCTTGCGGCAGCTTTTTTGTCAGCTGTGTCGCCCAATATGACAGTGCTGAGTGCCGCGCGCCTTCTTGCAGCGGCCGGAGCTGGTTTGTTCACGCCTGTTGCTGCCGCGGTTGCTGCAGGCCTTTACCCCGCCGAGCAGCGCGCCCGAGTGTTGGCGGCTGTGTTTTTCGGTCTTTCACTGGCGCAGGTGATCGGTGTGCCTGCCGGCGGGTGGATCGGCTATACCTTTGGCTGGCAATGGGCCTTCTGGCTTGTCGTCGGACTGGCGTTTCCCTGCATCGCCTTGATCTGGGTTCTCGTTCCAAGCGGACTTGCATTTCAGCCTGTATCATTGCGTGACTTGATGGGCACGCTGCGGAACGGACGCATGATGCTCGCCGTGCTGTTCACCGCAACCTTTCTGGCGGCCGTCAACGTACTCTACACCTACATCGCGCCTTTGCTGAGCGAAACGATGGGCTACGGGCGGGACGGGATCACCTTGGTTCTCGTGGTGTTCGGTGGAGGCGCGGTCATAGGGAACATCATGGGTGGCATTCTGGCTGACAGGATCGGATGGCACCGCACGCTCACTTTGTTGTGCATATTGCAGGCCTGTATCATGCCAACCTTTTCCCTTTTGCCGTTACCCGCTCCGTTCCTTTTGGCGCTGACCTTTGCATGGTCAATGTCCGGCTGGTCGTTCATGGCGGGTCAGCAGTTGCGCCTGATAGGGCTGGCCGGCCCACAGGCACCGGTTGTTCTGGCGTTGAACGCCGCCGCAATTTACGTCGGCATTGCAACAGGATCAGCGATTGGTGGCCTGGCTATTCTTGGACACGGCATTTCCAGCGTCGGCATGGTCGCAGGGGCCGTGGCAGTGATGGCTCTTTTGCATCTCACCCTGTCCGCAAAGATCGGTCCTACCGCACAGACCGCTTGACGCAGGCCCTCGCGCCTGTCACATCGCCCAGACACATACCCTAGCAACCGGGCGTTCCGTGGGCGCCAAACTGACGAGGATGCCGATATGGCCAAAGATCAGCACCAGATTTCCCTTACCTTTCCCGACGGCAATGCGCGCGCGTACGACGCAGGCGTGACCCCTGCCGCCGTGGCCGAAAGCATTTCCAAAAGCCTGTCCAAGAAAGCGATCAGTGCGACCGTCGACGGCCAGCACTGGGATTTGCAGTGGCCCATCAACGGCGATGCACAGATTGCCATCCACACCATGCAGGACGAAGCGCAGGCCAATGAACTGGTCCGCCACGACCTGGCACACATCATGGCCCGCGCCGTACAGGAGATCTGGCCCGACACCAAGGTCACCATCGGCCCGGTGATCGAGAATGGCTGGTACTATGACTTCGACCGGGAGGAGCCGTTTACCCCTGAAGACCTCGGCCTGATCGAAAAGAAGATGAAAGAGATCATCAACAAGCGTGATCCCGTCACCACCGAGGTGTGGGACCGCGATGTGGCGATCAAGTATTACGAGGACCGGGGCGAGCCCTACAAGGTCGAGCTGATCGAGAGCATTCCGGGCGATGAGCCGCTGCGCATGTACTGGCACGGCGACTGGCAGGACCTGTGCCGCGGTCCGCATTTGCAGCACACCGGGCAGGTGCCTGGCGATGCGTTCAAGCTGATGTCGATCGCGGGCGCGTATTGGCGCGGTGATAGCAGCCGCGCGATGCTGCAACGCATCTACGGCGTGGCCTTTACCGGCAAGGAAAAGCTGCGCGCGCATCTGAACATGCTGGAGGAAGCCGCCAAGCGCGACCACCGCAAGCTGGGGCGCGAGATGGACCTGTTCCACATGCAGGAAGAGGCGCCGGGCCAGATCTTCTGGCATCCGAATGGCTGGACCATCTACACCGGCCTGCAGGACTACATGCGCCGCAAGCAGCGCGCGGGCGGGTACAAGGAAATCAACACTCCGCAGGTCGTGGACCGCAAACTGTGGGAAGCCTCGGGCCACTGGGACAAATACCAGGAGCATATGTTCATCGTCGAGGTCGAGGAGGAACATGCCAAGGAAAAGGCGATCAACGCGCTGAAGCCGATGAACTGCCCCTGCCACGTGCAGGTGTTCAACCAGGGCCTCAAGTCGTATCGCGATCTGCCGCTGCGGCTGGCCGAGTTCGGATCATGCTCGCGCTACGAGCCGTCAGGCGCGTTGCATGGCATCATGCGCGTGCGCGGGTTTACCCAGGACGACGCGCACATCTTCTGCACCGAAGATCAGATCGAGTCGGAATGCGCGAAGTTCATCAACTTCCTGGCCGAGGTCTACACCGACCTTGGGTTCGAGCAGTTCGAGATCAAGTTCGCCACCCGCCCCGAAAAGCGGGTGGGGAGCGAGGAATCCTGGGACCATGTGGAAGGCGCACTTGAAGCCGCGATCAAGGCCACCGGGCGTGATTTCACGCTGGAGCCGGGCGATGGTGCTTTTTATGGCCCGAAGCTGGACTTCTACCTGACCGACGCGCTGGGCCGTGTCTGGCAATGCGGCACCTTCCAGGTCGATCCAAACCTGCCCGAGCGGCTGGGAGCCACTTACATTGCGCCGGATGGGTCGAAACAGCGCCCCTACATGCTGCACCGCGCGTGCCTCGGGTCGTTCGAACGGTTCATCGGGATCCTGATCGAAGAACATGCGGGCAAGCTGCCCTTCTGGCTCGCCCCGCGACAGGTTGTCGTGGCCTCGATCACCTCCGAGGCTGATGACTACGTGGCGGAGGTCGTCGAGACACTGCGCGCCGCTGGCGTGCGGGCTGAGGCCGACATTCGCAATGAAAAGATCAACTACAAGGTGCGCGAACACTCGGTCGGCAAGGTGCCTGTGATCCTCGCTGTGGGTGCGCGCGAGGTCGAGGAAAAGACCGTGTCGGTGCGCCGTCTGGGTGAAAAGCAGACCAGCGTGCAGGCCTTGGCCGATGTGGCCGCTCAACTGGGTGCAGACGCGACACCGCCAGACCAGCGCTGAGGCGAATTCTGCAACAAAGCGCATTGGTGAATGCAACAAAGGGCCGGAATCCAAGGGGATTTCGGCCCATCTTATGACATCTGATAACGGGTCTGTGACACACCGCCTCGTGAGTGGTAACTTGTCGGCAAGCCGTCTTATGTTCGGCTCACGAACACAGAGTAACCGATATCCGAAAGGGAAGTTTGAAGATGTCGAAGACAATGAAATCCGTTGCAATTGTTGGCGCTGTTGCCGCCGCCATGACCGCCCATTCCGCCACGACCGCCGAAGCGGCAGGCAAAGAGAAATGCTATGGCATCTCGCTGGCTGGCGAGAACGATTGCGCTGCCGGCCCCGGCACCACTTGCGCTGGCACCTCGACAGTGGACTACCAGGGCAATGCCTGGACGCTGGTTGACGCCGGCACCTGCGCCGAGATCGACCTGCCCGCCATGGCAGACGGCACACCGCGCACCGGCTCGCTGGAAGAGCTGAACCGCGATCTGCCCTCCGCATAAGGCGCGTCACACGCCTGCGCCGGGCCCCACAGGGCCTGGCACCCCTGCCTGATCCCCTGCCCCCAAGGTTCCGACATGCTGGATGCGACATTGACACCGCCCCGCCTGCCCGCAGCCCCCGGCGTGGGATACAAGGCACAGCATTTTGCCGATCTGCGCGCGGCGCCCGGCCCAGTCAAGTGGCTGGAAATACACGCGGAAAACTACATGGGCGATGGTGGCCGTCCACATGCCCAACTGCGCGCGCTGCGCGAGGATTTTGCCATTTCGGTCCACGGCGTCGGCCTGTCGATCGGTGGCGAAGGGCGCCTGGATCCGGATCATCTGGCCCGTTTGAAGGCGCTGGTGGGCTGGCTGGAACCGGCCAGCTTTTCCGAACATCTGGCGTGGTCGACCCATGGGGCCGAGTTTCTGGATGACCTGCTGCCCCTGCCCTACACCGATGCGACTCTGATCCGCGTTGCGGACCATATCGATGAGGTTCAGGACGTGCTTGGCCGCCGGATGCTCTTGGAAAACCCCTCAAGCTATCTGGCCTTTGCCGAAAGCACCTGGTCCGAAACCGATTTCCTGGCCGAGCTGGTGCGTCGCACCGGTTGTGGCCTGCTGCTCGACGTGAACAACGTGTTCATTTCAGCAACCAATCTGGATTACACACCGCAGTCCTATCTCGACGCCTATCCCCTTACCGCCGTTGGAGAAATCCATGTCGGCGGCCATGATGAGGACGAAGACGACCACGGCGCGCCGCTGCTCATCGATAGCCACGGGCGCGAGGCAGCAGAGCCGGTCTGGGCGCTGCTGGACCACGCGCTTGCCGGTACGGGACCTGCGCCTGTGCTGGTCGAATGGGACAACGACGTGCCCGACTGGCCCACCCTGCGGGCCGAGGCCGACCGTGCCGCCAGCGCACTGGCCGCCGTCCCTGCCGGGTGACGTGATGACCACCACGCAAGCCGACTTTCGCGCCGCACTCCTTGATCCGGAGCGCGCAGTGCCGGACGGGCTGACCGATCCGGCAGGTCAGCCGACAAAGCGCCGCTTCGCTGTCTATCGCAACAACGTCACCGTCGCACTGATCGACGCATTGCGCACCGGCTTTCCGGTTCTGTGCAAGCTGCTTGGCGATCAGAACTTCGATCAACTGGCTCGGGTCTTTGCGCGTGCGCACCCGCCGACGTCGCCGCTGATGATGCACTATGGCGCGGCTTTGCCCGCGTTTCTGGATGGGTTCGAACCGCTGGCGCGTATCGGCTACCTGCCTGACATCGCCCGCCTCGAACTGGCCTTGCGCCATGCGTATCACGCGGCGGACAGTACGCCGCTGGATGCAGCCCGGCTTGGCGCTCTACCACCGGAGGTGCTGATGCAGACCCGCTTGCACCTGTCTCCGGCCGTTCAACTGGTGCACTCCCGTTGGCCCATCCATGATATCTGGTGCTACAACACCCGGGCGGGCGCGCAAAAACCACGCAGTATCGCTCAACCGGTTCTCGTCACGCGCGCTAAGTTTGACCCCGAACCGCACGCGCTGACGCCGGCACAGGCCGCGTGGATACAGGCCATAATCGATGGTGCAACGCTGGAAAACGCCGTGGATGCCGCGACTGCCATCGACGCGAATTTCGACCTTGGACCCCTGCTGACCCTTCTGATCCAGCACAACGCCTTGACCGACATCACCACTCCAAAGGACTGACCCCATGACTGCCCTGACCCGCCTGCACGCCGCAATCTTTGGCCCGCTTGAACGCGCGGACTGGCTGTTGCCGACCCTTGCCCGTTTCCTGTTCGCCGCCGTGCTGGCCGTATATTTCTGGGTATCTGGCCTGACGAAGCTGGGCGACGGCATATTTGGCATCTTCCAACCATCGCTGGGGGCCTATGCGCAGATCTTTCCCAAGGTGATGGAAAACGTCGGCTACGACGTGACACAGCTGGGCGTTTATCACTGGGCGGTCGTGACCGCGGGCACGGTGGCAGAGTTCGTGCTGCCCCTGCTGATTATCATTGGCCTGCTGACGCGGCTCGCGTCGCTGGGCATGATCGGATTTATCGTAGTGCAATCGCTGACCGACCTGAACGGCCACGACAAGTGGGGCGACGGGCTGGTGCTGGGGGCGTGGTTCGACGCGCCATCAAACAGCCTGATCATGGACCAGCGGTCCCTGTGGGTGTTCTTGCTGCTGCTTCTGGTGATCAAAGGGGCCGGGCCGATCTCATTCGATCGCGCCCTTGCCCCGAAGGCCGCGCCAGCCGCCGCCTAGTCCACGCCGAGGGCGGCTTGCACGTCCTTGGTCCAACCAAGGTGCAGGCTGCCGTTGGTCGCGATCAATGGCCGTTTCATCAGCGTGGGATGCGCCGCGAGCAAGTCCTTCGGCGCGCCCTTGCGCTCCTCCTCCGACAGCCCGCGCCATGTGGTGGAGCGCGTATTGACGAGTTTTTCGCCGAAAGTGGCGAGGGCTGCATCCATCACATCGGTGGGCACACCGTCGGCCCGCACGTCCACAAAATGCGCATCTGGCAAGGCCTTGATGGCCTTGCGGCAGGTGTCACAAGTTTTCAATCCGTATATTTCCATATCTCGACCTCACTTTTGCGTAGAATTAAGCGGCATCTCGCGCGGAATGCGAGGCCCAACCTTGATTTTCCCGCACTGAGGGCAATCTCTGAATGAGCGGCGCAGTCGTTTTGACTGGGTTGTCCAAGGCCCCTGCCCGAACGACCGACGCGGGGGAGACTGCAAGGTAAAGGAGGCACGGGAACATGCCAACTGGCACCGTGAAGTGGTTCAACACCACGAAAGGCTACGGTTTTATCGCCCCAGACGAGGGCGGCAAGGACGTTTTTGTTCACATTTCAGCGGTGGAACGGTCTGGACTGACCGGGCTGGCCGACAATCAAAAAGTGAGTTTCGAACTGCTCGAAGGGCGCGATGGGCGCCAGATGGCAGGCGAGTTGAAACTGCTCTAGCGCCAAGACGCGAACAGGCGGCGCACGATATGCCATCCTGCGCCGCTTGATCCAGGTGCGATCAGATCAGTCGTAGGTGCAGCCTTTGGTCCCGACGGGGCAGCTGCTTTGGCGTACGTGGCGCACATGCTTCACACGTTTCTTGACCGGGTGCGCCAGCGCTTGCTGGTAGCTGATGCCCTGGTTCGGACGACCGCAGCAAATCACGCCATCCATTGTCACCGGTTGAAGCCCGGCGGGGCAGTAGTTGTGCTGGCTGTGGTAGGCATAGATCTTGGGGCCGCCGTGGCTTTGGGCGAGTGCGGCGCCGGCGCCCAGGACTGCAAAAACTGTTGCTGTGGCCAATATTTTTTTGAATGGCATATCTTCCCTCGTTCTCTCAACACACCACGAAATCTATGGGCACGATGCCCGTGATGTGATCACAAGTCCAGAATTTTTGGGAGATTTGCACGGCGCACGCATGATTTACTCAAATTTTGGGGAATTGTGACTAGGCTGGAAACAGTTTTCCAAAGGATCGGTGCCCAAGATGACCGAACTGATGCGACTGTTGGCGCTGTATTATGCCTGTGAAGTCTCGGCCGAGACGACGTTTCCGTCGCCCACCGAATGGGCGCGGTGCATGGGGCACTACCACGCGGTCAAGGCGCATTTTGCGGGCGATCTGACCGGGCCGCAGGCGCAGATCGAAGGGTATCGTGCCTGGAAAACGTGGGAAGATCAGAACGGCGCGCTGGTCGCCCAATTGCGGGACCGCGCGATCCGCTAGGTCGGATTTTCCGTTTCTTCCCAATGCTCTCCCATCGAGACGATGCATGAGGTGCCGCTGGCATAGCGCACCACCATGGCCCAGTCGCCACGCGCATCCGTCCACACTTCCATCATCTGATCGGGCGCACGTATGCCGGAGGCCGTGCGGGCGGAATGGAACTGCTGTTCCAGCTTTTGCTGCATCTGTTTCGTGGGCGCGCAGAGGATGTCCGCGATGGGATTGGCCGCCACGGGCGCGGCCAGAAGGGTCATACATACGGCTGCTCTGATCATGTGCCCAACGTAACAGTTTTATGACGCGCTGTGGATAAGTATTTCCTTCATTTTGGTTAAAACCGGGCCGGAGTGTGAACGGTGTCTAAACACTGCGCGCCTTGTGTTTACCCATAGGGGATGGGGGCGGCGGAAGTGTCTGTGCGGCGGGATATGGGGGCAAACTGCACATTTTCGGGCGGAAACTGCGTGTTTTGAGGGGGCGGATTTCGGGGGAAATGAGCGTGTTTTGGGGAAACTGCACATTTTGGCGGTGAAACTGCGTGTTTTTGGGGTGCTTGCGTGGATGGGGTCCGGGCGGTGGTTAATGCGGGTGATTTTTCTTGTGGTTGGGGTGGTGGGGTGGAACCCCACCCTACCGTTTTGGGGCGGATGGTCCGGGCTTGCGGGGATGGTTTGATAGGTGGGGATGGCGGGGTGAACCCCGCCCTACGGGTTGGCGGGGATGGTGCGGGCGGGGGCGAGGGTCGCTCTCTGTCCCGCCCGCTGGCATGTCTTGGTAGGGCGGGATTTCATCCCGCCGTCCGACGTTTCGATCGTGCGCGGAGCCGGGGCAGCGCCGGGCCGCGGATTGGCGCAGCGACAGGCGTGCGGCGCGGTTTGTAGTTATGGTGTGAGCCAGGAAAAGAATAGAGCGCGAAAAGCCAGTTGACCGTTTCACACGCAACAAAGTTCTGTTTTAGGACTTCGCGCGTTCTGAAATGCACTCCCCCTCCCAAGGCAGATATGAAGCATGGTTCAATCTCACTTCTGGAGCGCCAATTGACAGGCGAACTTTTGAAATCCAAGAAATCGCCTCACGTTCAAAAATATCCCCATCAACCTGTTTGTCCGAAAAGTCTATTTCAACAGCGTTTGATGCGGCTAGTTCGCGCATACCTAGTTCATATAACCGAACCCTCACTTCGCTTGGAAATATTGAGTACATATTTGTAATAAGATACGAGCTTGTACCAACAAAACACAGGTTGACAAAGAGCCAGTCGTGCAGCTTGTTCGGCGTATCTTCGTAGAACGACATCCCGTGCGGTAAAAGATTATGACCACCTAAATCTGTACGGCAGGGGTTTGTGCGAATTGCAAAAACCCGCCAATTTTCAGGGATTCTTGAATCCGAATAGAAGCCTTCATGGTCAACCGAAAATAATCGCCTTATTTGCCTTCGGTCAAATTGCCCGCTAACGTCCCCGACATTTAAAGCGGAGTCATCAAGTGCATTTCGGCAGTAGATAGTGAATAGCGAAACCCAGCGTGCCAGATCCTTCTGGTCACTGACCGACAAACTTACTGGTCCTATGTTATGAATCTTTGTAAATGGTTTTTTCGCAGCATTTTGTATATCACTCAGCCAACCATTGTTACAAGTGTTGCAAACGACGCCTGCCACCGTTCTGTGTAACCCGTGACCCGCTTTTGCGAATTCACCAAGTCTCACTACAAACTCTGTATCACTTACAGCTTGGTTTTCGAGATGATTGCGCCTGCCTTTTAAATTCTGGTTATAGCTGAACAACCCGCGTTGAAGCCACTGCCCCAACACGTGTTCCTTGGAGCGGTAGAATTTACCTGTCGCTTTACCCCGGCAAAATATACACCGTTTATCTTTGTCATCATTCACCTAATAACCTCCATAAACTCCCGCCATTCCCCCTTGGACATGCCGGAATTTTCCTGCGTGACCTCTTCACCTTTCAACATGCGCTGGATGCACCCCAGTGCAGTCGCCGAAAGTGTCGCCCCGCCCATCCGGTAATCCTCGAACGCTTTGTACGCCGCGGGCACCCAATCCTTGACCATGTCGCAGATCGCATCGGCATAGACGCGGATTTCGTATTGGGCGTGGGCGTCCGCGCGCAGGCGGAGGAAGTGGAAGAGGTTGTGCAGGTCCACTTTCCAGTACCATTGGGTGTAGACATTGGCAGGCAGGTTCATGCGGGCGAGTTCACGGGCGAGGCCCTGCTGGCCGTCCTGGGAAATCATCTCTTCATAATGGTCGTAGCAGCGCATGGCGTCGTCGCGCAGGTAGTTGAGGACGCGCTGTGCTTCGTCGCCCGTGAGTGCTTCGCCCCTGCCCTGGTTGTTGACGACCGATTGGGCGGCGAGTGCGTCCTGCGCGGGGATGTAGAATTCGCGGTCGAGGATCGAGTAGCGCGCCGAGTATTCGTTCACGTTGGCGGTGCGGTGGCGGATCCACTGGCGGGCGACGAAGACGGGGAGTTTGACGTGCAGCTTGATCTCGCACATCTCGAACGGGGTCGAGTGCCAGTGGCGCATGAGGTAGCGGATCAGCCCCTCGTCATTTTGGACCGACTTGGTGCCCTTGCCGTAGCTGACCCGCGCGGCCTGGCAGATGGCGGCGTCGTCGCCCATGTAGTCGATGACGCGGACAAAGCCGTGGTCGAGGACCTCGTGCGCCTTATACAGGTGCGCCTCCATCCCCGGGACGGTGGCGCGGAGCGTTTGGGTGGACTGGGCGCGCAGGGCGTCGATTTCGGACTGTTGTTCGGGGCTGAGCGGCATGGGGCGCGTCCTTTATCCACAGAATCTGTCGGGCCTACACCTTATCTTGGGGATGCCGACATGAGAACCGCTATATAAGGGCGGTTTTTTGGCAACGGTTCTTGGGAGGCGCGAATCGCCCCCCATACGAAAGCGTTGACTTTTGGGGGGTTAGCGCGGAGTCTTCAGCCAAAAGAGGCAGTTATATAAACCGCAAAGGTTTTTCGGGCATGAAACGGACAGCAGCAGTGTTTGCGCTTGCCGCGCTTTTGGCGGCGTGCGGGGACGGCAACCCCTTTACGACAGAAGATACGGACGGAGGGGAAACGCCAACGACCCCGACGGAGCCGACCGAACCAACAGACCCGACCGATCCGACCGATCCGACGGACCCGCTGGCCGTGCCGGAGATCATCGCGAGTGATCTGGACAGCATCAGCTTTGATGCCGACACGAACACACTGACGGTGACCGGCCTGACCCAGGATGGTGTGCCGCTGGTCAACGAGTACCGGCATGTGGCCACCAGCTTTGTCGATGGGTACGAGACCTTTACAGGTCAGAACGATCCGCTGGGCCGTCATGCGACTGCATTCGTGGCAAGCCGTGACGGCGTGCAGGCGGGTGTGGTTCTGACCGGTCCGCAGTTCAACACGTTCTTCGGTGGCGTCTATTTCGACAGGTCCGGCGCATATGTGGCCCCCACCGCGCCCGAGAGCCGGTTCGACGTGACCTACTACGGCAACTACGCCGCCGGTCTGAATGTCGACGGCCCGCGCACCGATATTTTCCCGACCCCTGGCGTGGACCCCAATGTGAACACGCCGAACCAGGCAGGTTACGTGCATGGCCTGATGTTCGTGAACGTCGATCTGAACGAAATGTCGGTCGAGGGCGAGATCTATAACCGGACGGCCGTTACGGAAGTCGGGAACTTCGACATGCAGGATATCGTTCTGGTGGACGGGACCTTGACCGGTGAGGGCACCTTCAGCGGAAACATCGAAGTGGATACGACCGACCCGGCTTTCCCCGATTCGACCGAACGGACGGATATTGGTGATTTCGCCGGGGTAATCGGTGGACCGAACGGGGAGGTCATGGCGGGCGGCATCAACGCGACCGACGTTCTTGAAGACTTCGACAACGAGATCGAGATGGGTGTCTTTGTCCTGGACCTGTGCACCGCCGCAGACACCGACCCCGTCTGCGTAAACGCGCTGCAGCCGTAAGGCCCGATGAAGCGCGCGCTTGTTGGTGCCTTGCTGACGCTCTGGGCGTCGGCGGGGGCCACGGACCCACAGTCCTCTGACGACACCCGAACCTTCAGCATCGAACAGGCGCGGGTTCTGGCACGGCAGGCGCTGTATGCGGGCCGGTTTGACCTGGCGCGTGACGTGGCCATGGTTCTGGTGCGCACCGATCCGGAGGATGCCTACGCCTACGGGGTGCTGGCCGCGGCGCATTCGCGGCTGAACGATCCGAAACTGGCCCGGGCGGCTGCGCGCCTGTCCTACAAGTACAGCGAAACGCCCGAACAAAAGTTCGGTGCTGCGCGCACCGCAGCCAGCGTGGCGTTTCAGCAGAAACGGCCCACCGTGTCGCAAGGGTGGTTGCGACTGGCCGCGACCCATGCAGATACGGATGCACAGGAGAAAGCGCTGGCGCAGGACTATGGCCGTGTGCGCGCAGCCAACCCGCTGCGCTTCAACATCAACATGTCCCTGGCCCCGTCAGACAATGTGAACAACGGCACCGACAACGTGCTCGAGGTGATCAACGGCGTGCCGACGCTGGGCGTCTTTCGACCCAGCTCGCGTGCCCTTGACGGCATTGTCGGTACATTCGACGTGCATCTGCGCTACAGAGTTGCGCAGTCCGAAAAGAGCCAGACCACCGCAACGGGCCGCGTCTACACGCGGCGTGTCGATCTGAGTGACGAAGCACAAGCCAGCGTGCCCGACCTGCGCAACAGCGACTTCGGGTCGACCTATGCCGAGACCGGGGTCGAACATACGTTTGCCCTGGGCCAGCGCGGCAACTTTGTGACGGTCGGTGGGGCCGTGGGCGCAAGCTGGTTCGGGGGCGACCGGTCCTATGACTTTGCCAAATTGTCGCTGAGCCGGAGCCTGAAGATGGGCGATGTGGGTCGCCTGACGCTGCGCGGTGCCGCCGAGCGGCGGTTTTCGACCCGCACCAATCTGCGCGATCTGGATGTGCTGACACTTGGTGCAACCTACAGCCACAAGCTTGAGCGGGGCGACCGGTTCAGCGTCGGACTGACGGTGCAGGATATTGCGGGCGATTTTGTCAACGCCGCGTATCAGACGGCCAGCGTGCGGGCGAGTTACACCTTTGGCAAGCAGTTGGGCCCGATGGAAATCTCGACCGGCCTGACGATGGGTTACACCGATTACGATGAGTACCGGCTGGTCCGGACCGTGCAGGGCGGGCGACAGGACGAGAGCCTTTATGGTGACGTGTCGTTGTTCTTCAAGGACTATGACTTTGCGGGCTTTGCTCCGACCATTCGCGTGCGGACGGGGCGCCGGACCTCGAACGTCAACCGGTTCGAGACCGATGAGACGACCATCACGCTTGGGATCCAATCAAAGTTCTGAGAGGCGCTGGTGCCCGCCGGGCGCTATGCTAGGTTAGCGTCAACAATCACAGTTTGACGGAGACCTCCCCCATGGCTTTGACCTATCTGCACACAATGGTTCGGGTGAAGGACCTGGACGCTTCGATGGCGTTCTACAAGCTGTTGGGGCTGGAAGAGACCCGGCGCCACGACAGTGAAGGCGGGCGGTTTTCGCTGATTTTCATGGCGCCGCCCGATCAACCCGAGTGCCCGGTCGAGTTGACGTATAACTGGGATGGCGACGATGAGTTGCCCAGCGACAGCCGTCATTTTGGCCACCTCGCTTACCGCGTCGACAATATTTACGAGATGTGTCAGCACCTTATGGACAATGGTGTGACCATCAACCGCCCGCCGCGCGACGGCCACATGGCCTTTGTCCGGTCGCCGGACAATATCTCGATCGAGCTGTTGCAGGCCGGTGATGCCCTGCCCGCGCAGGAGCCATGGGCCAGCATGGAAAACACGGGCCATTGGTAAGAACCGCGGCCTGCCTGGCCTTGTGCGTTGCGGCGTCCCCTGCCGCGGCGTGCAGACTTGCGCTGCTTTTGGCGCTGGACGTGTCGTCCTCTGTCGATGCGACAGAGGACCAGTTGCAGCGCGGCGGATTGGTGGCCGCGCTGACGGCGCCCGAGGTGCGGGCCGCGTTTTTTGCCGTCGACGCGCCGGTGGCGCTGGCGGTGTATGAATGGTCGGGCCGCTACAATCAGGAGGTCGTGCTGGACTGGACGCTGATCGACAGCCCCGCCACCTTGCTTGATGCCGCCGAGACCGTGGCGGCCAGCAAGCGGTCGCATAACGAATTTCCGACCGCCATGGGCTATGCGTTGGGCTTTGGCGCCGAGATGCTCGCGAGGGCGCCCGAATGCCTGTACCGCACCATCGACATGGCAGGTGACGGTCAGAACAACGAAGGGTTCGGGCCGCAGCTTGCCTATCGCGAGTTCGCCTTTGACGAGGTGACGGTGAACGGGCTGGTGGTGAATGCGGCCGAGTTTACGTCGGAAACCATGCTGATCGAGTTTTACCAGAGCGAAGTGTTGCGTGGCCCCGGTGCGTTTCTGGAAGTGGCGCAGGGGTTCGAAGACTACGAACGCGCAATGCGCCGCAAGCTGGAGCGCGAGTTGACACCGCCCATCATTGGCAGTCTCGACACCGGACAGCGCGGCGGATGAGGGGCGCCGCGCTGATCATGGCCTGTTGTGCGGCGATGATCGGTGCCAGTGCGCATGGTGCCTGTCGGCAGGCGCTGGCGTTGGGGCTTGATGTGTCGGGGTCGGTTGATGCGCTGGAGTATCAGTTGCAGATGGAGGGGCTGGCCGAGGCACTGGACAGCGGACGGGTGCGGCAGGCTCTATTGCAGATGCCATCTGCGCCGGTCAGTCTGCTGGTCTACGAATGGAGCGGGCCGGAAGACCCTGCCGTGATCCTGCCGTGGACCGACATCGACAGCGCGCCTGCGCTTGATGCCGTCATCGGCCATTTGCGCGCGACCAAGCGGCGGCAGGCCAGCCCGGGCACGGCACTGGGCCTCGCCATGCGCGAGGGTGTGGCGCATCTGATGGACCGGTCGGACTGCTGGAAGCTGACGCTGGATATTTCTGGGGACGGGAAGTCGAACCTGGGCATCAGGCCGGTGGATGTGAAGCCGGAAGTGGCGCCCACCGGTATTACGATCAATGCGCTGGTCATTGGTGCGGACGCGCCCAGTTTCGGTGACGCGCGGCAGGCGGAGATTTCGAGCCTGTCCGCCTATTTCCAGAACAACGTCATCGTCGGCTCTGACAGCTTTGTCGAAACGGCGCTGGGGTTCGAGGACTATGCCGCTGCGATGGCACGCAAACTTGAGCGCGAGTTGGAAACGATCATTCTGGGCAAGGGGCCCCTGCCCCGTGTGCCCGATGCAGACCCGTCGTCAAAGTAGCGGTCAGTAGATATAGCGGATCTGGTCCGTCCAGTACCGTTCCATCCGCTTGAGCGATGCGGTGATGTCGATGATCCCCTCGGGGCCGAGCACCCCCTTGGATTGCAGCCCTTCGGCATGGCGCAGGAACAATTCGTTCACCACGTCGCGGATCTTGCGCCCCTTTTCGGTCAGTTTGACGCGCACCGAGCGGCGGTCAATCTCGCACCGCTGGTGGTGCATGTAGCCCATTTCGACCAGCTTCTTGAGATTGTAGCTGACGTTGGAGCCCTGGTAGTAGCCGCGGCTTTTCAGCTCGCCCGCCGTCACCTCGTTATCGCCGATGTTGAACAGCAAGAGCGCCTGCACCGCGTTGATTTCCAGCACCCCGACACGTTCGAATTCGTCCTTGATGACGTCCAGCAGCAACCTGTGCAACCGCTCCACCAGCGACAGCGCCTCAAGATACCCGACCATGAAGCCCGCGTTCGCTGCGTTTCGTTCGGCCATCCCGGGGACCTGGCCAATGGGGTCCTGAATGCTCATCCGTCTTCTCCGACCTGATCTGCTCGGATCAGAAGATGGGGATGATTCGGAAATATTCAGTTAAGTGCAGCAGAGCCCTTATTTTTCGGGCTGAAACGTGCGTGAGACATCTTCGATCAGGGCTGCGATATGGTCCGGCGCGGCCTCTTGACCCGTGACCCAGCGATAGAGATCCTGATCGTTTTCGTTCAGCATCGCGTCATAGGTATCAAGCTGGGCATCCGTCATGCCCGACAGATGACGGCCCGCATAGGTCGACAGGATCAGGTCCATCTCCTTGATCCCGCGGCGCATGGAGCGCATGTGCAGCCGTTTGAGCCGGTGTTCGCGCGGTTCGTCAGACATCAGCGGGGGCCTGCATTGCGGCGCGGAGTTTCTTTTCCAGACGTCCCAGTTGCTCTGCCCGCGCCAGCATGTCGGAGCGCATGTCGCGCACTTCGGTCAGCAGGTCGCGCATGTCTGCGGTCAGCGGCTCTTCCTCCACCGGCGCGTCGAGCCCTTCGCCTTCGCCGTTGATCAGCCACATCATCGAGACGTTCAGCAGACCAGCCATCATCGACAGGCGGTTGGCGCGGGGCTCGCTCAGGTCGTCTTCCCAGGATTTGAGGGTCGCAAGACGCACGCCCAGCCGCTTGGCGAGCTGTTTTTGCGTCATGCCCGCCTGTTCGCGCGCGCCTGCCACACGGTCGCCAAAGGTTGCCGCGTCGGCGCTGTACCAGTCCTGTAGATCGTCCATAGGGTCGTCTCCTTTTTGGCGTTGCGCTTGATCGCGTCCGAGGTGCCGCCTATGAGGGGCTGGATACCGCGCTAGCACCCAGAGGCCAACATGACATTCCTTTCCGCGACACTCGACCGCGTCAAACCGTCCCCGACTGTCGCCCTCACGGGCCAGGTGGCTGCCCTGAAAGCGCAGGGCAAGGATATCATCGGCCTGGGCGCGGGTGAGCCGGATTTCGATACGCCGCAGAACATCAAGGACGCCGCCGTGGTGGCCATCGCGCTTGGCAAAACAAAGTATACCCCGGTCGATGGCATTCCAGATCTGAAGCAGGCCATCGTCGATAAATTCAAGCGCGACAATGGGTTGGAGTACACGACCGCGCAAGTGACCGTGGGTACGGGCGGCAAACAGATCCTATACAACGCGCTGATGGCGACACTGAACGAAGGCGACGAGGTCGTGATCCCGGCCCCTTACTGGGTCAGCTATCCGGACATGGTCCTGCTCGCGGGCGGCACACCCGTCATTGCCGAGGCGTCACTGCAGACCGGGTTCAAGCTGACCGCCGATCAGCTGGAATCCGCCATCACCGACAAGACCAAGTGGCTGATTTTCAACTCGCCCTCGAACCCGACGGGCGCGGGGTACACCCGCGAGGAGTTGAAAGAGATCACCGATGTACTGATGCGGCACCCGCATGTGTGGGTGATGACGGACGACATGTACGAGCATCTTGTCTATGACGATTTCGAGTTCACGACCCCTGCCCAGATCGAACCGCGCCTCTATGACCGGACGCTGACCGTCAACGGCGTCAGCAAGGCCTATGCCATGACCGGCTGGCGCATCGGCTATGCCGCAGGACCCGAAGACTTGATCAAGGCGATGCGCAAGGTGCAGTCGCAATCCACCTCGAACCCCTGTTCGATCAGCCAGCACGCAGCCGTCGAGGCGCTGAACGGGACGCAGGAATTCATCGCGCCCAACAATGAAATCTTCAAACGCCGCCGCGATCTGGTGGTCGAGATGTTGAACGCGGCCGAGGGCATCGCCTGCCCGGTGCCGGACGGGGCATTCTATGTCTATCCGTCGATTGCGGGCTGCATCGGCAAGACCTCGGCCGGGGGCGTAAAGATCGAGAATGACGAGGATTTTTGCACCGCGCTGCTGGAAGAGACCGGCGTTGCCGTCGTCTTTGGTGCCGCATTCGGGCTATCGCCAAACTTTCGCGTCAGCTACGCTACGTCCGACGAGGCCCTGAAAGAGGCCTGCACCCGCATCCAGACCTTCTGTGCGGGGCTGAGATAACGAGGGACGGGCAATGGGCGCGGAGCTTCCTGACTACTACTTCCGTGTGCGTGAGAACGGCGCTGCTGTGTTTCGGGTGGACACCGAGAACCGCCAGCGCCGCATCGAGATGGACCAGATCGCGGTCGTGAATATCCGCAATGGCGAGATCAAGCCCCATGGTGACCGAACACTGTCACCTGATGATCTGGCGCGGATCGAGGCGTGGATGGAGGACCGGGCCGAGGTGCTGGCCCATCGTGACATCGACGACATTCACCGGGCGGTGGACTATCTGAACCTGACGACCCAATGGGCGCAAAGCCGGGCGACGGATGAGCAGTTGGAGAATGTCACCGACGCGCTGCTGCTGGCGATGCACGATCTGCGGTCGGTGCTGGTGCGTAAAAAGGCGGACCGCCTGATCAAGGGAAACGGCTCCGCGTCCTGACCCCGTGCGCATCCGTTTGCGTGCGGCAATTCCCGACCGAAGTTATGTGTAGTTTTCGCCGGTTTTCGACGGAACTCCGCCGATACCGGAACGCTGCGCTCACCTCGCTTCGTGTCAGAGCTGGCGTATGCAAGGGGCGGAACGTGTACGAACAAAGGAGCCAGCGTCATGCCAGCCATCACACCCCCCTTGTCCCTTGAAACCATTACCGAGCTGACCGAAGCCGATCCCGGTCTGATCGCCAATGTCATTCCGTCAGAGATACAGCAGGGGGCCAACGCCGCCCGTCAGATGAACGACGTCATTGCGCAGGCGATAGCAGCCACCGGCGTCAATCGGGATGGCAAGCTGACGCCGGATGATCTTGTCATTTTGTCGGCGCATATCCGCGCCAATCCCGCGCTCTACGCGTCCTTCATCGAAGGCCACGGCGATGATGAGGGCAATCTCGAAACCGGGTTTCACCTGGTCCAGGGCGACGGCGGCGCTTACATCTTTCAGGGGCGAGATTTCATAGACACCGTTGCGGACGCCATCTATCACGTGGGCTTTGCCATTGTGGACGGCCGGTTCCAGAACGAAGACGGCGATGCCAACGAGACGGTCGAGGATGTGGCCGGTTGGATGAACTTTTTCGTCAACGGCCAGAACCGTGTCTATGGCACCGAAGAGGGCGAAACCCTGCATTCGGGCCATTACAGCTTTGATCTGGCCATCGGCCATGATGAGATCTTTCAGGCCTGGGGCGGAGATGACAGGATCTGGGCGGATGCCGGCAATGATCGCATCTATGCAGGCGACGGCAATGACCGCGCCGGTGGTGGTGACGGCAATGACCGTCTCTATGGTGGCGCGGGCAACGACCAAATGAACGGCGACGCGGGCCATGACCGGCTGTACGGCGAGGACGGGAACGACACCCTCGGGGGTGGCGATGGCAAGGACCGGATCGAAGGCGGCGCCGGTGAAGACAAGCTTTATGGCGATGCCGGGAATGACACGCTGCGCGGTGGTGACGATGACGACACCGTTTCTGGCGGCACCGGCGATGACTTTCTGGCGGGCGACGACGGGGATGACCGTGTCTGGGGCAACGAAGGCGATGACCGTATGTTCGGCGGACGCGGCAACGACCGGGCCGATGGTGGCGACGGAAACGACAACATATGGATGAACGCGGGCGACGACGACGCCTATGGCGCGGCGGGCAATGACCGGATTGATGCCGGTTCGGGCGATGACACGGCGAATGGCGGTCTGGGCAACGATACCTTGCTGGGCGCGGCGGGCGACGATTCGCTTGGCGGGCAGGAAGGGTCCGACAGTCTTTTTGGCGGATCAGGCAACGACACGTTGCGCGGCGGCGATGATGATGACCGTCTGATCGGCGATGGCGGCAATGACAGCATGCGCGGGGATGCGGGCGATGACCGCCTGTCGGGCGGTGATGGCGCCGATGACATGCATGGCGGTGACGGGGCCGACACGCTGTCGGGCGGCAAGGGCAATGACACCGTGTCGGGCGGCAATGGCGAGGATGTCATCGCCGGGCGTGCCGGTGCCGATGTGCTGCTGGATTACGAGGACATCGAAGCACGCGACATATTTGTCTTCAATCCCGGTGACAGCGGCGTGACCGAGGCGTCGATGGACGTGATCCGCGGCTTTACGTCGATCATCGACAAGCTGGATCTGACTGCATTCGGCGGGTTGACCTTTGTCGAGGGGGACACGTTCTCGGGCACGCAGGCCGAAGTGTTGTTTGACGGGGACTTCGTGCAGATCGACAGCGATGGCGATGGCAATGCCGACGAGATGATCGAGCTTGAATGGGTAAACGCAGTCGAAGCGGCAGACTTCATTTTGTGACTGCGAACGCTGGTCTTCACCCCGCCTGCGGGGTGGAGACCGCCGCCGCGCGCTTCGGCTGACGCAGAGCAGGCACCGATACAGCCCAGAAGCGCCACATGAGTGCGACACCGGCACAGGCCAACCCCAGCACGAGGCCCAGCCAGACCCCTGCCCCGCCCCACCCCAGAACAAAGCCCAGAACGTAAGACGCGGGCATGCCCACCAGCCAGTAGGAGACTGCCGCCAGCACCATGGGCACAGTCGTGTCCTGCACCCCGCGCAAGAGCCCCAGCGCAATCACCTGCGCCCCGTCCACAAGCTGGAACAGCGCCGCGAGGGCCAGAAGGACAATCCCGATCTCGAGGATCTGGTCCCGCGCTGGCTCGTCCCGTTCCATGAACAGGGAAATCAGCGGCTCGGGCAGCGCGATGAACAGGATGATCGTGGCCAGCGCCATGGCCAGGCTCATCACAATGACTGTGCGTGCGCCGCGCAGCATGTGGTCGAGGTCGCCGCGCCCATAGGCGTTGCCTGCCCGGATCGTCGCCACGTTGCTGAGCCCCAGATGCACCATGAACGTGATCGAGGCCAATTGCAGCGCGATGTTATGGGCCGCAAGCGGGATCGTTCCCAGCCAGCCCATCATGAATGCGGAGGCGGCAAAGAGGCCCACTTCGCTCAGATTGGTCAGCCCGATGGGCCAGCCGAGCCGGAAAACCCGGCCCAGCATCTCCCAATCGGGGCGCCAGAAGCGCTTGAACAGCTGGTGTTGCGGCAGTGCGATCAGCGCGTAACCGACGATCCCCGCCAGCATCACGAACTGGGTCACAAGCGACGCCACGGCAGCCCCTGCGATACCCCAGGCCGGAGCGCCCCAATTGCCGAAGATGAAGGCGTAATTCGCAAGCGCATTGGCCAGCGCCGCGATCAGTGTGATCCAGAGCACGATCTGCGTCCGCTCGAGGGCAGCAAGATAGCTCTTGATCGCCATCACCATCAGCGCGGGCACGATCCCCCAGCCCGCGATGGAGAGGTAGTCGGCCCCAAGTGCCGCCACCTGTTCGGTCTGCCCCAGTGCCAAGAGTACCCGTTCGGACATCAACATCACCGGCAGGGCCAGCACGGCAAAGCCGAGGCTCAGCCAAATCCCCATGCGCGTGGCGCGCCGCAGGTTGGTCTCGTCCCTTTCCGCATGGAAGGAGGCCACCATGGGCATGACCGCCCAGGCAAAGCCGGACCCCATCAGGAACAGAACAAAAAACAAGCTGCCCGCGACCCCGAGCGCCGCGAGTTCCTCCACCCCGTACCAGCCGAGCATGACCGTATCCGTCACGCCAATCGCCACCTGCCCGAGATGCCCGCCGATGAGCGGCAGACCGAGGACAAGGACCGCACGTGTGTGGGCCAGATATGACATCTGCTGGGTGGACATGCTCCACCCTTACGCCTGCTTTTTGAGCAAGTGAAGACCTCGCGTGATGCTGGTGACGGGATGCCGCCCTTCGGGGCCGTCGATCAGAGCAGCGGCAGGACCAGCGTCGTGGCGATCAGGGCGATCAGGGCACCGGCCACGACCTCGATCAGCCCCATGGCGCGCACGGCCCCTGCCCCGGACCAACCTGCAAAGGTCGATTGGCGTGCCCCGACGGCGGCGAGCGCCACCAGCACCGTCACGCTGGCTGTGCCAAGGCCCATGACAAAGGCTCCGGCAATCCCCGCAAGCGGAATGCCGAGGCCGAAGCACAGAATCAGGAGGAAGACCGCCCCCGTACAGGGCCGGATCGCGATGGAGCCGATGATGGCCGCTGCGTCGCGCCAGGACGTTACCGCCGCTGCCTGCGCCGGCGTTGGCGCATGTGCATGGCCGCAGGTGCTGCAATGCCCGTGATCATCGATCTCGTGCGCGTGCGTGCGCGCGCCACGCGCGCGGCGCAGGCCGCGCACCACCAGCCACAGCCCAACAAGCGCAATCGCGATATAGCTTGCGGGCGCAAGCACCTTTTCGGCGGTATCCGTCATTTCCGTCCGTCCCCAGCCCAGCACAAAGGCGCCGAGTGTCACGAGGACAATCGCCGCCAGCGCCTGCGCCAGAGACGAGGCCACGGCGAGCCATGACAGCCGCCAGGCCGTCACCTGCTCGGCCGCGCCATACCCGCCGATCACCAGCTTGCCATGTCCCGGCCCCGCAGCGTGGAAGAAGCCGTATGCGCCGCAGAGGCCCATCAGGCCGAGCCAGGCCCCCGGCTCGCCCGCACGGACCGCGCGCAGCCCGCCCGCCAGCGCATTCTGCGCGTCACGCTGTTGCGCCGCGGCCCATTGACCGATGTCCGAAGCACCGCCAAAGCCGAAGAGCCAGAGCAGTGCCGCAACGACGGTCAGAAGAACGCCGATCCTCAGCCAGAGCATGACAGCGTGACCGTGTCGGCAAAGGCTTCACCCACCTCTGGATAGGCATCCTCGACCTCTGCTGACGGGGTGGCGTAGAGCAACTCCTCGACCAGGGTGTAGGCTGCATCCAGGTCGGCAGGCTGGATCGCGGCGTTGCATGGCCCTTCGACCGCAACGGGGCCGATCAGATCGTAGGCCGTGTAGAATGTCGGGTCGTAGGCCTTGAGCACCAGACCGTCCGCTGTTGCCTTGGCCGGCCGGAAATGCACGGTGGTGATCCGCCCCGCTTCTACCGAGGTCCCGCGCCCCTGCGGTTTGCCGAGCTTGACCGTCTTGCCGTTCCGAAGCGCGTAGCTGTCACCTTCGAACCCGGCGATCCACTGCAGGTCGAACCCATCGAGACGCCGCAGCTCGTTCTCGGTCAAGCGACCATCGCCATCATTGTCGAGACCATAATCGGTCAGCAGCAGCAGGGAATAGAAGTCGTCATAGGTCCACTGCACCTCGACCCCTTGAAAGACACCGTCATCGCCAACCACCACCCGCAGTTTCGTGTCCACGAACACATGTGGGTGTGCCGCCACCATGGTGGCGGGCAAGGCAATGGCCGACGCGAGGGCGAGTGAGCGCATGAACCGCATGAGACCAGACTTAGGCGCAGGCGGGTGCGGCCTCAACCCCGATCTGCCATCTGCGCGAAGCTGCGCTGCATTGCATCCCAGGATTGCAGCACGAGACACTGCTTGCACTCGGAAATAGCTCTGTCACAGTGGCGTTATCGTTTACGAACGTGTTACCACAGGTTGAATTTGCCAAAGGATTTCTTGATGACTGCGCTTCGCACCCCTGCTTTGGCCCTTGCCACAACTCTTGCGGCTGGTGGCGTTGCAGGCAATCCGATTGACCAGATCCGGCCTGATGCCCCTGAACTTGCACCTTACGGCCCGTTGCCCATCGGTGTGCAAACCCTCGAGGTGACGATCCCGGACAGTGTCGATGTGCTGAATGTCGACGAGGGTGTCATCCCAAGATACGACCGCCCCCTGACGCTGGAAGTCTGGTATCCGGCGGCGGAAGGCACCGAACAGGGTGGCTCATACACCGCGATGCTGCGTGACGGTGCAACAGAAGTCACGTTGACCGGTCGAGCCGCCCGTGATGCAACCCCGGCAAGCGGCACCCGCTATCCGTTGGTCATCATCAGCCACGGCTATCCCGGCAACCGCTACCTGATGAGCCATTTGGGTGAGAACCTGGCCTCGAAGGGTTACGTCACCGTGTCCATCGACCACACGGACAGCCTGTATTCCGATCAGGCGGCCTTTGGCTCCACCCTTTACAACCGTCCGCTCGATCAGGCCTTTGTCCTTGATCACATGGCGGGTCTCGACGGCCCTATTGGCGATATCATCGACGCCGAGAATACCGGTGTCATCGGGTACTCCATGGGCGGCTATGGCGCCCTGATCTTTGGAGGGGCGGGTGTGACTCAAGCCTCGACAGAGTTCAGCTGGGGCGCGCCAAACGGTTTGTTGGAGACCCATCTGGAACAGTCCGAGAGCCACGAGGCCTTGATGGATTCACGGGTCAAGGCGATTGTCGCCATCGGCCCCTGGGGCAACAATGCAGGGTTCTGGGACGCAAGCGGCGTTGCCGATCTGCGTATTCCGACGCTGTTCATGGCCGGCAGCGATGACGACGTGTCGGTCTATGATGCGATGCGCGCCTTTTTCGCGGGTGCCGAGGGCACGGATCGGCATTTGCTGACCTTTGACTATGCCAATCACAACGCCGCTGCGCCCATGCCCGCGCCCATCGAAAGCTGGGAGCCGGTCGAAGGTCTGGAGTTCGCCCCGTTTGATCACTACGCCGACGCAGTGTGGGACACGACGCGCATGAACAACATCGCGCAGCATTTCGCGACCGCCTTTTTCGCATTGCACCTGAAGGAGGATGCCGAGAAGGCGGAGTACCTTGAGCTGGTGCCCAACGCCGCTGACGGGATCGTAGCCGTCGATGATGCGGGCGAGCCGACCGAGGACCATACCTACTGGAAGGGCTTTGCCCCGCGTACGGCCAAAGGTCTGCGGTTCGAGACCCTGCCCAAGGGTCAGTGATGCAGGTGACGACCCGCGCATTGGGCGGGCACGAGTTCACGGTCCGCAGTTGGGGCGATCCGTCGCTGCCGATGATCCTGATGCTGCACGGCTTTCCCGAATATGGTGGCGCGTGGGACGAGGTTGCGACACGGCTGTCCGACCAGTTTTACTGCATTGCACCGGATCAGCGTGGATACGGGGCGAGTTATGCCCCGGGTGACGTTGGCGCCTATGCCACGTCCAAGCTGGTCGGCGATATGGCGGCCCTGATCGGCGATCAGGGTCCGGTCATTGTCATGGGCCACGATTGGGGGGCTTCGGTGGCCTATGGCCTTGCGATGTTCTGCCCTGAGCTCGTGTCGCACCTGATCATTGCCAACGGTGTGCATCCCGTGCCGTTTCAACGGGCCATGGCAGCCGGAGGTGCGCAGTCGGAAGCGTCGCAATACATCAACTTCCTGCGCAGTCCCGGATCGGAAGACGCGCTGGCCGCGGACGATTTCGACAAGCTGTTGCAGCTGTTTTCAGCCAAGATGGACATGTCGTGGCTGCATGGCGACCGGTTGGACGCCTACAAGGCTGTTTGGCGCGAATCCGGGCTGAAGGGGATGATCCACTGGTACCGCGCCTCTCCGCTGATGGTGGCGGACCCCGGTGCGCCGGTGGACATGCCCGATCTGCCGCTGGACCGGTTGAAGGTGAGATGTCCGCACCTGCTGATCTGGGCCGAAGGCGACACGGCCCTGCTGCCGGTGTCGACCGAGGGTCTGGAGGAGTTTGCCCCCGACCTGACCCGCGCCCATGTGGATGGCGCAGATCACTGGCTGCTGCATCAGAAACCGGATGAGGTTGCCCGGATCGTACGGGAGTGGCTGGGCTAGCCAACAGGCTTCACAGACGCATCCGTTCGCGTCATAGTCGTGTGCATATTTTGCAGCGACGGACGATTTCAGTGACCCATAGATACGACATTGCACGCGCGGCCCAGATGGTCGAAGCCTCTTACCTTCTGTTCAAACGCCGCCCGCCCCGCACATCACTGGATGCGAGCGTGAAGGACAAGCTGGACAAGAACCACGTGCAGGCGGTGTTCCTGAAGCAGAACATCCTGCTGATCCCGGGCTCGAACTCGGTCGGGGATTACGTGAAGTTCAACCTGCGGGTCCTGAACTTTGGCGGCAAGAAGTACCGGTTGAACGACGAGTTGACCGACAAGTGGGGGGCGCACGATGTGATCTGGCATCAGGGGTTCATGCGCCATGCCAAGGTGATTGCCGACTGGATGCAGGTGAAACGCTACCGTCCGAAATATATCATCGGCCATTCGCTGGGGGCGGCGGCCACGCAGATCCTTGTGCGCACACATGATGTTCCCGGCATCGCCTTTGCCGCACCGCGGGTGACGCGCGGGATCGTGCAACCGGCGCCAGCCTCGAAATGCCTGTGCCTGAACCGCAATGACGACAAGGTCTGTGACCTGCCCGGGAGCTTCCAGCATCTGGGCGAGGTCCATGCCGGTGAAGGGGAGCGCAGGTTCCTGCGCTTTGATCACCAGATGGACCGGTATCAGGAGATGGTGACCGCGCAACAGGCAGCAGGCCATCTGGGCACCCACTGGCCTGCCTGATCACTCTTCCCCCGTCTGATCCGGTCTGGCATAGTGGCTGCCAACCAACAAAGAGCAGCTGCCATGACCGACCTTCTGAGCGGGACACCCAAGTCTTCGGAATATGACGCATCTTCGATCCAGGTGTTGGAGGATATGGAGCACGTGCGCCTGCGCCCCGGCATGTATATCGGGGGCAAGGATGACCGCGCGCTGCACCACATGGTGGCCGAGATCATCGACAACTCGATGGACGAGGCAGTTGCCGGTCATGCCACGTGGATCGAGGTGGAGCTGCACGAGAACGGCCATGTGTCGGTGCGCGACAATGGCCGCGGCATCCCAACCGATCCGCACCCGAAGGATCCGTCGAAATCGGCGCTAGAGATCATCTTCTGCACGCTGAACGCGGGTGGCAAGTTTTCGGGCGACAGTTATGAGACGTCGGGTGGTCTGCACGGCGTTGGTTCTTCGGTGGTGAACGCCCTGTCCGACCATCTGCGGGTCGAGGTGGCGCGGAACCGAGAGCTTTATGCCATGGAGTTTGCCCGTGGTGTGCCGCAGAGCAAGCTAGAGAAGGTGGGCGCGGCCCCTAACCGGCGGGGAACAGCCGTCACCTTTCACCCCGATGCGGAGATCTTTGGGTCGCTCAAGCTGAAGCCCGCCCGCCTGTTCAAGATGGCGCGGTCGAAGGCCTATCTGTTCTCGGGCGTGGAAATCCGCTGGAAATCCGGCATCGACGACGGCGAGACGCCGCGCGAGGCGACGTTCCACTTTCCCGGCGGTCTGTCCGATTACCTGACCGAGGCGCTGGGCGGGGCGACCACCTATGCCGACGCCCCCTTTGCCGGGTCGGTGTCGTTCGAGAAGTTCCAGGTGCCGGGCAAGGTCGAGTGGGCGATCAACTGGACGCCGTCGCGCGACGGGTTCATCCAGAGCTACTGTAACACCGTGCCCACGCCCGAGGGCGGCACGCATGAGGCCGGATTCTGGGCGGCGATCCTGAAGGGGATCAAGGCCTATGGCGAGTTGGTCAACAACAAGAAGGCGGGCACCATCACGCGCGAGGATCTGACCACCGGGGCCGGTGCGCTGGTGTCCTGCTTTATCCGTGAGCCTGAGTTCGTGGGCCAGACCAAGGACCGGCTCGCCACGGTCGAGGCCCAGCGGATGGTCGAGAATTCCGTCCGCGACCACTTTGACAACTGGCTGGCGGCGGACACGAAGTCGGCGGGTGCGATCCTTGATTTTCTGGTGCTGCGGGCCGAGGAGCGACTGCGCCGTCGGCAGGAGAAGGAAACCGCGCGCAAGTCGGCCACAAAGAAACTGCGGCTGCCAGGCAAGCTGGTGGATTGTTCGGCGACGTCGCGCGACGGGACCGAGCTGTTCATTGTCGAGGGCGACAGCGCGGGTGGCTCAGCCAAGATGGCGCGGGACCGCAAGACGCAAGCGCTGTTGCCCCTGCGCGGCAAGATCCTGAACGTGCTGGGCGCGGCCTCGTCCAAGCTGGGGTCGAACGCCGAGATTTCCGATCTGACGCAGGCACTTGGCGTGGGGCTGGGGGCGAAGTTCAACCTGGATGATCTGCGCTATGACAAGGTCATCATCATGACCGACGCCGACGTGGACGGCGCGCATATCGCGGCGCTGTTGATGACCTTTTTCTACACCCAGATGCGGCCCATGATCGATGCGGGGCACCTGTACCTGGCCTGCCCGCCGCTGTTCCGGCTGACGCAAGGTGCGCGCCGTGTCTACTGCCTTGATGAGGCCGAGAAGAACGATCTGATGGAGCGTGGTCTGGGCGGCAAGGGCAAGATCGACGTGTCGCGCTTCAAGGGTCTGGGCGAGATGGACGCGAAGGACCTGAAAGACACCACCATGAACCCCGAGACACGCAAACTGATCCGCGTGTCGATCGACGAGGATGAACCGGGCGAGACCGGCGATCTGGTCGAGCGTTTGATGGGCAAGAAGCCTGAGATGCGGTTTCAGTACATCCAGGAGAACGCGCGGTTTGTGGAGGAGTTGGATGTTTAGAATGGTATTTCGTCATCATCCAGTTTGCTGATAAGCTCATCCAAGGCCTGATCCGCGCCCGAGGCTTTTCGGTCCAGCTTGGAGACAAATGCAAGAAGTGTCTTCTTCCATGAGTCTTGGTAGAACTCTTCAACTAAATCGCCATCAGAAAACTGATCGATAGTTGTACCGGTTACATCGCGAAGCCGCACTTCAACGTGGTCATCGAAACCTTCGATCTCGACGACGAAATCGTCAATTACAGCCTGATATTCACTTACAGTTGAGGTCGGTTTCCAACTCATTTTTCCTGACTCCGTCCGTGAAAGAAGGAGTCGGGTCAGCTTTGTCCATTTGTTATTTGGGCTCATATTTTTTACATCTCCTCTGACTCAGAAAGCTCACGGATTGCCCCAGAAACAGTCTCCAAACACCCTGCCAATGCCCTTTTGGCTTTGACTATGTTTACCGGTGCGTCAGTGTGTGCAGCCTTGTCAGCCTCCTCTTGCAAGTTCGTTATCTGACCTTGGATTGAAAGCAAATCTTCCTTCACAGCATCAGGAAGGCGGATAGTTTGGCCGCGAAGGATGGACGCCAGACTTGACCGGATGAGTCCACATTTCTCACTGATAAGTTGCCATTGAGGCTGGTCCAATCGTAACCTTAGCTCTGTTAATATCTGTTCCGTGGTTCTCAACTGTCCGACCGTGTCGACCAATACTAGATTACGTTTTGCTTCCAATGCTGCTGACTTTGCAGCAGACGCTTTGCTACTTGCCGAGCGTGCAAACGAAATGGATGCTGCAAAGCCGACAAGAGCCAGCAAGACACCCCAGAAATCATAGCCCGGCCAATCATATAAATTATTCCAGAAACCCATACTATATTGATTTGGTATTTTTGAGTTATCCGCAAGCGAATTACATGTTTTTAGGATACGCCCATCGACGGGACGCGGTGCGGCGAACCAACCTCTCCGCAGCAACGCTTTATGGCGGCCAAGCACATCTTCGATCTGAACGACGCGCTATCATCAACCATATCGCCGTGCCGGGGGGCGTTTCTCTCGCGCATCGCTTTGCGATACGCTGCCGAATGACGCGGCAAAGCCGCTGACCCGGCGATGGGGCGGCGCCTGCGGCTTGATTCCGCCCTGGGTGCGTAGATCGGCCCGGCCCCTCTCGGCAGATTTTGCTTCTGCAAAATCGCCTGCCGGGCGACGCGCACGGCTTTGCCGTACGCTTGGATGGGACGGCGCCTGCGGCTTGATTCCGCCCTAGGTGCGCAGATCAGACGGGATTGGTGCTTTGTGTGGCGAGAATTGAAACGAACCCTCTCGCGCATCACTCCGTGCTTTCTCACACATCGCGCTGCGATGTGCTGCCAAGTTACGCGCCAGCGAGCTGGCGCTTGATACGCTGCCGGGCGACGCGCACGGCTTCGCCGTACGCTGGAAAACAGCGGAGGCTTTCGCCTCCGCCGGTACTCGCTAAGCCAACCGGACCAACATGGCCGGTGTTGCTTCCATATGCCCCTTCACTCGTTAACGACGATTTACCAAACCGGGGCATCTTCGGGGCATGTCGAAGGCGGCGGGGGACACACTCGTTAAGGGGGGACAAACGAAACGACCCTCCGCCGCGCGCGTCGCCCCCGGGACGTCCAGACAACCGGGGGCGAAACCCATCAGATCGTGACGCCGACGATGGCCCACAGGCTCATCAGGCTGGCGAAGCCGAACAGGGTCGGCACAATGACTTTTGCCATCTCATCTTCTCCTTTCCAGGCAGGCCGGGAACCCGTGAGTGGTGGCCTGCGGTGCGTTCCGCGGAAGGTGTTTCCGCGATGATGATAAAGACGTGGGGACGCCCCTTTGACACAAACACCCCCGCTTTCATCACCTCTGATCACGGAGATGCGACGGCTTCGTGCGCCCATCTGCGGTTTCCTGTCTTGATCCCCGGCCCGATCTGGCCCCTACTGCGACCATGATCCTGCGTGCCCTTCTGATCCTGATGCTTCTGGCCGGTTGCGGCCGTCCCCTGACGGATGCCGAGCGGGCCTTTGCCAGCACCATTCATGGCGATCAACTGAACCATGCGCGTGTGCGGCTGGTGGATGGCGCACCCACGCGCGCCGTGACTTTCAAGCGCAAGGCGCGCCCCCGCACGACCTGTCGCGAGCGCATCCTGCCGCCGCCCACCACCGACATCGTCACCGCCAAACCGGCGGCCGTGGCCCTGTGGCAGACTGTACTGTTCGACAAGGACTGGTATCTGGACGACTATGTTCCGGACTATCCGGGTGAGATCAACCTGATCGCGGCCATGCTGCTCGCCCATGAGCTGACCCATGTTTGGCAGTGGCAGAACCGGGAGGTGACGGGATATTCGCCGCTGCGCGCCGCCCGTGAGCATCGGTTTAGCGATGATCCCTATCTGTTCGACGTGTCGGGCAGCCGCCGCTTTCTGGATTTCGGGTTCGAGCAGCAGGGCTCGATCGTGGAAGAGTTCGTGTGCTGCCGTGCCCTTGACCCGCAGGGGGACCGGACCAAGCGCCTGCACGCTCTGATTTCACAGTCGATGCCCGTGTCCCCCCTCCCTCAGTCCCGTCAGAACGATGTGCTGCTGCCCTGGGACGGGGTGCAGGTGAAGGGCATCTGCGGCTGAGCCATCACCACCCGGAGGAGTTCCATGGCCCAATATGCCCTGATCATGCTTTTGGCCGGGATCGGCATCCCGATCCTTGCCGCGTTGAACGCCGCCCTTGGCACCCGTTTGGGCAGCCCGGCTGCTGCGGCCACGATCCTGTTCATCATCGCCTTTGGCACGGCGGCCACCGTCTTTGTCCTGACGGGGGCGCAGGGGTTGTCCAAGGTAGCCGCTGCCCCCAAGCATCTGCTGTTGGCGGGCGTGCTGATCGCCTTCTACGTCCTCAGCATCACTTACATCGCGCCGCATTTCGGGGTGGGCAATGCCGTGTTCTTCGTGCTGCTCGGTCAGTTGATCTCGGCCGCGGCGATTGACCATTTCGGCCTGTTCGGTGCGCAGGCCACCGTTTTGAGCGCGACGCGGATGGGCGGGATCGCCTTGATGGCGGCCGGGGTGTGGCTGACGCAGTTGGCCTAGCTGTCCCTGCCCGCAAGCGCCAAGGCCTGTGCCCAGGCTGCGGGGTCGACCTCCACCGGGTCCGCGGGGTTGCGCAACTGGCCCGGCATCCGGCCTGCGGGGTCTTCGGAGAGGTAGTTTTGGAACTGCTCCAGCCGGTCCATGAACGCGCCCGACGCGCTGGGGTCGATCAGGATGTAGTATTGGCCAAGGTCGTGCGGCGGCCCCTCCGGCGCCTTGAGCGGTTTGACATCGCGGCTGAGCACGCCGCCTGTCAGGCCTGCGGTCAGAAGCTCGGCCATGAGGCCAAAGCCCCAGCCCTTGGGCCCACCTGTGGAGACCAGCGATCCGGCCAGCGCCGCTTCGGGGTCGGTTGTGGGGTTGCCGTCAGCATCCACGGCCCAGCCTTCGGGGATCGATTGCCCGGCTGCCTTGGCCATGGTGATCTTGCCCAAAGCCACGGTCGTGGTGGATTGGTCGAACTGCATGGCGAGCCCGCCGTGACCATCGGGGACGGAGAACGCGATGGGGTTGGTGCCGATCATCCTTGTCTTGCCGCCGGGCGGTGCCACGATGGGCGATGCGTTGGTCATGCCAAGCCCGATGACGCCCGCGCGTGCGATCTGTTCTGTGAAGTAACCCAGCGCCGTGCAGGTGTGCGCGTGACCTACGGCGAGGCTGGCGATGCCGTATTGGCGTGCGGCGTCGAGAGCGGGGGCCAGCCCATAGGCAAAGGCAGGCTGTGCAAACCCCATCAGCGCGTCAACATACACCGTCGCGGGCCGTGGGGCGCTTACCACAGGCACGACGTCCCCTTGGACCCGGCCCGTCTGTAGCTGCTGGCAGTAGCTTTCGAGGTAATAGAGGCCGCAGATGCGGTTCCCAAGTGCTTCGGCCTGCGCGACGGCGCGCGCGACCTCGGCCGCGGGAAAGGCCCCTGCCCCATGCGCCATCAGCGCTGCCTGCACGGTGCGTTCAATTTCGGCCTGAGTGATTGCCGTCATGTTTGTTCTGTCCCCAGCAGCCCATACTGCGGGGTCCAGACAGAGCAAACCGAACTGCAGCCGTCAAGCGGGCGCTGCTGTTCCGGTGACAAGTAGGCCCGTATCCAACCTGACAGTGCGGTCCATGCGTTGGGCTAGATCGAGATTGTGCGTGGCGATCAGCGCCGACAGCCCGGTGTCGCGCACGAGGCCCATCAGTGCGTCAAAGACCTGATCCGACGTGGCCGGGTCGAGGTTGCCCGTGGGCTCATCCGCAAGGAGCAACGCCGGGCCATTGGCAAGAGCGCGGCAAAAGGCGACGCGCTGCTGTTCGCCCCCTGACAGTTCGGCAGGTCGGTGGGTCGCGCGATGGCCGACGCCGACCTTTTCAAGTAGTTCCAATGCCCGCGCATCCGCATCGGCACGCGACGTGCCCGCAGCCAATTGCGGCAGCGCGATGTTTTCGAGGGCCGAAAACTCGGGCAGCAGGTGGTGGAATTGGTAGATGAACCCGACCTCCGCCCTGCGGGCAAGCGTGCGGCGGCGGTCGGATTGGTCGGTCAGGTTCTGGCCGTGCAACGTGACTGTCCCGGCATCAGGCGTGTCGAGCAGCCCGGCGATGTGCAGGAGTGTGGACTTGCCCGCGCCCGAGGGGGCGACGAGAGCCACGACCTCGCCCCGCTGCACCTGAAGATCGACGCCCCGCAGCACATCGACCTGCCCCGGCAGCCCCTTGTTGTAGGACTTGGTGATACCCGAAAGCGACAGGACCGCATCACTCATAGCGCAAGGCCTCCACCGGGTTCATGCGGGCGGCGCGGCGCGCGGGGAAGATCGTGACAATGAAGGACAGGCCAAGCGACAGAGCGACGGCGCTGAGCACATCGCGCAGGTGCAACTCGGCTGGCAGCGCGTAGATGCCGCGAATGGACGGATCCCACACGCCACCGCCCATGATCTGGTTTACCAGTGCAAAGAGCGGGTCGATGTAGATCGCAAAGAGGCATCCAAGGATCACTCCCATCGCCGTGCCGATGATCCCGGTGAACGATCCGCAGATGAAGAAGACACGCAGCACAGACCCTTCGGTCAGACCCATGGTGCGCAGGATGCCGATGTCGCGCCCCTTGTTCTTGACCAACATGATCAGGCCCGAGACGATGTTCATGGCTGCGACCAGTACGAGGATGGACAGGATGATGAACATGATATTGTCCTCGACCTCGAGCGCGCGGAGGAAGCCGCCAGAGGCGTCTTTCCATGTCCAGACTTGACCCCGTTCACCTGCGTTTTGCAGAAGGCCGGGCAGGTATTGGTCGATGGATTCCGGTTCATCCACCATCACCTCGATCTCGTCCACGACGCCCTCGCGGTTGAAGAAGCTTTGTGCTTCGGCCAGCGGCAGGTAGACGCGGACGCGGTCGATGTCATAGCGCCCGGCAGAGAAGATATAGGTTACCTCGTAGGCGTTGATGCGCGGGCTGGTGCCAAGGGCGGTGCGCACGCCGTTGGGCGAAATCAGCTTGATCCGATCGCCCACTTGCGCGCCAAGCTCCTGTGCGACGCCCGAGCCAATGGCGACGCCCTGCTCAAAGCGTGCGATATCACCCTGCGATGTCTCCGGGTCCGCGATGCGGGGCAGTCCGGCGAGGTTTTCAGCGCTCATACCAAAGACCTGCACGCCCGCGTTGCGGCTGCGCAGGTTGGCCATGACCTGCCCCCGCACCAGCGGCGCGGTGCGGACAACGCCTGGAACTTCGGCCAGTGACGCGGCGAGTGCGTCGTAGTCGGAAATTGTGCGGTTGATGCGCCCCGTCTCGGTCACTTCGCCGATGTTGTAGACGGTCACGTGGGCGTTGGCGCCGAGGATCGTGTCCACGAATTCTGCCCGGAAGCCAGAGCGCACGGCCAGCGTGGCAATCAGGGCAAAGACGGCGAGCGTAATGCCGATCAGGCTGATCCAGGTCATGGTGCTGACCCCGCCTTCGGCCCGGCGGGCACGCAGGTAGCGCCATGCGATCATCCACTCAAACGGGGCAAAGGGGGCTGTCTGTCTGGCCATTTACGGCTCCTGCTCGGGCTTTGGGAGATGTGGCCAGGTCAGGGGCCGAGGTCAAGTCCCGCGCGCGGTCTGTCGCCGTCCAGCGAAAGGCCAGAGCAGGAGTTTGAGAACCGCGGAGATCGCCGCAGCGCCCACCAGAAACCCCGCGAGAGCAAAAATCGCACCGGCCAATGTGAGGGGCACGGCAGGCTTGAACGCGCTCAGCGCGGCGCTTGCAACCTCAGTATCGGTGGAATGTGCCGCATGGTAGGCACGCATGAAGGGCCCGGCTGTTTCGAGCGCAACCAGATCGGCGCTGAGCCGGTCATAGCGGGCAAAGGTGCGCACCATGTCGGACCGGCGGCGGTCGAGAAACGCAGTGCCCTGCATCTCGGCCAGTGCGCTTTCGCGGGTGAGGCCCGCCGCTTGGGCCGAGGCGTCGAAATCGGCCACCACTTCGGCCAGCGCGTCGACGGCGCCGCCAAGCCGCTGCTGGTATTGCTGGGAAAACTCGGGGAATTGCGAGGCCATTGCGCCGCCGATGACACCACCGGCCAGCACGGCGGCGCGCAGGATCATGGTCGGTCTCCGAACACCGCAGCGCTCAGCGTCGCATCCAGATCGCCCATTGCCCCCTCGTCGATGCATTCGTCATACATCGCAAGGACACCGACCTTGCCCTCCCAGATCACCGCAAAGCTGCCGGTGCGCAGTCGATTGGGAAAACAGAGCGCGCCGAAGTGCCAGAAGTTGTAGCTGTCGCGGAAGGGGCGGAACACCATGCCCATGCCGTAGTAGGCTCCTCCGCCCAAGGCGACATGCGGCAGGGCAAAGGGGTCAGATGCAATCCGGCTGCCCTCTCCAAAGTGCGTCTGCATGAACTGCAGGTAACCATCCACGTCCGACGCGAGGCCGCCCCAGGGCTGGAACACGCCGCTTTCGGGGCCGGGCTGAATGCTGGCTGGCAGCTCCAGTCGCTCTGCGCAGGCCTCAAAGAACGGCTGGCCCGTGATGGTTTCGATCGCGAGCCCGAGGATCGCGTAGTTTTCATTGTTGTAGTTGTACTGGCCTCGCGTGCCGCCCAGCTCTCCCCGTGCGTTGACGAGGTCGAGCACTTGGCGGCTGAAATGGCCGCTGTCACCGGCCGTCTGGCCCAACCAGCCCAGCATCGCGATCTGGGTGACGTCCGGACCGATGCCGGAGGTGTGCGTGACCAGCTCGCCCAAGGTGACGTCAGGCGCGGGTTCGACGAAGTTGTGCAGCGGGTTGGACCAATCGGCAAGGCCGTCGTCCACAAGGTCCATCATGCAGACGGCGGTGATCGACTTCGACACGCTCGCCAGATCTGCGACCGTTGCACCTGTGTCGGCGCGCGTAATGTGGCGGTGGGTTTGCCAGCTGCCGTTCGTATCCCGGACACTCGCGCCGATCAGACCAGTGGTGCCGTTGGACCCCAGCCAGTCGACGAAGGCGCTTTCCAAAGCCTGATGCATCGCCGAGGGTTCTTCGCCCGCGTGCGGTAAAGTCGGCGCGGATACGAGGGCCGCGCAGGTCACCCATCTGAGAAACGCCTGCATTGCCATCAGGTTATCACAACCCCGCGTAGATCTCCGCCACTTTCTGCACCGCTGCCTCGGGCGGCAGTTCTTCGCTTTCGCCCGTCCGGCGCGAGGTCAGTTCGACCACGCCGTTCTTGAGCCCGCGCGGGCCGACGGTGATGCGCCAGGGCAGGCCAATCAGGTCCATGGTGGCAAACTTGCCCCCTGCCCGCTCGTTCCGGTCATCATAGAGCGGCTCGAGCCCGAGCGCCGTCAGGCTGGCATAGAGCGCATCACACGCGGCGTCCGCTTCTTCGTCGCCTTGTTTCAGGTTCACGATCCCGCAGTGATAGGGCGTGACCCCCTCGGGCCAGATGATGCCCTTGTCATCGTGGCTCGCTTCGATGATCGCTCCCATTAGGCGGCTGACGCCGATCCCGTGCGATCCCATGTGCACAGGCACTTGCTTGCCATCCGGACCCTGGACAACGGCGTTCATCGCTTCGGAATACTTGGTCCCGAAATAGAAGATCTGTCCGACCTCGATGCCACGTGCGACGCGGCGGCGGTCTTCGGGGATGTCGTTGAACAGCGCCTCGTCATGGGTTTCGTCCGTGCGGGCGTATTTGGAAGTGAATTCTTCCAGAACCGCCTGGCACTCCTCGACGCTATCATAGTCGATATCCCGATCCCCAAAGGTCAGATCGGTGACGGCGCTGTCATAGAACACCTCGCTCTCGCCCGTTTCGGCTAGCACAAGGAATTCATGGGTGTAGTCACCTCCAATCGGCCCACCGTCGGCACGCATCGGAATGGCCTGGAGCCCCATGCGTTCATATGTCCGCAGATAGCTGACAAGATGACGGTTGTAGGCGTGCAACGCGTCTTCCTTGGTCAGGTCGAAATTGTACCCGTCTTTCATAAAGAACTCGCGGCCCCGCATCACGCCAAAGCGCGGGCGGATCTCGTCCCGGAACTTCCACTGGATGTGGTAAAGGGTCAGCGGCAGGTCCTTGTAGCTGCCCACGTGGGCGCGGAAGATGTCGGTGATGAGCTCTTCGTTCGTGGGGCCATAGAGCATGTCGCGATCGTGCCGGTCCTTGATGCGCAGCATTTCCTGGCCGTAGTCGTCATAGCGCCCGCTTTCGCGCCAGAGGTCCGCCGATTGCAGCGTGGGCATCAGCATCGGGATATGGCCCGCGCGCACCTGTTCCTCATGTACGATATTTTCCAGCTTGCGCAGCACCTTGAAGCCCAGCGGCAACCAGGAATAGATGCCGGCGCTTGCCTGCTTGATCATGCCTGCGCGCAGCATCAGACGGTGGCTCACAATCTGCGCCTCGCTCGGGTTCTCCTTCAGCACGGGCAGAAAATAACGGCTCAAACGCATGATCGCGCTCCCTCAGAACATTTCGCCCTGATTAGGACAAAGCCCAAACGCCCGCAATGTCCCCTTCTCTGTTTTGAAAAAATCCCGGGGAGTCGCGGCAGCGACGGGGATTGCCATTGGAACGCCATTGGTCCGAGAGACAATGGCGATGCCCCCAAACAAATGCAGTGCGCGTCAGCGCGCCTTTGGGTCAGGCGTGACACCAAGCCCCTTGAAGCCACGGCCAAAACCCCGCATCTCTAGGTGCAATGCAACGATGGAATGCTCATGGCCCTGCCCGTCCGTAAACAGTTCAAGTATTGGGGGGTCGCGGCAGCGATCTTCTTTCTGCTGCTCTATCTGCTGGGCGACCAGTTGCTACCTTTCTTTCTCGGCGCCGCCATTGCCTACTTTCTTGACCCGGTCGCCGACTGGCTCGAGGCGCATGGGTGCAGCCGGGGCGTGGCGACGGGGATCATCACGATCAGCGCCATCATTATCTTCGTGATCGTCGCATTGCTGGTCATTCCGACGCTGGTGGAACAGGCGGTTCAGCTGTTCGGTGCCACACCGCAATTTGCCCGCGATCTGAGTGCGTTCCTGACCGAACGCTTCCCCAGCCTGCTCGATGAAGGCTCAACAGTGCGCCAATCAATCAACTCGCTGGGCCAGACCATCTCGGAACGTGGCGGGCAACTGCTGGAAACCGCTCTGACGTCAGCGGCCAGCCTGATCAACATTGTGGTGCTCTTTGTCATCGTGCCTGTGGTCGGTGTTTACCTGCTGCTGGACTGGGACCGCATGATTGCCCGTGTGGATGAGCTTTTGCCGCGCGATCATGCGCCGGTGATCCGGCGCCTCGCCGGAGAGGTCGACGCGACACTCGCCGGGTTCATCCGCGGCATGGGCACCGTTTGCCTGATCCTCGGGGCGTACTACGCCATTGCGCTCATGTTGATCGGCTTGCAGTTCGGGCTGGTCGTGGGCTTTGTCGCCGGACTTTTGACCTTCATTCCCTATGTGGGCGCCATTGTGGGCGGGTTGCTTGCGGTGGGGCTCGCCCTGTTCCAGTTCTGGGGCGAATGGTGGTGGATCGTGGCGGTCGCCGTCGTGTTTCAGATCGGCCAGATTGCTGAGGGCAATTTCCTGACGCCGAAACTCGTTGGCAACAGCGTGGGTCTGCATCCGGTGTGGCTGATCCTGGCCCTGTCGGTCTTTGGCGCGCTTTTTGGATTTGTCGGTATGTTGGTGGCTGTGCCCATGGCCGCCGCGCTCGGCGTGCTTGTCCGCTTCGTTATCGATCAATATCAGAGCAGCAGACTTTACACCGGTACATCCGGCCACACACAGGCAGAGGCGCCCGCGCCTGAAGCCACGGTCGAGACCGAGGACTGATCATGGCTCAACAGCTTGGTTTTGATCTTCCGGTGCGCGTCGCACTGGGGCGGGACGACTTTCTTGTCGCGCCGTCCAATGCCGTTGCGCTGTCGATGGTGGACGGCTGGCGGTCCTGGCCGCTGGGCAAGTTGGTGCTGACAGGCCCCGCGGGATCCGGCAAAACCCATCTTGCCCATGTCTGGGCCGCAGAAAGCGGTGCCCAGATCATTGCAGCGGATGCGCTTGATGCGGCTGCGCCCGAAGCGCTTTTCGACGGTCCGCTCGCGGTCGAGGATGTCGACCGCATCGCACAGAACATCGAATGTCAGACCGCACTCTTTCACATCCACAACGCGCTGCAGGCGGCGGGCCATCCGCTTCTGATGACAGGAGAGCACGCGCCCAATCTCTGGCGGCTGAGCCTGCCCGACCTGCAAAGCCGGGTGGATGCCGCTGGCCATGCGGCGCTTGATGCGCCCGATGACAGCCTGCTGGCTGCGGTTCTCGCCAAACTCTTTGCCGACCGGCAACTCACCCCTCGCCCAGATGTCATCCCCTATCTCGTCACCCATATGGAACGCAGCTTTGCCGCCGCCCGCACGGTCGTCGCTGCCATAGATGCGCGCAGCCTTGCGCAGAAAAAGCCAATCACACGGGCACTTGCAGCGGCATGTCTGGACAATCCCCGGTGATCCGGCGGATAAGTGTCACTCAACCTTTACACCCCGTCGACATAAGCCGCGCATGACCAATGCTGACTTTCTCGGCTCGGAATTTCCCGAGCCCAAGCCACTTCCCGATCTGGACACCAGTGGTCCGGGGCGGTTTTTCAATCGCGAACTGAGCTGGCTGGGTTTCAACTGGCGGGTGCTGGAAGAGGCCGAGAACCCGCGCGTGCCGCTGCTGGAGCGGCTCCGTTTCCTGTCGATCAGCGCGGGCAACCTCGACGAATTTTACACGGTCCGCGTGGCGGGTCTGCGCGAATTGGCAATCGCAGGCAACACGACTCCGGCCGCAGACGGGCTGACGCCGGCCGAACAACTGGTCCTGATCGACGAGAACGCCCGTCAACTGATCCAGCGCCAGACCGAGGTTCTGTCGGCATTGAAGGCCGAGATGGAGGCAGAAGGTATAAGCGTCCTGACCGCGAAGGATCTTACAGACGACGATACCGCACATCTGGCCGATGTGTTCCTGAACCGCGTATTTGCCGTCCTGTCCCCGCTGGCCATCGACCCCGCACACCCCTTTCCGTTTATCCCGAACACCGGGTACGCGCTGGCACTGCAGCTTGAGCGTAGCAAGGACAAGCGCTCGCTTCAGGCCCTGCTGCCGATCCCAGGCCAGATCGACCGCTTCATCGCCCTGCCCGGTCCTGGTCACCGTTTCCTGCCGCTCGAGGAACTGCTGGTCCTTCACATTCCCAGCCTGTTTCCGGGCTACAAGCTGAAGTCCCATTTCGGGTTCCGGGTGTTGCGCGACAGCGATCTCGAGGTCGAAGAAGAGGCCGAAGACCTCGTGCGCGAGTTCGAGGTGGCCCTGAAGCGCCGCCGCCGGGGCGAGGTTGTCCGCCTGACCCACTCTGCCGGCGCACCCAAAGCCCTGAAGGCCGTGATCATGGAAGAACTGGGCGTCAGCGATGCCGAGGTGATCGAGATGGACGGCATGTTGGGCATGGCCGATCTGGGCGAATTGGTTCTCGATGCGCGCCCCGATCTGCTCTGGCCCTCCTTCACCCCGCGTGTGCCCGAACGGGTAACGGATTTCGACGGCGACATGCTGGCCGCGATCCGGCAGAAGGACATGCTGCTGCACCATCCTTACGAGACGTTCGACATGGTGGTGCGTTTCCTCCAGCAGGCGGCCCGCGATCCGAACGTGGTGGCGATCAAGCAGACGCTCTATCGGACGTCCAAGAACTCGCCCATCGTCGAAGCGCTGTGCGAAGCGGCCGAGGATGGCAAGTCCGTCACGGCGCTGGTCGAGCTCAAGGCCCGCTTTGACGAGGCTGCCAACATCCGCCAATCGCGGCGGCTGGAACGGGCGGGCGCGCATGTGGTCTATGGCTTTATGGATCTAAAGACCCACGCCAAGATCAGCACGGTGGTGCGGCGTGAGGGCAAGGACCTGGTGACCTACACGCACTATGGGACCGGCAACTACCACCCCATCACCGCGCGCATCTATACCGACCTTTCTCTGTTCACCTGCGATGCCAAGCTGGGGCGGGATGCGACCAAGGTTTTTAACTACCTGTCGGGCTATGCGCCGCCCGAGGGGCTCGACAATCTCGCCATCTCGCCGACCACGCTGAAGCCCCGCCTGCTCGATATGATCGCGGCAGAAGCTGACTACGCGCGTGCAGGCAAACCGGCCGAAATCTGGGCCAAGATGAACTCATTGATCGACAGCGAGGTGATTGACGCGCTTTATGACGCCAGCCAGGCCGGGGTGAAGATCAGTCTCGTGATCCGTGGCATCTGCGGGCTGCGGCCGGGCATCGAGGGGCTGTCGGACAACATCCGGGTCAAGTCCATCGTCGGACGGTTTCTGGAACACAGCCGCATCGTCTGTTTCGGTAACGGGCATGGACTGCCCTCGAAAAAGGCACGCGTGTTCATCTCTTCCGCCGATTGGATGGGGCGTAACCTGAACCGGCGGGTCGAAACGCTGGTCGAGATCGAGAACAACACGGTCAAGGCGCAGATCGTGAGCCAGGTGATGGCCGCAAACCTCGCCGACGTGGCGCAAAGTTGGGTGATGTCGCCCGAAGGCTCCTTTTCCCGGCCCCATCTGGCGGAAGGCACATTTGCCTTCAATTGCCACCGCTTCTTCATGGAAAACCCGTCGCTGTCCGGGCGCGGTTCCGCCGGGGCGGCAGATGTACCGAAACTGACGCATACCGAGGCCTAGGCGCGACGGATGGGTCGGCGGGTGGGCGCCTTTCGGCGCACGCCGAAACAGAGCCACCCGACCGACAGCATCATTGACCGGCGCGGAAGGCTGGTCCATCAAAGGGTGCAAGTGCGCATCGCGGGGGCCCCATGAACGTATCTGTTTCGCCACAGACGGGCGACAGCAGCCTATTTGGCAAACCCTTGTTCGAAGATCCGTCGGCACGAGCGCTCTCGCGCGTAGGCGTGGTCGATGTGGGATCGAACTCGGTCCGATTGGTTGTCTTTGATGGTGCGGCACGCTCGCCTGCATATTTCTACAACGAGAAAATCATGTGCGCCCTTGGCGCAGGCGTGTCCGACACAGGTCACTTGAGCCCCGAGGGGCGTGTGCGCGCCCTCAATGCGCTGACCCGCTTTCAGCGTCTCGCCGAAGGAATGGGCCTGTCGGACTTGTCTGTCGTTGCCACCGCCGCAGTACGTGATGCAAGCGACGGGCTCGAATTCCGCTCGGATGTGTTGCGCGAAACGGGCCTGAACGTCCGGGTCATCGACGGTCGGGAAGAGGCCCGCCTGTCCGCCCAAGGCGTGCTGCTGGGTTGGCCTGGCTCCTATGGCCTGGTCTGCGACATCGGCGGGTCCTCCATGGAACTGGCCGAGATTTCGGACGGCGAGGTGGGCCGGCGCGTCACGTCGGACCTTGGTCCGCTCAAGCTGCAAACCGTCAGGGGCGGCAAGAAAGGGCGACGCGCGCATATCAAGGACGTGATGGCGCAGCTTCACGAGGAAATGGGAGCGCAGCGCGACCGGCTGTTCCTTGTCGGCGGGTCATGGCGGGCCATTGCGCGCGTCGACATGCACCGCCGCGGCTATCCCCTGCACGTCCTGCATGAATACCGGATGACACCACAGTCCGTGCAACGCACCGCAAAATTCATTCGCGAGCATGAGGATCACGAGGCCTTGCGTGGCGAATGCGGTATCTCCTCGGCCCGGATGGCTCTTGTTCCGCTGGCCGCAGAAGTCCTGTGGCGCCTGGTCAAGACTTTTCGCCCAAAGGACATCGCCGTCTCAAGCTACGGCATCCGGGAGGGGATGCTCTACGAACAGATGCCACAGCGCCTGCGCGACCGTGACCCCCTGATCGAAGCCTGCCGCTTTGCCGAGGCGAAAGACGCGCGGATGCCCGGGTTCGGCAAGCTGCTCTACCAATTCATCGAACCGATCTTCAAATCCGCGCCTGAGCAGCGCAAACGTTTGATCAAGGCGGCGTGCCTGCTGCACGACGTCAGCTGGCGCGCGCATCCGGATTACCGGGCCGAGGTCTGTTTCGACAATGCAACGCGCGCCAATCTGGGCGGATTGAAGCACGCAGAACGTGTCTTCCTGGGGCTTGCGTTGCTGCACCGCTATACGAACAAGCGCGAAGGCACGCATTTCGAGGGTCTGTACGACCTGATCGACGACAAAACCCAGCGCGACGCCGAAATCCTGGGAAAGGCGATGCGCTTCGGGGCCATGCTGTGGATGGAAAAAGATGCCGAGCGTGGCGAATTCCGCTGGTTTCCGAAGAAACGCGAACTGGAACTGCATCTGTCGCCCGACGCCATGCCGCTCTTTGGTGAGGTGGCCGAGGCGCGGTTGAACTCGCTTGCCAACTCGCTCGAGGCGAAGGTGACGGTGAAAAAGCGCCGCCGCTAGATTTCGATCTCGGTGTCCGTATCGGGCGTCTTCTGCAGTTCTTCCGGGGTCTTGCGACGAATGATTATGTCCCCATTTTCCAGTTTTTCGGGCGGATGGTAGACGCTCCAGTCCTCGACCTCTTCCAGAAGACCACGCAAGGCTGGTCCCATCTGCGTCGCGAAATCGCGCATGGCGGGACCAAACTCTTCGGCCAGGCCCTGCAAATCGTCCATCGCGGGCTCCATTTCGCGCATCAGCCCTTCCATGAGCATCTGCGCCCCGCGTTCCATCAGCGACAACCCGCGCTCGTCCTCGGTCTCTTGCGCGATGGCTGAACCGGCAAGGATCGCCATGCAAGCTGCAGCAACAATCGGTTTCATGCCAAACATATGGGGATCATAGCACGATATCCAAGCTCACCGGGAAATGATCCGATGCGGTGACCAAGGCATCGCGAAGCGCGGGGTCGGACCAGCATTTGGGATCATCAAGCGGGTGCCAGATGCGCCACGTGGGTGACCGCGCCGCCAGATCCGGTGAGATCATCACGTAGTCCAGCAAGGCCTGCAGAAAACGCTGTTCGGGCCGTATCCAGAACCGCGCGGTGGTCGGGGTCGCCCCAAGGCGGCGTTGCAACGCCTGTCTCGCATGCGGGTCGGACAATGCGGTGTCGCCTGCCCCCATGATAATCTCGACCGACGAGCGCCCGAAAAGATGCTCGTATTCATCGAGCCCTGGACCGTCGTTCAGATCGCCCAAGACTATCAAGGGCTCCGCATCCGCCAGAATGGCATCGACCCGCGCACGCAGCCAGATTGCCTGGGCCAATTGCTTGCGCCGGTTGGCGATTGAGATGCGCATCACCTCGTCCCGGTCGCGGGCACCGTGCGGCGCCTTGGATTTCAGATGCGCGCCGATCATCCTGAGCATGGCGCCACTTTCGCTTTCGACAAGCAACTCCAACGGGGGTTTGGAAAACACCACCTCGTCTTCGGTGGCATCGATATCGAGGTCGATCCGGAAACTGCCGTCAAAGCGTGGCGCGCCTGCATGGACTTGCGGCGCGTGGGTGACCACCAGCACATCCGGGTCATAGAGCAGCGCGATTTCTTGCTGCGTGTCGTTCGAGAAGCCGATCACTGCCTGCCGTGCACGCAGATCGGCATGGCGGGCAAAGGTTTCCAGCGCGCGCACCGTGTCGCGGCCGCGGCTGGTGTCGGGTGCTTCGATCACCATGATCGCGTCGGCATCGAGCGCACGGAACACGGTGCGAAGCGCGTCGATTTGCGCGGCCCGCGTCACGTCATGGCGCGAAGACCATTGGTCGTCATTCAACAACGCCCCGTCATCATCGAAGAGGCTGTTCATCCATTCGACATTGTAGGTGGCAATCCGCATCAGCTTCGGGTGCTCAAGATCTCTTCCCAGGCACGATTGATGTCGATCATCCGCTTCTCAGCAAGGCGCACGGCCTCCTCCGGGACACCGCGCGCCATCATTGCGTCGGGGTGGTTTTCGCGCACCAGCTTGCGCCAGGCCGTGCGGATGTCGTTCAGTTCCAACCCCGCATCGACGCCAAGAACCGAATAGGGATCAGGCGTCGCGTCAGGTACAAACCGTGCGCGCAAGGCCCGAAAATCGGCGTCGGAGATGTCGAAAATGTGCGCCACCTCCTCGAGAAATGCGTCCTCGTTGGGGTGATAGAACCCGTCTGCCATGGCGATGTGAAACAGCCCCTCAATCAGATCGGTCAGGGTTTCGGGCTGGCTTGCGAACATGGCGTGGATGCGGGTGGCATAGTCCGCGAACCCGGCGACATCCTGCCGGGCGAGGTTGAACACCTTCGCCGCCCCGGCTTCGTCCTTGGCCGCGATGTGAAACACCTCGCGAAAGGCGGTGACCTCGTCGCGCGTCACCTGGCCATCCGCCTTGGCCATCTTGGCCCCGAGTGCGATCACCGCAATGGCAAAGGCCACGCTGCGTTCCGGTGGCGCACGCAGCTTGTCGAAAACATCCGTCAGGCTTTCGCCGGCGGTCAAGGCAGCAAGTGCGTCGGATATGCGGGCCCAAAGGGACATGTGTCGACCCTATACCGTATCTCGGGGCTTGGCGTCGGCGCTTGCCGTCGCACCCAGCCGTTTTTGCATGAGGACCAGATCAAGCCACACGCCGCCCTTTCGCCCCACCTCCGGCATATGGCCGACCCTCGAGAACCCCATGGCAGAGTGGAACGCGATGGCCGCGTCATTGGTGCCGCTGATCCCTGCCACCATGATGTGATGCCCTTCCGCCGCTGCGCGCGCTTCAAGCGCGGTCAGAAGTGCCCTGCCGTGACCGCGCCCACGCGCACCATCGGCCAACAGAATGGTATGTTCGACCGTCGCCGCATAACCCGGGCCGCTCCGGAACGGGCCATAGGTCGCAAACCCACCCCGATCCTGCAGAACCAGAACAGCCTGGCATTCGATCATTTTTTCAATATCGGTCAACGACTTGGGCGCTGTCGTGAAGGTAATCTGCGTGTGCGTGATCACCGCATTCCAGATGTCCGCGATCCATGCTGCATCGTCGCGCGCGGCGTTGCGGATCATAGGACACGTGGCCCATGTGGTGTGTCAAACTCGGCGCACATGCCGACCGCTCCAACCTCGACCGACACGCGGTCATCTGACAGGTGCGGCGCAAGCGCGGCTGCAAGAGCGTCTCCGTCCGGGTGTGAGAGCGTTAGGCGGCGCAGACGAATGCCTGTCGGTTCAAGCTGCGTTGCCGGGTGAACGCCAGCGGGCCACTCGATCAGCGCCGGCCACAGGTTGTCGAAAGGGGTCGTCCCCTCCTCCGACACCGCCATGCGCCACGCCAAGTCACCGCGACGGACGGCGACGGGCGTTCCGGCACCGCTGGGCATGTTATTGAGCGCGCGGTCCATGTCCGACACGGAACACGCCCAGTTCGACAGCCGCGCTTGGCCTTCGAAACGGTCCAGATCGTACCAGCGCGGCCTCTTCGGTGGCGAGACCTCCGGATTGGGTGCAATGGCTTCAAGGTAGATGCCGTCCTCAAGCCCCATCAGGGCGTTATGGGTCTGAAACACCGCATGAGACCCGCCCGGCTGCATCTTGACACCCAGCGCCTCTTCAACATGTGTCCGTGCGGCTTCAAGCATCGTGGCTCCGACGACGAGATGATCAAAAAACATGAAGAATCCAAATCCGAGATCAAATGCACCGCGCCAGAGCGCGCCATGCGATCGCAATATCGCAGCAGTGCATACGGATGAGAAGGCCATCAGCGCGGAAAAGCCCGAGATGTCGCGCAAAATCAAACGTCTCGACGATGTCACCCTGTCCGATTGTCAAGGAAAACGCCCACAAAGATAAACGCGGAAACCCGCCCAAAATGTTGACACATCGGCATAGTTTCGCCGACAGTGGTGCGCGTAAAGATTGAATAGAACTCATTTGCACCAAATTCGTTCGAGCGGTTTTCAGCGAATGGTGCGGGAAAGGCACCGGAATGAAACATCTTCTGAAACTCACCACATCACTGGCTGCGGCTGCGACGGTTGCAGCATCACTGACATTCACTCCACAACAAGCGCAGGCCCAGGCGGCGGATCAATTTCTTGGTCAGATCACCTGGTTCCCCTACACATTCTGTCCTCGTGGTTGGGCAGAGACGGATGGGCGGCTTCTGGCAATTTCCCAGTACAGCGCTTTGTTCTCGCTCCTTGGCACCAACTACGGCGGCGACGGACGAACGACTTTCGGCCTCCCAGACCTGAGCGGACGCACGGCGATGGGTCAGGGCACCGGGCCCGGTCTGAGCCCGGCAATTCTTGGCCAGAAAAAGGGCTTTGAATTCACGAATTTGACAGCCGCGCAATTGCCGTCGCACAACCACCTCTTGCGTGGTGTGAATAAGAATGACCAAGCAGGTGGCGGCTATGCAGATGCAGCCGGCCCCGGCGGGGACACGCTGGCAACCCCGGACTTTAATGCACCCGGCAACCCAAATCCGGACATCAACATCTATTCCAACCTGAATCCGAACACGACCATGAACACGAATTCGATCACGTTCACAGGCAGCAACCAATCGGTTCCCTTGCAGGACCCGGTTCTGGTGCTGCGCCCGTGTATTGCGTTGACCGGTATCTTCCCGTCACGCAACTGATAAACATCCGCTCAAACACAAAGGGCCGCCCCTGAAGGCGGCCCTTTTTTGTCAGGTATCGTTGCGCAGGATCGACAGGATTTCCTGCGCGGCATCCGGGATGTTGGTGCCGGGGCCAAAGATCGCCTTTACCCCTGCATTATAGAGAAACTGATAGTCCTGTTGCGGAATGACCCCGCCACAGATCACGATGATGTCCTCGGCGTCCGCATCTTTCAGTGCCTGCACCAGTTGCGGCGCCAGCGTCTTGTGCCCTGCCGCCTGTGACGAGATGCCGATCACGTGCACATCGTTGTCGATGGCGTCCTGTGCCGCTTCTGCAGGGGTCTGGAACAACGGCCCCACATCGACGTCGAAGCCGATATCGGCAAAAGCCGTCGCGATCACCTTGGCCCCGCGGTCGTGCCCATCCTGGCCCATCTTGACCACCAGCATACGCGGGCGGCGGCCTTCGGCTTCTGCGAAGTCCTCGACCGATTTCTGGATCGCGGCAAAGCCTTCGTCGCCCTCGTAGGCGGCACCGTACACTCCGGCGAGCGTCTTCACCTCTGCCCGGTGGCGACCGAACTCTTTTTCCATGGCCATGCTGATCTCTCCCACCGTTGCACGTGCCCGCGCCGCGTTTACCGCGGCTTCCAACAAGTTACCGTCTGCGGCTGCCACGGCGCTGAGCGCCTCCAGGGCGGCCTGGCAGGCATCCTCGTCCCGCTCCGACCGGATGCGAGTCAGCCGCGCAATCTGGCTTTCGCGCACGGCGGCGTTGTCGATGTCGAGGATGTCGATCTCGTCCTCTTTCTCGAGCCGGAACTTGTTGACGCCGACGATCACCTCGTCACCCTTGTCGATCATGGCCTGACGGCGTGCAGCCGCCTCCTCGATGCGCAGCTTGGGCATGCCGGAGCCGACGGCCTTTGTCATGCCGCCCATCTCCTCGACCTCTTCGATCAGTTTCCAGGCTTCGGTTGCCAGGTCGTGGGTCAGCTTTTCGACGTAGTAAGAACCCGCCAACGGGTCGACGACATTGGTCACGCCCGTCTCGTTCTGCAGGATGAGCTGCGTATTCCGCGCGATGCGGCTTGAGAATTGCGTTGGCAAAGCAATGGCTTCGTCAAAACTGTTGGTGTGCAACGATTGGGTGCCGCCCAGCACAGCGCTCATCGCCTCGAACGCGGTACGCACGATGTTGTTGTAGGGGTCCTGCTCCTGCAAGCTTACACCGCTGGTCTGGCAATGCGTGCGCAGCATCATGGATTTCGGATTCTTCGGCTCGAACTCGGACATGATGCGGTGCCACAGCAGACGCGCGGCCCGCAGCTTGGCGGCTTCCATGAAGAAGTTCATGCCAATGGCAAAGAAGAAGGACAGCCGCCCGGCGAACTTGTCCACATCCATGCCCCGCGCGATGGCGGCACGCACGTATTCGCGCCCGTCAGCGAGGGTAAAGGCGAGCTCCTGAACCAGGTTCGCGCCCGCTTCCTGCATGTGGTAGCCGCTGATCGAGATGCTGTTGAACTTCGGCATCTCATTCGAGGTGTATTCGATGATGTCCGCGATGATCCGCATCGAGGGTTCGGGCGGATAGATGTAGGTGTTGCGGACCATGAACTCCTTGAGGATGTCGTTCTGGATGGTGCCGGACAGTTGCGCGCGGTCCACGCCCTGCTCTTCCCCTGCGACGATGAAGTTGGCGAGGATCGGGATGACCGCCCCGTTCATGGTCATCGACACGGACACCTTGTCGAGCGGGATGCCGTCGAACAGGATCTTCATGTCCTCGACGCTGTCGATGGCAACGCCGGCCTTGCCCACATCGCCGACGACACGCTCATGATCGCTGTCATAGCCGCGGTGGGTGGCGAGGTCGAAGGCCACGGACACGCCTTGCTGGCCCGAAGCAAGCGCACGACGGTAGAAGGCGTTGGATTCTTCGGCTGTTGAAAAGCCCGCATATTGCCGGATGGTCCAAGGACGGCCCGCGTACATGGTGGCTTTCACACCCCGCGTGAACGGCGCTTCTCCGGCGATTGTGCCCAGGTGATCCACGCCTTCCAGGTCGTCAGCCGTATAGATCGGCGCAACGTCGATCCCTTCAAGCGTGTTCCAGGTCAGATCCTCGACCGGGCGGCCGCGCAGCTCACCCTCCGCGAGGTTCTGCCAATCGTCTTTCTTGGTTGTCATATCCATGTCCTCTTGTCAGCGGGCCATGCGGCAGGGTTTGCCCCGCTCCTCTCTGGCCCAAATCCTCTGTCAGTGTTGCAAGTCCGTCGGCACCGGCCGTCAGCCAGTGGATGTCATCGAGATACGCTTCGCGCATGGCTGCGCTTGCGGCGGGGTCAAAAGGCGCCCAGCTTTCGGAGCTGCCCCGGATCATGTCGGGATCGTTCCCGCGTTCGGCGAGGATCCCGCGCAGTTGGGTCACGCCGGGTGACCGGTTCAGCCAGGTTTCGGCTCCGGCGCGCGGGCCGTGCAGACCGGTCATCGCCCGGAACATTGCATCAGGCCGCCCCGCGGTGCGCTCGAACGGCACAACGATAAGGCGCGCGGACGGGACAGCGCAGGCAACATCCATCACCACGTCCCGCCATGCACGCGCGCCAAATGCGATGCGCACACATTGATCAGGCTCCAGCGTCGCATGGCCGCGCGCCATGCTATACGCCGCAGCCGAGGCCCAGTAGTGGTTCAACGACCGGATCGACAAGACGACCGTATCTATCCGTCCATCGAAGGCCGCGGCATAGCGCGCCATGCGCTCTCCCACGTCGTCATAAAGCGACCGCCGACGCATGTTTCGACGCATCGTGCCAATCATGTTTTCATCCGAGATGATCAGCGATTTCGTGCCATTCCGCTCGGCCTTGTTCAGGTGCAACAAGACACGCCCACGGGCCCTGCGCGTCATTTGGGGCGTTGATGTCGGCGATGGCAGAACACCGGAGAACAATCCCTTCCGGGTCCGCAGTGGCCCCCAGAAGCCCAGGCGCCGGGCACGCATGAAGTCCGCGTTTTGCCGGACGTAAGCCTGAAAGGATGTCGTTCCTGTCCGGTGCGCCCCAATGTGCAGTGTAACTTTCATGCCGCCGCGATCCCTTGCCCTGCGCGCCGATCGCCCCGTGTTGGGCCGGCGCAGATGGGTCAGCGATCGCACGGCAAGCCTTGCGGAGCGATTAAAGCTAAAATTGACGCGAGCAGCCGTCGCAATCGGGGAAAAAGCCGCTACATTGATCCCAGCAGGAGGGCAGATGAAACAGCTACTACCCATTGTTCTGGTTGGACTTTTCGGCGGTTCCGTCGTCGCTGCAGCAAGTGATGACGCGCCCGAGCCTTCCATCTTTGTCACCGGCAATGTCCCGGATTTGAGCGAATTTGTCTGGGAAAAGCGGCCGATCATCGTGTTTGCCGACAGCCCGAACGATCCAAACTTCGGACAACAGATGGATTTTCTGGAAGATCGCGCTGATGAATTGGCCGAACGGGATGTGATCGTGCTGACGGACACAGACCCCTCTGTGGACAGCGATTTGCGACTGAAATTCCGCCCGCGCGGCTTCATGCTGGTCATTGTTGCCAAGGATGGTGGCGTTATACAGCGCAAGCCCTTCCCATGGGACGTCCGCGAAATCACACGCTCCATCGACAAGATGCCGATCCGGCAACGCGAAATCCGGGAACGGCGCGGGCGGGGTAGCTGAACGCCTGCGTCACAGCACGTTAACGATTGCGGGCTAGCTGTGCCCTTGTGCTTGTGAAAAACCGGTGCACAGCCTATATTGTTTATGCAGTCACGGGATGGCTGCACCGTAAGAGGAAAGGAGACGGATATGTCGGATACACCCAAACGTACCACTCCCGTCACTGGTCGGAACGGGCCGAGCCCGGGTTACTGACGACCGGATCGGCGCCCATCTGGCGCAACGCTTCCACCGCGTAGGTCCGTGCGCGTTGCTTCATCTGCAAATACTCAAAGTAAGCAATCTCACGCCGTTTGCGGCTGGCCGTATCCGTGCCTTCGACAAATGGTTTGAGCCGTGAGTCCGCGATCTGCACCTCGATGGCATTGAGTTGCGAGTAGTATTTCACAACCGGATCAATGATTGATTTCGGCAGGATGTGGATGTTCTCAAGGACCGACTGGAACACCATGTCGTTGTATTCCGTGGGCAAAAACGGCACGTAGCCCGCAGCGATGCGGGGCTGCATCGCCTCCCAGACAGCATCGAAATCCTCGCTTTCCAGCACTTCAAGGTAATGCTTTATCTCGGCCACAAGCGCGCGCTGAACATCCTCGCGCTGCTCATGCCGCAGCCGGGCAGCCGCACGGCGGTTTTGCCTGCCGTTTACGATCCACCCCACGGCGACGAAGAGCCCCGCAATGACAGCTTGCCAGATGCGGGGGTCAACGGCCGCCAACCCGTCAAGGATATGACGGGCCGCACTCACTCGAATTCCATGATCACATCATCGACGGCCAGGCTGTCGCCCGCGCCTGCGTTGATCTTGGACACGATGCCCTTCTTCTCGGCGCGCAGGATGTTTTCCATCTTCATCGCCTCGATCGTGCAAAGCGCTTGCCCCTCCTGCACCTCGTCACCCTCGGCCACGTCGATCTTCACGACCAAGCCCGGCATGGGGCAGAGCAGCATCTTGGACGTATCCGGCGGCAGCTTCTCGGGCATCAGGCGTGCCAGTTCGGCCTGCCGCGGTGAGCGGACATGCACCTTCAGGTCGGCACCGCGGGTGCGGATGCGGAACCCGCCCGATACCTTGCCCACTTTCAGAACAAGCGGTGCACCATCGACGGTCATCTCCGCCAGTTGATCCCCCGGCGTCCAATCGCCCGCGACACGAACCGCCGTCCCATTGAACGAAACGGTCGCCCCATCGTGGTCGGCGTTGACAACCACGTCATAGGACTGCCCCTGCAACGTGACGTTCCAGTCCTTGCCTACCTTGCGCTCGTGGTTGTCCATGCGGCCAGACACGCGGGCGCGGCGAATTTCCGCGACGCGGTGCATGGCAGCACAGGCGGCGGCCACACGGCGCAAGTCGCTTTCGGCCAGCTCCACACCTTCAAAGCCTTCGGGATACTCCTCGGCAATGAATGCTGTCGTCATGTCACCGGAAATGAATTTCGGATGGTCCATCACGGCGCTCAGGAACGGCAGGTTGTGGCCAATGCCTTCGACCTCGAAACTGTCGAGAGCGACGCGCATCGCTTCGATGGCCGTGGCACGGTCAGGGCCCCATGTGCACAGCTTGGCAATCATCGGGTCATAATACATGCTGATCTCGCCGCCTTCGTAGACGCCCGTGTCGTTGCGCACGACAATGCTGTCCGGGGTCACACCGGGGCTGTAGCTCTCGGTCTCGGCCGGGGGGCGGTAGCGGGTCAGACGGCCAATTGACGGCAGAAAGCCGCGATACGGATCCTCGGCATAAAGCCGGTTTTCGATGGCCCAGCCGTTCAGCTTCACATCGTCCTGGGTGATCGACAGCTTTTCGCCCGCAGCAACACGGATCATCTGTTCCACCAGATCGACGCCCGTGATCAGTTCGGTCACCGGGTGCTCCACCTGCAGACGGGTGTTCATTTCGAGGAAGTAGAAATTCTTATCTCCGTCCACGATGAATTCGACGGTCCCGGCGCTGGCATAGCCGACGGCCTTGGCCAGAGCGACAGCCTGCTCCCCCATGGCTTTGCGTGTCGCTTCATCAAGGAACGGCGACGGCGCTTCCTCGACCACTTTCTGGTTCCGCCGCTGGATCGAGCATTCGCGCTCACCCAGATAGATGCCATTGCCATGACTGTCGCAGAGCACTTGAATTTCGATGTGGCGCGGTTGTGTGACGAATTTCTCGATGAAAATCCGGTCGTCACCGAAACTGTTGGCCGCCTCGTTCTTGGAAGACTGGAAGCCCTCGCGCGCCTCCTCATCATTCCAGGCAATGCGCATCCCCTTGCCACCGCCGCCGGCGGAGGCTTTGAGCATGACGGGATAGCCGATCTCGGTCGAGATTTTGACGGCCTCGTCTGCGTCGTCGATCAGGCCCATATAACCGGGGACCGTGCTGACGCCCGCGTCCTGCGCGATTTTCTTCGAGGTGATCTTATCGCCCATCGACTCGATGGCGCCCTTGGGCGGGCCAACGAAAGCGACGTCCGCTTCTTCCAGCGCTTCGGCGAATTTCGCGTTCTCGGACAAAAAGCCGTAGCCGGGGTGTACAGCCTGCGCGCCCGACTGCTTGATCGCATCCATCACCTTGTCGATGACGATATATGATTGGTTGGCGGGCGGTGGCCCGATATGGATCGCCTCGTCCGCCATCTGCACATGCAGTGCCTTGGCATCGGCATCCGAATAGATGGCAACGGTGGGAATACCCATCTTGCGCGCCGTCTTGATGACGCGGCAGGCGATCTCCCCCCGGTTGGCGATCAGGATCTTGTTGAACATAGGGCCTCACTTCTCTGGGTCTTGAAACGCAAAACACCGCCTTGCCCGGAGGCAAGACGGCGTTCCGCGTGTGACTGAAAAACGCGCGTCAGGCGCGCGGCGCTGGTGTTAGCAGCGGCTTGGGTAACGGTCGCAATAAAGCACGTTGGCACCGGCACCGACCGCTGCACCTGCAACGGCGTTGCCGCCAAGTGCTGCGGAACCGACGCCGCCGACGGCGCCACCAAGGACAGCCTGCTCACCCACCGTGTCACCACAGGCGGCCAGACCGAACGCGGCCGCGGTGGCAAGGATTGCGAATTTGATACGCATAATGATCTTCCTTTATCTGACGTCTTTGTCCTGTGACAAACGCCACGGTCGATCAATCGTTCCCACCGACATGCGGTGGAACGCGCACCAGACCGCCGAAACCGGCTGGTGCGAACACCGGTTTGCCGCCGATCCGCCATATGAACCACAGATGCGCAGGATGCTGCCGCAGCATCACGCGACGGCACGAAAAAAAAGGTGGGCAGCATGATGTCTTGCGACATGTGCTGCCCACCAGGGGAAGGGGTACGGAAATGGTACACAACGCCGCAGATAACCTGGGGAAGCGGCGCTGCTTGATCACGCTCGCACGCTTTTTCGACGCGCACAAAGGGGTTGTGAGAGGACCGGCGGGAATGAGCCATGTTTCGCCAAATACGGGAATTCGACGGCAAGAAAGCGCCGATGAGAGCTAGCAACATCAGTCCCACCCCTCTTGAAAAGCGTCAGGGAAAGACACACGCGCAGCAGTCTCATCAATCTGCAAAAGTGCTTCATAATCAGCAGGATCAAAGGGATCTGTGGCCGGAATCACTTCACGCCCGAAAAGCCAGGACAGGCGCCCTGCATCCAGATTGCCACGCTCGAACGGTTCAGTGCCGAAATGTGCCCACAAAGCAGCCATGAACGCCGCATCCGCACGCCGGTCTGCCGGTTTGCGATCGGCAAAACGTTCGCGCCGCTGCAGCGGTGTGACCCCCTTGGGGTTCGGACGGCGAATTGTGAATTGGAAGTCTGTGCCGGTCAGTCGACCGGGGAAACCGCGATGTTTCAGCATGCGCTGCCCCCCGCGGTGAGGGGTGTCAGGGCGGGCAGAAACGCCCGCCCTGCAGAATTACTTGAACTTGCCCGTGTGGACAGGCTCTTGGCTGATGGGCTCTGGCTCGACAACGACGAACTCTTCGTTGTTGTTGCGGGCGCATGCTGCGACCAGAACCATGAGGCTAACCATGCCCAACACTTTGATGCTCTTCGACATCTGTCTCTCCTGTAGTCAACTTCCAGACACGCAAAATCACGCGCCTGATGCGAGGTAAGGGGGTCTTGGGGACCCCTTGGGCTGCATATACGTGATTTTCGGGCTGAAAGATACGGGTGCAGACAGGCTTGCGCGTGTTGTGGCCTCAAAGACGCATATGCAAAATTCCGCTGAGCCATCACAATGCCTCCCAGACACAACCGTTGGGCCCCGGACGGAAGGCCTCGAAAAACTGTGTCGCGTCAGGATCAGTCGTACCGAAAGCGACAGGTCGATCCATAAGCGAGATCACAACGACGTCTGCGCTCAATCCGAAGTTGGACATATATGAAAGTGCAAACCCATCGCAGAGCGCTTGAAAATCCGGCTCGGCTTCCGCGTAAGTCACGGTCCCCGACTCCCGTGCGATGTCCGGCGCCAGAAACCGGAAACGCATCCACATTTCAGCACCAACTTCATCGATCAGGACTTCGGATAGTGAAACTGGTTGGCCGGATGGCACATCCTCGGCAAACAATGGAGTTGCATAAAGCATCAAGGCCGAAACGCAGCCCCGGACCCATTCCCGTTTCCAGGTCCGGGCTCCTCCCTCCGGGGCTGCTGTGCGTGCGGTGATAACCCGTCGCACTGTTCCGTTCGGCACAGTATGTTGCCTGTCACCCTTCATCGTGCATCTTCTTCTTGCGTTGTAAAGGTCGCAGGCGAGGTGATTTCAATCAATTCGAGGTCGTCAGAGTGCCGAATCTCCCGGTGCACGATCCCTGGAGGCTGCAAAACACAGGAGCATGCACGCAGCACATGTTCCCCCTGCCCCTGATATTCAAACACCACCCAGCCCTTGATGACGTAGACCATCTGGAAGTCCAGATCATGTGAATGCCAGGTGCCGGAGCTCTCCATTCCGGGAACGGCGCGGATCACATGCGCACCATAAGCGCCCTTGGTCGCCTCGGAGATGCCAAGCTGACGATACTCGAAAAAGGGGCGGAGGCCTTCGGATTGGAACGCGCCGCTATCCGCGTGCGAGATCGCAAAAGCCTGGTTTTTCCACAAACTCATGGCCGCCACCCCGCATGGCGAACCCAACGCGCGCGGTTGGAGGCGTCATTCAAAACTGCATCGGCGCGTGCAAAAACGACCGCAGGTACCGGCCCAGCCGCACGTCCACCCGCCGTAACGCGCCAGCCCTCGGCAACGCTCTCCAGCCGCACGACCGGAGAAAAGCCCCGTACATTTTGCAATGCGCGCCAAAGATCCTGACGGATCTGGTGAGCCAGTCGAATGGCCTTCCCGCGCGGCAAAACAGTACGGGCCGCAAAATCAAACCGCGCGGGCAAATGACGGCAAAGCGTAATGCTGTCGCCGTCACTCAAGAGATGCCAGCGACGTCTCATGATTTGTCCCTCGCAGGTCCGCCGATGACCGCATCAGCGACGACACGGCGACGCCACGCAATCAAAGCTGCGCCAATTCTGACAGAAGCGCGTTCCGCACACATTCTGCGAGGGGCTTGCGTCATCCGAAGAACCGGATGCCGCGGCAGTTCGCATTCGAGAATGCTGGCTGAACATCAACGGAAGTACTGGACACCGAAACAAAGTCTCCAGTGTTTTTGACACGTGGCCACACCAGTTGAATCACGATCCGGCTGTAGTTACGTCCCGAAAGCTCCTGCTTCACCCGAGGCAAGAAAGTGCGGCAAACCGCAAGCATACGATTGCGAACAACTTGGCGTGACCCCGAATGACTGCCGAACATTGCGACAACGATCTCACCCGCAGCGTTCCTGCTTGATCGGGAACTGGCGCCATCGTCACGGGTCAGCGTGGTGGTGATCGATGATGTCCCTACTTCGAGCAGACAACCATAGGAGCCGTCGCCCAGGTCGAACGCTTGCTTACCACGACACTCACGCTCCTGCTGCGCCATCGCAGGCAACGCAAAACACATCACTAGGACAGTAAGAATGTACCGCACTTTTTTCTCCATTTCCGTATTGGGGATCGCACCGTGCGATTCCCCTATAGCGGGATATTATCGTGCTTCTTCCACGGCATAGGAGTCTTCTTGTTGCGCAGTGACGCAAAGGCACGGCTGACCCGCTTGCGGGTCGACCGGGGCTGGATCACCTCGTCGATGAACCCACGCTCGGCCGCCACAAACGGATTGGCAAAGCGATCCTCATAGTCCTTGGTGTGCTGCGCCGTCTTCTCGGCGTCACCCAGATCGGCACGGTGGATGATCTCGGTCGCACCCTTGGCACCCATCACCGCAATCTCAGACGTGGGCCAGGCATAGTTGAAATCAGCCGCCAGATGTTTGGACGCCATCACAACGTAAGCACCGCCATAGGCTTTGCGGGTAATGACCGTCACCTTCGGCACCGTCGCCTCACCATAGGCGTAAAGCAGCTTCGCGCCGTGTTTGATCACGCCACCGTATTCCTGTGTCGTTCCGGGCAGGAAGCCGGGCACGTCAACAACGGTCAGGATCGGAATGTCGAAGCAGTCGCAGAAGCGCACAAAGCGTGCCGCCTTGCGCGCGCTGTCGATGTCCAGAACGCCCGCCAACACCATGGGCTGGTTGGCGACAACACCCACGGTGCGCCCCTCAAGTCGGATGAACCCGGTGATGATGTTCTTGGCAAACTCTTCCTGCAACTCGTAGAAGTCGCCCTCGTCCGCGAGCTTCACGATCAGCTCTTTCATGTCGTAGGGCACGTTCGGGTTGTCGGGCACCAGCGTATCAAGGCTCGTCTCGATCCGGTCCGGCTCGTCAAAGAAGGGGCGGACGGGCGGCTTCTCACGATTGTTGAGGGGCAGGAAGTCCACGAGGCGGCGCACTTCGGCCAGTGCTTCCACGTCGTTGTCAAAGGCCGCATCGGCCACCGACGACTTCTTGGTGTGGGTGGACGCGCCGCCCAATTCCTCGGCCGTCACCTGTTCGTTGGTCACGGTTTTCACAACGTCCGGACCCGTCACGAACATATATGAGCTGTCTTTGACCATAAAGATGAAGTCGGTCATGGCAGGCGAATACACAGCACCACCGGCGCACGGGCCCATGATGACGGAAATCTGCGGCACCACGCCCGACGCCATGATGTTGCGCTGGAACACCTCACCATAACCGGCAAGGCTGTCGACGCCTTCCTGAATACGCGCACCACCTGAGTCGTTGATGCCGATGACCGGCGCACCGTTCTCGACTGCCTTGTCCATGATCTTGCAGATCTTGGCTGCATGAGTTGCCGACACGGATCCACCCAGAACCGTAAAGTCCTGAGAAAAGACATAGACCTGCCGTCCGTTGATCGTGCCCCAGCCGGTGACAACGCCGTCGCCTGCAGGTTTCTGCTTTTCCATCCCGAAATCGGTGCAGCGATGCGTGACGAACATGTCGAACTCTTCGAACGATCCCTCGTCCAGAAGCAGATCAATACGCTCCCGTGCGGTCAGCTTGCCGCGCCCGTGTTGCGCGTCGATCCGTTTTTGCCCGCCGCCAAGACGCGCATCCGCGCGCCGTGATTCCAATTCGGTCAGAATATCTTTCATGCTGTCCCCGCTGGTGGTTTGGGTGGCTTATACAGGTGCACATACGCGCGATTGAAGGATCAATCGGAATATTTGCAAATCTTATTCAGTGGCGGTGATGCAAATTGCAAAACAGCAAAACACACCTATGCGTGCATCACTGCACTGGACAGTTCACTTTCTCAGACATACCTCAGCCCAATGCAAGCGCCGCCCAAGGTCCGATTTCTGGACCGCACGACCCCGCCACATATCATCACGCTGATCCTCTTGGCCGGAGTGTCGGCCATGGTGATGAACATGTTCCTGCCCAGCCTGCCGAACATGACGGCCTATTTCGACACCGAATATCGTCTGATGCAGCTGTCGGTCGCGCTGTACCTTGCCGTCTCGGCCATCATGCAGACGATCATCGGGCCCATCTCGGACAATCTCGGCCGGCGCAAGGTGCTGATGTGGGGAATTGGCCTGTTCATGCTTGCAACACTGGGCTGCATCTATGCGCCCAGCGCAGAGGTTTTCCTGTTCTTCCGCATGTGCCAGGCCATAATCGCCGTCGCCATGGTGCTGAGCCGCGCCATCATCCGCGACCTCTATGATCAGGATCACTCCGCCTCCATGATCGGATACGTCACCATGGGCATGGCGGTTGTGCCGATGATCTCCCCCTTCTTCGGCGGCCTGCTGGACGAAGGGCTGGGATGGAAGTCGGTATTCTGGTTCTTCTTCTTCACAGGCGCCTTGCTCTTGTGGCTCGTCCATCGGGACGTGGGCGAAACGGCGCAGCCCTCTTCTAAATCGCTGATTGGACAATTCAAGGAATACCCGGAACTCCTCCGCTCCCCCCGCTTCTGGGGTTATTCGCTGGCGGCGGCCTTCTGCTCCGGCTCGTTCTTCGCCTATCTCGGCGGCGCCCCGTTCGTGGGCACCGAAGTTTTCGGCATGACGCCAGCGGTCCTCGGCTTCTTCTTTGGCGCACCTGCCGTCGGCTACTTCGTCGGCAACGGCCTCAGCGGGCGTTACGCAACCCGTTTCGGTGTGAACCGTCTGGTCCTCTGGGGCTCCATCGCGAATGCGTTCGGCACATTCGTATCCCTCGGCATCTTCGTGGTTGGCATGGGCACGCCCCTGTCCTTCTTCGGCATGATGACCTTCGTGGGCCTCGGCAACGGCCTCGTGATCCCGAACGCCACCGCGGGGATGCTGTCGGTGCGGCCGCATCTGGCGGGCACCGCCTCGGGCCTGGGCGGCGCGATCATGATCGGCGGCGGCGCGGCCCTTTCGGCACTGGCAGGCTTCCTACTGACGCCCGAAACCGGCGCATACCCCCTGCTCTACATCATGTGCATCACAGGCGTCTGCGCTCTACTGGCCATCGGCGCGGTCTATCGCCGCGAGCGGAGACTGGCGGTGGCGTAACTCTTGCGCCCACAGCTTTGCAAACCTAGTGTCGCCGCACTGCAAATCTGCAAAGACGGATCGCCATGGCCGCCCCAAAACTCTATGCCGGAGCAAAGCTGCGCGAGGTGCGCACCCGCGTCGGCCTCACGCAAAAGGATTTCGCCGCCAAGCTCGGCGTCTCCCTGCCCTATCTGAACCAGATGGAGAACAACAACCGGCCCGTCAGCACGACGGTCGTGCTGTCGCTGGCGCAGGAATTCGGCCTCGACGTGACCGAGCTGAGCTCGGGCGACGGGGAACGGATCGTCTCGGACATGCGCGAGGCGCTGTCCGACCCCGTCTTTTCCAGCGACATGCCCCCCATGGCAGACCTGCGGCTCGCCGCCTCCAATGCGCCAGCGCTCGCCCACGCCTTTCTCGAACTGCACCGCGCCTACCGCCAAACCCACGAACGGCTCGCATCCCTCGACGAAGCATTGGGTCGCGAAGACGCCCGCGCACGCCCCAGCCCTTGGGAGGAAGTGCGCGATTTCTTCCACTACTGCGACAACTACATCGACGCCGTGGACCGCGCCGCCGAACACTTCGCCGGTACCGAAGGTCACCACCGCAACATCCGTGTCGCTGCTGTCTCTTCCCTCGCCCATGGCGGCGTGGAGGTCAGTTTCGAAGACACCGACACCCTGCGGCGCTACGACCACGACGCCAGAAAACTCATCCTGTCCCACCGTGCCAGCCAGGAAAGCCAGACCTTCCAACTGCTGCTGCAAGTGGCGCTGCTGCGGCAGGACAAGCTGCTCGAAGCGACCCTCGATTTCGCCCGCTTCCAGACGGAAGAGGCACGGGCCATCGCCAAAATCGGGCTTGCCAATTACTTCGCAGGCGCTGCGCTCATGCCCTACGGCCAGTTCCTGCACGCCGCGCAAGAAACACGGCACGACCTCGAACAACTCGCCACGCGCTTCGGCGCCTCCATCGAACAGGTCTGCCACCGGCTCTCGACGCTGCAGCGCCCAGGGGCCAAGGGCGTCCCGTTCTTCTTCGTCCGCGTCGACCAGGCGGGCACGATCACCAAACGCCACTCCGCCACCAGACTGCAATTCGCACGTTTCGGCGGGGCCTGCCCGCTCTGGAACGTGCACCGTGCGTTCGAACAGCCTGGCCAGTTCCTGCGTCAGCTTGCCGAAACGCCCGATGGCGTGCGCTATGTCAGCCTCGCCCGCGACGTCACCAAATCCGGCGGGCGCTTCGGTGCACCAGTCCGGCGCTACGCCATCGCACTCGGATGCGAGGTGACCCATGCAGGCCAGCTTGTCTATGCCGACGGGCTCGACATCACGCGGGCCGAGGCGTTCGAACCTATCGGGATCTCCTGCCGGATCTGCGAACGCAAGATGTGTCACCAGCGCTCCGTCCCGCCGCTGGAACGCAAGCTATCGGTCGATCCGGACACGCGCGATGTGCTGCCCTATGCGGTGAACTAGGCGGATCAGGATCCGCCTTACGACTGCACCTCAACGCCGCGCAGGCCGCCACCCAGCCCGCAGCGCCTCCCCCTCGGAACAAAACCACCGCTCGCCCCGCGCCTCGTTGATACCGGTGCGATCATAGAACTCCTGCCCCGGCACATGAAAGATCTGCCCGCTGCCAGAAATATTGCCCTTGATCCGACAGGCCGGGTCGGGTGGCAAACGCCCCTGCCCCCGCGCCTCACGAAACGCGGCTGGGGACTGCACACGGTAACCATGCAACCCGCGCCCCGCGACATAGGCCGCCTTTTCATCCAGATCGTAGTCCATCCCGTAGCGCCGATAGGCAAAGGCCCATCCGGCGCTTACGATCTCCGCCCCCATGTCGGCACCGTCCACCCGGCACTTCGCAACCGTCCGGCCATACCGGTCCGTATCCAGCGTCTCACACCGGGCCGTTTGCCCGCCGAACCGCGCCTCGACCTGCACGGTCGCCCAAGTCCCGCAGGCAAAAGGCTGGCCTGCCGCTGTCTCACACGTCTGATCCACTTCAGGCGCATCAATGGCGTGCAACCGCACCCGGACGTCGCCCACATCCACCGTGTCGGCATCAGTCACACGCAAGACACCGCTGAAATCCGCGAACCCAAACGAGGGCAAGAGGGATAGAACAAGCACCGAACAAAGTCTTAACATTCCGTTAATATGACAACGGACCTGACCGAGTTCAAACGGTGCCTGCAGCCATCCTTAACGCTGCGCCGTCTCCCACTCCGGATGCACCCAGGGCACGTCATTGCTGCGCGGCAGGCTACGGCCCAGAATGTGATCCGCCATCTTCTCACCCGTCATGATCGACGGCCCGTTCAGGTTGCCATTGGTGATACGCGGAAAGACCGAACTGTCCACCACGCGCAAGGCATCGACCCCGATCACACGCCCCTCCGGATCGACAACCGACATCGGATCATCGGCCCGCCCCATCCGGCAGGTCCCGCACGGATGATACGCGCTCTCTGCATGTTCGCGGATCACCTCATCCAGCTCATCATCGCTCTGATGCGCATCACCCGGTTGGATCTCATGCTTCACAAACGGCGCAAACGCCTCCTGCGCAAAGATCTCGCGCGTGAGCCGGATGCAGGCGCGGAAGTCCTGCCAATCCTGCTCCGTGCTCATGTAGTTGAAGCGGATCACCGGATCGTCTGCGGGATCCGCCGACCGCAACGTCACAGCACCTCGCGACGGGGACCGCATGGGGCCGACATGCGCTTGAAACCCATGCCCTTCAGCTGGCGCGTAGCCATCATACCGCACCGCCATGGGCAGGAAGTGATACTGAATGTCCGGATAGGGCACCCCGGCCCTGCTGCGAATGAAAGCCGCGCTCTCGAACTGGTTGGACGCGCCCAGACCGGTGCCGGTAAACAGCCACTGCGCCCCGATCATCGCCTTCGAGATCAGGTTCCAGTGCTTGTAGAGCGTGATCGGCTGGCTGGAGGCATACTGGATATACATCTCCAGATGGTCCTGCAGGTTCGCGCCCACACCGGGGCGGTCAGCCACCACATCAATCCCATGCTCGGCCAGATGCGCGCCCGACCCAATTCCCGACAGCATCAGGATCTTAGGCGAGTTGATGGACGAGGCTGCAAGGATCACCTCCACCCGCGCCTTCACCACCTGTCCCCCGGCCAGAACCACGCCCATTGCGCGCCCATCGGTCATCTCGGTCCGCTCGACCAGCCCACGCACCAGATCGCAATTGGGCCGCTTCAGCGCAGGCCTCAGATAGGCATTCGCCGCCGACCAGCGCCGGCCCTTGTGCACGGTCTGCTCCATGGGGCCAAAGCCTTCCTGCTTCTGCCCGTTATAATCGCCCGTGACCTCATAGCCCGCCTGCCGCCCCGCATCGACAAACGCCTTGAACAGCGGGTTCCGGCGCGGCCCGCGCGTGACGTGCAAAGGCCCATCGGTGCCGCGCCACGCCGGATCGCCCCCATGGCCATTGCCGTCCCAGCTTTCCATCCGCTTGAAGTAAGGCAGCACGTCGGCATAGCCCCAGCCATCCGCGCCACTCTCCGCCCAATGGTCATAGTCCAGCGCATGGCCCCGCACATAGACCATCCCGTTGATGGACGACGACCCACCCACAACCTTGCCGCGCGGACAGACCAACCGCCGCCCGCCCAGATGCGGCTCAGGTTCGGACATGTAGCCCCAATCGTAGCGCTTCATGTTCATCGGATAGGACAAGGCCGCAGGCATCTGAATGAACGGCCCCGCATCGGTGCCGCCATGCTCAATTACCAGCACCGACTTGCCCGCCTCGGCCAGCCTGTAAGCCACGGCGCACCCCGCCGACCCGGCCCCCACAATCACGTAATCCGCTTCCATCACTCACCTTCCGGTGATTCCGCGAAGGGTCAAGGATGCGCAGCACCGCGCGCAGGCGCGGCTTGTCCTTGAGGCTTCGGGGAATCGCATCTCATCCTTGAAAGGGTGTCTTGAGGCGCACAAAGCGCCCTCAAGCACCTCTCAGCACACATCCTTCACATATCTCAAACAGCGCAGCATCTGCCCCCTGCCCGCCCTTTTTCGGAGTGCGGGGTGGGTGGGCGGGCGCGCTCCAAAAAAGGGCGTCCCGACCCATCAAAACGGAGCCTCCAGATCGCCCATGCGCACATAAACCGACTTCACCTGGCTATAATGTTCGATCGCCGCCTTCGAATTCTCGCGCCCCACGCCCGAGGCCTTGACCCCACCAAAGGGCGCTTCAACCGGCGCATCGTTGTAGCTGTTGATGAAACAGGTCCCCGCCTCGAACCCGGCGGCCACCCTATGCGCTCGGGTCAGATCGCTTGTGAACACACCTGCGGCCAAGCCAAATTCCGTGTCATTGGCGCGGGCCATAACGTCGGCCTCGTCTTCGAAATCCAGCACCGCCATCACCGGGCCAAAAATCTCTTCCCGCGCGATGGTCATGTCGTCCGTCACGTCGGCAAAAACGGTCGGCTCCAGAAAGAACCCGTCCCGCTCCAGCCGCTCGCCCCCGGTCACAAGCCGTGCGCCTTCGTCCTGTCCCTTGGCAATGTAGCCCTGCACGATCTCCATCTGCCGTTCGCTGACCATCGGGCCAAAGCTCGTCTCGGGATCCTGCGGATCACCAATCACAGCAGCGCCCAGCCGCTCGGTCAAACGCGCCAGAAACGCCTCCTTGATCCCCGACTGCACAAAGACGCGGGTCCCATTGGAACAGACCTGCCCTGAGGAATAGAAGTTGCCCAGGATCGCCCCCGACACCGCATTCTCAAGATCCGCATCGTCAAAGATGATCAGGGGCGACTTGCCCCCCAACTCCATCGTCACATGCTTCATCTCAGCCGCGGCGGCAGCATAAACCTTGCGGCCCGTCGGCACCGAACCTGTCAACGACACCTTGTCGACACGCGGGTCCGACACCAGCGCCGCGCCGACATCGCCCAGCCCCTGCACCACGTTATAGACACCCGCAGGCGCCCCCGCCTCGTGCAGGATCTCAGCCACTTTTAATGCACAAAGCGGCGTCGTCTCGGACGGCTTGAACACCATCGTGTTGCCGCAGGCGAGCGCAGGCGCGCTCTTCCAGCAGGCAATCTGGGTCGGGTAGTTCCACGCCCCGATCCCGACGCACACACCCAAAGGCTCACGACGGGTGTAAACCCAATCCTCACCCAGCGGGATGTGCTCGCCCGTCAAGGTCGCGGCCATACCGCCAAAATACTCCAGCGCATCCGCCCCGCTGGTGGCGTCGACCACGCTTGTCTCCTGATAGGGCTTGCCGGTGTCATAGGTCTCCAGCACCGACAGATCGTGGTTCCGCTCGCGCAGGATGTCGGCAGCACGGCGCAGGATGCGGCCCCGCTCCGTACCGGTCATCGCCGCCCACTCCGCCTGCGCTGCCCGCGCGGATGTCAGGGCGTGATCTATCACCGCAGGCGTCGCGGAATACACGCGGCCAATGACCTCTCCGGTCGCCGGATAGATCACGTCGATGGGCGTGCCCGCCGTATCTTCCACATAAGCGCCACCAATATAGTGGCTTGCTGTCGGTTGGGTCTGCATTCAAATCCTCTTGGTGTTGTACGGGGCGGCGGATGAAACCCGTCGCCCACGCGATGTCTATTCTGCGGGGGCCGCGTGCACGCTGCGCAAATCACCCAGCGTATCGCGGCGGGTCAGCACCCAGGCCAGGCACGCCACATACATCCCGATGACGGCGGTCCCGACCCACTGGATCTGCAACCACTGGCTCTGGAACAGCAGGGTCAGCACGAACAGCAGTGCGGCGTTGCCCAGCACGTATTGCACCTTGCCGTAGCAGTCGGCGGTCACGTTCAGGTTGTCGGTGTAAAGCCGGATCAGCGAGTCAAACGAGTTGATGACGAACAGGATGCCCACAACGGTCATCGACCAGTTGACCAGCCCGGTCATATCGATGCTGTTCAGGTGATACCAATAGGCCACCGTGAACCAGATGCCCAAGGGGATCGACGGAAAGATCAGGAGTGCGGCCAGCAATTGCCATGTCGCCAGCCCGCCCACGAAACGGGACGTGAACTGACCGATCATGATCGACCAGGCGAACCACCAGAACAGGTAGAACTCGTGATAATCCGTTAGCGGAATGACGAATTTGTGGATGTTGGCGAAGTAGCCGCCGATGTTGCTGCCGGTGGACAGGAACTCGCCAAAGCCCATGCGCGCATTGGCCCACATGCCGATGATCAGGGCAAAGAACACGAGGGTCGACGCGACTGACAGGATCTTGACGTACTTGATGTCGGTGGACGAATAGCTCGCCGCCAGGATCACCAGAAAACAAATGACATAAAACGCCGGGATCACCGTTTCGCCATCACCCACTTCGGGGATGTAATAGGGCATGTAGATCAGGAACAGCGCGCCGGTGAATGCGCAGGTGGTGATGATCACCATGTTGTTGATCAGCTTCACGATGCCGTTCTCAAAGAATTTCACGCGCGGCTCGATGGCGCAGAAATAGAACGCTGTCAGGAAGTAGAACGCCCAGATCAGAAAGCCCCAGAAGCCAAACTCCAGCGCCAGCGGGTTGGTAAAGGCATAGGCCGGTTCAGCCGCCGTATCAGCATAGAGCGGAAAGTCAAAGGCGATCGGGAACATGATCAATCCGACATCCAGACCGGACGTGAACAGGATCGCGATAAAGACAAACAGGCTGACCGGTTGCGGCCCGGTCAGGCGCACGCTCCAGTATTTGATGGTGACGAAGCCGACCAGCACAAAGGCCAGCAGCACACCGAATGAAAGAATCGTCGTAAGCATATAAAAGGTCCCTCCATGTTGACCCGTTGGCTGTGGCGCTTCCTAAGAACCCATCGTCTGCCCACGCCAAGGGTCTTCATGCGATGGTTTATTCTTCGCGGGGAAACCGCTGATTTTCCTCTAGAACATTCAAATCCATGTGATTGCGCATGTAGCGCTCCGATGCCTTCTGCAGCGGCTGGTAGTCCCAGGGGTAGTACCCACCTTGCCGCAAAGCCTCGTACACCACCCAGCGCCGCGCCTGAGATGCGCGCACGTCGGCGTCAAAACGCTCAAGATCCCAACGCGCCGCCGCTTTCGCTTGCAGTTGCATAAGCGTGCCCTGATGCGCAGGCACATCCGCAAGGTTCGTCAGCTCATGCGGGTCGGCCTCAAGATCGAAAAGCTGATCGGGATCCAGCGCACAGCGGTTGTACTTCCACTTGCCATAGCGCAGCGACACCATGGGCGCGTAAGACGCCTCGGCCGCATATTCCATCGCCACTGGCTCCGTGCGCTCGACGCCTTGCCCCTGCGGCACCAGCGACTGACCGGTGGTCCACGGCATCACCTCGGACATGTCCACACCCGCCAGATCACAGAGCGTCGGGCACACATCGATATTGCTCACGGGGTCAGTTACCAGACCCGGCTCCATCGACGGGGCCGCAATCATCAACGGCACTCGCGACGCCCCCTCATAGAAGGACATCTTGAACCACAGCCCCCGCGCGCCCAGCATGTCGCCATGGTCGGACACGAAGAGGATAACCGCCTCCTGCCGGGTGCCTTCCAGCGCCTCCAGCACCTCCCCGATCTTGTCATCGAGATAGGAGATATTGGCGAAATACGCCCGCCGCGACCGGCGGATATCCTCATCCGATATGGTGAAGTTGTCGCGGTCGTTGGCGTCCAGAATACGCTGCGAATGCGGGTCCTGATCCTCATAGGGGATCGGCCCCACCTCCGGCATCAGGTGGTCGCAATCCTCGTAGAGATCCCAATACTTCTTCCGCGCCACATATGGATCATGCGGATGCGTGAAGCTGACGGTCAGGCACCAGGGCCGCGGATCATGCCCGCGCCCCAGATCATAGATTTTGCGCGTCGCGTGATAGGCGACCTCGTCATCGAACTCGAGCTGGTTGGTGATCTCCGCCACACCCGCGCCAGTGACGGACCCCATATTGTGATACCACCAGTCAATCCGCTCGCCAGGCTTGCGGTAATCCGGCGTCCACCCGAAATCCGGCGGGTAAACGTCGGTGGTCAACCGCTCCTCAAAGCCATGCAACTGATCGGGGCCTACAAAGTGCATCTTGCCTGACAGACAGGTCTGATAGCCCGCCCGGCGCAGGTGATGTGCATAGGTAGGGATCGACGACGGAAACTCGGCCGCATTGTCATAGACACCCGTGGCACTGGGCAACTGCCCCGACATAAAGCCCGCCCGCCCCGGCGCGCACAGGGGCGAGGCAGTGTAAGCGTTGCGAAACCGGGTCGACCGCGCCGCCAGCTTTTTCAGATTCGGTGCGTGCAGCCACTCAGCAGGACCATCGGGAAACAGCGTCCCGTTCAACTGATCCACCATGAAAATCAGGATGTTGGGCCGCGTCATTGATAGGCCCCCGTCAAGGTATCCAGCGCACGCAGCGCGGTCGCTTGTGCCACATCGCGCGATGCATCCTTGGAGAGAGCTGCTCGCAGATAAAGTCCGTCGATCAGCGCCCCCAGCATTTCGGCATCCCCACGCGGATCACTGCTGATCCCGCGCAGCGCATGGGTCAGGTTCGACCGCAATCGGCGCTGGTACAGCTCAAGCAAACGGTGCGTTTCGGGATGGGTCGTCGCCTGCGCGTAAAGCGTCATCCACGCGCCAACGGTCGCAGGCGCAAAGCTCGAGGGTGCAAAACTGGCCGCGATCAATGCCTCGGCCCGCTTCCGCGGCGTCCGCGCGCCGCGCAGCCCGACGACAACCTCCTTGCGAAAATCAAGCAGGATCTGCCCCATCGCCGCCAGGAAAATCTGATGCTTGCCGCCGAAATAGTGATGCGCCAGCGCGGTCGACATGCCCGCCCGCTTGGCGATCTGGCCCACGGTCACATCAAGCGATCCGGCCTCGCCAATCTCGGCAATCGTCGCCTCGACCAATGCCGCCCGACGGATCGGTTCCATCCCCAGTTTCGGCACGCGCATCCCCTTTCGCAAAGATGCGGCGCAAGGTGCCGGTTTTTTATTGACCCGTCAATCAATAAAAAATTACAGCTTCGTGGCAGGGCTCGGCGGCGTGATGGGTCTGCGCTTCAGCACCGCCTCCCGCCAGGTGATGAAGGACACGGCGGCAAGGATCAGCGCGCCGCCCAGGATCACCCAGACATCCACCGGCTCCGCGAAAACAAGCGCCCCCAGCAGAACCGCCCACACAAGCTGCAAAAACGTGACCGGCTGCGTCACGGTCACGGGGGCCGCGGCAAAGGCCATGGTCATCGTGTAATGCCCCGCAGTCGCAAAACAGGCGACAAGGAACAACAGGCCCAGCTCCCACCCCGTCGGCCAGACCCAATTGGCAAAAGCGAAAGGCGCAAGGCAGATCGTCACCACGATGGACAGCATCGCCACCACCACCGCCGGTTTCGCTTCATCCGCCATGATCTTGGCCAGCAGGTAGGACCCCGCAAAACTGACCGCGCAAAACAGCATGGCAATATGCCCCGGTGCCACCTCGCGAAAGCCAGGACGCAGGATCACCGCCGTCCCGATCAGCGCAACCGCAATCGCCGCAATCCGGCGCAACGCCAACCGCTCACCCAGAAACAACGCGGCGCCGATGCTCACGTAAACAGGCGCCAGATAGTTCATCGCCGTCACCTCGGCGATGGGAATGCGCGTCATGGCAAAGAACCACAGGATCACGCCACCGGTGTGAAACGCGCCCCGCAGCGTGAACAGCTTCCACTGGCGCCCCGTCAGATGCGCCTCACGCAGCGCGGGCAGCATCGGCAGCAAGAACACCAGCCCCAGCAGATACCGCAAAAACGCCGCCTCGGCCGGTGGAATGCGGTCGCCCATATACTTCACCAGCGCCGTCACCGCGACAAAGCAGAAGCCGGTCACCAGCATCCAGAAGATGGCAACAACAGGACGAGAGGGGGAAGACGTCATGCGCCCATCAATCCCGAAAGCGCCGCCAAGCACAAGGCGTCAAAGCAACAGCAATTTCAACGCGATGCCCCACATGGTCAGCGCGATGATCCCGTCCAGCACCTGCCATGCGCGCGGGCGCGCGAAAAGCGGTGCAATCACCCGTGCGCCATACCCCAGCAGAACAAAAAACAGGATGCTGGCGGCAGACGCGCCGACACCGAACGCCAAGCGGTCGGGATATTGCGAGGACACCGATCCGATCAAGACAACGGTGTCCAGGTAAAAATGCGGGTTCAGCCACGTGATCGCCAGAACCGTCCCCACGGCGGCGCGCAGCGATTGGGTCTCGGTCCCCGACGTGTCCAGTGCGGCTCCCCCGCGCCAGGCCGACCGGGCGTTCTGCCATCCATACCACAACAGAAATGCCGCTCCGCCGTAGCGCATCAGCGGCTCGAACCACGGAACGGCCGAGGCAAGCGACCCAAATCCGAAGACGCCCGCGGCGATCAGGATCACCTCGGACACCGAACAGGCAACGACCGTCCAGAACACATGCGCGCCGCGCAACCCTTGTCTCAGGACAAACGCATTTTGCGCCCCGATGGCAAGGATCAGAGACAACGACAGAAGGAATCCGGGAACGAAAGAAGCCATGGCACCGTTCATAATTTAAGCCACAAGGACCTACCCGTATGAACTGCGCGCTGCAACCCTATCCAAGCTATACGTTTTTTGCACAGCAGCCTTGCGCAAATAGGCAGAGCATTCCCGGTGAACACTCCCTATATCGCTGCAACCCGCGTGCAATAACACGCGCTCATTACTGCCAGCTTATGTCACCTGACACAGGTATCACGTTGATCTGATCTTTGATGATTGGCGTATGACCTTACAGACCCCATATGCTGGTCAACGATAACAAGGATGAAATCCGATGCTCGACGATACGCATACCGTTGATCTTACGAAGCAGGACCTCGAATTGATCGAGGCCGCGCTGCAAACCCAGGAAAAGATCCTGTCCGTGCAAAGCCGCGCGGGCGGGGCGGCAGCGCGCACCCGATTGAATGACCTCAAGGGCCTGATGCGCCGCCTGCGCCGCCAGACACCCGCCCCCCACGCCGACAGCTCCCAAAGCTGGAGCCAGGTGGCCCGGCAACTGTTTTTCTGATCTGCATCAGATCAGCGCCACAAGAGCAAACACAAACGCCGCTCCGGGACCGGGGCGGCGTTTTGCATTCGTGAGTGCCAGCTTTCGATGTTAGGCTCAAAGGATGACGAGTGCCCACCACACCGGCGCACGCGCATCGGCACCATAAATCAGGTTATTTATCGAACCACCCCGTCGCGAGCGCCCGCGCCCAATTCGCTCTTCCATATCGGACCGCACACGCGCTCGCTCTTTGGAAGTCATAAGGCACGGATCGAAAGGTCACTGCCCACTCCCGGCCCTCGCGCTCAACGATCGCATAGGACGCATTCGGCGTCCCGGTCTGCACAACATGATAAACCGGGGCGTCGTCGTCATATGCGGGGCATCCGACACTTCCGGGATTGACGATGGCACGGCCATCAGGCAAGCGCACGCAGCGTGGCGTATGCGTATGCCCACACAGGATCAGGCTGGCATCCACATCACCCGCCTCCGCGGCGACTTCTTCCAAAGACGCGGCGCGCACGGTTCCATCCGCCTCCACCCGTTCAAGCCAATAGGTCGTGTCGCTCATGGGCGTGCCGTGACACAGAAAAACATCGCCAAAAACGGTCCGAGAGGTCGGCAGAGCACCGAGCCAATCAAGCGCCTCCGCACTCAACTGATCAAAGGCCACTTGGTCCGTCGGGCCCATATCCGCCCGTTCCTGTTCCAACAAGTACCTGTCATGGTTGCCCCGGACGGACGGGAAGCTGCGCTCCATCAGCAGGTCCGCCGTACCCGCTGCATCTATGGGACCGCTGAACAGATCACCAAGATTCACAGCCTCGGTCACGCCCAGCACGTCCATGTCATGCAGCACGGCGTCCAGCGCAAAGGAATTGCCATGGATATCTGCTAGAACGGCGAACTTCATCTTGGGCAGTCAACATCAATAGCGACAGTCTTCGCAAGCCAGCGCGGGGAAATGTGTCACTCTGCGCCGAAAAAGCAAAGCGACGCTGAAAGGCTTACCCGTCGAGCTGCGCCATCACCTCGTCGCTGGCCTCGAAATTGGTGGTGACGGTCTGCACATCATCGTCATCCTCCAGCGCATCCACCAGCTTCATCAGCTTCTGCATGCCTTCCAGGTCCATCTCGGTCGTGGTGGTCGGGCGCCAGATCAGCTTGGTGCTCTCGCTTTCGCCCAACTCGGCCTCCAGCGCATTGGACACCTCGTTCAGATCCGTGTCCGCACACCAGATCACATGCCCATCCTCGGTGCTCTCCACATCCTCGGCCCCGGCCTCGATGGCGGCCATCATGACTGTATCAGCATCCCCCGCCTCAACCGGATATGACACCGCGCCCTTGCGCTCGAACATGAAGCCCACGCTCCCGGTCTCGCCCAGGTTCCCGCCATTTTTGGTAAAGGTCGAGCGCACGGTCGATGCCGTGCGGTTGCGGTTGTCCGTCATCGCCTCGACAATCACAGCAACACCGTTGGGTCCATAGCCCTCATAGCGGATTTCCTCGTAATCCTCGCCCTCGCCCGCAACCGACTTCTTGATCGCGCGATCAATATTGTCCTTGGGCATCGACTGCGACTTCGCCTCTTTCACCGCCAGACGCAGGCGCGGGTTCTTGTCGGGGTCCGGATCACCCATCTTCGCCGCGATGGTGATTTCCTTCGACAGCTTCGAAAACAGCTTGGCGCGCAGCTTGTCCTGACGCCCCTTGCGGTGCTGGATGTTTGCCCATTTTGAGTGGCCGGCCATGCGCGCCTCCTGTCTCGCAAATTCGGTGGTCCGGGCGTCTATAGGACATCGGCCGCCACAGGGGCAAGGCCGCCCTGTGCACCCGCGCAGAGCCTGCGTGCGTGGCGCGCCCCGCCCCGCCTGCTACCTTCAAGTCACGCAAAGAGGAGGCAGCCCATGGGCGTGATGATCGACGGCGTGTACGAGGCCGAAGACCCCGGCCCCGGCAGCACGAAAAACGGCGCCTACGAGCGCGCCAAAAGCACGCTGCGCCACTGGATCACCCCGGACGGCCCCTTCACCCCCGACCCGGGCCGCTACCACCTCTTCGTCGCCTGGAACTGCCCCTGGGCGCACCGCACCCTCCTTGTGCGCGCCATCCTCGGCCTGCAGGACGCGATCTCGATCAGCATCGCCAAACCCCGCCGCACGGACCAGGGCTGGACCTTCGACACCGACGGCGCCTTCGCAGACCCCGAGCTGCAAGCGACAGCGCTGCACGAGGTTTACGCCCGCCAACGCCCCACCTACACGGGCCGCATCACGGTCCCGGTCCTCTGGGACAAACACACCGAACAGATCGTCTCCAACGAAAGCGCCGACATCGTGCGGATGCTGGGCACGACATTCGACCCCGCCCGCCGCCTCTGCCCACCCGAGCACGAGGCAGAAATCGACCGCTGGAACACCCTCATCCACACGAAAATCAACAACGGCGTCTACCGCGCCGGGTTCGCCCGCACGCAAGAGGCTTACGACAACGCCGTCACCGACCTGTTCAAAACCCTCGACGACCTTGGATCCCACCTCACCGACCACACCACCCTCACCGGTGACACACTCACCGAAGCCGACCTGCGCCTCTTCCCCACCCTCGCCCGCTTCGATGTGGCCTACCACTACGCCTTCAAATGCAACCTCGCCAAACTCAGCGACTACCCGGCGCTCTGGGACTACGCCCGCGCGCTCTACGCGCTCCCAGGCATCGCCGCCACGGTCAAACCCGACATCTACAAGGCGGGCTACTTCTCCCCGTCAGAACTCCGCAACCCGCTCGGCATCGTCCCCGCGGGACCAAAAGTCGACTGGACACACCCACCGCGCCGCACGATCCAACTCCCTGACTAGCCCTTTCTTCTGACTGAAAATACGACGGGGGAGGCGCGCACGCGCCGGGGGCAGAGCCCCCAAAATAGATACCGGGGGCAGAGCCCCCTAAAACATGTCGTCGCGCGTCAGCGCGGCACCCGGATCGCGTGACCGAAATACAACTGGCACCGCCACGCGCACATCCCTACCCTGCCCGAATGACGACAGACCAGATCATCCTCTTCACCCTTTTCGGCGCCGTCTTCGGCCTGCTGCTCTGGGGCAGGTTCCGCTACGATATCGTCGCCTTCTCGGCCCTCATGCTCGGCGTCGTCCTGGGCGTGGTCCCAAGCGAGGATGCCTTCTCCGGCTTTGGCCACCCCGCCACACTGGTGGTTGCGCTGGTACTGGTGGTCTCCGCCGGTCTCGTGCGCTCCGGCGCAGTCTTCCTGATCACCCGCACGCTGGTCGATGCGTCCCGCTCCCTCGGCGCCCATATCACGCTCATGGGCGCCATCGGCGGCGTGCTTTCGGCCTTCATGAACAACGTGGCGGCCCTCGCCCTCCTGATGCCGGTCGACATCCAGACCGCGCGAAAGGCCGGGCGGACCCCGGGGCTCAGCCTCATGCCCCTCAGCTTCGCCACCATCCTCGGCGGCATGGTCACGCTGATCGGCACACCGCCCAACATCATCATCGCCACCATCCGCGAGGATGCGCTTGGCGAACCCTTCCGCATGTTCGACTTCGCCCCCGTGGGCGGTGTCGCCGCCATCGCCGGGCTCGCCTTCGTGGCGCTCATCGGCTGGCGCCTGATCCCCGCGCGCGCGGACGCGACAGCCGAACTCGAGGATCTGGCAAGCTACGTCGCCGAACTGATGGTACCCGAGGACAGCAAACATATCGGCAAGCGTCTCGCGGAACTGGAAGAGGTTGCTGAAAAGACCGACGTCGCCATCGTGGGCCTTCTGCGCGACGGCAAGCGGCGCTATGGCCGCGCCCTGAACGCGGTCCTGCGTGCGGGCGATGCGCTCGTCATCGAAGCAACGCCCGACGCGCTCGACGAATTTCGCAGCGCAACCGCCCTTGCCGTGGCCGATGCCGCCCGCGAAGAACGGCTGAACGCCGCCGGAGAAGGCGTCGAGATCATTGAAGTTGTCGTGACGGAACACAGCCGCCTTGTCGGACGCACAGCACAATCGGTCGGGCTGGCCTGGCGGCACAACACGGTGCTGCTTGGCCTGTCACGCGAGGGCGTGCGCGTGATCAAGCAGATCCGCAAGACCGAAGTGAAGGCCGGCGACATCCTCCTGCTGCTGGTGCCGCGCGACACCGGCCAGGACGTGACCCAATGGCTCGGCTGTCTGCCACTGGCCGAACGCGGCCTCGCCGTGACCGCCGATGACAAGGTCTGGCTCGCCATCGGCCTCTTCGCCGGTGCGGTCGCCGCTGCAAGCGTGGGTCTCCTTTACCTGCCCATCGCCCTTGGCCTCGTTGTCGTGGCCTATGTCCTGTCCAAGATCGTACCACTCTCTGAACTCTACACCCATATCGAATGGCCGGTCGTCGTCCTGCTGGGCTCCATGATCCCGCTGGGCGCGGCGCTGGAGACCTCGGGCGGCACCGAACTCATTGCCGGATGGCTCGTCACGATGACCGACGGCCTGCCTGCATGGGCTGTGCTGACGGTGCTGATGGTCGTCACGATGAGCCTGTCGGACGTGCTCAACAACACCGCCACAACCATTGTCGCTGCCCCCGTGGGCATCCAGATGGCACAGACGCTGGGCGTGTCGCCCGACCCGTTCCTGATGGCCGTTGCGGTCGCGGCCTCATCGGCCTTCCTCACCCCCATCGGGCACAAGAACAACACGCTGATCCTTGGCCCCGGCGGCTACCAGTTCGGGGATTACTGGCGCATCGGCCTGCCGCTTGAAGTGATCGTGATCGCCGTGTCGATCCCCGCCATCCTCGTCTTCTGGCCGCTCTGACCGGGCGCCGGAATTTTTCAAAAATTCCGGTCCGTTTTCCGCCTCGGAAAACGGCTGACCAAGGGTCAACGTTGCGCGTTGACGATAGTCCCGTCTAACGTCGCGTGCAGGGAGAGAGAGACTATGGATATACTTATCAACGTGGTGCTGCCACTGTCGCTGGCCATCATCATGCTCAGCCTTGGCATCGGCCTGACATTCGCCGATTTCGGCCGCGTCCTGCGCACGCCCAAGGCCTTCGCCATCGGCGCCATCGCACAAATCCTTCTGTTGCCTGTGGTCACGTACGGTATTGTCCTCGGCTTCGGCCTGGGGCCGGAAATCGCCGTGGGGTTCATGCTGCTCAGCTTCTGCCCCGGCGGGGTGACGTCCAACATGATCGCGCGGTTGTCCAAGGGTGACGTCGCCCTCTCCGTCTCCCTCACCGCCGTGGTCAGCCTGCTCAGCATCCTGACCGTGCCCATTCTCGCCGCCTGGTCGGTCGTGCATTTCATGGGTGACGCGGCACCGGACGTGTCGGTGACCGGTCTCGCCATCTCGGTCTTCATCATCGTGACACTGCCTGTCCTGATCGGTGTCCTGATCCGCCGCTTCGCGTCCGGCTTCGCCATCCGGATCGAGCCGTTCCTGTCGCGCCTTGCGACCCTGCTCTTCATCATCATCGTGGTGGCCGCCCTTGCCGCCAACTGGGACGTGTTCATCGGCAATCTCGGCACGCTCGGCCCCGCCCTGATCGTCCTGAACGCAGCGCTCCTCATCATAGGCCTGGGTCTCGCCTTGGCACTCGCCCTGCCCTGGGACCAGGCCAAGACCATCTCGGTCGAGACAGGTATCCAGAACGCCACCCTCGGCATCACCCTCGCCGCCCTGATCTCGGGCCAGTCAGAGGGCTTCAGCGCCATGGCCCTGCCCTCGGGCGTCTATGGTATCCTCATGTACATCGTCGCCGCACCCTTCGTGGCGTGGTTCCGCAGCCGGTAAAGGAGACACTCATGGATCAAGCAGACGCCATCGTCGTGGGCTCCGGCCTCGCCGGTCTCGCCGCCGCCGCCGAACTGGGCGACCGGGGCAAAAAGGTGATCATCGCCGACCAGGAACCCCGCAGCTTCCTCGGCGGTCAGGCCTTCTGGTCCTTGGGCGGCCTCTTCATGATCGACACGCCCGAACAGCGGCGCATGGGGATCAAGGACAGCCGCGCGCTGGCACTGAACGACTGGATGGGCAGCGCCCAGTTCGACCGCGACGAAGACGCCATGCCCCGCAAATGGGCCGAAGCCTATATCGACTTCGCCGCAGGCGAGATGCGCCCATGGCTCCACGCCATGGGCCTGCGCTGGTTCCCCGTCGTCGGCTGGGCCGAACGCGGCGGCAGCTACGCCGACGGGCACGGCAACTCCGTCCCCCGCTTCCACATCACATGGGGCACCGGCCCCGGCATCATCGAACATTTCGTGCGCCGCTGCGAAGAACACGAACGCGCAGGCCTGATCCAGTTCAACTTCCGGCACCAGGTCGACCGCATCGACATGGAAAACGGCGCGGCCAAAGGCGTGAGCGGCACCATCCTCGCCGACGACAGCGCGGCACGCGGCGCCAAAACCAACCGCGACGCCATCGGCGACTTCGCCCTCCGCGCGCCCTCGGTGATCGTCACCTCCGGCGGCATCGGCGGCAATTTCGACATGGTGCGCCAGGTCTGGCCCACCGACCGGCTCGGCCCCGCACCCAAGGACATGGTGGCCGGCGTCCCCGCCCACGTCGACGGCCGCATGATCGGCATCTCGGAAGCCGCAGGCGGCCACGTCATCAACGGCGACCGCATGTGGCACTACACCGAAGGGGTCAAGAACTGGGACCCGATCTGGCCCAGCCACGGCATCCGCATCCTGCCCGGCCCCTCGTCCATGTGGTTCGACGCGGAAGGCAACCGCTTCGCCCCTCCGGCCCTGCCCGGCTTCGACAGCATGTCCACCCTGCGCGACATCCTGGCCACAGGCTACGACTACAGCTGGTTCGTCCTGACCCAGAAGATCATCAAAAAGGAATTCGCGCTGTCGGGCTCTGAACAAAACCCCGACCTCACGTCGAAAAAATGGTCCGAGGTGATCAAGCAGCGCGTGCTGTCGGGCAAGAACGCCACCGGCCCGGTCGAGGCGTTCAAGGAACGGGGAGAGGACTTCGTCGTCGCAAACGACCTCTCCACTCTCGTGCGCGGCATGAACCAGGTCGCAGGCGGCAACCTGATCGACGAGGCGAAACTGCGCGCCCAGATCGAGGCGCGGGATGCACAAATCGACAACCCGTTCTCGAAAGACGCGCAGATGATGGCGATCCACGCCGCGCGCCACTACCGGGGCGACCGGCTCCTGCGCACGGCCAAACCGCACAAGTTCCTCGATCCCGCCAACGGCCCTCTGATCGCGGTCAAACTGCACGTGCTCACGCGCAAGACGCTGGGCGGGCTGCACACCACGCTGGACAGCCAGATGATCGGTGCAAACGGCGCGCCCGTGCCCGGCCTCTTTGCCGCGGGCGAAGTCGCAGGCTTCGGCGGGGGCGGCTATCACGGCTACAACGCACTCGAAGGGACCTTCCTCGGCGGCTGCATCTTCTCTGGACGCAATGCAGGTCGGTCCAGCGCCATCGCCTAGCGAAATGCACCAACAAAGCCGGAAGCCACTGTTCGTATTTCAAACCCAAAGGGTGCGACACAACGGTGCAACGTGTGCAAGGCCGCTGAAACACGTCTTGTGGTTGCGTCCAATCGGGTTACAACGTTGCATGGTATGAAAGCGCGGGTCTGCAAACGCGCAAAAACATGTGAACAGTGCGCGCTGGAAATGATCGAAAACACTGACCTCATCGAAATGCGGGACCTGGGCTTTCCGGCGCCGGAACGCGCTGCCGCCATGATGTCGTGCACCCGCGATTGCGTCAAACTCCTATCTCCGGAAGGTCTGATCACCTACATGAGCCACAATGGCAGATGCGCGATGGAGATTGACGATCTCGGCGCCATCGTAGGCCGTCGCTGGTCGGAGGTGTGGCCGTCGGAGAGCACGCCGTTGATCGAAGGGGCCGTGACCGCCGCCTGTGACGGCAAGATGGCACATTTCATTGCAGAATGCCCGACCGCACGGCAGCGACTGGCGCGATGGGATGTGACGGTCATCGGTATTGCAGGTCAGGATGGCAGGCTTGATGAAATCATGGCCGTGTCACGGGAAACCTTGGATCCCTGCCGCCCGTTGACAATCACCTGACACACAATCAGCCACACCAAGTAGATGTAACCCGCAGGACTGCGAGGCTACACAGTGCCGCGCGGTCGCCCTTCAATACGTGCGGGACGCGGTGGTGCAAGGTGAACCGGCGCTTCCCCGAACAAGTGGGCAATGCCTGCTTCGTCGAACAAGGCCCAGCGCGCCGCGATCAGTTGATATTGCCTTGTTTCGCACCCCCAGGCATCCCGGATGAAGCGTGACCGCCAGACGCCTTCAATCCGCACCGGCAACTGGACGGTGTCGATACCCTCGTCCCTCCACCCAGGCGTTTTCGTTCGCGTCTGAAACAGAAGCGACCGGAGACGCTTTTCGACCCCAAGAGCTTGCTTCGTGCGTCGTCCGGCGAACAAGACCTCTATCGCAGCGCCATCCGACAAAAAGGCCCGCACAACCAGGTCCTGCCGGTTGTTCCGATGCATCTGTGGCACCAGCCCAACCGTGATCCTGCGCACGGGCGACCGAAACAGCCCGTTGTCTTCGTAAGCAGGGGTGATGTGATGCGCGGGTCGGCGAAGGTCGGGCATGCGGCAACCAAGGTGAACTTGGGCCGTCTTAGCCGTCCGACCTTAACAGGGTCTTTCCGCGCTCGCGTATTTTACCCGCGCGGACCGGTACACTAGAGCGGCCAGATGAAGGGAATAACAGCAGAGGCCAACAAACCGACGCTCAGGTTCAACGGGATGCCAACCCGCATGAAATCGGTGAACTTGTAACCTCCCGGACCGTACACCAGCATGTTGGTCTGGTAGCCGATTGGTGTGGCAAAGGACGCGGATGCCGCCACCATCACCGCGACCACCAGCGGTCTGGGGTCGATGCCAAGTGCTGTCGCAAGACCGATGGCAATGGGTGTGACCACAACAGCCACGGCGTTGTTGCTGACCAACTCGGTCAACACCGACGTCAGCAGATACACCGCCCAGACAATCAGGAATGGCGGCAGGACCATCAACCCTGGCGCAACCACATCGACGATCAAGGCAACGGCCCCCGTTGCTTCTAGGGCCGCACCAATGGCGAGCATTGAGAAAATAAGCGCCAACAGACGCCCGTCGACAAAAGAGAACGCCTCGTCCGCATCGATGCAGCGGGTGATCAGCACTGTGGCCACGGCCAAGACGGACAGCATCAGGATGGGTGCCACGCCAAAGGCAGCCAAAACCACAATCCCCAGAAGCGCGGCCAGCGCGATGGGCGCATGACTTCGGCGAAACTCCCGTTGCGACGGCTTTGACACGTCAACCATGTCCATTTCGCTGGCCAACCGCTGAATGTCCTCCGGCGCGCCTTCCAACAACAGCGTGTCGCCAATCTTGACGACGAGCTCGTCAAGCTGGCGTCCGATGTTCTGGTTCCGGCGATGCACGGCAAGAGGATAGACACCGTAACGGCGACGCAGCCGCAGCGCCCCCAGGCTTCGGCCTACCATCCTGCACCCGGGCGTAATCAGCACCTCGACTGTCGTGGTCTCGACCGAGCCAACCTGGTCGATCCGCTTCAGTTCCTTGTTGCGTTGCAAGCTCAACAGTTCGGTCATCTGCGTGCGCAAGACCACACGGTCACCAACCTGCAACTGAACACCGGCCATGTTGCGGCGCAGGGACTGATCGCCCCGGATCACGTCGATCAGGCGCACACCGTCCCGCTTGAACAGCTGCACACCCGTCACGTCGCGGCCAACCAGGTTGGATTCCGGTGGGATGACGGCCTCGGTGAAAAACTTCATGCGGCTGCGATCACTGAGCAAGCCTGCCATGCTGTCCCGTTCCGGCAACAGCATGGGGCCAAAAAAGCGCAGATAGATCATCCCCCAGACCACGAGAATGACACCCAGCGGGGTGACTTCAAAGATGGTGAAGGGCTCCATGCCCTGCGTCCGCGCAACGCCGTCGACAAGCAGATTTGTTGATGTTCCGATCAAGGTCAGCGTGCCCCCCAGGATCGCCGCATAGCTGAGCGGGATCAACATCTTGGACGGGGCAACCCCCATGGTCTTGGCCAATTGGATGATGACAGGGATCATCACTACAACCACCGGCGTATTGGACACGATGGCCGAACTGAGAATGACAAACGCCATGAGCATGACCACCGCAAGCGCGGGATTGCTGCGTGCCTTGCGATCCGCCAACCCGGTAAACGCATCCAGCGCACCGGTTCGCACCAACGCCCCCATGATGATGAACATAGCTGCAATCGTCCACGGGGCCGGGTTCGACAGGACACCCAACGCGTCCTCATACGGCAGCGCGCCTGACGCCAACAACAACGCCGTGCCGGTGATGGCCACAACCTCTGTCGGAAACACCTCGCGCAAAAACAGCACAAACATGATGCCGACAACCACGAGTGTCAGAATGGCATTGCCGGTTTGCGAAAGCTCGATCAGCCCCATAGTCTTGCCTTTGTCCGCGCGCAGATCAGCGCACACTGTCCCCCAAGGGACCCGGCTCTTCAACCCGGCTCCTGCGCGGTTGCACCAAAAACATGCCCAAAAGCATCAAGACAAGCGCGAGCCAAACCGTTGGTGCATAATCTTCACTCAGGATCAGGCGCGCCCAGAACACACCAAAGAGCGTGACCAGAAAACTGACCTGCACCGCAAAGACTGGACCCGCCCGTCCGACCAGCCAGACATAGCCCGCATAGACCAGCACATGGGTCGTCCCGCTCAGGACCAGCGCGGTTTCGGCCGCACCGTAGGAGAGGCGCGGATCAATCCATTGGCCGCTCAAAAGCGCCAGCGGCAGGACAATGGACGCGCCCACGATAGATGCGCCCCACAGCACCTGGATCGCGTCCAGACCCGCCGTGCCCCAGCGCGCCACGTAGTTGCCCTCGAATGCGTAGAACAGGCCGGAGATGAGGCCAACACACACCCAAAAAACCGGTATACTACCCGTCACACCGGCACCGGGCAGCACGATCAGCATCACGGCCGACAGTCCCACGCAAAGGCCACCGAACCGTCGCCACTCGAACCGGTCGAGGCCGAGGGACAATGCAATGGGAAAGGCCCAGATGGGTATCATGCTCAGCAGAATGGAAAGGATGCCCGACGGCAGGTGCACCGCCGCCTGGTAGCTGGCCGAATTGGGCAAGACCGATCCAATCAGCGCGATCACGACGTAGACGCGGATCTGCGCTGCCCCCAGCGGCAGACGGACACCGCGCAAGGTAGCCAGCGCGGTCATCACCACCGCTCCGATTACCAACTGCCAGAAAAGCAGGCCGAAATGCTGGTAGCCGGTGCTGACTGCGATCTTGGTCAAGGGCATTGTCAGCCCCCACCCCGCCCCCAGCAGGACAAGGACGGCTGTAAATCCAAGCGCCGCGCGACCCGTCACGGGCCGCTGGCCCTGAGCAGCCCTCCGTCGCGCACCATTTCGATCCGGGTCGCGCGGCCGTCGTCACCCGTTTCGACATAAACACCCGACAGCGTGGCAGGGCCAAGCGCGGGCGCAAACCGTTCCTTGGGCATACCGGTGATGAAGCGACGCAAGGGCTCGTCCCGCTGCATCCCAATGACCGAATTGTAGTCCCCGCACATGCCCGCGTCGGTCAGGTAGGCGCAGCCTTTCGACAAGATCATGGCATCCGCAGTTGGCACATGGGTGTGGGTGCCGACCATCAGGCTCGCGCGTCCGTCGCACCAGTGCCCCATCGCCATCTTCTCGGATGTGGCTTCGCAATGGAAATCGACGATGATCGCGTCGGCCTGTCCGCCCAGCGGGTGGGTGCGGAACACGGTTTCAAGCGCCGAGAACGGATCGTCAAAGGGCCGCTTCATGAACACCTGACCAAGCGCTTGTGCGACCAGCACCTTCTTTCCGCCCCGCGCCGTGAACAGCCGCGCACCCTTGCCCGGTGCCGCCTTGGAGAAGTTCAGCGGTCGAATGATCCGCGGCTCCTCCGCGATGAAGCCCAGCATGTCCTTCTGGTCGAACGCGTGATCGCCCAGGGTGACGCAATCGGCGCCTGCCTCAAGCAGCACCTTGGCATGCGCGCCGGACAGCCCCATGCCCGAGGTCGCATTCTCACCATTGACGACGACGAAATCGAGGTCCCAGTCGGCGCGCAGACGCGGAAGGTGTTCGGTGATCGCCTGACGGCCCGCGCGGCCCATCACATCACCCAGGAAAAGCAGTTTCATACCTGCCCCATATGCCCCGACGCACGGGAACGGCAAGCGAAATGCACCAGTCCACACGCCTTCCCTGTTTTCAACAAATCCCGGGGGACGGCCGCAGGCCGGGGGGCTGGCCCCCTCAGACCTCGATGATGTCGCTGTCGGTCACGATCATGTCGAGCGTCTGATCGGTCGGCTCAAGCGGCAAATCAGGCATCTCCTGCGCCCCATAGGCAAACCCGATGGCCAATGTCGCGCGTTTGGCCCGGAGACCCTCGAGAGTGCGGTCATAGAACCCGCCGCCATAGCCCAACCGCCCACCGGCGCGGGTAAAGGCGACAAGGGGTACAATGACGATCTCCGGTTCGATCAGATCCTCGACAGCCGGAACCTGCGCGCCGAACGGCCCTTCGGCCATTGGCGCATCGGGTGTCCAGCGCGAAAACACCAGCGGCTGCCCTGCTGCCCGGATCACCGGAACGGCCACGGGCCCATGTGCGGCGGCTTCCGCCATCGCAGGCAGAGGATCAATCTCCGACCGGATGGGCATATAGCCGGACAGGGGCACACCGCGATAGCCAGCGAGCACCGAGGACAACAGGCCGGAGGCCCCTCCCGCATCCAGATCAAACGCGGCCTTGCGTGCCGCGAAAGCAGCCTTGCGGATCGTGGCCTTGTCTTCGCTCAAATCCATACGCACATCTCTACGGGACGGTGGGCGGGGCGACTTTGCGCGCAAGCGCAAACAGCGTCCGCCCCCGTCACAAAAGCACCGCGGCCGCGAGACCCAGGAAGGCAAAGAACCCAACCACATCCGTCACCGTGGTCACAAATGCGCCCGACGCCAGCGCCGGGTCGATCCCGATCCGGTCAAGGACGATGGGAATGCCTGTCCCCGCCAAGCCCGCCACAACCATGTTCACCACCATGGCAGCGGCAATCACGTAGCCCAAGGCGGGCGAGCCGAACCAGATGATGCCGACGACGCCCATGACAACGGCAAAGACGGCGCCGTTGATCAGTCCCACCAGCACTTCGCGACGGATAACCCGCCACACGTTCGCGCCGGTCAGGTCCTTGGTGGCCAGCGCCCGTGTCGCCACGGTCAGCGACTGCGTGCCGGCATTGCCGCCCATCGATGCAACAATCGGCATCAGCACGGCCAGCGCCACGATCTGCGCGATAGCCGCGTCGAACTGTGCAATGACCAACGAGGCGAGGATCGACGTCACCAGGTTCACCGCCAACCACGGGATACGCCGCTTCGTCGTCTCGCGCACGCTGTCCGACAGCGCCGATTCCTCGCCCACACCCGCCAGACGCAGGATGTCTTCCTCGTGCTCTTCATCTAGCACCGCCATCGCGTCATCAATAGTGATCAGACCGATCAACCGCCCCTCGTCATCCACGACCGGGGCCGAGATCAAGTGGTACTGATTGAAGGCATAGGCCACATCGCTTTCATCCTGATTGGCCGGGATGACCTGAAACGTCTCCTCCACCAGATCGGCCAGCGGCACCTCGCGGCGCGAGCGCATCAGCTTGCCCAGGGTAACATTGCCGATGGGGTGCAGGCGCGGGTCCACCAAAACGATGTGGTAGAACTGATCGGGCAATTCATCTTCATCGGCGCTGCGCAGCCGGTCGATGGCTTCACCGACGGTCCAGTGCTCGGGCGCCATGACGACCTCGCGCTGCATGAGGCGACCGGCAGAATATTCGGGGAAGGTCAGCGATTGCTCGACCAGCGCCCGGTCAGTGTCCTCGAGCGCGTCAAGGATCTGCTCCTGCTGCGCGTCGTCCAGATCCTCCACCAGATCCACGACGTCATCGCTGTCCAGATCACGCACCGCCTCTGCCAGAACGGCGGGCTTCAGGACCCCAATCACCTCTTCGCGGATCGACTCGTCCAATTCGCACAGGATGTCGCCATCGAACTCGCGGTCATACAGCCGGATCAGGCGCGACCGATCAAAGGCGTTGATCTGCTCCAGAAGGTCGGCAATGTCGGCCGCGTGCAGCGGCTCCATCAGCTTGGTCAGCTGATCGCGATCTTCGATATCGACCGCATAGAGGATCGCGGAAACGTCCTTGCGTTCAAGGACATAGGCGTTTTCGTCCTGGCCGGGATCGGGCACGTCGGTCTGATCTGACATGGCCTGCATCTCCCTTCCTTGACGTTCGGACAGACCATAGGGCGCACCCCTTGGGCTGACAATGGGCCGCATTTCGCTTTGCGCTGTTCCACCCGCCTCGGCATAAGGCGGGGATGACACATGCACAGCTTTTGACCGGCCATGTCCTGACCTTCTCCGACGACCCTTTCGTGGTGCCGTGGGCCGAGGCCGTGCGGATCGAGGAAAGCAGCGCCGTGCTGGTCGAGGACGGTCGCATCGCGGCTATCGGCACCGACGCCATCGAACGGGGCGCAGGCGCCACACGCCACGACTACCCGGGCCACCTGATCTGCCCCGGCTTTGTCGACGCCCACGCGCACTACCCCCAAACGGCCATCATCGCGTCATGGGGCAAACGCCTGATCGACTGGCTCAACACCTATACCTTCCCTGAGGAAATGCGCTTTGGCGATCCGGCCTACGCGCGCGACACCGCAGAGCGCTATCTTGATCTGCTGCTTGATCACGGCACCACGTCGGTGGCGAGCTTCTGCACCATCCATCCGACAAGCGTGGATGCCCTTTTCACCGCCGCGGCGGACCGCAACATGGCCGTGGTTGCGGGCAAGACCTGCATGGACCGCAACGCGCCCGACGGGCTGCGCGACACGGCGCAATCTGCCTATGACGACAGCAAGGCCCTGCTTGAGCGCTGGCACGGCCAAGGCCGCGCGCGTTACGCCATCACGCCGCGCTTTTCCCCCACCTCGACCGAAGATCAACTGGCCGCCCTGGGCGCGCTTTGGGCCGAATGTCCCGACGCCCTGATGCAAACCCACCTGAGCGAACAGGTGGACGAGATCGCATGGGTCCGCGGCCTCTGCCCACAAGCGCGCGACTACCTCGACACCTACGAAGCGCATGGACTTCTGGGCGCACGCGGTCTTTACGGCCATGCCATCCACCTTGAGCCGCGCGAGATTGACCGGTTGCGTGAAGTTGGTGCGGGGCTCGTGCATTGCCCAACCTCGAACACCTTCATCGGCTCGGGCCTCTTTGACCTGATGGGCCTCACGTCTCAGCGGCTGCGCGCGGGCCTTGCCACGGACACGGGCGGCGGTTCATCCTTTTCCATGCTCCGCTCCATGGCAGCCGCCTACGAAATCGCGCAATTGCGGGGGGTCGCGGTCCATGCCGCGCAGCTTCTGTGGCTTGCCACGGCAGGGTCCGCACGCGTGCTGCACCGACAGGATGAGATCGGACAGATCGCTCCGGGCCATATGGCCGACCTGTGCATTCTGGACCTCGCCTCTACCCCTGCCATCGCGCAGCGCCACGCGCGGGCGGATGACATATGGGATGCCGTCTTTCCCACCATCATGATGGGCGATGACCGGGCTGTGGCCGATGTCTGGATTGCAGGCGAGCGACGGACCTAGCAGGGCGCGGCCAGCACCATCACCCAGATGTTGCCAGGGCTTTGCGCCAGCCCCACCGCCTGCGCCTGACGGTGCAGGATGTTGCGGCGATGCCCGCGCGACGCCATCCACGACGCCATCACTTCGGTCAGCGACCGTTGGCCGGAGGCGATGTTTTCGGCCCCAAAACAAAACCTGTATCCGCCGCGCTTCAGACGCTGGCCGATGTCGGACCCGTCCGAGCCTGTGTGCGAGAAGAACCCGTTGGCTGCCATATCCTGCGCATGCGCCTGTGCAACCTGCTCAATCGTTGCATCATAGACCAGCGGCGCACGGTTCTGTGCAGCGCGTTCGGCATTGATGGCCGCCAAAGCAACCGGATCGGCCGAAGCGATAGTGCCGAGAAGAGCAAGCACCCCAGTCAGGAAAACGTATCTCATATCGCCTCGCTCAACGCCTTGGCTAACGCATTCTGCCGCGTGATGGCCGAACCCAGATCAAAGGTCGTCACCTGCCCGCCCCGCACGATCTGCCGCCCCTCGACAAACAGATCGCGCACGGTTGTCGGCCCCGCCAGCAAAAGGGCCGCGGGATCCCAACTGCCCGCGGCCTCGATCCCGCTCACATCCCAGACCGCCACATCGGCACGTGCGCCGACCGACAGGCGCCCGCACTCCGGCCTGCCCAAGACATCGGCCCCGCCTCGCGTTGCAATCTCCAGCGCCTCTTGCGCGCTCATCGCATCCGCGCCACGCACCACGCGCTGCAACAGCATCGCCTGTCGGGCTTCAGCCACAAGGTTGCCCGCATCATTGCTGGCCGAGCCATCCACGCCCAGCCCCACGGTCACCCCCGCGTCCCGCATCGCACGCACCGGCGCGATGCCCGACCCAAGTCGGCAATTCGAACACGGACAATGGGCGACACCGGTGCCTGTCCGGGCAAAGAGATCAATCTCGGACGGATCGAGTTTGACACAATGCGCATGCCAGACATCCGGCCCGACCCAGCCCAGATCCTGCGCATACTGGCCGGGCCGACAGCCGAACTGTTCAAGGGAATAGGCGATGTCCTCGTCATTCTCGGCCAGATGCGTGTGCATCATCACGCCCTTGTCGCGGGCAAGCAGCGCCGTGTCTCGCATCAATTCACGACTGACAGAAAACGGAGAGCAAGGTGCCACGCCAACACGACACATTGCACCATAGCCGTCGTCATGGAAGGCATCGATAACACGCACCATGTCTTCCAGGATCGCGGCCTCCTCCTCGACCAGCGCATCCGGGGGCAAGCCCCCCTTGCTTGTGCCGATGCTCATGGCACCGCGGGTCGGATGAAAGCGCAGGCCCACCTCTGCCGCTGCAGCAACGGTGTCATCAAGCCGCGCGCCGTTGGGGTAAAGGTACAGATGGTCCGAAGATAGCGTGCAGCCCGACAGGGCCAGTTCCGCAAGGCCAATCTGCGCGGAGACATACATATGTTCAGGAGTGAACCGCGCCCAGATTGGATAGAGTGTCTGCAACCACCCGAAGAGCAGCGCATTCTGCGCCAGCGGAACCGCCCGCGTGAGTGTCTGGAACAAGTGGTGATGCGTGTTGACCAGACCGGGCGTGACGACGCACCCTTGCGCATCGACCACCTCGCCGTCCGTCGACAGGCCTTGACCGACTTCAACCACCTGACCGCCCCGCAACCTCAGATCGGCATCACGCAAGACGCGCCGCTCATCATCGACGGTCACCAGATGCGACGCGCCACGGATCAGGATTTCGGTCAAATGTAGCCTGCCAGTATGTCGAGCGCTGCGCGATGCACATCCGGATGCGATGCAGCAACAACACGTCCGCCATCGTGAACGGGCTGGCCGGACCAGTCGGTGACCACACCACCCGCTGCCTCGATCAGGCCAATTGGCGCTTGGATGTCGTAACTGTTCAGGCCCGCCTCGATCACCAGATCAATCTGGCCGCTGGCCAGCAGGGCGTAAGCGTAGCAATCCATTCCGTAGCGCACCAGCTTGACCCGGCCCGCGACCGCTTCGAAGCCTGCGCGTTCGACCGGGCGACCGACTTCGGGGAATGTCGTGAAAAGGACAGCATCAGAAAGGTGGCGCGGGGCACGGGTGAAAATCCTGTCCTCACCAAGCGGACCCTTGAGCCAGGCCATACCATCAGAGCCCCAAAAACGCTCGCCGATGTAAGGTTGGTCGATCATGCCAAGCGTCGGTCCAGCCGCATTGCCCACCGCAATCAGAACACCCCAGGTCGGTGTCCCCGAGACAAAGCCGCGCGTGCCGTCAATCGGGTCCAATACCCAGGTCAGTCCGCTGTCACCTGTCTGCGCACCGAACTCCTCACCGACGATCCCGTCCGCTGGTCGCATGTCGGCCAGAACTGCACGCATAGCCTGTTCTGCTGCACGGTCAGCGACGGTCACCGGATCGTACCCGTCCGCATCCTTGTTTTCCGTGCCAAGATCCGCGCGGCGGAAATGCGGAAGAATGGCAGACGCCGCAGCGTCAGCCATAGCGTGCGCCACGTCTGTCAATTCAGGAAGAAGTTGTTTCATGAACATCGGGTGCCAGACTGACACCCTCAGTGCAACAAAAGACTGTCTTGCAACGTCAGGCGACGTCCGTCAGGACACGGGCTAGCTCAAACAGGCGACGCCGTTGCGCTTCCGGAATGGCGTAATACGTACGTACCAACTCCATCGCTTCCTTGTCGCTCAGCATATCCGTGGGGACATTGCCCGTCGCTTCAGGCTGCGCGCCGTCGTCTTTCAACCCTTCGAAGAAAAACGCGACAGGGACGCCCATGGCCTCGCCAATATCCCAAAGGCGGGATGCACTGACGCGATTTGCGCCCGTCTCGTATTTCTGGATCTGCTGAAATTTGATGCCGACCATATCTGCCAGCTTCTGCTGGGTCATACCGATCAGCCATCGGCGTTGTCGGATACGTTTGCCGACATGAACGTCCACCAGATGTGCCATCTAAATCCCAACCTTGATACTTAGTGTTGCGTCGACGCGAGAGATGCCGGGTCAAGCATCACGCGTCATCGTGGGTAGCTTGTAAGAGAATAGTCGGTAAGTTGAATGTTTTCAATGAAATCTACCCGCAACGCGCGAATGCGCTCACGAACAGCGACCGCAACGGGTACGGTTTTGAGCAAATACAGTTCAGCGGAGTACGTTTTGCACCCTTTCGCATCATCTCAGGATTACCGAGTTTGTTTTCGCTGTTCAACACGTTACGCGCTAAAGATGACCCCAAATTGCTACCTATAATTGAAAAATGGCATTGAAGCCGTTAACAAAAGTTAAGGATCTGATCATGTGGTCAATATTCAGGCACACCTCCACCCGGTCGGCCAGTTTTCGCTGACATCTTTGATTCGCCGCGTGGCCTCAGCGGCCGGAAACAGCCCGCAAGGCGACCCCATCGCTTGCCTGAAAGGCCCGACGCAGGAAACCGACAAGGGCATCATGCACTTCGCCTGTGGCCCCGCCCGCTCCGTACAGATTGATGCTGTGAGCCGGCAGATCGGGAAGCGCACCACCATGCTCGATCCGATCGAGATGCGGCGGCTCCGTCCCCTCGATCATGGAGTGCACGGCCAAGTCCGCGGCGACCGTCGCCTCGATCGTTCTATCGCTTTCGGTCTCAACCACCACATCCCAGGCGATACCAGCAGCATCCAATTGTTCAACAACGCGCGGGCGGAAGGTGCATTGACGGCCAAAGGCGAGTTTGAGGGGGCGTTGCCGCCACGCGGACCCACCGGGCGCTCCAACCCAGAACAGGGGTTTGGTGCACAACTGCTCGCCCCCCGCGTCAATTCCGGTTTCCGTTGTCAGAATGATATCACAGGCCCCCTTGGCAAACTCCGCCTTCAACCGCCGGGTATAGGAACTGTCGAGTTGCACCTTGACCCGCGGAAAAGCGGCATGGAACTGCTTCAGGACCCGCGGAATGGCGGGATAGACGATGTCATGGGGCACACCGAGGGTTATCTCACCTTCATACGCCTGATCGGTCAGACGTGTGATCACTTCATCATTCAACGCCACCATCCGTCGCGCATAGACCAGCAACTGCTCGCCTGAGGCCGTCAACGCAATCGTGCGGCCCGACCGGTCAAACAGATCAAGACCCAACAATTCTTCCAGCCGCTTCAACTGCATGGACACGGCCGACTGCGTAAGATGCAGAAATCCGGCGGCCCGTGTCACCCCACCGCTTTCGGCAACCGCAACAAAGGATCGAAGCGTGGTGACATCCAGATTTCTCATATCATACATCCTGATGGGTTACATCAAAAACATTCGTTTTAAGAATGCGCCTTCCTCGACCATATACATCAACAGATCTGATGAAAATATCGAATTGCATCACGAATTGAGAAAGGAAGACCCATGGCCCTCACCGATGTCAACGCACGCACCGTTACCGGCAAACCTCACGATCGGCGCTCTTTTTCGCTACACACCCTGTTCAACGTCTGGAAATCCCGTCGCGCTCTGGCACGCCTCGACGCACGTGGTCTTGAGGACATCGGGCTCAACGCCAACATGGCGGCGCGTGAAAGCGCGAAACCGATTTGGGATGTGCCTGCAACCTGGCGCGATTGATCCACAAAACAGACTGTGCGGCATTTAAGACAAAAACGGTCGGAATGTCGCACCTCAGCTGCTCAAAACCCTTTAAAAACTCTTGAATGACAGGGGCAGTGACCCGATATTTGACCCAATGCGGGCGGAAATCCGCGACCGGTGGCACCGCCACCGGCTTTTGTATCAATTTGGAGGTCAAATATGGCTGAGTTGAATACGATCCGGTCCGCGGCCGGTACACGCGCCGCCCAGATCGATGCGGGCCTGCGCGCCCACATGAATAAAGTTTACGGCACGATGTCCGGCGGCATGCTGATCACGGCACTTGCAGCCTGGGCCATCGCTGGTCTGGCAGTGACGTCAGATCCGACCGGTGCCACCGTCGCATTGCGCGAAGGCCAGTACCTGACGGGCCTGGGTGAAGTGCTCTACACAACGCCGCTGCGCTGGGTCGTGATGTTTGCACCGCTGGCCTTCCTGCTCTTCGGCTGGGGCGCACTGATGCGCCGCGGCTCGGCAGCCGCCGTGCAGCTCGGCTTCTTCATCTTCGCCGCCGTCATGGGCGTGTCGATGAGCTCGATCTTCCTGGTGTTCACGCCCTACTCGATCACGCAGACCTTCTTGGTCACGGCGATCGCCTTCGCGGGTCTCAGCCTCTACGGCTACACCACCAAGAAGGACCTGTCCGGCATGGGCACGTTCCTGATGATGGGTGTGATCGGCCTGATCGTCGCGATGATCATCAACCTGTTCCTGCAATCGGGCGTGATAATGATGGCCATCTCCGCCATCGGCGTCCTGATCTTTGCAGGTCTGACAGCGTTCTACACGCAGGACATCAAGAACACCTACATCGCCCACGCATCGCATGGCGATCAGGACTGGTTGGACAAGGCCGCCATCGACGGCGCGCTGAGCCTCTACATCTCGTTCCTGAACATGTTCCAGTTCCTGCTCATGTTCATGGGTCAGCAGGAATAGGCTGCGCATCAAGCACAAATGTAAAAGGCCGGTCCAAAGCGACCGGCCTTTTTCTTTGTCGGGTCGGTGGGTGGGCGCCTTTTGCGCGGACCGCGCAAAACAGAGCACCCGGCGACATCACAGGCTCTGCGTCATCCGTACGGAGGGAAAGACGATCCCATCGCCCAACGGCACATCAATCAGCCCAACCTGTCGAAACCCCACAGCTTCATAGAACGGCACCGCCGTGCGGGTGGCCCAACACTCCATCCGTGTGGCCCCCTTAGCAAGCGCGACGTCAAAACAGTGCTGCATCAGTAGCCGCCCCACCCCACGCCGCAGCGCCCGGTCATCGGTCACGACGTGCCGGATATGGCCCAGGCCGGACTCCTTTCGATCCGGTGTCCACCCGCCTGCACCCAGCACGACGCCCTCCTCCTCAACCACGTAGTATGTGCCACACGCCAACAGATCCGGTTGCGCCCGGCTGATGATGGGCAACGCCGTGACAAGCACCGAGGGTGGATAGTCGGCCTTGAGCAGCTTGGGATAGGTGCGCGCCAGCAGCGCGTCCACGGCGGCCAAATCCGCCTTGGTTGTCGGTCTGATCTGCATCATGCCTCCTCCCTCTCATCCGTATCCGCATGAGACAAATCATAGATGTAACTCTTGCGCCCCTTCGCCGTGACCCACGGCCCCTCGGGCGGGCACATGCCCTGCTCTGCCACCGGCATCTCCCATGTCCGGCCCACAAGGGCGCCGGTCTGCGGATCGCGCATGATCCAGCCAAGGCGCGCCTCCCATACCACCGTCAGGTCAGGTCGATCCGCGCGTCGATAGCAGCGCACCGCCCGTGGGTCGCGCGCAAAGCGGTATACGAGGCCATCCGACCGGCGGGTGAGCGTAAAGCTGTCCATGGTCCATCTCCACAAAAGAAAAAGGCCGCGTCCCGGAGGGCGCGGCCTTTGAATTCGAAAGAGGGGCGATCTTACTTGATCTTGCCTTCCTTGTATTCGACGTGCTTGCGCGCCACGGGATCGTACTTCCGTACGACCATCTTCTCGGTCATGGTGCGTGCGTTTTTCTTGGTCACATAGAAGTGGCCGGTGCCTGCGGTCGAGTTCAGGCGGATCTTGATCGTGGTTGGCTTGGCCATGTTCTGTCTCCTGCATCGCCAGAAAAGCCTGCACGGCCCGCCAGCGGGAAATTCGTCTTGAACCGCGCTTTTACCCGCGCCCTGCCCCGAGTCAAGCCCGCCCGGGACCCACATGCGCAACTATTTTGGCCGCCAGCGCAGCCATGCGCTGTTCGTCCACAATTTCGTGCCGTTCGTTCCGGATGCTGGACAGTCAGGCAGGCACATGCCTATTTCAAGGCATGCTCGATCCTCTCAGCGATATCCTGACGCGGCTCACGCTTCAGGGCACATTGTACTTCCGCACCGCCTTTTCCGCGCCCTGGGGCGTGGGCGTGCCGTCCTACAAGAACGTGGCGCGGTTCCACTACGCGGATCGCGGCGACTGCAAGGTGCGCATCGCGTCCACAGACACCATTGTCCACGTGCGCCAGGGCGACCTGATCATCATCCCCCACGGCGCCGCGCACGATCTGCTGAGCGCGGAGGGCGCAGACCGCGGCGTGCCCCCACTTGAATCCGTGCTCGAAGAAGCCGGATAAACCGGCCGCGGCGTGCTGGTCTACGGGGGTGAGGATCAGACCCGCACCACGCAACTGATCTGCGGCCACTTCTCTTTGGCCGACCGCGCCTCGCACGTGCTGATCGACAAGCTGCCCGATCACATCCTGATCGAGAATTACGGCGAAAGCGCCGGGCGCTGGATGGAAACGTCTCTGCGGATGATCGCATCCGAAGCAGGGCAGGACCGGATCGGCGGCGACCTGATCGCGCAAAAGATCTCCGAGGTCATCTTTACCCAGGCCCTGCGCGCGTTCATCGAAACGGATGCCGCAGCGCAATTGGGCCTTGCCGGCTTTGCCGACCCCAACATCTCGCGCGCGCTCGATGCCTTTCACCGCAACCCCGCATCGCAGTGGAGTGTCGAAGACCTCGCCCACGCCGCCGGTCAGTCCCGCACCGCCTTTGCCGTGCATTTTGCCGACAAGATGGGGGTCACCCCCATGCAGTACCTGACCGAGTGGCGGATGCAGATCGCACAGCAGGACCTGCAGGACACCAACAAGTCCATCGCCGACATTGCCTATGACGTCGGCTATGCCTCGGATTCCGCCTTTGCCCGCGTATTCAAGCGCGAAGTAGGCCAAAGCCCTGCCGCGTTTCGGAAGAATCGAACAAAAAATCCGGCTTGAACTGCACTTTCGTTCGCAGATTTGAACGATCTGTCGGTTTTGCTGAACGCTCGCAAATGGAACCAACCCGCCAAAACGCACACATTCCTCTCACAGAAGCGGGCACTGACGCGCTGCAGATCAGAGGAAAGGACCGCTCATGTCACTGCGTTTTGTTACCAAGGAAATCCACGCCTATCTCGACTACCCCGTTGCCCTCGGCCTGATGGCGATGCCCGCCCTGCTGGGCCTTGGCAGCAGCCACATGCTGGCCTTCTGGCTTTCGGTCGCCACCGGTGTGGCCGCCGTCGGCCTGACCATCCTGACGGACCACCATCTGGGCCTGATCCGGGTCCTGCCCTACAAGCTGCATCTGGCCGTTGACGGTGCGGTGGGTGCGGTCTTCCTGATCGCACCCTTTGCATTGGGCTTCTCGGGTCTCGACGCCGCCTATTACTGGCTCATCGGCGCCACGGTCATGGCTGTCGTATCCCTGCACCGAGGCGAAACGCCCGCACTGGGCTGATCCACCACTCCATTTACCAACATTTCACAGCTTTCACCCCTGGCGCAGCGATGCGCCAGACCACCCGGGCTTTGCCCACACTCCGCTGAAACGAAAGGAAATCCCATGTTTCGCACCCTGACCATCGCCACCGTCGCTGCCCTCTCCATTGGCTCTGCCGCCCTGGCCGCAGATGAATACAATGTCTCGACCGGCCTGACGGCGGCAGGCGCACCGCTGGGCCTGCACGGCGTCGACCCGGTGGCCTTCATCGCCACGGGCAATCCGGTCGAAGGCTCCGCCGCCCACGCGGCCGTGCATGACGGTGTCGCCTACCGCTTCGCCTCCGCCGACAATCTGGCCGCGTTCGAAGCCGACCCGGCATCCTACCTGCCGGAGAATGGTGGCTTCTGCACCTTCGGCGTGTCAGTCGGCAAGAAGTTCGACGGTGATCCCGACTACGCCGCCGTGATCGACAACAAGCTCTACGTGTTCCTGAACGCCGACATCTTCGCGGCCTTCAACAAGGACCGCGCAGGCACGATCACCAAGGCGGCCACCAACTGGACCGATATCCACAGCGTGGCTGTCGAAGACCTCTGATCCGTCAGCCAGGTCTTGGATATCGAAGCGGGCAAGGGCATGGGCCTTTGCCCGTTTTTTCATGCGCGCGGAGGGGCTGTAAGCCGGATTCTGTCTAGGCAGGTTGCCCTGCCCGAGATGACCATTCATCTTGGGATGCTGTTGCCAACATCCCTCTAGCTGCCAACCCGGACCTGCTGGGGCAGAAGCAGCCCCGGACCGTTGCCGGCCCACGCGGTCCCTATTTGGCATTGCTCCCGGTGGGGCTTGCCGTGCCCGGTCTGTTGCCAGCCCGGCGGTGGGCTCTTACCCCACCGTTTCACCCTTTCCCCGGCGCACCGGGGTAGTCTGTTTTCTGTGGCGCTGTCCGTCGGGTTGCCCCGCCCGGGTGTTACCCGGCACCGTTGCTTCTGGGAGTCCGGACTTTCCTCTCAGGTAGGTTGCCCCACCCAAGCGGCCATCCGCCCCTCCGCGCCGGACGCGCATACGTGCGGAACCGGGGGTGCGTCAATGGGTGGTGTTGCGCGGGTTGTGGATGCGGGAGCCTCCGGCGGGAGTTTATTTGGCAAGATGAAGGAGGATCGCAGCGCTCAGGTGGAAACCCTCGTTTTGCCTTTCAAAGCAATAAAGTCCGCGGGATCAAGTGGCCCGGTCGCAACGGGCCGATGGCGCAGGCGCACCGCCGCGAGAAGGGCTTCATCCGAGGCATCGGCAGTGTACCCGGCAACGCGCGCGACGTGCCGGAATGCGTCACTGCCCTCGCCGGAGGGCGAGATCTTCGCCACAGGCCGCGCCGCCAAGCCCCGCGCTTCCAGCCGTGCCCAGTCAAAGAACGGTCCCGGATCGAACTTGCGCCCCGGCGCCATGTCGGAATGCCCGATGACGTTCCGGGCCGGGATCGCCCACGCAGCAAGAATGCGCGCCAAAAGCCCCTCAAGGCTCTGCATCAGCGGTTCCGCAAACGGCCCCTGCCCGTCATTGTCGAGCTCGATCCCGATGGACCGCGAGTTGATGTCGGACAGCCCGTCCCACTCTCCCGCACCCGCATGCCATGCGCGCAGCCCTTCCGGCACCAATTGGGTGACACTGCCCGATTTACAGATCACGTAGTGCGCCGACACCTCAGCCGTTGGATCACAAAGCCGCTCAATGGCCTCCTCCGCCGTCGCCATCGCGGTGTAGTGCAGCACCACATGCGTCGGTCGCAACCCGTCCCGCCGCGGCCCGCAATTCGGCGAAGGATGCTGATGCAGGATCAGTTGCCAGCCGCCCGGCGGAATGGTGCCGGGTCCCAGCCGCAGGCATAGCCGTCGCCATCCGGATCCAGCCCCTTGCGATCGCGCTGCGGCCCACCGGAGGCGAGGAAGTCGATCTGCGCCTCGTCACTGGAGTTGTAGACCGCGCAATTGCGCTGAAACTTGGCCGCCGACGCGACCGAGAACCGGCGATGCATCTGCGTGCCCTTCGGATGGCGGGTTTGCAGGGCATATTGGACGACATTCGGCTGCGCACTGCCCGCCCGCGAGGGCAAGGCCGTGGGCTGCACCACCTGATATTGCTGCCGGTTCGCTTCCAGACGGGCCGCATCGCTTGCGATGGATTCGCGCGACGACACCGCATCGAAATTGTTCTCGTCCGATATGCCCGGATTGTTCAGGATCACGGGCGCCGCGTTCGACGGGCTCGCGTTGACCACGGTCTGCCCGGAATTGGCCCGGGCGGCCGCCGCATCATTGTTCGCCGCAATCTGCGCCAGCTCCGCATCCAGGCTGGCCGGATTCGATACCGCACGCGGCGTTTGCGCCGTGGCCGGCCGCGCAGGCGCACCTGCCACAGGCTGCTGCCCCGCAGGGGGCAAGGGTTGCGTGCCAACCGGTGCAGCGGGCTGAACCGCCGGACCTGTCAGCTGTGCGTCGCGGGCCTCGCGCGCGGCCAGCGTGTTGGGGTTGTCAAAGCCTACGCCACGTCCAGGATCGGCAAAATCACCCGGATTGCTGTCTGGGATCGCGGGCTGACACGCGGCCAGTCCGGCCACGGCACCCAGCATCAGGAAACTGCGGAAACTCATCATCTGCTCTACCCTTTTGGGTTTTGGTCGAACGGGATTACCACCATTTCTGCGGTTTGGCCACAAAACCGGCCCGTGCCTCCAGGGCATAAGCGGTGTTCAGCAAATCCCCTTCCTCCCATGGACGGCCAATCAACTGCAGGCCCAACGGCAAACCCTGCGCATCGGTTCCCGCAGGCACGGCGATGCCCGGCAGGCCCGCCATGTTGACGGTCACGGTGAACACGTCGTTCAGATACATCTGCACCGGATCATCCGACGCCTCGCCCAACCCAAAGGCGGCAGAGGGCGTCGCAGGCGTCAGGATCGCGTCGATCCCCTGGGCAAAGACGTCCTCAAAGTCCTTCTTGATCAGCGTCCGCACCTTGCGCGCACGGTTGTAGTAGGCGTCATAGAACCCGGCACTCAGCACATAAGTCCCGATCATCACGCGGCGCTTCACCTCGTCACCAAAACCCTCGGCCCGGGTCTTTTCATACATCTCGGTGATGCCGTCGCCCTGATCCAGCTTGGCGCGATGCCCATAGCGCACCCCATCATAGCGGGCGAGGTTCGAGGACGCCTCGGCCGGCGCTACCACATAGTAAGCAGGCAGCGCGTATTTGGTGTGAGGCAGCGAAATATCGACAATCTCCGCTCCCGCATCGGCCAGCATCTCGCGGCCTTGCGCCCAGAGCGTTTCGATCTCGTCCGGCATCCCGTCCATGCGGTATTCTTTGGGAATACCGATCTTCTTGCCCTTGATGTCGCCGGTCAGCATGGCCTCGAATTTCGGCACCGGCAGATCGACGCTGGTGCTGTCTTTGGGATCATGGCTGCACATGGTTTCCAGCATGATGGCCGCATCGCGCACCGACTTGGTCATCGGCCCCGCCTGATCCAGCGAAGACGCAAAGGCCACCACACCCCAACGCGAACACCGTCCATAGGTCGGCTTGATGCCGGTGATGCCGGTAAAGGCCGCAGGCTGGCGAATGGAGCCGCCCGTATCAGTGCCGGTCGCCGCCAGACACAGATCCGCAGCCACAGCACTGGCCGAGCCACCCGACGACCCGCCGGGGGTCAGGGCAGCCTCATCATTGCCGCGCCGCCACGGGTTCACAGCATTGCCATACACGGACGTCTCGTTGGACGAGCCCATGGCAAATTCATCCATGTTCAACTTGCCCAGCATCACCGCACCTGCATCCAGCAGGTTGCCGCTGACGGTGCTCTCATATTCTGGCAGGAACCCTTCCAGAATACGGCTCCCGGCCTGAGACGGCACACCCTTGGTACAGAACAGATCCTTGATCCCGATGGGCAAGCCGCACATGTCGGGCGCATCACCCGCCTTGATCCGCGCATCCGCCGCCTTGGCCTGCTCCCGTGCAATCTCGGGCGTGTTGTGGACAAAGGCGTTCAGCGCCCCAGCCCCTTCGATCTCAGTCAGGCACGCCTCGGTCAACTCGACCGAGGTCACGTCACCTTCGCGCAGTGCATCACGGGCTTCAGCCAGCCCCAGCTTGTTCAATTCGCTCATCACTCAACCACCTTCGGCACGGCAAAGAACCCCTCGCGGGCATCCGGCGCGTTGGCCAGCACCTTGTCCTGCTGACCACCATCCGTCACCTCGTCCACACGGCGCTTCAGGCGCTGCGGGGTCACGGATGTCATGGGCTCCACGCCCTCCACATCGACCTCGCTCAGCTGCTCGATGAAGCCGAGGATCGTGTTGAATTCGTCAGCCAGCGCCGGAAGCTGATCTTCCTCGACCTTGATCCGGGCCAGTTTCGCCACGCGGGCGGCGGTGCTTTGATCGATGGACATGAAATCCCTCTCTTGCGTCTTGAGGCGGCTTTATCGCGCGGCGGGTGTGCCTTCAAGCCTCTCGGGCGCGCAAGAAGCGCACATACACCTCGATCATCCAGCCCAGCATGACCGCGTTGAGGATATGCCACAGAAAATGCGTGCCCAAGGGGATCTGGTTGCACAGCATATCATCAACCGACCGCGCGGTCAGAGACACCAGCAGAATGACGGCGCCGATCACAAATCCGCGCGCCAGCGCAGGCGCACGGCGCCACAGGGCGACGGCATAGATCAGGATCAGCGCGGGGACAGGCAGATACCCCGCCGATACACCCAGCACGGGCACATATTGAAACAGCGGGACGGTTGCCGCGGCATACGGGAAAAACAATGCCGTCGCGCCCAGCGCCCAACCCGTCCGCATGCCCCAGACATCCCGGTTGATGGCGAAGATATATAGTAGAATGAACGCTGCAATCGGCGCCACATCCGCAATGGCCGACCACACCTGCGCGTGGGTGTGAAACAGGTAGCTGCCCAGCCCGATCAGCCCAAGGATGATGCAAAGCACACGGGCCAGCGGCACCCCCGCACTACGCCGCCACATCCAAAGGGCGGCAATGACAAAGGCTGCGTTGGTCACCGCATTCACCGGCTCGGCCCAATAGTCCGGCCCCAACCGCTCGCAATACCCGTCAATCTGGCGCAGCAATTCCATGCCCTGTCACCTACCCCTCCCAACGCGCCATTCAAGAGGGCACCGCACGTTGCGTTAACCCCTGCCCCACCGCCCGATGGGGGTGCACAGGGGGTGTACGGATGGTGCACGCGGGGTGACACCCTGTCTCCGCCCCTTAAACTCCGTAAAAATCAGGTAAATCCCGGCGCGAATCGCGCCGATCCGGGGCTCCGCCCATTCGGACCTCAAACACCGCCCCACGGTGTTTGCCGCTGCGCGGACCGGTCCGAATTCCCTGTTTCAAAAAAAATCCCCGCCGGAGGCTCCCGCACCCTGAAATCGGCGCTACACTCGCGTAAAACGGGAGACGCACCATGAACATCATCTGGCTCGGCCACGGCAGCTTTCGCATCGAAATCGGGGACCAGATCCTGCTGATCGACCCCTGGCTCACCGGCAACCCCATGCTTGCCGAAGACCAGCACGAGGCGGCCATCCAGGACGCCACCCACATCCTCGTCACGCATGGCCATTTCGACCACACCGCCGACAGCGTTGCGATCAGCCAGAAGACCGGCGCACCAGTCTCGGCCATCTTCGAGCTGGGCAACCTGCTCTTTGCCAAGGGCGCGATCCAAGGTCATGCATACGGTCGCGGCGGCACGATCAGCCTTGGTAACGTCACCGCGACCCTGGTGCCGGCATCGCACTCATCCTCCATCGGAGACGACGAGAACCCGCGCTATTCGGGCCAGGAATGCGGGTTCATCATTCGCGGCGAAGACAAGGTGATCTATGTCTCGGGCGACACTGACATCATGGCGGACATGTCGTGGATCGGCGACTACCACAAACCCGATATCGGCATCCTGTCGGCAGGGGGATATTATACCATGGACATGGCCGGCGCCGCCTATGCCGCCCGGCACTTCTTTCACTTCGATACTGTAATCCCATGTCATTACAGGACTTTCCCGCTCCTCGAACAATCGGCAGAGGTGCTGAAGGAGGGGTTGCCGGGCGTCAAGGTGATCGAGCCGGAGGTCATGCAGCCCATCACCCTCTGACACGGCACATCCCGAAGCCTTCAAAGGAAATAGCTACCGCCGAGATGCGAAAAACTGCTTCAACAGGTCCTCGGCCTCTGTCGCTGCAATCCCGTCATAGACCTCGGGCACATGATGCGCTTGGGGATGCGAAAACACCCGCGCCCCATGGGCCACACCGCCGGACTTGGGATCTGACGCGCCATAATACACCCGCGCAATCCGCGCCGCCGCAATCGCCGCCGCACACATGGCGCAAGGTTCCAGCGTCACGTAAAGATCATGGCCCACCAGCCGCTCCGACCCAGCATCAGCACAAGCCGCCCGGATCGCCAGAACCTCTGCATGGGCCGTCGGATCGTTCAACTCCCGCGTCCGGTTGCCCGCCCGCGCCACGATCTGCCCGGCAGGCGACACCACAACAGCGCCCACAGGCACCTCGCCCCGCGCACCCGCCGCCCGCGCCTCCTCCAGCGCCTGATCCATGAATGACCGAAACTCCATGGCGCTTCCCTGCCACGCCGCTTGCCTGCCGCGCAACCCGGCGGTAAGCCCGGCCCATGACCCAAGACACCCCCAAAGGCGACCGCATCGCCAAGGTTCTCGCCCGCGCCGGTATCGCCAGCCGCCGCGGCGCGGAAGATATCATCGCCGCTGGCCGCGTGAGCGTGAATGGCAAGCAGATCGACAGCCCGGCGCTGAACGTAACCGACAGCGACAAGATCACAGTGGATGGCAAACCCCTGCAAGCCCCTGATCCTGAAAGACTTTGGCTCTACCACAAGCCTGCTGGGCTGGTGACGACCACAAAGGATGAACAAGGCCGCAAGACTATCTTCGATGCCCTGCCAGACGACATGCCGCGCGTGATGAGCGTCGGACGGCTCGACCTCAATTCCGAAGGGCTCCTGCTGCTGACCAACGATGGCGGGATCAAGCGCAAGCTCGAACTGCCTTCGACCGGTTGGATGCGGCGCTACCGCGTGCGGGTGAACGGTCGGCCAACCGATCCGCAGCTTGAACCCTTACGCAAGGGCGTCACGGTCGAGGGCGAGCACTTCCAGCCCATGCAGGTCACGCTGGACCGCCAGCAGGGTGCCAATGCCTGGCTCACCGTCGGCTTGCGCGAAGGCAAGAACCGCGAGATCCGGCGCGCGATGGACAGCATCGGCCTCGCCGTGAACCGGCTGATCCGCGTCAGCTACGGTCCTTTCCAACTGGGCGAGTTGAAACAGGGCGCGGTCGAGGAGGTGCGCAGACGGATCGTGCGCGACCAACTGGGTCTTGATCCTGAACCAGAGACCGGTACGGCCAAACCCAAGGGCAAACCCCGCCGCACGCGCAAGCCGCCTCGACGGTAAGCTCATATGTGACACGCGGCGTGAAACTTTCCCCTTGTGCCCGTCATTTGCGCGTCACACCTCTCATGCAGTGGAGGGGACGCGCGCACCCCTAGTGCCGCACCCGCAAAGCGGCTATATATCTGATAGCCAACAGGGAACTACGGGATGGAGCCGACCGCTTTTCAGAAAATCGCCTTTGCCGCATTGCTGGCATTGATGTTCGGCGTGACACTGGGTTTGCTCGGTGGCCTCTGACCTGATGATGAAGCGTCAACCTCACCGTCGCTGCGCCCGCAGCGTTTTGAGTGGCAAAGCGGTGGCATTGATCAGCGCTCTGATCTGCACGCCCGATTCACCGCTGCTCGCGAGGAATGTCGGCGAAATTACATACCCGGCGGGCGCTCCGAAAATCATCTCGGACTTCCGGTCGCGCACCAACGTTCGCGGCGGTTTGCGGCTGTCAGTCCACCAAGGCATTGATTTGGCCGGTCCAAACGGCAGCCAGATCATTGCCGCAGCCGACGGGCGCGTACTTGAGACGGATGTCGGATCTTGCTGGGGGCCAACTGTCGTTATCGACCACGGCATCGGCCGGGATGGCAAGCCTCTGATTGCGGCCTACGGGCACCTTGGTCAAATGCAGGTCAAGTCCGGCCAGAGCGTACGCCGCGGGCAGTTGATCGGTACGCTAGGCAACAACCAGCGCGACTTCAGATGTATCGGCGGCGTGCGCCACCTGCATTTCCAGCTGGGCCGCGCGTGGCGCGGACCGGAAAAGGGCACGTTCTGGGGCCACATGCGCTATCTGCGGGATGGCAAACGAGGCACCAATCCGCATCAATACTGGGCAGACGGGCCCAATCGTGTCACCTGTTTCGACGCCGGACGCAGCTATCCCGCCGGAACGCTGACCTACCCCGTGCCCTGCGCCGGAGGAGCCTGAGACCATGGCCAAACGCTTTGGCGGCAAGTACAGCCCCGACCCGACCGACGCACCCGACACAGGCGACCGCCCGGCTTTTGATCGGGCCAAGGTGGACCCGGTTGGCGCGCGCGCCAACCTGATGTTCCTGCCCGCCATACCGATGGTGTTTCTGGCATTGAACGATGGGGCGACCGGGCTTGTGACCGCGCTGGTATCTGCCGCCGTGCTGACCGGCGGCGCATTCATGCTGCGCGAGGGGCTGAAGGCTGAAGCCGCATACCATACCCGCAAGGTCGCGCGCCGACCTGCCCTGCCGCGCAAGATCATCGCGGCCTTCCTCGTTGGTTTCGGCATCACGCTGGCTGCCTATCGCTCCGATCCGGGCATCATCGCACCTCTGCTCTACGGGCTGGCCGCCTTTGGCCTGCACTTGGCCGCTTTCGGCATCGACCCTCTGAAATCCAAGGGCCTCGAAGGCGTCGACAGCTTCCAACAAGACCGCGTTGCCCGCGTCGTGGATGGGGCCGAAGAGTTGCTGGCCGACATGCGCGACGCCATGAAGCGCGCCGAAGATCGCAAGATGGAACTGCGTCTCGACCAGTTCCAGACCACCGTGCGCGACCTCATCCGCACGGTCGAGGAAGACCCGCGCGACCTGACCGCGGCACGCAAATATCTGGGCGTCTACCTGATCGGTGCGCGCGACGCGACGATCAAGTTCGCCGACATCTACGGGCGCAGCCGCGACGCGCAGGCCCGCACCGACTACGCAGCCCTTCTGGACGATCTGGAAGAGAACTTCGCCGCGCGCACCCGCAAATTGCTCACCGAGGATCGCTCCGACCTCACCATCGAAATCGACGTGCTGCGCGACCGCTTGCAGCGCGAAGGCGTGCGCGTGTCGCCCGCCGATGACGCTTAACGATAAGGATCAAGTCATGTCCGAAACAGTTCGCCAAAAGGCCGAAGCCGCTCTTGCACAGGTCGAGGAAGTCACCGCCGTGGTGCTGCCCGAACCCAAGGACGCCAACGCGATTGTCCCGCTGGAACAGGCCGACGCGCCCGTTGGCACCGAAATCCGCGCCCGTATGGACGAGATCGACATGGAAGACACGCAATCCATCGTGTCTTTCGGCTCTGCCGCGCAGGCAGAGTTGCAGGAAATCAGCCAGTCCATGCTGCAGGACGTCCGAAACAAGGATGTGGGCCCGGCAGGCGACAGCTTGCGCAATATCGTGACCACAATCCGGGGCTTTTCGGTTTCCGAACTCGATGTCCGGCGCGAGCGCAGCTTCTGGGAGAAGCTTCTGGGCCGCGCGGCCCCCTTTGCCAAGTTCACTGCCAAGTTCGAAACGGTGCAGGGCCAGATCGACAAGATCACCGACGATCTGCTTTCGCATGAGCACACGCTTCTGAAAGACATCAAGTCGCTCGACCTGCTCTATGAAAAGACACTGCAATTCTACGACGAGTTGGCGCTCTACATCGCGGCGGGCGAGGAGAAGATCAAGGAACTGGACGACAAGGTGATTCCCGCCAAACAGGCCGAAGTGGATGCCGCCGCCGAGGATGACCAGGTGATGAAAGCGCAGGAACTGCGCGACCTGCGCGCCGCCCGCGACGATCTGGAGCGGCGGGTACACGACCTGAAACTGACCCGTCAGGTGACGATGCAATCCCTGCCCTCGATCCGGCTGGTGCAGGAAAACGACAAGAGCCTTGTCACCAAGATCAACTCCACCCTCGTCAACACCGTGCCGCTTTGGGAAACACAACTGGCTCAGGCCGTAACCATCCAGCGCAGCGCCGAAGCGGCGGCTGCCGTGCGTGACGCCAACGACCTGACCAACGAGTTGCTCACTGCCAACGCCGCCAACCTGCGCGAAAGCAACAAGGCGATCCGAACCGAGATGGAGCGCGGCGTCTTCGACATCGAGGCCGTCAAGCAAGCCAATGCCGACCTGATCGGCACCATCGAGGAAAGCCTGCAGATCGCCGACGAGGGCAAAGCCAAGCGTGCGGCTGCCGAGGAAGAACTGAAGAAGATGGAGGCCGAACTGCGCGACACACTTGCGTCGGCCAAGGCCCGCAAGGATGGCGTGGGCGACACCGCTGGCACTTCGGTTCCGAACTGACCGAAAAAACGATGCTCGGGGCACGGATCAGACGCAGGATGACGGCATGGGGCGGCCTCGTCGCCCTTGGGCTTCTTGCGGCCTGCGACGTGTTCCAGCCCGTCGAACCCGTGCTGACGCCGAAAGTGCGGCCAGCCGGACTGGCACCACCACCGGTCCCGGACATCCAGGCGACGTCGCAGGAAAGTGCGGCCTTGCGCGCCTATCTGGCACAGGTCCAGTCCAGCCAACTGACCTCCGGGCTGCTCAGGCAGGATGGCGGCGGGCCGGACACGCCCTTCACCTCCGACATGCTGGCCCGCAATTTCGAAGAGATCGTGTTCTTCAACGAATATGCCAGTCCCGGCGTCCGCCCCGGCGCGCCCAGCGCCCTGCGCCGATGGGCGGCACCTGTGCGCATTGGGATCGAGTTTGGTGCGTCGGTCCCGCCCAGTCAGCGCACGCGCGACACCAATGATGTGATCGCCTATGCCCGGCGATTGTCGCAAGCGACGGGCCACCCCATTTCGGTGTCCGACAATCCGAATTTCCTGGTCTTTTTCGTCTCGGAAGACGACCGGGCCGCTGCGCTGAATGCGCGCGCCACCCGTTTGCCTGCGGTAAACCGGATCAACGTGGGGCCGGTACGGGATCTGCCCAGTGATGCTTATTGCGCCGTCGCAGCCTATGCAGGCGGCGCCGAAAAATCGACCTACACCGCGGCCGTTGCCGTGATACGGTCGGAGAACCCCGACCTCTTGCGACTGTCCTGCATTCACGAGGAGCTTGCCCAGGGCCTTGGCCTTGCCAATGACAGCCCGGATGCGCGCCCGTCGATCTTCAATGACGACGATGAGTTCGCGCTGCTGACAGGTCATGATGAGCTGCTGCTGGGTATGCTCTACGACGACCGTCTGCGCCCTGGCATGGGGCTGGTCGAAGCGCAACCTATCGTCGCCGACCTGGCGCGGGAGAAGCTGGGCGAAGACATCGCAGAACTGCAGGCCAGCGCTCAACAATAGCACATTGCCGTGAGGCCACCTGTCTGACCACAAGCCCGTACATATGTGCGCTTCATCACATGAAACGCACAAGGTCGGCCCCATCATGCTCTCCACGCTCACAGCCTTTCCCCTGCGCATTGTCCTGATCGCGGGCCTGATCGGCGAGCTTGCTTTCGAAGCCTATGCTTGGCTCATGTCCCCCCTGATCTTCGGCGTCGTGCTCGAACCCAGCAACCTGATCGCGGCACTCGCCAGGATCTACCTCGATGCATCGCTCGGCTACGGGGCAGCCTTTGCGGTGCACTTCGCCATCGGTGTCGTGGGGTTCGGCAGCGCCGTCTGGCTGATCCACCGCCTCAGCGGCCTGCGCCCGGAACTGGCGGGGGCACTGACCGGCCTTGCGCTCTGGTTCGTGGCGCAAGGCGGCCTCGCCCAATTGGTCGGGCGCGACTTCATGATGGGGTTCGGTGCATACACACAGTCGTCCTTTGTCGGCCATGTCGGCATGGCAACGATCATGGGGGCCGTCATCGCGCGACTGCAAGCGCGCCACCGCGCAGAACGAACTGCGTAAACGGCTGCCACACGCACGTGCCGTCAAAACCCTTCGCACTTGCTGCCATGGCATCCTATATTGGCTGCAACTGAATACAAAGGGCACCGCAATGAGCATTTTCGATTTCCTCTCCGGCCAGTTCATCGACGTCATCCACTGGGTCGACGACAGCCGGGACACGATGGTCTGGCGGTTCGAACGCGAGGGGCACGAGATCAAATACGGTGCCAAGCTGACGGTGCGCGAGGGGCAAGCTGCCGTCTTCGTGCACGAAGGCCAACTGGCCGACGTCTTCACCCCCGGTCTCTACATGCTCGAGACCAACAACATGCCCATCATGACGACGCTGCAGCACTGGGATCACGGCTTCAAAAGCCCGTTCAAATCCGAGGTCTATTTCGTCAACACCACCCGCTTCAACGACCTGAAATGGGGCACCAAGAACCCGATCATCTGCCGCGATCCGGAATTCGGCCCCGTGCGCCTGCGCGCCTTCGGCACTTACTCGGTCAAGGTGGCGGACCCTGCGCGGTTCCTGGTCGAGATCGTCGGCACCGACGGCGAATTCACGATGGACGAGATCAGCTTCCAGATCCGCAACATCATCGTGCAGGAGATGTCCCGCAGCCTTGCCAAGTCCGGCATCCCGGTCATGGACATGGCCGCCAACACGCGCGAACTGGGCCAACTTGTGGCCAAGGAAATCAGCGCCCAAATCACCGAATACGGGCTCACCCTGCCCGAGCTCTACATCGAAAACATCTCGCTGCCGCCGGCGGTCGAGGAGGTGATGGACAAGCGGTCCTCCATGGGCGTGATCGGAAATCTCAACGAATACATGCAGTTCCAGGCGGCAGAAGCGCTTGGCCGTGAGGGCAGCGGCGCATCTGACGCGATGCAGGCCGGGCTGGGCGCGGCGATGGGCCTGCAAATGGGTCAGCAGGCTGCATCCCCCGGCCCCTGGGGCGCGCAACCTGCACGCGGCGGCGCCACACCGCCGCCCCCGCCTGTCGAACATGTCTGGCACGTGGCAGAAAACGGCGAGACGAAGGGCCCGTTCTCCAAGGCACAGCTGGGTCGCATGGCGCAAGCGGGCGAGCTGTCTCGCGAAAGCTATGTCTGGACAGCAGGCCAGGACGGCTGGATGAAGGCAGAGGACGTGACTGAATTGGCCCAGCTTTTCACCATCCTGCCGCCACCACCGCCGCCCGGGGTGTAACAGACACCTGTAGCGCCCGCCTTTGGCACGAACCATGGAAGCGTAGTGTCGCCTTTGCGGCGGCACCATCAATCACGCCGCCTGCGCTCCGTATTCGCTAAAGCTTCACTCCACAGCTCACATCGCCTGCCTTATGCGGATCAATCGCAAGCTGATATTCTGGAATTTTTTCACCTTTGCACCAATAGAATTCCCGAGTGGTTTCACCCTGCATCAGAAACTCCCGCGCCAAGCCCTGGGCATGGAATTCCCGCATGGTCCCATCTTCAACGATGTAATCTCCGTTCTTCTTCTTGGTCGTGGGCTTAGTATTGAGAAGATCATCAACATATGGAATTCTTTTTACCAAGTTTGCCATGGTCTTTTTGAGAATGGTCACATTCATACCGTTGTGCCAATCGTAGTCATCGAACACTTTGTACGTAAATTTCATATCGTATCGCACCTGGTTTCCGTCCGGGGTAACCAAAACCTCCCCCATGCCCCAACATTGATATCCGTGCATTGCGAAATACCAGTTCGGACACTCTTCTTTGCGCACTGCAGCAGACTCCGGCCGGGCTGACGCAAAGCTGTGACGTCCAAACGGCAGCGTCTCCACATAAGCCTTGGCCTGACCAACCTCTTCAGTAAATCTTTTGTGCGCAGCAGGTGAAGACGCAATGATGTTTTCTACATTCAGATCCAAGTCTCTTCCTGAAGCTGTGAAGTAGTGTTCAAGATGCCGGCGCGTGTCTTTCCCAACCAATCCACTCAAAGTGTTCAGGAAAAGAAAGCTGGTCATCTTTTCCTTTAGCGCGATCATATCAGCTGTTTCAGGTTTCGAATTGAATTTACCAAAAATACGACTTCTCTCACCCTTGAGATAGCTGTCAACGACCACTTTTGGATCACAATTTCCGGGCATATAATGCGTGCTTGATTTGGCTTGAGTTGGCATATTACCTCAACGAATTAAAATGAATGTCTACCGCCATAGATTATGTCGATCAGATAATCACAGTAAATGACACAGCCCAGACGGGACGGGAGGTTTGCCGACCGATACGGCAAAATACGGCAAATGTCCGCTGATGTATGGCGGTCTTTTCAGTTTGCTGTTGCGGCTTCCAACAGCAGCATATCCAGCGGCGGTTACTAAATTTCGAAGCCCAGCGCTCCAGCGGCTAGGAGTGGTTGGAAGACATCAATCAGACGGAGGTGGCGAACCCTTTGCAAAGGCCGCCACGCTACCGGTATTCGGCGAAGGACCAAGAAGCCGCCTGCGCATGGCAAAGAAACCCGACAACGCGCATGGGCTCTTGCAAAGACAGCACGTGGAACTCTCAGGGCCATAGGCATACCAAACCCTCTGCCTCGCTAGAGCCCCCCCGCACCCCATCTTGTCGGCTTTCCAGCTGAATGGAAACTCGCGTTGTTCACAAAGTGAAAGCCCACCTTCTTACACCATTCGATATAGCCAACATCTGTCCAGACCAGTACGCTCGACGATACTGACACAGGAACAGCCATGCGCCGCAAAGTCACCATTGCCCTCCACTGGACGAATTTCGTCCTCCTGATCCTTCTGGTGGCAGGCGGGCCGATCCCCGCCATCGCTTGGGCCTTTGTGCTGACAGGCGTCGGCATGTGCGCCATCGCCATCGTCCAGGGCCTGATGAACGGCCCCGGCCCCAAGCTCGAAGGCGCGTTGCGCACCGTACACCCATGGCTCAGCCGCGGCATGTACGCCGCGCTTGGCCTCGTGGCGGCACTCACTGCATGGTATATGCTCGGTGGACGCTGGGGTGGCCCCGCCCTCGTCGATCTGTACTTTTACCTGATCGCGGCCTCATCGCTGCACGCCATCTTCCACCTCTGGCGACACACCGCGCTCGGCGACGGCGCCTTGCGCCGGATCACGCCAAAGGCCATGCATTCGCTTCTATGACCGACTCTTCCGACCCAACCGCTGCGGCCACCACAGCCGATCACCGCTTTCCCTGCGACAATTGCGGCGCCGACTTCCGCTTTGATCCAAGCGCGGGCCTGCTGGTCTGCGACCATTGCGGCAACACGGCCCCCATGGACACGGACGCCCCGCGCACCATCGCCCCCATCGCCGAACTGGACTACCGCGCGGCCCTCACCGCCGACCTGCCAGCGGCGGAGATCGAGGAGACCCGCGTCTCCACCTGTCCCAACTGCGCGGCACAGGTCGAATTTGACGCCGACCTCCACGCCACCGAATGCCCGTTCTGCGCCACGCCGGTCGTCACCGACACCGGCGCCCACCGGCATATCAAGCCGCGCGGCGTCCTGCCCTTCGCGCTGACAGAGGCAGAGGCACGGGATGCCATGACCACCTGGCTCGGCAATCTCTGGTTCGCCCCCGGCGGCTTGCAGGACTACGCGCGCAAGGGCCGCGCGATGCAAGGCATCTACGTCCCCTACTGGACCTTCGACGCCGACACCCGCAGCAGCTATTCCGGCGAACGCGGCACCGTCTACTACGAAACCCGAACGGTGATGCGCGACGGTAAGCGCCAACAGGTGCGCGTGGCCAAAGTGCGCTGGCGCCCTGCACACGGCAAGGTCGCCCGCTTCTTCGACGACGTGCTGGTGCTGGCGTCAAAGTCCCTGCCCAAACGCTTCACCGACGCGCTGGAACCCTGGGATCTGAGCGCGCTGGAACCCTACGCGCCCGAATTCCTCGCCGGTTTCCGGGCCGAAGGTTATGCAGTCGAGCTGGAGGAAGGGTTCGAAGAAGCCCGCGCCAAGATGGACCGCGTCATCGCCCGCGACGTCAAGTTCGACATCGGAGGCGACCGCCAGCGCATCCACGCCATCGACACCAAGCTGGGGGCCATCACATTCAAACACGTGCTACTGCCTGTCTGGCTCGCCGCCTACAAGTACCGGGGCGAAACCTACCGCTTTGTCGTCAACGGGCGCACGGGCCGGGTGCAGGGTGAACGCCCCTGGTCCAAGATCAAGATCGCCATCGCCGCGGTGCTGGGCCTGATCGTCGCCGCAGGCATCGGTTTCGTGATCGCTACACAGCAATGACCCACTTCAACGCCTTGGACGCCGTCCTCTCAGCCCGCTTCTCCTGCCGCGCCTTCCGACCCGCCCCGGTGCCCCGCGCCGATGTCGAACGCATCATCGCCACCGCACAAAAGGTGCCGAGTTGGTGCAACGCCCAACCGTGGCAGGTGATCGTAACCGCCGAGGCCGAGACCGAGCGCTTCCGCGACGCGCTTTATGCCGCTGCCAGCACCACCGCCCCTGCCCCAGACATGCCATGGCCCGAAGGCTACCCCGGCGTCTACGGTGACCGCCGCCGCGCCTGCGGCTTCCAGCTTTACGACGCGGTTGGCATCGAAAAAGGCGACCGCGCCGCCTCCGCCCAACAGATGATGGAAAACTACCGGCTGTTTGGTGCACCCCACGTAGCAATCATTACCAGCCCGAAAGTGCTGGGCCCCTACGGCGCCATGGACACGGGCGGCTTCGTCACGGCCTTCTGCCTTGCCGCACAAGCGCTGGAGGTCGCAACCATCCCGCAGGCCGCCATCGCAGCTCAGGCCCCGTTCGTGCGCGACTTCTTCGACATCGCAGAGGATCGGCAGATCCTGTGCGCCATTTCCTTCGGCTATGCCGATCCGGACCACCCGGCCAACACCTTCCGCGCTGACCGTGCCGAAGTGGCCGACGTCATGGAGTGGAAGGAATGAGGGCGCTCCTGCAGCGGGTGTCCGAAGCCTCCGTCACCGTGGATGGCCAAACGATCGGCAGATGCGGCCCAGGCCTCCTGATCCTTGTCTGCGCTATGCCCGGCGACACAACCGAAACGGCAAAGGCGCTCGCCGCGAAGGTCTCAAAACTGCGACTGTTCAAGGACGACGCCGGCAAAATGAACCTGTCGATCCTGCAAACAGGCGGCAGCGCGCTTGTGGTCAGCCAGTTCACGCTTGCAGCGGACACGTCCCGCGGCAACCGCCCTGGCTTTTCAGGGGCAGCCAAGCCAGACGAGGCCGAGGCGCTCTACCTGCAATTTGCCGAGGCCCTGCGCGATCTTGGGGTTGAGACAGAAACAGGTCAATTCGGTGCCGAGATGGCCGTGGGACTAACGAATGACGGGCCGGTGACGATCTGGCTGGATACAGAGGCGAGTTAACCGGAGACGTCTCCGGTGCATGCTATGCTGCCTTTCAAGATTTGAGGTATTCAGAACGTTATGTCGAAATTTGCGCCGCTCAAAGAAAAGCTAAAAAACAATGGCTGGGACGTTGAAACGGTTTGCCTTTCAAGCGACTGTTGGTGGGCGAAGGAAATCTGGAGACTGACTCCAAAATGGAGCCCACTTGGCCGCACTATATACCTTTCCTTCTTGCTGGATCCGCTGTGCGAATACGATGATAACAATCCGCCCGATGAAGCAGTTTGGGCGGTCAATTTAGCATCGGAAATTCCAATGTCTCGCCCTCTGGACGGTGTTTCGGCAAAGGCGCGACTTTCCGAACAGAATGAAAAAATCGTAGCTCTAGCAGCCACTCTCCGAGAGGAAAATTAAAGCGCGCACAGAACCATGCCCTAAGGCTCCCGAAACGCCTCACGCGACTTGTAAAGCGGCTTCATCAGATATTGCAGCACCGTCTTCGCCCCGGTGTGCAACTCAACCTCCGCCTGCATCCCCGGCCGGATCGAGATTGACCGTTGCCGCTCCGTCAGCGCCGACATGTCCACCCGCACCGTCACCTTGTAGTGCGCCTCGCTGTCCGGCTTGCGCTCGTCCTTGAATGTATCGGCCGAGATCAGCTTCACCTCGCCCTTCAGCGCACCATAGATCGTGTAGTCGTAGGCGCTCAGCTTCACGCTCGCTTCCTGCCCCGGCAGAACGTTGGCGATGTCCTTGGGCGCCACGCGCGCCTCGACAAACAACTCCTCGTCCAGCGGGATGATCTGCAGGATCTCCTCACCAGGCCGCACAACACCGCCAATGGTCGTGACGCTCAGATTGTTCACGATCCCCCGCATGGGGCTGACCAGAACGGTCCGGTTCAACTGGTCCTGCGCTGCCTTGTAGGTCTGGCGCAGTGTGCCCAGTTCCTTGAGCGTATCGGAATAGGCCTGCGCCCGCTCCAGCTCAGTCTGGGTCATGATCTCATCGAGCTTGATACGCGCATCCGCATGGGCTTTACGCGCCCGCGTCACCTCGATCAGTGCGACGATGTTGCGCTCCAGCAAGTCCTCCAACAGCGTCCGCTCTTTGGCGGCCTGATCAAGCACCCGTTGCGCGCCCTCGCGGCGGCTCAGAAAGTCGGTCTGCCGCGCATTGAGCAGCGCCCGCTCCGACGCCACAAGCCCCGGCATCTGCTGCTCCAACGCACCCGGCACCGCAAAATCAAACTGGCCCGCCAACTCAGCTTCCAGACGCAACTGGCGCACGGCCAGAGCCGCGATCTGATCCTGCAGATCATCGGCCTGAGACTGAAACTGTGTCCCCTGCAACCGCGCCAGCACATCACCCTGCTCGACAACGTCGCCCTCGGCCACAGCCAATTCGGCAAGAATACCGCCCTCAAGGTTCTGAATGATCTGTGGTCGAGACGACGAGATCATCTCACCCGAGCCGCGGACAATCTCGTCCACCCAGGCAAACGCGGCCCAAAGAACAAACACCAGCACCGCCCCGGCGCTCAGCCATACGACCAGCGATGGGCCACGCATGTCACTTTCAAGCTGTCCGCTCAGATTGGTGTGCGCGATGCTCATGCGATCTTGCCCTTCAGCGGTACGGTCTTGCCGATATGGCTCAGCACCTCATCCCGCGGGCCGTCGATGGTCATGCGCCCGTTCTGCAGGATCAGCGTGCGGTTGGTCAGCGACAGGATCGGCACGCGGTGGGTGGCGATGATGGCCGTGCGGCCCTCCATCCATGTCTCGAGCCGACTGACCAGAGTGCTTTCCAGCGTCTGATCCAAGGCGGCGGTGGGTTCATCCAACAGGCAAATCTTGGGATCCTGCAACCACAGCCGCGCCCAGCCGATCGACTGGCGCTGCCCGATGCTCAGGCCCTGCCCGCCATCCAGAATTTCCAGATCCAGTCCCTTGTAGTGCCCCTTCACAAACGGCCCCAGCCCCGCGAAATCCAGCGCGGCATAGAGGCGATCATCGTCCCGCTCCAGCAACGTCAGGTTCAGATTGTCCCGCAGCGTGCCCGAAAACAGGCGCACATCCTGTCCCAGATAGCCAACGAGCCGCCGCAAATCCCGCGGCTCGATCTGCGCCATGTCGGTGCCATCAATAAGCACGCGGCCCTTGCTCGGCGCATAGACCCCCGACAGCAGCTTGAGCAGAGACGACTTGCCCGCCCCGTTCGATCCCAGAACAGCAACGCGCTGCCCCGGCATGATCTGCACACCGGGAAGGTCCAACGTCGGCGCGCCATCGTCCTCGTATTGAAACTGCACCTCACGCAGTTCGAAATGCCCCTTCAGCGCATCACGGCGCAGATAGGTCCGGCTTTCATCCACATCCTGCGGCGCGTCGGCAATGGCGTCCAGGCCATCGAGCGCCGCCTTCACATTGCCCCAACGCGCCATCGTGCCCGCCAACTGCGTCAGCGGCGCCAAAGTCCGCGACGACAGAATACCCACCGCAATGATCGACCCGACGGTAAACTGCCCGGCAAAGACCAGATACGTCCCCGCAATCACCGCAGCCACATAGGTCATCTGCTGCATGCCTTGGCTCCAGAAGGTCAGGGCCGACGCCAGCCGCCGCTGCTCCGACGACTTCATGGCCGACAGAGTCGTCAACTCCTGCCACAACCGCATCACACGGTCCTCGGCGCGCTGCGTCTTCACCGTATCCCGCTCAAAAATCGCCTCGTGCAGCAGCCGCGAAGACTTGGCGGACGCGCCCTGCGTTTCCTGCGTCAAACGCAGCATCCGGCGCTGCAGGAAGAAACCGGGCACCACCATCAGCACCCCGCCAAGGATGAGCACCCAGACCACCGGCCCCGCAATGGACGCGACCAGCAACAGGAACACAAAGATAAACGGGATGTCGGCAATGGTGCCGATCGTCGAAGCGGTAAAGAACTCGCGCACAGACCCGAACTCGCGCATGGCCGAGAATGTCATCGACGGAGATTGCCCTCGCAAATCGCTCCGCATCCCCATGACGCGCTGCATCAGCAGGGTCAGAACGGACAACTCAATCTGCCGCCCCGCACCGTCCATCAGGCGGGCACGGGCGATCTTGATAAACGCCTCGAGCAACAGGGCCAGACAGGCTCCAGCCGCCAGCACCCACAAAGTCGCCTCGGACTGATGCGGGATCACACGGTCATAGACCTGCAAGGAAAACAATGCCACGGCGACAGCCAGCAGGTTCGCAACGAAAGACCCAAGCGCCACCTCCGCCAGCGCCTTGCGAAAGCGCGGGAACTGCCCCCAGAACCAGTGATTGCGCACGGCAAAGGTTTTGTGCACCTCCGCCACCCGCTCCAGCGGCGCCTCCGCCTTGACCAAGAGACCGGCAAAGAACGGCATGAACTCCCCCATCGGCACATGGGCGCGATTGTCCGGGCAGGTCTTGTCATAAATGATCAGGTCATCGCGGTCCTGACCGACAACCAACACCACCTGACCGCTGGTCATATAGGCCAGTGCGGGCCAGTGTTCCGGCGTCAAGGCCTTCACAGACATCACCTGCGCCTGCAAACCCGCGCCACGCAAGCAGCCCGCCAGCGTCCCGGCTTCGACCTTGTCACTTGCCCCCTCACGCGCGTTCTGCCGCAGGGTCGTCAGCATGTCGGACGCCGCCGCAGACACCCCAAGCAAACCGGCATAGGCCACCGCCACATCGGCGCGGGCACTCAAACGGTCCGCCTCATGATTGGCGTTATCGGCCTTCGGCGTCTCCTTGACCGGGGCCGCCGTGATCTGCGCCCGATTGCCGTTGGTGATGGTCAGGGTAAAGGGGCGTTTCTCGGTCAAATCTGCTCTCCATCCGCCAGCACCCCTTGCACGCGGGCCAATTCGACCTGCAGGCGGAGCGCTTCGTATTTCAGCAGCACTTCGGCGACCTGGCGCGCGGCAAAGGTTTCATAGACGCCCACCACGTCCATGACCTGCCGCTGTCCGGCCTGATATTGATCCTGAAACAGATCAAGGTTCGTCTTGGCCTGCGCAGTCAGCCCCCGCGCCTCACCCGCCTGACGGGCGGTGGCAGCAGACTGGCCCTCCAAACGGCGCAAGGTGCGGTTCGCATCCTCATTGGCCTGGGCCACCTGACGGCCCGCCGCCTCGCGCGCAGCCTCGATGGCACGCAAACGCCCAGCGGTGCCAAAGCCGATGCCAGTGCCGCCGGCCGTGATCCCAGCCCCACTGTTTTCCCCAGCCGTCGCCGTGGCGGTGATGCCGGGCAATTGGTTGGCGCGATCAATCTGCGCCTGCGCAATGCTGCGCTCCTTCTCGGCTTCCGCCCGCGTCACGGCCAAGGGCTGTGCGGCAGCGCCACCCACAGCCAGCGTCTCAAGCCCACGCACATCGCCCAGCGGCTGGATCGACATGGCGTTCAACTCGGAAATCGCCGTTGCCTCCGCCTCTTCGCTCGCAGCAATGGCGGCTCGGATCTCTGCCAGCTTCTGGCGGATCACGTTCAGATCGGACATGTCCGACACGCCGCCCCGGACGCGCTCTGACATGATGTATTCGAAATGCTCCATCTCACGCAGGGTCGCGCGATGGACGACAGCGCTTTCACGGGCTTCGGCAGCGGTCAGATAAAGATCCAACCCCGTCGCCACCCGGGCATTCGTATCCTCGGCCAGCGCGACGGCGGCCACCTCGACATCTGCCTTGGCAAAGGCGCGTTCACCCTTCTTGCGGCCATTGTCGAAAATCACCTGCTCGACGACGATCTGGCTGATGATGTCGCCCAGCGAGTTCAACGACACGCGCGGCCCGATGGTCGGCAACCAGTTCTTTGACGCGGCAGACGCGCGCAGACGTGCTGCGCGCAACTCGGTCTCCGCGGCGCGGGCATTAGCTGCCAGAACAGACGTCGCCACGCGGTCATACGCACTGCCCGACGGCAGTACCGACCGGCGCGCAAGCAAACCCTGAATAACCGGGCTTTCCGCGTTCAATGTCTCGTCATGTGTCGTGGGTGTCGCCCGCAGCGCCGCCTGCGACGGGGCCACGACCTCCGCGTCAGCCCCTGCATCGGATCGGGACACAAAGGGCATTTCGCCCATGTCCCCCATACATCCCGCTGTAAGCGAGACGGCGGTGAACACCACCGCGTACCTCATACCACCTTGCCCCATAGTCCTGCCCCGGTTCGGGTTTTTATCGTTTTTGGAGGTGGGCGCGGTTGCGGTGTCCGGTCCGCGCCTCTGTCTTGCTGGAGAATGCTCGATTTTTTGGTCTTGTTGCTCTTGCCCAGTGAAAGTTCGTTTGTGTTGCAGTGCCTTAGACGACGCCCGTGTTCACGGTGATGTCGTCGTCCAGGATGATCGTGCCCTCGGTACCCAGGCTGTAGACGTCATAGGTGTGGCCATCGACCGTGGTCGACCCGGTGCGCGTGGCACCCGCAATCGTGACCTTGTCGTCGCTGCCGCCATGGATGGTCAGGGTGTTGGTGCCGTCCGACAGATCCAGAAGCTGCGCCTCGGTGATGGTCAGGCTGGCCTCTTCCGCGAATTGCAGTTCCACCGCCTCGATCTGGTAGTTGCCAAGGTTGGCGTTGCCCAGATCAACGGTCGAATTGGCGCTCTCGTCATCCAGCACAACGTAGGTGCCGATGGTGTTGCCCGCCGCATCCTCCGAGCTGACGACCAGGTGCGAACCGTCCGGCACATCGGTCTGGAACTGGAAGTTCGTCTCGCCCAGCACATCGATGTCGACCTGGTTGGCGACGACGTTGGTGATCGACCCATCCGCATTGACCTGCGCGACAGACAGATCGCCATCGCTTTGCTCTGTCGAAATGCCGCGGATCCCGTCAGCATCGCGCGTGTAGCTCGCGATGACCGGCCCGTCTGGAGCTTGCGTGTCGATGCGCACCATGTCGCTGAGCGTATCGGTGTTGCCGACGGCATCTGTGGCCATGACAGTGATGGCTGCATCGTATTCACCACCCGGTATGGCCGCGGGCGGAATATCAAGCGACCATGTGCCGCCTGCATCCACAGTGGCCTCAAGCACGGTGCCGTTGAAATCGACCATCACGGTCGAGCCAGGCTCGACCATGCCGCCCAGATTGATGCCTTCGCGCGCTTCCTCGCCGTTGACAACGTCGTCTCCGGCAATCGGCTTGTTCAGGCTCAGGGCATTGACCAGCGTATCCACCCGCACCGTATCGGTGACAGTCGCGACATTCCCTGCAACGTCAGTCGCGGTAACGGACACGTCCGTGGTGTATTCACCTTGCGGGATCTGATCCGCGGTAAAGGGCGCTTGCCAATTGCCATTCGCATCCACGATGGCAGGCACTGTATGGCTGCCCATTGTGACGGTCACGGTCGAGCCCGGCTCCGTCGTGCCAGTGACGACCGTACCATCCAGACGTTCTGCTTCCGAAATGATGTTGTCGCCCTCAATGGCGTCTGCGGCAACGGACAGGTTGTCGACCCGCGTATCCACATGCACCGTATCGGTGACCGTCGCCGTGTTGCCCGCTGCGTCCGTTGTCGTCGCGCTGATCTGAGCGTCGTAGGTTCCTTCAGGGATCTCGCTTGCAGCAAAGAATGCTTGCCAGGTCCCGTTGGTCCCTGTCACCGTCTGATGTGTGACACCGTGCAGCGTGACATCCACAACCGCGCCCGGATCGGACGTGCCTGACAACACAACGCCGTCGCTCGCCTCTGCCCCGTTGATGACATCATCGCCCTCAACCGGTCCATCCAGCGTCAGAACGCTGGCTTGCGTGTCCACGTTCACCGATTGGGTGACACTCGACATGTTGCCAGCCGCGTCGGTCGCCGTGGCGACCATATCCGAGGTGTAGGTGCCCGAAGGCAATGCGCCCGGTGCAAAAGTCGCCGTCCACGTGCCATCTGCGGCGACCACTGCGGCGGTGGTCACACCAGCCAGTTCAACCGATACGGTCGAGCCCGGCTCGACCACGCCTGTGACGACAAGGCCAGACGCCGCTTCCGCCGCGTTGATCGTGCCATCGCCACCGGCAGTAGAGGTGTATCCAAGCGCATTGACCAGCGTGTCGACCTGAACGTCGCCCGTGGCTGTGGCCGTGTTGCCTGCGGCATCGGTAGCCACCGCGGTCACGGCAACTGTTGTCTCGCCCGAAGGGATGTCGGACGCTGCAAAGGTCGCCGTCCAGTTGCCGGACGCATCGACAATCGCGCTGGTTACAACCGTGCCAAAGGTCACTTCGACAGTCGAACCGGCCTGCGCCGTGCCCGTCAGAGTGACACCATCGGACGCCTCTTCGGCGTTGATGATCCCATCGGTTTCAACGGTCGCGGTTTCCATTGTGACTTCGGCCACAGTATCCACGACAAGCATGTCGGTGATCGTGGTGGTGTTGCCAAAACTGTCCGATGCAACAACGGTGACAGCGGTGGAATACTCTCCATCGGCCAGTGTTCCCGGCTGCCAGGTGGCCTCCCACGTCCCGTCGTCAGCGACGGTGACCGTACGTGTCACACCGGAGATCGTGATCTCCAGCGTCGCGCCCGCCTCGCCCGTACCTTGCAGCGTGACGCCGCCGGACAGCTCACCACCATTGACTACATGCCCGACCGATTCCACCCCGTGGGTGATTGCAACATCGGGTGGCGTCGTGTCGATCACGAATGTCGGACCGGCAATCGTGGTGGAACCACCACCCGTATGCGTGAATTCGGCAACCGTCTCGACCGTGCCATCGCCGGGGAAGGTATCGCCCTCGAAATCCAACTCCCAGGAGCCGTCGTCCCCGATCGTCACCGTTCCCACCTGATCGCCGGCGGTCACTTCGACCGTATCACCCGGCTCTCCAGTGCCAGTGACCGTTACAACATGCGTTGACGTATCGTCGCCGCCAATATCGGTGGATGTGCCCACATCGTTCACAGTGGGATCGGCCGGCACATAGGGAGGCGGGTTGTCGCCGCCACCACCACCGCCGTCACTGCCGGTGCCACCACCGCCGCCGCCACCGCCGAGCAACGCTGCTCCACCAACCACGGCTGCCGCGGCCGCCGCGCCACCGCCCAGCAGGCCCGAGCCGCCAAGCAGCGCCGCGCCCAGCATGGACACTTCCTCGTCATCTGTCACCGGCAGGTTCGCCACTTCCGTCCGACCCAGATAGATCAGATCGTCGGACGGGCTCCACTTGCCCCACTGCTCCGTCGGACCGTACTGCGCAAAAAGCTCGCCATCGGTTGTTTCGACAAAGGCGACCTCGTTCAGATAACCGTCCGCCGAGATGAACAGGCGATTGGCAACGCCCGCATCGTTAAAGTAATTCTCAAGCGTGATCTGGCGCCCGTCGACCAGCGTGATGATAAGGTCATCTCCGCTGCGCTGCTGCCCGGCCAGATCAATTTGCCGAAGATTGAATGAAATTTCTTGCCCGCTTGTCAGCGACACCGCCGTATTGCCATCAACCGGCACGACTCCACGCTGCACTGCGCCCGCACCATTGCGGACGACGAAATCAATCGCCTTCATAACACCACCACTCTCGCCTCAGACCGCTTTATTGCGGACCCTTCTGGTAATCGCGTCGCCGGCCTTGTTTCGCCGTGCTGACCACTTGTTGTGGCGGTAGTGATACGCGAATCATGATTCTAGGGCTAGAGTCTTTTTGTCAAAGCATCACAATTTCCAGCGATTCCGAGTAGATATTGTGCTGATTCGGACTCACATTCACGCAGCGACAAGGGTTCCAACATGGCTGACACCCCAGATCTCCTCGCGCTTTGGCAGGCTGGCATCAAAGCGGTTGAAGGATACGCCGCCGTCAAGACGGCCCTTGAGGAAGACGGCATTTCCAAACCAGACCGTATTGTTGCCGTGGGCAAGGCCGCCACGGCCATGGCGCGCGCGGCCTCGGAACAATGGCCCGACATCCCTTGCCTGATTGTCACGAAGTATCATCACTCGGACAACGCGCCCCCTCAGGCAACGGTCATTGAAGCGGCCCATCCGGTTCCGGATGATGCGTCCCTCGCAGCGGGCCATGCCCTGCTGGACGCCGTGGCAGCCTGCGCGCCGGGAAGCCATCTGCTGATGCTGGTTTCTGGCGGCGCTTCGTCGCTCGCCGAAGTGCCCGAGGGCGACCTCAGCCTCGAAGACCTGCGGGCCGAAACCGAAGCACTGCTGGCCTCGGGCACCCCGATCGGTGACATGAACGCCCACCGCACGGCCCGGTCTCAGATAAAGGGCGGCAAGCTCCTGGCTCGCTTCCAAGGCGCGCGCGTCACCACGCTCGCCCTCTCGGATGTGGAGGGAGACAGTCTCGCCACAATAGGCTCTGGCATCGGGGACGCATCGCCAGATGCGCCCTTCAGTTTCACGCCACACATCATCGCCAGCAACGCAATCGCGCGCGCTGCCATCGCCGACACGTCACCCTTACCCGTGCACACAAACGAAGAGACGCTTTATGCCGACGTGGCGCAACTGGCGCCCCGGCTGGGTCAAATGCTGCGCGACGCAGCGCCTGGCCTGCACATCCTCGGCGGCGAGCCCGTTGTGCACCTGCCCGAAAATCCCGGCCTTGGCGGCCGCAACATGGCTCTTGGTCTCGCACTTGCCCGTGAAATTGCCGGAACGCAGGGTCTGCGCATCCTCGTGGCCGGAACCGACGGCACCGACGGCCCGACGGATGCAGCGGGCGCATTGGTCGATGGTACGACATGGCAGGACGGCGCGGCGGACGCACTCTCCAGTGCCAACGCCTATCCCTGGCTGAAAGACCACGGCGCACTGGTGGTGACAGGACCCACAGGCACGAATGTCATGGACCTGCTGATCGCACACAAGGCCTGATCCAAAGGCCGCTTGCGCGACGACACTCTTCAGGGGGCTCTGCCCCCGCGCGTGCCGCGCTCCCCCGAAGTATTTTCAGCCAGAAGAAGAAAGGGGAAGGCACCTGGCCCTCCCCTCGTGAAGAAAGGCAACCCCTTCTCCTGGCGCGGCCATCGGCGCTTCCGCCTGTACCGCAAATGCAGACTGCAGGGACAAGGTAAACAAATCCCTTCTTCTGGCCGAAAATACTTCGGGGGAGGCCGCAGGCCGGGGGCAGCGCCCCCGACCCCGCTTGACAGCAATGCACGCCGCCGCCCACCTTGCCCTGATGCAAAACACACTGCGCGAGATCGAAGAGCAGCCCGATCTGGGCATCACCCTCAGCGATGGCACGCGCCTGTCCGTCCGCATGTGGCGACCCGTGGACGCCGCCGTCGATCCGGTACCGGTCATTCTGGAATACCTGCCCTACCGCAAGCGCGACGGCACCTGCGCCCGCGATGCGCTCACCCATCCCTACTTTGCCCAGCGCGGCTATGCCTGCCTGCGGGTGGACATGCGCGGCGATGGCGACAGCCATGGGCTGATGCAGGATGAGTACACCCAGCAGGAACTGGATGACGCGGTAGAGGTGATCACCTGGGCCGCCGCTCAGCCGTGGTGCAATGGCAATGTCGGCATGATGGGCATCAGCTGGGGTGGCTTCAACAGCCTGCAGGTGGCCGCTTTGGCACCCGAACCGCTCAAGGCCATCATCACGCTATGCTCCACCGTCGACCGGTTTGCGGATGACATCCACTTCAAAGGCGGCTGCCTGCTGAATGAGAACCTCGGCTGGGGGGCGACGATGTGGAGTTATTCCTCCCGCGCGCCCGATCCCGCCCTGCGCCCCGATTGGCGCGAGATGTGGCTGGAGCGGCTCGAGAACGAACCCTTCCTGCCTTCGGTCTGGCTGCGCCACCAGAGCCGGGATGACTATTGGAAACACGGCTCCGTCTGCGAAAGCTACGACACGATCAAGGCCAAGGTGCTCGCCATCGGCGGTTGGGGGGATTCATACAAGAACGCCGTACCCCAGGTCGTCGAAAACATCCCCGGCGCAAAAGGCATCCTTGGCCCTTGGGTGCACAAGTATCCCCACTTCGCCGTGCCCGAACCCCGCATCGGCTTTCTGCAGGAGGCGCTGCGCTGGTGGGACCGTTGGCTAAAGGGGACAGACACGGGGGTCGAGGATGATCCCGCCCTGCGCAGCTACCTGATGGACGGCGTGCGCCCCGCCACATGGTACACCAACCGCCCCGGGCGTTGGCTCGCCGACGCACAAAGCGAAGAGCGCACCTGGTTTCTGACCGACAATGGGCTCGAACCGGACCAAGGCAGCTTGCACCGCGCGGTGGCGTCACCCCAGGACACAGGCACCGATGCCGGGGAATACTGCGCCATCTGGCTCGGCCCCGAACTGCCCGGCGATCAGAGGCGCGACGACGCGCTCAGCGCCTGCTTCGACAGCGCGCCGCTCGACAGCGACCTGTCCATCACAGGCGCGCCCGTCATCCGCCTGACCCTCAGCGCCGACCAACCCGTCGCCCACATCGCCGTGCGTCTGAACCATGTCCACCCTGATGGCGCCTCCACCCGGATCACCTACGGCGTTCTGAACCTCGCCAAACATCTTGGCCGACCGCTTGCGCCGGGCCAGCAAGAGACGATCCGCCTGCCGCTCGACCACATCGCCTACACGGTGCCTGCGGGCCACCGTATCCGCGTAGCAATCTCGACCGCCTACTGGCCCCTGATCTGGCCCGCGCCAGAAGCTGCAACGGTCACACTGCACGGCGGCTCCATAAGTATAGACTCCTTAACAACCGCCGGCGACTGGACCTTCCCACCGCCTGATGCAGCACCCCCCTGGCAGACCGAAGAGCTCCGCCCCGAAACCCACACGCGCCGCCAGGAAACCGATATGGTCACCGGCATCACCTCACTGGTGATCGAAGACGACTTCGGCAAACTCCGCGACCTCGACCACGGCCTCATCACCGGCTCCATCGCCCGTGAGCGCTGGGACATCCACCCGGACGACCCGCTGTCCGCGCGCGGCACCTGCCACTGGACGGACGAGCTGGAGCGCGACGGCACACGGCTCCGCACCGAAGCCCGCTGTGCCATGTGGTCGGACGCCACCCATTTCCACCTCAGCGCATCAATGGAAGCCTTCGAAAACGACACCCGGATCTACCACCAGGAGATCACCGACAAGATCGCCCGAGACCTGCTCTGACGGCGGCAACCCACGCACGAAGCCGTGCATGCCTCAGGATTCCCCCTTGAAGGGTATCATCAAATGCGTACGCTAACGGTGTAATCAAAAAAACGCGCCGCCAAGGCGCAGGGGACCAACCGGGAGAAACCGATGTCTAACGAATTGAAACACCTGTCCGCAAAGGTGGCGGCAGGGACGATGACGCGCCGCGACTTCATGGCACGCGCCGCGGCCCTCGGCATATCCGCCGCCGCTGCAACCTCGATGCTCGCCACCCCAGCCAAGGCAGCCCCTGTCGCGGGCGGCACCTTCAAGATGGGTGTGCAGGGCGGCGAGTCCACCAACAGCCAGGACCCGGCCACATGGGCTTCCGACGTGCCAATCGCGGGCGGCCAGCTCTGGGGCGAAGGTCTGGTCGAGGTCGAAGCCGATGGCTCTCTCACCGGCCTCGTCGCCGAAAGCTGGGAAGGGTCCGCAGACGCCAAGACATGGCGTTTCAAGGTGCGCCAGGGCATCACCTTCTCCAACGGTCAGGCCGTCACCGCAGAAGACGTGATGAAAACAATGGAGCGCCACTCCAACGAAGAATCCAAATCCGGCGCGCTCGGCATCGTGCAAGGCATCGAGTCGATGCGCACCGATGGTGACGTGTTCGAAGTCACGCTCGCCGTGGGCAACGCCGACCTGCCCTACCTGATGGCCGACTACCACCTGATGATCCAGCCGGGTGGCGGCTTTGACGACCCCGCCGCCGCCATCGGCACTGGCGCTTACACACTGGAAAGCGATGAGCCCGGCGTGCGCATGGTCGCCAAGCGGCGCGACGATTACTGGGGCGGCGACCAGACGGTCACGGCCCACTACGACACCGTCGAAGTCATCGTGCTGAACGACGCCACCGCCCGCACCGCCGCCCTGCAGTCTGGCCAGGTCGATACGATCAACCGGGTCGAACCCAAGATCGCCAAACTGCTCGACCGCGCGCCCACCGTGGACGTGCTGTCCACAGCCGGTCGCGGCCACTACGTCTTCATCATGCATATCGACACCGCCCCGTTTGACGAAAACGAGCTGCGGCTGGCCCTGAAACACGCGCTCAACCGCGAGGAAATGGTCGAAAAGATCCTGCAGGGCTACGGCTCCATCGGGAACGACATGCCGATCAACGCGGCCTACCCGCTCTTTGACGACACGATCCCGCAGCGGACATTCGATCTGGAAAAAGCGGCCGAGCACTACAAGAAGTCCGGCCACGATGGCTCGCCCATCATCCTGCGCACAGCCGACGGCGCCTTCCCCGGTGCGGTTGATGCCGCAGCGCTCTTCCAGCAATCCTGCCAAGCCGCAGGCATCCCGCTGGAAATCAAGCGCGAACCGAACGACGGCTACTGGTCCGAGGTCTGGAACGTACAGCCCTTCTGCTGCTCCTACTGGGGCGGTCGCCCGGTGCAAGACCAGATGTACACCACGGCCTATCTGTCGACCGCGGACTGGAACGACACCCGCTGGAAGCGCCCCGAGTTCGACGCGATGCTGCTCGAAGCCCGCGCCGAACTGGACGAGGCCAAGCGGAAAGAGATCTACTCGAAAATGGGCCGCATGCTGAACGAAGAGGGCGGCCTGATGGTGCCCATGTTCAACGACTTTGTCGATGCGGTCTCGACCAAGGTCCAGGGTTGGGAAAGCGACCCGAACGGCCCGCAAATGAACTGGTACGCGTTCAAGAAAACCTGGAAAGCGTAACCTGAATAAACCGCGCCCGGTCCGTCCGGGCGCGGTTTTTCGTTGCGTGTCGCAGATTTTCGCGCCCACAGGCGCACCCCCAAGAACCGACCTTTCATGCACCCCATCCTGACACTTGTCCTGCAGCGCCTCGGCCTTGGCCTGATCCTGCTGGTCGCCGCCTCCGCTCTGCTGTTCGGCCTGACCGAAATCCTGCCCGGTGACGCAGCCCAGGCCATCCTCGGCCAGGCCGCCACCGCCGAAAGCCTCGCCAACCTGCGCGAGGAAATGGGCCTGAACCGCCCTGCCCTCACCCGCTACTTCGAATGGCTTGGCGGGATCGTCACGGGCGACATGGGCAACGCGCTCACCAACAACCTGCCCATCGCGGATCAGGTCGCCCGGCGCATGTCATCGACCCTGTTCCTCGCCTTCTGGGCCTCCATCATCTCGGTGCCGCTGGCCATCCTTCTGGGTCTCATCGCCGTGCGGTTCCAGAACCGCTGGCCTGACAAGCTGATCTCGGGCGTCACGCTCGCCTCGATCTCGCTGCCCGAGTTCATGATCGCCTACATCCTTGTCTTCTTCTTCGCGGTCAAACTGTTCTGGGCCCCATCCTTCGCCTCGATCAGCCCCGGCATGCCGCTCCTGGAGCAACTCCACGCCATCTCCCTGCCCGTGGCCGTGCTGACGCTGGTGGTACTGGCCCATATGATGCGCATGACACGGGCTGCGATCCTGAACGTGATGCAATCAGCTTACATAGAAACCGCTGAGCTCAAGGGCCTGACCACGTTCAAGGTCATCTACCGCCACGCCTTCCCCAACGCCATCGCACCCATCGTGAACGTGGTGATGATCAACCTCGCCTATCTGGTGGTCGGCGTCGTGGTGGTCGAGGTCGTCTTCGCCTACCCCGGCATGGGCCAATACCTGGTGGACGCGGTCGTCAAACGGGACGTGCCGGTTGTGCTCGCCTGCGGTGTGATCTTCGCTGCCGTGTATATCATCTTGAATATTGTGGCGGACGTTGTGTCGATCTTGGCCAACCCAAGACTAAGGCATCCAAAATAATGCGGATCGCTGGCTATATCTTTGTTTCGATCCTGGTTCTGCCAATTGCGGCGTTCGTATTTTGGTACAACCATTCTGCTGTGAACAATGCAGCGGCCAAATACACTGGTAGAGACACGAAGGCTCTCATCACCAAGCTTGAGAACAAGGGTTTTAAGATCGCTACCAAAAAAGATGACGGCTGGTTTTACACCCAAAGCAACCACCGGCATATTCTTCATCCTATCATTTACAGCTCCCACGCTGACGCGTTGAAAGCATTTTGCCTCAACAACACCTGCGAAATCTTCTCCGCGCGCAAGTCGACACCGTATCTCGGCCTTGCCCAAAAGATGGAACGCATGATTTGGGCCTCCGTGGACGGCACAGTCGAGCTTGTCTTCAACCAACACTACCCTTCGATGGGCAACAAGTGATGTTTGATCGAAAAACACTATGCTAAAAAACATCCCCCTCTCCGCCGCCCTCGGCCTCATCATCACCGGCACATACTTCCTCGCCGCGCTCTTCGCGCCGCTCATCGCCCCCTACGGCATGGCCGAAACCGTGGGCGACGTGTGGGAGCCATCGTCAGCCGCCCATTGGCTCGGCACCGACCAGATCGGGCGCGACCTGCTCACCCGCATGATCTTTGGCGGCCAGACCACGATCTTCATCGCCACCGCCGCCACGATCCTCAGCTTCACCACAGGCTCCGTCCTCGGCTTCCTGGCCGCCGTCTCCGGCGGCTGGGTGGATCAGGTCATGTCACGCCTCGTCGACCTCTTCATGTCGATCCCATCCCTGATCCTCGCCCTCGTCATCCTGTCGAGCATCGAGGCCACGGTGGTCACCCTGATCGTCATCATGGGCCTGCTCGATTCCACCCGCGTCTACCGCCTCGCCCGCGCCGTCGCGGTGGACATCTCGGTCATGGACTACGTCGAAGCCGCCCGGCTCAGGGGCGAAAAGCTCGGCTGGATCATCTTCCGCGAAATCCTCCCCAACGCGCTCTCGCCCCTCGTCGCCGAAATGGGTCTGCGCTTCATCTTCATGGTGCTCTTCATCTCGACACTCTCCTTCCTCGGCATTGGCGTGCAACCCCCGCTCGCGGACTGGGGCGGCATCGTGAAAGAGAACAAGGAAGGTATCAACTTCGGCATCGGCGCCGCCCTCTACCCGGCGGTCGCCATCGCCACGCTGGCGATCAGCGTCAACCTCATCGCCGACTGGATCCTCAACCGCACCACGTCTCTCAAAGGGGGCCGCGGATGACACCTCCTTTCTTCTGGCTGAAAATACTTCGGGGTCCGGGGCAGAGCCCCGGGGATATGCAACCATGACCACACCACTCCTCAAAGTCCGCGGCCTCAAAATCGGCGCCACAGTCTATCCGCCGGGGGAAAAACCGCACGACATCGACATCGTGCACGGCGTCGACTTCGACGTCGAACCGGGCAAGGTGCTGGGACTGATCGGCGAGAGTGGCGCGGGCAAATCCACCATCGGCCTCGCCTCCATGGCCTATGGGCGCGGCGGCGTGAAACTCACCGCCGGCTCGGTCGAGGTCAATGGCCGCGACGTGCTCAAAGCCCCGCTCAAGGACATCCGCAAACTGCGCGGCGCAGAAGTGACCTACGTCTCCCAATCCGCCGCCGCCTCCTTTAACCCGGCCAAGCAGATCATGGAACAGGTGATCGAGGCCGCCGTGGGCCAGGGCAAGTTCACCAAATCCCAAGCCCAGAAACGTGCGGTGGAACTGTTCAAGAAACTCGGCCTCCCCAACCCAGACACGATCGGCACCCGCTACCCGCACCAGGTCTCCGGCGGCCAACTCCAGCGCTGCATGACGGCGCTCGCCCTCTGCCCCGAACCCGACCTCGTGGTGTTCGACGAACCCACCACGGCGCTCGACGTCACCACGCAGATCGACGTGCTCAAAGCGATCAAGGACGCGATCCGCGACACCGGCGTGGCCGCGCTCTACATCACCCACGACCTCGCCGTGGTGGCGCAGGTCTCTGACCATATCATGGTGCTGCGCCATGGGCGCATGGTCGAATACGGCACCACCGATCAGATCATCAACGCGCCGCAGGAAGACTACACCAAGGCGCTCGTCTCCGTCCGCTCGATCACGCACGAGGAAAAACAACCCACCGAACCCGTCCTGCGCGTCGAAGGGATCACCGCCCGCTACAAGGGCACCAGCTTCGACGTGCTGCACGATGTCAGCGTCGACATCAGCCCGGGTCAGACACTGGCGGTGGTGGGGGAATCCGGCTCCGGCAAATCCACCCTCGCACGGGTGATCACGGGCCTCCTGCCCCCCACGGCCGGCAAGATCACCTTCGCAGGCCGCACGCTCAGCCCCGACCAACCCTCCCGCAGCATCGAAGACTTGCGCGAGCTGCAGATGATCTACCAGATGGCCGACACCGCCATGAACCCGCGCCAAACTGTTGGCACGATCATCGGACGCCCCCTCGAATTCTACTTCGGGCTCAAAGGCGTCGAAAAACAAAAACGCATCCAGGAACTGCTGGACGAAATCGAGCTGGGAAAAGGCTTCCAGGACCGCTACCCGGCAGAACTCTCAGGCGGCCAGAAACAGCGCGTCTGCATCGCCCGTGCGCTCGCCGCAAAACCCAAACTGATCATCTGTGATGAGGTCACATCAGCCCTCGACCCGCTCGTTGCAGACGGCATCCTCAAACTGCTCCTGAACCTGCAAAAGATCGAGGACGTGGCATACCTCTTCATCACCCATGACCTCGCCACGGTCAAAGCGATCTCCGACAGCATCGCGGTGATGTACCAGGGCAAGGTCCAGCGCTACGGCACCAAGTCCGAAGTGCTCACGCCCCCCTATGACGACTACACCGACCTCCTGCTCAGCTCGGTGCCGGAAATGAAACTCGGCTGGCTCGAAGACGTGATCGCCAACCGCAAGATGGAAAGCGCCGGCAACTAAGGGACGGCGGGCGGGGCGTCTTTGCCAAGGGCAAAGCGCGTCCGCCCCGGCCCACCCACCAATTTCGCAACCTGACCTGCACAACTGTGTCTTGGTCCCGTCACGCCCGTATGCCTACAGTGCCCTGACACGAAGGGGGCCTGCCATGACCAACAAACTCCTGCTGATCATCCTCGACGGCGTACCGCTGCGCAATTTCCGCCGCCTCTTCGGCAATCTCGAAGGATGGGTGGACAGCGGTGACGCCCAGACATGGACGCACCGCAGCGTCATCCCGTCGATCTCCGCCTCCTGCTATGCCTCGATCCATACCGGTGTCACACCTGCCGAACACGGCTGCACCGGCAACGGCAACGTCTTTCGCCTGACGCACCCGGATGTCTTCGGTCAGGTCCGTAAGACAGGCGGCACCACCGGGGCCGTCGCCCACTCCTTCTGGTCCGAATTCTTCAACCGTCACCCGTTCGATGTCACCCGCGACATCGAATACGACGAGCCGGACAGCGACACGATCAACCACGGGCGCTTCCACACTATGACGGGCTACGGCGCCAACAATCAGATGACGCCCTCAGACGTGGACCTCTTCGGCACGCTCACGAACCTTTGCGCCCGCTTCGACCTCAGCTACGGGATGCTGCACACCTGCACACTCGACAGCATGGGCCACCGCTTCTTCCACGAAAGCCAGGAAATGGACGCTGCCTGTTTCGTCATGGACGAAATGCTGGCCCCCTTCATTCCGCGCTGGCGCGACATGGGGTACGAAGTGATCGTGACCGCCGACCACGGACAGGACGAACGCGGCCACCACGGCGGGCGCGGCGCGCTGCAGCAGGAGACGGCGCTCTACTATTTCGGGGACGCAACGGGGCCGGACGCGGACACCGTCATCGACCAGTTGCAACTCGCGCCCACCATCCTGCATCGCCTCGGCGCAGACATCCCGGACACGATGCAGGCCAAGCCGTTTCTAAGCTAACCGAAGCCCTGCCAGGGGCGGCCCGTGGGCTGCCGCCCCACCGCCCTTTCAGTGCACTTTACCGTTGTCATTTGCCTATGACAGTCCTGCTGCGCCCCAACGGATAGGTAGCGGCAGCCCGCCGGGACGAGCCGGCGCTGGCACGGCGCCTTCGGCTTGATTCCGTGCCCGAGACGCTTCGTTCAAACCGCCGCCTTGTGCGCCGCAAACACCTGCGCCAGATCCGCCGCCTGCTGCATACCCTGCACCCGACGCTGTAACGCCCCCTGCCCGTCAAACAGCAAAAGCGTCACATTCGGCGCATTGAACCGCCGGGCAAAGGCGGCTCCCTCGGGTGTGTTGATGTCCGCCACCAGATACGCCATCCCGCAGTCGTCAAAATCACGCAGCGCCCGCCGCGTCTGTTTCTGCAAGGCCGTGCAGGTCGGACATTGCGGATCATGGATCTGCACGATGGCCAGATCGCCCTTGCCCACGCGGGTCAGGTCGTGCTCCGCCGCATAGGACCGAAACGAACTCACGCCCCAAAACCCACCCCCAAGCACAACGGCAGAGGCAACAGCCCCACCGCCAAGGAGTGACCGGCGCGATACGCCGCCGGAGGGTGCGGGCGACGGCGCAACCGCCTTTGCGCGTTTCTTGGACTTTGGCATGGGCTCTCTCGTTCGCAGATGTTGTCCGACAACCCTACTGCGAAACAGCGGCCAAGACCGCTCACGTCTCTGTCATGTCACGGCAAAGATGACCCGCCCGTTAACGGCCCGGCAGAAAGGTTAACGGCACTGCACATGTGAACAGAAGCTTAACCGGCCACAGCGCCCCAAAATGCGCAGTTTCACGACCAAATATCGCAGTTTGCCAAATCCACCCCGAAATCGGGTGCATTCACAGGCCCCAAAATGTGCAGAAGGCGCGACAAACTTCGCAGTTTCGCGCCTTCCCCGGTCTCACAGCGCACCGCACGGTGCGTTAAGGATTACTCGGCCGCCATCGCCTCCGACGACATTTCCCAGGGCCGGACAAAGTCGCCCAGCACCGTCTGGATCGCGGTCTCGCTCTCGCCATTGGCAACCACTTGCGCCACCAGCCCACGCTTCTTGTCATCGGTCACGGCCACAATCTCCGCCTTCAACCCGGCATCGTTCAGCGCCGCATTGTAGATGCGGGTGATGGCTTCTTTCCGCAGGTCGGGTTTGAAGATCTTGCCAACCGCCGTTTTCGGCAACTCGTCCATAATGGTCATGTGCTTAGGCTGCGCCGCCCGCTCGTGCACATGCTCCTTGCAGAACGCCATCAGCTCATCCGGCGTCACGCTGGCCCCGTCGACAAGCTCGACATAAGCACACGGCACCTCGCCCGAATGCTGGTCTGGCTGCCCGATGGCTCCGGCAAAGGCGACGGCCTCGTGGCCAAGCAATGCCTCTTCGATCTCGGCAGGATCAATGTTGTGACCACCGCGAATGATCAGGTCCTTGGCGCGCCCCGTGATCCACAGATACCCGTCCGCATCGCGGCGGCCCAGGTCGCCCGTGCGCAGGAATTTTTCATTGTAGAACAAGTCCTTGTTCTTATCCGCCTCGGTGTATGTATTGCCCGGCCAGACCCCTGGATTGCTGACGCAGATCTCGCCGATCTCGTCCACACCGGCCTCGATCGGGCCCTCGGGAGTACCCTTGTAGATCTTGACCTCGGTGTAGGGGAACGGGATGCCAACGGACCCGATTTTCTTCTCGCCGTCGATGGGGTTGCCGGACACGAGACAGGTCGCCTCGGTCATGCCATAGCCTTCGACGATCTCGACGCCGGCAGCACTTTCATAGCGCCTGAACAGTTCCTGCGGCAGCGGCGCCGAACCGGAGAACGTGGACTTCACCGTGCCGATATCGGCATCGATCGGGCGCTGCATCATCGCCGCAATAGCCGTGGGAACGGAGGCGATGAAGGTGATCTTCCAGCGCTCGGTCAGCTTCCAGATATTGTCGAACACACCCTCGCCCCGGTAGCCCTGAGGCGTCGGGAAAACGCAGTGCGCGCCGGATGCAACCGCACCCAACAACAACACATGCGCCGCCATCACATGGAAAAGTGGCAATGGCGCCAATATGTTATCTTCGGCGGTCAAAAGCGTGGTCGCCCCGACCCAGCCATTGTAGACCATGCCCGAATACTTGTGCTGCGCGACCTTCGGCATGCCGGTTGTGCCGCCCGTGTGGAAGTAACAGGCAACGCGATCTTCCTGCACGTCCTCAAATTGCAGCGTGGTCGGCTGCTTGGCACATTCGGCGTTGAAGTCCAGATAGGTGACGCCCGGCGCCTTTTCCATCTTCGGACGGATCAGCGGGATGATGAAGGATTTGAGACCCGACACGTGGCCCAGCAGATCGACCTCGAGCACGGTCTTGACGTTGGGCGCCAGCTTGACCGCCTCGGACATCTTCTGCGCCACGTCCGTCTTGGGGAACGCGCGCAGGGTGACAAGGACCTTGGCATTTGTTTCGCGCAGGATGGCACCGATCTGCTCGGCATCCAGCAGCGGATTGATGGGGTTCACGATGCCAGCGGTCGCACCGCCCAGCAGTGTCACGATGGTCTCGGTCGCATTGGGCAGAACATAGGCCACGACATCTGTCGGTCCGATACCATGACTGCGCAACATGTTGGCGCATTGCGCGGTACGGCCTTGCAATTGGGTCCAGTTCAGCGTCTCGGCCTTGGACTTCGGATCCGAGAATATCTGGAAGCTGACAGCGTTGTGGTTGGGGAACTTTTCAGCCGTGTTGCTGAGCATACCAAAGAGGGTCTTGGCGACGTCACGCTCTTCCCATGGCATTTCGTTTTCAATGGCATCGCGGTCCGCGAACCCGGCATATGTCATGGTCTTCCTCCCTGTAGCGCCATGTATTTATTCGTGTTGGCGCATTGATCCCTCGTCCAACAAGATGCGGTGGATTGCCGCAATGTTCAAGCATTGCAAGGGGTCAGCGTCCGGTCGGACGCGGCGTCAGATCGGGTGACCTTGGGTCAAAGCTGTATGTACGCGCTACTCGGCGGCGACCCCATCCGTGAACTGCAATCGCGCGAGACGGGCATAGAGACCGTCTTCGGCCACAAGCTGGTGATGCGGCCCCTGGGCCACGATGCGCCCCTGATCGAGGACGACAATCCGGTCCGCCATCTTCACGGTGGCGAGACGGTGCGCCACGATCAGCGTCGTGCGCCCCTGCGCTAGCGTATCCACCGCCTCCTGCACCGCACGCTCGCTTTCTGCATCCAGCGCGCTTGTCGCTTCGTCCAGCAGCAGGACCGGCGCATCCCGCAGGATCGCACGCGCAATGGCGATACGCTGCTTCTGTCCACCGGACAGCATTACGCCACGTTCACCGAGCGGGCTGTCGTACCCCTGCGGCAACGCACTGATGAACTCATGCGCCGCGGCCGCCTGCGCCGCGGCCTGTATCTCTGCCGCAGTGGCACCCGGTCGCCCGAAGGCGATGTTTTCGGCGGCAGATGCGGCAAAGATGATCGGATCCTGTGGCACAAGCGCGATCTGTTGGCGGAATGCCTCGCGCGCCATCTCGGCAACGTCCACACCGTCCAGCAAAACCCGCCCGTCCTGGGGATCGTAGAACCGCAGAAGCATCTGAATAATCGTCGTTTTCCCAGCCCCGGACGGACCGACAAAGGCGACCGTTTCACCCGGCTGAATGTCGAGCGTCACACCATCCAGCGCATTGATCCCGGGCCGCGCGGGATAGGCAAAGCGTACATCCTCGAACTGAATATGCCCCTTGACCGGCGATGGCACAGGTGCTGGTGCAGCCACATCTTGCACCGCATCCTCGACCTGCAACAACTCCACCAATCGCTCCGTCGCACCGGCCGCGCGCTGCAATTCTCCGATGATTTCTGACAGAGCCGCCACGCCCCCGGCCACCATCACAGCGTAGATCACGAACTGGATCAGCGCGCCCATGGTCATCACATCCGACCGGACATCGTTCGCACCAATCCACAGCACCCCGACAATCCCGACAAACACAAGGAAGATCACGATGGCAGTCATCAAGGCCCGCACCGCGATCCGACGACGGGCCGAACCAAAGCTCAACTCCGTCACGTCCGAAAACATCGCTCGGCTGGTTGCCTCGTGGGTGAAGGCCTGCACCGTCTGCACGGCGCTCAACTGTTCCGAGGCACTGCCGGACGAAGCAGCAATCCAGTCCTGGTTCTCGCGGCTCAACACGCGCAGGCGCCGCCCGAGCACGAGGATCGGCACCACGACAGCAGGCACGATCAGCAGAACAAGCCCCGTCAGTTTGGCAGACGTCAGCAGCATCAGGATCAAACCGCCGATAAAAATCAACACGTTACGCAGGGCGATGGAGATGGACGAGCCAATCACGCTCAAGATCAGCGTGGTGTCGGTGGTGATCCGGCTCAAAACCTCGCCCGTCATGATGTTTTCATAGAAACTGGGCGACATGCCGATCACGCGGTCGAAAACGGCCTTGCGGATGTCGGCAACGACCCGTTCGCCGAGCCGCGTGACAAGCATGTATCGAACGGCGGTGCCGATGGCCAAAAGCCCAGCTATGCCGATGGCGGCAAGAAAATAGAGATCGAGGATTTCCGAATGCTCGGTATTGAAATTGTCCACCACCCGGCGGACAGCCAGGGGCAGCGTCAGCGACACGATGGCCGTCGACACGAGCGCTGCAATCGCCGCGCACATGAGCTTCCAATAGGGCGCAACAAAGGGCCAAAGCGCGCGCAAGGCGCCAATCTGCTTGGATTTTTCGCGCTCTTCCGTGCCCGGGTTGGGCGGTGCGGCGGCGGTCGTCTGGTCGGCCATGCGGTCTCCGGAAACTACTCAATCCCGCACATGCATGTACCAGTGCAGTCTGGTCAAGTGGACAGGGCGGCGCATGGGGAAGGTTTGGAGCGGGCGGCGGGAATCGAACCCGCGTCATTAGCTTGGAAGGCTAAGGTCTTACCACTACACAACGCCCGCAGCTCCGATGCCTCAGATATGGCAAGGCCCGGGGCGGGTCAAGCCGCCCCATGGCCCCTATTGTTAGTGGTCGAGCTTGACCCAAGCCGCGTTCCGGGCCGAGGACTTGACGCAAGCCGACACGAATTGCACGCCCTTCAACCCGTCATGGACGGTCGGATAGAGCACGTCAGCAGGCACGCCCTGTCCCGCCTTGGCCGCCATGATCGCGTCCGCCGCTTCGGTGTAGATGTTGGCAAAGCCCTCAAGATATCCTTCGGGGTGACCCGGCGGGATACGCGAGACACGCGCCGCTGCATCACCTGCCCCCGCCCCATTGCGCGTGATCAGGCGCTTGGGTTCACCAAAAGGCGTGTGCCACAGGTAGTTCGGATCCTCCTGCGCCCATTCAAACCCGCCCTTGTCGCCATAGACCCGGATGCGCAGCGCGTTCTCGTTCCCAGGCGCCACCTGGCTGCACCACAGCATTCCTTTGGCCCCGCCGTCAAAGCGCAACATGACGTGGCCGTTGTCATCCACCTGCCGTCCAGGAACAAAGGCTGTCAGATCGGCGGCGAGGCTATCGACCTCGAGCCCGGTGATGAAACAAGCAAGGTTGAAGGCGTGCGTGCCAATGTCACCCGTAGACCCACCCGCACCCGAGCGCGCCGGATCCGTCCGCCACTCGGCCTGCTTGAAGTCTTGCTCGACCGTCAGCCAATCCTGCGGATACTCTACTTGCACCACCCGAATGGCGCCAATATCGCCATTTGCAACCATCTCACGCGCCTGCCGCACCATCGGGTAGCCCGTGTAATTGTGGGTCAGGATAAACAGCGCATCGCTATCTTCGGCTGCCTTCACCAGCTTCTTGGCGTCTGCCAGGGTCGAGGTGAGCGGCTTGTCGCAAATGACGTGAATGCCACGCTTCAGAAACTCGCGCGCGGCGGCGTAGTGCACATGGTTGGGCGTCACGATGCTGACCGCATCGATGCCATCCTTCCGCCGCGCCTCACGCTGCGCCATCTGCTTGAAGTCGTCGTAAATACGCGGCAGGCCCAGCGCCTCACCACTGGCCTGCGACTTCTCTGGCGTCGAACTCAACGCCCCCGCTACCAATTCGAAACGATCATCAATGCGGCTTGCGATACGGTGCACCGCTCCGATAAAGGCGTCATTGCCGCCACCCACCATACCCAATTTGATCCGGCTCATGTCATCCTCCCGGTCGGCATGTCAGCGCAACCGTCCCTCTTCCCTGTTTCAAAAAAATCCTCCCCGAAGGGCCGATCTGCCACAAGCGCCAACGCTTAGTCGTCTATGCCCAGCATCTTCCGGTTCGCTGCCTCGTCCGTGCCACCGTCAGCGAAGTCATCGAACGCACGTTCGGTCACGCGAATGATGTGATCCTTGACGAATTGCGCCCCTTCGCGTGCGCCATCTTCGGGGTGCTTCAGGCAGCATTCCCATTCCACTACAGCCCAACCGTCAAAGTCGTTGGCGGCCATCTTCGAAAACACAGCCCCAAAATCCACCTGCCCGTCACCCAAGCTGCGGAACCGTCCGGCTCGATCCACCCAGCTTTGATAGCCGGAATAGACGCCCTGCCGCCCGGTCGGATTGAACTCCGCATCATTAACGTGGAACATGCGAATGCGATCCTTGTAGATATCGATATTGTCTAGGTAATCAAGGCATTGCAGCACATAGTGGCTGGGATCGTAGAGCATGTTGCAGCGCGGATGGTTGTCCAAACGCTCCAGGAACATCTCGAAAGTCACACCGTCGTGCAGGTCTTCGCCGGGGTGGATTTCATAGCAGACATCGACGCCCATCTCCTCCGCGTGATCCAGGATCGGACGCCAGCGCGCTGCCAACTCGTCAAAAGCCGCTTCGATCAGACCCGCCGGGCGCTGCGGCCACGGGTAGATGTAAGGCCACGCCAAAGCGCCGGAGAAGGTCGCGTGCGCCTTGATCCCCATGCGGGATGAGGCGGACAGGGCGTATTTCACCTGCTCCACCGCCCATTCCTGCCGCGCCTTGGGATTGCCGCGCACCTCTTCTGCGGCAAACCCGTCGAACGCGCTGTCATAAGCCGGATGCACGGCCACAAGCTGCCCCTGCAGGTGCGTCGACAATTCGGTCACTTCGACCCCGTTCTCGCGCGCCACCCCAAGAAACTCATCGCAATAGTCCTGCGAGCCCGCGGCCTTCATCACATCGAACAGACGCCCGTCCCAGCTGGGGACCTGCACGCCTTTGTAGCCGCACTCAGCCGCCCATTTGGTGATCGCGTCCCACGAATTGAACGGCGCCTCGTCACTTGCGAACTGCGCCAGAAACAGCGCCGGGCCCTTGATGGTTTTCATGATGTCTCCTCCCTTCATGCCGCTATGGGGACGGCATGTTTTCCTTCAAATAGATGTCGATGCGGATCCGTTCCTGCGTGTGATCAATGGGCTGGCGGTCCGCCGTGGCCTTCATCAGCCGCACGGCAGAACGCACCAGATGGCCCGTGTCCTGAGAGATGATGGCATCAAACACATCCTGCTCCAAGGCGGTGCGCGAGGTCGGCGTCAGCTCGTGCGCAACGACGACGAGACCGGGATGCGGATTGTCACTCAGATACTGGATCAGCCCCGGATTGCCTGCTGCAGACGAGTAGATGCCACAGAGGTCCGGATAGGACGCAAAGACCTCCGGCAGCATCCTGCGGATCAACTCGGGATCGTCCCGCCCCTCGATGCTGGCAACAACATCCAGCTCCGGAAAACGGTCCGACATGACGGCGTCAAAGCCCTTGCGCCGCTCCAGGTGGTCCCGCGCAAGCCGCGAGCCCGTGATGACAAGCACCCGCCCGCCCCGTTTGGCAAAGCGGCCCATGAGATGCGCGGCTGTCCGGCCAGCGGCCACGTTGTCCACACCGATGAAGTGGTCGCGGTCCGAACTTGGCAGATCAGCAACAAGGGCCACGACTACAATTCCGCGTGCCCGCGCGCGCTTGACGGCGTCCCGCACCGACGGAGTTTCCGGCCCGAAGACGGCCACACCGTCCGTCCGCGTGGCATCCACGCTGTCGAGCGCCTGAACGATGGCCTGCGGATCGAAGGGCGGCACACGCACGGTGTCCAATGTCGTCCGCTGATGGCGCAGCTTTGCGCCCTGTTCGGTCACATGCGCATCCAGCGCCACGACAAACTCGTTGTCCGTGTCCGGCAGAATGAACAGCATGTTATAGACACGCCCCCGCGCCAGGTTGGCCGCCGCCGTGTCGCGGACATAGCCCAACTCGGCAATCGCCTTGTTCACCTTGTCGATGGTGACAGAGCGCACGCCGGGGCGCGCGTTCAGGACACGGTCAACCGTCGCCAGCGACACACCCGCCACGCGGGCAATGTCATTGACGGTCGGTTTCAGGCCGCTCTTCGTGTCCTGTTTGTTCAAATGTGCCTACCCTTTCATGGCCTTTGCCAACCCTTCAAAAACCAGCGCCACGGCTTCCGCCCCCGGGTCGTTGTGCCCTTTGAGGTTGTCCGACGGGACATATGCCGCCCGGCCCGCCTTTGCACGGTGAATCTGCGCCGTGCTGTCCGCGCCCGCGCGTGCGGCGGCGGCAGAGGCGTCGATGCCCCCCGGTAGCGCATCCAAAGCGGGCGCCAGTGCGTCGATCATCGTCCGGTCCCCGACCTTGGCACCGCCCACATCACTGACCCGCTTCAGCCCTTCCGCCAGCGCCTTGTGCACCGGCGCACCACCAGCACAGGCGTCGCCTGCCGCGTTGAAATAGATGGCGAGGATCACGCCTGAAGACCCGCCCATGGTTTGGCTCAACTCGTTTCCGAGGGCCGGGAAAAGCTGTGTCAGGTCGGCCAGCGGCATCGCATCAAGCCGATCCTTGAGCGCCCGCGCGGCGGTGGCCAACGTGCTGCCCGTGTCCCCGTCGCCGGACTTGGCGTCGAGTTCGTTCAGGTCTCCTTCGGCAGCGATCAGCGCATCGGCCACCTGCGCAATGATATCCCGCGTCTGCGCATTGGCCGAAGGGATTGGCTCGATTGGGGTGAGGCCGTCTGGCAGCGGCGTTACCGGCACATCGACCAACCCCTGGAGGCCGGGCCATGCTGCCATCGGGACAGGTGTCGCCAGCGCTTCGAGATCATCGGCGCCCACCGGTAGCACAGACACGGAAAACCCGTGCATGTCGAGCGAAGTCATCATCGGTGCGGGGCCGATCACGTGGCTGGCGATGCCGGACTGCGCAAGCCCGTGGCTGAGCACCGACATTTCAAGCGGTGTGGTCGAGCCAAGATTGTTCACAAGGGCCACGCACGGCCCCTGCCCGGCGTGCTCGCGCAATTTTTCAAGCACGGTGTTCATCGCCTGGGACGCACCGGTGAAATCCACCTGCTCCACCCCCGGTTCGCCATGAATACCAAGACCCAGTTCGGCTTTGCCCGCCGGGATGCGGTTCTCCTTCGGTGAACCGGGCACGGTGCATGTGTCGAGGCTGGTGCCGATGGAGACCACGCTGGCGATGATGCGCCGGGCAGCGTCGGCGACCTCTTCCAGAGGCTTGCCTGCCTCGGCCATGGCGCCCGCAATCTTGTGCACGAAGAGCGTGCCCGCGACGCCGCGCGGCTGCGGCAGGTCGGGCAGCGCGATGTCATCATCGACGACCACCATCTCGACTTTTCGGCCCAGTGCGCGCGCCCGCTCGGCGGCCAGGCCGAAGTTCAGCCGGTCGCCGGTGTAATTCTTGACGATCAGCAGGCACCCCGCCTCGCCCGTAACGGCCAGAATGCCCGCGAGTACGGCCTCGACCGAAGGCGAGGCAAACACCTCGCCGCAGACCGCTGCTGTCAACATTCCGGGACCAACAAAACCGGCATGGGCGGGTTCGTGCCCCGAGCCACCGCCCGAGATCAGCGCCACCCGGTCGCGCGCCCAGTCCGTGCGGTAGACCACCTTGATGTGCGGATAGCCATCCAGCCGCGCCAGTGCGCCACCCGAGCAGGCCAGAAGCCCGTCGATGGCTTCCTTGACCAGATCCTCTTTCGCATTGACGAATTGTGCCATGTGCTTGTCCTTTTCTCAGGTGATCCGTGCGCCGGAAGCATCGAAAAACACAGGATTTTCCGGGGCGATCTGGATGGTCTCGCCGGCCTCGAGCGTCGTGTGTGGATCGGTCAGGGTGATGACGTCGTGGTCAGCCACTTTCAGGTGCAGCCGGGTCTGGTCGCCGAGGTGCTCCACCCGCACCACCTGCGCATCGCGGCCCGCACCGTGTCGGATATTTTCAGGCCGTAGTCCGACCTGATGGGCGCCTGCGGGGGCATCCTCACCCATCAGACCAACGGGCAGCAGGTTGATCCGAGGCTGGCCCAAACGCGCCGCCACATAAGCTGTGCGCGGGTTTTCGTAGATGTCGCGCGGCGTGCCAAACTGCACGAGCCGCCCTTCATCGAGCACACCCACATGGGTGGCCATCGTCATCGCTTCGATCTGGTCGTGGGTCACGTAGAGCAGTGTTGCCGCCAGTTCCGCGTGAATACGTTTCAACTCGACCCGCAGGTCAGCGCGCAGCTTGGCGTCGAGTGAGCTGAGCGGTTCGTCCATCAGATAGACTTGCGGATCGCGCACCAGCGCGCGCCCGATGGAGACACGCTGCATCTCGCCACCCGACAGCTCGGTCGCCTTGTTGTCGAGTTTATGTGGGATATGAAGAACTTCGGCCACCTCATTGACTTTGCGTGCTATTTCACCCTCGGGCGTCTTGAGAATGGGCGAGCGCAGAGGAAAGGCGAGATTGTCGCGTACGGACATGTGTGGGTAGAGGGAATACTGCTGAAACACCATCGCCACATCACGCTGTGCGGGGGTCAGATTGGTCACGGATGTGCCGCCGATCTTGATGTCACCGGTGTCCGGTTTCTCCAGCCCAGCAATCAGGCGCAGGGTCGTGGTCTTGCCTGCGCCAGTGGGTCCCAGCAGCACGACAAAAGCGCCGTCGGGAATGGTCAGGTCCATGTCGATAACCGCTTGCGTGGTCTTGAAGGATTTGGACACGCCGGTCAGTTGCACCTCAGCCATGGGCGAGCACTCCTTCGTTCAGTTCTGAGCGCAGGGCGCGGCCCGTGGCCTTGTCGAACAGGGTCACCGTCTTGGCGTTGAAGCCGAGGCCCACCGTCTCGCCCACCGTCGCGAGCTGGTCGGAGGCGATGCGTGCCTTCACCTCTCCGTTGGGCGTGTCGAGCGTGATGATTTGGGTCGTTCCGAGGTATTCAGTGGCGAGGATTTTGCCACGATAAGCGCCATCATCGGACAGATTGATATGTTCCGGGCGGACGCCGAAGACGAGATCGCCCGAAGCCCCTTCGCGCAAGGTCGGCACGCTCATCGTTTGGTCCGCAAGCGTGACCAACTCTTCGCCTTTCGCGACTTTTCCCTGAAAATTCAGGAAGTTCATGGACGGTGAGCCGATGAAGTCCGCTACGAACATGGTGGCAGGCATGTCGTAGATGTCCTGCGGTTTGCCGAACTGTTCGACAACGGCGTTGTTCATCACGACGATCTTGTCGCCCATCTGCATCGCTTCGAGCTGGTCGTGGGTGACGTAGACCGTGGTGGCCCCCATGCGGTCATGGAGGGCGCGCAACTCCTCCGCCATGTGTTCGCGGAATTCGGCGTCGAGCGCGCCGAGGGGTTCGTCCATCATGAACGCTTTGGGTTCACGAACGATGGCGCGACCGAGCGCAACCCGTTGCCGGTCGCCGCCGGACAGGCCGCCCACGGGTTTCTTGAGGATGTCCTTGATGCCGAGGATTGTTGCGACCTCGTCCACCTTGGCCCGGACTTGCGCGCGGGGCATGCCCTGGCTGACCAGCGGGTAGCTGAGGTTCTTGTAGACGTTCATGTGAGGATAGAGGGCGAACATCTGGAAAACAAAAGCAATATCGCGTTCCGACGGGGGACGCTGGCCGATCTCTTCGCCGTCGAGAAAGATCTCGCCGCTCGTGGGCAATTCGAGACCCGCGATCATGCGCAAGGTGGTGGTTTTGCCGCAGCCTGAGGGGCCCAAAAGCATAAAGAATTCACCGTCTTCGATCGTGAAGCTCGACTCTTTCACAGCGATGAAATCGCCGAATTCTTTGCGGACGTTCTTGATGACAATCTCGGCCATTACTCACCTTCCGGGAAGTGGCTGACGACGATGAACATGACGGTGCCCACCAGCGTCGTGATGAAGGAATAGGTGAAGGCCCAGAGGACGAAGGGCTGCATCAGCATGAAGACCCCGAGCGCGATGATGATGGTGGCCAGCATCTCCCACGGGCCGCGGCGCAGGCGCATGAGGCCGGTCAGGAATGTGCGCATGACGTGCCCTCCGATTGGCTGAAACGAGGGGGGTGACATCCGTACACCATCCGTACACCCCCTGTGCACCCCCCATGCACCCCCCCGGTGCACCAAGATGTTGTGGTTGGACATAGGCGGATCATTTGCGCACCGCTCCGAATGTGATGCCCCGCAGCAGGTGTTTGCGCAGCAGGATGGTGAAGATCATGACGGGCAACAGGAAGATCGTAGCCCCTGCCGCGACTGCCGGCCAGTCGAGGCCGCCGACGCCGATGATCGTGGGGATGAAGGGCGGTGCCGTCTGGGCCGTGGCCGAGGTGAGCAGCACCGCGAAGGCGTATTCATTCCAGGCGAAGATCAGGCAGAAGATAGCCGTTGAGGCGATGCCGGTGGCGGCTTGCGGCAGCACCACTTTATAGAACGCTTGGAACCGCGTGTAGCCGTCGATCAGGGCCGCTTCTTCGTACTCGCGCGGGATTTCGTCGATGAAGCCCTTGAGCAGCCAGACCGCGAGCGAGATGTTCACGGCCGTGTAGAGCAGGATCATGCCCAGATGCGTGTCCGACAGGCCGAGGTTGCGGTACATCAGGAAGATCGGGATCGCGACGGCGATGGGCGGCATCATCCTTGTACTGAGGATGAAGAACAGTAGGTCATCCGCCAAGGGTATCTTGAAACGCGAGAAAGCGTAGGCCGCGAGGGTGCCGAGGAAGACCGACAGGAAGGTCGAGCCGAAGCCGATGATGACCGAGTTCAGGAACCGTTCTCCGAACTTCGAGGGGCCGACGATGACCATGTCGTATTCGCGCACGATCTCATCCGCCCAGTTCTGCGGCGGGTTGGCGTCGAGGAATTCCTGCGTTTGCCGTGTGCGGGTCGTGAAGAGGTTCACGTAGCCTTCGAGCGTGGGCTCGAATACGACCTTGGGCGGGTAGCTGATGGCATCGCTGGGCGACTTGAACCCGGTGAGCATGATCCATGCCAGCGGGATCATCGTGATCAGCGCGTAGAGGATGACCAGCGATCCCGCGAACCATTTGGACCGCGTGCTGGGTTCAGTGACGGAATAGGCGCTCATGATCTGCGGTCCGGTTTGGGCGTCGGGGTTCGGAGGGGGGCTGTCTGCCCCCCGGTGCTGGCGCACCGCCCCCCGAGAGTTTTTCTGGCAAGATGAAGGGTGGATCGGGTCATGATCAGCGCTCCTTCACCTTGTTGAGGGCTTTGACGTAGATGCTGGCGAGGCCGAAGACCGTGACGAAGAGGATGATGGCGTAGGCGGATGCGTAGCCGGTGCGCCATTTTTCGAACGCCTCGCGCTTGAGGTTGATCGAGGTGAGTTCGGTTGTCGAACCCGGGCCGCCGCCGGTGAGTTGGACGACGAGGTCGAACATCTTGAAGTTCTCGATGCCGCGGAAAAGCACGGCGAGCATCAGGAAGGGCAGCACCATCGGAATGGTGATGGTGAAAAACTGGCGGAGTTTGGAGGCGCGGTCGACCTCGGCCGCCTCATAGATGTAGTCGGGGATCGACCGCAGCCCGGCGAGGCAGATGAGCATGACGAAGGGCGTCCACATCCACGTGTCCACGATGACGATGGACCATGGCGCAAGCTGGACGGAGCCGAGCATTTCGAAACTGCTGGGGTCTTTGCCGGTGAAGAAGGCGACGATGTAGTTGAAGAGGCCGATTTGCGGCTGGTAGAGGAATTTCCAGAAATTCCCGACCACCGCGGGCGACAGCATCATGGGCAGCACGATGATCGTGGTCCAGAGGTCGTTGCCCTTGAATTTCTTGTTGATCAGCCAGGCCAGCGTGAAGCCGATCAGCACCTGCAGCGCGATCGTCCAGAACAGGAAGTGCGCCGTGGCCTGCATGTTCAGCCAGATGTCGCTATCCGTGAGGATGCGTTCGTAGTTGCGCAGGCCGATGAATTCCGGTTCGCGGTTCAGCCGGTTGGCGCGGTAGTTGGTGAAGCTGAGCTGGATCGTCCAGATCAGCGGGAAGATGTTGATGGCCAGCAGCAGGAAGATCGTGGGGGCGACAAAGATCCACGCGATCGCGCGGTCGCTCAGTCCCTTGATCTTGCGCGCGACGCGTTGGGGCGTGGCCTTGGCGGCGCGGTTGGCGATGGTGTCTGTCATCTGGCACAGCTTTCTCGTGAGGTGGGCAGATTGCACACCCTACAAAGGGTCGGGTTCGGTCGGAGGTGGGGTGGGCATTGCTGCCCACCCCTGGGAGGAGGACTTAGAGCTTGCCTTCGTCCTCAAAGACTTCGGTCCAGTCCTCGATCAGCTTGTCGAGGGCTTCCTGTGCCGTGCCCTGATCCGCGACCACATAGTCGTGGATGCGCTTTTGCATGGCGAGCAGCAATTCGGCATAGGTCGGTTCCTGCCAGAAGTCCTGAACGTCGTTCATCGCTTCGAGGAAGTCACCGGCGAACGGCGCGCTGTCCTTGAAGCCCGGATCGTTCAGGACCGCGTTGTGGGCCGAGTAGCCACCCAGCTCCCACCACTTGGCCTGCACCTCGGGGTTGGCAAACCACTTGATGTACTCAAGCGCTGCATCCTGTTTGTCGGAATAGGCAACCACGCTGATCCCCTGCCCGCCCAGCGTCGAGCCGGCCTGGTTCTGAGGTGGGTTCACGAAGAAGTCGATCTTGTCCCCGCCGGTGTCCGGATCGGCATAGAGGCCGGGGAAGAACGCGAACCAGTTCATCGCCATGGCGACCTGACCGGACTTAAAGGCGTCGAGCGATTCACCCATGTAGGAGTTGGTGTAACCGGGTGGCGTCGCGGTTTCGTAGAACTCTTTGTAGAATTCCAGCGCTTCGACGGCTTCTGCAGAGTTTACCGCCCCCTCCATGTCGTAAGAGCCGGGAGTGTTCTCGTACTTGAACCCCCATGGATAAAGCGCCGAGGTCACGCCCATTGTGATCCCTTCGGAGCCGCGCTCGGTGAAGATGGACGCGCCGTAGACGGTCTTGCCATCGATCTCGCGGCCCTGGAAGAACTGGGCGATTTGCAGCATCTCGCGCTGGCTTTGCGGCTCGCGCAGGTCTTCGCCCGTGGCTTCCTTGTAGGCAGCCTGGATGTCGGCATCGGCGAACCAGTCGGCGCGGTAGAACCAGCCGTTGGCGTCGCCCATGGCAGGCAGTGCGTAGTAGTTCGGCGTGCCCTTGGGCCATGTGGAATAGGCGTAGACGGTCGCGGGTGCGAAGTCGTCCATGCTGATCCCTTCGGCGTCGAAGAAGTCGTTCAGCTTGACGTAATGCCCGTTCTCGGCGCCGCCGCCGATCCATTGGCTGTCACCGATCAGCAGGTCGCAGAGCTTGCCGCCCGAGTTCAGCTCGTTCAGCATCCGGTCGGCGAAGTTGGGCCAGGGGATGAACTCGAAGTTCATGGTGTGGCCGGATTGGGCCTCGAACTCCTTGCTGAGTTCCACCAATGCATTTGCCGGGTCCCAGGCGGCCCAGCAGAGTGTCAAATCATCTGCCATGGCCAAGGTTGGCACGCTGACAGATGTCATCAAGGCCGCACCCACGGCGGCTGAAGTCATTTTTTTCATATGATCCTCCCTATCGGTCCCGTGTTTGCGGTGACCTTGGGGGGAAACGCTATTTGAGGGACGTACATCATGTCAACGGATTTTTGAGGAACGTTCATCATTTTGACACGAAATTGGGCTATCTATCTGAGTTAAAAACCTATTTTACTTCACCTCAAAATATCGACGCCATGTGAAGCGGCACGCAACCCGCGACAATACTGTGACGGCGGCACGCCGAAAGCGTTTCGTATCGCCCCCTTTGGACGTTCAAAAAAGTAGAATTGCACCGACGGGGACATCTGCGGTTGGACAATTGATGTTTCGGCGGCGGCGCTCAAGGACCAGATATCGGGAACTGATGGTCCGAAGATGCGTTTTCCTTTCAAGCAGAAAAGAAAGGAGCAGACATGAGCATCGAAGCACTGATCGTGATCCTTCCTGCATTGACCTTTGGAATGGTTCTGGTCTGGGCGTATCTCAGCAAGCGCCGCACCGAACAGCGCATGGAAGAAAGCGATCGCGAGAAGTCCAGTCTCGCGAAGGATGGTTAGAAAAGACGGGGCGCCCAAAAGCGCCCCGTTCTTCATTTGGCGTCGTCAATTTCCGGGCGGATCTGGGCGTAGGTCATCATCGTGAAGACGGCTGTTCCGCCGATCACGTTTCCGACCAGAACGGGCAGGAAAAAACCGAACACAGCTTGCGGTGCACTGATCATCCCTTGAACGGCCAGAACGGCCATTTCGACGGATCCTGCAACGATATGCGTGAAGTCGCCCAACGCAATCAGCCACGTAAAGATGACGATAAGCAACACTTCGTTGTTTTGGGCCGATGGCAACATCCACACGATGGAGGCGATCAGAATGCCTGCGGGAATACCGCGCACCAAACCTTCGACAGCAGGGAAACCTGTCGCGTGCGCACTCAGTTCGTTGACTACGGCCAACATCTCTGGCGTGAGCGCGGGCGTGTAGACCAGGAACAGAGCAATCAGAAATGCGCCAATGACATTCGCAAAGAGCACGACCGACCACAGCGTGGCAACACGCGCAAATATCGATCGGCAGGGGTCGAGTACCATCGGCACGACGGTCGTGATCGTGTTTTCGGTGAACAATTGCATCCGGCCCAGTATGACAAGCAGGAAGCCAAGGGAATAACCCAGGTTTTCAATGATGTAGCGCCAGCCGGTATCGGGCAAATGGGCGCGGAGATACGCTTCTCCCAACACCGAAAAGCTGATGAGAATGCCAGCCGCGATGCCCGACCAGAACAACGTGTTAATTGGCCGCCCAAGCTCCTCGTCCCCATGCCTGCGTATGGTTTCGAAAATGAGCCGCGGCGACAGACCGGACGCCTCTGTTACCGCCTCATCCTCGCTTTTCTTTTCGACAAGAGTGGAAGACGAATTGTGGGTCATTTTCATGGTCCGACGTGCAAATCATTTACGCTTCAACGCAAATCCATCGGTTTCGTTCCGACGGCAATTGCCCGAACCGTGGTCTGCATTTTGGTACGGAGCCGGCAAACACATTCGGCTGTTGGAATGGTGTCGCGCACATTATTGTTGGAACTCCCGCGTCCTTTCGACGTTGTCATAACAACGCATGACCGAAAGGAGACGATACATGTCGGCACCCGACACAGATGTCGAAACGCAAACACGCAAACACTGGTTTGTTCTGGCCGGACTAGGCGTCGTGGTTCTGATCGCAGGCGTCTTTTTCGTGGCAAATGTCTATTCAAGTGTCGACGATAACGCCGCGCTCGTGGGTGACGATGCCCAGATGATCGAGCCGCAGAGCTAGACTTGCACACCGCGCACCCGATCGGATGATCGGGGCAACGTGATGCTTACGCGCTTTCGGGATCCCTGGCTGCGCGGATGGCCTGCACGGCGTGTCCGATGCAGAGGTCAAGGTCCTGATCCGAATAGGGTCTTTGCAAGAAGACGGCATCCACGTTCCGAGCACGGTGCGCATCGCCATTGATGAGGATCTGCCCCACGCCCGCATCCCGCAGGCTCTTGCACACATGATCGGCCACCTTGTCCTCGCCATGAAACGACAGAAGTGCGAGGGACGGCAGACGATGTCCTTGCTCCAACAACGAGGCAACCTCGGTCGCAGAGCGACAATGGACGATCTCTACGAAACCGAAGCGCTGCAGCGCGTCTGTGATGTCTTCGGCTTCTACAAAATTCGGAGTGACGACCAGACCCAGGGTCTGATCGGGTGTTGTGCGCGCTGTCATCGAGGTATCGCCCTTTCTTATGTTTGGACGTCCTCATTCCACCTGACTGCTCAAGGGAGCAATAAACTGTGACATACCAAGACGATGTTTCGACAATTAGTTGCGACAAATGCCCGTTGCGGCGGAAAGACGGCTTCCTGCCGTTCGAGCCGGAAGAAGTGACCTTCATGAAACGCTTTAAAACAGGTGAAATGGTTGCCGAGACCGGGACGCAACTGTTCATGGAGGGGTCACGCGCCGCACAGCTTTTCACCGTACTGTCGGGTATGGGGATACGTTACAAGACATTGGAAGACGGGCGCCGACAAGTCATCGGCTTTGTCATGCCCGGCGATTTCATTGGCTTGCAGGCCGGTGTGCTGGACGCAATGTGCCACTCCGTCGAAGCGTCGACACCGATGCGGTTGTGCGTGTTCAACAGAAGCCGTGTGTTCGAACTGTTTCAAAACCAGCCCGAGCGCGCCTTTGCGTTGACCCACATTGCTGCCGTTGAAGAGCACTTTCTGGGCGATGCGCTGACGACTGTCGGCCAACGCGGCGCGTTGGAAAAGATCGCTTGGAGCCTGCACCGCTTCTTTCGCCGCGCCTCCATGCTGGACTTGAACAAAGGGCAGACATGCCCCCTGCCCTTCAGGCAACAGGATCTGGCGGATGCGCTGGGGCTGTCACTGGTGCACACCAACAAGACCCTTGCGAAACTCAAGGCGAATGGCGTCGTACAATGGTCAAATGGCGTGTTGAACATACTGGACGAAGACGCGCTGACCGAGCTTTCGGGGATCGATCCCGACACCGTGCAACGTCGGCCCCTTATCTAGGGCCGTTTTAGCCCGCGGCTGGATTACGACGCTGCCGTCTGCTGCGCCCACGGCCTTGGAACGGCCGGTTCGGCATCGGCCCGCGGGAAGGTGACGACATATTTGAAATGCGTATCCGACACCTCACGGTCCTCTTCACCGTCGAGCTGCGCCACGAAGGCACGTATCAGCCGCGTACCGATACCACTGCTTTCCATCAGAGCCGGTGACTCGTTCGACCCCGCGCCTACCGTGTTGGTGATGGTGAAACGCAACATGCGCTCGCCCAATTCCTCGAGCGTGATTTCAAGGGTCAGAACATCGTCCATCGGGGCGTCTATGTACTTGACCGCATTCGTCAACGCTTCGGCCGCGAGCATGGACAATGTCACCGCCTGGTCTTGCCCCAGCTGAACGGACGCGACATCTGTCGTCGTCTGAATCTTGCGCTTCAGGCCGTTGGCCATCGGGATCAATTCGTTGACCAGGCGCTGGATCAGTTTTCTCGCGTCGATGCTGGTTTCATCGGAGTTGGTGTTCATCGTTTGATGCACCGTGGCCAGACCCCGCACGCGTTGCTGCAATTGTGACAAGAGCGCACGGGTCTCGGGCGTCTTGGCGGCGCGTGCGTGCATGTTCATGATCGACGCGATCAGCTGCAGATTGTTTTTCACCCGGTGGTGTATCTCGCGCAGCAGAATGGTCTTTTCATCCAGATCCTGTTCCGCCTGACGCTCCGCGCGCACGAGCGACTGGACCATTCGGTTGAACGACGTCTCAAGCACTTCGAACTCTGCCGGAGGATCCACGAATTGCAGTTTCGGCTCATCCCGCTCGCCCAGCGCGAACCGCCGCATCGCACTGCGAAGTGCATAGATATGTCGGATGACCAGGCGGTGCAGCCCAAGGAACGCGACCGCCAGCCCAGCAAACCACATCAGGATCGGAAACAGCAATGGCACCCACACTGGCAGCGTGCCGATGCTGTCAATGCTGCGCCCCGTCGGCCAGGAGCCCACGACAACCACTTCGTCGGGAATGATGGACGATATCGCAAACAGCCGCTCACGCCCGTCTATGGCCCGCGCAATGAACGTGTCACCGTCTCTTTGAATGAAGTCGGTTGGCGCGACATTGGCAGGCAGAAGCTGTCCGGCCGACGACAGATCATTTGTCGAAAACAGAACCCGACCAGACCGATTGATCGTCACGTGATCAAAACCACTGTCCCCGGCGATCAGCGGGTTTGCGGCTTCATGTGGCAAGGACAGCGACACGAAACCCGCAAACCTGCCCTCTATCTTGACCGGATTGCTGATGATGACGACCGACTCGCCCGTGGCGACACCCGACAGGTTCACCTCGAATATCTGCCCCTCCTGTTCCAGGGCACGGGCAAAGCTGGGATCATCCGCAAAATCGAATGTCACACCGTTCGATGCGCATTCCATCATGCCGGTCCTGTCAATGAAGCCGGCAAAAACGAATGTGTCCTGACGACTGACGAAACGCGCCATCATGTCCGAGCATTGCGCGGCGTCATCGGCCACCGGCCCCAAAAGAGCGGCCAGGCCCTCGGCAGCGCCGCGCCCGCGCTCAAGCAGCCGACGCTCGTTGGCGGCGGCGCGCTCGGTTTCTGAAAGGACGATCTCTTCGGACAGCTGAATTGTTGCGGTCACGACTTCATTGGTCTGCCACAGGGCAATGGCCCCCAACGGGAACAGGGCCAAAGTCATCAGCCCTGCCAGACGGACAAAAAGCCCGCGTGTCCACGTATCTCGTTGCAAGTCTTACGCCACGTTTTGAGCCGACACGATCCCCGCGGTCACGCTGTCTGTCAATTCGATATCATCCGGATCGTCGACGGCCATCAGCTCTGCCAGTCGCGCACGTCCACGATTGACGCGGCTCTTGATGGTGCCAACGGCAACGCCGCAGGTCTCTGCGGCTTCCTCGTAGGAAAATCCACCGGCACCGACCAACACCAACGCTTCGCGCTGCTCATCGTTCAGCTGGTCGAAGGCCACGGCAAAGTCACGCATGGCCAACCGCCCGTCATGGTCCGGCTTCTGTGCAAGCGTGTCAGCATAGACCCCGTCGACATCCTCCACCTCACGCTTCCGCTTGCGGTGCAGCGAATAGTACGTGTTGCGCAAAATGGTGAACAGCCAAGCACGCATGTTCGAGCCGGGTTCGAACTTGTCGATATTCGTCCACGCCTTGATCAAAGCATCCTGGACCAGATCGTCGGCCGTCGCACCATTTCGGCACAGGCTGAGAGCAAATGCGCGCAGCGGACCCAGATGCTCGACCAACTCGTCTCGCGGGTCAGTCGTCATGCTTTTCTCCCTTGTCAGAAGATGCCTGTACGTTTCCGGTCCGCAACTGGTTGAGCAGATCCGTGAACCGGTCAGGCACGGGCTCATTGGCCATGTTGTCGAATGCGCGTTTGAGGTTCGCGTCAATCTCTGCTTCGATCTCTGTTTTTCGGGTCTGCCGTGTCATCAGGTCTGGCTTCTCGATCAATTTTATTAGCGTGTCACGGAACCAATACGCATGACAGCGCGTATGGTTCCAAGACTAGGTCGAAAAAAGGCAAAGAAAATGAACAAGGACGCAAGGGAGCAACTCGCCGACGATGTGAGTGCCAACCTTCCTTACCTGCGCCGCTATGCGCGCGCTCTGACAGGCAGCCAGGACAGCGGTGACACCTATGCACTCGCAACGCTCGAGGCGATTTTGTCCGATCCCGATCAATACAATGGCGGCCCGGATGCAAAAGTTGCCCTGTTCCGCAGTTTCCACGCGATCTGGACGACATCCGGCGCGGTCTTTGGAAACGATTCAGATGCGACAGATCTTGCCCGCAAGGCACGCGACCATCTGTCGAAGCTGACGCCGAACACACGCGAGGCGCTGCTGCTTCACACCGTAGAAGACTTTTCGCCCGCCGATGTTGGCACCATCATGGATGTGCCCCCGGAGGAAGCGCAGGAATTGATCGACATCGCCTATGCCGAGATGGGCCAAAACGTATCGGGGAGGGTCATGATCATCGAGGATGAGGCGATCATTTCCATGGATCTCGAAACCATCGTCGCCGACATGGGCCACCGCGTCACCGGCATCGCGCGCACACGTGACCGCGCCGTGCAACTGGCCAAGGAAGAAAGCGCGGATCTGATCCTGTCGGACATCCAGCTTGCGGACAATTCCAGCGGGATTGACGCGGTGAACGACATCATCGCCGCGCAAGGCGAGCGTCCCGTCATCTTCATCACCGCGTTTCCCGAACGGCTTCTGACCGGCGAGGGGCCGGAACCGGCATTCCTCATCTCAAAGCCGTACACCGAAGCGCAGGTCAAATCGGCCGTCAGTCAGGCCATGTTCTTTTCATCGACGGAAACGTTGAAAGCCTGAGGAAAAAACCCCGCCGCACGCTTGCGGCGGGGTTCCGTGTCTCATGACTTGGAAATGGCGCGCAGCATCCATGCCGCCTGTTCGTGGAAGGCCGAACGCGCGGTCGCCATGTCTTCGGTGACGATGTCGCGATTGCGTTCCGCCAGTTCTGCAAGCGCATGCAAACGGTGCGCCAGGCGCTCATGATCTGCTGCCAGGTCTTCGACCATCTGCGCGGTGGACATCGGCCCCTTGGGATCCTCGACCCGCGACCGGCTCACGATGTCCCTGAGCGCGGAGGGCGCAAGCTCACCCAAGGCACGCACCCGCTCTGCCAGCGCATCCGCGGCTTCGAACATGTTGGTGTAATGCTCTTCCGTCAGGTTGTGCACCGAATAGAACAGCGGCCCCTCGACATTCCAGTGGTAGGCATGTGTTTTGAAAACAAGGCAATAGGTGTCCGCCAGAACATCCGAAAGACCGGTTGCCACCGCTTCCGTATTCTGGACGCCGGTTGAGACGTCGTCGCTTGAAGGAACAACTTTCAATGCGTCAGTCATCGTGATCTCCGTTATGGGTTGCGTTGCCTATTCAACGGGAAAAGCGACCAAGAGTTCCTTTTTCCACGCAAAATCCGCCCGAGCGCAGACGGGCCGGTACCAAGCCCGATGGCGCAGCCGCAGGGCACCAAGATCCAGGTCGATCCGAGGCTGACCACCCGCTCGACAAAGCGATTGAGCGCGATAGGCCACCCCGGCCTTCCGTCAAGAGACAGACCTGCAAAAAGTCGCATCAGCATGGGAGATCACCCGGAATGAGCGAAATTTTGCGTATACAAATTCGCGCTTAGGTGGCATTCTGCCGATATTCGATGCAGGAGACCAATTCTATGCGCGCTCGTTTTCTCGTCCCCGTTCTTCTCGCCCTGTTTTCAATGTCGCACATCACCTCGGCCGAAGAGCCGCCGCAAGCGGGCCAGAGTGCTGAGCTTCCGTTGCCAAGCACCTTGCCCCTGATCGACTATGAAAACGTGCTGTTTCCGTGGATCGCGAAACGCGAGTATGTGGCGCTGGACTGGAAACGCGACAAAAGCTGGCGCGACACGGGCCCGTTTGTCTTCAATATGAGTTTCGGCATCCACCCGGCTGTCCGCATGTACTACTCGCCCGAGATCATGACCTGGCTGGAGGGCGGCCGCGAAGGCGCGATCGAGGACGGGGCCATCGTTGTCAAGGAAATGGTGAACCCGCCGTCGGCCCGATACAACGAGCATTATGCAAGCCTGCTGAAAGAACACCCGAACGACCCGGAAAGGGTCGCGCGGGAGATGGAACATTATGCCTACAACGAAGGTGGCCTGAACTGGACGGTTATGGTCAAGGACAGCGCCCTGTCCCACGGCGGGTGGTTCTTCGCATCGGTCTATTTTGCGAACACAGAGGATATGAAGGCGCGCAAACCGGTCATCGACACATTCGAGGCGCCCTTCAGCCCGCCGCTGGGTGCGGGTGGCGACGGGATGTGCATGCGCTGTCACGCCTCTGCCGCCGAAGAGCTGATCTTTTCCGCGCTCGAGAACATCGAAGGGTATCCGGGTGAACCGGTGATTTACCGCGTGGACGCCAGCTGGCGCGACCTGCCCATGGCGCAAAAGCCCGCCTTTGGTGCGAGCCTCGAGGAGATGATCAAGTCCTACGTGAACGACCCCCACGACCCTGCCGCCATGCGCGCCGCACATGTGGCCGCGGCCAAGGCGTCACCGGTCGACCAGAACAAGGCATTTACCGATATGTTCCCGGGTACGGGCGGTGTCGACATCACGCGCGCCAATCTGCAAACGCTGCCCAGCGAATGGCTGGATCACGTGCCTGCGCGGCCCAACGACACCCAGCATTTCCTGACCTCGGACAATTGCGTGGGCTGCCACGGTGGCCTGGGCGGTGCGCCTTCCGGGGTGACCATGTTCATCAAGGACGGCCCCGCCTATGGCGACGGGTTCAACATCTCCGAATACGGCGAATGGCGCTGGTCACCGATGGGGCTGGCCGGGCGTGACCCGATTTTCTATGCGCAACTCGAATCCGAATTTGCCCTGCTGGAAGAGGCGGGCGTAGGTGATCTGTCCGAAAACCTCGGCACCACGTGCCTGTCCTGCCACGGTGCGATGGGTCAACGCCAGCTTGAGATCGACGCACACAACAACCCGGACAGCGGTCTGGACGGCAACACCTTCAAGGTGGCCTACACCCTGCTGCATGATCCGCTGACCACGGCTGAAAAGGAACAGCAGATCGCCGACGGCACCTACGACTACCATGAATACGGCAACCTCGCCCGCGAGGGGATCTCCTGTGCCGTATGCCACCACATCGCGCCGCCGGAACGCGCGGAAGGGCAGCCGGACTACAACACGCTCGACACCTATCTGATGAACGGCACCACGGGCGTGTTCCGCACGAACCCGGCCAACGAGCTGATCGGCCCGTTCCAGGACGTGCGCCAGAAGCCGATGCAGAACGCCATGGGCATCACGCCGCTGCATGACGACTACATCACGGAAAGCGAGATGTGCGGCGCGTGCCACACCATCAACCTGCCCAATGTCGACGCCGCGACAGACAAGCCCCTGCCCGGATTCACGGTCGAGGAACAGGCGATCCTGAACCAATCGGCACAGAACGCTGTCGAATTCCTCAAGGACGAGTTCGGCGTGACCTATCGTGAGCCGCTTGTGCAATTCCAGCACTCGGTCGAGCAGGCCACCTTCCTCGAATGGCAGAACAGCCAGTTCGCGGACGCAGGCACGGCCCAGTCCTGTCAGGACTGCCACATGAAAAGCAATTTCGAGACCATGGATGGCAGGATCAAGATCGAAAGCCTGACCACGCAGATCGCGACCATTCAGGACACGAACCTGCCCGAAGTGCCCAACGCGCTGCCACATGACGAGTTGGATGTGCCCTTCCGCGACGACTACAAGCGGCACAATTTCGTGGGCCTGAACGCCTTCATGGTCGAGATGCTGTCGCAATTCGACGAAGAGATGGGACTGGGGCCCAAGGACCCGATGACCTACGCGACCAACGGTGCAGCCCTGTCATTGGAGACGATGGCCCTGCAGGCCCGGGATGAAACGGCGGATGTGGCCATCGAAAGCCTGTCGGCCACGGGTGGCGTACTGGAAGCGGTCGTCAGTGTTGACAACAAGACAGGGCACCGCCTGCCGTCGGGCGTCGGCTTCCGCCGCGCGTTCCTTGAGGTGAAGCTGACGGATGCGAATGGCAAGCAGGTCTGGTGTTCCGGCTGTACGAATGGCGCGGGGGTCATCATCGGCCCGGATGGGAAGCCGCTGAAGACCGAATTCCTCGACTTCGTCCCCGACGGTGCGACGGAAGCGCTCTACCAACCGCATTACGATCTGATCGACAGTGAAACGCAGGTGCAGATCTACGAGGAGTTGACCCAGAATGCGAAGAAGGAGTTCACCTCCAGCTTCGTGCACCGCGTCTACCACCCCAAGGACAACCGGCTGCTGCCGTGGGGCGCGGCGGAGCCCGGCACGGAAGCCTTCAAGGCGCGGTTTGGAGACTCGGAGGTGACGGCCGCGTTCATGAAAGCGACGATGCCCGAAGGGCGCGCCGAACATGACGCGGGCGTCAAGGCTGGCAAGGACGAGTTGACCTACAAGATCACGTTGCCATCCGGCGTGGATATCAGCGGCGGTATGATCTCCGCCACGCTCTACTCGCAGGCGATCCCGCCCTACTATCTCAAGCAGCGCTTCGAAACGGCGCCTACGGGCCCCGCGACGCAACGGCTCTACTATCTCGCGAGCCGTCTAAAGACCAAGGGCACCTTGATCGAAGACTGGAAACTCAAGATCCAGAGCGACAGCGCGCAACTGCAGTAAGGACAGCGCACCCGAACACCGGCCAGCTGGCTTTGGCCGGTGTTCCGACAAATCCTTGCAACCGCGCGCTCCAAGCCTTGCGAGATCAATCGAACGGCCGCAGCGCCTGGTGCAGTTTCCATCCATTCTGAAAGCTGTTGCCGGAAAAAGTGGCGGAGACGAAGGGATTCGAACCCTCGAGACGGTTTCCCGCCTACTCCCTTAGCAGGGGAGCGCCTTCGACCACTCGGCCACGTCTCCGCTGACCCGTCTATCGTTCCCCCCCGGGCAGGGCAAGCAGAAAGCAGGGCGCCTATCAACGAACCTCGATGATGAGAAGTCAGGCCAATTCATCGGCCGTGACCAACATGTGACGCGGCACGCAAGAAAATCGTTGCCGGAATCAAAAATTCAACCATGAATTGAATTTGCACCATACGGTGCAGCATTTCAAAATGGGAGAAGATGATGACTGAACACACAGCGACATCTTGGTTTTTTAACGAGCGCCCAAAAGACTTGATTTCAGAAACCACACTGACCCTGCGCGAACATACGCTGCCCGATCTTCTGGAGGGTGAGTTCAGGGTAAAAACCCACTACCTGTCCCTCGACGCCACCAACCGTGTCTGGTTGTCGGATTGGGACATCTACATGGATCCGGTCCGCCTTGGCGATCCGATGCGCGGCTTTGTGGTCGGGGAGGTGACCGAAAGCCGGAACGCGGACTTCCCCGTCGGCAGCTTTGCATCGGGCATGGCGTCCTGGGCGGATTACGTGATCGGTGACGCAGAGCGGTTCACACCGTTTCCAATCGACAAGGACCTCGGGCACGCCTTTGCCGTCATGAGCATCGCGGGGCCCACCGCCCATGTCGGCCTGCATCATGTCGGAGAGCTGCAGGACAACGAAACGGTCGTGGTCAGCGGTGCGGCAGGCGCGGTCGGGCTGATGGTCTGCCAGATGGCCAAGCGGCGGGGGTGTCGTGTGGTCGGCATCGCCGGATCGGCCGAGAAGTGCCAGATGCTCACCGAAGAGTTCGGGATCGATGCGGCCATCAACTACAAGACCGAAGATGTTCGGGACGCCCTCGGTTCGGCCTGCCCCGATGGCATCGACCTCTGTTTCGAAAATGTTGGCGGCGACATCCTCGATGCATCACTTGTGCATATGCGCGACTATGGCCGGGTCGTGATCTGTGGGTTGATCTCCACATACAACACCAAGTCCCCCACGCCTGGACCGTACATGTTCCGCAACATCATCATGCGGCGCCTGACCATGCGCGGTTTCGTGATCCTCGACTACATGGATCTCATGCCGCAGGTCGTCGCGGATCTTGGTGCGTGGATGCAAGCGGGCGAGCTCCGCCTGCCGCTGCATGTGGTCGATGGGCTCGAAAACGCCGTGGACGCGGTGAACCTGCTCTACACCGGTGGCAACACCGGAAAGGTCCTTGTGCGTATGCACTGACACCCGTTGCCGGGCGCGGGGCACACCGCCGCGTCGCCCGGTGGCTCAGGAATGCAGGAAGTGCATCACGTCGCCATCCTTGACGACATATGCCTTGCCCTCGGCCCGCATCTTGCCTGCTTCCTTGGCCGGCCCCTCGCCGCCCAGCTCGACGAAGTCGTCATAGGCGATGGTTTCGGCCCGGATGAACCCCTTTTCGAAGTCCCCGTGGATCACGCCGGCCGCCTTGGGTGCGGAAGTGCCGGATTTGATGGTCCAGGCGCGGGCCTCTTTCGGGCCGACGGTAAAGTATGTCTCGAGGTGGAGCAGCTCGTAGCCAGCGCGGATCAACCGGTCGAGGCCCGCCTCGGAAAGGCCCATCTCCTCAAGGAACATCTGGGCTTCATCATCTTCAAGCTGGCTGATCTCTTCCTCGATCTGGGCCGAAATCACCACGTGACTGTTGCCCTGCGCGGACGCCATCTCCGCCACCTTGGCGGAATGGGCGTTGCCGTCAGCAGCTTCCGCTTCGCCCACATTGCAGACGTAGAGAACGGGCTTGGTGGTCAGCAGTTGCAGCATGGCCCAGGCTTTGGCGTCTTCGTCGTCGATTTCGACCACACGCGCCGGTTTGCCGTCCTCAAGAACCTCCAGCGCCTGCTTCATCAGACGTTCCTGCTGCACCGCCTCCTTGTCGCCGCCGCGCACCTTGCGCACGATGTTTTGCAGGCGTTTTTCCAAGCTCTCGATATCGGCCAGCATCAATTCGGTTTCGATGGTTTCGGCATCGGCCACAGGATCCACCCGGCCTTCGACATGGGTCACATCCCCATCCTCGAAACAGCGCAGCACATGGGCGATGGCGTCGACCTCGCGAATGTTGGCCAGAAACTGGTTGCCCAGCCCCTCGCCCTTCGACGCCCCTTTGACGAGGCCCGCAATGTCGACAAATGTCATGCGGGTCGGAATGATCTGCTTGGACGCTGCAATCGCGGCCAACTTGTCCAGGCGTGCATCGGGCACGGCCACCTCGCCCACATTGGGTTCGATGGTGCAAAAAGGAAAGTTGGCAGCCTGCGCGGCAGCCGTCTTGGTCAATGCGTTGAACAGGGTCGACTTACCAACATTCGGCAGGCCGACGATACCCATCTTGAAACCCATCGGAGTCATCCTTTTGTGCGGTTGAGCCGCTTCTAGCAGGACGGTCAACAGGTGCAAGGCGGTGACATGTCGGGAAAATTTCAACCGGGCCCGTCCAAAAGGAGTGACAGCCCTGTGGCGTACCACATATTGTCGGCATTCGGTGCCATATGCGCCACGATCTATTGATTGAGACTTGGACTTTCGCGATGCTGCGTATTTGTTTTGCTTTTTTCATTCTGTTTGTTGGCGCGACAAGCGCTTCCGCCCAGGAATGGACACTGGGGCTTGGCACGACAGATTTCGGAGATCAGGGCCAGGACAGCCTCGCACTGGACCTCGAATACCGGCACACACCTTTTATCGAAAAGCGGGTGTTGTCGGTCGCATGGGGCGTAAATGTCGCTCTGTCGGCAGAGGGTGACAGTTTCATCGGTGGGGGTATCTGGTCGCGGTGGCAATGGCAGAACGGCTGGTTCATCGACAACAGCATCATGCCCGGCTTCTTCGAGGAAGGAACCGCAGGCAACGACCTCGGGTCGTCGTTCGAGATTCGCTCCCTGCTCGGGGTCGGCTACCAGTTCGACAACGGCCATGCGCTCTCGGCCGCGATCTCGCACAAGTCGAATGCCAGCCTGGCTGACGACAACCCCGGCATGAACACCTACACCCTCCGCTATCATTTCCGGTTCTGAGGACGCTTGCCTTTCCCGCACCGCTTTGGCAGGGACAGCGGGACGTTAAAGGGAGAGCATGATGACAACCCGGATCGATGCCAAATTCGCGGCACTCAAGGCCGAAGGCCGCAAGGCATTCGTCGCCTATGTTATGGCAGGCGACCCGGATTATGACACATCGCTCGAGGTTGTGCGCGGTCTGCCAGCGGCCGGGGTCGATGTCATCGAACTGGGCTTGCCCTTTACCGATCCGATGGCCGATGGGCCCACCATTCAATTGGCCGGACAACGCGCTCTGGAGGCCGGGATGACCCTGGACCGCACTCTCGATCTGGCCCGCGCCTTCCGCCAATCCGACGACACCACACCCATCGTGCTGATGGGCTACTACAACCCGATCTATTCGCGCGGCGTCGACACCTTCCTCGCGCAAGCGCAAGAGGCAGGTATCGACGGGCTGATCGTGGTTGACCTGCCGCCCGAGGAAGACAGCGAACTCTGCATCCCCGCGCAAGCGGCAGGGCTCAACTTTATCCGGCTCGCGACACCCACCACCGACGACAAGCGCCTGCCGCGCGTGCTGCAAAACACGTCCGGCTTTGTATATTACGTGTCGATCACCGGGATCACCGGCGCGGCCGAAGCCGAAGCGGGCGACGTCGGACCCGAGGTTGCCCGCATCAAGGCAGCCACGGATCTGCCGATCATCGTCGGCTTTGGCATCAACACCCCTGACAAATCAAAGGCCATTGCATCTGTCGCAGACGGCGCCGTCGTCGGGTCCGCCATCGTCAGCCGCATTGGCGCAGGCGACAGCGTCGACAGTGTCTTGGAGTTTGTCAAAAGCCTCGCCGACGGCGCGCACGCCGCCTGACCGGCAAGTCCGCGCCGAAAGTCCGGGCGCCGACCGGGGTGCAATCGTAATTATTGAAGTTTCGGCAGAATGCGGCGATGTTCGTATCAATAACGAACGCCTCTTTGCCGTGATCAAGACCTACTCATCGCCGTCCGAGATTTCGGAAACCCTGTTGGAACGAACAGGTGACGCATTGCTGTCGCATGACTTCGACAGTTTTGCAGATTGCTTTTTCATTCCATACGGCATCGAGACCGTAAACGGAAAACGCACCATCGGGTCGCGCGAAAATCTGAACCTCACCTTCGATGCCGTACACGCGCATCTTCTGAAGCAGCAGGTGACGATCATGGCGCGCCACTGTGTGTCCGCCAGCTTCCGGTCACCGAACGAAGTGGCCGCCACGCATGAAACGCGCCTGATCAGCCGCGATATTCTGGTGCAGGACCCCTACCCGGCTTTTTCGCTGATCAAACGCCAGCCGAATGGCGTATGGAAAGTTGCGTTCACGTCCTACGTCATTGTCGATTCCGCGGATCTCAACAACGCACTTCACGCCTAGGCGCGTGGGGCACCGCCCTTCGCGGCAACATGCGCGATGGCTGCCGCAACGGCCTCGTCAATGGACATCTTCGAGGTGTCGAGCAGCATCGCCCCGTCTGCCGGGCGCAAAGGTGCCGCCTCGCGCTCACTGTCCCGCGCATCGCGGGCTCGTACATCCGCCAACACCTCGGCCAGCGTGCGATCATCGCCTTTGTCACGCAGCTCCTTCCAGCGCCGTTCGGCCCGCACCTCCGCGCTGGCGGTGACAAAAAGCTGTGCCTCAGCGCCCGGATAAATCACGGTGCAGATGTCGCGCCCATCCAGCACGGCACCCCCGGGACGCCGGGCAAAACTGCGCTGAAAGTCCAGAAGCGCCGCCCTTACCTCTGGGATCACGGCAACCCGGCTTGCGGCCTGCGCCACCTCTGCCGTGCGCAACCGCCCGTCTTCGAGTGCACGTGGATCCAGCGCCCGCGCCGCCTCGATCGGATCAGCCCCGTCCAGCGTCAGCGCGCCCACGGCGCGATACAAAAGCCCAGTATCCAGATGGGCAAAGCCGAAATGTCCCGCAACAGCGCGCGCGATCGTCCCCTTGCCCGCAGCTGCAGGCCCATCAATCGCGACCGTGAACGCGCGCGGTGTCATCACCCGGCGCGCTGGATGTCGGCACCCAGACCCGCCATCAACGGCTCGAAAATCGGGAAGGAGGTCGCAATCGGCCCGCCATCATCCACCTGCATCGGTTTCTGCGTCGCCATCCCCATCACCAGGAACGACATCGCAATCCGGTGATCCAGATGGCTGGCACAGGTCACACCGCCCGGCACGTTGCCATGGCCCAAGCCCGTGACAGTCCACCAATCCGGCCCATCCTCAACCGTCACACCGGCCGCACGCAGGCCAACGGCCATCGCGTCAATCCGGTCACTTTCCTTGACCCGCAACTCCTTGACCCCCGGCATATGGGTCTTGCCGCTGGCAAAGGACGCCACGACCGACAGCACCGGGTATTCATCGATCATGCTGGCCGCACGCTCGGCTGGCACCTCAATACCCTTCAAATCAGGCGAAAACCGCGCCCGCAGATCGGCCACAGGCTCCCCGCCCTCTTCCCGCTCATTCTCATAGGCCAGGTCGGCCCCCATCTCGCGCAGCGTGGTAAACAGCCCAGCGCGCGTGGGGTTCAGCCCGATATTGGGCACCAGCACATCCGACCCCGGCACAATCAGCGCCGCGCAAACCGGAAAGGCGGCCGAGGACGGATCGCGCGGCACATCAATATGCTGCCGCGTCAACTCTGGCTGCCCCTTCAACGTGATGACGCGGCCTTCCTCCGTCACGTCCGTGCTGATCTCGGCCCCAAAGCCTGCCAGCATCCGCTCGGTATGATCGCGGGTCGCCTCCTGCTCGATCACAACGGTCTCACCCGGCGCATTCAGCCCGGCCAGCAACACGGCGGACTTCACCTGCGCCGACGGCACCGGCACGGTGTAGCGCACAGGCACGGGATCAACCGCGCCCACAAGCGTCATGGGCAACCGCCCCCCGGAACGGCCCACCGCCTGACAGCCGAACAGAGCCAGCGGATCGGTCACCCGCGCCATGGGCCGCCCGTTCAGGCTCGCATCGCCTGTAAAGGTCACCGAAATGGGCGAGGTTGCCATCGCCCCCATAAGCAAACGCACACCCGTGCCCGAATTGCCGCAATCAATTACCTGATCCGGCTCGGCAAAGCCGCCAACACCAACCCCATGCACCGACCATGACCCGCCACCATGGTTGATGACCTCGGCACCAAAGGCCTGCATCGCCTTGCCGGTGTCCAGCACATCCTGCCCTTCGAGCAACCCGGTGATGGTCGTCTCGCCCACCGCCATGGCACCCAGGATCAGCGAGCGATGCGAAATCGACTTGTCGCCGGGCACCTCCGCCGTGCCGCTCAGCGGCCCACAGGCGGAAGAGGTCATGGGTATCGGATCACCGTGGCTGGACATGTTTGCGCTCGCATCAATTCAATCGGCGCAGACCTACCCCGCCCGCACAAGCCCGTCCAGACCGCGCACGCGCCTGTCTCTTCTTCTGGCCAAAAATACTTCGGGGGAGCGCGGCACGCGCGGGGGCAGAGCTCCCAAAAACGCTAGTCCTTTCGCCGAAACGTCAGGTAATGCGGCACCCGTCCCTCGCGCAGGGCCTTCTGCTCATAGCGGGTGCTGATCCAGTCGCCCCACGGCTCCCGCCAATCGGCCGGGCGCTCCGCCAACCACTCGAACCCCGCCTTCGGCACCTCTTCCAACGTCTGACGCACGTAATCGGGAATATCGGTTGCCACGCGAAAGATCGCACCCGGCTTCAACGCACGGGCCAGGGGCTCCAGATGTTCCTGTGTGACAAAGCGGCGCCGGTGATGCCGCGCCTTGGGCCAGGGATCGGGATAAAGCAGAAAGGCCCGCGCAATCGACGCCGCAGGCAGCACATCCATCAGATCGCGCGCATCGCCCGGATGCACGGCCAGGTTCTCGACCCCTGCCCTCCGGATCTTGCCCAGCAGCATCGCAACGCCGTTGATATAAGGCTCCGCCCCAATGATGCCGACGTCCGGATTTTCAGCGGCCTGATGCACCAGATGCTCACCGCCACCAAAACCCACCTCCAGCCACACGGGCTTGCCCCCAAAAAGCGCATCCAGATCCAGCGGCTCACGCGCGGGGTTGTCCTCCCACGACACGGGCCCCGGCGACAGCGCCTCCAGATCTTCATCCAGATAGCGTTTCTGACTGTCCTTCAGGGTCTTGCCCTTGAGACGTCCATAGAAGTTGCGATGGGGGCGTTCAGTCATGGCGCGCCCTTTAGCGCGCGGCGCAGACAGGGGCAATGGGCGGGGCGCGTAAGGCGCAGGTGTCCTGCGCCCGGCTCAGTCTCTTGCCGCGTCCAGATACTCCCGCAGCGCAGTCAGCACAGGGCGCATCTCCACCAGTTGCGCCACATCAAAGCCCTGCGCCAACTTCGCAAAGTCAGGCCCAAGGGCCGCAATCGTTTCTGCGCGCACCTCGCGTCCCCTTTCGGTCAGCCACACGCGTTTGGACCGACCGTCGTCCGGGTTCGGGCGCATCTCGACCAGACCATGCTGCTCCAGCCCTTTCAGCGTGTGCGTCATGCTGGTCTTAGGCACCTGAAAGGCGCGCGCCATCTCCATCGGCGTGCGCCCATCGCCAACGCGGGTCAAATGATTGAGCACCGAAAAATGCGGCGCAATCAGCCCATGGGGCAGCCGCGCCTCCAAAATGGCGCGGCTCAACTGTTCGATGATGCCGATCTCATTGAACACCTCGAAAAAGACCGACGGGTCATTGTCACGCATGCACGATCTTGCTTTCCAATCCCCAGCGCGGGCTCTGTGCGATGTCGGGGCCATACCCGATCCGCGCAAACATTTGCACGGTTCCGCCCGCTGGCGCCAGCCTGTCATGCACCTCGGCATAAAGCCCGGCCATCTCGGGATATTCCTGCAGCGCCTGGCTCAGCGGTTGCAGACCAAGCCCTGCCCGCGTTGTGGCAAGGTTCAAACGCAGCCAATCGCGACCTGCGGCGATCTGATCCACCCGCGTGTTGGTCGGCGTGATCTGCCACAGATGCCCCATGGCAGTGTCCGCATTGGCAAAGACCGCCTTTAGACCACCCTCATAGGCCAGCGAATCCTGCGCCAGCGCCGCCTCCCGGGAAAAGGTGCCGGTCAGGGCCATCGCCTCGAACATCGGACCGCTAAAGTCGATCCCGTCGGGGTTTGCATCAACCTCGCGCCTGCCAATGCGGAACAGGTCCACGCTTTCCTTGTAGGTGTGCGGTGTCTCGATCTCGATCCGCAGCGCCTCATGGCTCAGCACCCGCAGCGCAGCGATATCGTCAGCCGCGACCGAGCCTGCCACGGTCGTGCGGGTCGCAACACTCAGAACCGCATCCAGCGTTGCCTGATCAACCGGGCGGTCCGTATCGAACGGCTCCTTAAGGGACCGACGATGCATGACCTGCCCGAACAGGTCCGGCTCAGGCGTGCCCGCCCCTTCGAAAAAGCGCGCAACAGCCACCCGGCGGTGGTCGAGACCGTCGGGGTCTTCGCCATCCGGGAAGAGATCCAGATCGACCCCGTACCCCTGTTCTGCCGCCGCAAGCGTCATCAGCTCCAGAAAGCAGCCAAGACCGATCACGATCTGACGGCCGAACGGGTCGGTATGCGGCAGCAGCCGCTCCGTATCCACGCGCAGGGTCACTTCGCCCTCTTTGCGCAGATCAACCTGCCAGGGCTGACGGTTGTGCGGGTTCGGGGCCAGAATGGCATAGGACAGCGCCCGCATACGGGGCTCGGCGTAGGTACCGGCGACCGACCAGGGTTTCAAAGCAGTCTGCGGTCTGCGGGTCACGGCATAGGCGGCGGCACCGGACGCGGCGAGGATCGAACCACCTCCGATCAGGGCAAGTGTTTTACGGCGGGACAGCGACATGAAGATCTCCATTTGTGCGATTTCGAACCAAATACGAGATATAATACGATATCGCACCAAACAAGTCCCATTTCGTACTTTTTCGCTGCCAGCACATCATCCCTTGCCCAAAACAGTCCATATTGGTAAGCAAACCTAACCAATATCGGAAGTTTCCCATGCCCGTGATCACCACCATCGACGATCTGAAACGCATCTACGAACGCCGCGTGCCGCGCATGTTCTACGACTACTGCGAATCCGGCAGCTGGACCGAACAGACCTTCCGCGACAATTCTTCGGACTTCGATGACATCCGCCTGCGCCAGCGCGTGGCCGTGGACATGTCCGGGCGCAGCACCAAAAGCCAGATGATCGGCCAGGACGTGGCCATGCCCGTCGCTCTCGCGCCCGTAGGCCTGACCGGAATGCAACACGCCGACGGCGAAATGAAAGCCGCGCGGGCCGCAGAGAAATTCGGTGTGCCCTTCACCCTCTCCACCATGTCCATCAATTCGATCGAGGATGTGGCCGGCTTCACCGACGCGCCCTTCTGGTTCCAGCTCTACACGATGAAGGACCAGAACTATGTCGCCCGCCTGATCCAGCGGGCCAAGGACGCAAACTGTTCCGCCCTCGTCATCACGCTCGACCTGCAAATCCTCGGCCAACGACACAAGGACCTGAAAAACGGCCTCTCCGCCCCGCCGAAACTCACGGCCAAAACCATTGCGAACCTGATGACCAAATGGTCCTGGGGGATCGAGATGCTGTCGGCCAAGCGCCGCGAGTTTGGCAATATCGTCGGCCATGTGGACGGCATCAGCGACGCCTCATCGCTCGGTGCTTGGACCGCCGAACAATTCGACCCGACGCTCGATTGGTCCAAGGTCGCCAAGCTGAAAGAGCAATGGGGCGGCAAGGTCATTCTCAAGGGCATTCTCGACGCTGACGACGCGAAAATGGCGCTCAAGGTCGGTGCGGATGCCATCATCGTGTCGAACCACGGCGGGCGGCAGCTCGACGGCGCGCTCAGCTCCATCCGTGCCCTGCCCTCGATCCTCGATGCGGTGGGCGATCAGGTCGAAGTGCATCTCGACAGCGGGATCCGTTCCGGCCAGGACGTCCTGAAGGCGCTCGCCATGGGGGTCAAGGGCACCTATATCGGCCGCGCCTTTGTCTACGGGCTGGGTGCGATGGGCCAACAGGGCGTGACCGAGGCGCTGAACGTCATCCACAAGGAACTCGACACGACCATGGCGCTTTGTGGCGAGACGAATGTTGCCAATCTTGGGCGGCACAACCTGCTGGTGCCCGAAGGGTTCGAAGGGCGCTGGCAATAGGGATTTCGCCGCGGTGCCCCGCGGCGACCGGGGGGGGGGGGGGGGGGGGGGGGGGGGGGGGGGGGGGGGGGGCCGCGCCGGTGGGGCCTGCGGGAGCGAGGGGTTCCACCCCTCGCGCTCCCCGAGGTATTTGTGAAGCAGTGAAGATAGGAGGCTCTGACAGGCCGGTTCACGTGGTCCCGGTCAATTCGATCCAGTCAGATCGCTCCGGTCAGATCGCCATGCAGATGTATTTCATCTCGAGGTAATCCTCGATGCCGTGCCGCGAGCCTTCGCGGCCGAGGCCGGACTGTTTCACGCCGCCGAATGGGGCGACTTCGGTCGAGATGATGCCGGTGTTCACGCCGACGATGCCGTATTCGAGCGCCTCGGCCACCTTGTAGACCCGGCTGAGGTCGCGGGCGTAGAAGTAGGAGGCGAGGCCGAAGATCGTGTCGTTGGCCTTCTGGATCACGTCGTCTTCGTCGGTGAAGCGAAAGAGCGGCGCGAAGGGGCCGAAGGTTTCCTCGGTGGCGCAAGCCATGTCCTGCGTGGCGTTCTTCACGATGGTCGGTTCGTAGAAAAGCCCGCCCAGATCGTGCGGCTTGCCGCCGAGGATGATCTCGCCGCCCTTCGAGGTGGCATCGGCCTGGTGTTCCTCGACTTTCTTCACGGCTTTCTCGGTGATGAGCGGGCCGAGGTCAGTATCGGAGTCGAGCCCGTCGCCGACCTTCAGTTTGGCAACCGCGGCGGCGAATTTCTCGGCGAAGGCATCATAGACCCTGTCCTGCACATAGATGCGGTTCGCACAGACGCAGGTCTGGCCGTTGTTGCGGAACTTGCAGGCGATGGCGCCCTGCACCGCGGCATCGAGATCGGCGTCGTCGAAGACGATGAAGGGCGCATTTCCGCCAAGCTCCATGGAGCATTTCATGACCTGATCGGCGGCCTGACCCAGAAGGATCCGCCCCACCTCGGTGGACCCGGTAAAGGTGAGTTTGCGCACGGTCGGGTTCTCGCAGAATTCCTTGCCGATGTCGGACGACGAGGACGAGGTGACCACGTTGAAAAGACCGGGCGTGATCCCTGCGCGTTCGGCGAGCACGGCGAGGGCGAGCGCGGAGAGCGGCGTTTCGCCTGCCGGTTTCGCCACGAAGCCGCAGCCGGCGGCGAGCGCGGGTCCGCATTTGCGGGTGATCATCGCGTTGGGGAAGTTCCAGGGCGTGATCGAGGCGGCGACGCCGATCGGCTGGCGGATGACCATGAGGCGCTTGTCCGGCTGGTGGCCGGGGATCGTCTCGCCGTAAATACGTTTGCCCTCTTCCGCAAACCATTCGATGAAGCTCGCACCGTAGGCGATCTCGCCCTTCGCCTCGGTCAAAGCCTTGCCCATTTCGGCCGAGAGGATGGTGCCGAGGTCGTCCTGATTGGCCATCATGAGGTCGAACCACTTGCGCAGGATGTTGGCACGTTCTTTCGCGGTCTTGGCCTGCCAGTCCTTCATCGCGTCCTTGGCGGCGGCGATGGCGCGGGCGGTTTCCGTGCGGGTGAGGTCGGGGACCGTGCAGATCACATCGCCGCGCGAGGGGTTCACCACATCGAAGGTCCTGCCATCGTCGGCGTCGATCCAGTCGCCCGCCACATAGGCCTTGGTGGCCAGAAGCGAGGGGTCTCTCAGCATCGAGGCAAGGTCGGTGGTGTCGCGGGGCATGTTTGTCTCCGATTGGTCGTGCGGGGGGGCGCTCGATCCGCGACCGAGGGCCTGTGGTTCTGGGGGAACGCGAGGGGGGTGGACCGGGTTCCTAGTCCCCGAAGCGTTCCAGCGCGTCGTAGTCGATGGCTTCGAGGAGCGGCAGGATCGCCTCGGGGCCAGCGCCGCGCGCCTGCACGAGGATGCGGTCGTCCACGAGGGCGGTGTATTCGCCGTCGTCCACGATGAACCGCTGCCCGCCGATCCGTTCGAGCTTCATGCCGAGCATGGCGGCGTTGGAAATCATGCCGCCGAAGGCGGTGATCATCGGGTTGTCGGCCACCATCATCAGGGTCACCCTGTCGGTGCCGTTGGAATATTCGGCCTCGGTCCCCGCGCCGCCGCCAATGAAGGCGAAGCCCTGTCCCGCGTCGCTGTCAATCTCGCGCGTCCAGCCATCGGGCGGGTCGGGAAGGAACTGGCCAAGCTCGACGGTCTGCATCGCCTTCAGGAGCGACTTGGCGAAGTCGAGTTCTTCGATGGCGGCGTCGATGTCGCCGTCTTCATAGGCCTGAAGGGCTGCCGACAGGGTGTCGGTCACGTCGTCGGCCGCGAGCGGCGTCGCGAGAAGGCCGATGGCGAAGGCGAGTGCAGCAGGTTTCATGGCGGTCCTCCCCGGGGGATATCTTCGGCGAGTTTCGGGGCGAATGGGCGCGAGGTCAATGCGCTCTCAGGCGCTGCCGAACCGGGCCTGCCACGTGGGAAGCAGGTCCCCGGGCGCAGGCGTCGCATGATAGACACCCCGCGCGATGGCCCGGGCGAGGCAGGTTGCTGCGGCATGACCCAGAAGGAGCGGGTCGATGTCGGGTGATGGAAGGGCGCGCGCCCCGGTCGCGGCGGCAAAGACAAGGTCGCCGTCGTGAGGCGTGTGGCTCGGATGGATGGCGCGAGCCATGCCGTCGTGGGCGGCCACGGCGAGGCGTGTGGCCTGTGCCTGGGTGAGCGCGGCGTCGGTCGCGACGATGGCGATGGTGGTGGCGGTGCCGGGCTGGTCGCGGGCGGTGAGCTTGGTAACGGGCGGCGCGGAAGGGTCGAAGCCGATGACCGGCCCGCTCGCGCCGAATTCGCCGTTCATCTCCCACAGGTTGGCCCAGAACTGGCCCTTGGGTCCCGTGACGCCGCCGACCGGGTTCACGGCGACAAGCGCGCCCACGGTGATGCCGCTCTCGAGGACGAGCGAGGCCGAGCCGAGACCGCCCTTCATGTCCGCGCAGAGCGCGCCGGTGCCCGCGCCGAGACTGCCGAGGTCGAACCGGCTGTCCGCAGCCTCGATCGCCGCGCGGCCAAGTGCCTTGTAGGGGTTCGTCTGCCAGTCCTTGTCGCCGCCGTTGATGAGGTCGAAAAGGATCGCACCCGGCACGATGGGCACGTTGACGGACCCCACGAAAAAACCCCGACCTGCCGCCCGGAGCGCGTCCGCCACGCCCGAAGCCGCGTCGAGCCCGAAGGCCGATCCGCCTGAGAGCACGAGCGCATCGACCTCTTGCACAGTCTTGTCCGGCGCGAGGAGGTCCGTCTCCCGCGTGCCGGGAGCGCCGCCCATGACATGGACGCCGGCCACGAAGGGCGCGTCGCCGACCAGAACCGTGGTGCCGGTCTTGATCCCGGCGTCCGAGGCATTGCCCACGCGCAGCCCCGCCACATCGGTGATCAGGTTCAGGGGTCCCGGTCGCATCAGATCGTACGCCCGCCGTCCACGGGCAGGGCCACGCCGGTGATCATCGAGGCCTCCTCCGAGCAGAGAAAAGAGGCGGCATTGGCCATGTCGTCTGGTGTCGAAAACCGCCCCAAGGGAATGGTCGAGAGGAACTTCGTGCGCATTTCGGGGGTATCCTCGCCCATGAAGCTCGCCAGCAGCGGGGTTTCGCCCGCCACCGGGGCGAGGGCGTTGACGCGGATACCGAAGGGGGCAAGCTCGATTGCCATCGTCCGGGTCGCCGTGATCATCCAGCCCTTCGAGGCATTATACCAGTTGAGGTTCGCGCGTGGACTGATCCCGGCCGTGGAGGCGACGTTCAGAATCGCGCCGTGCTGCCGTGACTTCATCAGCGGCACGAGGTGGCGGGCGGTCAGGAAGACGGACTTGGCATTGACCGCGAGCACCCGGTCGAATTCCTCCTCGGTCACATCTTCCATAGGCTTCGGGAGGTGCGTGATGCCCGCGTTGTTGACGAGGATGTCGACGGCGCCCGTCGCCGCGGCCATTGCGGCCACGCTGTCGTTTGCCGCCACGTCGACCTGAACCGGCCTGGCGCCAGTCTCGGCGGCAATGGCCTCGGCCGCGTCGAGGTTGATGTCGGCGACCCAGACCGTCGCGCCCTCGGCCGCGAATTTGCGCGCGATGCCGGCACCGAAGCCCGAACCGCCCCCGGTGACGATGGCTGTCTTGCCTTGCAGTCTCATGGTGCCTCCCTGTCCTGAGGTGAGAGTGGCGGGAAACACACGTCCCCACAAGCCCCGGGACAGTGCTCAGTGTCGCGGGCAGGTCCAGGTCACGGAGGTCAGACCCCCCAACCGCGCGAAGCGGGCAAGCTCGGCGTCGAGACGGGCGATCCGCGCCTTGGCCCAGCGCGCGCCGGGTTCCGGCCAGAAGCCTGTGACCGTGAGCGCACCCGTGGATTTGTCCGACTTCGCCTCAAGCCGCCCGACGAAGTCGAGCCCGTCGAGGAGCGGATAGACGTAGTAACCGTGGACACGCTGGGCCTGTGGCACGAACATTTCGTTGCGGTAGTAAAAGCCGAATAGCCGTTCGGTTCGCGTCCGGTCGCGAAAGGCCGGGTCGAAAGGGTTCACGATCCTGAGCCGACCCACGGGGTCGGGCAGGTCGGGCAGGGCCGCGAGCGCCTCGGGCGTGGCGAGGGTGCGGTGCGTCGTGCCTTGGGCGGTGTCCAGCGTGACCGGGACGAGGTCGGCACTGGCGAGCCAGTCCTTCACCTCGGCGGGCGAGGTGGCGGCCCAGAACTTGTAGACTTCGGAGGGCGTCGCGATCCCGAGATGACGCATCGCGGCCGCATGGAGCGCGCGGGCCTGTGGTGCCGGGTCGGCGTCGTGGTCTACTGTGCCCAACACGCGGGATCCGAGGTCGTAGAACTTGACGAAATTGTCGCGGTGGCAGGTGGCGAGCGTGCCCGCATACCACATCTGGTCGAGCGCCTTCTTGTGGGGCGGACGCGCCCACATCTCCCGGCTCGTCGCCTTGGTGTCGAAGGCATGGGTCGAGAGTGCGCCCTCGCGTTCGATACGGTCGCGTATGGCACGGATCTCGGCTTGGCCCAGGCCCGAGTGATACCAGTCGCTGTTCGCGGTGCGCTGCCCGAGGTCGCGAAACCGGCGCTGCCAGTGGGGCAGCGTCTCGCGCGGGATGAGCGAGGCGTCATGGGTGAAATGTTCGAAGAGGTCACGGTTCGCGAGGTGCGCCCAGACCGCGCCCTCGCGGTAGGTCTGGCTGCGCGACCACAGGATATGGTCCTGCGCGCGCACCACGTTGCGGATCGTGTCGATCTGCAGGAACCCGAGATCGCGGATGATCGCCATGACGTCTGGCGCGCGGGTGGGGGCCGCGAGCAGGCCGTTCTGGTGGAGCCAGAGCTTGCGGGCCTCGCGGTTGGTGAGGTGGGTCATCGGTTTCGCCCCAAGCTGGCGCTTGGGACGACCGTTTGGGGGGAGGCGCTGCCTCCCCCCAAACCCCCCTCCGGGATATTTATGAACCAGAGAAGGGCGGACCCTTGCTTATCCATGTTTGGCAGCGATGGTTTTCAAGGTGGAGAAGCCGTAGAGCGCCTCGAAGCCCTTTTCACGGCCATGGCCGGATTTGCCGGTGCCGCCGAAGGGAAGTTCGACCCCGCCGCCCGCGCCGTAGTTGTTGATGAACACCTGTCCTGCGCGGATGCGTTTGGCGAGGCGCATCTGGCGCGCGCCGTTTTCCGTCCAGACCGAGGCAACGAGGCCGTAGTCGGTGCCATTCGCGATGGCCACCGCCTCGTCCTCGGTGCCGAAGGGGATGGCGACCTGCACAGGGCCGAAGATTTCCTCCTGCGCGAGGGGATGGTCGGGGGGCACTTCGGCAAAGAGCGTGGCGGGGACGTAGTGGCCGCCCTCGGGCGCGTCCTCGGCGATGGAGCCCATGCCGGCCACGCGCAGGTCAGCGCCTTTCGCGAGGTAACCGGTCACGATGTTCTTCTGCTTGGCCGAGATGAGCGGGCCCAGGTTCGCGTCGCGCTTTGCGGGGGCCGAGATCATCGCGTCGTAGCGCGCGGCCATGCGGTCGATGACCTCTTCGTAGACCCGGCGCTGGATGAGCACGCGGGAGGAGGCCGAACAGGTCTGGCCCGCGTTCTGGATGCAGGCGCCGACGAGGAAGGGGATCGCCTCGTCGAGGTCGGCGTCGTCGAACATGATCTGCGGCGATTTGCCGCCAAGCTCGAGCGTGACGGGCGTCACGTTCTTGGCCGCAGCGGCCTGGACGAGCGATCCGACGCCCACGGAGCCTGTGAAGCTGATGTGATGCACGCCCGCATGGGCGGAGAGGGCCGCGCCCGCTTCTTCCCCCAGGCCCGGCACGACGTTGAGCGCGCCCTTGGGCAGGCCCGCTTCTTCGGCCAGTGCCACGAAAGCCAGTGCGGTAAGGCAGGCTTCCTCTGCCGGTTTCAGCACGCAGGCATTGCCCATGGCAAGCGCCGCGCCGACCGAGCGCCCGATGATCTGCATCGGGTAGTTCCACGGCACGATGTGGCCCGTGACCCCATGCGGTTCACGCAGGGTGTAGACCGTGTAGCCGTCGAGATAGGGGATCGTCTCGCCCATGATCTTGTCCGCGGCACCGCCGTAGAACTCCATGTAGCGGGCGAGCGCCACGGCATCGGCGCGCGCCTGGGTGAGCGGTTTGCCAACGTCCGTCGCCTCGATCACCGCGAGGTCGTCGAGACGCGTCGAGACGAGCGCGCCGATCCGGGTGAGGATACGCCCCCGTTCGGTCGCGGTCATGCGGCCCCAGTCGCCGTCGAGGGCGGATTGCGCCGCTGACACCGCGTCGTCGATGTCGGCGGCGGTGCCGCGCGCGATCGAGCCGATGATCTCGCCGGTGGAGGGGTCTTCGATGTCGAGCTGTCCGCCGCCCGAGGGCGCGCGCCATGTGCCGTCGATGAAAACCTTGGTTGCGTCATACCAGAGATGATCACGCATGTTGGGTTGACCTCCATTCCGCGGGGATGCGCGGGGTCGCCGCGATCAGGCGCTTCGTATAGTCGTGGCGGGGAGTCTCGAAGACGGTTCGGGTCTCGCCCGTCTCCACGATCTCGCCCGCGCGCATCACTATGACACGGTCGGTCACGGAACGCACCACGGAGAGGTCGTGGGAGATGAAGATATAGGCCAGCCCATGTTCGGCTTGCAGCCGCGCGATGAGGTCGAGCACCTGCGCGCGCACACTGACGTCGAGCGCCGACACCGCCTCGTCCAGCACGATGAGGTCGGGGCGGGTGACGAGCGCACGGGCGATGGCGATGCGCTGGCGCTGGCCGCCGGAAAACTCGTGGATGTAGCGGTCCATCGCGTCGGCGGGCAGGCCAACGTCGGTGAGCGCCTGTGCCACCCGGTCGCGTTTGTCGGCGGGGGGCGCGGGCATGAGGTGGAAGGGTTCGGCCACCAACCGTTCGACCCGCCAGCGCGGATTGAAGCTGCCGTAGGGGTCTTGAAAGACCACCTGGATGCCGGAGCGGAGCGCGTTGGGGAAATGGGGGCCTATCTGGCGACCGAAGGCGGTGATCGTGCCCGATTGCAGCGGTTCGAGGCCCAAGATCGCGCGAGCGAGGGTGGATTTGCCGCAGCCGCTTTCGCCGACCAGACCAAGGCTCTCGCCTTCGTGGAGCGTGAAGCTCACGTCGTTTACGGCGCGAAACCGGCCGGGCGGACCCAGCAACGTCTTGCGCGGGGTGGCGTAGTCGCGCACCGCATGTTCGACGGTCAGGAGCGGCTCCTTCGACACGCGTGGCGTGCGCGCGGGCTGGTGATCCGTCGCCGCGAAAAGCGCGCGGGTATAGGGGTGGCTCATCGTGCGGTAGAGCGTCTCGGTCGCCCCCGACTCGACCACCCGGCCCGATTTCATCACGGCGACATGGTCCGCCATACCCGCGACCACGGCGAGGTCATGGGTGATGAGAAGCAAGCTCATCCCCTCGTCGTCCACGATCTCGTTCAGAAGGTCGAGGATCTGCGCCTGCGTGGTGACGTCGAGCGCGGTGGTCGGCTCGTCGGCGATGAGAAGCTCGGGGTGGAGCGCTACGGCCATGGCGATGGCGACGCGCTGGCGCTGGCCGCCGGACAGTTCGTGCGGGAACCGCGTAAGAGGAAAGCGGTCGGCGGGCAGGCCCACGCGGTCCAGACGTCGAGCGGCGACGGCGAGCGCCTCGGAGCGCGTCGCCTTGCCGTGGACGAGCAGAGTCTCGGCCACCTGATCGCCGATGGTCTTGACCGGGTTGAGCGCCGTCATCGGCTCCTGAAAGATCATCCCGATCCGGTTGCCCCGGATGCGACACATGTCCCGTTCGGGAACCTTGAGCAGGTCCTGATCGCCGAGCCACACGGCGCCGGAGGTGGTGAAGCCGCGCGGCAAAAGCCCCATGATCGCGAGCGCGGTCATCGACTTGCCCGAGCCGCTTTCGCCGACGAGCCCGGTGACTTCGCCCGGTGTGATGGTGAGCGAGACGTCCTCGAGGATCGGGAGGGTTCCGGCCCGGACGGTCAGGTTCTGAAGCCGGATCATCGCTGGCGCCTCACGCGGGGGTCGAGCAGATCGCGCAGCCCGTCGCCCATCAGGTTGAGACCCAGCACCATGGCCACGATGGCGAGCCCCGGCCACATGGCAAGGCGCGGCGCGGTGTAGATCATCGTCTGGGCCTCGGCGAGCATCCGGCCCCAGCTTGGCGTCGGCGGCTGCGCCCCGAGGCCGATGTAGCTCAGCGCGGCCTCGGCGAGGATACCGAGGCTGAACTGGATCGTGCCCTGGACGATGAGCAGGTTCAGGATGTTGGGCAGGATATGCTCGAAACTGATCCGCGCGCGGCCCTTTCCGGCCACGCGCGCCGCGAGGATGTAGTCGAGCGTCCAGAGCGACAGCGCCCCGCCGCGCGTGACACGGGCAAAGACGGGGATGTTGAAGATCCCGATGGCGATGATCGCGTTGGTGGCCGAGGGGCCGAAGACGGCGGTGATCAGGATCGCGATGACGAGCGAGGGGAAGGCGAAGATGAGGTCGTTGCCGCGCATGATCACCTCGTCCAGAAGGCTGCCGCGCGTGGCGGCGGCAGCGAGGCCAAGGGGCACCCCGATGAGCATCCCGATGCCGACCGCGACAATGGCGACGGCAATCGACGTTCGCGCGCCGACCATGAGCATGGAGAGCGTGTCGCGCCCGAGGTGATCGGTGCCGAGCCAGAAGCTGAACGACGGGGGCTTGAGCTTGTTCGCGATGGTCAGGGCGGCGACGTCATGCGGGACCCAGACGAAGCTGACCAGGGCAAGGACGAGGAAAGCCACGGAGAGCGCGGCGCCGAAGATGAACTGGGCCGGGAGCCTCATGCCCGTTTCCTCAGGCGCGGGTCGACGGCGGCATAGGCGAGGTCCACGAGGAAGGTGACGAGGATCACCGCGAAGACGAGCAGCATCACGAGGCTTTCCACAACGATCAGGTCGCGCTGGGTGATGGCCTGAAAGATGAGCCGACCGAGGCCGGGCAGGTAGAAAACGTTCTCGATGATGATCGCACCGGCGAGCAGGAAGGAGAACTGAAGCCCGATGATGGTGAGCACGGGGATGAGCGCGTTGCGCAGCGCGTGGCCGGTGGTCGCCTGTCGCGCCGAGAGGCCCTTGGCGCGGGCGGTGCGGATGTAGTCCTGCCCGAGCGTTTCGATCAGGGAGGAGCGCGTGACGCGGGCGAGGATCGAGGCCTGCGGCAAGGCCAGCGCGATGGCAGGGAGCATGAGCGCCTTGAGCGCCGGGCCGATGCCGCTTTCCCAGCCGGGGAAGCCGCCGGCGCCGAACCAGCGCAGGTTCACTGCAAAGACCAGCACGAGGAGCATCGCGAACCAGAAATTCGGCACCGCGATGCCAAGCTGGGTGGCCCCCATGATCCCGTAGTCCGCGACGCCGCCGCGCCGGGCGGCGGCGATGAGGCCCACGGGGATGGCGATGACCGTGGAAAGGATCAGCGCGAAGGCCGCGAGGGGAAGCGAGACCCAGAGCCGGTCGAGGACAAGCTGGCTGACCGCGACCTTGTAGGTGTAGCTCGTCCCGAAGTCGCCCGTGACCATGCCGCCGAGCCAGTCGAGGTATCGGGTGAAGAGCGAGCCGTTGAGACCCAGTTGATCGCGCAGGGCGGCGACCGCCTCGGGCGTGGCGTTCATGCCGAGCATATAGGCGGCGGGATCGCCCGGGATCACCTCGATCACGGCGAAGATGACCACCGAGGCCACGAGCAGGCTGAGAGCGAGGGACAGGAACCGGGACACGGCGAAGCGCAGCATGGGGCGAGCCTATGACGGAGCTTCGGGCGCGGGAAGGGGGAATTGCTTCGGGGCTTCAGCGGCCTTCGGGTCAGGCGGGCGCGTAGCGCAGTTTGAGCACGTCATCCTCCATCGGTTCCTGGGAGAGGAGCCGAAGTCGTGGGCGTGCACCTGCGAAGAAGGGGGTGCCCGATCCGAGCACCACGGGATGCAGGTAGATACGGTATTCGTCGACAAGGCCGCGTTCGCCGAGCGCATGGGCGAGCGTCGGCCCGGCCACGTCGATGTCGCCGGCCAGCTCCGCCTTCAAGCCCCGCACCATGTCCTCCCAGTCCGGGCCGAAGAGCGTGGCATTGGGCCCGACCTCGGTCAGCGTGGTGGAGACGACCCATTTGGGCTGCGCGCGCCAGGCCCTGGCAAAGGCGCGTTCGGGACCGTGCCAGCCGTCCTGATCCTCGTCCCAGTAGGACATGATCTGATAGAGGTTGCGGCCGTAGAGGCCGCCGGTCAGGGCGGCGGTCTGGTCGATGAAGTGCTGGAACAGGGCGGGACCCGGTCCGAAGGCCATGTGATCCACATAACCATCGAGCGACATGTTCATGCCGAATATCAGTTTCGCCATCTGCACCTCCAAAGCGACGCTCCGAAGAAGAAGGGCGCCCGTCCTGGGCGCCCTTGAGCCGAGTCATTCGGTCCAGCTGACCGCCGTCATGTCGTTGGCCTGTGTCGGGGCGTTTTCCCAAAGCCCCTGGATCTTGGCATTGGCGACGCCGACCTTGGCAAGCTGGAAGAGATAGACGTTGACGAAGTCCATCGCGATCTTCTCCTGCGCCTGTTGGTTCAGCTCGGTGCGCCGGGCCGCGTCGGTGGTCACCGACAGCTCCGAGATCAGGGCCTGGAAGTCGGCATTGTCGTATTGGAAGTAATACTCGGGCCTTGCGTAGATGTTGATGTCGGCGGGCTCGGTGTGGCTCACGATAGTGAGGTCGAAATCCTTGCCGCCGAAGACCTGTTCGAGCCACTGGGCCCATTCGAGGTTGGTGATCTCGGTCTCGATGCCGACCTCGCGCAGCTGGCTCGCGATGATCTCGCCCCCGCGCCGCGCATAGGTCGGCGGCGGCAGCATGAGCCGCAGGGTCAGATCCTCGGCCCCGGCCTCGGCCAGAAGCGCCTTGGCCCGCTCGGGGTCATAGGCCGAGGTTTCGGTCAGATCGACATAATCCGGGTTGTGCGGCGCGAAATGCGTGCCGATGGGGGTGCCATAGCCGAACATAGCCCCGTCGATGATGTCCTGACGGTTTATCGCGTGGCTGATCGCCTCGCGTACGCGGACATCGTCGAGCGGTGCCTGCTTGTTGTTCATGGCCATGATGGTCTCGCCCTCGGTCGAGCCTTCGATCACCACGAACCGGGGGTCGCCCGCGAATTGTTCGACCAGTTCGGGTGCCGGGAAGACCGGGAAGTAATCGACGTCGCCCGCCATCATCGCCGCGAAAGCCGCGTTGGCATCGGCGATGATCTTGAAAGTGACGGTGTCGAGCTTGGCCGGCTCGCCCCAGTAGTTCGCGTTTTTCGTCAGCGTGACGTGATCGCCCTGCACCCATTCTTCGAAGGTGAAGGGGCCGGTCCCGATTGGTGTCGTCGCCGCCTGTTCGATGGTCTCGGGCGCGACGATGACCGCGTCGCCCCAGGCCATGTTGAAGGGGAAGTTCCCGTTGGGTTCGGAGAGTGTCACCTTGACGGTGAGGGGATCGACTGCTTCGACCGCGGTGATCCCGGCGAAGAGCGCCTTCTGCGCGTTGGTCGATTCCTCGGCCCGCGCCCGGTCGAGCGAGAAGACCACGTCTTCCGCGTCCATCGCGGTGCCGTCATGGAAGGTGACCCCGTCATGCAGGCGGAAGGTGTATTCGGTGCCGTCCTCGCTGACCTCCCAGCTTTCGGCCAGCGCCGGCAGGATTTCCCCGTCCGGGCCGAATCGCGTGAGTCCCTCGAAAACGTTCGCGTAGACCACTTCGTCGATGGCCGCCGCCGCGCCGCCGGTGGGATCGAGGTTCGGCGGCTCGAGCTGCATGCCGACGGTGATCGACGTCTGCTGCGCGAAAGCGGTCCCCGCGAAGAGCGCGAGTGCCGCGGTGGTGAGTGTCAGATGTTTCATGGGTTATCCCTCTCCTCGCCCCTGTCGGGTCGCCGGACGCGGAACCCCCGCGCGGCACTTTCATGAAACAATCCTGCCGGAACCCGTGCAAGGTAATTCGGAAAATTACCCGCTCGAGTCTCAATTGCCTTGGAATGAGGGGGACGAGCCTGTAGGACTTCGCCGCAGCGCAGCAGGGAGGGCACCATGAGTGCAAGCGGAAGCGAGCGGGCGAAGACGCCGAGCGACATCCGGGCGATGAAGGGTGGGGCGCCGATCGTCTGCCTCACCGCCTACACGACGCCGGTGGCGCGGCTGGTCGATGCCGAGGCGGATCTCGTCCTCGTGGGCGACAGCGTCGGGATGGTGCTTCACGGTATGGACAGCACCCTTGGCGTGACCATGGAATTGATGATCCTGCACGGACAGGCGGTGGCACGGGGGTGCACGCGCGGCTGTCTGGTGATCGACATGCCCTTCGGGAGCTACGAGGAAAGCCCCGAGCAGGCCTTTCGCAATGCTGCGCGGCTGATGCGTGAAACCGGCGCGGCGGCGGTCAAGCTCGAGGGCGGGGTCGCGATGGCCGAGACGATCCGCTTTCTGACCGCCCGTTCGGTGCCCGTCATGGGCCATGTCGGCCTCACGCCACAGGCGATCAACACGCTGGGCGGCTACAAGGTGCAGGGGCGCGGCGCGGACCGGGCCCGGGTCATGGCCGACGCGCGCGCCGTGGCAGAGGCCGGGGCGTTCTCCGTCGTGCTGGAAAAGGTGCCCGCTGGACTTGCCGCCGAGGTCACCGCCGAGCTGGCGATCCCTACGGTTGGCATCGGTGCAGGCGTGGACTGCGACGGGCAGGTGCTGGTGGTCGACGACATGCTCGGGCTCTTCGACGCCTTCAAGCCGAAGTTCGTGAAACGCTACGCGACCCTGGCCGAGGACGCCCGATCGGCGATCGCGTCCTATGCCCAGGAGGTGCGGACCCGCGCCTTTCCCGCCCCCGAACATATCTTCGCCGACGAGTGACGCCCATGCAGACCTTTACCAAGCTGTCCGAAATGCGCGACGCCGCCGCCCGTTGGCGCGCCGGTGGGGCGCTCGCCGTGGTGCCGACCATGGGGGCGCTTCATGCGGGCCACATTTCGCTGGTCGAGGCCGCGAAGGCGCGCGCTGACCGCGTGGTGGCCTGGATCTTCGTGAACCCCAAGCAGTTCGACAATCCCGAGGATCTGAAGAAATACCCACGGCATCTGGAGGCTGACGCGGCGAAGCTCGCCGCCGCCGGGGTGGATGCGCTTTACGCGCCGGACCCCGATCAGGTCTATCCCGAAGGTTTCGCGACCAAAGTAACCGTGACCGGGCTGACCGACATGCTTTGCGGTGCCCATCGTCCGGGGCACTTTGATGGCGTGGCGACCGTCGTCACCAAGATCCTGACCCAGACCCAGGCCGACTTCGCGATGTTCGGCGAAAAGGACTACCAGCAGCTTCAGGTGGTGTCGCGCCTTGCCGCCGATCTGAACCTGCCGGTCGAGATCGTGCCCTGCGCCACCGTGCGCGAGGCTGACGGGCTGGCGCTGTCTTCCCGCAACGAACGCCTGTCGCCAGAGGATCGCGCCATTGCTCCTGCGCTTCACGCCGCCATGCGCCGCGCGGTCGAGCGGATGCAGGCGGGCGAGGCGCCGGGCCCGGTGATCGAGCGCGCCACGCAGGAGATCGAGAAGGCAGGTTACCGCGAGGTCGAATACCTCGAACTGCGTGCCTCGGACGGGCTGGCCGCGATGACCACGCTCGACCGCCCGGCGCGGCTCTTCGCGGCCGCGCATCTGGGGCCCGTGCGGCTCATCGACAATATTGCGGTCGGGCCTGCCGTCCGATAACGCGATGACGTGATTTGACCTGCGGGCTCGTTGCGCCACAGTCAAACGACACGGAAATCGGAGAGTGATGATGTGGACGTGGCGGACAGGTGCCGTTTTGTGCGTTCTGGCGGTGCCCGCACAGGCCGAGACCTGCCAGTGGCTCGGAACGGTGCTCTATTGTGACAGCGGCCTCACGGCCCAGCAAGTCGGCGACACCACCTATTACAGCAACGGCGTGACAGACCAGCGGATCGGGGACGCCACCTTCGGCTCCGACGGCCTGTCGTCCCAGCAGGTCGGCAACACCACCTACTACAGCGATGGCACCGCCGCCCAGCAGATCGGCGACACGACCTACTTCAGCGACGGCACGATCTGTCAGACCGTCGGCGGCACGACCGTCTGCAACTGAGGATCGAGGTGCGGACAGGCTATTTCCCCGTCCAGCTCCGCCACCAGCGCGACACCGCGCCCCGTCGCTCGTCCGCATAGGCATCCACCCGGTCCCAGGCATCGCGCGTATCGTTCACGCCGGGGTCGATCACACGTTCGCGGAACTGCCGCCACATGGCGCGCACGAAGAGGATCGCGATGCCGAGCCCGATGAAGAAGAAGATATTGAACCAGGGTATGATCCGGACCTCCGGCCCTTCGATCGGTTTGATCGCGATGGCGTTAGGATAGATCGTGAAGAAACGGTTGCGCCAGCCGTAGCGCGTGATCTCCACCCACTGGACGTTCGCGGCGGTCGAGACATTCGCCAGCGCCTCGGCCTGCAGATCCGATGAATCGAACTTGAAGTAGGGCGGCCAGATCCAGCCGGTATCCTCGTTGCGATAGACGAAGACCTTCTCCCGGTCGCTGCGGATGAAGCCCAGCAAATAGGTCCGTTTCTTCACCGTGTTGATCAGCCGCACGTCGCGTTGCGGCAGGTCCACGTTGGCGCTATCGGACTGGGCGTAGAACGGCCGGTTGATCGCGGAGAAATCCATCCGGATGATTTCGGTCCCGGTGATGCGCGCCACGTCGTGCCGGGGCAGGACATAGTGCAGCAGGACCGCCGCCATGAGGATCAGCGCCCAGGTGATCGTTTTTCGCAAGAACCTCATGGAAACCTCAATTCGCGTTGGTCATATAAAGGATGACACCCACCGCGAGAGCGGGCACCACATAGATCAGGAGCAGGAGCTTGGGCCGGATCGAGTCGTTGTAGTCGATCATGCCCTGGGTGATGTAGGTCTGCCGTCCCACCATGTCGTGGCCATCGGGGTTTTCCGCGTCCCACTGTTTCTCGAGCTTCTCCCGCCGGACGGACCGCGAATACCACGACACGCACAGATAGATCACCGACAGCAGCAGAAATCCGAAGACGACCAGCCTTATCAATCCCATCCCGTTACCTCCTGAGGGCCCCCCAAGGCCCGACGATGTCGATTATATCCTGTTTTGGAGCGGGCGAAACCGGCGCCGGCGATGGCTCTTCGCCCCCGAAAAGCGCCTCGCGCGCGCCTGCCTTGTTGGCGGCATAGTCACGATAGAGGAACTCGGCCACATAGTCCTTCTTGGCATCGGGCCAGCTCGCATAGGCGGAATAGAACGCCTGTTTGTGGCAAATGAAGAGCTGCCGGATATCGAGCGGCGACAGCTCGGACAGGAGCATGTTGATCAGGTCCCGGTCGGGATGATCGGGCCGCGCGCGCAGCGTGTAGAAATAGGTCGCGTCGTCCGAAGCGATGCGCGGCCAAGGCCCGCCGTTCAATGCCCATCGCACCATCTGGTTGAGCTTGAGGAACTCCTCGGGCAGGGCCGATCCCATGCGCTGGGCCAGCCGGTGCAGCGCCCGGTGGTCCATCCCGTCGATGTCCACGCCCGCCGAGGTCGCCGCATCGACGAGGATGAAGTCCATCTTCTGTCGCAGGATCGCGGCCCCGTCGACGCCCCGCGCCTTGATGATCGGCTCGACCAGGTTGTTGACCTCGAGAAAAGCCGCGATCCCGTTGCGGTCGTCCATGTCGAGCGTGGTCTCGATGGGTAGAACGCCCAGCTTGTCCTTGGGTTCGACTGCGATGGCGGCAGGCTCGGCCACGTCGCGAAACACGTAGATGCCGCCGAAATGCGCGGTCCAGAAGTTTTCCTGGCTATAGGTCGGACGGGCGAGGTCGATGGGCTGGCGCGTGACGTCGCCGGTCTGTTTCGCCAGTTCGATCATCTCGGCGATGAGCACGTCGTCATACCAGCCGTCGGGGCTGCTCTGGAAGGTGTCGATCTTGGCCGCGAGCGCACGCGCATTGGCCACGTGGCTCTGCGTCGTATCCGCGTTCACGGTGATCTTGCGGATGTCGAAGAGGCGAGCAGGCGACGACGCCTCGAACACCGAGTTGTCGAGCTCGCCCGAGACCGCGTCATGGGCGGTCAGCGCGAAGAGCTTGGTCTCGTTCTCCTCGATGAACTTGCGCAGGATGCCGCGCGAGGTCGAGAATTTCGCGTTCAGAAGCGGCGCCTTCTTCTGCTCGGTCGTCAGGATGATGAAGAGCCGGTTGACCCCGTTGGGGTTGAGGTAAAGGTGATCGCCCAACTCCTCGCCCACCTCGTAGGAATAGCCCGAGATGTCGATATGGAACTCGTCGAGACTGGTGCGCTTGCCGGTGAGGGCGTGAAGCGCCCGGTTGTAGCGTTCGATGAGGGCGGGGGAGTCGATCCGGATCAGGTTCCCGAACATCAGGCCGCGTTTGATGAGGCGGATCATTTTGAAACCTCTCTGCTGGGAGAGACGCAAGCCGTGCGCGCGCCTGCCCGTGGGGTGGCGCAGCCGCCGACTGAACCGCGCACTTTATCGTGACACATCATTGCGACCTCCGAGGTCCATCCCAGCCCAACCAAAGCGCCAGCCCGCCGGGACGGGCAGGCGCTCGCACGGCGCCTTCGGCGCGCATCGTGCGGGGGAAGGGATTGAGTTCAGTGTGGTCATCTCAGTTCATCAATCTTTGCTAGATCAGCTTTCAGTCTTTCCCATTCGCGTTTCAAAATGCGCTGACCTGTAGCGTATAGCGCCGTGCGATTCTCTGCCTCACTCGCAATTGGATTGAGCATTGCCTGTCTCAAATTTTCGTAGTCAGGATCGTCCGGGTTCATTCGCATCAATATTTTTGCGTTGACCTCGACAGCTTCGCGCCGAGCGTTTGGCATCGCCTGAATTTCCGCGTTCCAGTGGAGAGCGGTATATGCCGCAATGTCATTTCTTAAACCTTCAATCCAAGCCTGACGGTATTCGCTTAAGCGCAACTGCCGCTGCAATTCTCGCTCGGACAAACGCTCGCGCGCTGCCCGTTTTTCGTTCGAACGTGTTGTCCACCAAGTCACAAGTGCAGTTAAAATTGGGATGGCCAAGATCGTCACAAGTTCTTTGTGGCTTGCTAGCCATTCGTTCACGGTGTTGACAAATTCCATCAAACCGCCCTCCGTCCCCTTCTAAACCCCACAAAAAACCCAAACACATACACCGCAATCACGCCCATCGTCGCCGCAAAGGCCGCCGTGTGAAGCTGCCCTCCACAGACGGCGCTCACATCCATCCCGGCCCGATCGTAGAACCACCCGGAGACCACCGCGAGCCGCGATGCCGCCTGCAACACGGCCAGTGACACCAGAATGGCCAAGGCGATCTTGAGCCCGTTGGCCTCGCCCATCCGGCCCACGATGCCGCCAACGATCCACGCGGCGATGCCAACCACCACGGCCACGACCAATGTGACCCAGATCAGCGTTCCGCAATTCTCGAACCCCGTCACAGGCTCCCCTTCCGGCCCTTGCGGCCCATCACATATCCTCCGACCCACATTGGCGCGCAGAGCAGCGCCAGCACGGCACCGACCAGCGCGCCCGAGAACCCCGGCTCGTCGAAACCCTCGCCCACCGGCACCTGCGTGTTGGTCACGGAGAACCAGACCGCGACACCCACCACCGGCACCGCCGCGATGCCCGCGAGCACGGCCCAGGGTGCCCCCGCCCGGCCCGTGCCCCAGGCGACGGTCCCCAGCATCAGGCCAAGGCAGAGGATCAGGACGATCGTCATCCTTTGCCCTCGAGGTAGCGCCGCTTGGCCTCTTCCGTCAGACCGAATTCGCGCACCATCTTGGCGATGGCGGCCTCGTCCGACTTGTCGGCATAGCGGAATTCGCTGTCGGCGTAACGGTTTATCTCCTGAATGACCATGTCGATGGTGATCGGCTGGCGCAGGTCCGAGATCATCGCCGATTTCTCGTCATAGGATTTGAAGAGGAACAGCTCGGGCTCCTCCATCCATTCGTCCGGCAATTCGAAATCCATCGCCCGCACCTTCACCGCATCGGTGATGTTCTTGATCGCGCGGCCCGTGAACCGTGGGTCAGCCTCCTGAATGGCCTTGAGATAGGTGCCGAGCTTGGCGATCGTGTCGAGCGCCCCGATCTGACCCGAGACCCGGTCGAACACCTCGAGCAGTCCCGCCTCATGCGGCTTGGAATGCCCCTCGAAACTCGCCGCCACCGCGCGCTTGATCTCCTGCGCCGCGTAAAGCTCGTGATCCCCCAGCGGAATGTCGTGCCGCTTGCCCATGAGAAGCGCGAGGATGTCGATGTAATCCTCCCGCGTCTGAGGCCCGTCGACGAGGAAGCGCGCGCCGGCCCGCTGGCGCAGGGCGTCGTCCACGTTCTCGGGGAAGTTCGAGAACATGCCGAAGGTGCAATTGCCCCGGACCACGGTATTGGCGCCCGCAAAGGCCTCCATGAAGACGGCCGTGACCTCCTGCTGCCCTGCGGAGGACTGCCGGTCTCCGCGCTTGCCTGCGATCTGGTCGATGTCGTCGATGGTGCCGAAGCCGATCACGCTGGGGTCGAGCACATTGTTGACGAAGGCCTTGGCGTTCTGCCCCGACTTGCCCTGGTAGCTGTCGATATTGTCGATGCCGAAGTTCTGGTAACGAAAGGCATAGCCCGCGGTCTCGCAATAGCCCGAAATGAGCCCCGCCATCATCTGGATCAGCGTCGTCTTGCCCGTCCCCGGAGCACCGTCGCCCATGAAGGTGAAGATGAAGCCGCCCAGCTCGGCAAAAGGGTTCAGCTTCCGCTCGAAATCATAGGCCATCAGCATCTTGGCGAGCTTCATGGCCTGATACTTTGCGATATGGTTTCCCACGACCTCATGCGGCTTCTTGAACTGCATGGTCAGCGTCGTGCCGCGCGCCTTCCGGCTCGCCGTGAACCCCGAGATCGTGAAATCGTCCGCCTCGACCCGGTAATTCGCGCCGGTGAAGGCCGCGAGCCGGGGCGCGTCCTGCGCCCGCAGCGACACCTTCTCCATCAGCGCCTCGGCAAAGGCGAGCACCGACGCGACCAGCCTCGGCTCGTCCGTCGCATGAGCGGCGATCACCTGATCCAGCTCCCACAGCGCGCCCCCGAGTGCGAGAAGCGCATTGTCGGTGAGGACCTCCTCCGGACTGCCAACCTCGACGGTCACTTCGCTGGCATGCGGCGCTAGGAGAAAGGCGGTGGCATTTGCGAAGACCCCCAGAACCACAAGCGCCTCTGCCGCGAGAAGCTCGGTGAACGCCACCTTCTTGTCGGCCCCAAGGCTCCCTGCAAGGTTCGCCTTCTTCAGTTCGGCAAGACCGGTCTGCCCGGAAAACCCTTCACCGACCGCAAGCGCGATGGCGATCGCGCGGCGCAGACCGTGAAGCACCGTGGCCTCGATGGGGGACACCAACGGATCCTCCCCGCCGGCCGCTTCGATCCGCTCGGACAGCCGCACCCCGTCGGGCCGCGCCGTCGAGCGTGTCACCAGCCCCGGCGTGGTCGAGCGAAACCGACGACCAGTCGAAATCCCCGGCGAACGCTCCACCGGGGCCTCAGCCGCCGGTTTGCCAATCCTCGGGGCATGGTCGAACCCCTCGAGCATGCCGGCCGCCGCACCGTAATGCGCCCGGATCTCCTCTTCCCGAAGCTCCATCAGATCGGCCGGCCTGCTCATGCGCTCATCCCTTCACTGCTTCATAAATACCTTGGGGGTGCGGGGGCAAAGCCCCCGCGTCGGTCGGCTTTCGCGCAAGCGAAAGTCGAAACCATAGCCCCTTACCGATAGCTCAACACCCGGCCACCCTTGCCCACCACGAATTTCCGAACCTCCCGAAACCCGGGAGGCGTCTTTTCTGCCAACACCTGGAACGGCCGCTCCGGCAAGATCACAGCCCGCTCGGTCGAGGTTGCGCCGGTGTCCACGCCGCGTCCCGCGAACGGGTCCAGAGCGAAGATCTGGCGTTCGACCGTGCCGAACCAGCCCGACTTCTCCTGTTCCACCCGCTCGCTCTTCAGGTCCTCGACCGTCCAGGCCAGTGCCCAGTCCTCGCCCTCGGGCGCGCGGGCCTCGGCAAGCACTTCGCGCAGGGGACCCGATTGATGCGTGTAGGCGTGGGAATACATCGGTCCCACGTGAAACCGGCGCAGCCGCTTGGGGTGGAGGTCCGCGAAATCCCGGTCGAAACCCGAGGCGATGGTGACGAGCTTCAGCCCCGCCATGCCCTGCGCCATGAGGTGTCCCTGCACCTCCGGCCAGCGTTTCTCGTCCTTGGGAAGCGCGGTGCGCCCGGTGTCCTCGACCTCGAGAAGATAGATCGTCGGCAGGTTCACCGTGGAATCGTAGCTTGCCCAATGCAGGAGGTAGCGCCGCCTTGGATCGCGCCCCTCGGAGAGATTGCCGAGCCAGACGGTATCGGGGTGCATCTGCGGCCAGAACAGGCTGCCTTTCAGAAGCTCCTCGTAATAAAGCCGCTGGGACAGGGCGTACTGCCGTTCGAGCGGCACCTTCAACTCGCCGACGATCTCGCGCACCATCTGGTCCTTGAGGCTCTGGACCGTGGGCAAACCTTTGAGATGGACCTCGGCCTGCGCCGCATCGGCGGCCATCTGGAGAAGCTCGGCATGAACAGGAAAGCCGCTTTCCTCGCGGTCGAAAGTCAGCTTGCCGGACCCGACGATGCGGCCCGACATGTGATACTTGTTGGCCAGCGCCCGGAAGCTGTGGCCGAGCGCGATGATATAGCGGGCGAGCACGGCAACATCGTCGCGCGACAGGGTGCCTTCGGCTTCCATCTGGCCCGCGACGCGGGCGAGGTGGCCGGTGATCGCCTCCCATTTCTTGAAGTAGCGCCGGGTGACCTGCGTGTCTTCGAGGTCCATGTGGTCGCGGGTAAGGTCGCCGGTCTCGGGCATCGCCTGTGCCTGTCCTATCTCTGCGAGCCGCCCGCGCCCTTGCGCGCGCGTCGATCCCTGATCCAGAGCCAGCCGCCGACGAGCGTGATCGCCGCGAGCGCCACGGCCGTCGTGAGGCCCGCAAGGCTGTCAAAGCCCGCGCGCATCCCGACGAGCGCCGTCGGTGCGACGCTCATCACCAGAAGCGCCGCAAAGGCGACGCCGGTCAGGATGGCGAGGGCAAGCTTCATGCCGGGTCCTCACGCACCGTAGAGGTTCTTGTCGTGTTTCTCGACAATCGCCTGAAAACGGCGGGCAAAGCGTTCATCGGCCTTGGCCTTGGCTTCCAGCACCTCCCGGGCGAAGACCATGTGTTCTTCGTGCGCTTCCATCATGTCGGCCATCTTCTGGTTGGTCGCGGTGCCGATGGCGGCCATGGCGGCCTGGGCTTCCTTGTCGGTCTGCACGCCGATCTCGTTGATCCGGTGCGCCACGTCCTGCTGCTGCGCGGTCTTGAGTGACTTGGACAGCGCATCGTAGAGCACCACGCGTTGCTTCGTGTCGGTCTGGAGCTTGTTGATAAGCACCATCTGCGTCGCCGCCTGGTTCTGGAGGCTGTCGACCCAGGTCTTGCCCTTTTCGATATAGCGTTCGAGCGTCTGGGAGCGGGCCAGTTTCACCTGCTCCTGCTGGACGAGGTCGTTGTACTTCGCATTGAGCTCGGCCAGGTCGCCTTCGAGCTTCGTGCGGGCGGCGGCATCCTGTTCCATCGAAATCCGGTTCTCGAGTTCGATGATGCGCGGGTCCATGGCGACGATCTCGGCACGGTGGCTTTCCAACTCGCCGACCACCAGTTCACGTTCATCGAGCGTCTCGGTCAGGTTTCCCTCCACCTTGGTCTTCTGTTCGTTGAGCATGTTGAGCTGGTTTTGCAGAAGCTGCACGATGACGTCCGACTTCGCGATCAGGTCCTGGAGCTTGTCGTCGATCGAGGCCGTGCGCATCCGTTCCTGGCGCAGCGCTTCGGAGCGGTGCTTGGAGAACACGCCGACGAAGCTTTCCCAGCCGGTTTTCGAGCGCATTTCGTCGAAGTCCTTGGAGAATCCGGCCGTGATGTCGTCGAGCCCCATGATCAGTTCGGCGATGTTCGCGTTCATCACGTTGGTATGGGCGTGGACATCGTCCAGTGTCGCGTTCTCGATGTCGATGGCGATATCCTCGCCCGACTTCATCCGCGCGCGGGCGGCTTCGATGCGGCTGGTGAGTTCGGTGATCTTGGCCTGGGCTTCGGCCACTTGAGTCTGGCTTTCCTTGATCTGGGTATCGAGATTGGCGGCCATGATCTTCCCTGTCGTATCTACAAGTTAAAGCTTGTTACATTTATCTATCTAGTGAGCCTATCCCGCCCCGCAAGGAGCGTCACCCCCGGTTTTGCGTGGCCGTGCGATTTGGCGATTGTCGGCGGTGGGCATTTTGCTAGCCTGAGGCCATGGCACGATCGGACTTTCCCCTTATCGACGCGGTGGCAGGACGCGAGGCGGCGCTGGTCGCGCTCACCCAAGACCTGATCCGTATCCCGACGCTCAATCCACCGGGGCGGAAGTATCGCGAGATCTGCGAGTATCTGGCTGCCCGCCTCGAGGCGCAGGGCTGGTCGGTGGAGCTGATCCGGGCCCATGACACGCCGGGCGACAGCGCCACCTATCCGCGCTGGAACATGGTTGCCCGCTACGAGGGCGGGCGTCCCGGGGACTGCGTGCATTTCAACTCCCACCACGACGTGGTCGAAGTGGGGAATGGCTGGACCGTCGACCCCTTCGGGGCCGAGGTGAAGGACGGGCGCATCTATGGCCGCGGCTCCTGCGACATGAAAGGCGGTCTGGCGGCGAGCATCATCGCGGCGGAAGCCTTCGTTGCGGCGCATCCCACATTCGCGGGCGCCATTGAAATCTCGGCCACCGCGGATGAGGAAAGCGGCGGATATGGCGGTGTCGCCTATCTGGCCGAGCGCGGGCACTTCAGCCCGGAGCGGGTGCAGCACGTCATCATCCCCGAGCCTTTGCACAAGGATCGCATCTGTCTGGGGCACAGGGGTGTCTGGTGGGCCGAGATCGAGACCAGGGGACGCATCGCGCATGGCTCGATGCCATTCTTGGGGGATTCCGCGATCCGGCACATGGGAGCGGTGCTCGAAGAAATGGAGCGGTCGCTCTATCCGCTGCTCGCGGGCAAGCGGACCGGGATGCCGGTGATCCCGGAGGGGGCGAAGTCCTCGACGCTCAACGTGAACTCGATCCACGGCGGCGAACGCGAGCCCGAGGACGGCTACACCGGGCTTCCCGTGCCCTGCGTCGCGGACCGCTGCCGGATCGTGATCGACCGGCGGTTCCTGATCGAGGAGTCCATCGACGAGGTGAAGGCAGAGGTGCGCGCGATGCTGGAGCGGGTGAAGGCGGAGCGGCCCGGGTTCGACTACGATGTGCGCGAGCTCTTCGAGGTCTTGCCGACCATGACCGAGGAGGACGCGCCCGTGGTGCGTTCGACCGCGGCGGCGATCGAGAAGGTGCTGGGCGCCTTGCCGGAATACGTGGTGTCGCCGGGCACCTATGACCAGAAGCACATCGACCGGATCGGGCGGCTGAAGAACTGCATCGCCTATGGGCCCGGCGTTCTGGATCTGGCGCACCAGCCCGACGAATGGGTGGGTATTCAGGACATGGTGGACAGCGCCGGTGTCATGGCGCTGGTGCTCGAGGAATTGCTGGTGGTGTAAGGTTTCGAATTTCGCTTGCGCGAAATCCGACCGACGCGGGGGCTTTGCCCCCGCACCCCCAGGATATTTATGAACCAGAGAAGGGCAGGACCCTCATTGGGCGTCAGCCGATCGTGCTGTTCAGGACGAGGAAGATGAGGGCCGAGAGGAGTGCGGCTGCCGGGACGGTGATGATCCAGGCGGCGACGATGGTCATGAAGTGCGACCGGCGCACTAGCTTGCGGCGGCGGCGTTCCTCGGGGGCCAGGCGTTTGGCCAGCGGCTTGGCCGAGAGGTTCTGCCGGATGCGGCGCTCGGCGTGGTATTCGCGGTAGAAGCCGACGCCAAAGACCCCGCCGACCGCGATATGGGTGGAGGACACGGGAAGGCCCAGCCAGCTCGCGATGATCACGGTGATCGCGGCGGAGAGCGCGACGCAGTAGGCGCGCATCGGGTTGAGCTTGGTGATCTGGCTGCCGACCATGCGGATGAGCTTGGGGCCGAAGAGCATCAGGCCGAAGCTGATCCCGAAGGCGCCGATGACCATGACCCAGGTCGGGATCGTCACGCTGCCCGCGAATTCGCCGACCTGTTCGGCATGGACGATGGCCGCGAGGGGACCAACGGCGTTGGCGACGTCGTTGGCACCATGGGCGAAGGACAGAAGCCCCGCCGAGATGACGAGCGGCAGGCCAAAGAGGGACTTGAGCGACTTGTTGCGGTTCTCCATGCCCTCGGACTGGCGGCGGATGAGGGGGGCGGAGGCGACATAGGCGATGGCGCCCACTGCCACGCCGATGATCACCGCAGTGAGCAGGTCGATCTTGATCAGCTTGTTCACGCCCTTGACCGCGAGGTAGGTCGCGAAGACGCCCGACATGATCGCGATCAGCACCGGAACCCAGCGGCGGGCGGCGGCGATCTTGTCGTCGACATAGATGATGTTCTTCTTGATGAAGGCGAGGAAAGCCGCGGCCACGACCCCGCCCAGCACGGGGGAGACGATCCAGGACAGGGCGATCGAGCCCATCGAGGGCCAGTTGACCGCGGAAAATCCGGCCGCCGCGATGCCGGCGCCCATGACGCCGCCGACGACGGAATGGGTGGTGGACACGGGCGCGCCGAGCCAGGTCGCGAGGTTCACCCAGAGCGCCGAGGAAATGAGTGCCGCCATCATGGCCCAGATGAAGACCGACAGATCGGCGAGCGCCGTGGGGTCGATGATGCCCTTGGAGATGGTCGAGACAACGTCGCCCCCGGCGAGGAGCGCACCGGCGCTTTCGCAGAGCGCCGCGATGACGATGGCGCCGCCCATGGTCAGCGCATTCGCGCCCACGGCGGGCCCCATGTTGTTGGCGACGTCGTTCGCCCCGATGTTGAGCGCCATATAGGCGCCGAACCCGGCGGCGGCGATCACGACCAGCGTGCCCTGCTGCACGCCGAAGAAGGCGGCGGCCAGAAGCGTGGCGACGACGATGAAGGCAAAGGAGACGCCGAGCCCCACCATGGGGCGCCCGATGTAGAGCGTCGCGCGTTCGAGCTGACTGATCCGGTCGAGGTCCTTGTCCAGTGTGCGCCACTGGGTCGGTTTCGGCTCGGTCATTGCGGGGCTCCGTTACGCGGCTGTTACATGATTGTCATGATCCGCGCCGCGCCTAGCGTAGCGGGGGCCATATTGCAACGGTCGGATTGTCAGAACTGGCGCAGGATATCCTTGAGACCCTGTTCCTCCACGAGATCGGCGGCCTTTGTAGGCGACAGCCACCTGCGTTCCCGTTCGCCCGCTTCGGGATAGCTGTCCGCGACGCTGGCGACTTCGACGGCATAGACCTGTGTGTCGCAGGGAGTGGGGAGGCCTTCGTCCCGATCCTTGATGTAATCGAAGCAGCCCAGAGGTTCCCGGTCCACCGATTTCGGCTTTACGCCGGCCTCTTCCCAGGCCTCGGCGATGGCCGCTTCACAGGCGGTCATGCCGTCCACGGGCCAGCCCTTTGGCAGGATCCAGCGGCCGGTGCCGCGCGAGGTGACGAGAAGAACCTCTTTCTTCTTGCCCTTGGTGCGATAGCACAGGGCGGCGACCTGAAACTTGTTCGGACGCTTGATGAAGGGACGCAGAATCTCGTCCCATGCCTTGTTCAGAAGTGCCATTTGAAACCGCTTGTCTTGTTTTTTTCGTTATTCGTCCAATCTAGCGAATAAAGCGTTAACTTTCAATTGTGTTCCACGGAATGGGTCAAATGGTGTGACCTGTCTCAGGTGCCGCGCGGTTTGGCGCGGGTCGTGGGCAGGGCTTCGGCCGGGTTTTCGGGCCAGGGATGCCGCGGATAGCGCCCGCGCATGTCTTTTCGGACGTCGGCGTAGGAGCTTTTCCAGAAGGCGGGAAGATCGGTCGTGGTCTGCACCGGACGACCTGCGGGCGAGAGCAGCGTGACGCGGATCGGTGCGCGTCCGATCGCGGGGTGGCGTGTGACGCCGAACATTTCCTGCAGACGCACTTCGATCTCGGGCGCCTCGCCGCTGTAGTCGATCGGGATCTTCCGGTCGAGCGGGGTAACGAAATGAGCGGGCGCAGCGGTGTCGAGCCGGCGCATCTGGTCGTAGGTGAGCATGGCGCGCAGCGGGTCGAGGAGGTCGAAGGACTTCCAGCCTCCAGCGGTTTTCACGCCGCCGAGATGGGGCAGAAGCCAGTCTTCGAGTGTGTCCATCAGGGCCGTGTCCGACAAGTCGGGCAGGTCCGGATCGGTGTCGCGCAGAAGGTGCACGCGGGCGCGGAACCGCGCGGCGGCCGGCGATGGCGACAGGCCAAGCTGACGCACGCCGTCGAGCATGGCACGGGCCAGCGCTTCGGGCGGAGCTTCTTTCCAGAGACGGTCTGCGAGGGCGATCTCTCCGAACATCTCCTGTTCGCGGGCGACGACGCGGCTTTCGCGTTTCGACCAGGCGCAGGTCTGGCGCCAGTGGATGTCATTCCCGTGGACGGCGCGCAACTCGCTTTCCGTCAGGGCGATGGCTTGCCGGATGCGGGCCTCGCGCGGGTTGCCGTCGGTATCGGTCACGACGATGAGGCGCTGGGAGGCAAGCGGGTCTGTGCTGTCCATGACCGCGCCCTTGCCGCCGGACAGGATGAACCGGCACTCATCACCCTTGCGGCGCAGGCCCACGCGGTCGGGATAGGCGAGGGCGGTCATTTCCGCGGGGCTCATTGCCGCAGCACCTTCGGTCAGACGTGCGAGGCGTTTCGCTTCGGTCCGGATGCGCTCGATGCCGCCGCGATTGGCGTTATGGGCACCGGGGTCACGCAGGGCGGCCAGGCGCAGCGTGAGGTCGGAGGGTGCGGAACGTGGCAGGGGGTCGCGGTCCGCGAGGAGCGCGGCAAGCTCGGCTGCGGGTTTCCCGGCGAGCGCGAGCATATGGGCGAGGCGCGGGTGTAGCGGCAGGCGGGCGAGGGTCTTGCCGTGGTCCGTGATGCGCCCCCTGTCGAGCGCGCCGAGGCCCGCCAGGAGACTGCGCGCCTCGGTCAGGACCTGCGGGTTGGGCGGGGTCAGGAAGGCAAGCCCTTCGCCATCGCCCGCGCCCCAGAGGGCCAGTTCCAGTGCGAGAGGGGCGAGGTCGGTGATCTCGATCTCGGCCGGGGCAAAGGCGGGCAGGGCGCCCTCTTCCCCGCGTGTCCACATGCGGTAGCAGGTGCCTTCGGAGACCCGGCCAGCCCGGCCCCGGCGCTGTTCGGCCTCGGCCCGGCTCACGCGTTCCGTCACCAGCCGGGACATGCCCGAACCGGGATCGAAGCGGGCCCGGCGCGCGCGGCCGGTGTCGACCACGACCCGCACGTCTTCGATGGTGAGCGAGGTCTCTGCGATGGACGTGGCGAGCACCACCTTGCGGCCCGAGGCGGCTGGCTGGATCGCGGCACGTTGGGCGGCAAGGTCCATGGCCCCGAAGAGCGGGTGGATGTGGCAATCGTCAGGCAGGCGCAGGGCCGATTGCACGCGACGGATTTCACCCTCGCCGGGAAGGAAAACGAGCACGCCGCCGGTCGTTTCCGCTACGGCCTGTTCGACGAGGCGCGTGGCAGTTACCTCGAAGCGTTCCTCGCGGCGAGGTGGCTTGTCGAGCCAGCGGGTTTCGACCGGAAAGGCGCGGCCTTCGGACGTGACGATGGGGGCGTCGTCCAGCAGCGCGGCCACAGGACCCGCGTCGAGCGTTGCCGACATGACGACGAGGATCAGGTCTTCGCGCAGCGCCTGCCGCGCTTCCCAGGCAAGCGCGAGGCCCAGATCGGCATTGAGGGACCGTTCGTGGAATTCGTCGAAGATCACAGCACCTATGCCCTCGAGCGAGGGGTCGGACTGGATCATCCGGGTGAGGATGCCTTCGGTCACGACCTCGATCCGGGTGGATTTGGACACCTTCCCCTCGCCCCGGATCCGGTAGCCGACGGTCGCACCGACCGCTTCGCCCAGCGTCGCGGCCATGCGTTCGGCGGCCGCTCGCGCCGCGATCCGACGGGGCTCCAGCATGACGATCCGGCCTTGGGTCGCAGGGAGCATGGCCAAGGGCACCCGCGTCGTCTTGCCCGCGCCGGGGGGTGCCATGAGCACGGCCCGCCCGCTCGTGGCAAGTGCCGCGAGCAGGTCAGGGATGGCTTCGTCGATGGGCAGGCGCGTCATGGCGTCCTTATCGGACAGCGCCGCGCGACGGGCAAGCGGCTGGCCATCAGCGTCTGGTGACGGTAGCCTTGCCGTAGTGGGTGTTCACCGTGGCGCTGTCGAAGGCGAGCATGTCGTCCTTCAGGTCATAGACAATGGCGAACGTGTAACCCGCCCGCTGTTCGAGCTGGGCCGCCGAATAGCCACCGGACCGCATCAGCGTGCCCTGACAGACAAATTTCTCGCCCTGCTGTTCCCCCTCTCGAATGTCGAGCAGATGGCTGCGCTTGCCGTCGAAAATGGTGGTGGACAGGGCGCAACCCTCGGCGGCGGGGCGGTCGGTGAAGACCTGCATCATGGCGGAATTGGGGTCCCATCGGACGTCGCCGGATGGAAAGCTGAAGGTGCCCTCCGAGGTCCGCTCGCCCGTGTTGACGTTCTCGGCGTAGAAGCTCGGGTCGAGCGCCGATCCGCTCCGTGCGCCCTTGCTCTCCATCACGAAGCCGACATTCTTGACCACGGCGACGATACCGGAGGTGCCGAAGTCCGAGCGCGAGGCGTAGCTTCTGCCGGACCAGGTCTGGGTCAGTTGCAGGTTGCCGACCGGAATACCCAGGAGCGACACCCGGTAATGGTCGGTCGTCTGTCTCGCTTCTGCGGCACCCGTCGCGAGAAAGGCGGCGAGACATATGGCGAGGGTGCAGTTGGTGGGACGGATGAGCGAAGCTGCTCCTTCAAACATGGAGAATATCCTTTTGAACCCTCTGTCGGGCGTGGGCCAGCTTTCCATAGCGCCCTAACATAAACCTTCCGTAACAGGGCGTGACAAGGCCGTGACGGGTGCCGAGACGCGGTCGGCGCCGGATCGCCAATCGGCGGTGGACATCGCGGGGACCGCAGGGCAAGACGACGGGAACGGAGGGACCTATGGACGTGAACGATCTGGCGCAGCAGGTGATGGCGGGTGAGAGACGGGCCTTGAGCCGGGCGATCACATTGGTCGAAAGTTCGCGCCCCGATCACCGGGCGGATGCTGTCGCGCTGATCGAGGCGCTGAAAGGCGCCGGGAAACAGGCGCTTCGTGTTGGCCTGTCCGGCACGCCGGGCGTGGGGAAATCTACCTTCATCGAAGCCTTCGGCATGTTCCTGATCGAGCGCGGCCTGAAGGTCGCAGTGCTGGCCGTCGACCCCTCGAGCGCGCGCTCTGGCGGGTCGATCCTTGGCGACAAGACCCGGATGGAGCAACTCTCGCGCCGGCCCGAGGCCTTTATCCGTCCGTCGCCGTCGCAAAGCCAGCTGGGCGGGGTCGCGCGGCGCACGCGTGAGGCCGTGGCGATCATGGAAGCCGCCGGCTTCGACGTGGTCCTGATCGAAACCGTCGGCGTCGGCCAGTCCGAAACCATGGTCGCGGAAATGGCCGATCTCTTCCTCTTGCTTCTGGCGCCTGCGGGCGGCGACGAGTTGCAGGGCGTGAAACGGGGCATCATGGAAATGGCCGACATCATCCTTGTGAACAAGGCGGACGGCGAGCTGAAATCGACGGCCACGCGCACCTGCGCCGATTACTCCGGTGCGCTGCGTCTCCTGCGGAAACGGCCGCAGGACCCCACGGGCTTTCCCTTGGCGATGACCGTGTCCGCCGTGACCCAGTCCGGTCTGGCCGAGGCCTGGGAGGCGATGGAAACGCTCGCGGCCTGGCGGCGCGACAACGGGCACTGGGACAAACGCCGGGCCGAACAGGCGCGCCATTGGTTCATGGAGGACCTGCGCGCAGGTCTCCTCGCGAGGTTGCGCTCCGACCCGAAGGTCCGGTCCTTGGTCGACCGGTTGGGCGACAGCGTCGCCGAGGGCGTCGTGTCGCCCACGGCGGCAGCGGACGAGGTTCTCGCCGCCATGGGCCACTGACAGGCCCTGCACCAATGGGGTGACAGACCGGAATTTTCGGTCTAACACTTCCCCATCAAGATTGGAGACGATGATGCGAGCAGACAGGATCCCGAGCTTCGGCTGACATAGCCCGATCTCCTGTCGGGCCATCTGCGGCCCACCGCATCTTTTTCCAGTTTTTCAGTGCCACATCGTGATCACCGTGTCGGTTCTGACCCGTCTTGAAAGCCTTTCCTCATGATCTTCCGGTTCTTCGAAACCCGCGTGAATCCCTTCGTCGCACATGATCCCGCGACGCCGCCGGACCGTATCTGGCCCTATGTCCGCTCCCATTTGGGGAACTTCTGGCCCTGGCTCGGATGGATGGCCGTCACCGGACTGATCGTCGCCGTGGCCGAGACGCTGATCATCGCCTACATGGGCCGGATCGTGGACCTGATCGAGGATGGGGAAACCGCGACCTTCTGGTCGTCGAACGGCGTCGAACTGCTCGTCGCCGGTCTCGCCGTGCTCTTCGTGCGGCCCGTGGTGATCTTCGCCAACTCGCTCATGCTGGAACAGGTGCTCGCGGGCGGGATGCAGGATCAGGTCCGCTGGCGGGCGCACCGGCACATGCTCGGTCAATCCATGGGGTTCTTCCAGAACGACTTCGCGGGGCGGCTCTCCAACCGGGTGATGCAGCTTGGTCCGGCGGTCGAGGACTCGGTCTTCATGGCCTTCGAGGCGATCTGGTATGCGGTGGTCTATGTCGTCTCGGCCGTGATCATCGTGGGCGAGATGGACCCGCTTCTCGCGATCCCGCTGGTGTTCTGGGTGCTGGGGTTCGTGGGCTACACCTGGAACATCTCGGTCCGGGTCGGAGCGGCGAGCGAGAAATGGTCCGATGCGCGGTCTCTCGTCACCGGGCGGATCGTGGATGCCTATGCCAACATCGAAACGGTGAAGCTCTTCGGCCACGGCGCGGCGGAGGAACGCTATGTCCTCTCGGCCATGAAACGCCACCGTTTGCGGTTCCAGCGCTTCCTCCGGCTCATGAGCGAGATGGGTTTCGGGCAGAACCTTCTGAACGGTGCGCTGATGGTCGGCATGCTTGGACCTGCGCTTCTGTTATGGACGAACGGGCGGGTGACGGTCGGCGACGTCGCGGCGGCCTCGGCGCTCACGCTTCGCCTCAACGGGATGTCCGGGTGGCTCATGTGGGTGGCGATCCGGTTCTTCGAACATGCGGGCGTGATCCGCGAGGGGCTGCGCTCGCTCGCCGTTGACCATGCCGTGGTCGATGCGCCCGATGCGCCGGCGCTGGTCGTGGACCGGGGCGAGATCCGCTTCGAACGGGTCACGCACCATTACGGCAAGGGGCATGGCGGCCTCGATGATGTGAGCCTGGTCATTCCGGCGGGCCAGAAAGTGGGGCTGGTCGGCCGGTCAGGCGCGGGGAAATCCTCGCTCGTCGGCCTTCTTCTGCGGTTCCGGGACGCCGAAGCCGGGCAGATCACCATCGACGGTCAGGCGGTGGGAGCGGTGACGCAGGACAGCCTGCGCCAGACGATCGGCATGGTGACGCAGGACAGCTCGCTCCTGCATCGCTCGGTGCGGGCCAATATCCTTTATGGAAAACCCGAGGCCACCGAGGCCGACATGATGGCCGCCGCGCGGCAGGCCGAGGCGCATAGGTTCATCCAGACCCTCGAAGATCCGCGCGGGCGCAAGGGCTACGATGCCTTCGTCGGCGAACGGGGCGTGAAGCTCTCGGGCGGTCAACGGCAGCGGATCGCCATCGCGCGGGTGATGCTGAAGGACGCGCCCATCCTTGTGCTGGACGAGGCGACGAGTGCCCTGGACAGCGAGGTGGAAGCCGCCATTCAGGAGACGCTCTATGCCATGATGGAAGGCAAGACCGTGATCGCCATCGCGCACCGTCTGTCGACCATCGCGGCCATGGACCGGATCGTCGTCATGGACGATGGCCGGGTGATAGAGGACGGAAGTCACGAGGAACTGCTGGCGCTGGGCGGCGTTTATGCCGGGCTCTGGGCCCGACAGTCGGGCGGCTTCCTGGGGGCGGACTGATCCTGAGGTCTGTGCGTCGGCGCTCGCGCCCTTGTGCGTGCAGGCCGCTGGACGTCGGGAACGCGCGCGGGCAGGCTGGGCGGAAGGAGACGACACGTGAAACTCGCCAATCTGATCGACCCTTTCCGCCCGGCTGAAGGCCCGCCGCCGCGCTCGCTCATGGCCTTCGTGCGCTGGACGCTGAAAGGCGCCTGGCCGGTGCTCGCCGTGGCGGCTTTCGCCTCCGCGCTCGCGGGGCTGTCGGAAACGGGCACCGCCTGGGTGCTCGGACGGGTCATCGACGGGGTGGTCGAGACCGGGCAGGAGAATTTCTTCTCTTCCGCCAACCTTGGACTTTTCATACTTGCGCTCGGCTTTTTCCTGCTGATCCGGCCCGCAATTTTCGGATTTTCGAACCTCATGACCTCGGTCGTGGTGACGCCCGCGATCTCGCCCCTCGTTACGATGCGGCTCCACCGCTGGCTGCTTACGCAGTCGGTCGATTTCTTCGACAGTGACTTCGCCGGGCGGCTCGCGCAAAAACAGGCGCAGACCTCGAACGCCATGACCGACCTCGTGGTCGAAACGATCAACGTGGTCTTCTTCGCGCTTGCCTCCATCATCGGGGCGATGCTTCTGGTCGCGTCCATCGACATCTGGCTTCTGCCGGTCTTCGTGATCTGGATGGTCGCCTATGGGGCTGTCATTCGATATTTCATCCCGCGCATCCGCGCCAAGTCCAAGACGCGGGCTGCGACCCGCGCCGTGGTGACGGGCAAGGTCGTGGACACGATCACCAACATCCGCACGGTCAAGCTTTTCGCCCGCGCCGGGCACGAGGACAATTCGGCGCTCGGCGCCGTCAAGAACTTCCGTTCCGCAGTGATCGACTTCGGCCAGCTCGCCGCGACCTTCCGGCTCACGCTCATGTCGCTCGCCGGGCTCCTGCCGGTGCTACTTGTGGGCGGCACCCTTGTGGCCTGGCAGGGCGGTGGCGCGTCGGAGGGTGATATCGTCTCGGCGGGGACCATCGCGGTGCGGCTCGCCCAGATGACGGGTTGGGTGAGCTTCGCACTCATGGGTCTTTATCGGGACATCGGCGAGATCGAGGACGGGATGCGCACGCTCACCCCGGACCGGCGGCTTGCCGATGCCGAGGGGGCAAAGCCTCTGACGCTGGGTGCCGCGCGTATCGACTTCGAGAACGTGGCCTTCGCCTATGGCCGGATCAAGGGCGGCGTGCAGAAGATCGACCTCACCATCGCGCCGGGTGAGAAATTGGCCATCGTCGGCCCGTCGGGGGCAGGGAAGTCCACGCTCGTCTCACTGCTCCTGCGGCTTTACGACCCCGAGCAGGGGCGCATCCTCATCGACGGGCAGGACATCCGCCTCGTCACGCAGGACAGCCTGCGGGCGGCCATCGGCATGGTCACGCAGGACACCGCCATGTTCAACCGCTCGGCCCGCGACAACATCCTTTACGGCGATCCCGAAGCCGACGAGGCGGCGCTGATCCGCGCAGCAGAACGGGCCGAGGCCGATCATTTCATTCGTGACCTCGTTGATGCCGACGGGCGCGAAGGCTATGGCGCGCATCTCGGCGAGCGAGGCGTGAAGCTTTCGGGCGGGCAGCGGCAGCGGATCGCGATCGCGCGTGCCATCCTGAAGGATGCGCCCATCCTCGTGCTGGACGAAGCGACCAGCGCCCTGGACAGCGCGGTGGAGGCGGCCATTCAGGACACCTTGCAGGAAATCATGGGCGACAAGACCGTCATCGCCATCGCGCACCGGCTGTCGACGATTGCGCATATGGACCGGATCGTGGTTCTCGACGAAGGCCGCGTGGCCGAGGTCGGCACCCATGGCGAGCTGCTCGCGCGTGACGGGATCTATGCCGATCTCTGGGCGCGTCAGTCGGGCGGTTTTCTGGAGAAGGCGGCGGAGTAGCGACCTGTCAGTCCCGCTCGGTCGGCCAGAGCCACAGGAGCGTGACGGCGACCGCGCAGACCACCGTGACCCATGTGGTGCCAAGGGGCAGCCCGATCCAGTCGGTCAAACCCGAGAGCACGAAGGCGGCGAGCGCTGTGGCGGCGGTATTGGCGAGCATCCAGATCGACATGACACGACCCCGAAGCTCGTCCTCGAGCCGCGCTTGCAGGCCGATCTGGAGCGAGACGCCGACATAGGTCGACGTGAAGCCTACGAGCGTCGCCGCCACCATGGCAAATTCAAAACTTGGTGCATGGGCCATGCCCATCACGCCCGCGAAGCCCACCGCGATCACCGTGAAGCGCAGGCCGCGCTGGCGCAGTAGTCGCTCGCCCGCGAAAATCTGGAACACGGCGGCCACAAGCGCCCCGCCGCCCACCGCCGAGGTCAGAAGACCCAGACCGCGGGCACCCATGCCGAACTGACCGTCCGCGACCAGCGTCAGGATCTCGGCGATGCCCCGGATCAGGCCCAGCGCCGCGACGGCCAGAAGGATCGACCGGCGGATCGGCCAGCGTTGCCAGACCACGCGGAAGCCCTCGGCAAGATCCGCGCGCAATCCCCCCTCGGCCTTGACGCCGTGTTCGCGCGGCTCGAGCGTGCGCGCGATAAGCGCGTTGGGCAGCGCCATCAGAACGCCCAGCACCGCCGCCGGGATCACACCCCAGGCCCCGATCATCGCCCCGCCAACGGCGGGAGCAAACAGGCGACCCACGTTGAAGTTGAGCGCCCCCAACGCGACGACCGAGCCTATGGCGGGCGGCTCGACCAGCCGGGGGCCAAGCGACTGGCGGATCGGGTGATAGGCCGACATGACGGTGCCGAAGGTCGCGGCCAGAAGGAACAGCGTCAGCGGCGTCAGCACCCCGGCCCAGACGAGGACCAGCAGGATCGCCGGGATCGTGACGAGAAACATCGCCACCCGCGCCATCGCGACACGGATCGACATGCGATCCACGATCGCGCCGAAAATGGGGCCGAAAATTGCGACTGGAAGGAGGCTCGTCATTGCGATGACCCCGACGAAGGTGGCCGAACGTGTCAGGTCCCAGGCGAGCCAGGACAGAAGAATACGGGTTATCCAGCCGCCATTGGTGCCCATGACCGCGCCGATGTAGTAGCGCCGGAACGCCGGATAGGCGAGCGCGCGGGGGCTCGGGTCTGTGACGGGGGCGGCGGTTCCGACGGCGGTGGGCATGGCTTGGTGATAGCGCCCTCACGCTTGGCGTGACAGGGCCAGGAATGCACAGCATCACAGGTCGTTGTGCGCCCCTGCGCGTAGCTTGCAGCTTCCGGGGCAGGGCGGTTAGGCCGCTCAGAGAGCGCCTCGGTCGCGCACAGGACAGGGTTTGATGCCTGCCTGCCCGCAACCGAGTTCTCCTGAACACTCGTTACAAACACAGCGTCGTCTCTTGTAGAGCGCGGCGAAAGCGCCGCGCCCGACTGGACGATCCATCGATAGGCACGAAGCCCGTCCGTTCGAAGTTTCGCGTGTTCGGAAAAAATCCGAAAAAGGTGGACGGGGGCCAGGGCGACCGGATCTCCGCCGCCACCCCGCTGGGCAGACAATCGCTGATCGCGGTTTCGTCAGGAAACCCAAGAAAGAAACAATTCGGGGAATCAGGTCGTTATTCAAGCAAAAGCGAAAGGAAACAGGCATGACCGCGAGCATCCATTACCTGCGCCCCTATCACGAGGCGCGCCTCGACGACATTCCGCTGATCTGGAAACAGCCCAACGCCGAGACCGGCGAGTCACCCACAGGCATCACCATTCACATACCCGATTTCGGCCAGCGCCGCGAAGACACGGTGCAGCTTCTCGAACTCATAGCGGGCACCGGTCGCGTCGCGGTGTCCCTCGATCTTCACCGCCACGGCGCCCGGCGCGACAGGGACTTTCCCGAATTGGTCGATGCGGTTCGGGAGGACTATGCCCGCGTGCTCTGGACTCTTCTGGGCGAGACCATCCTCGATCTTCCTACCATCGCGACCTGGGCACGGCACCGGTTCGGTCATCTGCCCCTGACCATCGAGGGCCTTGGGCTTGGCGGGGACATCGCGTTGGCCGCTGCGCGCATGATCTCGGACGTGGACGACGTGACGGTGATCGGCGGATCGGCCTCCTGGGCGGCGCTTCTGCCCGGCTTCGAGACTCTCACCGGACGCCCCGACACGCGCGCGCAGGTCTTCCGGCAGATACTTGAGCCCATGGCCCATGCCGGGGACTATGCGAACATGCGCATCCATTTCGTGCGGTTTCATGACGATGACCGTTGCGACGCGAACGACAGATTCAAATCGCTGGTTCTGAACCACGCACAAGGCGGTGGCGGCCAGATCGTCACCACGACGCTGCGGTCGGCCCGGGCCATGGATCTGCACGATGCCTCGGTCTGGTGGCCGCATGTGGCGAGCCACGCCGCGTAGCAGTGGTGCGGCAGGGCAACGCTTTCGGGTCTGGTCGACAGGGTACGGAACCGGCAGCGCTTTGCCGCCCGACGGCGCCCTTGGCAGCGTGCCGCCGATAACTTGCCGGTATCGTTGCGAAAATAAGGCTGGCCAGGGAACGAATGTGGGCCAGTCGCCGTTTCCGATCCACAAGATGCGGCGCCACGGATGCCGCTGCTCAGATTGAGGAGAACCACGATGAAAAAGACAGTTCTTATGGGTGCCACGGCTATCATGGCCCTTGGCACGAGTGCCGCCGTTGCCGACTCGGTGACCGCTGTGACCGACCTGAACCTCCGCATGGGACCCGGTCCCGCCTATCAGATCGCGGGCGTGATCGCCGGCGGTGCCAGTGCCGAGCTTTCCGGCTGCGTGCAGGGCGGCGAATGGTGTGAAGTGACCTACAACGGCCAGACCGGCTGGGCCTCGGGTGGCTACCTGCAACACAACGACATGGTCGTCGCGGAAGACCCGCAGGTTTCTATCATCCAATATGAGGAAACCCAGGAAGCGCCCGGTGCGGCGATGATCGGCACCGCGACCGGCGCGACCGTCGGGGCGCTCGTCGGTGGTCCGATCGGCGCGCTTGTCGGCGGTGTGATCGGGGGTGGCGTGTCGGGCGAAGCGGCCGAGGTGACCGAAGAAACTACCGTCTACATTCAGGAAAACCCGGTGGAGCCGGTGTTCCTGGATGGTGAGGTGGTCGTAGGCGCGGCGGTGCCGGACACCGTCCAGTACTACGAGATCCCGTCCTCGCAGCAATACAGCTACATGAACGTCAACGGGAACACGGTGCTGATCGACCCCGAGACCAATACCATCGTGCGCGTGATCCGCTGATCGCGTCACAAGAGTGAGTATGAGCCCGCCCCGGATCACCGGGGCGGGTCTTTATGTGCCGGAAGGTGGGCGCCGTCTGCGAAGGCATCGCGCCCAAAGCGGGGGCACTCGGGTTCCTGCTGACCCCGTTAACGAACATTAACATTTTGCGCTCGGGCGGTTTGGGGTCACACTTGACCCATATCTTACCGGGAGTTGATTTGATGACGGATGTTCAGGTCGGCAAAGGCCGCATGTCGCTTACCGTTCAGATCATGATCGCGATGGGGGCGGGGCTGGTCCTCGGCATCATCCTGAACCTGATCGGCAACGACTTCATCAACACACATATCGTCGGCGGTTTCTTCGGGATGGTGGGGCGCATGTTCGTGAACGCGCTCCAGATGCTCGTCGTCCCGCTCGTGTTCTTCTCGCTCATCACGGGGGTCGCGGGAATTGGTGACATCCGGGTGCTGGGGCGTGTGGGCGGCAAGAGCTTCGGGCTCTACATGCTGACCACCGCGACGGCCATCGCCGTCGCCATCGTCATCGCCTCGATCGTCGCACCCGGGAACGGTTTCGTCATGGAGGGGATCGACACTTCCGGCGTGACCGGGTCCGAGGCCCCGAGCGTCTGGGACACCTTCGCCAACATCGTGCCGAGAAACCCGGTGGCGGCCTTCGCCAATGGCGAAATGCTTCAGATCATCTTCTACACCATCGTGCTGGGCATCGCGGCGCTCATGCTGGCGGACCGGTCGAAGAGCTTCATGGAAGCTTCGGAATACATGAATGAACTCATGATGAAGATCGTCGAGATCGTCATGCATTTCGCACCCATCGGAGTCTTCTGCCTGATCACCAAGACCTTCGCGGAACAGGGCATCGGGCTTTTTCTGCCGGTCCTCGCCTATGTGCTGGTGTTGGTTGGCGCGCTGCTTCTCCATCTCTTCGGGACGCTGATGCTGTTTCTCAAGCTCTTCTCGGGCCTCTCGCCGTTGATCTTCATGCGCAAGATCCGGCCCGCCCAGATCTTTGCCTTCTCGACAGCCTCGTCCAACGCGACGATCCCGGTCACGCTGCGCTCGGTCACGGAACGGATGGGTGTGCGAAACTCGGTCGCCTCATTCACCGTGCCCTTCGGGGCCACGATCAACATGGACGGCACCGCGATCATGCAAGGTGTGGCGACCGTGTTCCTCGCCAATGTCTATGGCGTGGACCTTGGCCTTGGCGGTTATCTCACGGTGATCGGGATGGCCGTGCTCGCCTCCATCGGGACGGCGGGGGTGCCGGGGGTGGGCATGGTCATGCTGACCATGGTGCTGGGGCAGGTGGGCCTGCCCATCGAGGGCGTGGCGATCATCCTTGGTGTCGACCGGCTCATGGACATGATCCGAACGGCGGTGAACATCACGGGCGATGCCGTGGTCACGACCATCGTCGCCAAGTCCGAGAACAAGATCGATATGGCGACCTATGAGGACCCGATGGCCGGTGTCATGGACGACGACCTGACAATCGACCCCGAAGCGGAGGAGCGCCTCGCCGCGAGCGTTCACGCGGAGTGAGATCGACAGGGGAAGGGCGGGGTTTCGATCCCGCCTTTTTCCTGTCCCACGCGTATGTGTTTGGACAGGCGCGCGTCCGGGACCGCAGACTTGCCGAATGAAAGCGGCGCTCCTGATCCCTTTGCTGGTCATTTCCAGTCCTGTACACGCGCAGGACGTTCCCGTTGATCTCGAACTCGTGCTCATGGTCGACGTGTCGCGGTCGATGAGCCCCACCGAACTCGAGATCCAGCGCACCGGCTATGTCGAGGCTCTGCGCTCGGACGAAGTGCATGAGGCGATCCTGTCGGGATATCAGGGCCGCATCGCCGTGACCTATGTCGAATGGGCCGGTTCGCAACAGGTCATCGTGCCCTGGCGGCTGCTCGAGACGCGCGAGGACCTGATCGCGCTGGCCGACGACCTGTCCGTCACCTTCAACCCCTCGCTGCGGCGCACCTCGATTTCGGAGGCACTCCATTTCGGGGCGGCGCTCTTTCAGGACAATGGATACATGGGCGACCGGACGGTGATCGACATTTCCGGCGATGGTCCGAACAATCAGGGTCGTTACGTGAACGAAGCGCGCGATGCGGTCGTGGCGCAGGGGGTGACGATCAATGGCCTTCCGCTGATGACCCGCGACGGCATGGGGGCGGATTGGTCCATCGACCACCTCGACCTTTACTACGAGACCTGCGTGATCGGCGGCATCGGGGCCTTCGTCCTGCCGGTCTATGACTGGGAGGATTTCCCCGAGGCCGTGAAGCGCAAGATGGTGATGGAGATCTTCATCGGAGAAGGCGAGACGCCGGAAAACCCCGAGCGCCTCGTGCCAATTCAGTATCGCGACTCCACCGATTGCCAGATCGGCGAGAAGATGTGGGAAGCCCGGCGCGGGATCTGGGCGGAACCGTGAAGCCCCGCCCCGGGAATTACGAGCGCGCTTCGCGGATGAGCTTCAGGATGTCCTTCGCCGCCGCCGGGATATTCGTCCCCGGCCCGAAGATCGCCTTCACGCCCGCTTTCTTCAGGAACTCGTAATCCTGCTGCGGAATGACCCCGCCGCAGATCACCAGAATGTCCTCGGCCCCCTGCGCTTTCAGCGCCTCGATCAGCTTCGGCGCGAGCGTCTTGTGACCTGCCGCCTGCGAGGAAATCCCCACCACATGGACGTCGTTGTCCACGGCGTCCTGCGCGGCTTCTTCCGGCGTCTGGAACAGCGGGCCCACGTCCACGTCGAAGCCGATGTCGGCAAAGGCCGTGGCGATCACCTTGGCCCCCCGGTCGTGGCCGTCCTGGCCCATCTTGACGACCAGCATCCGGGGACGACGGCCTTCTTCCTCGGCGAAGGTCTCCACATCTTTCTGGATCTGCGCGAAGCCTTCGTCGCCTTCATAGGCTGCGCCATAGACACCGGCGAGCGTTTTCACTTCAGCCCGGTGACGTCCGAATTCCTTCTCCATCGCCATTGAAATCTCTCCGACTGAGGCCCGGGCGCGGGCTGCTTCCACAGCCGCTTCGAGCAGGTTGCCACCCTCTTTCGCGCGTCGGGTGAGTTCGGTGAGCGCCGCAGCGCAGGCCGCTTCGTCCCGTTGCGCCCGCATTTTTTCAAGCCGCGCGATCTGGCTCTTGCGCACCGCGACGTTGTCGACGTCGAGGATGTCGATGGGGTCTTCCTTGTCCTTGCGATACTTGTTCACGCCCACGATGACCTCGGTCCCACGGTCGATATCGGCCTGCCGGCGCGCCGCCGATTCCTCGATGCGCAGTTTGGGCATGCCGGAGGCGACGGCCTTGGTCATGCCGCCCATTTCCTCGACCTCTTCGATGAGCGCCCAGGCCTTGTCCGCCAGTTCCGCCGTCAGTGCCTCGACGTAATATGACCCCGCGAGCGGGTCGACGACGTTGGTGACGCCGGTTTCCTCCTGAAGGATCAACTGGGTATTCCGCGCGATCCGGGCCGAGAACTCGGTTGGGAGCGCGATGGCCTCGTCCAGCGCGTTGGTGTGGAGCGATTGCGTGCCCCCCAGCACCGCGCTCATCGCCTCGTAAGCCGTGCGGATCACGTTGTTGTAGGGGTCCTGCTCCTGCAAGGACACGCCAGAGGTCTGGCAGTGGGTGCGCAGCATCTTCGAGCGTTCGTCCCTGGCCCCGGCCTCGGTCATGATCCGGTACCACAGCGTGCGCGCCGCGCGTAGTTTCGCGGCCTCCATGAAGAAATTCATGCCGATGGCGAAGAAGAACGACAGACGGCCAGCGAATTTATCGACGTCCATCCCGGCTTCCATGGCCGCTTTCACGTATTCCTTGCCGTCCGCCAGCGTGAAGGCGAGCTCCTGCACGAGGTTCGCGCCCGCCTCCTGCATGTGGTAGCCGGAGATCGAGATCGAGTTGAACTTGGGCATTTCGTTCGAGGTGTATTCGATGATGTCCGAGATGATCCGCATGCTGGGCTCGGGCGGGTAGATATAGGTGTTGCGCACCATGAACTCTTTCAGAATGTCGTTCTGAATGGTGCCCGACAGCACCTTGCGGTCGTGCCCCTGTTCCTCGCCCGTGACGATGAAGTTGGCGAGGATCGGAATGACGGCACCGTTCATCGTCATGGACACCGACACCTGATCGAGCGGTATGCCGTCGAAGAGGATCTTCATGTCCTCCACTGAATCGATCGCCACTCCGGCCTTGCCCACGTCCCCCACCACGCGATCGTGATCGCTGTCATAGCCCCGGTGCGTGGCGAGGTCGAAGGCCACCGATACGCCCTGTTGCCCGGCGGCGAGCGCCTTGCGGTAGAAGGCATTGGATTCCTCGGCCGTGGAAAACCCCGCATACTGCCGGATCGTCCAGGGGCGACCTGCGTACATCGTGGCCTTCACCCCGCGGGTGAAGGGGCCGAAGCCGGGCAGGCTGCCCATATGGTCAAGTCCTTCGGTGTCGGCTTCGGTGTAGAGAGGCTTGACCTTGATCCCCTCCAGCGTGTCCCAGTCGAGGCTGTCGATGCCTTTGCCGCGCAGTTCCTTCTCGGCCAGCGTCTTCCAGCTGTTGGTGTCGGTCACGGGTTTGTCAGTCACGGGGATATCCTCCTGTGGTGCCGGGAAACCGGCGCATTGTTCCGCCACGAAAACCGCCTATATTCAAAGCGGAAGGAGTGACGATGATCAGATCGTTCATGTTGGCGCTTACGGGCGCCGCGGCGCTGGCTGCGATCGGTCCCGGCGCGATGGCAGCGCAGGACATGGTGGAGCTTCCCGTCATCGAGGCGGGCGAGCACACGCTTGACGAGTTCCTGTGGGAAGCGCGGCCACTGGTCATCTTCGCGGACAGCGAGTTGGACCCGAATTTCGTCGAACAGATGGAGCGGCTGGCCGAGCGTCCCGAAGACCTCGCCGTCCGCGATGTGGTGGTGATCGTCGACACCGACCCGGCGGCGCGCTCGCCCATCCGGACCGAGCTTCGGCCACGCGGCTTCGACCTCGTGCTCATCGGCAAGGACGGGCAGAAATACCTCCGCAAACCCACGCCCTGGGACATACGTGAGATCAGCCGTTCGATCGACAAGATGCCCATTCGGCTTCGCGAGATGCAGGACAGGCGGCTGGTGCGTTGAGCGGTCATGGCTCGTCCTCCCGCTCATAGGCGCGATCCCACACGAATTGCGAATTGGGCAGGAGCGTCGGTTCCCAGGCTTCGATCGCAGCTTCCAGCATGGGGGCATGTTCGGGATGGGTGGCATAGAAGGCGACCGCGTAGCCGCCAATGAAACCGCCATCGACCGTCACATTGAGCCAGCCCAGCCTGACCCAGTCCGCCCCGGTCTGCCCATCGTCGAACCAGTGGTCATAGATCATCGCGACGGGCACGCCCTTGGCATCGGTCAGCTCCCCGGTCCAGCCCGGCGAGGGGTTCTCGATCCGCCGGACGCGTGCTTCGTCGGAGGCGAGGCCCCAGAGGTCCAGCACGTAGTTCGGGTTCTGGAACGCGACCCAGCCAAGGTCGTTCACGGCCACATCCGTGTCGAGATAAGCCTTGGCGAAGGTCGCCATTTGCCCCTGTTGCAGATGGATGACCCGCACGCCCTGGGTCAGGTCCATCACGGCCAGCGGCGTCTTGTAGGCCGCGAACCCGCCCGCAAGCACGAGGGCGACCGACAAAAGGGCGCGCCGGTCGGGGCCGGCGGCATAGGCCCTGGGCAGAAGTGCCAGAAACCCTGCCGCTGTCGCCACGAGGACATAGTTCTCATAGCGATTGAGCCAGCCGATCTGGCCGAAGGCGAGATGGGCGAAGGCGGCGAGCACGACGACACCTGCGAATATCGCCCAGCCGCTATTCTTGATTCGCTCAGACAGCCGGGACAGACCGAGGGTCGCCACCGCCAAGGCCGCGATGAGCATCCCGGGGAGGGCTCGAAGGTTCATGGCGAGGATCTCGCCGCGCCGCTGAAGGAAGTTGTCGCTCTCGCTGATCGCAAGTTTCGCCTTGACCGAGGAGGGTGTTGGATCGAGGCCCAGCGACATGAGCCAGGCGGCGAAGAGGCCGATGGGCAGGAGACCCACAACGATCGTCGTCGCCCCCGCGCCGCGTTTTCCCGTCAGCATCAGCGCGGCCCCGGCGAGCAGGGCGAGGGCGGCGCCCTCCATGCGCAGGGCCGTTCCAAGGAAGGCGGCCACGACGATCAGCGTGACGCCACCCTGACCCGACAGATGCCGGTGAAGACCAAGGAGGATCGCAAGCGCTGTGGCGCTGTGCAGGACGTGCTCCATCCCGAGCATCGCGACCATGGGGATCATGAAGGCAACCGGCCCCAGCAGGGCAGCGGCGATCCCGGCCGGGCGCCACGACCGGCGGCACCAGCCCGCCTCGGCCAGAAGGCGGCCCCAGACATAGGCCGCCAGCACCAGCCCGACCACGTTCCAGACCAGCGGCAGGAAACGGTGGAGCTCGGTCCCGTGGAAGGGCAGGAGAAGCAGGGGATAGAGCGCCGATGAGCCGGGCGAGGACAGTTCCTGCCCGTTGACCCCGTAGCCCCCCGCCGCAATCTGTTCGGCGATCGCCAGATGGATATAGGGGTCGTCGAGCGGATAGTCGAACCCGCCTGCCAGAGAGAAGGCGATGATCTGGAGGATCGCGAAGGTGACGAGCGCGGAGAGGATCGACAGGGCGGGGGTCACCACGGTCGAAGGGGCCGGGGTGTTTTCGGACGCAGGTCGGCCCAGGCCTTCACCGCCATCCTCTCGGGTTTCAGCGAGCGTTGCCATGCGGCCCCCTCACAGGAAATCGCGCAGAGACGGGCCGAGGGGATGCGGGTCTGTCCCGCACCACGCCAAAGCCCATGCCCCGCGCCATGCCCATTCCCTATTCGAACTCCATGATCACTTCGTCCACGGCGAGGCTGTCGCCGGGGCCCGCGTTGATCTTGGTCACGACCGCCTTCTTCTCGGCGCGCAGGATGTTTTCCATCTTCATCGCCTCGATGGTGCAAAGGGCCTGACCTTCCTGCACCTCGTCGCCCTCGGCCACGTTGACCTTCACCACCAAACCCGGCATCGGGCAAAGGAGCATCTTCGAGGTGTCCGGTGGCAGTTTCTCGGGCATGAGCTTGGCCAGTTCATGTGCCCGCGGACTGCGCACATGGACCTTCAGGTCCGCGCCGCGGCTACGCATGCGGAAGCCGGAGGTGATCTTGCCGACCTTGAGCACAAGCGGGTCGCCGTCGACGGTCAGTGTCGCAAGCTGGTCGCCCGGCGTCCAGTCCGACGCGACGCGCATGGTGGTGCCGTCGTCGAAGGACACGGTCGAGCCGTCGCGGTCGGCCGCGACACGGACCGGGAAGTCGCAGCCCTGCGAGGACACGACCCAGTCGTCGCCGACCGTGCGTTCATGGTTGTCCATGGTGCCGGAAATGCGGGTGCGCCGGATTTCGGCCACGCGGTACATCGCCGCCGCCGCGGCCGCGATCCGCTTGAGGTAATCGTCCCCGAGCGTCACGCCTTCGAAGCCTTCGGGGTATTCCTCAGCGATGAAGGCCGTCGTCATGTCACCCGAGATGAACTTCGGGTGGTCCATCACGGCGGAGAGGAAGGGCAGGTTATGGCCGATCCCCTCGACTTCGAAGCTGTCAAGAGCCACGCGCATCGCCTCGATAGCCTCGGCCCGCGTGGGCGCCCAGGTGCAGAGCTTGGCGATCATCGGGTCGTAGTACATGCTGATCTCGCCGCCCTCGTAGACGCCGGTATCGTTGCGCACGGCCACCTCGCCCTCGGGCGCGTCGCCTTGCCATTTGCCTTCGGCCAGAAGCGGCCCGGCGGCGATTTCAGCCGGCGGGCGGTAGCGGCTGAGGCGCCCGATGGAAGGCAGGAATCCGCGGTAGGGGTCTTCGGCATAGAGCCGGTTCTCGATGGCCCATCCGTCGATCTTCACCTCGTCCTGCGTGATGGTCAGCTTCTCGCCATTGGCCACGCGGATCATCTGTTCGACCAGATCGACACCGGTGATCAGCTCCGTCACCGGGTGTTCCACCTGCAGGCGGGTGTTCATCTCGAGGAAGTAGAAGTTCTTGTCGCCATCGACGATGAATTCCACCGTGCCCGCGCTGGCGTAGCCGACCGCCTTGGCCAGCGCGACGGCCTGTTCGCCCATCGCCTTCCGGGTCGCCTCGTCGAGGAAGGGCGAGGGCGCCTCTTCCACGACCTTCTGGTTGCGGCGCTGGATCGAACATTCCCGTTCATTGAGGTAGATGCCGTTGCCATGCGTGTCGCAGAGGACCTGGATCTCGATGTGGCGCGGTTGCGTGACGAATTTCTCGATGAAGATCCGGTCGTCGCCAAAGCTGTTGGCGGCTTCGTTCTTGGACGACTCAAAGCCCTCGCGCGCTTCCGTGTCGTTCCAGGCGATCCGCATGCCCTTGCCACCGCCGCCAGCGGAGGCCTTGATCATCACAGGATAGCCGATCTCGTTGGAGATCTTCACCGCCTCTTCCGCGTCCTCGATGAGCCCCATGTAGCCGGGGACCGTGGACACGCCCGCTTCCTGCGCGATCTTCTTCGAGGTGATCTTGTCGCCCATCGCCTCGATCGCCTTCACGGGCGGGCCGACGAAGGCAACGCCGGCAGCCTCGAGAGCCTCGGCGAACTTCGCGTTCTCGGAGAGGAAGCCATAGCCCGGGTGGACGGCCTCGGCGCCGCTTTCCTTGATCGCCGCCATCACCTTGTCGATGACGATATAGGACTGGTTCGCGGGCGGCGGGCCGATATGGATTGCTTCGTCCGCCATCTTGACATGGAGCGCGTTGCGGTCGGCGTCGGAATAGATCGCGACCGTCGAAATGCCCATCTTCTTCGCGGTCTTCATCACGCGGCAGGCGATTTCGCCCCGGTTGGCAATCAGGATCTTCTTGAACATGTCCTGTCCCCTCTTTGGTTATTGGAATGCGGCGCGGGCGTGGATTGCCGGGCCGGGAATGTCTTGGGTGTCGTGCGCTGGACGGGCCGTTGGCGCGGCTACTGCGGGCCGGTGCGTCGTGGCGCGAGAAAAGAAAAACCCGGGTCGGCCACGAAGGGCCAACCCGGGCAGAAGGGGAAGGGTAACGGTTTGACTAAACCAGACAGAACGCCGGGATAGAGCGTCTGCCTTGAGGCTGAGATAACCACCGCTCGTGCCGTCGCAACAGTCCGAAATCGGCCCCCGCGCCGGATGCGCCAAACCTTGCCCAAATCCGCCATGTCCAAGCGAAATCGTGCTCATTCCCCGTCGTCCCAATCGTCGTCGTCTTCTGCCTCGTCGAAGGCGAATTCTTCAGGCGAAGCAAAGACTTCCGGGAAGTTTGTCTCGGCAATGCGCGTGTCGATACGCAGCAGGGCTTCATAGTCGGCCGGGTCGAAATCGTCCGGGTCGGCGGGCACCACTTCGCGCCCGAAAAGCCAGGACAGACGCCCGGCATCCAGATTGCCACGCTCGAAGGGTTCGTCGCCGAAATGCGTCCAGAGGGCGGCGAGGAAGGCCGCGTCCACCTTCTTGTCGAGGTTTTTGCGATCGGCATAGCGTTCGCGCCGCACGATCGGGGTTGCGCCCTTCTTGTTGGCGCGACGGATCACGAACTGGAAGTCCGAGCCGGGGAATCGGCCGGGGAACTTCTTGTGTTTCGTCATGTAGGGCAGCGCCATCAGTACATCTCCCAGATGCAGGTTTCGCCGTCATAGGAGAAGGCTTCGAAGATTTGCGTGGCCTCGGGGTCGGGCGTGCCGAATTCCACGGGCCGGTCGGAGATCGAGATGATCACCTGGTTGGGTTGCGGCCCGGTGGTGGCGATCCGCTCGAGCGCGAAGGTCTCGCACAGGAAGGTCGTGTCGTCGGTGGCGTCGATCACGCCATCCGCGTTTTCCCGCGCGCCAAGCTCCGGGTCGAGGAAGCGGAACCGGATCGTCAGCCCGGCGGGCCCCGGTTCGCCCCAGATCACGTCATGGAAGGTCACGTTCGCCCCGGAAGGAAGAACGATGGGCTCCTCCGCGGCAAGGGCGGCCGCGCCGAAACAGGCAAATGCGATGCCCCAAACTGTGCGTCCTGCGAGTGCCGCGCCCGTCATTCTTTCCGCTCCTCCCGGGCGATCCGCCGTCAAAGCGGAATGTTGTCGTGTTTCTTCCAGGGGTTCGAAAGCTTTTTGTTCCGAAGCGACGCAAATGCGCGGCTCACGCGCTTGCGCGTCGAATGGGGCATGATCACCTCGTCGATGAAGCCCTTTTCGGCTGCGACAAAGGGATTGGCGAAGCGTTCTTCGTAATCCTTGGTCCGCGCCGCGATCTTCTCGGGATCGCCCAGTTCCGAGCGATAGAGGATCTCGGTCGCGCCCTTGGCCCCCATGACCGCGATCTCGGCGGTGGGCCAGGCATAGTTGAAATCGCCGCGCAGGTGCTTGGAGGCCATGACGTCGTAAGCGCCGCCATAGGCCTTGCGCGTGATCACGGTCACCTTCGGCACCGTCGCCTCGCCATAGGCGAAGAGTAGCTTCGCGCCGTGCTTGATGACGCCGCCGTATTCCTGCGACGTGCCGGGCAGGAAGCCAGGAACATCGACGAAGGTCAGGATCGGGATCTCGAAGGCATCGCAGAACCGCACGAAGCGCGCGGCCTTGCGGCTCGAATCGATGTCGAGACAGCCGGCGAGCACCATGGGCTGGTTCGCCACCACGCCGACCGTCTGGCCCTCGAGCCGGATGAAGCCGGTGATGATGTTCTTCGCGAAATTCTCCTGGATCTCGTAGAAATCGCCCTCGTCCGCTGTCTTGGTGATTAGCTCCTTCATGTCGTAGGGGGTGTTCGCGTTGTCGGGGATCAGGGTGTCGAGCGAATTGTCGATCCGGCCGGGTTCGTCGAAGAAGGGGCGCACGGGCGCCTTTTCGCGGTTGTTGAGCGGCAGGAAATCGACCAGTCGGCGCACCTCCGTCATCGCCTCCACGTCGTTCTCAAAGGCGCCGTCCGCGACCGAAGACTTGCGCGTATGCGTCGAAGCGCCGCCCAGTTCTTCGGCCGTGACGTGTTCGTTGGTCACGGTCTTCACCACGTCGGGGCCTGTGACGAACATGTAGGAGCTGTCCTTCACCATGAAGATGAAGTCGGTCATGGCGGGCGAATAGACCGCACCACCCGCGCAGGGGCCCATGATGACCGAGATCTGCGGCACCACGCCCGAGGCCATGATGTTGCGCTGGAACACGTCCGCGTAACCGGCGAGCGAGGCGACGCCTTCCTGGATGCGCGCACCGCCCGAATCGTTCAGCCCGATGACAGGTGCGCCGTTCTGCATCGCCATATCCATGATCTTGCAGATCTTCTCGGCGTGGGTTTCCGACAGCGATCCGCCGAAAACCGTGAAATCCTGCGAGAAGACATAGACCAGACGTCCGTTGATCGTGCCCCAGCCGGTGACCACACCGTCGCCCGGATATTGCTGGTCCTGCATGCCGAAGTCGGTGCAGCGGTGCGCCTTGAAGGTGTCGAATTCCTCGAAGCTGCCTTCGTCGAGAAGAAGTTCTACGCGCTCGCGCGCCGTCAGCTTGCCCTTGGCGTGCTGGCTGTCGATGCGCTTCTGTCCGCCACCCAGCCGGGCGACCTCGCGGCGATCTTCAAGCTGTTGCAGGATGTCTTTCATCGGGCCACCTCCTCAGATTTCGGCGCAACCTACGCGCAACAGCCGCCTGTGCCAATTCGATTTCGGCGAATTTGCAAACTACTGAAAACTTACGATCTGCGAATTGAATAACTGCGAATACCTCGCTCGCGACGTCACAGAAACCAATGCAGCATATTCGCATGTCTGGACGTCGTGGCGTGTCGACAAACCGCGTGCTGCCGCCTAACACCCTTGCCATGACGCAAGCCTATTCCGCGCGGTTCCTGGACAAGACCACACCGCCCCATATTTCGACCTTGATCCTTGTGACGAGCCTCGCGGCTCTTTCGATGAACGTATTCCTCCCGTCACTGCCGGAAATGGCCGAGGACTTCAGCGTGGATTACCGTTTCATGCAGTTGTCTGTCGCGATCTACCTTGGGATGAATGCGGTTCTTCAGATCATACTGGGGCCGATTTCGGATCGTTACGGGCGTCGTCCTGTTCTTCTGGCGTCCTTCGCTGTCTATATCGTCGCCTCGCTGGGCTGCATCTTCGCGCCGACGATCGGGGTTTTTCTCGTCTTCCGCATGGCACAGGCCTTCGTCGTCACCGGCATGATTCTGTCGCGCGCCATCATCCGCGACGTTCTCCCGGCCGAACAGGCGGCATCCTTCATCGCCTATGTCACCATGGGCATGTCGCTCGTGCCGATGTTCTCACCCTCTCTCGGAGGGTTTCTGGGCGAGTTCTTCGGCTGGCGGTCGACTTTCTGGCTTCAGGTTGTCGCCGGTCTCCTGATCTTCTGGATGATGTGGCGCGATCTGGGCGAGACGCATCCGAGGGGTGAGCAGAGCCTCCGCGAGCAGCTTCGCGCCTATCCCGAGCTTCTGATGTCCCCGCGATTCTGGGGCTACTCTCTGGCCGCCATGTTCTCCACCGGCTGTTTCTTCGCTTATCTCGGGGGTGGCCCCTTCGTCGGGAGCGAGGTCTACCATCTTTCGGCGGCCGTGCTGGGTCTGTATTTCGGCGCGCCGGGCGTCGGGTATCTGGCCGGCAACTGGATCACCGGGCGCTACGCCGTGCGGGTCGGCATAAACCGGATGATGCTTTCGGGGAGCCTCGTCATCACGGTAGGCCTCGTCCTGTGTCTGGCGGTGCTCTTTACCGGTTCCGGGACCGCGCCCGTGTTCTTTGGCTTCATGCTTTTCGTGGGACTCGGCAACGGCATGGTTCTCCCCAACGCGAATTCGGGGATGCTGTCGGTTCGCCCGAAACTGGCCGGATCGGCGTCGGGACTGGGCGGAGCGATGATGATCGGTGGCGGCGCTGCAATCTCGGGGTTCGTCGGCTCGCTTCTGACCGAGGAGGCCGGACCCTATCCGCTCCTCTGGTTGATGTTCCTGTCGTCGCTCTTGTCCATTTTCGCGGTCCTTCTGGTCATTTGGCGCGAGCGGCGCGTGGGCGCGCTGGTCTAGGACCGCGAGCCCATTGCGGCGCGCTTTGCAAAGGCTGTAGAACATTTTTGCAAAAGAGAGGGCCGCCATGCCGACACAGAAGCTCTATGCGGGCGTCAAACTGCGCGAGACCCGCTCGCGCCTGGGCCTGACGCAAAAGGCCTTTGCCGAGAAGCTGGGCGTGTCGCTGCCCTATCTCAACCAGATGGAGAACAATAACCGCCCGGTCTCCACTGGTGTCGTTCTCGCGCTCGCGCAGGAATTCGGCTTCGACGTGGCGGAGCTTTCCACCGGCGATGCCGAGCGGCTCGTCACCGACATGCGCGAGGCGCTGGCCGATCCGGTCTTTGCCGATGCGACGCCGCCCGTTGCCGACCTGCGGCTCGTCGCCTCGAACGCGCCGGCGCTGGCGCGGGCCTTTCTGGAGCTGCATCGCGCCTATCGGCAGGGCCACGAACGGCTCGCCTCGCTGGACGAGGCTCTGGGCCGGGAAGGCGGTGCCGTGCAGGCGAGCCCCTGGGAAGAGGTGCGGGACTTTTTCCACTATTGCGACAACTACATCGACGCGGTGGACCGGGCCGCCGAGCATTTCGTGCGCGATGCGACGCCCGAAGCAGCGGCCGAGGCCTTCCTGTCGCGCCGTGGGATCACGCTCTCGCTGACCGACCAGCCCCGCCTGCGCGGATACGACCCCGAGGCGGGAGAGCTTACCCTCTCCGCCCTGTCGAGCCCCGCGACAAGACGCTTCCAACTCCTCCACCAGATCGCGCTCATTGCGCAGAACGACCTGCTGGAAGCCACGCTCGACCTCGCCCGGTTCCAGACGCCCGAGGCCCGTGCCATCGCCAAGATCGGACTGGCCAACTATTTCGCAGGTGCGGCGCTCTTGCCATATCAGCGGTTCCTCAAGGCCGCGCAGGACGCCCGGCACGATCTGGAACGGCTCTCCGATCTCTTCGGGGCTTCCATCGAACAGGTCGCCCATCGGCTGTCGACCTTGCAACGCCCGGGCGCCAAGGGCATCCCCTTCTTCTTTGTCCGCGTGGATCAGGCTGGCACGATCACCAAGCGCCACTCCGCCACAAGGCTTCAGTTCGCGCGCTTCGGAGGGGCCTGTCCGCTGTGGAACGTCCATCGCGCCTTCGAGACGCCCGGTCGATTCCTGCGGCAACTGGCGCAGACCCCCGACGGCGTGCGTTATATTTCTCTTGCGCGCGACGTGTCGAAATCCGGCGGCAGCTTCACGGCACCCACACGGCGATATGCCATTTCGCTGGGATGCGAGGTGAAGCACGCGGGCTCCCTCGTTTATGCCGACGATCTGGACGTCTCCAATGCCGCCGCCTTCGAGCCCATCGGGATTTCCTGCCGCATCTGTGAACGCGCCGATTGCCACCAACGTTCCGTGCCGCCGCTGGAGCGCAAGCTGCGGGTCGATCCGAATGCCCGCGACGTGATCCCTTACGAGATTGAGCGGTGAAACTGCTCCTGATCCTCGTACTCGTGGGCGGTGCCGCCTTCGTCGGCCTGCGCATCGTCGAACGCGCCGTGATCTATCCGTTCTCGCCGCTGCGGGAGGATCCCCCGGCCGGCCTCACCGAGGTCGAGGTGCCGACGCCCGACGGTAAACGGCTTGTAGTCTGGACTGCGCCACCCACGCCGGGCCGGGCCACGGTGCTCTATTTCCACGGAAACGCAGGTAACCTCGCCGGGCGCGCAGGGCGGTTCGAGGCGTTTCTCTCGCGCGGTCTTGGCGTCGTGGCCGCAGGTTATCGCGGCTCGTCGGGGTCCACTGGCTGGCCAAGCGAGCAGGCGCTTGTCGGGGATGCCCTCACGCTTCGCGCGGTCCTTCCCGATCTGGTCGGTGATGGCCCGGTCGTCTGTTATGGCGAAAGCCTCGGCGCAGCCGTCGCCACCCGTCTCGCCGCGCTGGACGGCTGCGACGCCCTCGTGCTCGAAGCGCCCTTCACTTCGATCTCGGACATGGGGCAGGCTCTCTATGGCATCCCCCGGCTTGATCTCCTGGCCCGCTCGCATTGGCGCAGCGTCGGTCACATTCGAACCGTGACCGTGCCGCTCACGGTTCTTCACGGGACCGAGGATCGTCTTATCCCCTTCGGGCAGGGCGAAGCGGTGTTCGAAGCCGCCGCGTCCCCGGACAAGACCTTCGTGCCGCTGGAGGGCGGTGGGCACACGAACCTTTGGCAACCGCCCGTCACCGGCCCGCTCTTTCTGTTTCTCGACCGGATCTAGGCGCCTTTCGGCTCGGGGCGGACCGTGGGCCTGCTCGGCCAAAGGTCGAATTGCTTTCCCCCGCACATCGTCCCATCTATGGTCCCCGGAACGATGGGAGGAGCCCCTATGGAAATGAATGGCAGCCGCGTGATCGCGGCGGATCGCGAAACGGTCTGGAAACACCTCAACAGTGCCGAAACGCTGCAAGCCTGCATTCCGGGCTGCGAGGAACTGGAGGGCTCGCCCGAGGATGGTTTCGCGGCCACCGTGAAACAGAAGGTCGGTCCGGTGAAGGCGACCTTCAAGGGCGAGGTAACGCTCGAAGACGTCAACGCGCCGGAAAGCTACAAGCTGGTCGGCGAGGGCAAGGGCGGGGTCGCCGGCTTTGCCAAGGGTGGCGCTGTCGTCAAGCTGACCGAGGTCGAAGGCGGCACGGAGCTTTCCTATGATGTCGAGGCCAAGGTCGGCGGAAAGCTCGCCCAGCTGGGCAATCGGATCGTGAACGGTTTTGCGAAGAAGATGGTCGATTCCTTCTTCGAACGCTTCGAGGCCGTGGTCGAGGGCCGTGATCCCAACGCCGTGAAGGAAGAGGCCGAGGGCTGACCGCGGGTCAGCATCGGCAAAGGTTCGAAGGGCGCGCCCCAACGAAGCGGCGCGCCCTTTGGTCCTGTATCGGGTTCAGGAATGAACCTCGGTCAGCATCTTGTAGATTTCATCCTTCAGCGCCGCGCGGGCCTTGCGCTGGGCCGTGGCATTGAAGTCGTCGGTCGGGGCCACGTCGGTTTCGGCGCGATGCACGGCACGATTGATCTCGTGATATTCGTCGTAAAGCCGGGCGAAATGCGCGTCCCGGGCCTTCAGCACCTTCATCTGTTCGATGAGGTCCGGGAATTCTTCGTGGAGTTCGTGGGGGGTATTGGACATGTCGCGTCTCCTTGTCTGTCGAGACGAGGATAGGAGGGGGGGCGGGCAGGTGACTTTGACTTCGGTCAAATAGCGGCCGAATGCGCGGTCAGAACCGTCCCTGTCCATGTTCCAGGATCAGCGGCACGATGACGTCCTCTTCATCGGTGAGATGTCGGTCGAGAAACCCGCGAAACGCCTCCTGAACCTCGAGAAGCCGCCCGGTTTCGTCGCGCACCTGCGCCCCGGACTGAAGCGGGCGCAGCACGTCGTTCGTCGCGTCTGCGAGCGCGTTCATGTGGTCATGGAGCGCATGGTGATCCTTGTCCAGAATGTCGAAGGCCCGCACGAGACGCGGGTCGAACTCGACCATCAGCGGGAAGTAATGATGATCCTCGATGCCGTGATGACCCTGAAGCCCCTGCAGAAAAAACCCTGTGTAGCGCGAGGTAGCGGACCCGAAGCGCATCGGGTCGGCCCCGTCCAGATAGCTCTGCGATCCGGTGATGAGCTCGTTCATCACGGCACGGAATTTCCCGTGCATCTCGAGCCAGAAGGCGGTCAGGCCGGGGAAGTTCGGATGCCCCTCCCACATGTCGCGGGGATAGCGGTCGGCGAGTACGCGCAGCTCGGACGGAAGGCCGTCGCGCCCCGAAAGGTCGTCGTTCATTTTTTCTGTCCGCGGGGCGTGCAGCGATAGCTGGCGAACCACGGCTCGCCGTCGTCGAAGCCCGAGGCACCCGTCTGCCAGTACTCGCCGCTTTCCTCGATCACCACCGTCGGAATCGGCTCGCCGTTCCAATAGGTCACGATCAGGTGGTAATTGCCGTAGACGCTGGACCAATACTCGGTCTCGCCGATCTCGGCCACGACGTCGATGAAGGCCGATGTCCGCGTTTTTGCTGCGAAATCATAGGTGATCGACCCGCTCTCTTCGTTCACGCGCGTTTCCTCGCTCTCCAGCCCGACCTTGAGATGGAGCGCGAGGTCACAATCCCAGACATCGGCCTTGTCCCACATCGCCTGCGACAGGGCGGGCGTTGCGATCAGGCTCGCGATCAAAGCGAAGGGCAGGGCAGGGGTCATGCCCCGACCCTAACGCTCCTTTGCTCGGTCTGCCAGTCCGGGGCGATCCAGGGCTGGCGATTGTCGCGCGGGAGCTTGCGGCCGAGGATATGGTCGGCCGCCTTCTCGCCCACCATGATCGAGGGCGCATTGGTGTTGCCGTTGGTCACGCGGGGGAAGATCGAACTGTCCGCGACCCGCAGACCCTCGACCCCGATCACCCGGCATTCCGGGTCAACGACCGCGCCGGGATCGTCCGCGCGTCCCATGCGCGCCGTCCCGCAGGGGTGATAGGCGCTTTCGGCATGTTCGCGGATGAAGGCGTCGAGCGTCGCGTCGCTGTCATCGCCACCCGGCTGGATCTCGAACTTCACGTGCTCGGCCATGGCGGGCTGGCGGAAGATCTCGCGGGTGAGGCGCAGGGCCGCCCGGAAATCCACCCAGTCCTGATCGTGCGACATGTAGTTGAACACGATCTTCGGCGCGTCCTTCGGGTCGGCCGAGCGCAGCGTCACGGCGCCCCGTGACTGCGAGCGCATGGGTCCTACGTGGGCCTGGAACCCGTGGCCCTCGGCGGCGGCGCGTCCGTCGTAGCGCACCGCGATGGGCAGGAAGTGGAACTGGATATCGGGGTATTCGACGCCCGCCCGCGACCGGATGAAGCCGCAGCTTTCGAACTGGTTCGACGCACCATGCCCGGTGCGGGTGAGAAGCCACTGCGCCCCCACCATCGCCTTGCCCAGAAGGTTCCAGTAGCGATAAAGCGTGATGGGTTTCTTGGCGGCGAACTGGAAATAGACCTCCAGGTGGTCCTGAAGGTTCTGCCCGACGCCCGCCCGATCCGCGATCACGTCGATCCCATGCTCGGCGAGATGCGCGGCAGGTCCGATGCCCGAGAGCATGAGGAGTTTTGGCGTGTTGATCGAGGAGGCCGACAGGATGACCTCCTTCGTCGCCGTGATCTGGCCTTTGTCGGTCTCGACCCCCACGGCGCGTCCGTTCTCGATCACCACGCGTTTCGCGAGCGCCCGCGTCACCGTCACGTCGCTGTCGCGCATCGCGGGCCGGAGATAGGCATTGGCCGCCGACCAGCGCGTGCCCTTCCAGACCGTCATGTCGAAGGCGCCGAAGCCTTCCTGCTGCTCGCCGTTGTAGTCCTTGGTGACCGGGTATCCTGCCTGCCGACCGGCCTCGACAAAGGCCTTCATGAGCGGGTTCCACTGGCGCGCACGGGTCACATGCAGCGGGCCGTAGTCGCCGCGCCAGGTGCTGTCCGTGTTGCCGTGCCAGTTCTCCATCCGCCGGAAATAGGGCAGCACGTCCGAGTAGCCCCAACCCTGCGCCCCGGTTTCCTCCCAGTGGTCGTAGTCGCGCGCATGTCCGCGCACATAGACCATGCCGTTCACGCTCGACGATCCTCCGATCACCTTGCCGCGCGGCACGACGAGGCGACGGTTGTCGAGGTGCGGCTCGGGCTCGGACAAGAAGCCCCAGTCATAACGCGACATGTTCATCGGATAGGAGAGCGCGCCCGGCATCTGGATGAAGGGGCCTGCATCCGATCCGCCATGTTCGATCACGATGACCGAATGCCCGGCCTCGCCCAGCCGATAAGCGAGCGCGCAGCCGGCGGATCCGGCGCCGACGATGACGTAGTCAGCTTGCATCATGTCTACCCTTGACCCTTCAGAACGGCGCTTCGCAGGCGTTCATGCGCACGAAGACCGACTTCACCTCGGAATAGTGGTTGATCGCTTCCTTGGAGTTCTCACGCCCGACACCCGAGGCTTTGACGCCCCCGAACGGCGCTTCGACCGGCGCATCGTTGTAGCTGTTGATGTAGCAGGTCCCGGCCTCGAACCCCGCGACGACCCGGTGCGCGCGGGCGAAATCCCGGGTGAAGACTCCGGCGGCGAGGCCGTATTCGGTCGCATTGGCCCGCGCCAGGACCTCGTCTTCCGTGTCGAAATCGAGGACGCACATCACGGGGCCGAAGATTTCCTCCCGCGCGATGGTCATGCCGTCGGTGACGTCGGCAAAGACGGTCGGTTCGATGAAGAACCCGTCGCGGTCCGGGCGGGCGCCGCCGGTCACAAGCCGCGCGGCCTCTTCCTTGCCCTTGGCGACATAACGCTGGACGATATCGAGTTGCGCTTGGCTCACCATGGGGCCGAAATTCGTGGTCTCATCCAGCGGGTCGCCCATGACGACATCTGCGATGCGCTCGGTCAGGCGGCCGAGGAAAGCCTCCTTGATGCCTTTCTGCACGAAGACCCGCGTGCCGTTAGAACAGATCTGCCCGGTGGAATAGAAGTTGCCGAGGATCGCGCCCGAAACCGCGCTGTCGAGGTCGGCGTCGTCGAAGATGACGAGGGGCGATTTGCCGCCCAGTTCCATGGTCACATGCTTCATCTCGCCCGCGGCGATCCCCGCGACCTTCTTGCCGGTGGGGACCGAGCCGGTGAGCGAGACCTTGGCCACGCGCGGATCGGTGATAAGCGCGGCGCCCACGGCCCCCGCCCCGTTCACCACGTTGAAGACGCCATCGGGCAGCCCCGCCTCGGTCAGGATCTCCGCGAGCTTCAGCGCGCCGAGGGTGGTGGTTTCAGAAGGCTTGAACACCATCGCGTTCCCGCAGGCGAGCGCCGGCGCGGCTTTCCATCCGGCGATCTGGGTCGGATAGTTCCACGCGCCGATGCCGACGCAGACGCCCAAGGGCTGGCGGATCGTATAGGCGAAGTTGCCGTCGCCCAGCGGGATATGCTCGCCGGTGAGCGAGGCCGCGAGCCCGCCGAAATATTCGAGCGCGTCGGCGGCCGAGACAGCGTCGGCGACCAGCGTTTCCTGAAGCGGCTTGCCGGTGTCCATCGTCTCGATCTCGGAGAGTTCGCGGTTACGCTCCCGGATGATGTCCGCGGCCCGGCGCAGGATCCTGCCCCGGTCCATGCCGCTCATTGCCGCCCAGGCAGGCTGGGCACTCTTCGCGGCAGAAATCGCCTGATCAACGATGGCCGGCGTGGCGGCGTAGACACGGGCGATTTCCGCGCCCGTAGCCGGGTAGATCACCGGGATCGGCTCGCCGCGCGTGTCTTCGACATAATTGCCGTTCACGTAGTGGCTGGCGGTGGGTTTCGGGTCGGTCATGTCGGATGCCTCCGGCGGGCGTATTTGGAGAAAGATGAAAGGGTCACTCGCCGCGCGGGAACCGCTGGCTGCCTTCCAGATCGTTGAGGTCCATGTGGTTGCGCATGTAGCGCTCCGAGGCCTTTTGCAGGGGTTGGTGGTCCCATGGGAAATAAGCGCCGTTGCGAAGCGCCTCGTAGACGACCCAGCGGCGGGCTTGGCTTGCGCGCACGTCGGCGTCGAAGCGGTCCAGGTTCCATTTCTGGTCGGCGAAGGCACGCATCTCGGCCAGTTTCGGGTGATCGGGCGCGGTTTGCGCAAGGTTCACAAGCTCGTTCGGATCGGTCGTGAGGTCGAAGAGTTGTTCGGGGTCTAGGTCACAGCGGGTGTATTTCCAGCCGTCCTCGACCACCGCGACGAGCGGCGCATTGGAGGCTTCGGCGGCGTATTCCATGAGCACCGGCTCGGCGCGCGGGGTGCCCTGCGCCAGCGACACAAGGCTCTGGCCGTCGGTCCAGGGCGCGATTTCCGAAAGGTCGATCCCGGCGAGGTCGCCCAGTGTCGGATTCACGTCCATGGTCGAGACGGGCGTGGTTTCCAGTCGCGGTTCCAGTCCCGGCGCCGCGATCATCAGCGGCACTCGCGCGGAGCCTTCGAAGAAGTTCATCTTGTACCACAGACCGCGCTCGCCCAGCATGTCGCCGTGGTCCGACAGGAACAGGATGACCGCGTTCTGCCGGGTGGTCGTGAGCGCCTCCATCACCTCGCCGATCTTGTCGTCGAGGTAGGAGATATTGGCGAAATAGGCGCGGCGCGCCCGGCGGATGTGGTCCTCGGTGATGTCGTAGCTGCGCCAGTCGTTCGCGTCGAAAATGCGCTGGGCGTGGGGGTCGTGATCCTCGTAGGGCATCGCGGGCACTTCGGGCAGGAGGTGTTCGCAGTCCTCGTAAAGGTCCCAGTATTTCTTGCGCGCCACGTAGGGATCGTGGGGGTGCGTGAAGCTCACCGTCAGGCACCATGGGCGGTCGTCCTTGCCGCGCGCCAGGTCGTAGACTTTCATCTTGGCGAAATGCGCGACCTCGTCGTCGTATTCCATCTGGTTGGTGATCTCGGCCACGCCTGCGCCGGTGACGGAGGCCATGTTGTGATACCACCAGTCGATCCGCTCGCCGGGCTTGCGGTAGTCGGGGGTCCAGCCGAAGTCCGCGGGATAAATGTCGGTGGTCAGCCTTTCTTCGAAGCCGTGAAGCTGGTCCGGCCCGACGAAATGCATCTTGCCCGACAGCGCGGTGTAGTAGCCCGCGCGGCGCAGGTGGTGGGCGTAGGTGGGGATGTCCGACCGGAACTCGGCCGCGTTGTCATAGACCCCGGTGCGCGAGGGCAGTTGGCCAGACATGAAGGATGCCCGCCCGGGCGCGCAGAGCGGCGAGCCGGTATAGGCATTGCGAAACCGCACCGAGCGCGCCGCGAGCGCCTTCAGGTTGGGGGCATGGAGCCAGTCGGCGGGGCCGTCGGGAAACAGGGTCCCGTTCAGTTGGTCCACCATGAAGATCAGGATATTCGGCTGGCTCATTGGTCCTCCAGTAGCCGGTTCAGGACGTGGATCACCCGCGCGGCGGCAAGCTCCCCGTCGGTGAGGTCGCCCAGGGCGTGGCGCAGGTAGACACCGTCGATCAGGGCGCCGATCACCTCGGCGACCTCACCCGCGCGCAGGCCCACGAGGGGGCGCAGGTCGTGCATGAGATTCGACCGAAGCCGCCGGTGATAGACGGCGAGGAGCCGCGCGGCGCCCTTGTCCGATTGAGCATGGACGTAGAAATTCAACCAGCTCGCCACGACTTCCGGCTCGAAGTTGCCGGTCTCGAACGACGCCCGGACGATCGCGGAGAGCCGGGCGCGCGGCCCGTCCGCCCGCGCCAGTTCGCGCACCACCCATTCGCCGTAGACGGTGAGGATATAGCGCATCGCGGCCAGGAAAATCTGGTCCTTCGAGCCGAAATAATGATGGGCGAGCGCCGAGGACATGCCCGCGCGTTTCGCGATCCGGCTCACGGTCACGTCGAGTGACCCGACGGCCCCGATTTCCGCAATCGTGGCTTTCACCAGCGCCTCGCGGCGGATAGGCTCCATTCCAACCTTGGGCATAATATCCTCTTGTCAGGTTGCCTTTTAGGTGCTCAAACTTTGATTGACTCGTCAATCAAGAAAACGAGCGACACAGATTGATCAAAACAGGGAAGCTCAGAATGAACCTTAGAACCACTCTTTCCACGCTCGCGATCCTCGCGGTGGCGGGCCCGGCCATGGCCGAATGCACCGAAGTCTCCATGTCCGACGTGGGCTGGACCGATATCACCACGACGACATCCGCCGCGAAACACGTGCTCGAAGCGCTGGGCTACGAAGTCGACGTCAAGGTGCTCTCCGTCCCCGTGACCTTCGCCTCGCTCGAATCGGACGACGTGGACATCTTCCTCGGCAACTGGATGCCCGCGCAGTCCGGCGCCATCGGCCCCTATCTCGATTCGGGCGAGATCGACGTGCTGAACACCAATCTCGAAGGCACCAAATACACGCTCGCCGTGCCGACCTATGCCTATGACGCGGGGCTTCAGTCTTATGAGGACATCGCCAACTTCCGCGAGGAACTCGACGGCAAGATCTATGGCATCGAGCCGGGCAATGAAGGCAACGCCTATCTCATCGGCCTGACCGAAGAAAACACCTTCGGTCTCGAAGGCTTCGAGGTCGTGGAAAGCTCCGAGCAGGGGATGCTGTCGGAAGTGGCCCGCGCCTATCGTGACGAAAAGCCGGTCGTGTTCCTGGGCTGGGAACCGCATCCGATGAACGCCAACTTCTCGCTCAAGTACCTGCCGGGCGGCGAAGATTTCTTCGGCGGCGAAGGCATCGTCCAGACCGTGTCGCGCGCCGGCTTCGCGGAGGAGTGCCCGAACCTTGGCAAGCTCTTCAGCCAGATGGATTTCACGCTCGAGATGGAGAACGGCATCATGGGCCAGATCCTCGATGACGGGATGGATGCCGATGACGCGACGATGGCCTGGCTTCAGGAAAACCCGGACGCCTGGAAGGCCTGGGTGGACGGCGTGACCACCGTGGATGGCGGCGACGCCGTGGCGGCGGTCGAAGCCGCGCTTCAGTAAGGATGACGGGCGGCGGGGCAACCTGCCGCCCTTTTCCTATGCGTGCCACAGGATTCCTCTTCTGCCTCGTTCCGGCCCTTGGCCTTTCGCCCGCCTGGGCGACCTGTCCGACAGCGGCCGACCTTGGGACGGGCGGCATAACGCTGGTCCAGAACGACCCGACCTTCAGGCGGTCGGATTACGAGGTCGCGGCCGAGGGGCTCACGGAAGTGCGGCTCTATGAGCAGGAGGGCAGGACCCTTCAGCGGGTCGTGACCTATGCCCACGGGCTGGCACCGACGACGGAAACCCGGCCGGAGGGGCTGGTGCAGATCAGCTATGCGGGCGATGTGGCCGCGCTGGACCGGATCGACCGCGAGGGAGCCGTGGTGCTCGACGCCAAATGGCTGGGTCCCGTCAGGAGACTTGCCGACTTGCAGATCGCCTACCGCTTTGCCGAGGCGCGCGAGATGGTCATTCAGACCTGCGCCTACCGGGTGTTCGACATTGAAGAGGTCTGGGTGCTGGATGGCGACGACATCGTCCGTCGAACCGTCGCTTTCGCACCAGACCTGGGGCTGATCCTGTCGGCTCATGACAAGGAAGAAACGGGCGAAGATTTCGCCTATTCGTGGATAGGAACCGCCGCCGACATCGCCCGCTAGAGGCGAGCGGCGGCTCATCATCAGGGACAAGAAACGCGCATGGATTGGCTCGAAGACAGAAAGATCCCGGTGGGGCGATGGGCACGCAACCTGTTCGATTGGCTACAGGACATCGGCGGCCCTTTCTTCGACTGGATCGCCAACGTGATGGAAGGGCTGATCAACAGCATTCTCTGGGTGCTGCAAACGCCGCATCCGCTCATCATCGTCGCGGTCTTCGCGGGGCTGACGTGGTATCTGCAACGCAACTGGAAAACGCCCGCCTTCGTGGTGGTCGGCCTGATTTTCATCCTGAATCAGGGCTACTGGGAGGAAACGACCGAAAGCCTCACGCTGGTTCTATCGGCCTGTCTCGTCTGTATGGCCATCGGCGTGCCCATCGGCATCGCGGCGGCGCACCGGCCCCGGTTCTATGCAGGCCTCAGGCCGCTTCTCGACCTCATGCAGACGCTGCCGACCTTCGTCTATCTGATCCCGGCCATCGTGTTCTTCGGTATCGGCATGGTGCCGGGGCTTCTGGCAACCGTGATCTTCGTGCTGCCCGCGCCGATCCGCATGACCCAGCTCGGCGTCGCCTCCACCCCTACCTCGCTGATCGAGGCGGGACAGGCCTTCGGCGCGACCGGGCGCCAGCTTCTGTGGAAGGTCGAGCTGCCTTATGCGCTACCTCAGATCATGACCGGGCTCAACCAGACCATCATGCTGTCGCTGTCCATGGTCGTGGTCGCCGCGCTGGTCGGGGCCAATGGCCTTGGCGTGCCGGTCGTGCGCGCGCTCAACTCGGTCAACACCGCACTGGGCTTTGAGAGCGGCTTCGTCATCGTGGTGGTGGCGATCATTCTGGACCGTATGCTGAGGATCGAACGCAAATGACCGCCGTAGAATTCGACAACGTCTCAATCGTTTTTGGCGACGACCCGCAAAGCGCGCTTCCCCTCATGGACAAGGGCCAGACCCGCTCCGAAGTGCAGCAGGCGACCGATCAGGTGCTGGGTGTCCACAACTGCTCGCTCTCCGTGGCAGAAGGCGAAATCCTCGTGCTCATGGGTCTCTCCGGCTCCGGGAAGTCAACGCTGCTCCGGGCGGTGAACGGGCTCAATCCCGTGGTGCGCGGGGCGGTCAGGGTGCTCGACAAGGACCGGCTCGTCGATGTGACCAATGCCGATCCGCAGACGCTTCGCCACGTCCGTCTGTCGCTCGTGTCGATGGTGTTCCAGCAGTTCGGCCTGCTCCCCTGGCGCTCGGTGCGAGACAACGTGGGGCTGGGGCTCGAGCTGGGCGGGCAGTCCAAGGCCGAGCGTCACGCCAAGGTCGACGAACAGCTCGCCGTTGTGGGGCTGTCCGATTGGGCCGACCGCATGGTGGGCGAATTGTCCGGCGGAATGCAGCAGCGCGTGGGCCTTGCGCGCGCCTTCGCCACCGGGGCGCCGATCCTGCTCATGGACGAGCCCTATTCCGCGCTCGACCCGCTCATCCGCACGCGGCTTCAGGATGAGCTCATAGAGCTTCAGGAGAAGTTCAAATGCACCATCATTTTCGTGAGCCACGACCTCGACGAGGCCTTCAAGATCGGCGACCGTATCGCGATCATGGAGGGCGGGCGCATCGTCCAGTGCGGCACCCCGCGCGAAATTTTCACGGCACCGGCGAACGACTACGTCGCGGACTTCGTGGCCCATATGAACCCCTTGGGCGTGCTCACCGCCGAGGACGTCATGACCCCCGCCACGGCCAACAGCGTTGGCGAGATCGACGCAGCCACCAAGGTGCGCGAGGTCATGGCGGCGCTGAAATCCGTCACCGGTCCACTCGCCGTCGTGAAGGACGGCGCGACCATCGGGCAGGTGTCTTCCGACAGCGTGCTGACGTCCTTGGGCGACCCGCGCGGCGCGGCGGCTACCGCTGCCGAGTGATCACCCCTTGGTCTGATGCGGCGAGGGAGTCACCCGCCGCTTCAGCACCGCCTCGCGCCAGGTGATGAAGGTCACCGCCGAGATGATCACCGTGCCGCCCCCGATGACCCAGGGATCGAGGCCCTCGTCGAAGAACAGGGCTCCCAGGGCGACGGACCAGACGAGTTGCAGGAAGGTGACCGGCTGTGTGACCGTGAGCGGCGCGGCCGCGAAGGCGAGCGTCATGGTGTAATGCCCGGCGGTGGCGACACCCGCGACGAGAAAAAGCCACCCCAGTTCGGCAGGCGTCGGCGTGACCCAGTTCATCAGCGCAAAGGGCGCGAGGCCGATGGTGACGGTGATCGACAGCATGCCGACCACGGCCGCTGGTGAGACACGACCCGCAAGCCGCCCTGCGATCAGGTAGCTGACCGCGAAGAACACGGCAGTGGCGAGCATCGCGACGTGACCCGGCTCGATCGCCCGGGCACCGGGTCGCAGGATGATCAGTGCGCCGATGAGGGCGGCGACGATGGCCCCGAGTCGCCGGGCCGCGAGCGCCTCGCCGAAGAAGAGGGCGGCGCCGATCGTGACGAAGACGGGGTTGAGGTAATTGATCGCGGTCACCTCGGCCAAGGGGATCTGCGTCATCGCATAGAACCAGAGGATTACCCCGGCCGAATGCGCGACGCCGCGCAGGGCAAAGATGCCCAGCGTGCGCCGGTCCAGTCGCGCGGCCCGGATTGGTCCGAGCATCGGGATCAGGAAGCCAAGCCCCAAGGCATAGCGCAGGAACGACGTCTCGGCCGGCGGAAGCCGGTCGCCGAGATTCTTCACGACCGCCGTCATGATGACGAAGAGGAGCCCGGTGACGAGCATCCAGAAGACGCCTGCGACCGGCCGCGCGGTGCCTGAGTCATGTGAAACAACCATGCTGCGTGATGCGCCGAAGGACATGGAAGCACAAGTGAAAGTCGACGATTGACAAGTCTTACTAAAACAGTCAGGTTTTAAGGAACTCCTCCAGCCAAGCCCCGAGGCCAGCCAGAGGCGACGCGAACAGGAGTGAGCTATGCAAACCGACACCGACGGCGCGGACCATCCGTCCCATGTCTCCGACCATATCCAGACCGAACGAACCCATTGGAGCGACTTCATGGATATCCTGTCGGAATCCAGCCTCTCTGGCGGGCACGGCCTGTCATGGCTGATCGACCGGATGACCCGGATCTCGGAGGGGGCACGGACATGAACGCCTATTCCGATTTCGAACGTGAAGCCGAGCGCGATGCGCCCTGTCCGCTGCACCGCGCCGAGGAGCTGACTCTGGGCGGGCGCACGGCCAAGATCATGCTGGGCGACAGCCTCTATACCCTGCGCATCACGCGGCAGGGCAAGCTTATCCTCACGAAGTAGACGCCATGGATGGTGCGTTTCAAAGTCCGCGTGGTGCCGCGGCCGTCGGGCAGATCGACGATCTCCCGGCCATCGAGGCGGGCGCGGTCATCGCGATGCGGCTTGCCTGCAGCCCGCCCGATGATCCGGCCCGACGGGATTTCGCGGCCCTGCCCGGCGGCAGGACGGCGATCGAAGCGCTCGAGGACCTCACCCGGATCTGTGCGAGCTTCGGGCGGCGACCGCTCTTGCATCATGCCCTGTCGTGCCGCTGCCTTGGCGGGGACGAGGCCTGTCTGGCCCAGATGGTGGCGGCCGCGCTCGCAGGCGACCGGGACGACGCCATGGCCTTTGCCTGCCTAATGGCGCGGGCCGATATGGCGCCGGTCATCGTCGCCCATGCGGAACGCGCCGCCGTGGCATTGGCCAGAATGGCAGCGGCCCCCGCGCATTACTCAGGGGCCACCAGACTTCATTGATCATGTCAGGCCAACCTTGATCCGCAGGCTCGGCCGGATGGCGCGGCCTCAGAGCTGCGCCATGACCTCTTCCGACAGTTCGACGTTCGACGTCACGCGCTGCACGTCGTCGTCGTCCTCGAGCGCCTCGATCAGCTTCATGAGCTTCTGCGCGTCGTCCAGACCCAGTTCGGTCGTGGTCTGCGGTCGCCAGACGAGCTTGGTCGATTCGCTTTCGCCAAGTTCTTCTTCCAGCGCGGTCGAAACATCGTTGAGGTCGGTGTCGGCGCAATAGATGAAGTGCCCGTCTTCGCTCGATTCCACGTCCGAGGCCCCGGCCATGATCGCGGCTTCCATAACCGCATCTTCCGACCCGACCGACGCGGGATAGACGATCTCGCCCATCCGGTCGAACATGAAGGACACGGACCCGGTTTCCCCAAGGTTCCCGCCGTTCTTGCCGAAGGTCGAGCGCACGTTCGAGGCGGTGCGGTTGCGGTTGTCGGTCATCGTCTCGACGATCACCGCGACACCGTTCGGCCCGTAACCTTCATAGCGGATTTCGTCGTAATTCTCGGCGTCGCCGCCGATCGCCTTCTTGATGGCGCGGTCGATCACGTCCTTGGGGCAGGAGTTCGACTTGGCTTCCTTCACCGCGAGCCGCAGGCGCGGGTTCTTCTCGGGGTCGGGATCGCCCATCTTCGCCGCCACGGTGATCTCCTTGGCGAATTTCGAGAACAGTTTCGACCGCACGGCGTCTTGGCGCCCTTTGCGATGCTGGATGTTCGCCCATTTTGAGTGGCCAGCCATGATGCCTCCGACCTCTGGAATGCTACGGGAATTGCGTCACGGCTCTATATGGCAAGGGCAGGGGCCGGGGCAAGCCCCGCGCCAGTCGGGCCCCGGTCGGCATCGTTCAGTCGGGGTCGCGCCGCTGACGGGCCCGGGCGATACGGCTGGCGTGATCGTCCTGTCCGATATGCATCCGACCCGGTAGCGGAAAACGCCGATCAAAGGGCGCGCTGTCGCCGTGACCGAAAGCGCTGTCCTGCACGAAGGCGCGACCGCGCATCCAGGGCCAGACCTCCTGCCGCAGGAAGAGCTGATCATCCACCCGGCTGTTGAGCACCTTTTCACGCGCCATGGCGAAGGCGAGGATGCGTTTCCCCATCTGCGGGATATTGCCCCGATGCGCCCCCCACATGCCGGCGAGGACAAGCTCGCTGTGGGTCACGAAATCCCGCATCACGTGAAAGGGCTGGCCGGAGTCGAGCCAGTCGGCGACGGCCACCCGTTCGCGGATATTGAGCACGCTGTCGGCATCGCGCACCACATAGAAATCCACCTCGGGGTCATCCTCGACCAGAAATCGCCAGAACAACCCGAAACGGTTCGCGGGCATCGACGGCACGGTCCGAAGCTGCGCACCTTCGCGGGCGAGGTCGCGGCGCGCGGATGTCGGCAGGCTGTCGTCGATGTAGAATCGCGGTGTCCAGCCGGGATAGAGGTGCCGCGCGACGATGCAGTTGCGCAGCGCACCCTCCAGATAACGCGGGTTGTCGCCCCAGAGCGAAAACGAGATGATGTTGCGCGCGGGGCGGTCGATGTCGAAGGCCGCCGTCTTGATCGCAGGCCGCCGGACGAGGTGGCGGGCCTCTGCCTCCTTGAGATCAAGGGCCCGGCGCGACCAGTGGCGGTTCTTGTCCCATGCGCCGATCCGCCCGTAGAGCTCGGACAGGTAGGACGCCTGCAACACCGGCTTGAGCGGGCTGTCGGGGGCCTCGGCCACACGGATCGCCTCCTCCACCTGATTGGCGCGTGACAGGGCCGAGACGAGGTTCGATGCGGTCTCGCTCGTCGGATTGGCCGCGTGGAGGCGGCGGGTGATCTCGATGGCGCGGACATGGTCCCCGGCGTTGAAGGCATGCGCCCCGAGGATGCCCCAGACGCTCGCATCGGATTCGGGCGCCTGTTCGAGGACGGATCGCTCTTCCTCGCTCAGGGTCAGGGACCCGCGCCGGATGATCTCTTGCTTAAGGCGTTCATAGTCTTTCATGCGGTCGCGTCGTTCCGCGCTAGAGGGGCCAGAAGAACAGGATGGCAGGGATCGACACCGCCACGACCAGTATTTCCAAGGGCAGCCCCATGCGCCAGTAGTCTCCGAACCTATAGCCACCGGGGCCAAGGATAAGCGTGTTGTTCTTGTGTCCGATGGGCGTAAGGAAGGCACAGGACGCGGCGACCGCCACGGCCATGAGGAAGGGGTCGGGGTTTCGGTCGAGCGCACCGGCCATCTGGATGCCCACGGGCGCCGCGACGATGGCGGTTGCGGTGTTGTTGAGCACGTCCGAGAGGGTCATCGTGACGACCATCAGGAGCGTCAGAACCGCCCAGGCCGGAAGCCCTTGGGTCAGGGAGACAAGGCCGTTCGCGATGAGCTCCGTTCCGCCCGAGTTTTCCAGCGCCGTTCCGAGCGGGATCATCGACCCCAGCAGGACTACGACAGGCCATTCCACGTGGTTGTAGATTTCGCGGATCGGGAGGATGCCAAAGAGCACATAGCCCACGACCACGAGCCCCAGTGCCACCGGCAGGATCACGAACCCGAAACTCGCCGTCGCGACCGCGATCATGAACAGGCCCACGGCAAGGCCGATCTTGGTCTGGTCCGTGACCGCCAGCCCGCGCTCGGCCAAGGGCAGACAGCCCAGCCATTCTGTCACCGCCGCCTCCTGTCCCGTGGGCACGAGAAGGAGAAGGATATCCCCAGTCTTCACCGGGGTCTTGCCGATCCGGGTCCGGATCTTGCGCCCCGCCCGTCTGATCCCGAGGATCACCGCATGCCGGCGCCAGTTGAGCCCGATGCCTTGCGCCGTGCGGCCGTTGATCCGGCTGTCCCCCGTGACGACCACCTCGATCTTGGACAGGCCTGCGCCATCGGCGCGCAGGTTTTCCTCCCGCTTGCCATCGGCGAACTTGAGGTTCTGCGAGGCCCGGAATTCGTCCAGCGCCTCCGGTGTCGCCTCGATCACCAGCGCGTCGCCGGCCACGATGGTCGTGGTGCGCTGGTTGCCGTAGCGCCGCTTGCCGTCGCGGATCAGACCGACGATGAGCACGTCGTCGCTCTCGGCCTGTTCATAGAGCTCCTCGATCCGCTTCCCGACGATCTTGGCGCCCTCCGGCACCACGAGCTCGGAGGTGTAGTCAGAATATCCCTCCATCGGATCGACCGGCGCACCGCCATCGGTCGCGCGGGGGATCAGCCGCCAGCCGATCGTCGCCACGAAGAGAAGCCCCGCGACGGCGGTCACGAAGCCCACCGGCGCGAAGTCGAACATCCGGTAGGGGGCGTCGAGGTATTGGCCCCGGATCGACGCCACGATGATGTTGGGCGGCGTGCCGATCAGAGTGATCATGCCGCCCAGAATGGTCGCAAAGCTCAGGGGCATCAGCGACAGCCCCGGCGCGCGCCCGGCCTTGCGGCTGGTCTGGATGTCGACCGGCATGAGAAGGGCCAGCGCCGCGACGTTGTTCATGAAGCCCGAAAGCGCCGCGCCGATGGTGCCCATGATCGCGATATGCGCCCCGAGCCTGCGCCCCGAGTCCACCATCGTGCGCGTGATGAGCAGGACCGCCCCCGACCGCACCAGCCCCGCCGACACGATCAGGACCAGCGCGACGATGATCGTCGCTTCGTGGCCGAACCCGGAAAACGCGTCTTCGGTATGGACGACCCCGAGCAGCACCCCCAGCATCAGGGCCGTGAAGGCGATGAGGTCATAGCGGAACTTGCCCCAGAGCAGCATCGCGAAGACGCCGGCGAAGAGGGCAAACAGGACGATCTGATCGAAACTCATGACACAGCCTTAGAGGGGCGAAGGCCCGCAGGGAAGGGACTTCGGTAATCGCTGTCCCCTGCCTGCGGTTCCGTGTCGGGCGGTGTTAAGGCCGTCTTCTCAATGCCATAGGACCGGGATGAGCGAGGCCATGAGCGCCGCCGCCATGGTCCAGTTGAAGATCGTGAGCCGCCGCGCATCGGTCAGGAAGCGCGCGACCTGACCCCCGAGGACGGTCCAGCAGGACACCGATGGCAGGTTCACCGCGCCGAAGATGAGCGCGACGGTCACCACCGACAACACGGTGCGGTCGGGCGCATAGAGCGCGATGGCGGAAAGCGCCATGGTCCAGGCCTTGGGATTGACCCACTGGAAGGCGGCCGCCTGCAAAAAGGTCATCGGCCGCGCGCCGTTGCGGCCTGAACCGGGCGCGGCGGCATGGGCGATCTTCCACGCGAGCCAGAGCATGTAGACGAGCGCCACGACCTTCAGCACGCCATGCAGCGCCGGGACAAGGTCGAAGAGCGCCGAGAGCCCGAGACCCACGAGCGCGATCATCAGCGTGAAGCCAACCCCGATGCCCAGCATATGGGGCAGGCTGCGCCGAAAGCCGAAATTCGCCCCCGACGCCATGAGCATGAGGTTGTTGGGTCCGGGCGTGGCCGAGGTGACAAGGGCGAAGCCCAGAAGGGCGGGAAGCAGGTCGAGTGTCATGCGTGACGTCCAGCAGGTGGTGATACGCAAGATTTACGTAGAATTTTTGGCGCAGGATTGCAAAGATGGTTAAGGACGACGATCCTGCGCAATGATTTCAGGAAATGAACGATATAGACCGCCGAATATTGCGCGTGCTCACACGCGACGGGCGTATCCCGAATACCCAGCTTGCCGATCAGGTGGGCCTGTCCCCCTCGGCCTGTCTGCGCCGGGTCCAGGACCTGGAACGCCGCGGTGTGATCCGGGGCTACCGGGCCGTGATCGACCCGGCCAAGACGGGTGCCGGCTTCGTCGCCTATCTCATGGTCGGGCTCAACGAACACACGAAGACCGGGCAGGAAGCCTTTGAGCGCGCCGTGCGCACCAGCCCGGAAGTCCGCGAATGCCACAATATCACAGGCACTTTCGAGTATCTTCTGCGGGTTGAGGTCGCGGACCTCGTCGCCTTCAAGCGGTTTCACACCGACGTGGTCGGCACGATCGACGGCGTGCGCCAGATCGTGACCCATGTGGTCATGGGCTCGCCCAAGGACGATCGAGGCTAGATCGACCAGATCAAGGGAATGACCGCCGACACGATGAGCCCCATGGTCAGGTTCAGGGGAATGCCCACCTTCATGAAATCAGTGAAGCGATAGCCCCCGGGACCATAGACGAGCATGTTGGTCTGGTATCCGATGGGCGTGGCGAAGCTGGCCGAGGCGGCGATCATCACGGCGATGACGAGCGGACGCGGGTCGAGCCCGATGGCGGTCCCGATCCCGATGGCGATGGGTGTGACCACCACGGCCACGGCGTTGTTGGAGACGAGCTCCGTCAGGATCGAGGTCAGCAGGTAGATCGACCAGATGATCAGGAAGGGCGGCAGGCTTTCGATGAAGGGCGCGAGCGCGTCGGCGATCAGGGCCACCGCGCCGGTATGATCGAGCGCCGCCCCGATCGCGAGCATCGCGAAGATGAGTGCGAGAAGGTGGCCGTCGACCTGCTGGAACGCCTCGTCGGAATCGATCGCCCCGGTCAGGAGCACGACGGCCACCGCAACGACCGAAAGAGCGAGGATCGGCGCGACCCCAAGGCCTGCGAGGACCACGATGCCCACCATGGCGGCGATGGCGATGGGCGCATGACCGCGACGAAAGGCCCGCCCCGAGGGCTTCGCCACATCCACGAGGTCCATGTCCGAGGCGAGTCGCTGGATATCCTCCGGCGCCCCTTCGAGCAGCAGCGTGTCGCCCACCTGCACCACGATGTTGTCAAGCTGCTGGCCGATGTTCTGGTTCCGGCGATGCACGGCCAGCGGATAGACCCCGTAGCGACGCCGAAGCCGCATCTGGCCAAGCCGGCGGCCGATCATCTTGCAGCCGGGGGAAATCAGAACCTCGACGGTGGTGGTTTCGACCGCCGAAATCTGATCCACGCGCTTGAGATCCTTGTTGCGTTGAAGCGACAGAAGCTCGGTCATCTGGGTGCGCAGCACGACCCGGTCGCCGACCTGAAGCACCACGTCCTTGAGGTTGCGGCGCAGCGACTCGTCGCCCCGGACCACGTCGATCAGTCGCACGCCCTCGCGCTTGAAGAGCTGCACGTCGAGCGCTTCGCGGCCGATGAGGTTCGAATCGGGCGGGATGACCGCCTCGGTGAAGAATTTCTTGCGCGACCGGTCCGAGAGGAGCGTCGCCATCGACGCCCGGTCCGGCAAGAGCTTCGGCCCGATCACGACCATGTAGAGAAGCCCCCAGGCCACGACGACGAGGCCAATGGGCGTCACCTCGAAGATCGAGAAGGGTTCGAGCCCCGATTGCCGCGCGACGCCGTCCACGAGCAGGTTCGTCGAGGTGCCGATCAGCGTCAGCGACCCGCCCATGATCGCGGCATAGGACAGCGGGATGAGGAGTTTTGAGGCTTCCGTCCCCAGCCGGCCCGCGAGCTGGATGAAGACGGGCATCATCACGACGACCACGGGTGTATTGTTCACGAAGGCCGAGGAGATGATGACGAAGAGCGTCATGAGGGCGAGCGCGCGTTTGGGCGATTTCGCGGCCTGCTTGTCGGCCCGATGCGTCACCCAGTCGAGCGCACCGGTCCTGACCAGCGCCCCCATCACGATGAACATGCAGGCAATGGTCCAGGGGGCGGGGTTTGCGAGCACGGCGAGGGCCGCGTCATAGGGCAGGATCCCCGTCAGGAGCATGACCGCGACGCCGCCGATGGCCACGACCTCGGTCGGGAAGATCTCGCGGATGAAGAGCGCGAACATCGCGGCAACGACGGCGAGCGCGACGATGGCTTCGGTGGTTTGGGAAAGTGTCAAGAAGTCCATGCTGCCCTGCCGCTGGGTCGGTCCACTCTAGGGGGCGGGGGGAAGCGGGCGCAAGCGACCAATCGTCCCGCTCATGCGCAGATCGCTCAGGGCAGAGCCGGAACCAGCCGCCCGCCATCCCGGATCATGGCGATATCGACGGCGCGCCCGGTCTTGTCGTCGGTTTCGACATAGAGCCCTGACAGCGTCGCCTCCTCGTTCGCGGGAGAGAAGCGTGATTTCACCATGCCGGTGGCGAAGCGGCGCAGCGGCTCCGCTTTGTCCATGCCGATCACGGAATGATAGTCCCCGCACATCCCCGCGTCGGTGAGATAGGCAGTGCCCCCGGGCAGGATCATCGCATCCGCCGTGGGCACATGGGTATGGGTTCCGACGACGACGCTGGCGCGGCCGTCAAGAAAATGACCCATCGCCATCTTCTCGGACGTCGCCTCGCAATGGACGTCGACCAGAACCGCCTGCACCGCGCCGCCCAGCGTCAGTGGACGAAGCGCGGCCTCGATATTGCCGAAGGGGTCTTCGAAGGCACGTTTCATGAAGACATTGCCCAGGATCTGCGCCACCGCGATCCGGCGCCCGCGATGGTCCTCGTAGACACGCACGCCGCGTCCCGGGGCGCCTTTGGCGAAGTTGAGCGGGCGGATGATCCGCGGTTCCTTGTCGATGTATCCCAGCATGTCCTTCTGGTCGAAGGCATGGTCGCCCAGCGTGATCACATCGGCACCCGCCTCGAAGATCACCTTGGCATGGGCCTCCGAAAGGCCGACGCCGGAGGTTGCGTTTTCGCCGTTCACCACCACGAAATCGAGCGCGAGGCGGTCGCGCAGGGCGGGCAGACGCTCCGTGACCGCCTTGCGGCCCGCGCGTCCCATGACATCGCCGAGAAAGAGTATTTTCATGGGGGATGTGACTAGGCGCGCTGCGTGCCGAGCGCAAGAACCTTCGCATCTGCCAGTGGCTCTTCACTCGGCCGGTCAGAACCGCAGGATGCCCGCCTCGGTCACGATCATGTCGAGCGGTTGGTCGGTCGGCTCGAGTGGCACGGAAGCGACCTCCTGCGCGCCATAGGCATAGCCGATCGCGATCGTCCGGCGTTGGCGCCGCAGTACCTCGAGCGTCCGGTCATAGAAGCCACCGCCATAGCCAAGACGCCCCCCGTTTCGGTCGAAGGCGACGAGCGGCACGATGAGCACTTCGGGCACCACGTCCTCGCCGTCGATCGGCACATCCGCGCCAAAGGCACCGGCGGCGGTCGCCACGTCGGGGGACCAGCCCCGGAACGTCAGCGGCGTGTGCTTCGCCGCGACCACGGGCACGCCGACGGGTCCGAAGGCGGCAAACTTGGCCATCACGGGGATCGGCGACACCTCGGTCCGGATCGGAAGGTAACCCGCGATGGGGCGCCCCCGGAACGGCCCCAGTGCAAGGGCAAGGTTTTCCTGTGCGAGCGCGTCCAGACTGGCATTATGTGCCTGTTCCCGCCGGATGAAGGCGGCGGCGCGGACTTGTCTTTTTTCGACATCCTTCACAGCAATACCGCCCCTGCGAGCCCCAGAAATGCGAAAAATCCAACAACGTCAGTTACGGTCGTGACGAAAGCGCCGGATGCCAGCGCCGGGTCCACGCCAAGCTTGTCGAGCACCACGGGGATCAGCACGCCGGCCAGTCCCGCGATGACGAGGTTGATCACCATGGCGATTCCGATGACCACGCCGAGCATCGGCGTTCCGAACCACAGTGCACCGACGATGCCCATGGCCACGGCGAAGACCACGCCGTTGATCAGCCCCACGGTCGCCTCCCGCCGGATCACGCGCATCACGTTCGAGGAGGTGAGGTCGCGTGTGGCCAGCGCGCGCACGGCGACGGTGAGCGACTGGGTCCCGGCGTTGCCGCCCATCGAGGCGACGATGGGCATCAGCACGGCGAGCGCCACGAAGCCCGCGATGACATGTTCGAACTGGTCGATGACCAGCGAGGCGAGGATCGCAGTCACAAGGTTCACGGCGAGCCAGGGGAAGCGCCCGCGCACGGTTTCCATCACCCGATCCGACAGGCTCGATTCCCCGACGCCCGCCAGGCGCAGGATGTCCTCTTCGTGTTCCTCGTCCAGAATGGCCATGGCGTCGTCGATGGTGATGACGCCCACGAGCCGGTCGTCCTCGTCTACCACCGGGGCCGAAATGATGTGATACTGGTTGAAGGCATAGGCCACGTCGCCTTCTTCCTGAAGCACCGGGATCGTGCGGAAGCTGTCTTCCGTGATCTCGGCCAGCGGCACCGTGCGCGCCGAGGACATGATCCGGCCGAGCGTCACGTAACCCGTCGGGCGCATCCGGGGGTCGACAAGGATGACGTGGTAGAACTGATCGGGCAGTTCCTCGGCACCGCGCATGAAGTCGATGATCTCGCCCACGGTCCAATGCTCGGGCGCCACCACCATCTCGCGCTGCATGAGACGGCCGGCGGAATATTCCGGATACGACAGCGATTGCTGGACCGCGACCCGGTCGGCGGCTTCGAGCGACTTCAGAATCGCTTCCTGCTGCGGCTCGTCGAGGTCTTCCAGAAGGTCGACGACATCGTCGGTCTCGAGTTCGCGGACGGCGTCGGCCAGCACCTCGGGGTGGAGGACCTCGATGACGTCCTCGCGGATGCTCTCGTCGAGTTCGGACAGGATGTCGCCGTCGAATTCGCGCCCGTAGAGTTGGACCAGCCGGGTCCGCGTGTCGTCGTCCACCTGTTCCAGAAGGTCGGCGATGTCGGCGGGGTGCAGCGGATCGAGCGCGTCGATCAGCGCCTGCGCGTCGCCCGCTTCGACGGCGTCGAGCGCCGGTTGCACCTGATCGCGCTCGAGCCTGTAGTCGCTGTCAGCGGCGGCTTCGGTCTCTTCTTCGACGATGTCCCGGTCTTCCGCCATGGTGCACCTCTCCTGTTCGGCTGGGACCATAGGGGAGCGCACGCGTGTGGCAAGTGCAAACCCGTGGACGATTGTTGCGCTGCGGCATAGTCTTCGTCGGTAGACCAAACAGGCGGCATAAGGGACGGCGCATGAAACTACTTCTCGGGCAGACCCTGTCCTTTCACCGCGACCCGTTCGAGGGCGCGCCAGAAGATGCGGCGCGGTGGGAACCTCAGGGTGCCGTGGCCGTGGATGAGGGCAGGATCATTGCCGTCGGCCCGGCCGAGACCCTGCGCGCCCGATACGGCGACGCTCTGGTCGAGGATCACGGCAGAGGGCTCATCCTGCCGGGTTTCGTCGATGCCCATGTGCATTATCCCCAGACCGGGATCATCGCGAGCTGGGGCAAGCGGCTCATCGACTGGTTGAACAGCTATACCTTTCCCGAAGAGGCACGTTTCGGAGATGCAGATTACGCGCGCGGCGCGGCATCGCGATATTTCGACCTCGTCCTTTCTCATGGCACCACCACCACGGTCAGCTACTGCACGATCCACCCGGAAAGCGTCGATGCCTATTTTTCCGAGGCGGCGGCGCGGAACATGCGCGTTTATGGCGGCAAGACCTGCATGGACCGCAATGCCCCCGACAATCTGCGCGACACGGCGCAGACGGCCTATGACCAGTCGAAAGCGCTTCTTGAGCGCTGGCATGGGGTCGGGCGCGCGGAATACGTCGTGACCCCGCGCTTCGCGCCGACCTCGACGTCCGATCAGTTGGCCGCGCTGGGTGCGCTTTGGGCCGAGCACCCGGAGTGCCTCATGCAGACCCATCTGTCTGAACAGGTCGAAGAGATCGACTGGGTCATGGGCATGTTCCCCGAGGCGCGCGATTACCTCGACATCTACGACCGTTTAGGCCTGTTGGGCGAGGGCGCGCTCATGGGGCATGCGATCCATCTTTCGGGCCGGGAACGTGACCGGCTGCGCGAGGTGGGCGCGAGCCTCATCCATTGCCCGACGTCCAACACCTTCATCGGCTCGGGGCTTTTCGACATGGCAGGGCTGAAGGCCGAGGGTCAGCGCATCGGGCTCGCCACCGATACCGGAGGGGGCTCGTCTTTCTCCATGCTGCGCACGATGGCTGCGGCCTATGAGGTTGGCCAGTTGCGCGGGCGGCCTCTGCATCCATCCGAGCTTCTATGGCTTGCGACAGCGGGGTCGGCGGAGGCGATCCGCGCGGGCGACCGGATCGGGCGGCTTGCCGAGGGGTTCGAGGCCGACCTCGTCGTGCTCGACCTCGCTTCCACGCCGGGGATTTCCCAGCGCTCCGAGCGGGCCGAGGATATCTGGGAAGCGGTCTTCCCGACCATCATGATGGGCGACGATCGCGCGGTGGCGGCGACCTATGTCGCGGGCGAGAAGATGTCGCGCATCGAGGTCAGCCCCGGAAAATGAAGGCGGCGCCCGTGGCGATCAGGGTGAATCCGGCGGCATGATTCCAGCCCAGGGGTTCCTTGAGCACGACAACCGAGAAACCCGCAAAGACCACGAGGGTGATGACCTCCTGGATGGTCTTGAGTTGCGCGGCGGAGTAGACCGCGTGACCGATCCGGTTTGCGGGCACCGCGAGGCAATATTCGAAGAATGCGATGCCCCAACTGGCGAGGATGACGAGCAGGAGCGGCGCGGCCTTGACCGTGAGGTGGCCATACCAGGCCAGAGTCATGAAGACGTTCGAGAGCGAGAGCAGAAGGATGGGCAGGAGGGCGGAGGCCGTGGGCGACATGATGGATTCCCGTGGTGAACCTCGCAACAATCTCCCCGGGCGTGATGCCGTCAAGGGGTGTCAGGCTTCCATCCAGATCGTGACAGGCCCGTCATTCGTGAGCGAGACCTTCATGTCCGCGCCGAAACGGCCCTGAGCCGTCGTTATGCCGAGGTCGCGCAGGCGCTGCGCGAAATGTTCATAGAGCGCCTCGCCTTCCTCGGGGCGGGCGGCCGAAGAAAATCCGGGCCGATTGCCGGACCGCGTATCGGCGGCCAGTGTGAACTGGCTTACGACAAGCGCCGCACCGCCCGTGTCCAGAAGCGAGCGGTTCATCTTGCCAGCGTCGTCCTTGAAGATACGGCACTTGGCGACCTTGGCCGACAGCGTGTCGGCATTAGCGCGCATGTCCCCCTGCATCGCGCAGACGAGGATCAGCAGGCCGGGGCCAATCTCGCCCAGGGTTTCGCCATCGACCACGACCCTGGCCTCGGAGACGCGTTGAAGAAGCGCACGCATCGGATCAGAGCTCGTGCTGCCAGGGCGGATTGGCGCCCGCGCGGCTTACCGTCACGGCGGCCGCCCGCGCGCCAAGGTCGAGCGCAGGAACCAGCGCCATCGGGTCGATTCCGGCAAGGGCGCTCCGGGTCAGTAGCCCATCCTGCGACAGCCCCGCGAGAAAGCCCGCGTTGAAGGTATCACCCGCGCCGACCGTATCGACCACGGTCACGCGGGTCGCGGCCACGTGGACCTGTCCGGCCGTCGTGTGCGCGGTCACGCCCTTGGCGCCTTCGGTGATGCAAACCACCTTTGGCCCGTTGGCCAGGAGCATCGCCACGTCGAACCCCAGCCAGGCGAGGTCCTCGTCCGAGATCTTGACGATGTCGGCGGCGGCCAGCATCCGGTCCATCCGCGCGCGGAATCGGGCCTCGTCCCGGATGAACCCCGGGCGGATGTTGGGGTCGATCATCGTCACCCGGGAGGCGCCCTCGCGTTCCAGAAGCGCTTCATAAGCGGCGGCGCAGGGTTCGACCGCTAGCGAGATGCCGCCCAAGAACAGCGCACTGACCGTGTCGGGCAGGGGGGGTAGATCCTCGGGCGCGATCATGCGCCCTGCGGTGTTCTCGTCATAGAAAGCATAGGTCGCATGGCCGTCGGTGAGCGTTACAAAGGCGAGGGTCGTGGGACGATCCGAACGGATCGCGAAACGTGCATCAACATCTGCGGCGGTGAGCGTATCACCCAGGACCTTGCCGAAGAGATCCGAGGACAAGCCGGTCAGAAAGCCGGTCGGCTGTCCGAGCCTTCCCAGCGCGATCGCCGTGTTGAACACCGCGCCACCCGCATAGGGGGCAAAGGCCGGTTCTCCCGCCGTCGTTTCGCGGGGCAGCATGTCGATCAGGGCTTCGCCGGCGCAGAGGATCATGGGAACTCCGGGTGCATGTTAGCGGTCACATTGACTTAACCGACAGGCGAGAGAGGTGCAATTGGCGGAATGGCGTCGTTCCGTGGTGTCGGAGGATCAGTCCAAGAACCGCGCCCAGTCGGCGAGCGGTGCCCGCTCGGTCCGAAAGGCGTTCGCGGGGTGGTCCCGGTCGGCATGACCGAACGAGATGACGCAAAGCGCGAGGCGGTCGTCCCCCAGTCCGAAGAAGTCATGCAGGAAGGGCGAGAACCCTGCCGGCGCGGCCTGGGCAATGGTCGCGATGCCGCGCGATTGGGCGGCGAGGCAGAAGGCGGTCACGAAGCCACCGGTATCGAGCGCGCCGTAAGCGCCGAGTTCCGCCCCGGACGAGACCATCGCGACATGGGGCGCGCCGAAGAAACTGTAGTTCTTCATCATTTCGCGTGCCGATCCCGCGCGGTCGCCCTTCTCGACGCCGACCGCTTCATAGAGCTGCCAGCCGCAGGTCCGGCGACGGTCGCGATGCGCGCCGGTGTAGCCCGTGGGAAAGGGTAGGTCGCTCGCCGCTTCACCCTTCGCCACCGCCGCCTGCATCCCGTCGCGTAGTTTCTCGGTGACGGCTCCCGAGGTGACCTGCACCTGCCAGGGCTGTGCGTTGCACCAGCTCGGCACGCGTTGCGCCGCAGTCAGGATCGCCTCGATATCCGCGCGCGACACCGGGTCGGGCCTGAAGGCGCGGCAGGAATGGCGGGCGGAGAGCAGCGAAAACAGCGTGTCGTAATCGGTCATGTCGGAGCGCGGGTCCTATTGATACTGGCTATAGAAATAGCCCGCGACTCCGGCAAGGACGAGCCCGGCGATCACCGCCAGCGCGATCTTCCAGGCCGACCAGGGGCGTTCGCCCTGCACCTTGCCGGACTGGCCGTTCACGACGAAGCGATAGGTCTTGCCCCGGTACTTGTAGGCGGCGAGCCAGACCGGCAACAGTATATGTTTGAAGGTCACATCGGACACCGTCGTGTCGACCCGATGCACCCGCTGGCGATCCCCGCCGATGTCGAATTTCACGTCCCGCAGGATCACCTGGTCCATATGACGCCGCGCCTCGTCATAGCCTTCGGCAAGTTCGACGGTGTAGCCCTCGGCCCGAAACCCGGCGAGGTATTCGGGCCGGTAGGGCTCCAGGTGCCCGAGGTTCCAGGGGGCGAGCCCGTCGGTATAGGTCTTGGGCAACGACCGGGAGGCCAGCACGAGAATGTCGTCGAAGAAGCGGGCCACGCGACCGGAGGCGGGACGCCAGCGCACGCGTTGTTCCTGCACCTGCACCGGTTTTCCGTCGCGCATCACGGTCTTGGTAACGTAATAGACGGTGCCGTGTTCCCCGACATAGGACGATTTCGTGTCGGCGTCATAAGTCCAGAAGGGCACGTAGATGCCATTCATCCTGCGGCCCTTGCGGGCGTACTGCCGAAGCCCGTTCGGCGCGAACCAGAGACGGCCAAGCCATTTGTTCATCTCGGCATGGGCGGCGCGTTCCTCGACCGCGAAGGGCAACACGGCCTTGGGCTTGATCTGCCGGTGGGTGCCGGTGTCGACGACGAGGGGCGTGGCGCAGAAAGGGCATTCGCGTGCATGGGTGTCGGCGTCGAATTCGACCTGGGCTCCGCAGTTGGTGCATTTCGCGATACGGGTTTCCTCGATTTCCGCCTGCGGCAGGCGGGCTTCGAGGGCGGCCCTGAAGTCCAGTTCGCGGATCGCCGGGACCGTGCCGCCGTGGCCTTCGATCTTGACCACGTTGCCGCAGTGGTCGCAGACCAGCTCGCCCGCCTGAGCGTTGAACCGCATGTCCGCGCCGCATTGGTCGCAGGGGAAACGGTGTTCCTGCGTCGGGGCGGCCATGTCGAAAGGGTTCGTCTCATCCTGCATGGTCGAAGCTCACGATTTGGGCGATCTGTCTGGCCGAAGCCGAGGTGAAACGGATGACGTGGCAGAAGAGTTTCGGATTTTCTTCCGGGCGCTGAAAGCGTCCCGAGACCGAGCCCGCTTTTCCATGGGTGACGACCTCGGACAGCTCGATCCAGTCATAGGGGGCGAGTGCTGCGAGCCGGGCGACGATGGCCGCGCGACCGACGATCGCGCCGTCGGGGTGTTCCCAGCTTGCGCCTTCGACAAAGGTGTCGGGCTCTATGCTCTCCTGTCCCATGAGAGCCAGGGCGATCTCGAGCGCGCGCTGGTTCTTGGGCGAGTTGCCGCAGTCAGGCGAACGGGCGATGCGGGTCATGGTCTGGGTCCGGTTGCGGTCGTCGGGGGATTGGTAGCATGGCAGTACTGGGCGCGGAACCCGCGGTCTTGTGCCGGCGCGAGGATCGGGCGAGGGTGGGCCATGCGACTTGCGCTCCTTCTGTCCTGCCTCGCGGTGCCCCTTCATGCGGGCGATGTATCCTACCGCTTCCTGTGGGAAGGATCGGGCGGCTATTCCATGCGCGGGGCCATGGCCTTTGACGAGGGCATGTTGGAGGCGCGGGCGGTGTTCGAGGGCGACCTGAGCTGTTTCGTGATCGAGGGCTACGAGAACGGCACGCCGATCGGGCGCTGGGCGCTGGGCATGTTGACCGAGGAAACGTCGTGGCAGGTGACGTTCCTTCCGAGGCGGGAGGAATTCGTCGTCTACGCCCCGGAGACGCCCGCGCCGCAGGCCTGGAACATGAACGGCATCGGCGACGATTGCGGGCCGGGCGGCTTCGGCTTCAACATCGGCAATCAGGCGCAGGACCTTTGCCTTGACGGGGAATGGGTCTGGGAAAGCCAGATCGACCCGGCGCGTCCGTTCCCCGTCGTGCGGGATGACGAGGTTGCGTTTCCGGCGGATGCTTGCCGGGGCGATCTGATGATGAGCGAGTTGCACGTGCAGCGCGTCGACTAGACCCATGCCAGCGCACGCGACGCCGGGCCCGGTGTCATTGCGCCAGCACTTGCTGCGCCCGGTCACACCCCCGGAGGTGGAGGCGGAGGCATCACGGTGAAAAGCGTCGCAAGCTCGGTGTCCTCGGCCGGAAGCCAGCCGTCCTGACCCGCGGTCCAAACCAGCGTGTCGCGTTTCACCTCGCCCGCGCCGGCCTTCTGTCCCATGGTCGCGCGCGAAAACGGCCCCTGCGTCGCGCCGCCGGAGGCGATGTGCCAGACCTTTTCGGTGGGCGGTGGGGGTGGCGCCGGGGGCGTGACCGCCGCAGCCGGAGCGGCCCCCCATGGACCCGTGGCACCGCCCATGCGCGCGCCGCTCATGGCCATGCCCATACCCATGCCAAGTCCCGCGCCCATGCCTTCGGACATCGCGCCGCCTTTGGACAACGCTTCCGCTGCCGACCACTGCATATGCGCGTCAAGGTTCCCGGCGAGCCCGCGCGAGGTGCGTTTGTCGAGCGCCTCTTCCACCGCCGGCGGCAGGGAGATGTTTTCGACATAGAACTCCGGGATCGACAGGCCGTAGTCGGCGACCACCTTTGTCAGCTCGGCTGCGACCATCTTGCCCAGCTCGTCCGTGTTCGCGGCCATGTCGAGCACCGGGATCCCGGACCCGGCAATGATGCGCGAGAAGGACTGGACGATCACGTTGCGGATCTGGAAGCTGATCTCGTCCGCCGTGAACTCGCCGTCGGTGCCCACGATCTCCAGCAGGAACTTGCCCGGATCCGTGACGCGCACAGCATAGGTCCCGAAGGCGCGCAGGCGCACGGGGCCGAACTCGGGGTCGCGGCAAATGATCGGGTTCTTGGTGCCCCATTTCAGGTCCGTGAAGCGTGTCGTATTGACGAAATAGACCTCGGACTTGAAGGGCGACTTGAATCCGTGATCCCAGTGCTGGAGCGAGGTCAGGATCGGCATGTTGTTGGTTTCGAGCATGTAGAGCCCGGGCGTGAAGACATCCGCCAGTTGCCCCTCATGTACGAAAACCGCTGCCTGACCTTCGCGGACCGTCAGCTTCGCGCCATACTTGATTTCGTGGCCTTCGCGTTCGAACCGCCAGACCATCGTGTCGCGGGTGTTGTCCGTCCAGTGGATGACGTCGATGAACTGCCCGCTCAGGAAATCCAGAATACCCATGTGTCCCTCCAATGTTGTCCGGCGCCGCACTTCGGCAGGCGCACGGTTCAGGCAGGCCTTAGGCCTCGCCCCCCATCAATTCCGCAGCGATCGTCTCGACAATAGGCCGCGCCTCGCCCTCCGTCATCCCCGGACGCAGGCGGCGGTCGTAGAGCATCTTGAGAAGGATCTCGTCGTGCCCGGTGAGGAAGCCGAATTCCTCGTCGTCATTGAAGATCGACGGGCGCGCGAGCGGGTAGTCGTTGGACAGACCCAGACCTTGCGTGACCTCTTCATGGATGCAGGAGGCCCGCAGCAGGTCCGGATGTTCGGCGCGGATGATGGCGACCGCCTGATCGTAGGTTCCATCCTGTTCGGGATCGGTGGCAAAGGCGAGGCAATAGGTCGATTCAGGCAAGTTGATCACTGTATTGAGCGCGGTGCGCGAAATGTTGGGCATGATCTGGCGAAGGCGGGGTTCAAGCGCCCGGCGTTCGGATTCGCTCACCACGAAGACGTGGAAGTTTCCGTTGCGCCCGGTCGAGATCGGATGACCCGACACCCGCGCGAGCCGCGAGGCAAAGGCGTTGAGCACGGCCGTATCGCGGGCCTGATCGTCGGAGGAAAGGCTGTTGCCGAACTCGATGGTCAGGCGCACGGGCTTGTCCCAGCGGTGCATCCGGCTCGCACTTTCGCGGGCGACCAACGTGCCGCCGGCATCGGCGTATTCTTCGTAGAAGGCGATGCGCAGGAAGTTCCGCACCACATCGCGCGAGGTGAAAGGCGCATCCGGCCCGCCGCCATCGGTGCGCAGGAGCCCCTGCTGCAAGAGGCCGTTCTGAAGACGTCCGTAGTAGTCGACAAGCTGGGGCGACAGGCCGCCCGCCGCAGGAACCGCCATAGCGACCTCCGCGGGGCGGCCCATGGGCACGGGCGAGGTCAGCACGGCCCCGCGTCCGCCGAGGTCGCACCCGGAAAGCAGCAGCGCCCCGACGAGGGCCGGGGCCAAGGCTAGGTAGGTCTTCAAAACTAAACGGCGCTCCCGATGTTCGCTCCCGAAGCGGTATCACGTGCCTTGGCAGCGGCAAGCGTCTCTTTCAGCTCGGATTCCATTTTGACCAATTCCTGCTCAGCCGCCGCCCGTTTCGTCTTGCCTTCGTCGGCAATGGCGAGGCTTTCCTGAATGGTGGCGATCAGATCGGCGTTCGCGGCCTTGATCGCCTCGATATCGAACACGCCGCGCTCCATTTCCTGCCGCACGACGGCATTCGCTTCCCGCAGGTTCTTGGCGTTCGATGTGAGGAGTTCGTTGGTGAGGTCATTCGCCTCCTTCACGGCGCCCGCCGCCTCGGCCGAGCGCTGGATCGTCACCGCCTGCGCGAGCTGCGTTTCCCACAGGGGCACCGTGTTCACGAGGGTCGAGTTGATCTTGGTGACCAGCGACTTGTCGTTCTCCTGCACCAACCTGATCGAGGGCAGGGACTGCATCGTCACCTGCCGTGTGAGCTTGAGATCATGGACCCGGCGTTCGAGATCGTCGCGCGCGGCCCGCAGGTCGCGCAGCTCCTGCGCGATCTTCACGCCTTCCTCCTCGGGCGCGGCCTTCACCTCGGCTTCCTTCGCCGGAATGTCGGTGGCGTCAAGCTCGGCGATCCTGGCCTCGCCCGCCGCAATATAGAGGGCGAGCTCGTCATAGAACGCGAGGGTCTTGTCATAAAGGATGTCGAGCGACTTGATGTCCTTCAGAAGCGTGTGCTCGTGCCGGAGAAGCTCGTCGGTCACCTTGTCGATCTGGCCCTGCACCGTCTCGTAACGGGCCGCGAATTTGGCTGCCGGGGCCATCTTGCCGGTGATCTTTTCCCAGAACGACCGCTTGCGGCGCATGTCGAGTTCGCTGACGGAAAAGCCGCGGATCGTGGTGACGATATCGCGAAGGCTGTCGCCTGCGGGGCCCACGTCCTTGTTGCGCACGCCGGTCAGCATCTCCTGGCTGATCGTCTGCAATTCCGCCTGCGCGCCCGAGCCGAATTCGATGATCGACTGGGTGTTGCCCATGTCGATTTCGTCCATCCGTTTGCGGATCTCGGCGCCCTGGGTCGCGTCTGCTTGAGCCAAGGGAACGAGGTCGGTCGAGGGCTCTCGCAGCACGACTGCGGTCACTTCGTTCACTTCGGTCGCCTCGACGGCCGCGTCCTTGTATGTCTTGTCGTCCATGTCCTGTCCCCTGTCTGTCCCTGTCGTGTTCCGCTATCCACGCCCGGCCACAACGCCTTCGCGCGCCAGCCGTTCCCGAAGAACCTCGATCTCGACGTTGAGATCGTCCTGATCTGCGGTAAGCATCTTCTGTGTCCGTGCCGTGAAATTCCGTTCGAGATCGTCGAGCAGCGCGAAGTAGTCCGACTTCGCCGCCGGGTCGCGCGACCGGACGTAGATGTCGGCGAACTTGGCCGTCGCGTCGCGAGCGCCCATCAGATAGACGGTCAGGTATTTCCGCGCGCCCGAAAGGTCGCGGGGGTCGTCCTCGATGGTGCGGAACATGTTGCGGGCGGTAACGAGGAAACTGTCGACCCGCGCCTCCGCCTCGCGGTCGCGTGCCCGGACCACGGCGTCCTTCATCGCGCCCAGCAGTTTTTCCGCCTCTCCCACGGCGCGGGCGACACGGTCGGTCTGAAACTCGTCTACACCCTCGAGGCCCTTGTTCTTCATCGGGTCCGGCCCGAAGGCCATGACATGAAGTGCTGCGCCGAGCACCGCGAAAATCACCGCGTTCACAGGACCTGAGGCGAGCCCCGCGAGCCCCAGCCCCGCGCCCGTCAGAAGGCTCCCCGCGATCTTGCGCGGAAAGGCTGGCCGGCGGGCGATCTTGCGCGCGTCATAGGCTTCCTGCGCGATCACGCCTTCCCGTGTCAGCCAGGCCGCCAGAATGAGCGTGCCGAAGGCCACCAGCCGCAGGGCGAGCCCGGCAGGGTCGAGAAAAAAGGCCGACACGGCGAGGGGCAGAGGGGCGAGGAACAGGAAATTCACCCGTCCACCGGCCCGCGCTCGCACCTGGCCATCGAAGGCAGGGCGGGGCGGGTGGTTCGTCTGCGGACCATCCCCGTCAGGAGAGTATTTGCCGCCGTATCGCCCGGCCATCAGCCGCCTCCCGTGATCGCGACATAAAGAATGAGCGCGACGAGCAGGAAATAGCTCAGACGCTGCAGCGCAGATCCGGACAAGCGGCACCCCCTTTGTGACCAAAGTGCTGTCTTGAGAAAGATATAGGCCGGATAGGCCGGGGCGCAAAGGCCTTGGCCGGGAAGACGTGGGGAAAGCCGCGCTTCGCCGCCGATCAGGCGGCGGCGTTCAGCGTTTCGGACCGGGTTTCGATCCGGGCTTCGGACCGGGTCTGCCGCCCGGGCCACCAGGTTTGCCACCCGGTCGGCCGCCGGGCCGCCCCGAACTGCGCCCGTTCGGCCCGGCGGCGGGCTTGCCGCGCGAAGAACTGGCCGGACGTTCACCCGCACCACCCTTGCCGGCGGGGCCTTTGTCTTGCGGGCCTTTGCCGGCCGGATCCTTGCCGGGGCCTCTTCTCTCGCGCGTGGTGCCTTCGCCGAAGCTATCTCGCGCCGCGAAGGGCCGCCTCCCGCCCGGCTTCCCGCCCGGCTTGCCCAGACCCTTGGCCCCGGGTTTCCGGCTTCGTTCGACGGTGCGCTTGGGCGCCTCGTCCGGCTCGGCGCTCAAGCCGAGCTGATCGCGCAGCACCCGTGCCTTGACCTCTTCCACCGCGCCGGGCTTCAACTCGCCCAGCCGGAACGGGCCATAGGAGATGCGGATCAGACGGTTCACGTTCAGGCCGACAGCCTCCATCGCGCGCCGGATTTCGCGGTTCTTGCCCTCGCGCAGGCCCACGGTGAGCCAGGCGTTCGCGCCCTGCTGGCGGTCGATCGTGACGCTCATCTCCTGGAACCGTTCGCCGTCCACGGTGACGCCCTTGCGCAGAGGCTCGAGCGTGGCATCGTCCGGTCGCCCGTTCACCCGGACACGATACTTGCGCACCCATCCGGTCGAAGGCAGTTCCAGCTTGCGCTTCACCTCGCCGTCGTTCGTGAGGAGCAGGAGCCCCTCGGAATTGAGGTCGAGCCGACCCACGCTCATCACGCGCGGCATGTCTTCGGGCAGCTTGTCGAAGACCGTGTCGCGTCCCTTTTCATCGCGCGCGCTCGTCACCAGACCCAAGGGTTTGTGATAGAGCCAAAGCCGCGCAGGCTCGGCCTCGGCCAGTGGCGCACCGTCCACCTCGATCTTGTCCTTCTGGGTCACGTTCAGCGCGGGGCTGTCGATCACCTTGCCGTTCACCGCGACGCGGCCCTCGGCGATCATCTTCTCGGCGTCGCGGCGCGAGGCGACACCCGCGCGGGCGAGCACCTTGGCGATGCGGTCGCCGTCAGGTGACTTGGGAGATTTGGGGGCGGACTTGGGTGTATCGCTCATGCTTCCCCGGATAGGCTCCGCCCTTTCGCTTGTCCAGCAGGCAAAACCGGGTCACATGGGGACATGACCGCCTTCCGCTCATATATGGACGAGGCGCTGGCCGAAGCCCGCGCGGCCGCCGCGCGTGGCGAAGTGCCGGTGGGGGCCGTGCTCGTGTCGCCTGCGGGTGCCGTGGTCGCGCGTGCGGGCAACCGAACGCGTGAGTTGAATGACCCCACCGCCCATGCCGAAACGCTGGTCATCCGCGCGGCCTGTGCCGCGTCGGGGTCGGAGCGTCTGCCGCACCATGACCTTTACGTGACGCTCGAGCCTTGCCCGATGTGCGCGGCCGTCATTTCCTTCGCCCGGATCCGCCGCCTCTACTACGGCGCAGCCGACCCGAAATCGGGCGGCACCGCCCACGGTGCGCGCGTCTTCAGCCATCCGCAGTGCCACCACGTGCCGGAAATCTATGATGGCCTCGCCGCGCGCGAAGCCGAAGCGCTGCTCAAGGATTTCTTTGCCGCGCGCCGCGGGTAGGCGTCATGTCACCCCGTGCTGGGTGCGAAAGCCGCTGGGAGACAGCCCGGTGGCGCGGGTGAAGACGCGCGAGAAATATCCGGGGTCCTGATAGCCCAAGGCATAGGCGACCTGCGCCACGGTGAGGTTGGAATAGGCGAGGTGCCGGCGGGCCTCACGAATGAGCCGGTCGAGGATCGCGGCCGAAGCAGGCGCGCCGGTGGCAGCGCGCATCACGCGCGACAGATGCGTCGGAGTCACGCCAAGCGCATCGGCATAGGTCGCTACCGGCCAGTGGTCCGCGAAATGCATCTCGATCAGCGTTTCGAACCGCCGTTGCAACGGGCTGTCGCTCGGTGTCCGGGGCTCGGTCGCGGCGATGGCCCGCGCGGTCAGCCCGGCCAGCAGCGCGGTTTCCGAACGCAGCACATGCGCGCGGGCGAAGTGCCGCCCTTCGTATTCCGCGAAGAGCCGCAGGATGGTGTCCCTGATCTGCGTGTCCGAGGGTAGCACGGTCGGCCTTGCCAGCAGCGGCCGCAGGCCTTCGCCTTGCGCCAGGCCCATCTCGAGCACTTCGGTCGGCACCGTCACTACCCAGCCTGCGGTCCCGGCGCGAAACCGGTAGGAATGCACGCAGCCCGTCGGGATATTCACGATCATTCCGTCCATGAGCGCGATCTGCCGGTCGTCGAGTGACGCCCGCCCGCCGCCGGTGTCGATCAGCAGGAACTGGTGCAGCCGGCCATGGCGATGCGGCGAATACTCCCAGTCATGCTTGACGGAACGGGCGGCGATGGTCTCGCAGTGGACCACGTCGGGCAGGTCGGCATCTTCGCCGAAAAGGTTGAAGCTCTCGATCGCGCGCATGTTCGATCCGTACATGGAATTGGCCGCTCGGTCCATTCCTCCCGCGCCCGCTTCCATGGATGATCGTCGGCCACAGGAACGTGCATCGTGAACGGGAGGAAACCATGACCACGAGCAAGACACAGGTCGCCATCATCGGCGGTGGGCCGTCGGGGCTCATGCTGAGCCAGCTTCTGCACCTCAAGGGGATCGAAACGGTCGTGCTCGAGCGTCAGACGCGGGACTACGTGCTGGGCCGCATCCGAGCCGGCGTGCTTGAGCACGGCTTCGTCGAGCTCATGCGCGAGGCGCGGTGCGGCGAACGGATGGACCGGGAAGGCGAGATCCACGAAGGCTTCTCCATCTCCGATCGCGGCACGATGCACCGGATCGACCTCGAGGGGCTGACCGGCGGGCAGACCGTCATGGTCTACGGCCAGACCGAACTGACCCGTGATCTCTACGACGCCCGCGAAAAGATGGGCGGCATCGTCATCCACGAGGCCGAGGACGTTCAGCCCCACGACATGACCACCGACGCCCCCTATGTGACCTATACCAAGGCCGGCGAAACGCATCGCATCGACTGCGACTTCATCATCGGGGCCGACGGGTTCCACGGGGTCAGCCGCAAGTCGATCCCGGCGGACCAGATCCGCGAATACGAGAAGGTCTATCCCTTCGGCTGGCTCGGGATCCTCTCCGAAACCAAGCCCGCGCATGACGAGCTGATCTATGCGCGCTCCGACCGGGGGTTTGCGCTCTGCTCGCTGCGGTCGCAGGTGCTGAGCCGCTACTACGTTCAGGTTCCCCTGACCGACACGGTCGAGAACTGGTCGGATGACCGCTTCTGGGACGAGTTGAAGGCGCGTCTTCCCGAGGATGTGGCCGCGCGGCTGGAAACCGGGCCCTCCATCGAGAAGTCCATCGCGCCGCTCCGCAGCTTTGTGGCCGAACCGATGCGCTACGGGAACATGTTCCTTGCCGGCGACGCGGCGCATATCGTGCCGCCGACCGGCGCCAAGGGGCTCAATTCGGCGGCCTCTGACATCTACTATCTCTACCACGCCATGCTCTCGCATTACGAGAACGGCGACGACAGCGGGCTCGATGCCTATTCCGACACCGCGCTCCGCCGGGTCTGGAAGGCGCAGCGCTTCAGCTGGTGGATGACCTCGATGCTGCACGTGTTCCCCGATCACCCGGAATTCGATCAGAAGCTTCAGTCCATCGAACTGGACTACTTCCTGTCGTCGGAAGCCGCGCGCACCTCGCTGGCCGAGAACTACGTCGGACTTCCGTTCTGATCCTCGGGGGTCGACCCCGGTCCCGAAAATCGCGGCGGCTTGACCTAGGTCATGCCGCCGCAGTCCGTTTACGGTCTAGTGTTGTTGAACACTAAAAGGAGCACGAACATGTACAAGAACATTCTCGTTCCCATCGCCTTCGATGAGACACGCGATTCGCGGGCGGCCCTCGAGATCGCGCGCGCGATTTCCGAGGAGGGCGCGACGGTCACGGCACTGCATGTGGTCGAGGAAATCCCTTCCTACGTCGCCCAATACCTGCCGGAGGGGCAGCATCAGCACAATCTTGACGATCTTCAGGCCGCTCTGGCCGAAAAGGTGAACGGCGACAACGGCATCATCGTGAAGGTGATCGAAGGCCACGCCGGGCATTCCATCGTCGAATATGCAGCGAAGAACGGTGTGGACTGCATCGTGATTGCCTCGCACCGCCCGGGGTTTCAGGATTATTTCCTGGGCTCTACGGCGGCGCGTGTCGTCCGGCATGCGGGCTGTGCGGTGCACGTCGTCCGCTAGGACGGCGCGGGTCCGCGTTGGGGAGGGGCTGGCGCGAACCGTCGGTCTTGCGAGGCAGGGCGGGCCCGGTGTGGCCCGCCCTTTCCTTTGCCCCGGCGATCCCCATATTCGGGTCATGATCTGTCCGAACTGTTCCGAAGAAATGGTCCACCTCACCCGCCACGGCGTGACGCTTGACCGATGTGGCGCCTGCGGTGGCGTGTGGCTCGACCATGGCGAACTCGACGCCATCGCGAGCGCCCTGCAAAGCCCCGTGGTGCTGGGCGATCCCGAACCCGTTGTGGTGAACCGCATCGTCCGGGAGGCGCCGCAACGGGACGCCGCGCATATCGCGCGCCCCGGTCGTGGCAAGCGATGGCCGGAGGAGAGTGGCGCGAAGCGGGCGAAACCTTCGAAACGGGCCTATCCCAAGGACAAACGCCGCAGGAAGAACCGGATCAAGGACATCCTCGAAGAGATCTTCGATTGAGTTTGTCCTTTCGCGTGGGGGTGTTAGGCTCGTCTCATGAGGCCAGCCACCGGGAGGATGCCATGCCCACGATCGAGAAAGCCGCCGACCGTCAGACCGTCATCACGACCTTCGAGACCAGTCCCGGAAATTGCGACGATCTGCTCGACCTGCTGACCGATGCCTATGAAGCCTTCATCTCGAAGCAACCCGGGTTCATCGCGGCCGGCCTTCACGTGAACGATGCCCAGACAAGGATCGCGAATTATTCGCAATGGGAGAAGCGGCAGGATTTTCAGGCCATGCTGCGCTCGGACGAGATGCGGCGCCGAAACCGCGAGATCAACCAGCTGTGCCGGACGTTCGAGCCGGTGATGTACGACGTGGCCGCGACCTTCTGAGACCCATTGCCAGGCGGCCCCGGGCGCTGGGCTGGGGCAGGGCGGCGAAGTGCGGCATGGACCGACGCTGGCGCAGCAGCCGGGCGAGCCGCTCGCGACGCATGGCTTCGATACTGGCGGCGGGATCGGTCGCGCCCTGCGGACCCTGATCCCACAGGTGGCGCGACGGGAGCCCGGACCGTGGCGACAGGGTCAGCCCCAGCCGCCATCTTTCGCGCAGGGTGCTCAGGATCCAGGAGGCGCAGAAGGCCCAGACTCCGACGCTTTCGTCCCAGAAGATGAGGTTGTTCTCCGCGACGAAGGGCCCGAAGGGGGCCGGGGCATTGTTCTTGATCCCCGAGAGCACCATGACCATGCAGCCCGCCGCGAAGATGATCCGCCCCATCCAGAGGTGAAACCTCCGGTCCGCCTCGCGGCGGGATTGCGGGGCGAAGACCAGAAAGCAGCTCATCGACATCATGAGATAAAGCATGAGTGCCGCGCCGTAGTGAAAGACCGGCGCAAGGGTCAGGCCGAGCATCTTCTGGCTGAGGGTGTCGACCTGCTGGCTTTCGTTCGGGAAGAAGGCGACCCCGATCGCGGCGAGCCCGGCGAGCCGTGCGATGCGGTCGGGGGGCAGCAGGCGGCCGCGTGGCGGCTCCCATCGTTTGTGCACGGCCAGAAAGACCCCCATTGCGCAGAGGCCGCCAACCAGCAGATCGCGCTGGGTCGTGTGGAAGTAGTCCGAGATCGTGGGCTGCAGATGTCCGTCGGCGATGCGTCCGGCCAGCGCAAGCACCAGTGGCAGGAAAATGCCAAGGCCCCCGAGGAAGAGGCGCAGTCGGTCAAATGCAGCGGCACCTTCCCGGTCGAGTGATTGGTTTCTGACCCGGTCCATGATGGCGCAAGAATTGGCAACGCCTCAAGATTACGCCCGGGGGCTACAGAAGCAAGCGCAGGGAGAGGAGCAAACGGTATGGATTCCCGTAGGTTGTGCAACTTTCGAGCCGAAAAAGGGGCTCAACCCTCGGGATAGGCGACCCGGCACTGCTGGCTGGCCCGGGCGGTGGCGGCCCGGAGCGCCGGAAGCCGCGACTCCAGCGCGGCGATCTGGCGTCGCTGGTCGCCCACGTCGATGGCGACCGGGCGTTCGACGCGTTCCCATTCCGTCTTCGGGCATCCGTAGGGGTCGCCCTGCTTGTCATAGCAGACCCCGATATAGGTCACCCGTTCCTGCGTTTTGTGAATGGCATAACCGCGCGCGACGTTCCCGCGCAGGGTGCCAAGCTGCCGCTCGGCGGCCTTCAGATCGGACGAGGCATTGTAGATGCACATGTCCTGTTCCGAACAGGCGGCGAGGAGCAGGACAAGTGAGCCAAGGGCGAAGAGCGGTTTCATGGGGCAAGGGAAGCAGGTTCCACCGGGGCTGTCCAGCGCAGCTTGGGCCCTCCCGGTTAACATCGCGTGAAGGCCCGCAGGCCGGCAGGGACTCGCCCCACACGGAACAATCGCGCCGGGTCACGAATTGGTGGGGGGAACACATGGTTTCAGACACTTGGAAGGAACGGATATGAACAAGGGAACCGGAATTGTCATCGGCCTCGTCGCCATCATCGCCATCGCCTTCGGGATCTACATGGTGGATTTCGACGTCACCGAGGACGGCGCCCTGCCTGACGTGGACGTGAGCGTGAACGGCGGCGAGATGCCCGAGGTCGACGCGGAGGTCGGCGAGATCGAGGTTGGCTCGGAGACCGAGGAAGTCACCGTGCCGGACGTCGACATCGACACCGAACAGGCCGAGGTGGAAGTCCCTACGGTGGACGTGACCCCGCCGGACGACGACTCGTAATCGTTTGATTTGAAGGTGCAGAACTTGGCCCCCGTCGCGCTTGCGGCGGGGGTTTTGGTTTATGGATGGGGCGGGACGGGGGGGTGAGAGCGTACGGCAGCCCGACGTCATTGACGTCACGCTGAACGCAATAGAGATGAATCAATAGTTCTGGATCTTGCAAGGCACCTGTCAATTTGCGCGAAGTCTGCGTTGACGCGATATTAATTGTCAGGTCATTTGCGAAATGGAATGCTTGATGTCATCAATTTCGGTATCAGTTCCTCGCGCTTCAATTTAGTAAGCATGGTCTTGGCGGCATGTTCATTGAGTGGGGAGCTAACTCGAGGCCCGATAATTATTGCCTCAACTGTCTCGTTGATGTTCAAGCCAAGGCTTGGCTCTCCTTTGCGGCCTTCTACCGTTAACTTCATTTTTGGCTCGGGGCCGGTGGGGCCATGGTGGTAGTCGATTAGACTCCTGAATGAACCATTCTCATCGTTCAGCGGAAAATAAGCAAGCCTCCACTCACGTTCTTCTGCAAAGCCACCGTGTTTAGTGAATACCGCTGAAAGAACAACACGACGGAAGAATGCGTGAGCGAGGCCAGAGAAATTGTCCATAGTAATCTCTTCGGACGACACAATCTCGGCAAGTTGCCAAACCTTGTTTCTTATCGCCCCATGCCTTTCTTGGTTCGACATGTAGCTCACCTCGGAGAGAATGAATGGAGATTTTGCGGCTAGTTCAATTTTAGCAGTATCAAAAACAATCGCAGCTCCATCGCCAAAGTCGCCGTAGCCCCGCCACATAGAGAGTTTTCCGTCAGGAAAATCTCGTTGATCATGTTCGGAGAAACACGCCACAAAGAGGTCTTTGACCTCCGTTGTTCCGTATAAATTGTAAAGCGAGTTTATTTCATTGATGAAGGCTGCGTAAACATCATAGTTTAAGAATGCTCGACGTAGAGAGCGGCTTTGCGATAATTGATTTACTGCGGCGTGAATGCCGAATTGGACCTCTTGGTGGTCATTCATGTTGAGCGGGTTCGACAGCCATAACTGTCGATTCAACAGGAAGCTTTCGACCACTTGCATGGTTGTGTAGTGAGCAAGTAGTGGACGTGAGTTCGTAATGTCACGATTGTCGGTTAGATCGTCTGAGAGAAGTCCCCAAATTCTAAAGTACTGATCCGCTTCCATCTCGTTGCTACCTTTTTCCCCCACGCCCAGCCCTCATCCCCGGCTTCCCGGCCGTAGACCGTCCGCGCACGGCCTTCTCGCCTGCCGCTTCCACCGCCGCCTGACGCGCCATGGGGTCGTCGGCCACGGCCAAATCCACCGCTTCCAGCCGCTTCACCTCGTCCCGCAGCCGCGCGGCTTCCTCGAACTCCAGGTTCTCGGCGGCCTTGCGCATCTGGGCCTTCAGCGCGTCGAGATGCGAGGCCAGGTTGCCGCCGACGTTCGTCTTGTCCACCGTCGCCGTCACGCGGCTCATGTCGGTGTCGCCGGCGTAGAGCCCCGCGAGCACGTCCTCGACGTTCTTTTTCACCGTCTGGGGCGTGATCCCGTGCTCCTCGTTATAGGCCATCTGGCGGGCGCGGCGACGGTCCGTCTCGGCCAGCGCGCGCTCCATCGAGCCGGTGATCCGGTCGGCATACATGATGACCCGGCCATCGGCGTTCCGTGCGGCCCGGCCGATCGTCTGGATGAGCGAGGTTTCAGAGCGCAGGAAGCCCTCCTTGTCCGCGTCGAGGATCGCGACCAGCCCACATTCGGGGATGTCCAAGCCTTCGCGCAGGAGGTTGATCCCGATCAGCACGTCGAAGGCGCCCAGACGCAGGTCGCGCAGGATCTCGATCCGTTCGATGGTGTCGATGTCGGAGTGCATGTAGCGCACGCGGATGCCCTGTTCGTGCATGTATTCGGTGAGGTCTTCGGCCATGCGCTTGGTCAGCGTCGTGACCAGCGTGCGATACCCGGCCTGCGCGACGCGGCGCACCTCGTCCAGAAGGTCGTCCACCTGCTTCTCGACCGGGCGGATTTCGACCATCGGGTCGAGCAGACCCGTGGGGCGGATGACCTGTTCGGTAAAGACGCCGCCGGTGCGCTCAAGCTCCCAATTCCCCGGCGTGGCCGAGACGAAGACGGACTGCGGGCGCATGGCGTCCCATTCCTCGAATTTGAGCGGGCGGTTGTCCATGCAGGAGGGCAGGCGGAAGCCGTGTTCCGCGAGCGTGAACTTGCGCCGATAGTCGCCGCGATACATGCCGCCGATCTGGGGCACGCTGACGTGGCTTTCGTCGGCAAAGACGATGGCGTTGTCGGGGATATATTCAAAGAGCGTGGGCGGGGGTTCCCCGATGCCACGGCCCGTGAGGTAGCGGGAGTAGTTCTCGATCCCGTTGCAGAACCCGGCGGCCTCCAGCATCTCGAGATCAAAGCGGGTGCGTTGTTCGAGGCGCTGTGCTTCGAGCAGTTTGCCCTCCTTCTCGAACTCGGCCAAGCGCAGGGTGAGTTCCTTCTTGATGCCTTCGATGGCCTGGCGCAGCGTGGGCGTGGGGGTCACATAGTGGGAATTCGCGTAGACGCGGACCTTGTCGAGCGTATCGGTCCTGGCGCCGGTCAGCGTGTCGAATTCGGTGATCGCCTCAAGCTCCTCGCCAAAGAACGACAGCCGCCAGCCGCGGTCTTCGAGGTGGGAGGGCCAGATTTCGAGGGAGTCGCCGCGCACCCGGAAGCTGCCGCGGGCAAAGGCGTTGTCGTTGCGTTTATACTGCTGGGCGACAAGTTCCTTCATCACCTGCCGCTGGTCGTAGTCCTTGCCCACCTCGAGGTCGAGCGTCATGGCGACATAGGTCTCGGGCGACCCGATGCCGTAGATGCAGGACACCGAGGCGACGATGATCACGTCGTCGCGTTCGAGAAGCGCCCTCGTGGCCGAGTGGCGCATCCGGTCGATCTGTTCGTTGATCTGGCTTTCCTTCTCGATGAAGGTGTCGGTCCGCGCGACATAGGCTTCGGGCTGGTAGTAGTCGTAGTAGGACACGAAGTATTCGACCGCGTTGTCCGGGAAGAACCCCTTGAACTCGCCATAAAGCTGGGCCGCGAGCGTCTTGTTCGGGGCAAGGATGATCGCGGGGCGCTGGGTCTCCTCGATGATCTTGGCCATGGTGTAGGTCTTGCCGGTGCCGGTCGCGCCCAGAAGCACCTGGTCCTGCTCGCCGTCCATGATCCCGGCGGACAGTTCCGCGATGGCGGTCGGCTGGTCGCCGGCGGGCTGGAAGCTCGTGTTCATCACGAACCGCCTGCCACCTTCGAGCTTGGGCTTCGCAGGGATCGGGTTCATCAGGGGGGCGGCGATATCGGACATGGGCGGCAGACTCCTTACCTGGGCAGAGTTGTGCCCTTTTTGTTCGTGTTCAAGGGCTATGAGACAGGATCGCACCAGGTTCCTGACAGGAGCCGTCAGCAGGCTGAAACGCGGCCTTCCCGCATCATATGGCGAAATCCCGAGGGTCGATCGCCCGCAAACCGGGGCTGTGCATTGACAGGTGCCTGAACGGACGTTTCAGTTCATCAAAAAGAAGAGGCAGAGCAGATGCCGAATACAACAAACATCCCCGCGGGCCAGCCCGCGAACGGAGGCGTGCGTCCGAGCGATGACCATCTGATGGCGCTGGGCAAGCTCACCTTCCTCGCGGCCTTTTGCCCGCTGCACAAGACCTATCCCGGCTCGGCGCTGGCGTCGCTGTTCTTTCCGGCGATCAACCACGGCTGCGTCCGGTTCTTCGAGGACGACAACGGCGCGACGGCGGCGGCGCTGATCTGGGCGCGCCTGTCCGACGAGGTGAGCGAGCGGATGCTTTTTCAGGAGATCCCGCCGGACCAGTCGGAATGGGTCTCGGGCACGAACCTGTGGTTCATGGATTTGATCGCCCCCTTCGGTCACGGACCCGAAGTCGCCCGGCACATCGCCCGCAATCCGCCCGAGGGCCGTTTCTTCTTCGCCCGGCTCGGCAAGGGCGGGCGCCTGCGCAAGATCGTCGAGGGCGACGCGAGCAGGGGCAGGCGGGGCCTCGTACAGTCCCATCTGGTGGGAGCGCACTGATGGGCACGCCGATCGCACAAACCGGCAGCGTGACCGAGGATCAGGGCGTCGCAGGCGGGTTTCTGACCGCCTCCGGCGACGCGAATTACACCTTGGGCATCAACGACACCGGACAGTGGACCGCCGGGACTCAGACCGGGACCTATGGCACGCTGACGATCAACTCGAACGGGGTCTGGACCTATAGCGCCAGCAACGACCAGCCTACCATACAAGCGCTGAACTCGGGCCAGAGCCTGCAGGAGGTCTTCACGATCACCTCGCAGCGCGGGTCGACCACGGTGACGATCACGATCAACGGTGCCGACGAGCCCCCCTGTTTCACGCGCGGCACGCTGATCGAAACGCCCCATGGGCCGCGGCGGGTCGAGGATCTGCGGGTGGGGGACGAGGTTCTGACTCTGGACGACGGGCCACAAAGGCTGCGCTGGATCGGTTCGCGCCGGCTCTCGCTCGACCATGCCGCACCCGATGACCCATTGCGCCCGGTGCGTATCCGCGCCGATGCGATCGCACCCGGGGTGCCGTCCCGGGACATGCTGGTCTCGCCCATGCACCGCGTCTTGCTGGGCGGCAGGCAGGCGCAGCTCTTTCTCGGGTTGGACGAAGTGCTGGCGGCGGCGCGTCATCTGGTGAACGGCGAAACCATCCACACCGACGCCGGGTCCGAGGTCGAATATTTCCACCTTCTTTTCGACCGGCACCAGATCCTTATCTCGATGAACCTGCGAAGCGAAAGCTTCTACCCCGGGGGTGTCGGGCTTCATGGGTTCGGCGACCAGACCCGTGACGAGGTGCTGACGCTCTTCCCCGAGCTTCGCACGCTCGACGGTGCCTACGGCCACACTGCCCGCCAGGTGCTGAAGTCGCATGAGGCAGAACTGTTCCGGCGTGACCTTCTGCCGCCGCCGATCCTGACCGAACGCCTGCGCGCCCGCGTGGCGTGACGGAGCTTCACGCTGTTGCAGGGGCGCGCGCGGGGGTAGGGGAACCATACCGGCACGAATGGACAATACCGCTCCCTCTGGAAAGACGGTATGCTTCGGCGACTTCTCCGGCCTTCGGCCGATGATGCAAGCCTTCGACGAACCGGCTTGATGCGCGGGGCGAGCAAAGGGTTTTTGAACCTCCTGACCAAACCTTAACAAGTGATTACTACTTAAGGTAGAATTATCGCAATTTTGTGCTCTGAAGGGTTGAGTTTTTTCTTGCGGCACGCGCCGGTCTTCCCTAGGTTGGACTGGCAAGCAGCAGACAGGCTGCCGGTCCTGGCGAACACCCACCCCACCCCACCCCTCGCTCCCTCGCCGGGACTGGCAGCCCATCTCCCCCCAAGGCCCTCGCGACGCGCTCTTTTCCCTTGCGCATCGCGGGGGTTTCTTCGATAAAACCGACGATCTAAGAGGAGTCGCCATGCCCGCTCGCATCTTCAAGCCCGCACGCAACGCCATGACATCCGGTCAGGCCCGCACCAAGCAATGGGTTCTGGAATTCACCAACGACGAAGCGCGCGACATCGACCCCCTCATGGGCTGGACCGGGTCCTCGGACACGCAAAGCCAGATTCGCATCCGCTTCTCGACCAAGGAAGCTGCGATCGCCTATGCGGCCGAGAAGGGGATCGAAGCGGTGGTAACCGAACCCCACAAACGTGCGCAGAACATCCGCAATGGCGGCTATGGCGAAAACTTCGCCACCAATCGTCGTCAGGTCTGGACGCACTAGGTCTCCGCGGCCGATCCCGATCCATTTCCCGGACAGGCGCCTTCGCGCCGCCCTTGTCGGCTGGCATCCCTCGCGCTAGGGATGCGCTGACCAGTTTCGGACCATATACACGAGGTTTCCATGCGCCTGTCCCGCTATTTCCTGCCGGTTCTGAAAGAGACGCCCTCCGAAGCGCAGATCGTCTCGCATCGGCTCATGCTGCGGGCCGGCATGATCAAGCAGGCCTCGGCCGGGATCTACGAATGGCTTCCCCTCGGGTTCAAGGTGCTGCGCCGGCTCGAGACCATCATCCATGAGGAACAGCAGCGCGCGGGCCATATCCCGATGCTGATGCCGGTTCTTCAGTCGGCCGACTTGTGGAAGGAATCCGGGCGCTACGATGCCTATGGTCCCGAGATGCTGCGGATGAAGGACCGGCACGATCGCGACATGCTGTTCTCGCCCACGGCGGAAGAGCTGTTCACGGATGTCGTCCGTTCCAACGTCACCTCCTACAAGGACCTGCCGCTCACGATCTACCAGATCCAGTGGAAATTCCGCGACGAGATCCGCCCGCGCTTCGGCGTGATGCGGGGCCGCGAGTTCCTGATGAAGGATGGCTACAACTTCGACCTGACGAAGGAGGACGCCCTTCACGCCTACAACCGGCATCTCGTGAGCTACCTGCGCACCTATGAACGCATGGGGCTTCAGGCGATCCCGATGCGCGCGGATTCGGGGCCCATCGGCGGTGATTATACCCATGAATTCCTCGTCTTGGCCGAAACCGGCGAGAGCGAAGTGTTCTATGACAGTGAGATCACCGATCTGACCTTCGGGGACCGCGAGATCGACTTTGACGACCGTGGCCAGTGTCAGGCCGTGCTCGAGGAATTCACCTCGCGCTATGCCCGAACCGATGAAACCCACGACGAAGCGGTCTTCGCCAATGTGCCCGAGGCGCGCCGTCGCGTGGCGCGTGGGATCGAGGTGGGGCAGATCTTCTATTTCGGGACCGAGTATTCCGAGAAGCTGGGCGCGACGGTCGCGGGACCGGACGGTGAAAAGATCACCCTTCACATGGGATCCCACGGCATCGGCGTGAGCCGCCTCATCGGTGCGCTGATCGAGGCGAACCATGACGACAAGGGCATCATCTGGCCCGAGGGCGTGACCCCCTTCCACGCGGGCATTGTGAACCTCAAACAAGGCGACGCAGCCACGGACGCGGCTTGCGAGGGCATCTACAAGGCGCTCGTGAAGGCGGGTCTCGATCCGCTCTACGACGACCGCGAGGAACGCGCCGGCGCGAAATTCGCCACCATGGACCTCATCGGTCTGCCCTGGCGGATCACGGTGGGCCCGCGCGGGCTTGGTAATGGCGTTGTCGAACTGACTTCGCGCCGCACCGGCGAGAGCGAGGAACTGACCCCCGACGCCGCCGTCGAGCGGATCAAGGCGATCTACGCCACGGTGCTTTGACCCCGTGGCACGACGCGGCGAACGGGAGGTCGACGCGGAGGGTTGGGGCATTCCTGCCGTCCTGACCACCGGCGCCTTCGTCATCCACAACGTCGAGGAACTGACGGGCCTGCCCGCGTGGCTGGCCCGGCTTCCACTGTCGGTCCTGCTGTCCGAACGCACGTTGTCCTATGCCATGGCGGGGCTCACGGTTCTGGTGTCTCTGGTCCTCCTGGGCACGCGTGCCCGCCCCGAGCACAGGCTGCTCCGCATCATGGCGGCCGCCGTTGCCGGAGCGCTCCTCGCGAATGTCGCGAGCCATCCGATCCTGTCCGCGCTCACCCGAAGCTACATGCCCGGCACGGGAACCGCACTCGCGCTGGTCCTGCCTGCGGCGCTCTGGCTCCTTTGGAGCCTCCCGTCGCCGCGTCTCTGGCCCGGTATGTTGGGGGCCGTTCTCATGGTGCCTGTCCTCTGCCTCGCCCTGTTCCTCGCAAGCCTCATCGCCGGCTGACCGTTTTTGCCTCTCTTGATTTGCGGCGGCGGAACCCGCACCCTGCCACCAAAAAAGGAGCAGTAATGTTCGTTCGCCTTCTCGCCTTCCTCGGCGGTCTCGCGGGTGCCTTGGCGCTTTCGCAATTTCCCGAGTTCTCGCAACAATACGTCCAGCGCCTGTCCGGTGCCGTGGACGAGCTTCGCGCGGTCACGCTCTTCGTCGACGGGGCTGCTGCCGCTGCGGGCCGCACGCGAGAAGAGGCGTTGGACGAGCTGCAATCCGGCAATTCCGCCCTGATCGCGGACATGGGGCAGGGGCTGGCCGAACGGGTGAACCGCTATGAGCGATTGCGCGCCGACTATGACGTGCTGCGCCCGGCCGATCCGCTCATGCGCCTCGCGCGGTTCTATCGCATCCGCGACCCGGAGCTTGTGCAGCGGACCTGGGACCATTATCAACCCGCCGTGCCGGTCACCCTGGATGGCGTCATCACGGCGGGGATCGGATTCATTATCGGCTGGCTGGCCATTCGTGCGGTGTTCTCCGTGCTCTTGTGGCCGATCCGCCGTTTCGCGTGAAAGGACGCCCATGCACCGCAAGATGCGCTTCGCCCTCGTTTCGGCCGGCTTGCTGTTTCTCCTGCCCCTGTTGCTCGGCATCCTGAAGGCCAGCGTCTTCTGGCTTTTCGCCGTGCTCGCCGTCTTCGTCTTCAACGCGATCCTCGGGGCGACCCGGGTGAAACGGTTCAACGGGATCAAGGGCATCCTGCCGATCCTCGGGACCCAGACGATCATGATCGTGATCTTCTACCTCATCGGTCGCTTCGTGAACCTCGTCGCCGTCTCGGGCGACCGGGTCGAGCTTACCCCGATGTGGTTCGCCATTTTCGCCGTGATCGCCATTGCCGCCATCGGCACGGGTCTCGTCGCCTCGGCGCCCGAAAAGGCCGACGCCGCGAAGGAAACTGCCTGAGCCGCCACACGCCGGCGTGAGGGGCGGGGCGCTTGACCTTTGGCGCGCCTGCCCACAGGGTCTCGCGCGACCGCGCCGGATGTCGCGCCAGTTGAGGAGCCGCCCGTGGCCGAAACGACCGCCCCCTTTTCCCGCTTCGAATGGATGATCGCCTGGCGCTACCTGCGGGCCCGGCGGGCCGAGGGCGGCGTGTCCACGATGACGTGGATTTCGCTGATCGGGATCACGCTGGCCGTCGCCGCGCTGATCATCACGCTCGCAGTCCGCACCGGCTTCCGGGCGGAGTTCGTCGATACGATCCTTGGCGCCAATGCCCATGTCACCGTCTACACGGCGGGCGAGGTGACGGCGTCGGGCAATCTCGACCAGACGATCAGCGACTTCGACGACTGGGCCGCGCGCATCGCCGAGGTGCCCGGCGTCACCCGTGCCGCGCCGCTCATCAAGGGCCAGGTCATGGCCAACAGCCGCGACCGCAACACCGGCGTGCAGGTCTTCGGCATCCGTCTGGACGACCTCAGGTCGATCCCTCGCGTGGCCGATCCGACCACGGCGCAGGGCAGCATCGAGGAGTTCGAGCGTGGCATCGCCATCGGATCGGGCGTGGCGCGCGACCTTGGCCTGACGCTTGGCGACAAGATCAAGATCATCTCGCCAAACGGCGTGAAGACGGCCTTCGGGGTCAGCCCGCGCGTGAACGTCTATGACGTGACCTTCATCTTCTCGGCAGGCCGCTACGACATCGACTCGACGCGGGTCTACCTGCCTTTCGAAGAGGCTCAGGTCTTCTTCAACAAGGAGGGCGTGGCCGACGAGATCGAGGTCATGACCCGCGACCCCGACCGGATCGACGACTTCGTCCTTCCGATTCTTCAGGCCGCCGGGCCGGATGCCATCGCCTGGACCTGGCAGGACAGCGCTGGGGCCTTCCTCAAGGCGCTGGAGATCGAGGACAACGTGATGTTCGTGATCCTCTCGGTCCTCGTGCTTATCGCCTCCATGAACATCGTCTCGGGCCTGATCATGTTGGTCAAGAACAAGGGCCGCGACATTGGTATCCTGCGCACCATGGGGCTGACCGAAGGGTCAGTGCTCCGGGTCTTCTTCCTCTGCGGTTCGCTCACCGGGATCGTCGGCACCATTGCGGGCGTCATCGTCGGAGTGCTTTTTGCCATCTACATCGACCCGATCTTCGCCCTCGTCGATTATGTCTCGGGCGGCGGGGTCTGGGACCCATCGGTGCGCGGGATTTACGCTTTGCCCGCGAAACTGGAGCTGCCCGACGTGCTGTCGGCCGTGGCCATGTCGCTGGGCCTGTCCTTCATCGTGACCATTTTCCCGGCGCGGCGCGCGGCGCGGATGAACCCGGTGGAGGCGCTGCGTTATGAGTGAGGCCCTGAAGCTCGAAAAGATCGAAAAAGGCTACAATTTGGGCGAACCTGGTGAGGTTTCGGTCCTGAAAGGTGCGAATATTGCAATTGAGCGCGGCGAAGTGGTCGCCCTTGTGGCGCCCTCAGGGGCTGGCAAATCGACGCTCTTGCACATCGCGGGGCTGCTCGACACGCCGAGCGCCGGCACCGTCACCATCGGGGGCGAGGACGTGACCCGGCTGTCCGACCGACGCCGCACGGCGCTGCGCCGCTCGAAGATCGGGTTCATCTACCAGTTTCACCATCTGCTGCCGGAATTCTCGGCGCTCGAGAATATTGTCTTGCCGCAGCTCGCCAACGGCGCGGGGCAGGGCGCAGCCCGGGCGCGAGCCAAGGAACTGCTCGCCCGCGTCGGGGTCGATCATCGGTCCGACCACCGCCCGGCCGAGTTGTCCGGGGGTGAACAACAGCGCGTGGCCTTCTGCCGGGCGCTCGCCAATGCGCCCGAGGTCCTGCTCGCGGACGAGCCCACGGGGAACCTCGATCCCGAGACCTCGGACCGGGTGTTCGGTGCCCTCATGGAGCTTGTGCGCGACACCGGTCTCTCGGCCCTCATCGCCACACACAACATCGAGCTTGCCCACCGGATGGACCGGGTCGTCCGGCTTGACGCAGGCGTGATCGCCCCCTTCGCCTGATCGGCGAGAATCCGCTTGCGGGAATCGTTTGTGCCCCTAACCATGGGGGCATTGCGAAGGGGATAGTCTGCATGTTGTTGAATTTGTTTCGTGGCTCCGCCGCCTGCCTCGGCGTGGCCCTTGGTTTCCTGACCGCGCCCGCATTGGCCGACGAGGTCTTTTCAAGCTCCAGCGCAAGGAACATGGTCGTCGTCCGAGTCGACGTGTCCGAGCAGAAGCTGACGGTCATCCAGAACGGTGTCCGGCTTTACGACTGGCCGGTTTCGACCGCCCGGACCGGCAAATGGACCCCGCGCGGCACCTTCCAGCCGCAGTGGTTTTCGCCAGATCATCGGTCGTCGAAATACAACAACGCTCCGATGCCGTGGTCGGTCTTCTATTCGGGCGATTACGCGATCCACGGGACCGATGCGGTCGGGCGTCTGGGAACGCCCGCCTCCGCCGGCTGCGTGCGGCTTTCGCCCGAGAACGCCAAGACGCTCTATTCCCTGATCTTCGAGACGGGGAAGAAAGACACCTTCATCGTCGTTCAGGACTGAGGGCGCTAGGCCCGCTGCGCGATCCAGACGCCGACGGCCATGACGGCGATTCCGACCGTTCGCGACAGGCTCAGCGGTGACAGCCGTGCGCCGAAGAGCCCGAAATGGTCGATGACCGCGGCAGAAACCAGCTGGCCCAGCAGCACGAAGAAGACCGCGTTGCCGACGCCGAAGCGCGGCGCGACGAAGGTAATCGACAGCACATAGAACGCCACGAAGAGCCCGGCGGTGAACAGGTGCTTCGGCGCCTCGCCCAGCCGGGACAGCGCACCGGGGCCCGTCACCAGGGCCGCCACGATCCCGACGATCAGCGCCACGCCAAAGAGGACGACGCCGGTGGCGAAAGGGTTGCCGATCTTCTGGCCAAGGGCCGCGTTCAGAGCCGCGAGGATGGGAATCCCCATGCCTGCGAGCAGCATCGTAAGCGCGTAGCCACCATTTCCGGACATTCAGGGCACCATATAGGTTGCGGTCGCCGTCGCCACGTCTTTCTCCGACGGCTTGGCGACGATCTCGGCCCGGGTGAAAACCACTTTGGACCCGGCGCGCACCACGAGCGCTCGGCAGGAAATCCGCTCGCCCGCGCCGGGGCGCAGGAACTGCAGATCGAGGTTGGTCGTGGCCACGGGTTTGAACTCCTTGAAGTGGCCCGCGCAGGCAAAGACCATCGCCGTGTCGGCCAAAGCCGCGATCGCCTGACCCGACACGATCCCGCCGACACGCGCGATCTCCGGGGTGACCGGCATGGACAGCGTCGCACCGGAACAGCACAGGCTGTCGATCCTGAGGTCGAGTGCGCGAACCCAAGGGGCAAACATGTCGTCCAGGATCTGATGCGCGGTTTCGGGTGTCATGGGCGCAGATTGCGCGGCGGCTTTGCCCTATGCAAGGGGGGGTGTTACCGGCTTCGGTCCTCTGTGTCCGTACTGCCGTCCAGAAGGACCTTCAGCGTATCGAGCGCGGACATGGCCCGTTCCGCCGCCTCTTCGAGTTCCTGCGCCAGGGCGTCAGCCCGGTCCCCTTCGACCCCGCGGCGCACCATCCGCGCGGCCGAGGCGCTGGCGCTCACCATGTTGGTCAGGCTGTGGCGGACACGGCGCAGCCCCTCCTGCCGGCTGTCGTGATCGGTCCCCGGCTCGGCCCGGCGCGACAGGACGAGCGCGCGGCCCATATGATCTCCATCGCGGAGCGCATGGCATTCCACCGCCCATTCGACGCCGTTGACCACCGCAAGAAACCGACCGACCGCGCCGGAAAAGGCGTCGTCCAGCGCCGATTGCGCGGCGGGCCGGTCCATGTCCTGAAAGAGCGTCGTCACGTTTGTCCCGAGGGCACCGTCCTCAGACGTGCCGAAAGCGGTCAGCGCCTCACCGTTCACGGCGAGGATGCGACCCTCCCTGTCCACGATTTTCGCGCAAACTTGTCCGGGGCCTTGCGCAAGGTCCCCCGCGTATCGATCTGTGGTCCCCGTCACACCGCGTCCCCGGCTTTACCGGCAGGGTCGGGGAGATCCCGCCGGTTAGTCTTGAATCACCATTCCCCGACAGGGGCTAACGTAACCGATATGTGACTCTCGTCAAGGACAAGTGAGACCGTGTCATTCACCCGCGCCGTGGGGAAGAACCTGTTGCAACGCACTGCGCAGACTGTCGTTCGAGAAAGGCTTCTGCACCACGGGACAGGGAGGGTAGATCGCGCGGATGTCGTCGGTTTCGCCATAGCCCGTTGACAAGATGAAAGGAGTATCAAGCTCGACCAACCGTTCCGCCACCGCGACACTCTGCTCGTCGCCGAGGTTCACGTCGAGCAGAGCGAAAGAGAAGCGCTCGGATTCGATCATGTCGAGTGCCTGAGAGACAGATGAAGCGATACGAACAGTCTCTGCTCCGAAATCCTCGAAAATACCTTGGGCATCCATCGCGATGATCAGCGTATCCTCGACGATCAGCCCTTTCCCCGACAGCCGGAACGCGACGTTTGCGTTTCGGTCGACCGCCGAGGGGGCGGTGTCCGCCTCGGCCGGGTCGACAAAACGCGAGATATGGGCAGGAGGAATGCGGAAATGCGCCTCCACTCCTGTGAGCTTGTAGTCGATCCGGGCGTCGCCGCGAAGTTCGTGCGGCACCGACCGCTCGACGATGGTCGATCCGAAGCCGCGCCGTTTGGGCGGGCTCACGGGCGGTCCTCCGCGTTCGACCCAGTCAAGCGTGAGCCCCCCGGCGGCATCTTCGCGCAGGGTCACGATCACCTTGCCCGTGCTGTCGCAGAGTGCGCCGTATTTGATCGAGTTGGTCGCCATCTCGTGCAAGACAAGCGCCATGGTCGTATAGGCCGCCGGCGTGATCGCAGCATCGGTACCGTCGATCAGGACCCGCTCGGATTTCAAGTTGGCATAGGCCTCGAACTCGGTGCGGATCAGGTCGTGGATCGGAGCCGGTTCCCAGCGTTCGCGGGTCAGCTGGTCATGCGCCCGGGCGAGCGAATGGATCCGCCCGTCCAGCCGTTCGGTGAAATCCTTCACCGTCTTCGCGCCTTCCTTCGACTGCGACACGAGCCCCTGCATGAGGTTGAGGATGTTGCGCACCCGGTGGTTCAGTTCCGAGATCAGAAGCTGTTGCTGTTCCTGCGCGCGGCGGCGTTCCTCGGCGGTGGCGTCCGTGACTTTGAGAAAGATCTCCAGAAGCACCACGCGGATATGTTCGGCAGCATGTTTGGAATGCGCGGACCAGGGCGCCGATTTGCCTTCGACGGTCTCTTTCCACAGCTCGAAGCTCTTGCGCGGGGTCAGGCGGGTCCCGTTCGGGCCCACCGTCACCGCCTTGTTCGGATCCCCGGCCCAATGCACGCTGTCGGTCACAGGCCGACGACACAGGACGAGGTAATCGCGAGGACGCTTCGAGATCGGGATGGCGAGGATCCCGGCGCAGCGCTGCGCATAGTCGGCCGCGTCGGGCACATGTCGCGACAGTTGTTCTGCCGCGAAGACGCCCGTTCCCGCCGAGCGGTCGAGCATCCGGGCGACAAAGCGGAATTCGTCTTTGGTGGGCGTGGAGCCGGTCGAATGAAACTCGTCGTTTTGGAAAAGCACCAGCCCGTCGTGCGGGATGACCCGTTCGATATCGTCCGACAACGACAGAAGACTTTCCGTCAAGGGCTGTCCATCCGCCATTTGCGCCATGATCAGGGTCTGAAGGCGGCTTGTGTCCTCCTGTGCCTGCTGGCGTTCGCGGCTTTCGAACTGGCCAAGCTCGAAGGAAAAGAGATGCCCGAACATCTCGACCGCCGTGCGCCGCTCGTAGTCGATGTAATAAGGGGAATCGTGGTGACAGGCGAACAGTCCCCAAAGTTCGCCATCCTTCATGATCGACACCGACATCGACGCGCCGATGCCCATGTTCTTGAGATACTCGATATGGATCGGCGACACCGCTCGCGTCACCGCGAGCGAGAGGTCCAGAGGCGTTCCGTCTGCATCCACGCCGGGCAGGATCCGTGCCCCGTCGTCGTCGATGTCCGCGATCAGCCGAAGGAGGCTGCGCTTGTAGAGGGCGCGCGCCTGAACCGGGATGTCGGAGGCGGGGAAGTTGAGGCCGAGATAGCGCTTCTCCCCGTCGGCCCGGTCCTCGGCAATGACCTTGCCGGAGTGGTCCGGCTGGAACTCGTAGACCATCACGCTGTCGAACCCGGAAATCGCCCGAAGGCCGCGCGCCGCGTCCCGCGCCAGCCGCTGAATGTCGTGCCTGGTGTCGATCCGGCGGATATGGGGATAGACCTCGCTCATGACGTCTGTGCCCCGAACGCCCGATTTCGGTTCGAACTCAAGGATCAGGTAACGCCCCGACTGGTGCATCGACAGGTCGCAGAGCTTGCCGTTGTCGCGCAGCATGACGCCAAAAAGCCGCACCGCCTGCTCCCGCAGGTCCGAGGTCCGCAGGCCGCCCCGGATCCGCGCGAAAGCGTCGGATACGACGAGTTCCGAGAGCGGCTGTCCCAGGGCGTCTTCGACGTCCACGCCGAGGATTTCGGGCAGGTTCTCGGACGCGTGCTGAACGATCCAGTCCGCCGAAAGCGCGACGAGAGCGCCATAGGATTGCACCCGACCCAGAATATGGATCGGCTCGCGGTCGCAATTGGTCAGATCGATGGGATCGCCGGGCTGTGGAGCAGGAGTCGTCAAAGCCATGTCAGTGGGCGGCGCTCCATTCGGGGTCCGGGCGTGTCCCGGGTGGCCTTGCCGCATCTGACAGCGTCATATGCGCGGCGCGCGCGAAAAGGTCGAACCCGTTTGCCACGTCGGCGGTGACGGCCTCGGCCAGGGGCGAGGTGGGCGCGATCCGGTCGAGCCGCGCACAGACCATGCGCCAGGCTTCGGTGCTTCCCATCTGGCGGAAGTGACGCGGCATCGGGTCGACACCGGCCGCTGCGACCCGACGACGAATGACCTCGGTCCCGAGGCGCGCGCCCAGAAGGATATAGTCCACCGCGACCGGGTGCAGCCGCAGGTCATGCATCAGCACGGGCGGGTTCAGGCCTCGCCGGGCGCAATCGGCATCGAGATCCGCGATCATTTGGCCATAGAGGCCCTGGTGGCTTGGCCCGAAGCCTTCCGCCCGAGCCATGACGAGTGCGGCGATCCCGACCCGCTGGGCGCAAAGGTAGGCGCTCACATGCGCCGCCGGATCGGCCAGGAAATCGGCAAAGATCGCCTCCGTCCGGTCATGCGCCTGACGAGAGGCCCGTCGTAGCATCATGCGGAACCCCGGCTCGTGAGTCTCCGCTGCTCCGTTCGCGAAATGATTGGTCATGTGATTTCCCGTGTGTCCCACGTGCTTTAACGCAGGACCCTTAACCCGGTTCCAAGATGCATGAAAAAATCTTCCCACGACAGAGACTTCCCGGTCTGCCGCGGATCAGGTGATCACCATATTGACGAGGTAGAAGAGGCTACCGAGCGACAGGAAGCCCAAGAGCACCAACAAGCCGTCGCGGGTGACCATCGCGACCGAGAGAAAGGCGATCATCATGCCCACCATGGACGAGGTGAAGGGCACGAACTCCATGAGCGGCATGACCGCGCCGCCCATCACGCAGAGGACCTGCAGGAGGTAGAGGAACGGTGGATTGACCAGTGGCGTCAGTCGTTCCTTGGTGATCCGGTCCATCCATGCCGCCACGGGATCGAGCCAGTCGAGCGTTTTCTCCAGTTTCTCGCGCGACACCGCGCGGCGCATGAGCCAGCCCGGCAACCAGATGTGATCTCGCTGAACCAGCATCTGCATGGCGACGAGCGCGATGGTCAATCCGCAGATCGACGACAGGAGCGGAATGCCACTTGCCGGGGTCACGATGACGAGCGCGGGAAACATGATGAGCGGTGCGAAGCTCGCCCGGCCAAGGGCCGCGACCACTTCGCCCAGCTTCACGTCGCCGTCATGAAGGGCCTTGCGTGCCCGGCCAAGGATGCCGCAGACGCTTTCAGGGCGCAAAGCGCTCTGGGTCGGACCCGGCTCTGCGCCCGGACCGTCATCGGTGATGCCTGTTCCGTCCATCGCAGGTTGAACCGCCAAGATGGCACGGCGGTTCCCGCGCCTCAGTCGCATTCTCACCCTCCCGCGCGTCACACCGGCCCAATTCGGCGGTCGGGCTCGTGGCAGACGGCGGGTCGCCGCCAAAGGCGCCACCCTTGCGACAGGCTGGCACGACAGACCGGAACAGCGCCCGCGTCACCGGCGTTGGCCCCGCGAAAGGAGACACATCATGTCAGATCTCAAGAAAGCCAAGACCAACCCGCAGGAGGTCTTCTGGGGCACCGTGAAGGACACCCGCTTCGGGATGCTGTCGGTGGCCGACAATGCCCAGCACCCCCAGCCCATGACGCATTTCGTCGACGAGGACGCCCGGGCGCTTTGGTTCCTCACCTCGAAGGACACCGATCTTGCCCGCGCGCTCGCCGGTCCGAAACAGGCGTGGTTCACGGTCACCACCAAGGGTCAGGACGTGCAGATCAGCGTGAAGGGGCTCCTGGAACAGGTGCAAGACCCGGCCAAGGTCGAAGAGCTCTGGAACCCGGTGGTGGGCGCCTGGTTCGACGACAAGGACGACCCCAAGATCGCGCTCCTGCGCCTGTCGCTCGACAATGCGGCGATCTGGGCCTCGACGGATTCTTCCTTCGTCTTCGCCTGGGAGATCGCCAAGGCGCATGCCAAGGACGAGGAGCCCGACGTCGGCACCCACACAATCGTCACCTTCTGATGTGACGCTCCGAGCGACCCGTCAGCGGAACGGGTCGCTCTTGCCGCTTCCCCCGGTGGAGAAGGGATCGCCCGTCGCCTTCAGGTAGCTGTCAGTGCAGGCCACGACCTCGTTCACCGCCAGCCGCGTGCCGCGGAGCGAGAAGTTGCCAAGCTCGGACCCCTGATAGGTCCAGACCATCTTGTTCGAGGCCTGGAATTCCTCGATGAAATTGCCCGCGCTGTCGCTCACCGCCGGCCAGACGTTATAGATGCCGCGCCGGCCTTCGACGTTGGCGCCATACATCGTCAGGTCCCAGGGCGTGCGCCGGTCGAAGCGCACGACCACGTCGTATTCGTCATCCTCGACGATGGAATTCCAATGATCGTTCAGGATCGCCACCTGAAGCCCCAGTTCGTCCCCCGTGGCATCCAGCCCAAACAGCACGAAACTGTCGTTGTCGTATTCCGCCACCGCCGAACAGGCGTTGAACGAGGGGAAGAACGCGACGTCCCACCAACCCACGGTTTTCCAATGCGTCGTTTGCGCAAAGGCCGGGGCGGCCATCAAACCAAGCGCCGCCAGACCCATACGAAGGCTCACCATCCCGAATACCCCTTCTCTCAAATCCCATGGCCCCATGTTAGCAAGGGTCGCAAGGAACGCAAAAGGGGTAAGTCGCGAATTGGGCGGCGCGGATCGGGCCGCGGCGCCCTGCTAGGTGATGGCACTCAGTCGTCGGTCAGAAACTCGCTCACGATCCCGATGGCCTGCACCACGATCGCCGTGTCGCGGTAGACTTGATAGATCTCGTCGTCGCGTTCGACATAGATCTGGTTTGCGGGCAGGACGGGTAGGTCGTAACGCTCCGGGTGTTCGATGACGACGTAGTCGGTCAGCACATTTTGCTGCACGATCACCGGCTGGCTTCGCACCACCTGCATCTTCTTCTGGTGTCCCGGCGGGATCTTCCCCACGCCCCACCCCGTGCCATTGTTGTGACCCGGGTTCGCGAAGGCGGCAGGTGCGGCGAGGGCCAAGGCGAGCGCCGAGAGCACGACCGTCTTGTTCAGTCTGGACATGACGTCCTCCTATAGTTGTGTCGGTTGATTAACGCATCCCGGCCGCGCGGGTTCAGAGCGGGCTTCCGCTGATGGCAGGGACCCGCTCACAGTCCATGGAGCGACCTGAAGGCCGGGGCCGGAGACCTACTTCGCGGCCGCCGCATAGCCATAGCCGCTCCCATCCACCGCATGTTCGACGGACCCCGCCACGGCAAAGGTGGCGGCGGCGAGCAGGATGGCGGCAAAGGGCCCGGCGATATGCATGGTGGCTGTCTCCTGTTGGGTGTCAGGAGAACGCGGGGGAGGGTGCGGGGGTTCCGGAGTTAGAGTTTTTCGTTTGTCCTATTAGCCACCTTCAACATAGCTATTGCTCTACCAAGCTTTGAATCTAGCTCCGCAAGGTCGGACCATAAGACTATTCTCTGGTTCGAGAGATCAAAAGGAATTTCTTCAGGATTAGATGCAACCAGAACGACATCCTTTCCGAGTGCATGCGCAATCCCTATTTCATAAAAAACATTTGGATTTCGCCCATCAATGTTTGCAACAATGAACTCAGAAGTCAAAATCTGTCTTACGATGTACTTCAAGAGATTAGATTGAATCGTAACCTCGTCTCCGCGGGTTACGCGTAGTCCAATATCCGTGAGCGTATTTCTGATAGTAACATACGTCTCTTGGAAACGAGGATGCAGAGGCGTAAGCACGAAGCATTTCTTTTCTTCAACCAACAGGGATGCGGCGTCTATGCCCATGTCAGCGAGAAAGTTATGGGCTGCAATGACAGATTGCCCTGCGTCGCGCGGGCCCTGTGTTGTCGAACTAACTTGACCATCTGCTGCCTCAAGCAGCAAGCCGTTTACATCTTTCCAGCGATTGTTAGTGGCCGTCATCTTTTCAGTTGCTTCGTAGACCTTATTCTCAAGTGAGCGCCTCATTATTTCAATTTCCAACTTTAGGCGCTCTCCTTCGTAACGACTGCGCCGATACGAACTCAATGCGAAAACCGCGACAAACAAGCTTAATGCAAAGAGTGAAGTTGCAGTGAGCAAGCTGCGAATATTTTCACTTTCAAACAATAACTGCATTAGCGTGCTCCGATTTGGGATATAGTCGCCAGAAGCATAGTTGCGGCGATCATAAAGGCGGGAACTGCTACGAAAGCTGAGGTGTACATTCTTTCGGTGTCGAATGCAGTGACGCTCTTTTTCCAGAGGAGCACGACCACAGCGGTGAGGACCATGAAGACCACTAATAGTGGGATGAATTCGTTGTCGCCGTCTGTATCACCTATTGCAAGGCCACAAGTCATCGAAGTTGCCAAAAGGCATACGTCAACTGGCACCTCGAGTATACCTCTTACCCAGTCTGGTAGCGAAGTTTCACGATCAATTGCGACTTTGAATACGAAGGATACTACGATTAATGCTATGGCTATCCAAGTGTTATTATCCAAGAAAGATACTCCCCCTCAAACATCCAGCTCCTCAACGAACCGCGCGTTCTCCTGAATATACTGGAACCTGAGCTCCGGTTTCTTGCCCATGAGCCGCTCGACCAGATCGCCGGTCTCGCCCGGCTCGTCCTCGTCGATGGTCACGCGGATCAGCTTGCGGGTCGCCGGGTCCATGGTCGTGACCTTCAGGTCCTTCGCGTCCATTTCGCCCAGACCCTTGAAACGCTGCACGTCGATCTTGCCCTTGCCGCCGAGCCCGACCTCGAGCATCCGGTCCTTCTCGAGGTCGTCCGCGACATAGAGACGCCGCGCGCCCTGGGTCAGGCGGTAGAGCGGCGGGCAGGCGAGGTAGAGGTGGCCCTGGTCGATGAGCGGGCGCATCTGGGTGAAGAAGAACGTCATGAGCAGCGAGGCGATATGCGCCCCGTCCACGTCGGCGTCGGTCATGATGATGATCTTGTCATAGCGCAGGTCGTCCACGAGAAACTTGGTGCCCATCGACACGCCGAGCGCCTGACAGAGGTCCGAAATCTCGGCGTTGGAGCCCAGTTTGTTCGACGCCGCCCCGAGCACGTTCAGGATCTTGCCCTTGAGCGGCAGGAGCGCCTGCGTCTTGCGGTCCCGCGCCATCTTGGCCGAGCCACCGGCCGAGTCGCCCTCGACGATGAAAAGCTCGGTGCCCTCGCGGTTGGTGGCCGAACAGTCGACCAGTTTGCCGGGCAGGCGCAGCTTCTTGGTCGCGGTCTTGCGCTGGGTTTCCTTTTCCTGCTTGCGCCGGAGCCGTTCCTCGGCGCGCAGGATCAGGAAATCGAGGATCGCGCCGGCGGATTTGGTGTCGGCGGCGAGCCAGTTGTCGAAGTGGTCGCGCACGGCGCCTTCGACCATCTTGGCGGCCGATTCCGACGAGAGCCTGTCCTTGGTCTGCCCCACGAAGGCCGGGTCCCGGATGAAGGTCGACACCAGCGCACAGCCGCCCGTGAGCATGTCGTCGCGGGTGATCTGGGCGGCCTTCTTGTTGCCGACGAGCTCGCCATAGGCGCGGATGCCCTTCAGGATCGCGGACCAGAAGCCCGCGACATGGGTGCCGCCTTCGGGCGTGGGGACGGTGTTGCAGTAGGACTGGATGAACCCGTCTTTCGCGGGGGTCCAGTTGATCGCCCATTCGACGTAACCGGGCTCGTTGAACTTCTCGCGGAACTCGACCTTGCCGGAAAAGCCGCTGTCGGAATAGGTGGAGGCCCCGCCCATCGTTTCCTTCAGGTAATCGGCCAGACCGCCGGGGAAGTGGAATACGGCCTCGGTCGGCGTCTCGCCATCGTCGATCTCGGACTTCCAGCGAATCTCGACCCCGGAGAAGAGATAGGCCTTGGACCGGGCGAGGGTGAAGAGCCGCTTGGGCTTGAACCGGTGCGAGCCGAAGATCTGCTCGTCGGGGTGGAATGTCACCGAGGTGCCGCGCCGGTTGGGAGCCGCCCCGACCTTCTCCACACCGCCCTGCGGGATGCCGCGGGAGAAGCGTTGCTCGAAGAGCTTCTTGTTCTTGGCCACCTGCACCACCAGCAGGTCAGAGAGCGCGTTCACCACCGACGAGCCGACACCGTGCAGACCGCCCGAGGTCTGATAGGCCTTGCCGGAGAATTTGCCGCCCGCGTGGAGCGTGCAGAGGATGACCTCCAGCGCCGATTTGCCGGGGAACTTCGGGTGCGGGTCGATCGGGATGCCGCGCCCGTTGTCCGTCACCGTGACGGAATAATCCGCATGAAGGATGACCTCGATCCGGTTGGCGTGCCCTGCGACGGCTTCGTCCATCGAGTTGTCGAGGATTTCGGCCACCATGTGGTGCAGCGCCCGCTCGTCGGTGCCGCCGATATACATGCCAGGACGCTGCCGAACCGGCTCCAGCCCTTCCAGCACCTCGATGGATGAGGCGTCATAGGTGTCCGCCGCATTCGTCAGAAGGTCGTTCATACCGCTCGCCTCTCATTGTTTGCGGCATTATGACATTCGGGCCGGTGATGGGGAAGCAGCTTTGCCCCATTTCGCGGGGGCGTCCCGATGCCGCGATTCGAGCGCTGACAAGGGCGTGTGTTTCTATCTCATGGTCATTTTTTGGCAATGCGTGGATCTGTTCTCGAAATGGCGACAAACCCCAATGAAATAAGGACAAAATGGGGCACACTTGTGCTTTTTCCTTGCCGAAATGGGGCGCTCGTGGGACAAATTTCCTGTCGCAGCGGGTGGCTAGGGGGTCTGGCACCGATCGCGACGGGCCTTGGGATCGCTCTCGACGGGCGGGGACGGGCCGAAGGAAGGACAGCGACGTTTCCATGCGGAACGACAGGCATCTCCCAGGATGCAATGGGTCGGTCAGGACCCGCAGTCGTGACACAGGGAAAACCGAAATGCTGGTGAGTGGCCAAAGCCGGTGGGTCGACCGGACAGGCCAGACAGGCGTCGGGGGGCGTCTGGTGGACGAGCCGAAGGGACCGGGGGGAACCTTCGGAGACTCGCCCGGTGGGGGCAGATAGAGGCCGGACCGGTTGGTCCGGCCTTTCTCTTTGCATTGCGCTGTGGGTGCCGGGAGGCAAGGTTCACCGCGTACCGACCCGCTGGTCCGTTCTTCCTAGTGACCTTCGCGAAACATCTGCCAGTGACGCGCGACATTGGGGATGAAGAGCAGGAAGAAAAACGACCCGCCAAAGATCGCAAGTGCCACCCAAAGCGCCCAGAGCACGCAGACCACAAGCCCCACGAAGCCCGCGACGCGATGCGCCGGTCGACCGGGAAGGAACCGCAAGAGCCCGAGAAGCGTGAGCCGTCCGCCGTCCAGTGGCAGGACCGGCAGCATGTTGAAGATCGCGAGAAACAGGTTCAGCGAGGCACCGACATAAAGCCCCCAGGCCAAGGGCCCGCTGGCCATCGGGGCGACGAGCGACAGGATGGCCCAGAGGGCGAGGTTCACGACCGGACCCACGGTGGTGACAAACTCGTCTTCCCGCCGCGTCAGCGCACGTCCCGGGCGGCAATAGCCGCCGCCCCCGAAGACCACGACCTCACGCACCGGAATGCGTTGCACCTTGCAGGCCCAGGCGTGGCCAAGCTCGTGCAGAACGATCGAGATCATAAGGATCAGGAAGGTCGCGAACTGATAGACGAGCATCCGTCCGCCGCCGCCGGCGCCGATCCCGACCCAGATCAGCGCGAGGAATATGACCGAGGTGCGCACCTCGACGTTGAACCCGATGATCGGCGCCCGGAAGGAAAAAAGGTTGGTGTCGGAAAACATTGGCGGTCGCTCGTCATGACTGTCCCGGCGAGACCCTAGACCCTGCCGTGGTCCAAGGCCAGACGGCGCTTCAGAGGTCGTCGCGCGAGTTGAAGGGGTCCGCCGGGTAGGTGACGCCGTCTAGGTAGAGCCCCTCGGGTGGGCAGACCGGGCCACAGGCGGCGCGGTCGCGTGCATCGAGCGCGGCGCTCACTTCGTCGGGCGACCATGCGCCTGCGCCGACGCGTTCCAGGGTGCCGACGAAACTGCGCACCTGATTGTGCAGGAAGGATCGGGCGCGCACGTGGAACCGGAACTCGGTGCCACCGGGGTAGGGGAGCACCTCGACGCGCAATTCATCGAGTGTCTTCACCGGGCTCTCCGCCTGGCACATGGTCGAACGGAAGGTCGTGAAATCGTGCCGGCCGATGAGCCGGTCCGCCCCGGCCTGCATGGCGTCGCCGTCCAGTTCCTGCACCACCCGCCAGCAATTGCCCGCGTCATGCACCAGCGGCGCCCGGCGGCTGACCAACCGGAACAGGTAGCGCCGCTCGATGGCCGAAAACCGGGCATGGAAGTCGTCATCGACGCGCGCGCAGGCGACGATCGCCACCGGATCGGGTTTCAAGTGGAAATTGAGCGCCTCGGACAATCGGAACGGGTCCCAGTCGCGGGTCATGTCGCAATGCGCGACCTGTCCCAGAGCGTGCACCCCGGCATCCGTGCGACCGGCCGCGGCGATCGACGGCACGTCGCGGTCGAGCTTGGCCAGCGCGGCCTCGACCGCGCCCTGCACGGATGGCTGATCCTTCTGGCGTTGCCATCCGGCGAAGGGCGCACCGTCGTATTCGATTTTCAGCGCATAGCGCGGCATCAGTCGCCCGCTGGTCCGGTGACGCGGTTCACATGCCCCATCTTGCGTCCGGGTTTCACCTCGGCCTTGCCATAGAGGTGAAGCGCATTGTCCGGATCATCGGCAAGCTCCGGCACCCGGTCCATGTCGTCGCCAATGAGATTGGTCATCACGACGTTCAACTGGCGCCGTCCATCGCCCAGTGGCCAGCCGGCGACGGCGCGGATATGCTGCTCGAACTGGTCGACGGCACAGCCGTTCTGGGTCCAATGGCCCGAGTTATGGACTCGTGGCGCGATCTCGTTCACGATGAGGCCCTTGTCCGACACGAACATTTCGACCCCCATGACCCCCACATAGTCGAGCTTTTCCAGCACTTTTCGCGCAATGTTGCGAGCTTCATGGGTCGCCATCGCGCCTAGCCGCGACGGCACGGTCGTGGTGTCGAGGATACCGTCCTTGTGCACATTCTCGCCCGGCTCGAAGGCGGCGAAAGCACCGGACTGCGACCGCGCGGCGATGACGCTTACCTCGTAGTCGAAGTCGACGAATCCCTCCAGAATAGCGGGGGCCCCGTTCATGTCGGCCAGCGCCTGCGCCGCGTCTTCCGGAAATTTCAGCCGCGCCTGACCCTTGCCGTCATAGCCGAAGCGCCGCGTCTTGAGGATCGCGGGCGTGCCGATCTCGGCAATGGCTTCCGCCAGGTCGACCTCGTCGTCCACGGCGGCATAGGGGGCGACCTGAAGGCCCAGTTCAGAGAGAAAGGTTTTCTCGATCAGCCGGTCCTGCGACACCCGAAGCGCGTTGCGACCGGGCCGCACCGGACGGATTGCCTCCAGCACGTCGAGGGCGGCAGTCGGGATGTTCTCAAACTCGAAGGTGATCACGTCTACCGACTCGGCGAAGCGCTTCAACGCCTCGTGGTCGTCGTAGTCCGCCTGTAGATGGAAATTCGCCACGTGGCTCGCCGGGCAATCCCCTCCCGGCTCGAAGATTGCCGTCTTGAACCCAAGCCGCGAGGCCGCGACCGACAGCATCCGGCCCAGTTGTCCGCCCCCGAGAATGCCGATGACGGCGCCTGTCTTCAGAACCTCACTCATCGGCAGGCTCATCCGGGATCGATGCTGAAAGCGCCTCGCGCCAGTCGTCCAGCCGCGCGGCAAGGTCCGGGTCCGACAGCGCGAGGATGCCGGCCGCCATGAGCCCGGCATTCGCTCCGCCCGCCGCCCCGATCGCCATGGTCGCGACCGGGAAACCCTTGGGCATCTGGACGATGGAATAAAGGCTGTCGACACCCGAGAGCGCCTTCGTCTGCACCGGCACGCCGATCACCGGCACCCGGGTCTTCGAGGCCATCATGCCCGGCAGATGCGCCGCCCCACCGGCGCCCGCGATGATCACGTGCAACCCCCGCTCGACCGCGCTCTTGCCGTAGGACCAAAGCCGATCCGGGGTTCTGTGCGCGCTGACGATCCTGGCCTCATAGGGCACGCCCAGTTCGTCCAGCACTTCTGCGGCAAGTTTCATCGTGGGCCAGTCTGACTGGCTTCCCATGATGATGCCGACTTTCACGTCACTCATTGGGGATACTCCGTGACAACGGGAATTAGGCGGGCTTTATACGCGCCTCACCCCCATGCGCAATGCGGGCTGAAGACGTCCCGGGCACCTGGGACGGCCTCAGGCGATGATATCGGGGGTCAGCTGGTCCTCCAGCCGGGCGATCTTGTCCTTCAGGACGAGTTTCTGCTTCTTGAGCCGCCGAAGAGAAAGCTGGTCCGCGCGGCCGGTGTCCTCGAGTGCCGTGATCGCATCGTCAAGGTCGCGGTGTTCGCGGCGCAGCACCTCGAGCTCCACACGCAGGACCTCTTCGTGCTGCATCTTCTCGGCATTGGACATTTCGGGTGAGTCTCTTTCCTGATCGTGCGCGCAATCTAGCGATCCGGCCTGATTTTTCAAAGGTTTTGAACGGTAGAGGACACTTGCAGCGACAGTGCCCCACACCCATATTGCAACCGAGGGTCGCCGATCACGGGGCCTTTTTGACAAGTCTCACACTCAGGTCGCTTGGTAAAGGACGTGACGATGACGAAAATGACGCTGGGGGCGCACCCCTATCTTCTGGGCTTCGAACAGCTTGAACGCATGGTCGAACAGGCAGCGAAAAGCGGCGAAGGCTATCCTCCGTTCAACATCGAACAGGTGTCCGACCGGGGCTACCGGATCACGCTCGCCGTGGCCGGCTTCGCCGAAGACGACCTGTCCGTGACGGTCGAGGACCGCAAGCTCGTCGTGCGCGGGCGGCAATCCGACCGGGACGAAGGGCGTGTCTTCCTGCATCGTGGTATCGCCGGGCGACAGTTCATGAAGAGTTTCGTTCTGGCAGATGGCGTCGATGTGTCCGGCGCCACAACCGAAAACGGGCTGCTCCATATCGACCTCGAGCGGGCCGAACCGGAAACCGTGATCCAGACCATCACCATCAAGAAAGGGTGAGAAAGCCCTCCGAAAGGGGAGCAATTCACCACTGACGCGCGTTGAGGAGGAAACGCCCCTCAGCGCAGGAAAGGAGTGCGTCATGACTATTGAACAGTATACCGAAGCCCCTCAACCCGATGCGATCGTCTATGTCCGGTCGGTGGCGGTGACAGAACTGCCCGCCGAACTGCGTCCGCAGGTTGAAGGGATCAACACGATTTACGCCGTGCACTCGGCAGACGGCGAACGCCTCGCGCTGGTGCGGGACCGGGAGATGGCCTTCGTGCTTGCCCGGCAGAATGAACTTGCGCCGGTGTCGGTGCACTGAAGCTTGCATGACGGGGCGGCATTGCCGCCCCGGTCGCTAACGTCGCAAGGCTAAGTCGTCGCGAAGCGCCCGCGGGTCCGGTTGACGAAGGCCACGAGCGACAACATCACCGGCACCTCCACAAGCACGCCGACCACCGTCGCAAGAGCTGCACCTGAATTCAGTCCGAACAGGCTGATCGCGACGGCCACGGCCAGCTCGAAGAAATTCGATGTCCCGATCAGTGCGCAAGGCGCGGCGATCCGGTGCGGCACCCGCAGGACATACGCGGCACCATAGGCCAGCGCGAAGATCCCGTAGCTCTGGATGAGGATCGGCACCGCGATGAGCGCGATCACGAAAGGCTTGTCGAGGATCACCTCGCCCTGGAGCCCGAAGAGGATCGCGACCGTGACCACCAGCCCGATCCCCGACCACGGCGCCACGCGGGTGCCGAAGGCCGCGATCCGGTCCTTCGTGCGCAAGATCCGCCGCGTGATCAGCCCCGCCATCAAGGGCAGGAGCACATAAAGCACCGTCGCAAGCACCAGTGTCTGCCAGGGCACGGCGATCTCGGTCACGCCCAGGAGCAGCGCGACGATGGGCGCGAAGGCCACCACCATGATCAGGTCGTTCACCGAGACTTGGACCAGCGTGTAGGTCGCGTCGCCCCGGGCCAGTTGCGACCAGACGAAGACCATCGCGGTGCAGGGCGCGGCGCCGAGCAGGATCAGCCCCGCGATGTATTGCGCGGCGTCTTCGGGGGTGATCCAGCGGGCAAAGACATGCTCGAAGAAGAGAACCGCGAGAAGCGCCATCGTGAAGGGCTTGATCAGCCAGTTGACCACGAGCGTGACGATCAGCCCGCGCGGCTGTCGTGCGATGCCGGCCACGGCGCCGAAGTCGACGCCCACCATCATCGGATAGACCATGGCCCAGACCAGCACCGCGACGACAAGGTTGATCGAGGCGACCTCGGCCCGCGCCACCGCTTCGACGACGCCCGGCGCGACGATGCCAAGCGCGATGCCGCCCGCCATGGCGAGGGCGACCCAAAGCGTCAGGAAACGGGCGAAGGTGCCCATTGGTGCAGGGCTGTCGGCGGAAGTGGTCATGGGGCAGGAATACCGCAGCGCCCGCTTGGCGCAACCACGAAAGGGGGCAAGGTTGAGGCGGCCCAAAGGAAAAAGGCCGGGATGCTGCCCCGGCCTTGATCCGACTGTTCGCAGTCCGGTCTTAGCCGGCGATGAGCCCCATCGACTCGAGCTTCAGGATCACCTGATGGGCGCAGTTGTCCACGTCCACGTTCTCGGTCTCCACCCGCAGTTCCGGGTTTTCCGGCACGTCGTAGGGGTCAGAGATGCCGGTGAATTCCTTGATCTTGCCTTCGCGGGCCAGTTTGTAGAGACCCTTGCGGTCACGCCGTTCGCATTCTTCGATGCTGGTCGCCACGTGGACCTCGACGAAGGCACCGTAGTTCTCGATCCCCTGCCGCACCAGCCGCCGGGTGGTGGCATAGGGTGCGATGGGGGCGCAGATCGCGATGCCGCCGTTCTTGGTGATCTCGGAGGCGACATAGCCGATCCGCTGGATGTTGAGGTCGCGGTGCTCTTTCGAGAAGCCAAGCTCGCTCGACAGGTTCTTGCGCACGATGTCACCGTCAAGCAGCGTCACCGGACGGCCGCCCATCTCCATCAGCTTGACCATGAGCGCGTTGGCGATAGTGGATTTGCCCGAGCCGGAGAAGCCGGTGAAGAACACCGTGAAGCCTTGCTTGGAGCGCGGCGGTTTGGTGCGGCGCAGTTCCTTCACCACCTCGGGGAAAGAGAACCACTCGGGGATCTCCAGACCCTCGGCGAGACGCCGGCGCAGTTCGGTCCCGGAGATGTCAAGGATCGTGTCGCCCTCGGGCACTTCGGAAACGGGGAAATATTGCGCCTTCTCCTGCACATAGACCATGTGCTTGAAGTCGACCATTTCGACGCCGATTTCGTCCTGATGCTTGGCGAAGAGCTCCTGAGCATCATAGGGGCCGTAGAAATCCTCGCCCTTGGAGTTCTTGCCGGGGCCGGCGTGATCGCGGCCCACGATGAAGTGGGTGCAGCCGTGGTTCTTGCGGATCAGACCGTGCCACACTGCCTCACGCGGACCGGCCATGCGCATGGCGAGGTTCAGAAGGCTCATCGAGGTGGTCGAGGCCGGGTATTTGTCCAGCACCGCCTCGTAGCAGCGCACGCGCGTGAAGTGATCCACGTCGCCGGGCTTGGTCATGCCGACGACCGGGTGGATCAGGAGGTTGGCCTGTGCTTCCTTCGCGGCACGGAAGGTCAGCTCCTGATGTGCGCGGTGCAGGGGGTTGCGGGTCTGGAAGGCCACGACCTTGCGCCAACCCAGCTTGCGGAAATAGGCACGCAGCTCGTTCGGCGTATCGCGGCGACCGCGGAAGTCATAGTGAACCGGCTGCTGGATGCCCGTTACGGGGCCGCCGAGGTAAACCTTGCCTGCCTGATCGTGAAGATAGGCCACGGCAGGGTGGGCGATGTCGTCGGCGCCAAAGACCTTCTCGGCTTCCTTCGCCTTGTTGGGCACCCAGTTGTCGGTGACCGTCATCGTGGCGAGGATCACGCCTTCCTGATCGCGGAGGGCGATGTCCTGGCCTTCCTCGATCTTGGCGGCGAACTCCTCGGACACGTCGAGCGTGATCGGCATCGGCCAGAGCGTGCCATCCGCCAGACGCATGTTGTCGACGACCCCGTTGTAATCCTCTTCCGACAAGAACCCCTTGAGCGGGTTGAACCCGCCGTTCATCAGAAGCTCCAGATCGCAGATCTGGCGCGGCGACAGATCCCAGGACACGAGTTCGCCCGCTTCGACCTTCAGCTTCTGGGCGCTTTCATAGGAGACATAGAGTTCGGGGATAGGTGCGAGGTTTGGCAACATGCGTCAAAGGCCTTTTTGTTCATCGTCCCAGGCCCGATCCAGCCGGGCCAATTTTTCTGGCATGTAGGCGCGGTGCCCTTGAAAAGGCAAGAGAAGCAGGGGGTGGGCTCCTGAAATCAGTCAAAAATGCCGCGATGCAGCAACGCAGTGGCACACATGTTTCGCCCTCTGCCCGGAAATTGGGAAAGAGTCCCAAAAAGGTGGCGCTCAGTGATCGTCGCGCGCCAGATGTTTCAGATTATCTTCCCGGAGTTTCGCCGCGGCGTCGTCGTAAAGGAACGGCAGAAAGGCATAGCGCCGCCCCCGCGTGACCGGGCTCACCCGATGGAGAAGCGCGCAGGAGAAGACGACCGCACCACCCAGCGGTGCCTTGAAGGTCCGGGGTCCGTATTCCGGGAACCCGACCTCGCCGCCCTCGAAGTCGTCGGTCAGGTTGATCGAAACCGCGAAGCGGCGATGCGCCGTGCCGGAGGTCGTGTTGTCGCGGTGCGCCCGGAAATGCCCGCCGTCCTCGGCGGCGTAGCAGGAGACGATGTAGCGTTCCATCCGGTTGGCGTGGAACATGTGGACCTTGGCGATCTCCGGCACCACCCGGTTCATGATCCGCGCCTGAATGGACCGGATCAGGTCGGCATCCTCGATCGTCACGTCGCTGCGGACCTTGTGATCTGCATTCATCACATGCACCGTCTTGCCGTCCACCTGCTGCATGAAGCCGGAGGATGTGCCTCCCGTCTCGTCGTAAAGCCCGACAAGATGCGCGCAGAGACTCGGCTCGAAGACGCGAGGCAGGACAAGGATCGGCGCCTGAAGCTCGAACCCTGCGAAACGGCTGGGGTGCAGCTGAGTGGCAAGGATGCCGAGTGCACGCGCATGGCCGCGTCCGTCGTCGCCGAAGGGCACGGTTTCGATCACGCGCATCGTCGGATCGACGATCACCCAGATCCCGCGCCGGTCGCCATCCTCACTGGCCGCGCCGTAAAGCCGGCTCACGGCGAGGTCGTCGTCAAAGAAATACCGATGCCCCGGCAGGCTCTCCTTCAGCCGCGCGTCGTCGCCGGGGGTCGTGGAGACCCCGAAGAAGCTCGCGAAAGCGTCGTCGAACAGGTCGCGCCGGGACCTCGCGGCGGCGATGGCGGCCTTCGCGGCGGGGTGCTGTGCGTCATGAAGGAAACACAGCACGAGATAGCGCCCCGCCGCCGTGTCGAAGGTGAACCGGGGGTTCGACCCGCTGCGCGCCTTGAAATAGGGCGCGGGGTTGCCGGGATTGAGGGTGGTGAATTCTGCCATGCTGCCTCGGGGTTTTCGATCCAGCTTGACGACGGGCGCAGCCAAGTCAATCCCGACATAGTCCCGACACATGAGAAGGGCGCCCGAAGGCGCCCTGTCCGGTCTCGCGTTCCTAAGTCGGCTCAGACCGCCGCGACCTCGGGGGCCACGGCTGCGGCCGGTTCCGCTTCGCCCACTTCGGCGAGGAACCGCTCCGCGTCCAGCGCCGCCATGCAGCCCATGCCCGCGCTCGTCACCGCCTGACGATAGACGTGGTCGGTCAGGTCGCCCGCCGCGAAGACACCGGGGATAGAGGTGCGAGTGGTGCCCGGCTCGACCTTCACGTAGCCGCCGTTGTGCAACTCGAGCTGATCTTTCACCAGCTCGCTCGCCGGTGCGTGGCCGATGGCGATGAAGACGCCCTTGGCGGAAAGCTCGCTCACCTCGCCGGTGCGCACGTTGCGGATTTTCACGCCTTCGACGCCAAGCGGCATGTCGGTGCCGGTGACTTCTTCCAGAACGTGATCCCAAAGGACCTCGATCTTCGGGTTCTTTTCGAGCCGGTCGATCAGGATCTTCTCCGCCCGGAATTCGCCCCGGCGATGGATCACCGTCACCTTGGAGGCGAAGTTGGTGAGGAAGAGCGCCTCTTCCACGGCGGTATTGCCGCCGCCCACCACGATGATCTCCTGCCCGCGATAGAAGAACCCGTCACAGGTGGCACAGGCCGAAACGCCGAAGCCCTTGAACTTGTCCTCCGACGGCAGGCCCAGCCACTTGGCGCGTGCGCCCGTTGCCAGCACGACCGCCTCGGCGACGTAAGTCGCACCGGAATCCGCTTTCGCCACGAAGGGGCGCTTGGAGAGATCCAGTTCGGTGATGATATCCGTCACCACCTCGGTGCCCATCGCCTTGGCGTGCTCTTCCATTTTCACCATGAGCTCGGGGCCCTGAATTTCGGTGAAGCCGGGATAGTTCTCCACCTCGGTGGTGGTGGTGAGCTGTCCGCCCGGCTCCATCCCCTGCACGAGGATGGGTTTGAGCATCGCGCGCGCGGCATAGACGGCGGCGGTATAACCCGCGGGCCCCGATCCGATGATCAGAAGGCGGGTGTTGTGGGTGCCACTCATGACGATTCCCCTCTTGTCCTGAAGTCCGCTCCGGTATAGGCGCTCGGGCCCCGGGTCGGAACCCCCTGCGTCACCCCTGCGACGCCGCGACCACCGGATCACTCCGCCGGGTCACGATCTTGCGCAACCGCGAAACATTATTGCGCATCGGGGCCTCCAAGGCTAATCTTCGCGCAAATTAAAAGGGACAAACGATGTCAGCCGCGAAACTCGACCCCATCGACCGCATGATCCTTGCCGAGTTGCAGGCGGACGGTCGCATGACCAACGTCGAGCTCGCCAAACGCGTCGGCATCTCGGCCCCGCCCTGCCTGCGCCGGGTCCGCACGCTCGAGGAAGCCGGCTACATCAAGGGGTATCACGCCACGGTGGACAGCCGCAAACTCGGGTTCGAGGTGCAGGTCTTCGCCTCGGTCGGGCTCGTGAGCCAGGCAGAAGCCGACCTCATCGCCTTCGAGAACCGCTGCCGTGACTGGCCCCTCGTGCGCGAGTGCCACATGCTGAACGGCGAGGTGGATTTCCTCCTGAAATGCGTGGCACCCGATCTCTCCACCTTCCAGTCGTTCCTGACGGGGCAACTGACCTCGGCGGACAACGTGGCCTCGGTGAAGACCTCGCTCGTCATTCGCGACGCCAAGGAAGCCCCCGGCGTGCCCTTCGACGTGCTCGAAGCGCGGATGGCCGCCGACGCCTGACCCCTCAACTTGTGCGGGGGCAGGGCGCGGCCTAATTTCCCCCACGCACATCGGGGGACAGTCCATGACCCAGAAAACCATCGCGTCAGTTGGTGTGGCGCTTGTTCTGTCGGGTTGTATGACCACTTCCGGGTCGCAGGATTGGCGGCTCAATTCCTATCTTCCCGATCCAGCGATGAATACGACATTGCAGGACGTCCCAACGAACGATGCGTCTTTCGAGACGGCGATCAACGGTGTGCGCGCAGGTAACAAGGTCGTACAACCATTGCGATGGAATGGCCAACTCGATCAGGCTGCGCAATCCTATGCGGGCTACCTTCATGCCACCGGTCAGTTCTCGCACACGGCCGGAAATTCCACTGTCGGCGAGCGCGTTTCGGCAACGGGATATCAATGGCGGAAGGTCGGAGAGAACCTCGCGCAAGGGTTCACCGATGAGAATGATGTCATTGACGCTTGGGAAGGCTCATCAGAACACAAGAAAAACCAAAACGATCCTGACTTCGAGGACTTTGCGCTCGGCGTTTCCGGGACTGGCCGCGATGCAGTCTGGGTTCTTGTGCTCGCGGATCCGCTCTAGAATCGGGCGAGAGCGCCACGTCCCCTGAAAATCTGACAGAATCTTCGGCGATTCCTTGCGCAGAGCGGGAACAATCGCGCACGCTGAGGCTTGACGATTCGATGCCGCGCCCTGCTGCCGGGGAACATGTGGCACGGACAGACGCCGATAGACCTGGGGACATTGCCATGACTATTTTCACGACCGCCCGCACGCTGGCGATTGCCGCCATTGCCGGACTGACCCTTGCCGCCTGCACCGATATGCCCATCGAAGAGGGCGGTGCTGCCGGTCAGGCCGTGACAGCCGACGGACAGGTGCTGCCGACCATTTCCTCGAAGACCGCGTCCATGTATCGCGAGTTCGACGATGGCCAGTTCATAGTGCCCGAGATCTCGCGCCTCTACCTCTCGGAAGAGCGCAAGCGGCAGTATGTGCCCTACTACTCGCCCTATGCCGAGGGCACGATCATCGTCGACCCCTATGCCTACAAGCTCTACCTCATCTCCGGCCCGAACGAGGCGATGCGCTACACCGTGGGCGTCGGCAAGGCGGGCTACGGACTGCAGGGCAACGCCACCATCAACCGCAAGGAAGAATGGCCCTACTGGACGCCGACCGCCAACATGCTGCGCCGCGAGCCGGAGAAATACCGCCCTGTGGCCGGTGGTGTCGAAGGCGGGCTGGAAAACCCGCTCGGCGCGCGGGCGCTCTATCTCTACCGCGGCGGGCGCGACACGCTCTATCGTATCCACGGCACGCCCTATCCCTGGACAGTGGGGGGCGCTGAATCCGGCGGCTGCATCCGCATGTTCAATCAGGATGTGATGCACCTTTACGCAAACGTCGGCACCGGCACCCGCGTCATCATCCTGAGCCAGGCCGAGAGCGGGAAATACACCGTGCCACCGGCGGGCTATGCGGCGGCCACCACGCTCCCGGCTGCGGAAAGCACCGAAGGCTGACACAGTCCCATTTCAATGCAAAGCCCCGGTCCCAGTGCCGGGGCTTTTCGTTTCAAGTCCTTGAACCGTCTGCCGTTCCGCATATCTCTTTCCCCACCAGATGGAGGGTGCACCACATGCGCAACGCCGCGCTCATGCTCGGGATCATCGGGGGGCTCATCGCGATGCTCGTCGGGTTCTTCAACTTCGGCTACACCGAGGTTCTGGACAGCAACGCCGAGATCAACCGGTTCGCGAATGATGTCTGGGGTCCGCTGGAGAACCGCGAGCTTCTGCGCGTGGCCAGCTTCCTTGCCCCGCTTCTGGCCCTCGTCGGTGGCGCCATGGCCAAGGTCCGCGCCTTGTGGGGCGGGGTGCTCATGCTCGCGGCCGGGGCGCTAACCTACTACGCCTTCGGGTTTGGCGTCTTCACCATGTTCCCCATCGGCTTCTGCATCGCAGGTGGCATCCTCGCCATCGCGGCGGGCAAACCCGACGAGCCCGTCGCGCATTTCTGACGTTCGGTCGCACTCGCCAGAAACGAAAAAACCGCCCCAACTGGAGCGGTTTGTTCAGGGCCCACGGGCCAATCCTGTGGATCAGGCAGCTTTCTTGACCGCCTTGGCGCGCACCGAGCGCTGATAGGGCAGTTCGACCTTTTCGGTCTTGGCCGCTTCGATCATCGATTTCATCCAGCGCTTCGTGGCCATGGGTGCCTCCCGTTTCTGTCCAAGGGTCTGCTGTCGCCAGCGTCGTTAACCCCGTTGTCCAATTCAAATCGGGCAAGATTGGGCCAAGCGGGGGGAAAGACGAAGAACCTTGGGGAAAAACCGGGGCAGGGCTTCAGAGGCGGATGGCCGAAATCAGCCGGCCGTAGTCGGGTTCCTTGCGGTGAACCGAGCGGCGATAGGAGTAGTAGCGCGCCGGGTCCTCGTAAGTGCAGTGGCGCACCCATTCCGCATGACCCACGCCCGCCTCGCGCAGCCGGTGCAGACCGAACCCGGGCAGGTCGAATTGCACCCGGTCGCCCTGACCGCCCACGAAGAAGCGACCATAGTCCGGGTCCTCGTCCAGGAAACGCTCCAGGAACTCGGGGCCGACCTCGTAATTCATCTGGCTGATGGTCGGGCCAATCACCGCCGCGATCCGCTCGCGCCGCGCACCAAGCGCCACCATCGCATCCACCGTGGCTTCGAGGACGCCGTCGAGCGCCCCTTTCCACCCGGCATGGGCCGCGCCGATCACGCCCGCCTCGCTGTCGGCAAAGAGCACCGGTTCGCAGTCGGCGGTCAGCACCGACAGCGCCACGCCGTGCACATTCGTCACCAGCGCATCGGCCCGGGGTTTTTCGCCGTTCAGCGGGCCATCGACGATCACCACGTCCGGCGAATGCACCTGCCAGACGCCGACCAGCCCCTCGGGCTCGACCTCCATCGCCGCCGCGACACGCGCGCGGTTCAGGGTGACCGCGTCGTTCTGGTCGCCCGACCCGCCGCCGCAGTTGAGCCCGGAGTAGATCCCGGACGACGCGCCGCCCTTGCGGGTGAAAAAGCCGTGGCGTGTGCCCTTGAGCGCGTCGGATGTCACGATTTCCAGCATCATCTCTCCAACCCCGGCACCATGGCCGCTCCTTCGGGAACGAGACCGAGAATCTTGAACAGGGTTCCCATTTCCTCGGGGTGCGTCAAGCGACGATGCGCGGCGACATGGGCGGTGAGCGCATCGCCCGTCAGCCCCTTTGCCAGCACCTGCGCCCGCGCCGTGATCCCCAGCCGTTCCAGGAATACGCCCTGAGGTGTCATCTGCGAATGGACGAGCCGGGGCGCGGTCAGGGCCAGCGCTTCGAAATCCACGTGCGCCGTCAGATCGGCCTCGCCGGGAGAGGCGAGGCAATCCACATGGACGTGGGCGCGCACCGCCTGAAGCGTATCGCCGCGCGAGTGCCAGTCGCCGTAATCGATGATCAGCGCCGCGCCGCCGTGGCCTGCGATTCGATCCTCGATCTCGGTCATCACACTCTCTGCGGCGGGCCGAATCTCGACCGTCTGGCCATCCTCCGCCTCGAAACGCGCAAGGGCAGGGAGCGCGACCGGCCCGCCCAGACCGAAGGTCAGATGCCCCTCCCTGAGCCCGACCTGCCGTTCGCGCCAATGGCCCGCGTCATGGGTGAACTGGCGCACGGGGAGCGCGTCGAAAAACTCGTTCGCCACCAGCCAGAGCGGACCCTCGGGCAGGGCGGCGGTGCTGTCGATCCATTGCACCCCGTAGTCAGACAGGCGTGCCGCCTGCTCCTGCCTCAGGGCTTCGGACACCTCGACCAGAATAACCTGTGCCGCGTCGTGAAACCCGGGCAGGCCCCGCGTCGCCCGAAGGATATCGGCCATGAGGGTGCCCCTGCCGGGTCCAAGCTCGGCCAGGGTGAAACGTCCGGGCGCGCCCTGTTCGAGCCAGCTTTGCGCGAGCGACAGTCCGACCAATTCGCCGAACATCTGGGATATCTCGGGCGCGGTCGTGAAATCCCCTGCCACGCCCAGAGGGTCGCGCGTGGTGTAGTAGCCAAGCGTCGGATGGGTCAGGCAGGTCGCCATATAGTCGGCCACGCTCATCGGCCCGTCCCCGTCGATGCGGGCGATCAGATGATCGGTGAGCCGCCCGCTCATGCCGCCTCGGCGCCGGGGTCACGCACCCTCCGGCGCGACGCCCAGATCACGAGCACGAGACCGACCACGATCATCGGCGTGGACAGAAGCTGTCCCATGGTGACCCCGGCCTCGGCGCCAAGGCGGATCACATGGCCCAAGGGATTGTCCGGCGTGATGAACTGCGGGTCGGCCTGCCGGAAGAACTCGACGACGAAGCGCGAGATGCCATAGCCCGCAAGGAAGACGCCGGTCAGCATCCAGGGCCGTTTCAGCCAATGGTACCCGAAGGCGAGCGTCAGAAGCAGCGCGCCCAGAACGATTCCTTCGAGCCCGGCTTCGTAAAGCTGCGAGGGGTGGCGCGCGCAGGGCGTGGTGGCCGTGGCGCAGGCCTGCGCGGCCTCGCCGGGAAAGATCACGCCCCAGGGAGCATCGGTCGGACGCCCCCAAAGCTCGGCGTTGATGAAGTTCGCGATGCGCACGAGGCCAAGCGCCGGCGGCGTCGCGATGGCCAGAAGATCGGCGGTCGTGCCGAGTACGAGCCCATGCCGGCGCGCAAAGAGGATGACGCCCAGGACCACCCCGAGGAAGCCGCCGTGAAAGGACATGCCGCCTTGCCAGACCTTGGGGATGTCGAGCGGATTTTGCAGGTAATAGGCCGGCTGATAAAACAGCACGAAGCCCAGGCGCCCGCCCACGATGATCCCGACGACCATCCATGTGACGAGGCTTTCCAACTGCTCAAGCGTCATTCCGGGCCGTTCCCCGGCCCAGATCTTCGGGCGCTTGATCGCCATGCGGATGATCAGCCACCCCAGCGCGATCCCGACGATATAGCCCATCGCATACCAACGCACCGCGAAGTGCATCGAGCCGATGTCGAAGGAGAAGATCTCCGGTGAGATGTTCGGGAACGGAATGGCCATGATGCGCGTTTGGTGCGACGCGCAGGGGCCGGTGTCAACCTCCCGCGCGCGCCACAGGTTTCAAGGACGCAGCCGTTCCCCTGCTTGTGATTATCCGGGCAAAGGCCCATATGGAAAGGGACGTTTTTGCCGTGTGCCACGGCACGCGAAGGAGAGTGACATGCAGACCCGCAACAAGATGTTCGACGATTTTTCCCAGCTGATGACCAACGCCATGGGCGTAGCCCAAGGGGCGCGGACCGAGGCTGAGACGGCGATGAAGAGCTGGATGGACCGCTGGCTCGCGGATCGCAACTTCGTGACCCGCGACGAATTCGACGCCGTGCGCGCCATGGCGCAGAAGGCGCGCGAGGAAAACGAGGCCCTTAAAGCCAGGATCGAGGCGCTGGAAGCCGCGTCCAAACCCTCGTGAGGATCGCGCCGGCCGCCTCTGCCGCCCGACGTTTGGCGCTCTGCCTCGCCGTTGCCATTTCGGGGTTCGGCGCAAGCGCGGCAGTGGCTTGTGACCTGGCCCCCAACGCGGCGCGCCTTGCAAGCGATCTGGGGATCTCCGTCAACACCCTGCGCAAGAACGAGGGCCGCCCGGCATTGGCGCGCAACGCGCTCCTGGATACGGCGGCGCAGCGTCATGCCTGCTGGCTTTCGACCAACAACAGTTTTTCCCATACCGGATCGGGCGGATCGACGCCCAAGGATCGGATCAAGTCGGCGGGCTACCCCGCCCGGCTGTCGTCCGAGAACATCGCCCATGGGCAGGTCTCGTCCGATATCGTTGTTGCCGATTGGATGCGTTCCAAGGGCCATCGCGACAACCTGCTTCGTCAGAACGCCACCGATTACGGCGTCGGCATCGCGCTTCTGGCGGGCCGCACGCTTTGGGTCATGGTCTATGCGTCGCGCTGATCGCTAGCGCAGGATCGGCGGTTTCGTCGGGTCGGAGCCCGGCGCTTTCGGCGTTACCGGTTCCTCGACGATTTCGGGGCGGGTCATATCGAACGACAGGCTCACCCGCATGAGACGGTCGGCCACCGGTTCGTCCCCCGTGAAGAACGCCACATCCAGCCGTTCCTCGTAGCCCGAAAAGGTAATCGCCTCCTGCGCCGCGCGCGCGAGCGGGGCCTGCGCGTCCGGTGCAGCGTCGATGAAGGCGAGGATGAGGCCGCTCGATCCATCGTCATATTGCCCCCGCGCCAGCAGCGCCTTGTCGCAAAGACCTGCCGCCGGCGCGAGTTTGGTGGCGAAGCCGGACAGCAGCCGTTCGGATAACCCCTCGGGGGCCTCGACGGCGGTCAGTTGCCCTTCGACCACCTCCGGCTCGGGCCCCAGCGTCTCGGCAAGCCAGTCGACGGCCGCCGGCGGGATCAGGATGGACGAGGGCGCGACGCCCAGGTTGACGCCAAGTCCGATCTCCTGTCCGGCGAGCATGGCGGCCACCACCCGACCGGGCAGCGCGGCATAGGGTGCGGGTCCCTCGGCGAAGGCGGCAAGCCGGTCCTCGCGGTCGAAAACGAGCGCATAGCGATCGGGCGGCAGGTCCCCGTCGGGCTGAAGTTCGAAGATGTCGGCATCGAGCCGGTCGCCGGACGCCTCGGACTTCAGGAGGAGATAGAGTTCCCCATCCGCGAGACGTTCGTAAAAGCCAAGCCGCGCGGCATCGTCGCCAAGGTCGGCCTCCATCGCCGCATGGGCGCGGTCGAGCGGCGTTTCGAGTTCGTTTTCTGCGCTCATCCCAGCACCTCCGCGACGCGGGTCCGAAGCACGGGCAAGAGGTCGGCCTCGAACCAGGGGTTCTTTTTCAGCCACCCGGTATTGCGCCAGGACGGATGGGGCAAGGGGATAATCCCCGGTCCATGGTCCGCGAAGGACGCGACGGTGTCGGTCATCCGCCGCTTGGTGCCAAGGTATCGGCGTTGGGCGTATCCCCCGACAAGGAGTGTGAGCGCCGGGGCGAGGGCCGCGTCCACGGCATCGTGCCAGGTGGCCGCGCAGATCCGGGGAGGGGGCAGGTCGGCCCCTTTGGCGTCGTAGCCGGGGAAACAGAAGGCCATCGGCGTGATGGCGACCTGCGTCTTGTCATAGAAGGACTTGCGGTCCACGCCCATCCAGTCGCGAAGCCGGTCGCCGGAGGCATCGTTGAAGGGCAGGCCGGTTTCATGCACCCGCATACCGGGCGCCTGTCCGACGATGCGCAGCCGCGCTCCGGGCGCGAACCAGGCGACGGGCCGCGGGGAGTGGCGCGTGGCGGTGGCAGCAAAACGCTCGGCACAGATCCGGCAGGCCGTGATCCTTGCGCTCAATTCAGCGGTCGCCTGTGCCCGAGTGTCTTCAGATCCCATGCCAAGGACCTAGGGTCCGGCTCGAAGCGGGACAAGCCCGCGCGGCGGCCCGCCCGCCTGTAACGGTCGGCAGCTTTCTGCCACTTTGACTTTAATTGGGACTATTTCTCTCAATCTTCACGAACCTGCCCGATTTCCGCCTTGTCCCTCTCCCATACGGCGGTCTGCAACGACCCGTGACATCGCGTCCAAGACGAAGCCCGACGTGGGCGCGGCGCGACAGAGACCGACATGAAGACCAGCAAGCTTCCCGCATATTACATCGGCACCCATGCCAATCTCGACCTCGGCGAAGACGACACGGTGGCGCGGACGGCGCATCGGCTGGTCGGATATTGCCTCGGGGATGCCGACGCGCCTGCCCATTCGCGTGAGACGACCCTCGGTCTTGAAGGTGGCGAAGCGGCAGAGGGGCGGGCGGAACGGCTGGACTGGGGCGGGCACGTGTCGGAGACTGTCGTTTCTCTCCACGTCTCGGTGCGGCTGACCTATATGGACCGCACCTCGGACACGACCTGGATGGTGGTGCTTCAGGATAGGCTCGGACGCGTGTTCCTGACCCCTTTCGCGGACGGCTCGGAGTTCTCGGAAGCCTTCGTGGAACGGCCCATCAAGTCCATACGTATCGAAACCATCACCGGCGAGCATTACCGGGCTGCCGTGCGCCAGATGGCGGAACAGGGTTTCGTCTGCTTCGGCTCCGACACTCGTATCCGGACGCCTGAAGGCGACAAGAAGGTAGTGCGCCTGAGGCCCGGCGATCTGGTCGAGACGCTGGACCACGGGCCGCAGCCGATCCGCTGGGTCGCGATGCGCCGTCTGGGGCCGCTCGAGTTGCGGGCCAATCCGGCGATCCGGCCGATCCGGGTCGCGCGGGGTGCGCTGGGCGGCGGGCTTCCGGCCCGCGACGTGCTTCTGTCGCCGCAGCACCGGGTGCTGGTGCGCTCGCGTCTCGCCATGCAGATGTTCGGCACGACCGAAGTGCTCGTTGCCGTGCGCGCGCTCGTCGGACTGCCGGGCATCGAGGTGGCGGAAGATGTTGGCGGGGTGATCTATGTCCACCTTCTGTTCGACGCGCATGAGGTCATCCTCGCCGACGGCGCCCCGATGGAAAGCCTGTTTCTGGGCGCTGGTGCGCGCGATGCCGTGGGGCAGGTGGCTCTGACGGAGATCGAGACGATTCTGCCCGAGGTGGTCGAGATTATGCGCGAGGGTCGGGGCGAGCCCGTCCGCCCGTTCACGGATACGGAGCGCGCCGCCGAGATGGGCCGCGCCCACCGCAGCCGACGCGTGCCGTTCGTTCAGGGCTTCTGAGCGGCGCCCACCCGCCTGCGCGGCGCCCTCGCACGCAGGCATTGCCCAAGCCTTGATCACCTGCCCCTTCGGAGGCGGCCAGAACCCCGCGCGGCGTCTCGTGACGGTTGAGCCTCTTGTCCTCTTGAGCTATGGCAGCCGGCAAGACCAACGGCGGACGGGGAGCGACGGCGCATGTACAAGGTTTGGAACTTTATCACGACCTATTCGATCCTGCTCATCACAGGGGCGATCGTCGCGCTCATCTGGGCCAACATCGACCCGTCGAGCTACCACCATTTCGTCGAGTATCCGCTGTGGTTCAACGGCTGGGTCGGACAGGATTTCGCCCACTGGGCCGAGGCTTACGGGAGCCACGCGAACGATTTCGACATCGGCGACGTGGACCGGGTGCTCACCGTTCACTACCTGATCAACGACCTGCTCATGGCGCTGTTCTTCGCCATCGCGGGGAAAGAAGTCTGGGAGGCCGTGATCCTCGAAAACGGCTCGCTGCGCGGGAAGAAGGCGGCGACGCCGCTCATAGCGACGGCGGGCGGCATGATCGGCCCGATCGCGGTCTATCTTGGTCTCGCCATGCTTATGGGGTCGGAAACCTATAACGCGGTCTTCCGCGGCTGGGCGGTTCCCACGGCGACCGACATCGCCTTCTCCTATCTGGTCGGACGGATCGTTTTCGGCGCGGGTCACCCGGCGGTGCGCTTCCTCCTGCTGCTCGCCATCGCGGACGATGCGGGCGGGCTCATCATTCTCGCGATCTTCTATCCGTCTGGCGATCTCGCGCCCGAATGGCTGCTCTTGTCGGTGGCGGCGTCGGTCATCGCCTTCGTCTTCTTCAACTGGTTGCCGCGCCGAATGGACCGGGGCGACCAGCTTCGTCAGAAGTCCACATGGGTGCGCCGCAACCTGTCGTGGCTGCCCTATGGGGTCGCCGGGGTCATCAGCCTCTTCGCCTTCACGCAGTCGGGTCTGCACCCGGCGCTGGGCCTCTTGCCGATCATCCCGGCCATCCCCCATGCAGACCGCGCCTTCGGGCTTTTCGCCGATGCCGAGCAGCACCTCCATGACATCCTCAACAGCATGGAGCATGCGCTCAAGCACCCCGTCGAGCTGATCCTGTTCTTCTTCGGCCTCGCCAACGCGGGCGTCGAGTTCAACGCGATTTCGGCGCCGACGTTCCTCGTTCTCGCGGGGCTCATCATCGGCAAGCCGGTGGGCATCTTCATCATGGGCTGGATCGCCGCCAAGCCGCTTGGCCTTGGCCTGCCGCAGGGGATGCGGATGCTCGATCTTATCGTGATCGGCTTCGTGGCCGCCATCGGATTTACCGTGGCGCTTTTCGTGGCCTCGGTCGCCTTCCATCCGGGGCCGGTGCAGGACGCCGCCAAGATGGGCGCGCTCTTCAGCTTTGGCGCGGTGTTCCTCTCGATCATCGCCGGCAAACTGTTGCGGGTCGAGAAACAGCCGGGCTGATTTCGCCGTTTCTCCCCGCCAATTGTGTAACCAAAAAGAACAATTGGCGGGGAAATCCGCCCCTTACGGGCCGGGACTCGCTGAAAACCCTGTATTGCAGGCGGACGATCCGACATAATGGTGCCCAATTGGCCCCATATGGGTCATCGTCAAGGATGCCCGGCTGAAACCGGGCGCGCAGGAAGCAGTGCCGGGGTTCGAATGATCGAATTCACAAACGTCTCCAAGTCCTTCTGGACCGGGAAACAACGCAAGGTCATCCTCGACCATGCGTCGTTCCGGGTGGACCTTGGCCATTCGGTCGGAATCCTCGCACCCAACGGCACCGGCAAGACGACGATCATCAACATGATGGCCGGGATCGAGAAACCCGACGACGGCGAAGTGCGGCGCACGTCGAAGGTGTCCTTCCCGCTCGGGTTCATGGGCGGCGTGGTGGGCAAGCTCTCGGCCAAGGAAAACGCGCGCTACATCGCGAAGCTCTACGGCCTCGACCCCGACTACATCGAGGCCTTCACGCGCTGGCTCTGTAACCTCGAGGAATACTTCGATTTCCCGATGACCACTTATTCGTCGGGGATGCGCTCGCGGTTTTCTTTCGCCCTGCTCCTCGCGCTCGATTTCGACATCTACCTGATCGACGAAGGCATGCCGCAGACGACGGACGCCGAGTTCAACCGCAAGGCCGGCGACGTGCTGCGCACCCGGCTCGAGAACGCCACCGTGGTCGTGGTCAGCCATCAGGCCCAGACGCTCGAGAAATTCTGCCGGTCCGCCGGCGTCCTGCACAACGGACAGATCTACATGTTCGACACCTTGGAAGAAGCGAAACAGCTCTATGACTACACCACCCAAGGCTAGGAAATTCCGCATCCGGCGCCCCGTGACAGGGGCTGCAACGGCGGAGCGGCTGGAGGACGATCAGCCGGCGAACAGCGGGGGCTACGAGGCCGAAGACGAAGCGCCGCGCTCGGCGCCCCGTCCAGCCCCGGAACCGACCCGTCCCATGCCGCAAACGCGCGGGCCCAACCCGCTTCAGGCGGCCGCTTCGGAAGGGTTTGAAGATGGGTTCGGCGACCAGCGCTTCCCCGGTGCCGCGCCGGCCTCGCGACCCGCGCAGCAGGCGCCCCAGCAGACCTCGGCCCCGCCTTCGACCCACGCAGCCACGCCAAGGCCATCGGCCCCGGCCTCGGCAGAAGCCGAACTCGCCGCGATCAAGAAGGAGGGTCTGACTGGTCGGCAGCTTCGCATGGCGCGGCGTGTGGCCCAGAAGCACGGACTCCCGGCCACCTCGGACTATGATGCGGTCCGGCTCTTGCGGCGGGCGGGCGTCGACCCGTTCCAGGCCGCCAACATGCTGCAACTCGTGTCGTCCGAAGAGGATGCCGCGAAGGCGGGCGAGGCTTCGGCGCGAAGCGGGAACCAGCCCATCGGCCAGATCCAGTTGCCCCAGACCGTGCCGTCGGGCGCAATGATGGTGCCCGCCCAGCCCAAGATGATGGACGCGGGCGAGCGGGCCCGGTCGATCCAGGAAATGCAGTGGTCCATCGTGCGACGCAGGCGCAAGCGGCTCCTGCTTCTTGCCGTGCGGCTCGCGGCTTTCGTGCTTCTGCCGACCTTTGTCGCCGGCTGGTATTTCTTCAACGTCGCCACGCCCATGTATGCGACCAAGTCCGAGTTCGTGATCCAGAAGGCCGATGGCGGCACCGGCGGATCGGGGCTGGGGTCGCTCTTCGCCGGATCGGGGCTCGGGTCGTCGCAGGACTCGATCACGGTGCAAAGCTACCTGACTTCGCGTGACGCCATGCTGCGCCTCGATCAGGACATCGGCTTCAAGGAACACTTCTCTGGTCCGGATATTGACCCGATCCAGCGCCTGTCGTCCGATGCCAGCAACGAAGAGACCTACAAGACCTACAAGCGCAATGTGAAGATCGGCTACGACCCGACCGAAGGCATCGTGAAGATGGAGGTCATCGCGGCCAGTCCCGAAACCTCGGCGGCGATCTCCGAAGCGCTCATCCGCTATGCAGAAGAGCGGGTCGACAACCTGACCCAGCGACTCCGGGCCGACCAGATGGCCGGCGCCATCGAGAGCTATGAGGACGCAGAGACCGAGATGCTCGCGGCCCAACAGGAGGTTCTGCGCCTGCAGGAGGAAATGGGTGTCTACGATCCCACCTCGGACGCCGCCTCGGTGATGGGGCAGATCAACCAGTTCGAACTGGCCCTCCAGCAAAAGCGCCTGCAACTCCAGCAACTGCTCGACAACCCGCGCCCGAACCAGGCCCGCGTCGACGGCGTGCGGGGTGACATCGGGCGGCTCGAGGCACTGATCGCCGACATGCGCGCGCGGCTGACCGAAGAGGGCGCCACGGGCGATGCCTCGATCGCGTCGGTCAGCGGGCAGCTTGCCATTGCGACGACCAACCTCGAAACTCGCACCGTGCTCATGCAGCAGGCGCTGCAACAGCTCGAAACCGCGCGGATCGAAGCCAACAAACAGACCCGCTACCTCGAGATGGGGGTGCATCCCGTTGCCCCGGACACCCCGACCTATCCGCGCGAGTTCGAGAACACGCTTCTCGCCTTCCTCGTCTTCGCGGGCATCTACCTCATGGTGTCGATCACCGCCTCGATCCTGCGAGAACAGGTCACCGGCTGACGGCGACCGGACACGACAAAGCGGCGGCCCCTACAGAGGCCGCCAGCGCCCATCGATGCGTGGCGCTTGCTATTCCCTGATCGCCCGCTAACCTCTGAAAAAATTTGGAAAGACTCTTGGGGAAGGGTCGGTTTTGACGAGGGTATTGCGGGGATGGGACGGGGATTTCTAAGGGCGATTGCGGTTGTCCTGTGTCTGGGCACGACAGGTGCCGCGATCATCGCAGGTCTTGTCGTCGCGCCGGCCGTGGCGCAGGACGGCACGATCACAACCAGCAACGGATCGGCGAGCCAGGCCCAAGAAGACGCTGCCATCGCCACGCGCATCCGCGACATCCTGCATGAACTCGACGGCTATGAGGACGTCACCGTGACCGTGAAGGCGGGGATCGTCACCATGCGCGGCACGACACTCGGGGTCAGTTCGGCCGAGCGGCTGAACGACATCGCGGGCCGCGTCGAGGGTGTCGTCGCGATCGAGAACGAGGTGACGATCTCCACCGATTTCTCACGCCTCCTGACCCCGCTTCTCGACCGCTTCGAACACCGCTTCTGGCAGAGTGTGGCCTTTCTCCCGCTGGTGGGGATCGGGCTGTTCGCCTTCGGGATCGTGGTCTGGCTCGCCTTCTTCATCGCCAAACGCCGCAGCCCCTGGGACAATATCGCGCCCAATGCCTTCATCGCCGATATCATCCGCGCCCTGATCCGGGTGGCGGGGGTCATCGCGGGGATCGTGGTGGCGCTCGACATCATCGGGGCGACGGCGCTTCTGTCGACGATCCTTGGCGCTGCGGGGATCATCGGTCTCGCCATCGGTTTCGCGGTGCGCGACACGGTCGAGAATTTCATCGCTTCGGTGCTCCTGTCGGTGCGCCAGCCCTTCGCGCCCAACGACGCCGTGGCCATCGACGGGCAGGAGGGCAAGGTGATCCGCCTGACCAGCCGCGCGACGATCCTTCTGTCTTTCGACGGCAACCACGTGCGCATTCCGAACCAGGCCGTGTTCAAGGCGACGATCATCAACTACTCGCGCAACCCCGAGCGGCGGTTCCAATTCGACATCGGGGTGGCCTATGGCACCGATCTGGCAGCGGTCAAACACCTGGCGGAAGACACGCTCAACGCGCTGCCCTTCATTCTCGAAACCCCCTCCGTCGCGGTCTGGACGACCGAGCTTGGCGCCTCCGACATCGGGATGCGATTGACTGGCTGGATCAATCAGGACACCACCGGGCTTCTCGCTGCCCGGTCCGAGGCGATCCGTCAGGTGCTGCTGGCCTTCGACGCGGCCGGCGTGGAGATGCCCGAGACCACCTATCGCATTCTCATGAACGATGTCGGCCAAGAGGCGGCGGAAGGTGCGGAAATCGTCACCGCCCCCCCAGAGGCCCCTTCGACCGAGGTCGAGAACGTCGACGCGACGCAGGAACACGACTTGGAAAACATCGTCGCCGCCGAGCGCGAAACCCGCAGCGACGAGGATCTTCTGCGCAAGAGCGCGGCCACGGAATAGACCCGGACAGGGGCGAGAAACTTCCGGCGTTTTCGGCGCTTTTTCCCCTTGCAGGGGGGGCAGGCTTTGAGTAGTTACACGCCCACCGTTGGGGTGTAGCCAAGTGGTAAGGCAACGGTTTTTGGTACCGCGTACCGTAGGTTCGAATCCTACCACCCCAGCCATTCTTCTCAAAATCGACCAACCTCGTCACCTTTGCCCGCGGTGGGATGAGGCCGTTCGCGTGCCCTCGTAAGAGCCTGTCGTTGCCGGGGTTGGACAATTGTCTCGCAGCGACTTAAGGCGCGGGGGTAGTCAACGGAGGCGCAGAGATGACGATCACCCAACTCGTGACCCATTCGGGCGGGTTCCATGCCGACGAGCTTCTGTCCTCGGTCGTGCTGACCCGGCTCTTCCCCGAGGCCGCGCTGATCCGGTCGCGCGACGAGCGCCTGACCTCGGCGGCCCCGGGGCGGATCGTTTATGACGTGGGGCGGGTCTTTGATGCCGAGGCGGGGATGTTCGACCATCATCAGCGCCCGGCCCCCCTGCGTGAGGATGGCCAGCCCTATAGTTCCTTCGGACTGATCTGGGCGCATTATGGGCGCGATTATCTCCTGGCCATGGCGGTGCCGGAGACGGATCTGGACGCGCTCGCCGCGGCGGTGGACCGGGGCTTCGTGCTGCCCGTCGATCTCATGGACAACGGCGCGCTCGATCCGGGCGAGGCGGGGCGCCTTGCCGGGATGACTCTGCCGGAACTTCTCGAAACCCTGAAGCCTGCCTACGATGACCGATCCGCAGATGCCGACGACCGCGCGTTTCACGCAGCGCTGGACGTCGCGCGGGCCTTTGTCGAGGCGGCGGTGCGCACTCGGGCGGCCAAGCGCCGGGCCGAGGGTGTCGTGGCGGCGGCGATCGAGGCGGCCGGGGACGGGCGCGTGCTGGAGCTTCCCATGGGCATGCCGTTTCGCGCTGGTGTGGAGGCGGCTGGGGCCGATCACCTCCTCTTCGTCGTGCATCCGCGTGGTGAGGACTGGGCGCTCAACACGATCCGCAAGTCGGGCGACGGTTTTGCCGCGCGCGCCGATCTGCCGGAAAGTTGGGCCGGTCTGACCGATGCGGCGCTGGAGGCGGCGAGCGGGGTTACGGGCGCGAAATTCTGCCACAACGCACGTTTCATCGCAGTCGCGGCCAGCCGGGAAGCGGTCATGGAACTTGCCGCGAAAGCGGTGGCCGTGGCCGAAGCTCAGGGGGTTTAGGGCCGCTGCCTAAAGCGTGAAGAAGGCGCGGACGGCGGCTTCGAACTCGCGCGGCTTCTCGGCGTGGAGCCAATGGCCCGCGCCGGGGATCTTCGCCTGTTTCGCGTTGGGAAACAGTGCCTTGATCCGGTCGCGGTGCTCGGGAAGCACATAGTCGCTCTCCGCGCCCGCGAGAAACAGCGTGGGTCCGTCATAGCTTGCGGAGAGGTCGGGGAAGGAGAGGATCTTGTCCATCTCGGACCCGAGCACGTCGAGGTTCAGCTTCCAGCGCTTTTCCTTGAGATCGAGCGATTGCAGGAGGAAATCGCGCACGCCCTTGGTCTCGACCTTTCGGGCGAGCGCCGCGTCTGCGTCCGAGCGTTTGTCGAAGGCGGCGGGATCGAGCTCCTGCATCGCGTCGACGAGATGCGCCTGGGTGTGCTCATAGGCCACCGGCGCGATGTCAGCCACGATGAGCGCGCGGACAAGCTCGGGCCGGGTGAGGGCCAGGACCATCGAGGCCTTGCCGCCCATGGAATGCCCGACGACAAGGGCCTCGCCTCCGAGGGACTCGATCACCTGTGCAAGGTCATCGGCCATGTCGTGATAGCTCTGGCTGTCGGCGCGGGGGCTGTCACCGTGGTTGCGCATGTCGACGCTGACGACGCGGCGGCTCTTTGACAGGCGTTTGGCGATCACGCCCCAGTTGCGGCCGGAGCCGAAGAGGCCGTGGACGATGAGGATCGGGGCGCCTGCCGTTTCCTCGCCATATGAATCGTATGCGAGCATGAACTTCTGATAGCGGTAAGTCGTTGAGGCCGAAAGACCCTTGGCCTACTGTTGCGCCGGTTGGGAGAAGGGGGGACGGAGGATGGATATGCACGCACGCGCCGAACGGCTCGCCTCGCTCATGGAGGAACGGCTGGACATTCGTGGCCAGGGGCTTCGCGCCAAGTTGCGGCGTGCGGGTCGCAAGGTGCCGCGCTGGGTCCGGCGCGAGATCGAGGCGTTGCTCGAGGCGCTCGACCTGTCCGAACATCCCAAGCTTGCCGCGCGTGTGGACCATGGCCGGATCGAAAGCGGCACATCGCGCGTCGAACGCTGGCTGCTCGACATCGACCCCTGGGACCGGCGGCGGGGCGTTGCGGTCGAATGGGGCGCGGGGCTCGCTTTCAACCTTCTGCTGGTGGTGGCGATCTTCGTCGCGCTTCTGGGCTGGCGCGGGTTCCTGTGACGAAAAACGGGCGACCGAGGCCGCCCGTTCCCTTTGATTTCCCAATGACTTAGTGGTTGGGGTAGATCGGGAAGGCCTCGCAAAGCGCGGCGACCTTGACCTTGACCGCGGCTTCCACTTCGCCGTTGCCGTCTTCGCCATTGGCGGCAAGACCGTCGATCACCTCCACGATCAGGTCCGCAATCTGGCGGAACTCATCTTCGCCGAAGCCGCGCGTGGTGCCGGCGGGCGTGCCCAGACGAATGCCCGAGGTCACGGTCGGTTTTTCCGGGTCGAAAGGGATGCCGTTCTTGTTCGTGGTGATATGCGCACGGCCAAGGGCCTTTTCTGTGATGTTGCCGGTCACGCCCTTGGGACGCAGGTCGACGAGCATCACGTGGGTGTCGGTGCCGCCCGTGACGATGTCGAGCCCGCCCTTCATCAGCTGATCGGCCAGTGCCACGGCATTGGCGCGCACCGCCTTCTGGTAGGTCTTGAACGACGGATCGAGCGCCTCGCCAAAGGCGACCGCTTTCGCTGCGATCACGTGCATGAGGGGGCCACCCTGGATGCCCGGGAAAATCGCCGAGTTCACCTTTTTCGCGATCTCTTCGTTGTTCGTCAGGATCATCCCGCCGCGCGGACCGCGCAGGGTCTTGTGCGTGGTGGTGGTCACGACGTCAGCGTGCGGGAAGGGCGAGGGGTGTTCGCCGGCCGCCACGAGCCCGGCGAAATGGGCCATGTCCACCATGAGATAGGCACCCACGGCATCGGCGATGGCGCGGAATTTCTCGAAGTCGATCTGGCGCGGGATGGCCGAGCCACCGGCGATGATGAGCTTCGGCTGGTGTTCCTTGGCGAGCGCCTCGACCTCGTCGTAGTCGATCAGGCAGTCCTGCTTGCGCACGCCGTACTGGATGGCGTTGAACCATTTGCCCGACTGGTTCGGCGGGGCGCCGTGGGTCAAGTGTCCGCCGGAGGCGAGGTTCATCCCGAGGATCGTGTCGCCCGGCTTGATGAGCGCATTGAACGCGCCCTGGTTGGCCTGCGAGCCGGAGTTCGGTTGCACGTTGGCGAAGTCGCAGCCGAAGAGCTCCTTCGCACGATCGATGGCCAGTTGCTCGGCCACGTCCACGAACTGGCAACCGCCGTAGTAGCGCTTGCCTGGATAACCCTCGGCGTATTTGTTGGTCATCACGCTGCCCTGGGCTTCCATCACGGCGGCGGAGACGATGTTCTCCGAAGCGATAAGCTCGATCTCGTCGCGCTGACGTCCAAGCTCGCCGGTGATCGAGGCAAAGATCTCGGGGTCGCGTTCAGCGAGGCTCTGGGTGAAAAAGCCGGGGGAACGGATGTCCTTCATGGGAGGTCTCCAAGTGGGGTGAGCAGTTGGGGGCTGGAATAGGACAATTCGCGACCCGCCGAAAGGCTTTCAGCGACCTTGGGGGGCGATTTCGCGGCAAATCTGGTCAGAGGGGGAAACTTGTGTTTCTTTCGGGGACAGAGGCAGGCATGCGGGAAACATTCGCACCAGCCGGAAACTAGGCAGTCGGATACAGGGAAGACGGGCGTGGCAGCAGGACCGAAACTGGCCTTCATGGCGTCCGAGGTCGTATCGGCCCAGGAGGCGCTGGGGCGACTGACGGAGCGCTACGGGCAGTCCGCGCCCGAGAGCGCGGATGTGATCGTGGCGCTGGGCGGGGACGGGTTCATGCTCCAGACGCTTCACGCGACGCAGGCGCTCGACGTGCCGGTCTATGGCATGAACCGGGGAACCGTCGGCTTTCTGATGAACGAGTTTGCCGTCGAGGGGCTGGAAGAGCGTCTGGGCGATGCGGAGCTCGAGGTCATCAACCCGCTTCGCATGCGGGCGACGACGGTCACGGGTGACGAGGTCGAGAAACTGGCGATCAACGAGGTGTCTCTCCTGCGCGCTGGTCCGCAGGCGGCGAAGCTCGCCATTTCGGTGGATGGACGGCGGCGTATGGCCGAACTCGTCTGTGACGGTGCGCTGATCGCGACGCCTGCGGGATCGACTGCCTACAACTATTCCGCCCATGGTCCGATCCTGCCGATCGGATCCGATGTGCTGACCCTGACCGCCATCGCGGCGTTCCGGCCCAGACGCTGGCGCGGGGCGCTGCTTCCGAAACAGGCGAGTGTGCGTTTCGATGTGCTGGAGCCGGACAAGCGCCCGGTGATGGCCGACGCCGACAGCCGGAGCGCGGGTCAGGTGACCAGCGTGGTCGTGGAAAGCGCGACCGACATCCGGCACAAGGTGCTCTTCGATCCTGGCCACGGTCTCGAGGAACGGCTGATCCGGGAGCAATTCGTCTAGGCCGCCGCCCGTCAGGGTCAGTTCCAGGTGTCGCGCTTGCGGTAGATCGTGGAAGGCGACACGCCAAGCACCTTGGCCGCGCGAGGAATGGAACCGCCCTCGGCCTCTATGGTGGCTTCGATGACAAGGCGCTCGACCTCGGAGAGCGTCCGTCCGACGAGTGCATCCGCCGCCAGAAAGGCCTGCGGCGGCGCGGGCCCCGCAGCAGGAGCGCGGCCGGTGATACGGGCGGGCAGGTCAGGGGCTGAGACGTCCGTTCCGTCAAAGGTCAGCACCACCTCCCGAATGACGGATTGCAGCTCGCGCAGGTTTCCGGGCCAGGCATATCCGTCCAGCGCGGCGAGCGCATCGGGCAGAAGCCGGGGCATGGTGCGGCCTTCTTCGGCGGCGAAGAGCGGCAACCAGCTGTCGGTCAGGAGCGCGATGTCGCCCGTGCGCTGGCGCAGGGGCGGCAGGGCAAGCTCCAGCACGTTGAGACAATAGAACAGGTCCTCACGCAGCCGTCCGGCAGCCATGGCGGCATAGGGATCGCCGCCGAGCGTCGCCACGAAGCGGACCGGCGACTTCGCGAGGGCCGCCGCGTGGCGTTGAACGATGGGCAGAAGCCGGGTCTGCGCCGACATGGCTAGTTCGTCGAGCCGGTCGATCAGGAATGTCCCGCCTTCGGCCCGGCGCACCTCGGCCACGATGTCGAGACTGCTGTCTCCGGGCTGCCCGGTCCAGACTTCGGGTCCGATGATGACGAAGGGCCCATTCGGGCGGCCAGCATCGTGAAGCGCGCGGGCGAGAATGGATTTGCCTGAACCGACTTCGCCGCGGATGATCACCGAGGCCGGGGACCGAGCGATGGCGTGCATCCGAGTGATGAGGTGCTGCATGGGTGCGGAGGTGCCCATCAGTTCGGGCACACTCACTCCGGCGTGCGCGGGCTGCGCCATCGGGTCCGTCTTGGCGCGGGCGCTGGGCGGAATGGCGGTATCGGGCGGGCTTTGTGCTCCGGTCCTGTCAGGCAACGGGGCATGTGCCATCCGGGGCGGGATCAGCCCCAGAGTGGACAGGAGCGTGCGTTCGAACCGCGCTTCCGAGAACGGGCGAAACAGGCAGTCCGCGGCGCCGTTGCGCATGGCTTCTGCGGCTTCGTTGATCTGGTCGTTCTCCGCGATGATGATGATCGAGCGGTGCGGATTCTCTTCCATGCATTTCTTCTGATAGGGCAGAAGCGACTGGCCCTGCATGGTCAGGGGCATGATGACGAGATCGGGGTCAAGGTCCGCGCAAAGCCTGCGCGCCTGTTCCACATGGCTGGCTTGGGTAACCGTGCAACGTGCGGCCCGGAAGACATCGGCGGAAAACACCTGCGGCATGTCGGGTGGCCACAACACCAGCGTCCGCACGCGCGGCCCGTCGGGACGGCGCACGTCGACCTGTCCGAAATCCCCGTCAGAAAAACTGGCCACTACAAACCTCGGCAACTCCATTCCGGGGCATAAGTCCCCAGAATGATTAAGGACGTTTTGAGAGTCTGTTGATTTGGCGCAGAAAGTCACGCCCGGATTGTGCCGGACGTGAACAATTTTACTATTAATCGCCGTTTTCGGGCAGTTTACCCAGCGTAACCCACGGTTCCGAGAGCCTCGCGGATCTCGTCGAGGATCGCCGGATCGTCGATCGTGGCGGGGAGTTTGAAGTCCTTGCCGTCCGCGATCGAGACCATGGTCGCGCGCAGGATCTTGCCTGACCGGGTCTTGGGCAGCCGGTCCACGACCACCGCCGTCTTGAAGGCGGCGACGGGTCCGATCTTGTCGCGCACCAGCTTCACGCATTCGGCGACGACCTCTTTCGGGTCGCGATCCGCGCCGGCGTTGAGGCAGAGGAACCCGAGCGGCAGCTGTCCCTTCAATTCGTCCGTGACGCCGATCACCGCGCATTCCGCGACATCGGGGTGCGAGGCCAGCACTTCTTCCATCCCGCCGGTCGAAAGCCGGTGTCCGGCGACGTTAATAACATCGTCGGTGCGGGCCATGATATATAAATAGCCATCCTCATCCATATACCCGGCGTCACCCGTTTCATAATACCCCGGGAAGGTATTGAGGTAACTCTTGCGGAACCGGTCCTCGGCATTCCACAGCGTTGGCAGGGTGCCGGGGGGCAGGGGCAGTTTCGCCACGATGGCGCCAAGCTGGCCCGCGGGAAGCGGATTGCCACCCTCGTCGAGGATCTTCATCTCGTAGCCCGGCATCGGCACGGCGGGCGAGCCGAGCTTGGTCTCGAGAAGCTCGATCCCGACCGGGTTCGCGACGGCGGGATAGCCCAGTTCGGTCTGCCACCAATGGTCGATCACCGGCACGCCCAGTTTCTCCTGCGTCCAGACGATGGTGTCGGGATCGGCGCGTTCACCCGCCAGATAGACCTGTTTGAGGCAGCCCAGATCGTATTTCTTGATGAAATCGCCCTTCGGATCCTCGCGTTTGACCGCGCGGAAGGCGGTGGGCGCGGTGAAGAAGCTCTTCACGCCATGCTCCGAAATCACCCGCCAGAAGGTGCCTGCGTCCGGGGTGCCGACGGGCTTGCCCTCGAAAACAATGGTGGTGTTGCCGTGGATGAGCGGGGCGTAGCAGATATAGCTGTGGCCGACGACCCAGCCCACGTCCGAGGCCGCCCAGAACACGTCGCCCGGATCGACGTTGTAGACGTTCTTCATGGTCCAGTTGAGCGCCACGAGGTGCCCGCCCGTGTGCCGGATCACGCCCTTGGGCTGGCCCGTGGTGCCGGAGGTATAGAGCACATAGACCGGGTGATTGCCCTCGACCGGGGTGCAGGGCACGGGATCGGCGGCTTCGACTTCGGCCCAGTCGATGTCATAACCGGGCTTGAGGTCGGCCGGGGCTTCCTCGCGCTGCAAGATCACGGTGAAGTCGGGCTTGTGTTTCGCGATGTCGATGGCGCCGTCGAGGAGCGGCTTGTAATTCACCACGCGGTTGGGCTCGAGCCCGCAGGAGCCTGCAATGATCGCCTTGGGCTTCGCGTCGTCGATCCGCACTGCCAGTTCATTCGAGGCGAAGCCTCCGAAGACGACCGAATGCACGGCGCCGATCCGGGTGACGGCGAGCATCGCGACCAGTGCCTCCGCGACCATCGGCATGTAGATGATGACGCGGTCGCCCTTGGTGACGCCGCGTGCGGCCAGCCCCCCGGCGACGCGCGCGACGCGGTCCTGAAGCTCGGAAAAGGAGAGTTTCGTCTGCCGGCCTGTGATTGGGCTGTCGTAGATGATCGCGGTCTGGCCGCCACGTCCGGCTTCCACATGGCGGTCCACGGCGTTGTAGCAGGTGTTGACCATGCCGTCCGAGAACCATTCGTAGAGGTTGTTTCCCAAGTCGAAGAGCGCCTTGCGGGGCCGGCGGTCCCAGGAGATCGTCTTGGCGGCCTCCATCCAGAAGGCCTCGGGGTCCGCTTTCCAGTTGTCGTAGACCTCTTGATACGTCGCCATGCTTGGTCCTCCTCCTCTCACGGTTGGGCGAGGTTTACGAGGGGGCATGGAACGGAGCAAGGCTGTTGGCGGTAACCTGCGGCGCTTTGTATCGGAAATTTGCAATTCGCACGCGGATTGGTCTGCAAACTTTTGCAAATCGACGCGGTTTTCGCAACCAGGCGGGAAAAGTCGGGAGGATTTGCAAAGTTCTCGATCCATCCTGACCCTGGCTTCCTTGTGGCGGGCCAGGTGAGCCATGCCCGAGTCGGCCGGCGTGCGGTACAGGGCGGGGAGGGGTTATGCGAGGCCACCCAGACCGGTTGGACGGGAAGAAATGCGAACAATCCTTCCGAACTGGAACGGGAGAAAAACGCTGGAACGGACTGGCCGCGCGTGATGCCGTGCAATCGTTCGGGCCAGACAGGCTTGGGGTGACAGGCTCCCGGTACGTTCGCGAGCCGCTATGTCCCGGCAGTCTTTACGCTCCTGAGTCCGTCGAGATGTCTAAAGTTGTATCCAAGATTGCCCTATTCTCGTCAAAGTGGATCCCATAATTTCCTCCTGTAGTTGTTTGACCATCACCGGCCCCATGCGCTGGCCCACCGTTTCCCGAACCCTGCCTGCCCGGACCCGTCGTGGTCGTAGGCCTGAAAGTAAAAGACAGCGCCGGTGCCGTCCGTGACAGTCGGCATCGAACGGGAGAGGTATCTTCCCGCGCGAAGGAGTTTTGATGTCCGATGTCGATATCACGGTGACGCCCTATGATGGGGCACTGCTAGCCGCCAACCTTCTAAGTTCCGCCCAGACCATTGTCTTGGGTGCATTCGGGCCCTCCGAACTTGGGACGCTTTCGGACTTGGACGGCTTCCTCTCGGATGCGGACGACGGGTCGACGACCTTCAACGGGGCACCGATCAACTACATCGGATCGGGGACCGCGACCCCCGGTGTGAACGTGCTGGGCCTGACGGTGCCGCTCGGCACGCCGCGCGATCTGGTCGTGTTCGAAGCCGCTGGACAGATCTATTTCCACTTTCCCGAAGGTCCTCCGGCGGCCACGGGAATGATCGCTCTGGTTGTCGATATCGACGCCACGCCCTACGAGGTCTTCACGCCCCTCTGTTTCGCCGCCGGCACAATGATCGCCACGCCGAAGGGCGAGCGACGCATCGAACGGCTGGACGCAGGGGACCTCGTCCTCGATGTGGAGGGCGAGGCACATGAGATCCTGTGGCGCGGGCATCGTAGCCTGACCATCCCCGAGGGACCGCTTCACGAAAAGTGGCTTCCGGTTCGGATCAGGGCCCATGCGCTTGGTCCGAACGTGCCCAGCCGCGACACGAGGCTGTCGCAACAGCACCGGGTGTTTCTGTCCCACCCCATCCTCGAACATCTGGCCGGGGTCGAAGCGGGCTTCGCGCGCGCCGTGCATCTGGTGAATGACCGCTCCGTGCGGCTGTGCCGGGGTCGCCGGGAGGTCGACTATCACCATATCCTTTGCGCCGAGCATGTCGCGCTTCTGGCCAACAACCTTCCGGCCGCGAGCCTGCTTCTGGCCGCCGGTGGACTGGCCGAGGAGGGCGAGATGTGGGGCGACGAGGCACAGAGTTTGCCTCCAGAGTTGCTCCTCGACAGCCTGTCTGGCATGGCGCCCTGTGCGCCGCTTCTGAAACGCGAGGTGACGGAGGAGCTGACCCAGCTTCTGGCAAACCGTTCGACCGTGCTTCCGGTCCTGTCGGGCCGCGCGGAGGGCGGGCCGAGGACCCCGCCATTCCCTCAAGGCGCCGGTCACGCCTGACCGCTTCGTCGAGCCGCGGGAACCGGCCCTGTGCCCGCATCGTTGCCAGACAGGCGGACAGGTGCGACACTTGGCCCATCGGACCCGAAAGACGCGCGGCGCGAGGAGGCGGCTTTGCGACAGGATCGGTCTTGGCGACAAAGGACGGAAACCTGCCGTGCCCACGGCGGGGCCTTTGTCCGCCGCTTGCCGACCTACGGTTCCTTGGTGCTCCTGACCCTTTCCACGCTGGCCCTTCCGGAAAACGCAAACGCGCAGGAATGGGCATATGAAACCTACCGCGACCGTGATTACGCGACTTCCTGCGGCGATGCCCTGTCAGGTGACATGGGGCTTCTGTGTTTTACCGTAGGCTGTGAAGCGGGTGGCTGGATGACCTTCTCGCTCAATGCGGCGACGGCCTTACCGGACCGGATCGACGTGACACTCAGCGTTGATGAAACCAAGCCGGAGACGCGGGCCTTCGCGCGGCGCAGCGTAGGAGGCGAGGATATTCCGGCCTACGGCGCGCGCGAGGCGGAGGACGTGGAGCTCATCGCGGCCCTGAAGTCGGGGAGCACGCTGGTCCTGACGCTGGGCGGCACGGTCGAGGCGGAACACCGCTTTTCACTGTCGGGAAGCAGCGCGGCGCTCGACCCGGTCGCGGAGGTCTGCGCCCTGCGTCCCGCACCGGTGGCCGACCCCCGGACGGTCGAACTGGTCCGGGCGCGGGGCGCCTGTGCCGACTTGCAGGGAAGCATGTCCGTCGAGCCGGAGTTCGCCCTGCGCGAGGATTTCAACGGCGACGGGGCGGAGGACGTCGCCTTCGATCTTGGCGCCGTCACCTGTTCGACCGCCGAGGATCTGTTCTGCGGGGCAGGGGGCTGCACCCATGTGATCTATCTCGCGCGTGAGGGCCTGTTCGACGAGGTCCTGCGCCGGCGGATGCTGCGGCTCGTCAATCCGCCGGACGCGGAGATTGCCGTTGAGGTCGAGGCGCAGGCCTGTGCGGAATTGGACGCCGAGGCGGGTGAGGCGGAGGTCGGGACCAACGAAGCCTGCGTCGAGCGGCTCACGCTGGACGCGGGCGAGGTGGCATTGGTCGCGCGCCTGTCGGGTCCGGCGGCGCGCGACTGGATGGAGGATCTGGCCGCTCAGCCGTAATGCGCGACGGGCGTCCCGGCGATGGCGGACATGTTCAGAAGCCCCCGCGCCGTGATCGAGGGCGTCACCACATGCGCCCGGTTGCCCATGCCCATGAGGATCGGTCCGACCTCGAGCCCGCCCGCCTTCATCTTCAACATGTTGCGCACACCCGACGCCGCATCGGTATTGGCGAAAACGAGCACGTTCGCGGGGCCGTCGAAACGCGCGCCGGGGAACATGCGCTCGCGGGTCGCCTCATCAAGCGCCGCGTCGATGTGCATCTCGCCTTCATAGGCAAATCCGCGCGGCTCGGCGTCGAGGATCTCGAGCGCGCCGCGCATGACCCTGCCCGTGGTGCAATCGAGGTTGCCGAACTGCGAATAGGAGCAAAGCGCGATCTTGGGCGCGAGGCCGAAGCGCTTCACGTGCCGCGCGGCACCGATCACCGTTTCCGCGATCTGGGCGGGGGTCGGCTCCGGATGCACATGGGTGTCGGCGATGAAGAGCGGCCCGTCCTGCAGGATCATCAGGCTCAGCGCGCCCACGGCATGGAAGTGCTCGGGTCCGCCACCCAGGATCTCGGTCACGTATTTCAGGTGCCACAGGAACTGGCCGAAGGTGCCGCAGATGAGGCTGTCGGCCTCGCCCCGGTGCACCATGACGGCGCCGATGGCCGTGGTGTTGGTGCGCATGACCGCACGCGCGATGTCGGGGGTGACCCCCCGCCGGGCCATGAGCCCGTGGTAGGTTTCCCAATAGTCGCGGTAGCGCGGATCGTTCTCGGGGTTCACCACCTCGAAGTCGGTGCCGAGCCGCAGGGGAAGGCCCGCGCGCGACAGGCGGTTTTCGATCACCTCGGGGCGACCGATGAGGATCGGACGATCCGTGGTTTCCTCGAGCATCGCATTGGCCGCGCGCAGGACGCGCTCGTCCTCGCCCTCGGCAAAGACGATCCGGCGCTCGGCAGTGGCGGCGGCTTCGAACACCGGGCGCATGATGAGGGCGGAGCGGAAGACGGAACTGTCGAGCTTGGCCTTGTAGGCCTTGAGGTCATCGAGCGGCCGGGTGGCGACGCCGGTCTCCATCGCCGCCTTGGCCACGGCCGAGGCGACCACGCCCATGAGGCGCGGATCGAAGGGTTTCGGGATCAGGTAGTCGGGTCCGAAGGACAGCTTTTCGCCGCGATAGGCGGCGGCGGCCTCGGCGCTCGTCGTGGCCCGGGCGAGGGCGGCGATGCCTTCGATACAGGCGATTTCCATTTCGTCGTTGATCTCGGTCGCGCCCACGTCGAGTGCGCCCCGGAAGATGAACGGGAAGCAGAGAACGTTGTTGACCTGGTTGGGGTAGTCCGAGCGCCCCGTCGCGATGATGGCATCGGGCGAAACCTCGCGGGCGAGGTCGGGGAGGATTTCCGGCGTCGGATTCGCGAGCGCGAAAACGATGGGGCGCGGGGCCATGCGTTTCACATGGTCCTGCGTGAGCACGCCGGGACCGGAGAGACCCAGGAACAGGTCCGCCCCGTCGATCACATCGTCCAAGGTGCGCAAATCGGTCGCCTGCGCGAACGCGGCCTTCTGCGGGTTCATGCTCGCCTCGCGGCCCTCATAGACCAGACCGTCGATGTCGCAGAGCCAGACGTTTTCGCGTTTCACGCCGAGTTTCAGGAGCATGTTGAGACAGGCAATACCGGCCGCGCCGCCCCCCGTCGAGACGACCTTGATGTCGCCAAAATCCTTGCCTGCCACGCGGATCGCATTCGTGGCGGCAGCGCCGACGACGATGGCCGTGCCGTGTTGGTCGTCGTGAAACACGGGGATGTTCATCCGCTCGCGGCAGATTTGTTCAACGATGAAACAATCGGGCGCCTTGATGTCTTCGAGGTTGATCGCGCCGAAGCTGGGCTCCATCGCGCAGATGATCTCTGCGAGCTTTTCCGGGTCCGGCTGGTCGAGTTCGATGTCGAAACAGTCGATGTTGGCGAACTTCTTGAAGAGCACCGCCTTGCCCTCCATCACCGGCTTGGACGCAAGCGCGCCGATGTTGCCAAGTCCAAGAACTGCGGTGCCGTTCGAGACCACAGCGACAAGGTTTCCGCGCGCGGTATAGCGGCTGGCGGAAGTGGGATCGGCCTTGATTTCAAGGCAGGCCTCCGCCACGCCGGGGGAGTAGGCCAAGGACAGGTCGCGTCCGTTGGCCATGGGCTTGGTCGGGCGGATTTCGAGTTTCCCGGGCTTCGGGTATTCATGGTAATCCAGCGCGGGGTGCCGGTTCGTGCCCGTGGTATCGGCCGACATGTCCTGTCCCTCCCAAGATGGTTTAACGTTAAACCATTTTCCGTCGCGCGGGGCATAGCCGATTTCGCGGCGTCAAGGCAAGGCAGGACTTGATTCGCCTTGCGGTCCCGCGCATTCCCGCCATTCTGGACCATAAGGTCAAACGGAGGCGGTGTTGACGCAAAAATCCCTCATGGAACTGGCGGTGGAGGCACGCGAGCGCGCCTATGCGCCCTATTCGAAGTTCAAGGTCGGCGCGGCGCTCCGGGCGGCCTCGGGCAAGGTCTATCAGGGGGTGAACGTCGAGAACGCGGCCTATCCTGAAGGCACCTGCGCCGAAGCGGGCGCGATCGCGGCGATGATCCTTGGCGGCGACACAGAGATTGCCGAGGTCGCGGTTGTGGGCGATGCCCCCGCGCCGGTGACGCCCTGCGGCGGGTGCCGGCAGAAGATCGCAGAGTTCGCGCCCAGGGGCGTGATCGTGACCATGGGCACGATGCAGGGTGGCGAGCTTGTGCAGCGGATCGAGGAGTTGATCCCCCACGCCTTTGCCGCCGCGCAGATGGAGAGCTGAATGGCACGCGCGTTCCTTGTCGTGCTGGACAGCGCCGGGATCGGCGGCGCGCCGGACGCGGCCAAGTTCTTTAACGACGGCACGCCCGACACCGGCGCGAATACCATCGGCCATATCGCCGAAGCCTGCGCCAAGGGCCGGGCGGAAGAAGGGCGGTCGGGCCCGCTCCGGGTGCCCAACCTCGACAGGCTGGGGCTTGGCATGGCCGTGAAGCTCGCCTCGGGCATGATCGCGCCGGGCCTCGGGGCCGAGCCAGCCGGCACCTGGGGGGCGGCGACCGAGATCTCGAAAGGCAAGGATACGCCCTCGGGTCATTGGGAGTTGGCCGGACTTCCCGTGCCCTTCGACTGGACCTATTTCCCGAACGAAGAGCCAGCCTTTCCCCCCGACGTGACGTCGGCGCTGATCGAGGCCGCCGGGACCGAGGGCATCCTCGGCAACAAGCACGCGAGCGGGACCGATGTGTTGGACGAACTCGGCGCCGAACACATGCGCACCGGCTGGCCGATCTGTTACACGAGCGCCGACTCCGTGCTCCAGATCGCGGCCCATGAAGAGGTCTTCGGGCGCGAGCGGCTTTATGCGCTGTGCGAAGCGATGGCCCCGATGCTTCACGGGAGGCGCGTGGGCCGGGTCATCGCGCGGCCCTTCGTGGGGAATGCCAGCACCGGCTTCGTGCGGACGAAATACCGCCGGGACTTTGCCCTGACCCCGCCGGAGCGCACGCTTCTGGACTGGGCATTCGATGCGGGGCGCCCGGTCCATGCGGTGGGCAAGATCGGCGACATCTTCGCGCATCGCGGCGTGACCGATAATGCCAAGGGCACCGACGAGGAACTGATGGAAGCGCTGGTGGCGCTGACCGAAACGGCGGAGGAGGGGAGCCTGACCTTCGCCAATTTCGTGGAGTTCGACAGCCAGTATGGACACCGGCGCGACGTGTCCGGCTATGCCAAACACCTCGAATGGTTCGATGCGCAACTGCCGCGGCTCTTCGAGCGGATGAAGGCCGGGGACATCATGATCTTCACGGCCGACCACGGCAACGATCCGACTTGGGTGGGCACCGACCACACGCGCGAACGGGTGCCCGTGCTGATCCACGGCAAGGGCGCGCGCAAGCTGGGGCTCGTCGGGTTTTCCTCGGTCGGGGCGAGCGTTGCGGCGCATCTGGGGCTCGATGAGCGCGGTGCCGGGAAGGCGTTCTTATGAACGAGGACCTGCACGACGCGCTGGCGCGGATGCCCAAGATCGAGCTGCACCACCACATCGAAGGCGCAGCGCCGCCGGACTTTGTGCGGCGCATGGCTTCGGAGAAACGCTTGGACGTTTCGAACATTTTCGATGCAGAAGGTGCCTATTGCTACCGGGATTTCTTGCAGTTTCTCGATGTGTACGAACAAGCGACGCAGCCTCTTACCTCGCCGGACGATTACCGGCGGCTGACGCGGGCCGTGCTGGAAGAAGCGCGGGAGCGCAATGTCATCTATCTCGAGAGCTTCGTGTCACCCGCGTTCTGCGGCGGCTATGACGTGGTGGCCTGGAAAGAATATCTGCACGCGATCCGCGAAGGCGCCGCGGAAGTGCCGGGGATCGCCTTCCGGGTGATCGCCACGGCGGTGCGTCATTTCGGACCTGATGCCGCAAAGGCCAGCGCCGTCTGCGCGCAGGAGACGGCAGGGGATCATACGGTGGGCTTCGGCATCGGCGGAGACGAAAACTTCATGACGCCGCGCGACTTCGCCTATGCCTTCGACGCGGCACGCGAGGCGGGGCTTCGTTTGACAGCCCACGCCGGTGAATGGGGCGGTGCCAAGTCGGTGCGCGAGGCCATCGAGGCCTGGGGGATCGAGCGCGTGGGCCATGGCGTGCAGGCCATCGACGACCCGTCGCTCGTCGACTACCTCGCTGCGAGCGGCATCGTCCTCGAGGTCTGTCCCGGCTCGAACGTGGCGCTGGGGGTCTACCCGAGCGTCGCCGACCATCCCATCGCGAAGCTGCGCGAAGCGGGGGTCAGGGTCACGGTCTCGACCGACGATCCTCCCTTCTTCCACACCGACATGACGAAGGAATTCGTCGATCTGTCCGAGGCCTTCGGCTGGACGGTCGAGGATTTCGACGCGCTGAACCGGGTCGCGCTGGACGCGGCCTTTTGCGATGCGACGACGCGGGCGCATCTGAGAGACAGACTGGAGACATACGATGGATAACCACCTCACGATCGTGGATCACCCGCTGGTGCAGCACAAACTGTCGATCATGCGCGACAAGGACACGTCGACGGCGGGCTTCCGGCAGCTCTTGCGCGAGATCAGCCTGTTGCTGGCGTACGAGGTGACGCGCGAACTACCGATGACCACCAAGACCATCGACACGCCCCTGACCGAGATGGACGCGCCGATCCTCGCTGGCAAGAAACTTGCGCTGATTTCGATCCTGCGGGCAGGGAACGGGCTTCTGGACGGGGTGCTGGAGCTGATCCCCTCGGCGCGGGTCGGCTTCGTCGGGCTTTACCGCGATGAAGAGACGCTGAAGCCCGTGCAGTATTACTTCAAGGTGCCCAAGAACCTGGGCGACCGAATGGTGATCGCGGTCGACCCGATGCTCGCCACCGGCAATTCGAGTGCTGCGGCGATCGACCTTCTGAAAGAGGCGGGCGCCACGAACATCCGGTTCCTGTGCCTGCTCGCGGCCCCCGAGGGTGTCGCGCGGATGAAGGAGGCGCACCCGGACGTGCCGATCGTCACGGCTTCGCTCGACGAGAGGCTGAACGAGAAGGGCTATATCGTGCCCGGTCTGGGCGATGCGGGCGACCGGATGTTCGGAACGAAGTAGAGGTTTGCCGCATTTTATCAGGGGTTTGCGTGGATCGGCCCTTTACACGTTGTAGGGAAGGTCCCATGGTGAACCAGATATAGTGTTGGGGGACACTGAATGAAACTATTGACCACGCTGAGCACCCTCGCGATCGCTGCCACCTTCGCCACCGGTGCCACCGCCATTACACTCGATCAGGGCGCCAAGCCCAAGGAAACGCCGCCCGCGAGCTATCGGGGCGATGTCTATGTCGATAGCCGGGGCTGCGCCTATGCGCGGGCCAATATCGGGAGCCAGGTGAACTGGGTGCCGAGGCTGTCGTCGGGCAATCGCAACGAAGTCGTCTGCGGACTGTCGCCGACCTTCGCTGCGGGAACAACTCGTCCCGGCGCGGTCCCTGCGCCCATCGCGCCGCCGGCACCGGTGGCCGTAGCTGCCGCGCCGGCAGCCGCGCCCGCGCCGACATCAGCGGCCCCGGCTGCCGCTGCCCCGCTTGCCACACCGAGCCCGGCTCCGGCGCCTTCGGACGCCTCCGCCCCCCAGATGGCCGCCGCGACCACGACACGCCAGCCGGCCGCGCCGCTCTTCGGCAACCTGCCGACCCCAAGCCCGGCACCCGAACCTTCGGACCTCTCGGCAGGACGCAGCGAAGGGGCCGCGACGCAGGCCGCCTTCCGGCGTGCGCCGACCACACGGACGCTTGATGTCACCTGTCCGGCGACGGGCAATTCGGCACGTGTCATGATCGGCGGCAACCCGATCAACGTGAACTGCGGCGGGGTGATGACCCAGCCGCGCACCTATGCCGTGCGCCATACCGACGGCAACATGACCCAGATCGTTGCGCATCCCTCCGCCGTGACGGTCGCCGCGCCCGTCTATGCGGCCTATGGAGACACGGGCGCCTATCGCGCGGCGACGGTGAACGGCACGACCTATCGGATCGCTCCGCCGCAGAACCCCGCGCGGGTGCAGATCGGCGGCACAGGCAATGTGGCGACCTCGTCCGAGGTCGTGGTGCGCTCGGCCCTGCAGCCCGGCGGCGTCATGCGCCGCGACGCGACGCGCCCGGTGTCGGGCCGTCCGATGCCTGCAGGATCGCCCCCCGTGGCGAACCGGTCCTATACGGCGCCTTCGGCAGGCACGTCCTACGAAGCCTACCTGCAGGACAAGATCGTCGCGGGGGACGTGAACGCGCAGGGCGCGCTGGAACGCTACCGGGCCGAACAAGCCTCGGTCCGGCAGGTGGCGGTCCCTCAGCCCGCGACCCGCGTGCCGGTGAGCATGCCCGCGAGCAATCCGACGACCTATTCCTCGCGCGCGCCCCAGATCCCGGAAGGTTACCGCGCGGCCTGGGAGGATGACCGTCTGAACCCACATCGCGGGCCGCGTACCGTGCAGGGCGAATATGACATGCAGCAGGTCTGGTCGAACACCGTGCCACGGGTGCTGATTACCCAGTAAGCGGGCACAAGGCAGTCGAACCGAAAGAAGGCCCCGCTTCGGCGGGGTCTTTTCTTGTCCGTGCTGCGGGCGCGGATCAGTTGGTGCAGATACCTTGGATTGCCACCCAATCCGCATCGGGGATGAGCGGTGAGGCCTCGGAGATGGGCACGGGGTCGGCTTCGATCAGCGCGCGTGTCGTGTCGCCGTCGGGGTCGAGGGTGAGGGCATAGGGCGTGGCCCGAACGGCCATTTCATCGAAGCGGGCAAGGAGGGCTTTGTCGTCCACCGGCCTCGGGGGGGCGGTCAGTAGCGCTTGCGCGTAGTCGTCGAGCACCTCGTCCGAGACCTGTCCGCTGGTCAGCATGCGAACCGTCGCGAACAAGCCCGCATGGTCCAGTAGGTCGCGCATCGGGTCCTGCGTCTCGGCGCGGAGCCGTTCGGCGATAATGAAGCCTGCGGGCACGTCAGGCTCGGCGGCGTCTTCCACGAGGCGGCGGTTGATAAGAATGACCCCTCCCGGCAGATGCGCCGAGGTCTCGACCCCGGAGGGCACCACGAAGATCCGCCCGGGAACTTCGCCCAGCACGCGGCGCCCCAGCTTCGCGAGCGCGGTGCGCCCGGCCGCCTGGATGCAGGGTTCGCCCGCGAACTGCCGCACCCGCGACAGCATCCGGTCGCCCACGGCCTTGCGCGTCGCGTCGGGCAGGAGCGAGACGGTTTGGTCCGTGATCTTCGCGGGCAGCCAGAAGGCGGCGAGCGCCAGCAGCGCGAGCCCGCCCGTCGCGGTGAGGACGACCCGCAGCCGACCCTGACGCGGACGACGCCGGGCGATGGCACGGCGCACCTTCTCTATGGCCGCGATCATGTCGTCGTCGTCGATCTCGAGGCTTTCGACCTCGTCCGCCTCCTCAGAAGGCGCGTAGAGCGCGGGTCGCTTGGTCGGGTTGAGCCGGTGCACGGCTGGCAGCGACCAATGCGCGAGCGCGCGCTCGTTGCGATCCGCAATGGTGAGGGTCGCCTCGCCGATGGACACGATGACCTCGACGCGCTGCGCCTCGGGGCGCGCGCGCCAAAGGCCGGTCGCCTCCAATCGGTCGTATTCGGTGAGGGCCGTCATCGGCGCGGGGTCCCGTTACTGCTCGGTCTCGTTTTGATTGAGCGGACGATACAGGGGAAGCGCGGGCTTGGGAAGATAAGGGCTTGAAGAGGCAACAGACGCCGGAGCGGTCGCCGGAACCCGATTGCGGCGGGGCGGGGGTTTGGATAACAGGTGCGGGATTGTTTTCGACGGAGACACTTATGACGGATATCGCCCCCCTGCGCCTTGGGATTGCCGGTCTCGGCACCGTTGGCGTCGGCGTCGTGAAGATCGTGCGCAAGCACGCGAAGCTCATCGAAGAGCGGTGCGGGCGGCCGGTGACGATCACCGCCGTGGCGGCGCGCAACCGGGCCAAGGACCGTGGCGTGGACCTTTCGCCCTATGAGTGGGAAGACGATCCGGTGGCCCTGGCCGCCCGAGACGACGTCGATGTCTATGTCGAACTCATGGGCGGATCGGACGGCCCGGCAAAGGCCAGTGTCGAGGCGGCCATCGCGGCTGGCAAGCATGTGGTCACGGCGAACAAGGCGCTGCTTGCCCATCACGGACAGGCCATCGCGGAAGCCGCCGAGGCAGCCGGGATCGTGCTGCGGTTCGAGGCGGCGGTTGCCGGCGGTATCCCCGTCATCAAGGCGCTGACCGAGGGGCTCGCGGGCAACGAGATCACACGCGTCATGGGCGTCATGAACGGCACCTGCAACTATATCCTCACCCGGATGCAGGCGACCCGGCAGGGTTATGACGTGCTCTTCGACGAGGCCGCGAAGCTTGGCTACCTCGAAGCCGATCCGCAACTCGACGTGGGAGGGATCGACGCTGGACACAAGCTCTCGCTCCTCTCCGCCATCGCCTTTGGCACGCAGGTCAACTTCGACGCGGTCGAACTTGAAGGCATCACGCGGATCACGCTGGCGGATATCGAGCAGGCGGCGGACATGGGCTACCGGATCAAGCTTCTGGGCGTGGCGCAGACCACGGGCCGGGGGCTTGAGCAGCGGATGAGCCCTTGCCTTGTGCCCTCCAACAGCCCGCTGGGCCAGCTCGAGGGCGGCACCAACATGGTGGTGATCGAGGGTGACAGCGTGGGACAGATCGTCATGCGCGGCGCCGGTGCGGGCGAGGGGCCGACGGCGAGCGCGGTCATGGGCGACGTCATGGACATCGCGCGGGGGATCACGATTTCGACCTTCGGGAAACCCGCGACCAAACTTGCCCCGGCGGTGCCCGCCAAAGCGACGGTGCCGGCGGCGTTCTATCTGCGCATGACCCTTCAGGACAAACCGGGCGCACTGGCCAAGGTGGCACAGGTGCTCGGCGATGCGGGCGTTTCGATCAACCGGATGCGCCAGTATGGGCATGACGAAACCGTGGCACCGGTCATCATCGTCACCCACAAATGCTCCCGCGCCGCGATCGACCAGGCGCTGGCCGGGCTTGGCGGCACCGGCGTTGTCGCGGGCGAACCGGTGGCGATCCGGATCGAGGCGGTCTGATGCTGAGCCACGTCACGGTCGGGGTCATGGACTTCGACCGGGCGATGGCCTTCTACACGCCGCTCTCGGGCTTCGGCACCGGTTCACCGAGGATCAGGGCGGGCGACGCTGGGCGGGCTGGATGCCAGCCGAGGGCCTGCGCCCGCTCTTCATCGTGACGACGCCGCTCGACGGCGCGCAGGTGACGGGAAACGGAAAAATGATCGCCTTTCTGGCAGAGGACCGCGCCCTCGTGGACCAAGCGCACGCGCTTGCCCTCTCGCTGGGCGGAGTTGACGCGGGGCTGCCGGGCCTTCGTCCCGAGTATCACGCGGACTACTATGGGGCCTATGTCCGCGATCCCGACGGCAACAAGCTTTGCGTCGCCTGCCATGCGAAGGGGCAGGATGCCTAGGCACTGGCCGCAGGCGCCTCGCCAGACAATGGGCCGGCGCTCGTGTTTGCGCAAACCTTGCCCCCTGTGGCTTTCCCCCGTTTCCGCGTCCTGCTAGGGATTGGGCAACCATAATCCTGAGGGACGTTTTCCATGACCGCTTCACCAGTCGTCTTCGCTGACCGAATGCTCTCGCTGGGCCTCGCCCGGGTGTCGGAGGCCGCAGCGATGGCCTCGGCCAAGCTGATCGGGCGGGGGGACGAGAAGGCCGCCGACCAGGCTGCCGTGAACGCCATGCGCAATCAGCTCAACCTGCTCGATATCGCGGGCACGGTGGTGATCGGCGAAGGGGAGCGTGACGAGGCGCCGATGCTCTATATCGGCGAAGAGGTGGGCACCGGAAACGGGCCGGAAGTGGACATCGCGCTCGATCCGCTGGAAGGCACGACGCTTACCGCCAAGGACATGCCCAACGCGCTCACCGTCATCGCGATGGCGCCGCGCGGCACGCTCTTGCATGCGCCCGACGTCTATATGGACAAGCTTGCCATCGGGCCGGGCTACCCGAAGAACGTGGTGAGCCTCGAGATGTCGCCCGGCGAGCGGGTCAAGGCACTGGCCAAGGCCAAGGGCGTGGGCGCGGACGAGATCACCGTCTGCGTCTTGGAACGCCCCCGCCATGAGGAGATGATCGCGGAAATCCGGGCGACCGGCGCGGGCATCCGTCTGATCACCGACGGCGACGTGGCCGGCGTCATTCACTGCGCCGAGGCGACAACGGGCATCGACATGTACATGGGGTCGGGCGGGGCACCTGAGGGCGTGCTCGCGGCTTCGGCGCTCAAATGCATGGGCGGACAGATGTGGGGCCGGCTCACCTTCCGCAACGACGATGAACGGGGGCGCGCGGCCAAGGCCGGGATCAAGGATCTCGACCGGATCTATGCCCGCGACGAGATGGTGCAGGCCGACGTGATCTTTGCCGCGACCGGTGTGACCGATGGCTCGATCGTGCAGGGCATCCAGCGCGAACCCGGCTACCTTACGACCGAGACGATCCTGATGCGTTCGAAGACCGGGTCGGTGCGGCGGATGACCTACCGCAACCCGATCGAGCGCGTCGACGCCTGATCCCTGCGCGCGTGACACCAGAGGCCGGGCGCGTGGCGATGCGCCCGGTTTTTCTTTGCCCGCTGGCCGGCGACCAACCCGGCTTGCGAGCGCTGGACGAAGGCCCTATCCCTTTCGCATGTCTGCCTATCTGAACGTCGAAGAGAGCCTCACCGGTCGCCGCTGGACCGGTCCCGGTGTCGAACGCGAGCGCATGGCCGAGGCCCTGGCGCAGGCGACCGGTCTGGCCCCAGCCGTCTGCGCCGTTCTCGCCGCTCGGGGCGTTGCGGCAGAGGATTGCGCGGCCTTCCTCGCCCCGACCATCCGGGACACGCTCCCCGACCCGCGCGGACTGCGCGACATGGAGAAGGCCGCGACCCGGTTTCTGGCTGCCCTCGACGCGCGCGAGCGGATCGCGATCTTTGCCGACTACGATGTGGACGGCGGAAGCTCGGCGGCGCTGCTCATCGACTGGCTGCGGCAGATGGGGCGCGAGGCGACGCTCTACATTCCCGACCGGATCGACGAGGGATATGGCCCGAACATCCCGGCGATGGAGATGCTGGCCGCCCGCCATTCGCTCATCATCTGTGTGGATTGCGGGACGTTGTCGCATGAGCCCATCGCGGCGGCGGTCGCCAAGGGGGCGGATGTGATCGTGCTCGACCACCATCTGGGCGGCGAGACCCTGCCTCCGGCGCTCGCCGTCGTGAACCCGAACCGGCAGGACGAGGTCGACGCGCCGGGCTACCTTTGTGCCGCAGGGGTCGTGTTCCTGATGCTGGTCGAGGCCGGGCGGCAGTTGCGCGAGGCCGGCAAGCGCGGGCCCGATCTCATGGCGATGCTCGACCTCGTGGCGCTCGCTACCGTGGCCGATGTCGCACCACTTGTCGGCGCGAACCGGGCGCTGGTGGTGCAGGGGCTCAAGGTCATGGCGCGGCGGGCGCGGCCCGGGCTGGTCGCGCTGTCCGACGTGGCACGGATGAACGAGGCGCCGCGCCCCTATCATCTCGGCTTCCTTCTTGGCCCTCGCGTCAACGCAGGCGGGCGGATCGGGGCGGCGGACCTTGGCGCGCGGCTCCTGTCGACCACCGACCCGCAAGAGGCGATGGGGCTGGCCGCGAAACTCGACGCGCTCAATTCGGAACGGCGCGAGATCGAGGAACAGGTGCGCATCGCCGCGCTGGATCAGGCCGAGATGCGCGGCCTTGACGCGCCGCTCGTCTGGGCGGCGGGCGAGGGCTGGCACCCCGGTGTTGTCGGTATCGTCGCCTCAAGGCTCAAGGATTTCGCCCATCGCCCCGCCATCGTGATCGGCTTCGATGGCGACGAAGGGAAGGGATCGGGCCGCTCGATCTCGGGCGTGGACCTTGGCGCGTCGATCCAGAAACTGGCCGCCGAGGGGCTGATCGAGCGGGGCGGCGGGCACAAGATGGCAGCAGGCCTGTCGTTGTCACGTGCGCAGCTCGAGCCCGCGATGGCGCGGCTGGCCGAGTTGCTCGACCGTCAGGGCGCGGGGGCAGGGGGGCCACGCGCGCTCGCCGTCGATGCGCTCCTCATGCCCGGGGCCGCGACGGTAGACCTGATCGAGGCGATCGAAACCGCGGGGCCTTTCGGCGCTGGCGCACCCGGGCCGCGTGTGGCCTTTCCCGAGGTGAGCATCGGTTTTGCCAAGCGTGTGGGCGAGAAACATCTCAAGGTGAGCCTCGGCGACGGGCTCGGCGCGAAGCTCGAGGCCATCGCCTTCGGTGCCTTCGACAGCCCGCTCGGCGCGGCGCTCGAAGGCCACGGCGGTGCGCGTTTCCATCTGGCCGGACGGCTCGAGATCAATCACTGGAACGGCCGCGCGATCCCGCAACTCCGGCTCGAGGATGCCGCGCGCGCCTGAAGGTGTGGTGGACGGGCCGAGCCGGGGCGGACGAGTCGCCCCTGCCGCGCATGGCACGTGGTATGGAACGTGTTTCAAAGGACGGGACAGGACGAATGCCCTTGTTTGCAAGGGGTCCCGGCGCACCTTCCGGCGCTCGAGAAAAATTCTTCGCAATCCCGGTTTTTTCCTCTTGCTCTCCCGCCGCCGTTTTCTTAGAACCCGCCTCACGCCAAGCGCGGCCCGTTCGTCTATCGGTTAGGACGCCAGGTTTTCAACCTGGAAAGAGGGGTTCGATTCCCCTACGGGCTGCCATTTTCCCGCAGTATCGCCTTCCCATTCCCGCGTCTGCGGAACCGTCTTGCGTCGTCCCAAGGATCGTTCTGCGATGTCCGCGCAGCGGCGCCCGGCCGTCGCCGCCAAGTCGCGCGCTCATGCTGTCCCATCCGAAATATGTCGCAAAAAGAGGCAGTTGCGCACGCGTGCGGTGCGCTGCCCCTTTCAGCCCCGGACGCCCCGCCTCCGACTATTGTCTGGACTTTGGAAAGGTGAAACTCTGACCGGGACCCAGCGTGCGTTTCCCCAGACCGAAGAGAGCACATGTCCATCAACGCGGCCATCTACCACCTGACCCATTATGTCTACGACCGCCCGGTGCAACTGGGCCCGCAGCTCATTCGCCTGCGCCCCGCACCGCATTCCAGGACCCGGGTGATCTCGCATTCGCTCAAGGTCAGCCCCGGCGGTCATTTCGTGAACCACCAGCAGGACCCCTATGGCAACTGGCTGGCCCGGTTCGTGTTCCCGGAGCCCGTGCGCGAGTTCAAGATCGAGGTCGATCTGGTCGCCGATATGACCGTCTACAACCCCTTCGATTTCTTCGTGAACGAAGAGGCGCAGGAATGGCCGTTCGACTATCCCGACGAATTTCTCTCCGACCTGTCGATCTACCGCACGCCCGAGCCTCTTAGCCCGAAGGTGAAGGCCTTTGTCGACAGTATCGACAAGACGCCGCGGGGCACGGTGAACATGCTCGTCGACATCAATGCCCGGCTCGAGCAGGAGATCGGCTATGTCATCCGGATGGAGCCGGGGGTGCAGACGCCGGAAGAGACACTGACCCTCGCCAAGGGGTCCTGCCGCGACACCTCCTGGCTTCTGGTCAACGTGCTGCGGCATCTGGGTTTCGCCGCGCGGTTCTGTTCGGGCTATCTCATTCAGCTCAAGCCTGATCTCGTGTCGCTGGACGGGCCGGCGGGGACCGATCACGACTTCACCGACCTGCATGCCTGGTGCGAAGTGTTTCTGCCCGGCGCGGGCTGGATCGGGCTCGACCCGACCTCGGGGCTCCTGACCGGCGAGAGCCATATCCCCCTGTCAGCGACACCGCATTACCGCAACGCCGCCCCCATCGTGGGCGGCTATTCCGCCCCTGCGGACACCCAGACGACGTTTCACTTCGACATGAAGGTCAATCGCGTTTCCGAGCATCCGCGCATTACCAAGCCCTTCTCGGACGAGGCCTGGGAGGCGCTCGATGCGCTCGGTCACACGGTGGACGAAGCGCTCGCGAAACAGGACATGCGGCTGACTATGGGAGGCGAGCCCACCTTTGTCTCCATCGACGATTTCGAGAGCGACGAGTGGAACACCGCCGCCGTGGGGCCGACCAAGCGTGACCGGGCGGATGTCCTGATCCGCAAGCTGCGCGACCGCTTCGCGCCGGGCGGTTTCCTGCATTATGGGCAGGGCAAATGGTATCCGGGCGAAACCCTGCCGCGCTGGACCTTCTCGCTCTACTGGCGGCGCGACGGCAAGCCCGTGTGGTCCGACGAGACGCTGATCGCCGAAGAAGGGCAGGAGGGCGCGACGGGGGATCAGGCGAGCGCTTTCATGGAGCGCTTCGCCCAGAATCTCGGGATCGAGCCGGGCCACGTGCAACCGACCTATGAGGATCCGGCGGAGTGGATCCTCAAGGAAGCGGACCTTCCGCTCAACGTGACGCCGCGGGATTCCAAGCTCAAGGACCCGGAGACAAGGGCGCGGATCGCCAAGGTCTTCGCGCGCGGACTCGAAAACCCGGCGGGATTCGTCCTGCCGGTGCAGCGCTGGCAATCCAAGGCCACCGGCACCCGCTGGATGAGCGAGAAGTGGAAGACACGGCGCGGGCATTTGTTCCTCGTGCCCGGTGACAGTCCGGTGGGATTTCGTCTGCCGCTGGGCAGTCTGCCCCATATCTCGGCGGCTGATTACCCCTATATCAACGTGCAGGACCCGACCATCGCGCGCGCGCCGCTGCCCGACTATCACGCAAGCCGCGCCGCCGTGATCGCCGAGATCGACCGGATCGCACGCGAAGAGCTTTCCGCGCCGGAGGTGACCGAGACCCGGGAGCAGCCGGTGTCCGCGGTCAAGGAAGCCGAGGCGACCGAACATCAGGAGATCGTCGAGCAATACCTCGATGCGGGCGGCGGACGGGTGCGCACCGCCATCGCCTGCGAGCCGCGCGACGGGCGGCTGTGCCTTTTCATGCCGCCGGTCGAGGCGCTTGAGGATTATCTCGAGCTGATCGCGGTGGCCGAAGGGACGGCGAAATCCCTGAAGCTTCCGCTGCATATCGAAGGCTACACCCCGCCCGGTGACCCGCGGCTGAACGTGATCCGAGTGGCCCCCGACCCGGGGGTGATCGAGGTGAACATCCACCCGGCGACCAACTGGGCGGAATGCGTGGCGATTACCAACGGCGTCTACGAGGATGCCCGCCAGTCGCGGCTGGGTGCCGACAAGTTCATGATCGACGGCAAGCATACGGGCACCGGCGGCGGCAACCACGTCGTCGTCGGCGGCATGACCACGAACGACAGCCCCTTCCTGCGGCGACCCGACCTGCTCAAGTCGCTGATCCTGCACTGGCAGCGCCATCCCTCGATGTCGTATCTTTTCTCCGGTCTTTTCATCGGGCCGACGTCTCAAGCCCCCCGGATCGACGAGGCGCGGCATGATACGCTCTATGAACTCGAGATCGCGCTCGACCAGATCGGCGGGCCCGAGGACGGGCCGCCCGCGCTGCCCTGGCTGACGGACCGGCTCCTGCGCAACATCCTGATCGACGTCACGGGCAACACCCACCGGGCCGAGATCTGCATTGACAAGCTCTATTCGCCGGACGGACCCACCGGGCGGCTGGGGCTCGTTGAATTCCGGGGGTTCGAGATGCCGCCGGACGCCAAGATGAGCCTGGCCCAACAGGTGCTGATCCGGGCGCTTCTGGCCCGCTACGGGGACAAGCCCGCGACGGGCAAGCCGGTGCGTTGGGGCACGACGCTCCACGACCGGTTCATGCTGCCCTATTTCGTCTGGCAGGACTTCCTCGACGTGCTGCGCGACTTGTCGGCCCATGGCTTCGACATGCGGTCGGAGTGGTACGAGGCGCAGAAGGAGTTCCGCTTCCCCTTCGCGGGCGAGGTCGAATACGAGGGCGTGCATCTGGAACTCAGGCAGGCGCTCGAACCCTGGCACGTGCTGGGCGAGCGCGGGGCGATCGGTGGCACCGTGCGCTATACCGACAGCTCGGTGGAGCGGATGCAGGTGCAGCTGACGGCCACAGAACCTGGGCGCTACATCGTCACCTGCAACCAGCGCGCGCTGCCCCTGACCCGGACCGACCAAAGCGGGGTGAGCGTGGCGGGCGTGCGCTTCAAGGCCTGGCAACCGGCCGAGGCGCTTCACCCGGTCCTGCCGGTGAACGCGCCGCTCGTCTTTGACATTTTCGACACATGGACCGGCCGCGCGCTGGGCGGATGCACCTATCACGTGGCACATCCGGGCGGGCGCAGCTATGACACCTTCCCAGTGAACGGAAACGAAGCGGATGCGCGGCGGCTGGCCAGATTCGAGAAGCTCGGCCACACCCCGGGAACCTACTGGCCCGCGCCCGAGGTCCCGCATCCCGAGTTTCCGATGACGCTGGACTTGCGGCGCAGGTCCGGTCTCTAGTGGGCGGACCGACGCGGAATAGGGAGGGAGAAGACAGACATGCAAACCCTTCCGACCGCGCTGACGGATGAGGAGTTCGCGCGGCTCCTGGGCGATTACACCTGCCGAGAGGGCGTCGCGGACGAGTTGTTTCAGGCCGACGGCACCCTCAGGCCGGTCTGGCGTCCGCTCCTCAAGGCGATTGCCGAGATGTCGGGCGAGGAACTCGACTTGTCGACGGCGCGGGCCGACCAGTATCTGCGCGATGCAGGCGTTTATTTCCGGCAGTATGGCAAGACGGGCTCCGCTGAACGTGACTGGCCCCTGTCGCATCTGCCGCTCGTGCTCGACGGCGAAGAATGGCGCGGGATCGAGACGGCGCTGATCGAGCGCGCCGAATTGCTCGAAGCGATGATGGCCGACATCTATGGCGAGGGGCGACTGGTCGCGGATGGCCTCCTGCCGCCCTCCATGCTCGCCTCGAACCCGGAGTGGCTTCGGCCCATGGTCGGTGTCCGGCCGCGCGGCGGGTATTTCCTGCATCATGTCGCCTTCGATATCGGACGCGGACCAGGGGGCGACTGGTGGGTCATGGGCGACCGCACGCAGGCGCCATCGGGATCGGGTTTCGCGCTCGAGACCCGGATGGCCACCAACCGGGCCTTTTCCAAGATCATCCGGAAGGCCAATGTCAGGCGGCTCGCGAGTTTCTATCGCCATTTCCGCGATGCGCTTCAGGGCATGACGACAACGTCGTCAAGCCGGGTCGGCATCCTGACCCCCGGGCCGCTGAACGACACCTACTTCGAACACGCTTATATCGCACGCTACCTCGGGTTCTCGCTCATGCAAGGGAGCGACCTGACCGTGCAGGACGGCAAGCTCATGGTGCGCACCGTGAACGGGCTGAACCCGGTCGAGGTGCTCTGGCGGCGGATGGATTCGGGCTGGATCGACCCGCTCGAGCTTGAAGAAGGGTCGCAGATCGGCACCCCCGGCATGGTCGACGCGCTTCGCAATGAGGCGTTCACCATGGTCAACGCTTTGGGGTCCGGCGTGCTCGAGGCGCGCGCGATGATGGCTTTCACCCCGCGCATCGCCCGTCATATCCTGGGCCACCCCCTGACCATGCCGAACATCGCCACCTGGTGGTGCGGTGACGAGGCGGCGCGCGAGTACGCAATCAAGAACCTCGACCGCATGATCCTTGACGACGCCATGTCGACGCGGCTGCCCGCGGATCAAGGGCCGATGGCGGTTGTCGGCGGCACGACGACGGGCGGCAAGCCGGTCAACCCCGACTGGGTGCGCCAGAACGGCGCGCATCTCGCCGCACAGGAAAACCTGTCGCTTTCGACGGCCCCCGCGTTGGTCAAGGGCCGGCTCGAGGCGCGGCCCATGTCGCTGCGTGTCTTCCTCGCCCGCTCCATCGGCGGATGGCGGGTCATGCCCGGCGGCTTTGCCCGCATCGGATCGCCCGACACGGGGCACGACGTTGCGATGCAACGGGGCGGGTCGGTGGCCGATGTCTGGGTCGTCTCGGAGAGCCCTGCCGATGCCGACCGGGAAACGCTCTTGCCGGCTTCGGGCACCGCCTACAAGCGCTCGGACCTTGGGGTCTTGCCCTCGACCGCGGCCGACAACCTGCTGTGGCTCGGGCGCTATGTCGAACGGGTCGAGTTCAACATCCGGCTGATCCGCGCCTATCACCTGAGGCTGGCCGAAATGGGGACCGGGGAATACCCGATCACCGAATTCATCGCGAAACAATTGTCCTTCAGCGGGATTGATGCCGCCGAGCCGATCCCGCAGCAGCTGACTGCCGATCTCGCCGCCGCGCTCCGCTCGGCAGGGGCGGTCAGGGACCGCTTCTCGGTCGACGGCTGGAACGCGCTGGTCGACCTGCAACGCACGCTGGCCGATTTCGCCGAGCGTGTGTCGGCTGGGGACGACGCGGCGCGGGCCTATTCCGTGCTCCTGCGCAAGATCGTCGGGTTTTCGGGGCTCGTTCACGAGAACATGTATCGCTTCATGGGCTGGCGGTTCCTGAGCCTTGGGCGGGCCATCGAGCGAGGGCTCGACACGCTGTCGCTCGTGCGGGCCTGCGTGGACGCGAAAGCGCCAGCGGGTGCCTTCGACCTTGCCATCGAGGTCGGCGACAGCGTCATGACCCACCGCCGCCGCTATACGGTCGAGACCGACCGGCGCACGGTGATCGAGCTTTTGCTTCTGGACGACATGAACCCCCGGTCCGTGCATCTGCAATTCGAGGCGCTCAGGGAACATGCCGACTATCTTCCGCACCCCGAGGATGACCGGATGACGCCGTTTCAGGTGCGTGTGGTCGAACTCGTTACCCGGCTCGCCTCGGTCCGGGCCGAGGACGTGACCGACCGGACGCTCGACCGCCTGATCCGCGACAGCAGCCAGCTCCACATGCTGCTCGACGCGAATTACCTTCACTGACATCGTGATTTCATAAGCCGCACAATGCTTTACGACATCCGCCTTTCCATCGACTACCACTATGACGCCGCCGCCGACAGCGGGCGCCATGTGCTTCGAATGCTGCCGCGCACCATCGAAGGCGTGCAGCGTGTCGTGGCCGCCTCGCTGGACTGTGACCCACTTCCGGTGGAGCGCAGCGACCGTGTCGATTTCTTCGGCAATGCCGTCTCGACGCTCCGCTACGACCGCCCCTTGGAGCGCGAGTCCTTTCTCATGCGGGCGCGGGTCGAGCGGTTGCCGGGGCAGGGGACGGCGGGAGCCCCAACGTCGCTCGGCGCGCTCCCGGCCGAACTCGCCGTGCTTCGCGACATCGGACCCGACAGTCCGCAGCATTATCTCGCACCCTCGCCGCGCGTGGGCTTCGACGCGGGCGTCACAGACTGGGCCATGACGACCACGGCGGGCGCGTCCGACGTGCGCGACGCGGCCTGGCGGGTCTGCAGCGGCCTTCACGCCGAGATGGCATTCGATCCCGAGGTTACCGCCGTCGATACGCCCCTGGCCGAGGCCTTTGCCGCCCGGCACGGGGTCTGTCAGGACTTCACCCATATCATGATCGGCGCCCTGCGCGTGCTGGGCATCCCGGCGGGCTATGTCTCGGGCTTTCTGCGGACAAATCCGCCAGAGGGACAGGCGCGGCTCGAAGGTGCCGATGCGATGCACGCCTGGGTCCGGGCCTGGTGCGGCCGTGATGCGGGATGGATCGAGTTCGATCCGACAAACGACATGGTGGCCGGCGAGGATCACGTGGTGGTTGCCTTCGGGCGCGACTATTTCGACGTGGCACCGATCAAGGGCAACATGCGCACCTCCGGCGGACAGAAGAGCCGTCAGCGCGTCGACATGATCCCACAGGACGAGGGCGGGCCCGCCACTTAGCCCCAAGTTCGACGTTTCTTTTTCTGCGGTCCTGCGCGAAGGTTAACACACGTCCTGCGGGAAGCTGTCCGGACCTAGACCTTATGCCAATACCCCCTGCGACCCGCGGTGGTTATGGTCGGGTGAAGCAGTCGATGCAGGGCAGGACGAACCATGGGCATGGCACAAGACGCCGCAAGAGGCCTGAAGCGAACCACGACCATACGGATGGAGGGCGCCTTGAATTCCGCATTGATCGTAGATGACCACCCGCTTTTCTGCGACGCGCTGTCCATGACGCTCCGGGCGACCATCGGGATCGCCAACGTGGAAACCCGTGGCACGCTTGAAGAGGGGCTCGCTTATCTCGCCGAAGCGGGACCGACGGATGTGATCCTGCTTGATCTGAACCTGCCGGATGTGAACGGGCTCGACGGGCTGGTGCGGTTGATCAAGGCCTGTCCCGAAACGCCGGTGGTCATCGTGTCCTCCGTGTCCGAACCCCGCGTCGTGCGCTCGGCCATCCGGATCGGGGCGGCAGGCTTCTTGCCCAAGCATTCGCCGCGCGACACCTTTCAGAAAGCCTTCGACCAGATCACACGGGGCGAGGTATATGTCCCCGAGGACGCGCTGAACGATGCCGACCCGAACGCGCCGCTCTCGGCCCGCGAGGATGCGCTCGTCCGGATCAGCCACCTGACCCGCCAGCAGGCGCGCATCCTGCAGTTGATCTGCGAAGGGCAGATGAACAAGCAAATCGCCTATGAGCTGTCGATCGCGGAGACCACCGTCAAGGCCCATGTGACCGCCATCATGCGCAAGCTCGGGGTGCAGAGCCGCACGCAGGCAGTGCTGATCGCGCAGGAGGCGAACTTCAATTCGCTCCTGCCCGACAATTGACGGGCCGACAATCGAAGGGGCAGACAACCGACTTGCCAGACAGCTGACGACCGTTCAGGCTGCGCATCGGGGAAGGAGGAGCCCCAGACATGTCCGGCATCAAACTGACGACGCGCACGCCGCTGGCCCACGCGCCCTTCGTGCGCTCGGCCGAAGCCGAGGCCAACGACCCCGGCGCGATCCGCAAGATCTCCAAGGCGCTGGGTCCGGGGCCGTTTTCGACCGTGCTCCTGTTCTTCTCCTACACGGCAAGCCGGGCCTCGCTTGCCATGCAGCTTCAGAGCGAGTTTCCCAAGGCCCGCATCATGGGCTGTTCCACGGCGGGCGAACTGTCGTCGGCGGGCTATGACGAGGGCAAGATCGTCGCCATGGCCTTTCCCACCGATCACTTCGGGGTGGAGACGCTGCTCGTCCCGAACCTGAAGGCGCTGGCGCCGCAGGACCTGATGGGGGGGCTCATCCGGGCGCGGCAAAACCTCATGCGCCGGCACCCGACCTTCACCCATGAATTCGCGTTCCTGCTGGTCGATGGCCTGTCCACCCGCGAGGATCAACTGACCGCCGCGCTGGCCTCGGGATTGGGGGCGGTGCCGCTCTTCGGGGGCTCGGCGGGCGACGGTGACCGGTTCGAGGAAACCTTCGTCCTCAACGGACACGAGATGATCCAGAACGCCGCCGTTCTCACCTTCTTTCGCACCGATTGCCCGGTGAAGGTGTTTTCCTACGACCACTTCCAGGCGACCGAGACGCGCATGGTCGTGACCCGCGCCGACCCCGAACGCCGGGTGGTGAAGGAAATCAACGCCGAACCCGCCGCGCGTGAATACGCCCGGCTCATCGGGATGGACCCGATGCTGCTCGACGATCACGTCTTTGCGGCGAACCCCGTGGTGGTCCGCGTCGGCGGCAAGCACCATGTCCGCTCGATCAAGTCCTCGGACGAGAACGGAGAGATGACCTTTTTCGCCGCCATCGACGAGGGTGTTGTCCTGACACTGGCCCGGCCGGACGACATGGTCGATCACCTGTCGCGGGCGCTCGATGATCTGGCGGCGTCCGCCAACCCGGCGCTGATCCTCGCCTGCGACTGCGTCTTCCGCCGGCTGGAAGCGGAAATGAGCCAGAAGAAGACTGGCGTCTCCGACCTCCTCTCCCGCCACAACGTGCGCGGGTTCTCGACCTACGGCGAACAGATCGGCGCCATCCATGTGAACCAGACCTTCACCGGCGTCGCGATCTATCCGCCCGGTGCCTCGCTTGCCGCCGGGGTCGAGCGATGAGCGACGGATCCATGCCAGACGACCACCGACCCTTGCGCTCGGAGGCGCTGCTCAACCCGACCGACAGCCCGGAGCGGACGCGGGACAAGCTCCTGACCATCGTCGACGTGCTGATGAAGCAGGTGGAGCAGCGCAACGCCGAACATGGCGCGGCCTATGCCCAGTTCCAGCGCGCCGCACTCCTCGAGGAAGAGGTGCGCCAGCGCACCGTGGACCTCGAGCACACGCTCGACCTGCTGTCGGTGTCGAACGCACGGCTGGCCGAGGCCAACCGCGATCTCGGCACTGCACGCCGCAACCTCGCCAACGCGATCGAAACCATCCAGGAAGGCTTCGCGCTCTTCGACAAGGACGACTACCTCGTCATGTACAACTCGCGCTTCGCGAGCTTCTTTCCCGATATCCGGGCGCAGCTTCGCGAAGGCCTGTCTTTCACCGAATACGTCGAGATGGTCAGCCAGTCGGCCTTTCTCGACCTGACCGACAAGGACAATTCCGAGGCCTGGGCTCGGCGGCGGCGGTCGCGCCACCGCGACCGGCATGTGGTGTTCAACATCCACGTCATGGGCGACCGCTGGATGCAGATTTCCGAGCACCGCACGCCTGACGACGGCACGGTGATCCTGCAAACGGACGTCACCGACATCGTCATGTCCGAACGCGAGGCGCGGGGCCGGATGCTCGACGATCAGGCGCGCATGATCCGCGCGACGCTCGAACATATCACGGTGGGCGTCTGCATCTCCAACCGCGAGAACAAGCTCGCCGGGTTCAACCAGCGTCTCGGCTATCTTCTGGGCCTGTCGATGACCCATCTGCGCATCGGGCGCGATTTCGAGGCGATGTATCAAAGTTTTGCCGAGGACATGACCGAGATTTCGGGTGTCGAAGGCAGCGACATCCGCGCCTGGGTCAAGGGCGAGGCGCCGCGTCTGCCGATCCGTTTCGAAGTCACCCAGAGGGACCGCCGCGTGCTGGTCGTCTCGGCCGAGGATCTGCCCGATGGCGGCTTCGTGATGTCGGTCGCGGACGTCACCGCGGAGCGGCGCACGATGGAGGAAATCACCCGCGCGAACGAGAGCCTCGAGGCGCGGGTGAAACAACGCACGCTGGACCTTGAGGACGCGCTGGGCAAGGCCGAACGAGCCAACGCAGCCCGGTCACGTTTCGTGGCGGCGGCAAGCCACGACCTGCTTCAACCCCTGTCGGCGGCCAAGCTCTTCGTTGCCTCCGCCGAGGATGATGCGGCCAGTGACGGGGCCAAGATCGTGCTTCAGAAGGCCCAGAACGCCCTGGCCAGCGTCGAGAACATCCTCTCGGCGCTGCTCGACATTTCCAAGCTGGAGGCGGGGCATTCCAACCTGTCGATCCTGCCCATCCCGCTGGCCCCGATGATGCGCCAGCTGCGCGACGAATATGCGCCTGCGGCAGCTGCCAAGGGGATCGACCTGCGCGTGCTGCCATCGACGCAGGTGGTTGAAAGCGATCCGACCTACCTTCGGCGCATCCTCCAGAACCTCATGTCCAACGCGATCCGCTATACCGAGACGGGCCGGGTCCTTGTCGGCGCGCGGCGCGAAGCGAACGACCGCACCCGGGTCGAAGTCTGGGACACCGGCCCCGGCATCCCCGAAGGCGAACAACAGCGGATCTTCCAGGAATTCCACAGGCTCGGTGTCTCGGCCTCGGCCAGTGCCGGGATGGGGCTGGGGCTCGCCATCGTGGACCGGGCCTGCGCCCAGCTTGGCCACCCGATCCACCTGAATTCGGTCGTCGGGCGCGGCACCTGTTTCGGGATCGACTTGCCGGTGACACGGGGCTGGGGCGCAGCCACGGCGGGGGTGACGCTCGGGCGCACCGATGTGCCGAGCGGGCCCGAACTCGGGGCGGTCGCGCTCCTGATCGAAAACGACGCCGAGTTGCGCCGGGCAATGACGTTGCTCCTCGAGAAATGGGGCGTGGATGTGATCGACGTCGAGTCCGGGGAAGAGGCGCTCACCCTCATGGCGGACCTCGATATGGTGCCTGACGTGATGCTCGTTGATTATCAGTTGGGCGAGGGGATGGACGGGCTTACCACCATTGCGAAGCTGCGTGACGCCTATGGCCGGGTGCCGGTCCGGCTCGTCACTGCCAACCGCTCGCCCGAGGTCGAGGAAGCCGCGCGAAAGGCCGGGGTCGGCGTGCTCTACAAGCCGATCGCGCCACGCGACCTCGAACGGTTCGTTTCGCGTCCCGACTGACGCCCCTCACCGCTGCGCGAGCTCGCACGTCACGTCGGAAGCGCCAAGGTCGAAGAGGGCGCTGGACTTTGGTCGTATGGGCGGGGCCGGGGCGCGGGAGTAGCGTCGCCCCATGTGGAGGATCATCGTCGGTATCCTGTTTTGCGCGGCGCTGGCCGCCTTGCCCGTCCGCGCGGCCGACTGGCCGCCGGCGGATCGCGCGACCATCGAAGCGCTGATCGTGCCGCCCTATGCGCTGGGCGAGCCGATGGAGGAACCCGGCGTCTATCACCTCCTGAATTCCGGCGGCGCCGAGATTGGCTATGCCTTCGAAACCGGACCACTCGCGCCCTTGCCTGGGTTCTCGGGCAAGCCCATCGACATGCTGGTGCTCCTGCAACTCGACGGAACGATCATCGACGTGCGCTTGATGACCCAGAACGAACCGGTTTTTGTCTCGGGACTGGGCGAGGCGCCGTTCCGCGAGTTTCTCGAACAATACCCGGGGCTTTCGATCACCCAGCCGCTGGTCGTGGGTGTGCCCTACGGTGGTGGCGGGTCCGGGTCCGACCTGACCTATCTGGACGGGGTGACCAAGGCGACGGCCTCGGTCCGCATCGCGCATGAATCCATTCTCGCAGCTGCGCTTCAGGTGGCGCGCGACAAGATGGGCGGCATGGCGGGGGGCACTCCCGCGCGCCCGGACATGACCGTGGAAGAGAGCCTGACGTGGCAGGACCTCGTCGACGAGGGCATCGCGCGCCGGCTGACCGTGACCAATGCCGAGGTCGATGCGGCCTTCGCGGGCACGATCTGGGCCGACGACGATCCGGAGGCGCAGGCGGACCCGGAGGGTCTGTTTCTCGACCTCTGGCTTGTCGACATCGGCGCGCCTTCGGTCCAGAAGGCGGTTTTCGAGCCAGCCACCGTAGAGGAACTCGCCCGCCTCCGCGCCGTCAGCCCGGATGACGAACCCCTCCTTCTGCTGGACGCTGGCCGTCACGGGCTCGTCTCCGAGGATTTCGTGCGCAACACAGCGCCCGACCGGCTGTCGGCGGATCAAGGCGGCTTCCCCGTGGCGCTGCGCGATGCCGACATGTTTCCGGGCTTCCTCCCCGGCGTGCCCGAGCATGAGACCGCGATGATCCTGCGCGCGGACCGGCGGCTGGGCTTCGACCCCATCACTGACTGGACCCTGAAGGTGCAGGCGGTGCGCGAACACGGCATGTTCCAGCCCGAGATCGGCGATACCCACTTCACGCTGGATTACGTCGCGCCCGCGCGGTTCTACGTGGTGCCCGAGGTGGTCAAGCCGCGTCCCGCGTGGCTCGAGGCCATCGTGAACCGCCAGACCGACCTCGCGATCCTGTCGGTGTTCCTCGTCGGTTTGCTCGTCGCCGTGGGACCGGGGATGCACTGGCTCGCCGCGCGCCGCCATTACACCACAATACGGCTGAGTATCCTCGCCGTGGTCGTGGGTTTCATCGGCTACTGGGGGCAGGGGCAGCTGTCCATCGTCACCGTGCTCGCCGTCCTGCGTGCGACGGTGGGCGACGGGTCCTTTGCCGTGCTGCTCTACGATCCCTTCTCGCTTCTCGTCTGGGCGGTCGCGATCCTTGGCTTCGTACTCTGGGGCAGGGGGCTTTTCTGCGGCTGGCTGTGTCCCTTCGGCGCGATGCAGGAATTCGCGCATCATCTGGGGCGGCTCCTGCGCCTGCCGCAGATCGAGGCCGGTCCCCGGCTCGACGCCTGGCTCAAGCGGTTCAAATACCTGGCGCTCGCCCTGTTGATCGCGGTGGCCTTCCTCATTCCAGACCGGGCCGAGAAAGCGGCAGAGATCGAGCCCTTCAAGACCGCGATCACCGTCGGGTTCCAGCGTGAATGGTTCTACGCCGCCTATGCGCTGGGTTGGCTCGTGCTCGGCACAATCTTCTTCAAGGGCTTCTGTCGTTACGTCTGTCCGCTTGGGGCCTTCATGGCGATCGGGGGCCTGCTGCGGGGGCGCAAGTGGATCGAACGCCGCGCGGAATGCGGCGCACCCTGCCAGCTCTGCCGCGTGAAATGCCAATACGGGGCCATCAAGAAGACCGGCGAGATCCAGTATGACGAATGTTTCCAATGTCTCGACTGTGTGACCATCTTCGACGACCCGAAGAAATGCGTGCCGCTGATCGTGGAGACAAGACGTGCCCGGAGGGAGGCCGCATGATCACCCGTCGCCGGCTTCTCGCGCTGTCTGCCGCCGCCCTCGTGCCGGTTCCCGCCAAGGCATCTACCGAGTGGCGGGGGCGGGCCTTCGGGTCCGACGTGTCGCTGTCGCTCACGGGCCAGCGCCAAGAGGTGGACCGGGACCTCGGCAACCTCCTTGCAAGGATGCGCGAGATCGAAGCGACGTTCACGCTCTATGACCCCGCAGGACCCATGGCGTGGCTCAATCGGAAGGGGCAGGGGGCGCTCTCGCCCGATCTGGAACGTATACTTACGACTTGTGCCACGGTCCATTCAGCCACAGACGGTCACTTCGACCCGACGATCCAGAGCCTCTGGGTGGCACTGGCGGAAAACCGAGAACCTGATCAATCGCTCGTGGACTTCTCTCGCGTCGATGTCGGGGGCGGCGCGGTTCGGTTGTCGCCGGGACAGGCGCTGTCTTTCAACGGCGTCGCGCAGGGCTATGCGGCGCAGGAGTTGCGCGGAATGCTGGCGGCGCGCGGCTACAGAACCGCAAGGGTCGACATGGGCGAAACCGCCGCGCTCGGCGGGCCGTTCCGGCTCGGAGTCGAAGATCCGGGCGCCGGGCGGATCGCCGAGATCACGCTGGCCAATGCCTGTGCCGCGACCTCGTCCCCCGCCGCCATGACGATCGGCGGGCGCTCTCACATCCTGCACCCCCAAGGCGGCCAGCCGCTTTGGTCCTCCGTCACCGTGATCGGGCCGGATGCGACCCTGGCCGACGCGGCGTCCACCGCCTTCTGCCTGATGCGGGCACCCGACATGGAAAAGGCCGCGCAATCGCTCGGCCTTTCCAGGGTGCTGTTGGTCGACCGCGAGGGGAACCTCGCGACGCTTTAGCGTTCGGGCGACAGGAACGTCAGCCCATGCGCGGCAAAGATCGCTTCGATCCGCCCGTCAGCAAGCGCCTTCTCGATGGCGTAGTCCACCGCATAGCCAAGGTCGCGGTGCTGGAAGTTCACCGCCACCCCCACCGTCCAGTCCGAACGCACGAGCCCCGGATAGGGCGGCACATGCAGTCCGAGCCCCTCGGTCATCCCGGCTTCAAGGACCGCGCGGGGCCCCATGGCTGCCATGACCTCGCCGCGCACCAGGGTTTCCATCGCGGCCTCGGTGGTCGGGAAGCGCTGCACCCCCGCCACCGGCGCGCCGCGCCCGAGCGACGAGAGGTAGAAGTCCGAGATCGAATCGTTCTCGACCGCGACCGTGTCGTATCGGAAATAGGCCGGCGTCGGCCCGCCGTCCGGGTAATCGGCCAGCGAATAGGCTATGGCCAGCTCTTCGGCGGCATATTGCCCGGTGAAGGCCGCCTGTTCGATCCGGCAGGTCAGGTCGCTGTCATAGGGCACATGCATCATCACGTCGGACACGCGCCCCCCCACGACGGCGCCCTTCCAGACGTAGTTGAGCAGATCCGCGTCAAGGTTCTCGCCCGCCTGCACGAGGCGAAAGCGCGGCTCCACGCCGATGTCCTCGGCGATGATCCGGGCGATCTCGACGTCGATCCCCACGACCTTGCCTTCCTCTTCATAGGACCAGGGCGCGAAATCCTCGTAGAGGGCGAATTCCATCCAGCCTTCGTCCACGATGGTGTCGAACTCGCGCCCGATGTTCTGCGCGAAGGTGTTCTGGGGTTTGGGCTGCGGGACGTGATCCTCGCAACGCGCAAAGGCCGGCCCTGCAATCGCAAGACCGGCCAGAAGGCTCGCAAGAGCGCCTATGCGTGTCATGGCGTCTCCGTCAGTGTGCCGCGGACAGTCCGACGGTCAGGATGTCGCCCGCCGCCTTCCAGCTTGCCGGGTCGTCGTTGATCGTGCGCGCGGCCTCGAAAGCGACCGAATCCGCGACCGGGGCACCGGAGCCGGTCTCGACCTGGTCGGCGATCCCCTGCAATTCCGACGCGAGCGACGCCGGATCCGCGACGGTGCCCGACATGAGCTCGTCCCGGATGGCAGCAAGCCGGTCGGCATGGTCGTCGAGCTCGCCGTCATCGGGCCGCGTTTCGATATAGGTGCGGATGGCCCAGGCGGCCTTCTGGCCCAGAAGCTCGCCGAAAGCGGGCATCTTGGTGGTCCCGTTCTGGGTCATGCCGTGCCGGAACCGTTCCACATACCATTCATCGCCATATTCCGCGGCTTCGAGATAGCGCAGATCGGGGGCAAGTCCCCCCGACACGACGCCCAGTCCATGGCAGCGTGCGCAGTTCTGGTTATAGCCCGACGCCCCGATTTCGACCGCTTTCATCCAGACGTCCTCGCCTGCCGCCTCTGCACGATAAGGGTTCTCGATCAGCCACTCTTCGCCCACCTCGGGAAGCGCATCGGTGTTGACGGGCTGGGGCGTCACGTCACCGTGGCCATAGGCAGCGCCGGCAAGGGCGAGCGTGGCGACAGCGGCGAAAATATTGGTCCTGTTCATGGTGTCCTCCGCAACATTTCGGCCTAGCTAGCCCCGCTTGGTTCGCTCGCGCCATTAGACCTTGGTGCAGTTCGCGCCCTGTCGCCGTCTCATTTCCGTGAGCGTGAGACCAAGGTCTAATGGAACGCTCCGGAAACTCCCGCCTAGCTTCCCTTCAGGAGGAGTTTTCATGAAACAGACCCGGCGCATCATCCATGCGGCGTTCCTTGCCGCCACGGTCCCGCTTGCAGCTTCGGCCGCCGACCTCGTGGTTCCCGTCGCCTATCTTCGGCTCGAAGAACCGCCCCGGGCGGTGCTCTCGAACCTCGATGCCGTGCCCGAGGATCTTGGCCTCGCCGGGGCTGATCTGGGCCGTGCGGACAACGCGACGACCGGCAGCTTCATGGGCCACGACTACCAGCTCACCACCGTGTCGCTGCCCCCGGAGGGCGATGTGGTCGCGGCCGCGCGCGAGCTTGCCGCCGGACACCGCATCATCCTCGCCGATATGCATGCCGAGCGGCTCCTTGCCGTGGCCGACCTGCCGGAACTGGAAGGCGCGCTCATCTTCAACGTCTCGAGCGAAGCACCGCGCCTGCGCAGCGAAGACTGCCGCGCGAATGTGTTCCACACCGCGACCGAGGCATCGATGCGGGCGGATGCGCTCATGCAGGTGCTTCTGGCCAAACGCTGGACGACCCTCGCTCTGATCGAGGGCGAAACCGACGACGACCGCGCACTGGCCGAGACTTACCGCGCCTCGGCCCGTAAGTTCGGCCTCAAGATCGTGTCGGAAGCCGAGTGGAGCGAAGCCGGCGACCTGCGCCGCTTTGCCTCCCGCGAAGTGCCGCTTCTGACGCAGGGCTTCAAGGACCACGATGCCGTTCTCGTCGCCGACGCCGGCGATGATTTCGCCCGCTACATCGAACACAACACCTTCGAACCGCGCCCGGTTGCGGGGGCCACAGGGCTCATGCCGCTTGCCTGGGCGCCGGTCGTGGAACAGTGGGGTGCGGCCCAGCTTCAGAACCGGTTCGAGGCGCTTGCAGGCCGTGATATGGCGCCCCGAGATTATGCCGCCTGGGCGGCGATGCGTGTGGTGGGCGAGGCGGTGACGCGCACGAACAGCGCCGATCCGGGCGCGCTGCGCGACTATATCCTTGCCGACGACTTCGAGCTTGCCGGGTTTCAGGGTCGTCCTCTGTCCTTCCGCCAATGGAACGGCCAGATGCGCCAGCCGATCCCGGTCGTGAATGCCCGGGCGCTGGTCGAGAGCGCGCCGCTTGACGGCTTCGAGCATCAATTCAATCCACTGGACAGCCTCGGGATGGACCGTCCCGAAAGCACCTGCACAGCCTTCGGAGACTGACATGCTGAAACCTGCCCTTCTTGCCGCCCTCGTCGCGACCCCGGCTGCCGCCTCGGAAATCTGGGTGACCAACGAAAAGGACGACACGATCAGCGTGATCGACGTCGAAACGCTCGAGGTCACGCGCACGATCCCTACCGGCGAACGCCCGCGCGGTATCACCTTCAACTCGGATCACAGCCGGGTCTACATCTGCGCCTCCGATTCGAACGCGGTTCAGGTCATGGACCCGGAAACGGGCGAAATCCTGCACGACCTGCCGTCCGGCGCGGACCCTGAGCAATTCGTTCTTTCGCCCGACGACCGCTATCTCTGGATCGCGAACGAAGACGACGCGGTGACCACCGTGGTCGATGTCGAAACCCGCGAGGTCGTGGCCCAGATCAACGTGGGCATCGAGCCCGAAGGTATGGCCGTCTCGCCCGACGGCAAGATCGTGATCACGACCTCCGAAACCACCAACATGGCGCATTGGATCGACACCCAGAGCCATCAGATTTTCGCCAACACGCTGGTCGACAGCCGCCCGCGCCATGCGGAGTTCGTGAACGAGGGCAGCGAGCTTTGGGTGAGTTCCGAGATCGGCGGGACGATCACCGTCTTCACCACTGGCGACCAGAGCGAGAAGGCCAAGATCCGTTTCGAGATCGACGGCATCCATCAGGACCTCGTGCAGCCGGTCGGGTTCGAGTTCACACCCGATCACAAGACCGCCTTCGTGGCCCTGGGGCCCTCGAACCACGTCGCCGTGGTCAACGCGGAGACCTTCGAGGTCGAGGATTACATCCTCGTCGGCCGCCGCGTCTGGCACATGGCTTTTTCCCCCGACCACAGTCAGCTTTTCACCACCAACGGCGTCTCGGGCGACGTGACGGTGATCGACGTGGCTTCCCGCCGGCCGGAAAAGACCGTTCAGGTCGGCCGTTTTCCCTGGGGTGCGGCGACCCGGCCCTGACAGGCCACCCCGCCTGCACCTCTCAACAGAAGGACCTTTCCATGCGTAAATTCCTCATCGCGGCTTCCGCGACCCTCGCCCTCACGACTTTTCCTGCCTTCGCGGACGATGATGACGACGACGCCGGATTCGGTATGGCGGGGCTCCTCTCTGCCACCAACTCCGAGGACCTGCCGCCGATCCTGCTGTCAGCCGGACAGCCCCTTGCCGAGGCGCCGCTCATGCTCAAGTCCGGCACCCATTACGAGATCGAGATCGAGGCAGACGGATCGCAGGAACTCGCGCTCGCGGGCGCGGCGTTCTTTCGGGCCATCTGGATCAACGAGCTGGTTATCGAAGGCATCGAGATTCGCCCTCTCGGCGTCGACAGCTTCGAGTTCGACGAGGCCGGCACGATGGAGATGAGCTTCATCGCGATCAAGCCGGGCAGCTATACGCTCAGCGTGCCGCAGGCACGCGGCGACCTTCAGACGCTCCAGATCACCATCGAATAGAACCGACGCGACCCGGTCCAATGGGGCCGGGTCGTAGAAAAACCGGCACTTTGGTCCAATGGGGCGGGGGCAGGGCGCATGGCAAAATATGTGCGGAGGAAACATCATGACCCGCACCCTTGCCGCGCTTGCGCTCGCCGCCTGCACCTTGCTGTTCGGCGGCATCGTCCTTGCCGAAGACCTCGCCATGGAGATGGGCGAGGAGACCCAAGTGACCGAAGAGGGCACGCTCAACCCCCATGAAATGTCGATGGCACGGGTCATGGAGAACATCCGCGACGGACAATCGGACATGGTGCTTTGCTCGACCGGGTATCTCGTTACCAAGTCCGGGCGACACGGGCTCGCCCGGGAGCTCTTCGAGCGCTGCGCCGAAGACGGCTACACTGGGGCGATGACCTGGATGAGCCAGCTTGACGACCGTGGGCTCGGCGGACCCCAGGACCTCGAAGCCGCGACCGAGTGGAACCGCCGCGCCGCCGAGGCGGGGGACCCTGTGGGCCAGTTCAACCGGGGTCTCGACCTTCTGCGGGGATGGGGCGTGGCGCAGGACGAAGCCGCCGGACGCGCGCTGATCGACGAAGCCGCAAACGCCGGACTCCCGGTCGCGGAGCGCATGCGCAGCGCCGGGTACGACCTGGACGAGGTAACGCCGGACGCCGACGAATGGCGTTATCAGAAGATGTTCTGACGCGTGGCCGGCGACATAGTCTCCATGCGCGACCAAAGTCGTAGGAATTCCGAGACCAAAGTCGCCCCCGGCGCTTGACCCACGTCAAACGCCCGGCGCCGCCGACAGGTCATCCTTGGGACAACACATCAGTTCCAAGGAGATACCCATGTTTCGCAGCTTCATCCTCGCCCTGTCTATCGCAACCGGGGCCCTCGCCTCGCCGGCCCTCGCAGGCGAATACGACACCATCAAGGCCGAGGCCGGTCAGGCGCTTTTTGACAAGGAATGCCACCGCTGCCATTCGGTCGACGCGGACCGGGCGAGTTACGGCCCGCTTCTGACCGGCGTCGTGGGGCGCGAGGCCGGGACGTTCCCCGACTACCCCTATTCCGAGGCGCTTACCCAGGCGCATTTCGTCTGGACGCCCGGCGCACTCAAGGCGTGGATGGAAGACAATGACGCGCTTCTGCCGGGCACCAAGATGCGTCATGTGGGGATCGACGATCCGACCGTGCAGGATTTCATCGTGACCTACCTGGAGACCTTGGGCGGCTAGGCGTTCCCCGCCGTCCCGAGACGCACCCCATTCGGCGCCGTATAGGACCAAAGGACGATGCGTTTTCGGGCGGGTCGTAGCGCCAATACGACCTTCTGCCAATTTGCCGCACCCTCCGGCCGGACGATCATATGCGTGGCTCGACCTGCGGCGGCACCCTGACCGTCGCCCGAAAAGCATCCATGGGAGGATACACATGAACAGGTTCGTCAAAGCCGCCGTCGCGGCGACAATGGCCTTCGCCTTTGCCGCCCCGGCCATTGCGAATGTCACCGAAGAAGACCTCGCCAACGACGCGAACACACCGGAAAACATCCTGACCAACGGCATGGGGCGTGATCTACAGCGCTACTCGCCAATGGACACGCTGAACAAGGAAAACATCCAGAATCTCGTTCCCGCCTGGGCCTTCTCGCTCGGCGGAGAAAAGCAGCGCGGGCAGGAAACACAGCCGCTCGTCCACGACGGGATGATGTATGTCACCGGCTCCTATTCGCGGCTTTACGCGATCGACCTCGAGACCGGGAAGGAAGTCTGGCAGTTCGACGCGCGTCTGCCAGAGGGCATCCTGCCCTGCTGCGATGTGGTCAACCGTGGTGCGGCGATCTATGGCGACAAGATCTATTTCGGCACGCTCGATGCCCGCATCGTGGCGCTGGACCTCAAGACCGGCGACACGGTCTGGAACAAGAAGATCGCCGAATACAAGGAGGGCTACAGCTACACCGCCGCACCGCTCATCGTGGACGGGCTCGTCATCACCGGCAACTCCGGCGGTGAATTCGGGATCGTCGGCGAAGTGCAGGCGCGCGATGCCGAGACCGGCGACATCGTCTGGACCCGCCCGGTGATCGAAGGTCACATGGGCACGCTCAACGGCGAAGAATCGACCATGACCGGCACGCTCAACGCGACCTGGCCGGGAGATATGTGGAAGACCGGCGGCGGCGCGACCTGGCTCGGCGGCTCCTATGACGCGGACACCGACACGCTGGTCTTCGGCACCGGCAACCCGGCGCCCTGGAACTCGCACCTGCGCAACGCGGGCACGCCGACCGACGGCAATGCGGGCGACAACCTCTATGCCGCCTCGCGTCTGGGCATCGATCCGGCGACCGGCGAAATCAAGTGGCACTTCCAGACCACGCCGCGCGAAGGCTGGGACTTCGACGGCGTGAACGAGGTCGTTTCCTTTGTCGATACCGAAGGCAACATGCGCTATGCGACTGCCGACCGGAACGGGTTCTTCTACGTCCTTAACCGCGAAGACGGTGCCTTTGTCAGCGCGACGCCCTTCGTGTCGGACATCACCTGGGCCGAGGGCATCGACGAGACCGGGCGCCCGATCTACAACGAAGCCAACCGTCCGGGCAACCCGCTCGACGCCGACAAGGGCGAGATGGTCTTCGCCGTGCCCTCGTTCCTTGGCGGCAAGAACTGGATGCCGATGGCGTTCAGCCAGAAGACCGGGATGTTCTACGTGCCCTCCAACGAATGGGGCATGGACATCTGGAACGAGCCGATCTCCTACAAGAAGGGCGCGGCTTACCTGGGTGCGGGCTTCACGATCAAGCCGATCTTCGAAGACCACATCGGGTCCCTGAAGGCGATCCAGCCCGAGACTGGCGAAATCAAATGGGAATACAAGAACGATGCGCCGCTCTGGGGCGGGGTCATGACCACGGCCGGGGGCCTCGTGTTCTTCGGCACGCCCGAGGGTGAATTCCTGGCGCTCGACGACGAGACCGGCGAAGTCCTGTGGTCCTTCCAGACCGGGTCGGGCATCGTCGGCCAGCCCGTTACCTACGAGATCGACGGCGAGCAGTATGTCACTGTGGTCTCCGGCTGGGGCGGCGCTGTGCCGCTCTGGGGTGGCGAGGTCGCGAAGAAGGTGAACTACCTCAACCAGGGTGGCACCGTCTGGACCTTCAAACTGCCGCGGCAGTTGGCATCCGCCCAATAATCCTCCCGCCACGCGATTGGCGCAACGACTGCCCCGCCGGAAACGGCGGGGCTTTTTGCTTGCGGGTCCGTCGTCTCTAGCCTTCGGAGCGGGCGGGGCGCTCCTCGGCATCGCGTCCGCCGGGGCCCACGTCCCCGGCAAGCCGTCCGGCGCGCTCAGGCGGCAGGCCATGGAAGGTTACCCGCCCACGCCCGGCGGCCTTGGAGGCATAGAGCGCCTGATCCGCGTCGGCATGCATGCGGGCGATGTCCACGGGGTCGTAGTGCGTCGATTGCACGACGCCGGCAGAGGACGAAATACGGCAAGTCGTGCCACGGAACAAAATCGGCTCTTCCAGGCGGCGGATGATCCGCATGAGGATCGCTTGCAGACGCCTTTGGTCGACCAGCCCTGCGAAGACGAGCACGAATTCGTCGCCGCCCACGCGCGCCACGGTGTCATCCTCGCGGGTTTCCTCGAGCAGGATCCGGGCGACGTCGACCAGAACCCGGTCTCCTGCCGCATGCCCATGGGTGTCGTTGACGGCCTTGAAGAAATCGAGGTCGAGATGGGCGAGGGCGAAGGGCATCGACCGTTCCGCCAGCCGTGACAGCACCACGTCGAGGGCTCGGCGGTTGCGCAGGCCGGTGAGTGTATCGGTGAGCGCCTGTGCCTCGGCCGCCATTCGCGCGCCCTGCAACCGTTCGTTCAGGGCGCGGCTTTCGTTCATGGCGGCCATGTTGGCTTCCACGAGGTATAGCAATTCGAGGGTGAGGTCGGTCGGCGCGAAATCCGACCCGGCAAGATGGTATCGAGACACGGCATCGAGCACGGCGATCCCGAAAGACAGGTTCACGAGCACGTCACCGGTCGGAAGCTGCACGGGCACGGCAATGAGTTGCGTGCGGTGTCGGTCCCGCAGGCGCAGGTGGATCTTGGTCGAGGAGGAGTTCGTCAACCGGTCGATGAGCCCGGGCCCGCTTTCACGCCGCAGGTCAAAGGCGTCAGCAACCGGACGCCCGGCAAGGGCCGCTTCCCCGGCAACCTTGATCAGGGTCGGCGCCGCGTGCCGAAGGAATCCGTCTCGCGACATGCGAAAATGCATGGGCATCAACGCATCGAGAAGGCCGGGGTCGGCCGCGATGGGCGAGAGGACCGTCACGGGACGGGCCCCGCGCGCGGCAGGCTGCGGTCGGCAAGGTCGAAATCACGCCCGCGCGCGAAGTCGGTCTTCAGCACATGGATCGAGATGACCTCCCGGTCGTTCTGCGTGCCCTGATGGTCAAGCAGCACCAGCGCGCCGTAGTCGTCGGCCAGCGCCCGAAGCAGCCCCACGACCACATGTCCCCCGCCCGGGATCGTCCGTCCGCAATCCAGCCGGAACGCGCCACCCCCCAGATCGGTAAGGTCGAGGTCAGGCAGCCCGATGTCGGGCACGGCGAGTTGTGCCCGTCCGGGCAAATCCTCAAGCGATTGCAGGAAATCCTCGTAGTCGACCCCGCCGAACCGCAGCAGGCGCCGTAGCCTGTGCGCCTGTGGCGAGGCGACGAGATGGGTTCCGAAATCCTCCAGCAAGGCATCGCGCGGCTTTCCCAGCGCCGCAGCGCAATCGTCCACCAGCCGGTCCATGAGGGCGTCGTCATAGCCGAACATCGCTTCGAAACCGCCCCCGGTCGGGTCGCAGGCCATGGCACAGGCCGACCAGACATCGGCACCATAGGCGGAGCGAACGAACCCCTCGAAGGAGCGGAAAACTAGGCCGTGCATCTGCGAACCCTCGAGAAACATCTTCGGTCTATCCGACAGAGGTTAAGGAAGCCCCAATTCGGTCGCTCATGGGGTCAGGTCGGGCGCGCCTGCTCGGCGAGCCAGCCGGGCAGGCGCCCGACGTGATCGAGTGTCGTGTCCGCGTCCAGAAGCTCGCCCGGTCCTGCCGGTCCGGTCAGGACGGCGATGACCGGCATTCCCGCGGCCCGGGCGGCTGCGATGTCGGCCCTGCTGTCGCCGACCATGAGCACCGCACGGGGGTGCAGCTCCAGATCGGCCGCGATGGACAGGAGCATGTCGGGCGCGGGCTTTGGCGCCAACCCGTCGTCGGCCGTGCGCACATGGGGCAGGAGCCGGGCAATCCCCGCCTCCTCGAGGTGGCGTTCCGTCGGCAAACGGGAATCGTTGGTGGCGAGCGCGAGCGCGTAACGTTGCGCCGACAGCCTTCCCAGAAGCCGGACGAGGTCAGTGGCTGGCGCAGGGCGGACCTCCTGTGCCCGCATGACGAGCCAGTCTGTCAGATCCTCGACATCCCGACCGAGCATCGGGGCCAGGTGGACGGCGGTCTCTGCAATCGTGCCGGATACGGCGGGGCTGCCGGGCGAAAACCGCGCGACACCGGCAGGATCGGGGGGCAGGACGATCCCGAGCGCTTGCCCAAGCCGCCGGGCAAGCTCCATGTCGCCCTCCGCCAGCTCCAGCAGCGCTGCCTGTGTCCAGCCGCCCCAGGTCGCCGCGAAATCGAAGAGGGTCCCGTCCTTGTCGAAGATGACGGCCCGGAGAGCCGTCACGTCCAATGCATCTCGCCGCCCGACAGGACCATGCGCGCGGCCAGGGGATCGCGGTAATCGAGCCCCGTCGCATCGCAGAGCGCAACGACCCAGTTGTCGTCCATCGTCAGGAAATCCAGCACCGCGCCAAGGGCCTGGTCATCCTCAGCCGCGCGGCGCAGCGACCCGGCGTCGCCCCCCGTCGCGCCAAGGAAAACAGGCAAGAGCTCGTCATTGCCGACCAGCCAGCCAAGGGCCGTCAGGGCGACTGTCTCGGCACGATCCCGCGTCATGGTGATCTTTCCCTCAGATGGAAACGCTTTGTTAACCCTTCTTGGCGAAAGTTGGAGCCAACGCAACGGATGCGAGTCGAATTTTAGGGATTTCATGAGCGGCAGGATCCTCATAGCCGACGACCTCGTCACCGACCGGATCGCGCTCAAGGCGCGGCTGGCGCTGGCACGCTACGATGTCGTTCTGGCGCGCACCATGGCCGAGGTGGTCACGCATGTGGAGGCCGGGGTGCCCGACGTGATCCTGCTCGACCTCGGGTTTCCCGGCGGCGGGCTTGCCGCGTGCCGCCACCTGCGCGCGCTCGCCCCGCTCGCCGATGTGCCGATCGTCATCTATGGCGCGCGAAATGATCGCGACGCACGGATCGAAGCCTTGAAGGCGGGCGCGGACGAGGTTTTGGCCGGGCTTCCCGCCGAGGTCGAACTGTCGGCACTGCTTCGCTCTATCCTGCGTGACATGTCGATGCGCGGCGACCTGCTGCGGCGGCGCGACGTGTTGGGCCTCGCGGGGTTTTCCGAACCTGATGCCGGTTTTGCCCCACGTATCCGGGCGGCGATCGTTACGCCACAGGCGAATGCCGCCGTGATCTGGCGCCGGGCCCTGGCGGAAAGCCTCGGCGGCGATGTGGTGGCCGAGACGGCAGATGTCGCTCTTGAACCGAAACCGGTGCGGGCGCCGGATGCCTATGTCATCGTCGAGACTCCCGCGCACCCTGGATCGAGCCTCAGGCTGGTCAGCGAACTGCGCGCCCGTCAAGCGAGCCGTGACGCCGTGATCCTCTACCAGATGTTCGAGGGCGCAAGCGCGACCGCCGATCTTGCGCTTGATTTCGGGGCGAACGCCATCGTGCCAGGTCCTTTCGACGCGGCCGAACTGGCTCTGCGGCTCGACCGCCTCGTGACCCGGAAACGCGAAGCTGACAGGATGCGCGACGCGCTCGAAGACCGGCTCGATCAGGCGCTGCGCGACCCGCTCACCGGGCTTTACAATCGCCGCTATGCCGACGGCTATCTCGACCGCCTTTGCCGGACGCAGGGGGCGGGCCGACCGGACAGCTTTGCGCTGATGCTGCTCGACCTCGACCACTTCAAGGGCGTGAACGACCGTTTCGGGCATCTGGCCGGGGATGCTGTCCTGCGCAGCGTTGCGTCGCGCCTGCGGGCCGAATTGCGGGACTGCGATATGGTCGCCCGCGTTGGCGGCGAGGAATTCCTCGTCGTGCTGCCGGACACCGACAGCGAAACGGCGCGGGCTGTCGCCGAGCGCCTGCGGGCCGCGGTCGTGTCGCGGGACGTGGCCCTCGGGGCAGAGGGGCGCAGCGTTGCGATCTCGATCTCGGTTGGGGTAGCGGTGGCGCGCGTGGCCACGCTCGATGGCCGCAGCGCCTACGAGCGGGCGGATCAGGCGCTCTATGCGTCGAAGGCCGCCGGTCGTAACCTCGTCACCTTCGCCGCAACCCGCAACGCGGCCTGAGCAGCGGCGTCTGGACCCGGCCCTAATCCCGGCCCGGCTCCCCCTTCAGCACGCGCCCGAACCCTTTTTCGAGCTTCTCCGCCACGGCCTGCCTCTCTTCCGGCGACATTGCGGCGATCTGCTCTGACACCACATCGCGCCCGATCTGGCTGCGGGTCTCGAACATCTGCGACTGCGCCTCCAGCGCCGCGCGAAACGCGTCTTCGTCGAAACGCTCGGCCCTGAGGAGCGTCAGCATCTCGCCCAGTTGCGCCGCGAACATGCCGCGGTTGTCGGCAAAGGTGCCCGCACGGCTGCGCATGTCCTCGGTGGCCCGCTCGCGGTAGTTGTCCGGCAAGGCGCGGCCGAAGGGCCCGAGGGCCGGGTCGACCCGCTCGCGTGGCGTGCGCGGACCAGGATCGCGTCCGGGCGGGCCGTCGCCCAGCCGGGCACCGACCACCAGTCCGACCACCATCAGATTGAGCGTGAGCGATGCGGCCAGCAGCAGCTTCACCCAGCCGGGCGTGCCGGATCTGGTCGTCGAAGGTTCGGGCCTTTGCGGGGTCTGCTCGGTCATTGCGCCGCCTCCAGATCAAGCGCCAGAAGCGCACCATAGCCGGGGGCGAGATCCTCGATCTGGTAGACCTCGTTCGCCGGTGCGAGAAGCCCGCCGGTCACTGTGGACAGAGCCTCGGGCGCGGCTGCCCCGATCCAGACCCCGGCGACGGCGGCGGTGGCCATCCCGGCAAAGGCGGGCCATCCGCCCACCGCCGCCGCCAGAGCCATCAGGAAAGGCCGCCGAGACGGTGCGCGCGCGGGGGCAGCACCTTGCCGCGCCTGTGCGATCCGTTCTGCATCCGCCATGATCCGGCCCAGCAACTCGGCCGAGGGCGTCGGTATTTCGGTCCGCCCCGCCGCGAAGTAGCTTTCGAGCAGATGATCGTCGTCGTTCAGCTCACGTTTCGTCATATCCCAACTCCTCGCGCCGTCCGGACAGGATCCGGGCCAGCGCTCTCTTGCCGCGTGCAGTCAGGCTTTCGACCGCTTCGACACTAATCTCCATCGTCTCGGCGATCTCCGGGTTCCCCAACCCGTCTAGATGCCTGAGTATCACCGCTTCCCTCTGCCGCTCCGGCAGTTCGTCGAGCGCGGCCTGAAGTGCTGTCGCCCGGTCCGCGTCCATCATCCGTGCCGCGACTCCGGGCGAATCGTCTTCGGGTTCCGGCATGGAGTCCATGTCGACGCCGCGCCGTTTGCGCAGCCGGTCGGTGCACAGATTGGTCGTGACCCGAAAGAGCCAGGTCGTCACCTTGGCCTCACCCTGGCGCCAGTCGGGTGCGACCTTCCACAGGCGAAGCATCGCTTCCTGCGTCACGTCCTCGGCCTCGGCGCGGTCGCCCTTGAGCATCCGCGTGGCGAAGCCCAGAACACGCGGCGCAAGACGGGCGGTGAGCAGCATCGCCGCCTCCCGGTCGCCATTCCCATAGGCGACCAGCAGAGCCTCGTCCGAGACTTCATCGCTTGCGTCCAAAGCCATATCCATCGCGTCCGGTTGGTATCCTGTCGCCGGTTCCCGCGCAATCGACGCGGGAACCGGCACATTCAGACCGGGGCAGGGCGCGCAAGGCCCTTGCCCCGGAGAGGTGTGTTCCGGCGTTCAGTTCGCCTCGGTGTCGGGCGCCGCGTCAGCCGCTGGCGGCATCGGCCTGTTGCCCATTCGGCCCTGACCTGCACCGGGACCCCGGCGCTCACCGCCGCGCTCCATCCGCTCGCCGTGACCATTGCCGCGCCGGGCCTTCATGGCGTCGAATTCCGCCTTGCTGATCGCCCCGTCGTCGTCGGTGTCGAAGCGGTCGATCATCCGCGCCGCGCGGTCGCCGGTCTGCATTTCCTCGCCCTCGAGCGTGGCATTCCCGTCCGCATCACCTCGCGCGATCATATGTTGGGCCATCTTCTCGGCCCGCGCGGTCACCTGCGCGTCCGACGGACGACCGGGCACTTCGCCGGGCGCCGCCCGGGTGACGCGCGCCTCATAGGCTTCGTCGAAGCGCGCGACATTGGCTGCGGTCAGCTCTGACAAGGTCACACTGCCGTCTCCGTCGGCATCGGCACCGTCGAAAAACGCCTGCGCCCGCGCGGTGAAGTCCTCGGCCGTGATCGACCCGTCGCCGTTTTCGTCGAGATCGGCAAAACTCATCTGCATCCCGCCACGCATGCCGTGATCGCGTCCCATGTGACCGCCACCGTGCCGGTCCATGTCCCGGGCCTCCGCCATCGTGACCGAGGCGATGGAAACGGTAAGGCCGGTGACGACACCGACGGTTGCTATTTTCCAGACGTTCTTCATGTTCATTTCTCCATTTGGCCGAGGTGTCCTGCCTTGCCTTCCGGCGCTCCAAGCCAATGTGCCCGACGCCACCTGACATGTTTCTCAAACGAGGCGTCTGCGGGTTTCCGTCGCCGGCGCACCGAATTTTTCCAGCGAGATACCGCCCGCGACAATGCGCGCCATGGCCATCCCCGGCCCAAGTCCGCTAAGAAGCGCGAAGCGAACACGATCCCGAAAGAGAAACGACCATGGATGCCGCAATGACGCCGGAGATGTCCGAGGTGACCGCGGAGCGCCCGCTCAAGCAGGCGATCTGGCGCGGCTGGCGCAAGAAGTGCCCGGCCTGTGGCACCGGACCGATGATGAAAAGCTACCTCAAGGTGCGCGATACCTGCACCGTCTGTGGCGAAGAACTCCATCACCAGCGCGCCGACGACGGGCCTGCCTATCTGACCATCCTCGTGGTCGGGCACCTTCTGGTGCCGTTCTTTCACTTCGGTTACGTAAGGTTCCGGCCCGATCCGATGCTGTTCTCGGCTATTCTGGCGGTGCTTGCGGTTGCGATGTCCCTCTACCTTCTGCCAAGGTTCAAGGGCCTGCTCGTGGGCGTGCAATGGGCGAAACGTCTGCACGGCTTCGGCACGGGGCAGAACGACGACTAGACCGGGGCGCGGGGCCCTTTTGGGGGAACGCATGACCGAGGACAAATCCAGGATCATCCGGGATGCAGCGACCGTGGTGCTGATCCGCGACGCGGAGACCGAGCCGCGCGTGCTCATGGGTCAACGCGGCGCCAAGGCCGCCTTCATGCCCAACAAGTTCGTCTTTCCGGGCGGTGCGCTCGATGGCGCGGACTGGCACGTGCCGCTGGCCGAGGCCGGGGCCGAACCCTGCCGCACGCGGCTCGGGGAAGAGGCATCGCCGGGCATCGGTCCCGCCCTTCTTGCCGCGGCGATCCGCGAGCTTTGGGAAGAAACCGGCCAGATCCTGGGCGAGCCAGGCGACTGGCGCGACGCGCCCGAAGACTGGGCCGATTTCGCCGCCACCGGCCATGTGCCGTCACCCGACGGCCTCGCCTTTGTTTTCCGCGCGATCACGCCCCCGGGCCGGACCCGTCGTTTCGATGCAAGGTTCTTTCTGGCGGATGCGAAGCGGCTTAAAACCGATCCGGACGATTTCTCCCGCGCCTGCGACGAGTTGTCGGCTCTGCAGTGGATCCCGCTCGCACAGGTGCGCGATTTCGACCTGCCCTTCGTGACCCAGGTCGTTCTGGCCGAGGTCGCCGCGCGTCTTCCCGACGTCGATGCGCCCGAGAGCGTGCCCTTTTTCAAGAACGACGAGGAACAGAGCCGCTTTCTACGTCTGGGCGGCGTCCATCCGATGGATGCCGTCATGGGGGATTAAGGTTAACGCGCCCTCCTTCACTGCTTCATAAATACCTCGGGGAGCGCGAGGGGCGGAGCCCCTCGCTTTCCCCTCAGGACTCCAAGCCAGCCTCCGCCATGAGCCGCGCCGCCTCAGCCGCGACCAGCGCCTCACGGCCTGCACCCTCCACCGGGACTTTCCCCGGTTCGAGAAACAGCGGCGCAGCGAAAGGGGTTACCCGGTCCGCAATCACGTGATCCACCTGCCCCTCGGTCCGCGCGAGCATCTCCTCGATCCTTCCGAAGGAAATCAGCCCCCGCATCGCCTCTTCCCGCGTGATCCGAAGGAGCAGATGCTCGGGATCATAGCGGTGGAGCGTGTCGTATAGAATGTCCGACGAGAACGTGGCCTGCCGTCCGTTTGACCGGTGGCCCGGAAAATTCCGGGGCGTGAGATGCGAGATGTTGGCCACCTCCTTGAAGGTCCGCTTCATGAGCGCATTCTTCGTGAGCCAGGTTTCGAGCCCCTCAACCAACCCCTCGCGGTCAAAGAGGAAGGACGGCTCGGCCACCGGGTGCAGCCCCCAGATCAGGACGGCGTAATCCGTCGCCACGAAGCCCAGCGGCGCGAGATTCGCCTCCTCCATCCGGTGGGTGAGAAGTAGCCCGAGCGTCTGCATCGCCCCGCGACCGGCAAAGCCATAGATTGCCGTCTGCGCCCGCCCGTCGTGGGGAAAGCTCTCCACGAGGATGCGCCCGGGCTGGGGCAGGTGGCTCACCTTGCGCTGAAGCCGGATCCATTCGGCGGTATGTCGCGGCAGGTCCGACAGGTCGTCGCGGTGAATGAGCCGCAGAATCCGGTCCGACAACTGCGTCGAGGTCGAGAACTTGGTGCCGGCGAACACAGCCACCTTCGGCTCGCGCCCCCGCTCGCGGCTCACCTCCACATGCATTTCCTTGAGGCTCTCGAAACGAACGATCTGGCCACCCATGAGGAAGGTGTCGCCGGGGGTGAGCGAGGCGGCGAAGCCTTCTTCCACCTCGCCCAACGGACGCCCCGCACCGCGCATCCGCACCTTGAGCGTATCGGTGTCTTGAATGGTGCCGATGTTCATGCGCACAAGCTGCGTGGCGCGCGGGTCGCGAAGCTGCCAAAGCCCGTCGGGGCGGCGCATGAGCCGCTGCCAGCGGTCATAGGCCCGGAGCGCGTATCCCCCGGTCGCGACGAAATCCAAAGCTTCGTCGAACTGCGCCCGCGTGAGGCCCGCATAGGGTCCAGCCCGGCGCACCTCGGCAAAGAGCGCGGCCTCGTCGAAGGGGCCGGAACAGGCGACGATGAGGATATGCTGGCAGAGCACGTCGCGCGGGCCCGGTCCACGCGGATCGCCGTCTAGGTCGCGCGCATGGACCGCCTCGATTGCCGCTTGGCACTCGATCACCTCCCAGCGGTTCGCAGGCACGACGATGGCCTTCGACGGCGCGTTGTAACGGTGGTTCGCCCGGCCAATCCGCTGCACGAGGCGCTTCACGTTCTTCGGTGCCCCGATCTGCATGACGAGGTCGACATCGCCCCAGTCCAGACCCAGATCGAGCGTGCCGGTGCAGACGATGGCGCGCAGGGTCCCGGCCACCATCGCCGCTTCGACCTTCTGGCGCTGTTCACGGGCCAGCGAGCCATGATGGATGCCGATCGGCAGGTCGTCCGTATTGGCAAGCCACAGATTGTGAAAGAAAATCTCCGCCTGCGCGCGCGTGTTGTGGAAAATGAGCGTCGTCTTGTGACGCTTCACTTCCTCCAGTACCTCGGGGATCGCATAGATCGCCCCTCCGCCGGACCACGGGGGCGGGGCCGATGTGGTAAGCATGCTTACGTCAGGGTCCGGACCGGGGTCGGCGTTGAGCACGGGGCAACCGCCCGGGATCAGGAAGCGGGCAAGGGCCGGGGGGTCTTCGACCGTGGCCGACAGCCCCACCCGGCGCAGGCCCAGGCGCAGGGTTTCGAGCCGGGCCAGAGCCAGCATCAACTGATCGCCACGCTTCGACTCCGCCAGCGCGTGAAGTTCGTCGACGATGACACGTTCGAGCCCGGCGAACATGCGCGGCGCGTCTTCATACGACAGGAGCAGCGCGAGGCTCTCGGGCGTCGTGAGCAGGATTTCCGGCGGATCCACCCGCTGCGCCCTTTTCCGGGTCTGCGTCGTGTCACCCGAGCGATCCTCGACCCGGATCGGCAGACCCATCTCGGTGATCGGCCCGGTCAGGTTGCGCCGCATGTCTGCGGCAAGCGCCTTGAGCGGCGAGACATAGAGAGTATGCAGCCCACGGCGCGGTGCCTCGATCAGGTCGACCAGCGTCGGCAGGAACCCGGCCAGGGTCTTGCCTCCACCCGTGGGCGCGACCAGCAATGTCGCCGGGTCCTCGGCCTTTGCCAGCATCTCGTGCTGGTGCGGGTGCGGGGACCAACCCTTGGCGGCGAACCAATCGGTGAGAATGTTGGGCAGGGACATGAGGGGGAAGATAGGTCCCGACGGGCGCGAAAAGAAGATCGAAAAACGTCCACAGGCGCGACGGAATTCCCCAGTCCGAACGTTCAGTTTCCAAGGAACATAAGTCGCGAACGTTGCACGAAAGATTGTCCAGTCATGGCGAACCCGTTTTCTTCCAAATCTCTGCGCCCCTGGGCCACGCCGCTAACCATCGCGACGACGCTCGTCACGCTGGTCTCGGGTGTCCTCCTGTTTTTTCACCTGGCGCCCGGCCTGTCACGACCGGCCCACGAATGGATCGGCATGGTCATGGTGGCGGCGGTGGCCGCGCATATGCTGCTCAACTGGCGGGCCTTCACGACTTATTTCAAGCGGCCCTTGGGTCTCGGTCTCATCGCTGCGGGTGTGGCGGTGACGGTGGCCAGCATGGTGATACCCCCGGCGCAACCGGCTGGTGGCAGCCCGGTTGGCATGATCCTGCAGGCGATGAACGGTGCCGAGGTGAGGGTGCTGGCCGATCTCGCCCATCGCGACGTGACCGAGGTCATCGCGCAGCTGGCAGTAGACGGTATGGCGGCGACGCCCGAGACGACGCTCGCCCAGCTTTCGGGCGGTGACCGTGGCCGGCAGATGGCGCTGCTTCAGGATATCCTGAAGCCATAGCGCCTCACGGATCCCGTTCCCCGCCTGTTGCGTTCGATGCGGGGGACGGGTCGGCGGTGCGGGGTTGCGTTCCCCCCGCACCGCCAATCGCGTCAGTGAACGATGGTTTCGTCCTTCACGAACATGTTGGCCCAGGCGCGGTCAATCAGTTCCGGCGTCATTCTGTACGGAATGCCCTCGAAGTCGCAGATCGCGATCATCTGGTCGATGAGGAACACCGGCTGGTAGTTGGCATAGACGTTGTCGATGGTCGGATACTTCCGTTTGAGCAGATGGACGAGCGCGGCTTCATCCAGCTTCATCCCCTTCTTCTTCGCCACCAGCGCGAAGATCTTCAGGAAGTTCTCCTGCGACGGGCCGTCGATCTTGATCTTGAAGAAGATCCGGCGCAGCGCGGCCTTGTCGAAGATGTCGTTGGGGTGGAAGTTTGTCGAGAAGATCACGAGTGTGTCGAAAGGCACCTCGAACTTCTCGCCCGATTGCAGCGCGAGAATGTCTTTCGATTCCTCCAGCGGCACGATCCAGCGGTTGATGAGCGCCTGCGGTGGTTCCGCCTGCCGGCCAAGGTCGTCGACGATGAAGACGCCGCCCGTCGATTTGAGCTGAAGCGGCGCGGTATAGGTGCGCGCCGTCTTGTTGTAGACGAGGTCGAGCATGTCGAGCGACAGTTCGCCCCCGGTGATCACCGTGGGCCGGTCGCAGCGGACATAACGCCGGTCAAAGGCGTTCGAGGTCCGGCGCAACGACAGCGGATCGTCCACCTGATCCTCGGCGGCGGAATGCACGATGGGGTCATAGACGGTGATGACCTGCCCGGAATACTCGATGGCGCGGGGGACATAGATCTTTTCCCCCAGGGCGTCGCGAATCCCGTTCGAGATCGAGGATTTCCCGTTGCCGGGTGGTCCATACATGAGGATAGACCGACCGGAGCCGACGGCCGGCCCGAGATGGTCGAGTAGTTCCGGCGGCAGGATCAGGTGACCCATCGCTTCGGTGAGCTGCTTGCGCGTGATCTGTATGTTGCGGATCGACTGGCGCTTCACCTGTTTGGCGTAGATATGCATCGGCACCGGCATCGCGCCGTAATATTCCGATTGCGCCAGCGCATCGAGCGCCCGTGCCTTGCCCTGGTCGGACAGGCGATAGGCCATTTCATTGCCCGAAGTCGCATGAAGCGTGCCCATGGCTTCCAGAAGCCCGGCGTCGCGCGCGTTGTCGATGAGCTCCTGCGTCACCCGGCTGGGCAGGCATAGCGCACGTTCGAGCTGTCCGACGGTGTCGGCGTTCGAGCGAAACATCGTCTTGAGCAGGATGTCCCGCATCATGACCTTGGACAGCCCCGTGTCCTCCATGTTCCGGCAGGGCGGCGGCGGTTCCACACCCACATCGACCGGGGGGCTTTTCATCATGCTCATGGTGCTGGTCTCTGCCCTATTTTTTTCGTTTCGTTACCGGTTTCGCTTCACGTCGCCACCTCAAACCGCGATTAGCTTTGCGTGACGACGATGCACGATGCATCTTTCGAAACAGTTAAAAACAACCTTGGCAAAAAGAGGGGCGAAATGGGCAGAATGGGTGGCAAGGACGGGTTTCGTCTGGCTTTGTGGCTTGTCGGGCTGATCGTGGTGCTGGGCGGGGCGGCGATCCTGAAGGGCGGCTTCTATATCGGCAAGCACGAGGGCGATACGCTCCACATGGTGCAGATGGTGCTGCGCATGGCGGGCGGTGACTGGCCGCATCTGGATTTCGTGACGCCCATCGGGGTCCTGGCCATGGCACCCATCGCCTGGCTCGTGTCTCTGGGCATGGGCGTGGGTCACGCGATCCTCTGGTCGCAGGTCGTGGTGGCCGTGCTCCTGCTTCCCGCGACTTGGTATGTGGCGCGCACGCGGTTCGATGGTCTCCTGGCTTTTGCCTTTGCCGGGATCGTCATGGTCCTCACGCTCGCGCTCGTCCACGGCGAGGCGGAGCGCGCCGTGTCGATCTCGATGCACTACAACCGCTGGGCCTGGGCCGTGACGTTCGTGGTGCTGGCGGCCGCCATGCTTGGGTCACGGGCCGAGAACAAGACGCTCGACGGGGTCATCATCGGCGTCGGAATGGCCGCGCTGGTGCTCTTGAAATTCACCTATGCGCTCGCCTTTTTCCCCGCGGTCCTCGTGGCGCTCATCCAGCGCGGGCAGGGCAGGGCGATCTGGGTCGGTTTACTCTCCGCCGTCATCGTCTTCGCTCTGGTCACGCTCGCCGCCGGAACGCCGCTCTTCTGGGTCGCCTACCTGCGCGATCTCGCCACGGTCGCTTCGTCGCCGGTGCGGCCGCAACCGGGGCTGCCCTTTGGCGCGGTGGTCGGTGCGCCGGCCTATATGGCCGGGTCGCTCGCTCTTGTGCTGTCGGTGATCTGGCTGCGCCAATCGGGGCGAAAGGTCGAGGGGCTCGTGATGCTGCTTCTCGTTCCCGCTTTCTTCTATGTCACCTACCAGAACTTCGGCAACGATCCCCAATGGCTGCCGCTCGTGGCGCTCATATTGCTGGTTCTCGTCCCCGCCCAGGGTTTCAGGAACGCGTTCGGCTGGGACATGCGCCGGGTCGTGACCTATACGGCGGTGATCATGCTGGCCTTGGGCGCGCCGTCGGTGATCAATCTGGCCTATTCACCCTTCCGGCACCTTATCGAGGATAGTGATAAGTACACGTCCCTTCTGCCCGGGTCGGGGGCGAACGACGACATCGTGACGCCCACGATCCGCGCCCATCGGGTGGATGCGAAGATCGCCCTCGACGGTCCCGAAAGCCCTTATTCCGCGTTCTGGGAAGCGGATTTCCGAGAGGGCGAGGATACCGAATGGCGGGGGGAAACGCTTGCGAATTGCACTGTCGAGCTTGGCACCGTCGCTTGGTTCAAGACCATCGCAGACGACCTGAATGCGCGTGGTTTGGCGGACGGCAAGACCGCCTTCGTCGCTGATATTCTGAACGGCTTCTGGCTCTATGGCGCCTTCGAGCCGCTCGAGGGGAACGCACCGTGGTATTACGGTGGGCTTTCCGGCTTCGCCAATGCCGATTACCTCCTGGTGCCGCTGTGCCCGCTGTCGACGTCGGTGCGCAAACAGATCCTCGGGGAAATCGAGGGCGTGCCCGCTCACGACGATGAGGACGGCAACGCGGTTCCGGCGGTCGAGGGGATCGATGCCGATCTCACCGAGGTCGAACGCAATGCGCTCTATATCCTCTATGAGATCGGCGAAATAAGGCAGTAGGGCGGGGTCGCCCGGGAAATCTCCGCGGGTTCGTCCGCCCTACTATTGCCCGGTGAGCCCTGCCCAGACGAGGTACAGCACCATCATGGTGCCAAGGCAGAGGCCCATCGGGAAATCGTCGCGTTCCCAGCTCTCCCAATGCGGTGTGGCCCGGCGGATCGGTCCGATCCGCTTGGCCGTGCGGTGAAAGACGAAACCCAGAAGGATTACGGCGGCGAACATGAAGGCGAAGCTGCCAAGGTCCCCGAGCGCGATGAAGGGCGCCATGACGGCGGCGTATTTCGCGTCACCCGCACCCAGAAGCCCGACCGCGTTCATCACGAAGCCAAGGATCAGCACCACGAGAAGATGCACGTAACGCCAGCCATAGGTCATCCAGTCCCAGGCGCCATAGAGCACGAGGCCAGCGCCAATGACCGCGAAGACGAGGAACTGCGCCATGACCGCCTTGTTGCGGATCTTCATTGTGGAAAGGTCGCTCATCGCCACCCAGGCCGCGATCGGGATCACGAAGGGCAGGAAGACGAGGGCGACGAAACTGTCCTGCGCGCTCATCCGGCAGACACGTTCGCGTCGAGGGCCCGCATCGCGCGCACGGCTTCCTCGAAATGCTGCGGATGGGTGTCGATGGCTTCCTGCAGAAGCGTCTTGCCCATGACGACGTCGCCCCGCTTGATCGCGGCGAGGGCCAGCGTGTGCAAGAGTTGCGCGCGCTCGATCTGGCTCATGTCGATGACGGGCATGTCGTATTTGCCCTGCGCGCCCCGCGCCATGACGAGGTTGTTCTTGGCGGTGAACATCGACGGGTCATAGGTCAGGGCCTCGCCGAAGAGTTTCTCGGCCCCGCCGTAGTCCCCGCGCGTGAGCTTGGAGAAGCCCCAGTTGTTGAGCGTTCCGGCCGGCTGCGTGGTCAGACCCACGGCCGTCTGGTAGAAGCTGTCGGCCTTCGACCAGTTCTGTTCACTGTCCGCCACCATCGCCTCGAGCCGGTAGCGCCCGAAGGTCTCATGCGTCGGCGGGATCCGGTTCAGTTCGGACTTCGCCCGGGCCCAATCGCCAGCCCGGATGAAGGCGTCGGCCAGTTCGACCCGGTCTTCCGCCGTGCCTTCGGGTGAATTGGCGACTTCTTCCCAGACCCGTGCCGCTTCGCCTGGCTTCTTGGCCTTGATCAGCGACTTCGCGAGACCACGCTTGAGGTCCATGCGTTCGGGGTGTTGGGCCGATGTGCGCTGAAAATAGGCGACCGCCTCATTGGGGTCGCCGACCGTCAGCATGATGTCGTTGAGGTTCGACTCGTCGATGACGTTCACATCGGCGACGGCGCGCTCGACTTCTTCGTCGGACATCTGTTCCTGACAGGCGCCAAGCGCCAGAAGGCTCGCCGCGGCGAGTGAAATCACGAATGGATGGCGCATATGCCTGCGTCCTTTACCTGCTCCCGGAAGGCTCCCTGAAGTGCGCCGATTGTTCGGCGTCTACTGCGTCCCGAGCAGGAGATAATCCCCGCGCCCACGACGCATCAGGGCGAATTCCGCCTCTTTTACAGGCTCATCATATGCGAGGTTCTGTTGCTTTGCGAGCGCAAGTTCAAGGTTTTGGCGGATGGAGTCCGATTTGCCACTGTCCGCTCCGAAGGCGATCTTGAACACGCGCACGGCCTCGCCGATCTGCCCGGTTTCGATCAGAACGACACCCAGGTTGTTCCAGGCCGGAGCGAAGGTCCCGTCCTTCTCGACGGCCTGCCGAAGAAGCGTTTCGGCCTGACCGAGGCGCCCCAGTCGCAAGTTGGCCGATCCCATCGCTGACAAGGTATCGACCGAGATGCCGTCCTCGGCGGCGGCACGCAGATAGGCCTTGAGCGCCAGTTCGTATTCGCCCGCGTCCATGAGCCGGTGGCCCACGATCAACCCGTCGACGCTGTCTTCCCCGCCGACCCGCGCATCGGGCGCATAGGCGTTCCCGCCACGGTTCCCCAGCCCCGTCCCGGTGTCGGAACAGGCGGCGAGGGTCAGAACGGCGAGTGCCGTGAGGATGCGATGGTGCCCGATGGCGCGGCCCTTTTCGTAGGAGCCGCGCCGGGGTTCGGGTTGGCTCAGAAGCTAACGCTCTTGAGGGTCTTATACACCTCGTAGACCGACGGGCCAATGAGGATGATGAGAAGCGGCGGCACGGTGAGCAACATCGTCGCGAGCGTCATCTTGGTGGGGAGCGTGTTGGCCTTTTCCTCGGCCCGCATCACGCGCTTGTCGCGCATTTCGCCCGCATAGACCCGAAGCGATTCCGCGATCGAGGTGCCGAAGGTCGAAGACTGGATCAGCACCGTGACGAAGGAGGCCACGTCGGGCACGCCGGCCCGTTCGGCCATGTCGCGCAGCACCTGGATACGGTCCTTGCCGGCCTTCACCTCCTGCGCGACGATCTCGAACTCATCGGCCAGCGCCGGATAGCCGGCACGGATTTCGCGCGCCACCCGGATGATCGACTGGTCGAGCGACTGACCGGCTTCCACGCAGACGAGCATCATGTCGAGCGCGTCGGGGAAACCGTTGACGATCTCTTCCTTCCGGGCCTCGACCCGGCGGGTGATCCAGTATTTCGGGGCCATATACCCCACACCGGCGGGCACGATCACGGTCAGCATCGTCTTCTGGGTCGAGACGTCTTCGGCGTTCACCAGCCAAGCATAGAGCACGCCGAGCACGAGCATGCCGATCCCCAGGGTGAACTGGAAGAAGTGGAAGGTGCGCACCGCATTCTTGCCGGGGTAACCCGCCTGCAAGAGCTTCAACTGCAGGGCGGAGTATTCCTCCTTGTCCTGCGGTTCGAGAAAGGCCTTGTATTTCTCGAGCTTGTCGCCCATGCCGCCCTGCTTCTTGCGCAGCGCAATGTGGTCCTCGGGCTTCATGTCCCGCTGTTTCTTGAGCTTGGTGAGCGGGTCTTCTTCCTTCTTCAGCATGAAGGGAATGGTGCCCACGATCAGCAGAAGGCCAAGGCCGCCCATCGCCATCAGCGGGCCGAAGGGGCCGAACCTGTCGATCAGGATCTGATTCAGGGTGTCGAGCATCGTTCCGTCCTCAGACCTTGATGTTGGTGAGCATCTTCATGACGAAGTAGTTCGCCACGAGAAAACCGAAACAGACGAGCGCGGCAGGGATGAAGGCCCCGGTTTCCTTCACCTCGTCGTAATAGCCGGGCTGGATCACGTTGATCATCACGATGGCGAGGATCGGAAAGCCCGACAGGAAGGTGCCCGACCATTTCGCCTCGGCCGTGATCGCCTTGACCCGGCGGAAGAGCTTGAAGCGCGAGCGGATCACCTTGGCCAGGCCATCGAGGATCTCGGCCAGGTTGCCGCCAGACGTTTGCTGGATCGTCACGGCCACGGCGAGAAAGCGAAGATCCTGCATGTCCATGCGTTCGGCCATGGCCTTCAACGCCTCGCCCATGTCGCGGCCATAGGCGGCCTCGTCCGCGATGACGCCCATTTCTGTGCCCAGCGGATCGGGCACTTCCTTGGCTACGATCTGGATGGCAGAGGTGAAAGGGTGTCCGACACGCAGACTGCGCACCATGAGCTCGACCGCGTCGGGAAGCTGCTCCTCGAACATCGACATGCGCTTCTTTGCCTTGCCGTTGATCCAGACATAGACGCCGCCAATGCCCATCGCGACGCCCAGAAGGATGCGCACGCCAAGCCCGGCCGAGGTGCCGACCGAGAGGCCCACATAGGCCACGACGGAAAGCCCGGCCATGAGCATCATGATCTGCTTGGGCGTGAAGGCGATGTTGGCTTTCTGCGCCTTCTCCGCCAACAGCGAGTAAAGCGGCAGCCCCTTGGCGTCCATGTGCTGGTGCATCTCCTTGCGAAGCTGTTCCAGCACCTGTTCGCGCCGCGTGCCCTTCTCGAGCATGTCGAGACGGCGGTTGACGCGGCTGTTCAAGGAAATCGACTTGCCGAAGACCGTCAGATAGATGCCTTCGACCAGCACGAGCACGGCGACGAAGATCACGCCGTAGATGATGAGATCCGATGAAAACGGCATCGGCGTTACTCCGCAGCCATGGGTTCGAAGATCGACGGGGGAAGATCGTATCCCCACTGACGGAACCGTTCCGAATAATGCGACCGCACGCCGGTGGCGGTGAAGCGCCCGATGATCTTGCCTTCCGGGGTCAGACCCATGCGCTGGTAGCGGAACACCTCTTGCATCGAGATGACGTCGCCCTCCATGCCCGTGATCTCGGTGATCGATACCATGCGGCGCGAGCCGTCCTGAAGGCGCGAGGCCTGCACGAGAAGGTTGACGGCGCTTGCGATCTGCGAGCGCACGGCCTTGAGCGGCATTTCGATCCCGGCCATGGCGACCATGTTCTCGAGGCGGGAGATCCCGTCGCGGGCGGAGTTGGCGTGGATCGTGGTCATGGACCCATCGTGGCCCGTGTTCATGGCCTGCAACATGTCGATGACCTCCTCGCCGCGCGTCTCGCCGACGATGATCCGGTCCGGGCGCATCCGAAGCGCGTTCTTGAGACAGTCGCGCTGGGTCACGGCACCCTTGCCCTCGACGTTTGCCGGGCGGCTTTCCATCCGGCCCACGTGGGTCTGTTGCAGCTGAAGTTCCGCCGTATCCTCGATGGTCAGGATGCGTTCCGAGTTGTCGATGAAGGACGAGAGCGCGTTGAGCGTCGTCGTCTTGCCCGAGCCGGTCCCGCCCGAGACGATCACGTTCAGACGGCAGGCAACGGCGGCCTGAAGATAGGCGGCCATCTCCTCGGAGAAAGCGCCGAACTGGACGAGGTCGTTGATCCCGAGCTTGTCCTTCTTGAATTTCCGGATCGAGACGAGCGAGCCGTCGACCGCAATCGGCGGCACCATGGCGTTGAAGCGCGATCCGTCCGCCAGACGGGCGTCGACCGCCGGGTTCTGTTCATCGACGCGCCGGCCCACCGCCGAGACGATCTTGTCGATGATGCGCAGCAGGTGGCGTTCGTCCTTGAAGGTCACATCGGTCAGGGTGAGCTTGCCCGCCCGTTCGACGAAGACCTGCTTCGGCCCGTTCACCAGAATGTCGTTGATGCTGTCGTCTTTCAGAAGCGGCTCGAGCGGACCGAGCCCGGTCACCTCGTCGAAAAGCTCGGCGACCAGCACCTGCCGTTCATCGCGGTTGAGAACCACGTTCATCTCGGCCAACGCTTCCGAGGCGATGGCCTGGATCTCGGCGCGGAGCTCTTTCTCCTGCGCGGTTTCGAGCGCTGCGAGGTTCAGGCTGTCGAGCAACTGCTTGTGCAGCTCGACCTTGATTTCCATCAGCCGTTCCTTGCGCTTCTTTTCCTTGTCCTCGGGCGTCGGCGCAGCGGCCACCTTGGGGTTCGCCGGGCGCGCGCCCATCAGGGGCTTGGCCGAACGCGCGGGGGCTTCAGCAGTGGGCACGGCGGTCGGTTTCGGGGCCGGGGCCGCAGGTTTCGCACCGCCCTCGATGGTTTCGAGGCGGGGCGCTGCCCCTGGCAGTTTCGCGGGGCCGGAACCGGATTTTTTGTACTTGGAGAACACTGGTCAGCTCCTACTTCGCCTTTTTCTTCTTCTTCGCGACCGCCGCCTCCGGCGCGCTGATCGCATGAAGCTGTTGGGCGAGTTTCTGGATTTCCTTGCGAAGGGGGTTCTTGGTCGCGGCTTCGGCCAGCGGAACACCGTGGTCGCCCGCCTGCACCACGGGCTTGAGCCCGTCCGGCAACTGCACGTCGATCTTGATGTCGAGGCTGTCGGCCAGACGCTTCACACGCCCCTTGCCGTTGATGTCGGTGAACTTCGGCGCCCGGTTCAGCACATAGCGCAGCTTTTCGTGCGGAAGCTCTTCTGACTTCAGGGCCCGGATCATCCGCAGGGTGTTCTGCGCCGAGCGCATGTCGAGTTCGATGGTCGCGAAATAGACATGAGCCGCCGTGAGCACGCTTTCGGTCCATTGCACCACGGTCGTGGGCATGTCCACGATCACGAAGTCGAAATTCGCGCGCGCCTTGGCGATCACCGCCATGATGTCCTCCGACGACACGATGTCGAGCGGCAACATGTCGGCGGGGGAGGTGAAGACGTGAAGGCGCTCGTTGAAGGTCAGGAGCCCGGCCATGAAGCTGTCGTCGTCCATCGACGAGGTATCGCTCAGCAGTTCGTAGATCATCTCGCGGCGTGGCAGGTCGAGATAGGTCGACACGCTGCCGAACTGCAGATCGAGGTCGATCAGACAGACACGCGGGCCGTCAACCTTCGCGATGGTCGCAAGCTCCCAGGCGAGGTTCACGGCAAGCGTCGTGGCCCCGGTGCCCCCGGCGAGCCCTTGGACGGCGATCAGCACACCCTCGCGGTCGGTTTCCGACACGGCGGGACCGCGCGGTGCCTCGACCACGGGCGGCGGCGGTGGCTCGACCACTTCGGGCGTGCGCAGCCGGACGATGGCCTCGTGCAGCGCGCCATCGGGAAGCGGGTAGGGAATGAATTCCTCGGCGCCCACCTTGAGCAGCTGGTGCAGGGCGATGGGGCTGACCTCTTCCGCGATGACGAGCGCCTTGATGTTGCGCGCGGTGGCCTGGCGGATGACTTCGGCGATCTTGGCGAGGTTGGGTTCGTCCTCCTCGTCCATGGCGATGGCCACGAATTCGAGATCGGCGCTTTCTGGTTGTTCGAAAAAGGTGAAGGCGTCCTCGAGTGACAGGTCACCCCAGGCTTCGCCCATTTCGGCTTCCATGTCCTCGATCAGGAGATCGAACGCCTGCACGTCGCGCGAAATCGTGCAAGCGACGATCGGCGCAGGATCCTGTTCAAGGGCGAGGGGGCTACCACTCATGCCGTCTTCCTTCTCACTCACAACCCGCCGGTGGCCTCTTGCGGCCAACGCCTTGTGGCGCTCCGGTCGGATGCCGTCCGACTCGACGCCGGACGGTCTGCTCCCAAGACTGAAACTCGCAGCCAAACGGGGCAGCATTTTGGCGCAACCCGTCAAATTATGCGGTGAATTGGGACGATAGCGGGTATTCGCACCGGGCTGTTTCGCAGGCGGGAACAAGAAAAAGATCCGCGCCTTTCGGTCACGGATCCTTGTAGTCCTGTTCCGACAGCGCCCCTCGCGGGTGGGCAGATCAGCCGCCGCTGGCGCCCGCCGTGAGCTCGCCCAGCCCGCCCTGGACCGCCGGGGCGGGGGCAGCGCTGTTGACGTATTCGCGGAAGATGACCTCGGCGTATTTGCCGTTCAGGATCAGGGGTGCATCCTGCACGAAGCCCGAAACCTCGGTCACGGTGCGGCGGTTGCGTTCTTCCGGGTTCTGGGTCTGGATCAGCGGTTGCGTCTCGCCAAAGGACACGACCGCCTCGAGCCGCGACTTGGAAATGCCGCGTGCGGAGAAGTAGTTGACCACGGCCTGTGCCCGGCGCAGCCCGAGCTGGCGGTTATAGGCGTCCGATCCCACGAGGTCGGTGTGTCCGTAAACCCGGAAGGTGACTTCGGGGAATTGCCGGATGAAATGCGCCTGCTGGTCGAGGATGCGCGCCGCTGTCGCGTCGATTGCGGCCGAATTGAAGGCGAAGTTGATCGTGTCCGGCACCTCGCGGTTGAAGCGCTGGGCGAGGCTCACGACATGGCTCAACTGCCCGGTGTGGATCAGGTAGTTGTTGCGCGTGCTCTCACCAAAGCTCGCATCAAAGATGTCCGCGCCCGCCTCGCGGTCGAGTGCCGCGGGATCGCAGGCGGCCAAAAGCGCGATGGCCGAGGCGGCGGCGATGAGTCTGGGTGTCGTCGAAAGGGCCATCGCTCAGTCCTCCATCACATAGCCGTAGGAGCCGGTGAAATCCTGCCGCGCCACTTCGCCTGCCGCGCCAGTTGTGGGTCGGTTCGGAGCGGCCGTGCGCCCGTGCAGGAAGAGGTCGGCCTCGCTCGGCGGCTTGATCCGGTCGGTGGGCAGCGCCAGCGCCTCGCCCCTTGTGGGGGTCACGAGATGCGGCGTCACGATGATGACCAGTTCCGACTGCGACCGCTCGTAATCGGCCGAACGGAAGAGCGCGCCCAGCACCGGCACGTCGCCCAGCCACGGCACCTGTCCCGAAAGATCCCGGAAGTCGTCCTGCAGAAGTCCTGCGATGGCAAAGCTCTGCCCGTCGCGCAGTTCCACCGTGGTCGCCGTCTCGCGACGACGGAAGGACGACACCTGGATGCCTTCGCCCACCGTGACCGAGGTATCGAGCCCCGACACGGCAGCGGTCATTTCAAGGTTGATGATGTCCTGATCCACCACTCGGGGGGTGAAGGAGAGTTCGACACCGAAGGGCTTGTATTCGATGACGATAGCGCCCGAAGTACCCGCGTAGGAGGGCACCGGGTATTCGCCACCGGCCAGGAAGCTCGCTTCCTGTCCCGACAGCGCGGTCAGGTTCGGTTCCGCCAGGGTGCGCACCATCCCTTTGCTTTCAAGGGCTTCCAGCATGACGGCGAACTGCAGGGCGCCGGCATTGAAGCCGAAGGTGAAGGCGCCGGTCCGGTCGTTTCCGGTGTTGATGAGGTCGCCGGCGCTTGCCGCGTCGAGCGCGCCGGAACTCGCCAATGCGCCTGTTCCCAGTGTCGAGCCCAGACCACCGAGCGGGCCGGTGCCGGGTACCGTGCCACCCACGCCCATGGAGGCGGACAGAGATTTCGTGACCGAGCGTTGCATCTCGGCGAAGCGGACCTTCAGCATGACCTGCTGCGTGCCGCCGACCGACATCAGGTTCGACACCTTGTCGGGCGCATAGCGGTTGGCCAGATCAAGCGCACGGTCGAGCGCGGCGATGGAGCTGACGGTGCCCGAGAGCACGATGCCGTCATTGGCGGTGCGCACCTCGATTGGCTCGCCCGGCAGGATCTGGCGCAGGCGCTCCTTGAACTCGGAGAGGTCCGGCGTGACCTGCACTTCGACGTTGGCGATCAGCGATCCATCGACGCCCAGAAGGGTCAGCGTTGTGCGCCCCTGGTTCTTGCCAAGCACATAGATGGTGCGATCCGAGAGGGTCGAGATATCGGCGATGCCCGGGTTCGCGATGGAAATTTCCGCGAAAGGCGAGTCGCTTTCGACGACCACGGCCCGGTTCATGGGGACATTGAGTGTGTCCGCGACGCCACCATCCATGATCCTGAGCGATTGCGCCTTGGTTGCGGTCGGCACGCTTGCCACGCAGAGTGCAAACCCCGTGAGGGCGGCCTTCAGAAAACGGTCAAATCCCATGTGATCCTGCCTCTCTGATCACGTCATACTGCTCGTTACCCGGTGTTTTCAAAGCCTTAGCCAAGATCCCGGTTTCAATTCACGTCCCTCGGGACGCCGCCTGTTCAGGGTCTTTCGCCCGGGTTAGCCCGGATCATTCGCCCCATAGTGCCGGCAACATGCGGCACAAAAAGCTTTTTTGCAAGAATCAAGGGCTTGAGGGCCAATTTTCCTGCGGATCTGTGTCTCTCGCGGCGTCTTTTGATCTGCCAGCTGCGGCCGGTCGGATATTGGTCGTGCGGGACGTGGCTGTTGGAAAAGCCAAGGGCGACCCGGTCGGATCGCCCCTCTGTACTTTTGTCGCTTCGCCTTCAGGACGGGCAGGGGATCTGGACTTCCACGATCTCGTTGCCCTTGCGGGTGCGGATCGTGCATTTCTCCTCGGCCACTGGCGCTTCCACCTTGGTCTCCTCGATGCCGAGGAGCGAGTTCTGGTCGACTTCCACCGCTTCCACCACGGTTTCGTCGAGTGTTCCGACAAGGGCGAGCGCCATGCGGCCCGTGGCTTGCGCCTGTGCGAGGGTCGCGACCACCTCGGGGGCGGCTTCGACCGTGACGGTGCGTGCCACGGTGGGCGTCGCGCGGTCCTGGTCGGCGGTCTGGTCGATGGCGATGATGCGCACGTTCGTCTGGATGAGCTTGGTCACGTCCTGCGTGGTTACGCTGTCATTGACCGAGCGGCCCGTCCAGTAGATGTCCACGCGGTCGCCCGGGCGCAGAAAGCCCGACACGCCCGAGGCAACGTCCACGTTGATCGCGAAGGCGCGCATGCCGGACGCGAGGCGGGCGGACACGCCAGCATCCTCGCCGGCTCCCGTCACCTTCGTCTCCATGAGGACTTCGTTCGCGTCCATCGAGCGGAGCACCGTGCGGAAGCGTTTCTCGCCCTGCGGGAAGACCTGATCGATGTTCGAGAAGACACCGGCGGGCAGCGAGGCGGTCGGGAACTGCACGATGCGGATGTTTTCGTCCGTCACGCGTTCACCATAGGCCAGCGTGTTGTTGACCACATAGACGTCTGTCAGCTCGATCTCGGGTCCGCGGTTCGCGCGTTCGGCGGCCAGGGCGGCCTGATAGTTGCCGATATAGTCTTTGGCCATGTAAACGGCGAAGCCGGCAAGGCCGATCCCGACGATCAGGACAAGTCCGAATACTGCTCGCATATCGTTTCCTTTCGCTCTCGATCACCGGGCCCGGCGACGCCGCGCGTCGTGAAATGGTCCAAACGGTGGTCTCTGCGCCCTGTCTGCCGGAAGAATACGGCGAAAATCTGGACAAAGCGTGAATTGATGTCCTTTTCCCGCAGGATGCTCAACAATCGACGACAGGCTCGGAGGCTTGGGTTTTCCGGCTGTCCGCGTGATGTCGCGCGCGGGTCTGTAGCTGGTCCTAAAATTGGGAAAGGGCCGCATCTGGTTCAGACACGGCCCGTTTCCGGAGGTATCAGGCGTGACCCTTAGTGGGTCATGATCGTCATGGCCGAGAGGTTCGACGAGATCTTGTCGGCGAGCGACGTGGTGCCGCCGGAGACCGAGGTCAGAACGGCGATGCCGAGGCCGACGATGGCGGCGGTCAGCACGACCCAGTCCACGGTGACGGCGCCGTCTTCGTCTTTGTTGAAGCGTTTGATGAAGTTCATGAGTTTCATGTCTTTAGTCCTATTGAATGAGTGTTGTCTGAAGGCGCGACGCTTAGTGCGTCATGATCGTCATCGCCGACAGGTTCGACGAGATCTTGTCGGCGAGCGACGTGGTGCCGCCGGAGACCGAGGTCAGAACGGCAATGCCGAGGCCCACGATGGCGGCGGTCAGAACCACCCAGTCAACGGTGACCGCACCGTCTTCTTCAGCGCGGAATTTGTTTGCAAGCTTGATCAGTTTCATCTCTTGTCCCTCCGAAAGGATCATTGGCTAGTCAGTTTTTCTACCCTTGTCAGAACCCTCGAACCGCCTGTGAACCGATCCGCTGCCCTGCTTGGATGATGCGTTTATCCGGGTCGATCTGGGCAGGATTTGGGCAAGGGTTAGGTGTTTTTGGGCGGGCTTGGAAAACCGGACGTTAATGACTTAAGTATCTGAAAATACTATTAAAGTTATTTTAACTTTTTTGTTCGTACACAGGTTTCCCGGGATCGGTGAGGCGGGAATCACTTAAGGTCGAAGGAAAAACTGGCCCTTAGCGCGTGAATTTGCGATGCTGCGTCAAAAGAAGAATGACGAGCAGCACAGGTTTTCGCGAAAATGCGAGACGTTCTGGTAACTCTTTGGGGGGTTGCGTTCCTGCTTGCCGGCCCCGCGGTCGCGCAGGACGAGGAGGGCGTGGGCGCCTTGCCGCCACCCGTGATGGGCGCGGTCTCCACGCGGGATGTGACGCAGGAGTGGGAGGCGGCCAACCAGCCCGGTGCACCTGAAGTGGCCCAGGAGAGGGCACAACAGCCAGCCGAAGTCGCCCAACCCCCGGCGGCCGCGCTGCCACCAGACGGGCCGCGCTTCGTCGCTGCGCCGCCGGCGGACTTCACCTTCCGGCGCATCGCCGCCCCCGCAGCGGGCACCACGGGGCGTATCACGGTTCAGATCGACCCTGACGAACAGGCACGCCTGCGCGCCGCCGCCCGCGCCGAAGCCGAGGCCCGGCTCGCATCGCTCACGCCCATGGCCGAGGACCCGGTGCCCGGCGCAGCCCCGATGCCCTTCGACTGGTTCTGGGGCACCGTGTCGCCCAGCATCGAGGGCGGGGGCCCGGTCAACGTGGCCCGCGCGCTCCGACTTCTGGAAACCGACAGCCAGATCGATCCGCCCCGGCTTCAGCACATGCAGGACATTGCCCGTGCCTATGGCCCGCAGATCCTCATGGCCACCGTGGGCACCACGATCTCGCCTGCGCTGGTGCTCGCGCTCATTTCGGTCGAAAGCGGCGGTGTCGCGACGGCCGAAAGCGAAAAGGGCGCGCAGGGGATCATGCAGCTCATCCCTGATACCGCCGCGCGGTTCGGCGTGGCCGACGCCATGGACCCGGCGCAGAACATCAAGGGCGGCGTCGCCTATCTGGACTGGCTCATGGGCGAGTTCCAAGGTGACGCGATCCTGTCGCTCGCGGGCTACAACGCGGGCGAGGGGGCCGTGGGCGCGAACGGCGGTGTCCCGCCCTATGCTGAAACGCGGGCCTATGTGCCCAAGGTTCTGAACGCCTGGCGGGTGGCGCGGGGGCTTTGCGTCACGCCGCCGGAACTGCTGACGGACGGCTGTGTCTTTGCCGTGAACGGGATTTGAGAATGAACATAGACTTGACGTTGAAGAAGCCGCTCGTTCTCGACGTGGACGGCACGTTCCTGCGCACGGACTTGCTGTTCGAGACCTTCTGGGCGGGGCTGGGGCAAAATCCATGGGCCACACTGTCTGCATCCGTGCGCCACATCCGCAACCCGGCACGGCTCAAGGCCGAGCTGGCGGCTCTGGGGCAGGTGCGCACCGATCTGATGCCGGTCAATGAAGACGTGATGACCGCGATCCGCACGGCCCAGGCCGAGGGGCGCGAGGTTGTGCTCGCCTCGGCGTCGAACGAGGCGCTGGTGCAAAGGCTCGCACAGGATCACGGGTTGTCGGCGCGTGTCCTCGCGTCGACCGCGACCAGGAACCTGAAGGGCACGGCCAAGGCGCAGGCGCTGGTCGAGGCCTTTGGTGAAGGCGGGTTCGACTACGCCGGGAACGAAGCCGCGGACATGGCGATCTGGTCCCATGCCCGCCGTGCCATCGTGGTGGGAGACGAGGCTTCTGCGCGGAAGATGGAGGCCGCCGGCAAGCCGGTGATCCGCGTGGCAAGCGGGCAAGCGCCCGCGAAGATCCTCAAGGCGCTTCGACCGCATCAATGGGTGAAGAACGTCCTGCTCTTCGTGCCGCTGCTGGCCGCACATGACTTCGGCCTGACGACCATTCTTCTCACGCTTCTTGGCATGGCATCCTTTTCGCTGGCTGCGAGCTCGATCTATGTGGTGAACGACCTCCTCGACCTCGAGGCCGACCGCCTGCACGTCAAGAAACGCCACCGTCCCTTCGCGAGCGGCGCCGTGCCCATTGCGCGCGGTATGGCGGCGGGGCTGGCCTCGGGACTCGTCGCGGTGCTCATCGCGCTCTGGCTGTCGCCCGCCTTCCTTGGCGTGGTCCTGCTCTACATGTCTCTCTCGCTCGCCTATTCGCTCCGGCTCAAACGGATGCGTTGGATCGACATCGCGGTGCTCGCAGCACTCTATACGCTCCGGGTCGTGGCCGGGGCGCTTGCGGGCGGGGTATATGTCTCGGGCTATCTGCTGGTCTTCATCTTCCCGGCCTTCCTGACGCTTGGCTGCGTCAAACGTCTGACCGAGGTGACGCTCGCCGAGACGGACGCGCGGCTGCCCGGTCGGGGCTATGGCAAGCCCGACCGGAGCGACCTTCTCAATGTCGCTGTGCTGGGCGTGGCAGCAGCGCTGATCAACTGGCTGCTCTATTCCTTCACCGAACAGGCCGAGAGCCTCTATCCCACGCAATGGCTCATCTGGCTGTGCCTTGTTCCGATCACCTGGTGGCTCGTGCGGATGGTGCGGCTTGGGTATCAGGGCCGGATGGACCATGACCCCATCGTCTTTGCGCTGCGCGACAAGCGGGGGATCGGTCTCATGCTGATCGTGCTCGCGCTGATGTTTCAGGCGGCAGGGCTTTGGGAGGCGTGGATGGGCGGCGTCATCGGCTGACGCCTCCCCTATTGCGGGACGCAGGCAGGATCAGACCGAAAGCTTCTTGAACAGCCGCTCCGGGATCGACCGGATGATGAGCATGATGTAGCGCCAGAAGAAGGGTGTGTAGATCACGTCCTTCCTCTTCTCGACCGCCTTCAGGATGTCTTCGGCCACCTTCGACGGAGGGGCAACGAGGAACATCCCCTCGATCCCCCAAGTCATCGCCGTGTCGACGAAGCCGGGCTTCACCGTGACCACATGGCCACCCGAGCGGGTAAGCCGGTTCCTCAGGCCTGAGAGATAGGTCGCGAGACCCGCCTTGGCCGAACCATAGACATAGTTCCCGATCCGCCCCCGATCGCCCGCCACGGATCCGACGCCGACGACCGTGCCGCCGGCGCGGGCCTCCATATGGGGGGCGAGCGCCTGCAGGAACTTGGCAGGGCCGGTGTAACTGTCGGCCACGACGCCGTCGATGAGGCCGGGATCGGCGTCGATGGCAGACTGCTCAGGCATCGACCCCACGAAGACGGCGGCATTGATCATGCCGTCCTGCGCGAGCGCGGCCTCGATGATGGGGGTGAATGTGGCTGCGTCTCGTGCGTCGAAACGAACGGCCTTGGCCGAAGCGGCGCCTCGTGCCGTCAGATCGACGGCGGCGCCATTCAGGTCGTCCATGTCGCGGCCCGCGAGCAGGACATGGGCGCCCTGTTCGGCCACGGCGCGGCCGAAGGCGCGGGCCATGGAAGAGGTCGCGCCGAGAATGATCCAGGTCTGATTCATTGCGCCGCTCCTTCTCCGCTCTGGCGCAGGCCGAGCCTTCGCACCATGTTCGTCATGAGATCACCACCCGGATCGGCTTTGGCGGCCTCGCGGGCCCAGTCCTGCCATTCCGGATACATGCCCTTGATCGTTTCGCCGGGGGCAAGACTGTCCTTGGCAAGGTAGAGCCGCCCTCCGGCTTCAGCGGTCATCGCCTCCAGTTCCTCGATCAGCTTCACGGCGCGGGCGCGATTGGGGAAATCAACGGCGAGCGTGTAGCCCTCCATGGGGAAGGACAGCATTCCGGCCCGGCCCGGTCCCATGCGCTTGAGCACGGCGAGCGGCGAGCCGAGGCCGGAGCGGGCGATCTTGCCCATCATCCGTCCGAGGGCCTCGGTCTGGTCCGACGGCACCACGCATTGGAACTGATGAAATCCGCCCTTTCCATAGAGCTTGTTCATCGCGTGGACCTTGTCGAGCGGGAAGAAGAACTCTTCCAGCCGTTTGACCGAGTTCCGGCCTGCCTCTGGCACGCGGCGGAAGTACCCTTCGTTGAAGGCGCGCGCGAAGAGGGAGTTGGAGAAGAGCCCGATGGCCACGGGAACCGATTTCGCCTTTGAGGGCGCGGGCAGCGGGGCGTCGGTCAGTTCGGCTTCCTCGAGGATGCCGCGACCCATGGTGGCGCCTTTCGCCTGAACGTCGATCCAGCTCACGGCATAAGTGGCGGTCGAGGCTTCGAGTGCCTCGATCTGGTCTTCCCACGACATGATGCGCCGTTCCGACACACGCATGGCGGGGCCGGGCGTCGGCTTCATCTGGAGCCGCGCCGACAGGATTACGCCGGTCTGGCCGATGCCTCCCAGCGTGGCACGAAAGAGCGTCTTGTTGCGCTCCGGGGTCGCGGTGACCCTTTTGCCGCCGGACATGAGCGTGACGGCCAGCACATGCGCGCCGAAGCTGCCTTCGACATGGTGGTTCTTGCCATGCACGTCGTTGGCAATGGCACCGCCGATGGTGGCGAAACCGGTGCCCGGAACGACTGCCGGAATCCAGCCTTTTGGGGCGAAGAGACGAACGAGATCGGCCAGCGTGACCCCGGCCTCCACCTCGACGATGCCCGTGGCGGGATCGAAGGCGATGATCTTGTCCATCCGGGTCATGTCTATGGCGCGGCCCCCGTCGTTCAGGGGACTGTCGCCATAGGAGCGTCGGTTGCCGAAGGCCGGCGCGGGGGCCTCTTCGAGGATCTTGGCGAGGGTGGCGGCGCGCTCGGGTCGGGCGATCTCGCCCTTGGCCTTGTGCACATTGCCCCATGCGGCATATTCAGTGGTTTTCCAGAGCATTTTCGTGTGTCTTCGACTGTTTTTCAGCGATTGGGAAAAGAACGAGACCGATCAGGATCGCGAACCAGAGCGTGGTCACGCGGATGATCGCGGTGGCGGGGATCGAGGTTTCGAGGCCGACACCCTCGAGGCTGAGAAGCGCGATCATCGCGGCCTCTGCTCCTCCAACCCCGCCCGGCGCGCCGGTGAGACCACCGGCAAGCGTCGCGAAAACGAAGATCGCGATCGCCTTGGCAAGGCCGATGTCGGCGCCCATCCAGACGAGGAGCAGGTGAAAGGCGTAGCCTTCTGCAAACCAGCCGATCAGGCCGATCACCGTGGCGAGCCCCATGAGAGCGGGGGCCGAGAACACCTCGAGCGACCGGGCGGCGCGACGGACGCGCGCGAAAAGCCGGTCGAACCGCCCGGTGAGGCGATGACCCGTGGTGGCGAGCTTCAATAGGATCGCGGGCCGCGTGGCGACGAAGGCACCCAGAAGGGCGAGGATCGTCACCGGGATCCCCCCGGCGATGCCGGTCGTGGAGAAAGCGAGCGCGAGCCCCAGGATCACCGCCATGGCGGCGAGGTCGGAGGCCCGATCGACGAGCACGAGGGGCGCGGTCCGCTCGAAGGGCCAGCCGCTCATACGCCGGATCCAGCGCATCCGCACAAGCTCGCCCACCCGGCCCGGTGTCACGCTCATCGCGAATCCACCCAGAAAGTGGAGCGCGTTCGTGGCGAGGCGTAGGGGCAGGCCCAGCTTGCGCGCAAAGACATGCCAGCGCAGTGCCCGGAAGCCGTAGTTGAAGAGCGACAGTCCCAGAAGTGCTGCGAACTGCCATGGCGCCAGCTTCAGAAGCTGCGCCTTGGTCTCCTCCCACCCCGTCGCCGCTGCCGCGCCGATCAGGCCCACGACGACGAGCAGGATCAATCCCGCCAGCAAGGCGCGGTCGCGCCATCTGCGGGTCTTGCCGGGGGCCATCGCGGGCGAAGAGGACTCGGTCATCGTCATTGGCCCCGATCTAGAGACGGATTGGGGCGATAATAAGGTGCTGTTTCGCAAATCGAAACGACCAATCCCGGCAATCCGCCTGCCTTCACTGCTTCATAAATACTTCGGAAGGGTCTGGGAGGATCGCCATTGTTGCGCCATTGGTCCGAGCGACAATGGCGATGCCCTCCCAGCCGGTCGGATTTCGCGCAAGCGAAATTCGACTAACAAAAGGACAGCCGGATTTCGCGCAAGCGAAATTCGGTCCTCAGAACGGCAGCGCCGCGTGGCGGTTCACGTCCTTGTAGAGCAGATAGCGGAACGGCTCCGGCCCGGCGGCATAGCAGGCCTGCGGACAGAAAGCGCGCAGCCACATGTAGTCGCCCGCTTCGACCTCGACCCAGTCCTGGTTGAGCCGGTAGACCCCCTTGCCCTGCAGCACGAAAAGACCGTGCTCCATCACATGGGTCTCCATGAAGGGAATTACCGCGCCAGGGGTGAATTCCACGATGGTCACGTGCATGTCGTGGCGGGTGTCGAGCGGGTCCACGAAACGGGTCGTGGCCCAGGCGCCATCGGTGCCGGGCATCGGGTGCGGGGGGTGGTCACGTTCGTTGGTGAAGAAGGGCTCGGGCGTGTCGATGCCCTCGACCCTGTCATAACGCTTGCGGATCCAGTGGAAAAAGGCCGGTTCGGTCCCGAGGTTTTCCACCGTGTAGTCGGTGCCCGGCGGGAGATAGGCATAACCGCCCGGTCCCATGCGGTGGACCTCTTCGTCCGCCGTCTTTACCCAAAGCTCGCCACGGGTCACGAAGAGCACCGCTTCCGCCTCGCGGTTGGTTTCGGGCCGGGCTGAGCCGCCACCCGGGGCGACCTCGAGAATGTAGTGCGAGAAGGTTTCCGAGAAGCCGGTCATCGGGCGTGAAATGACCCAGACCTTCGTGTTTCCCCAGAAGGGAAGCGCGATCAGCACGATGTCGGTCATCGTCCCGCGCGGCAGGACCGCGTAGGCCTCGGTGAATACGGCTTTCGAGGTGCCGCCCGACAACAGGTCGGATTGCGGGGGAAGCCCCCCGGGCGGCGTGGCATAGGACCGCGGTACCAATGTCATCTCCTTGCAAGTCCGTCTGCTATAGGCAAATCGCGCCCGCAAGCCAAGAGCACTGTTTGCACCTGCAGCATGACGCCCTACATTGAAGACATGGTTGAGACGGTTGATCTTTTCGTCATCGGGGGTGGCGTCAACGGATGCGGGATCGCGCGGGAGGCCGCAGGGCGCGGGCTCCGTGTGACGCTGGCCGAGATGGGGGATCTGGCGCAGGCGACGTCCTCGGCCTCCTCGAAGCTCATTCACGGCGGGCTGCGCTATCTCGAGTTCTACGAGTTCCGCCTCGTGCGCGAGAGCCTCGCCGAGCGGGAGAAGCTGCTCGCGGCACTGCCTCATATCGCCTGGCCCATGCGCTTCGTGCTGCCGCATCACGACGGGCTTCGGCCCGACTGGATGTTGCGGGCCGGACTGTTTCTCTACGACCGATTGGGCGGGCGGGGTCTGCCGCCGACGCGACGGATCGACCTGCGCACACATCGCGCGGGGCAGCTCCTGTCGCCGAAGTTCCGATACGGGTTCGAGTATTCCGATGCCTGGGTGGACGACGCGCGGCTCGTGGTTCTGAACGCCCGCGATGCGGCACTACGGGGCGCGACCATCCTGACCCGGGCGTGGGTCGTCTCGGTCACGCGCCACGCCGCCCATTGGGAGATCAAGGTCGAGCGGGACGGGCATGTAGAGACGCTTTTCGCCCGCAGGCTGGTCAATGCCGCTGGTCCCTGGGCGGGCGAGGTCAGCCGGACCACGGGCGCGTCGCACAAGGTGCGGCTGGTGCGCGGGTCCCATGTCGTCATTCCGCGTCTGCCGGGGCACGACCAGCCCTATATCCTGCAAGGCGGCGACGGGCGCATCGTTTTCCTCCTTCCTTACGAGGATGACTTCACCCTGATCGGCACGACCGAGGCCGAGCATAAGGGTGACGCGGGCCATGCGGTCTGCTCGCCCGAGGAGGTCCGTTATCTGGTCGATTTCGTGAACGGCTACCTTGCGACCCCGATCTCGACCGAGGATGTCGTCTGGACCTATTCCGGCGTGCGACCTTTGATCGAAGGCGAGGGCGACGCCCGATCTGCTTCACGCGACTACCAACTCGACTACGATGACAGCGCCGCGCCGCTTCTGACCGTGCTCGGGGGCAAGCTCACCACCTACCGAAAGCTCGCCGAGAATGCCTTGGGCTTCATGGGGGTCGGCGGGCCGTGGACCGCGCGGGCGCCTCTGCCCGGCGGCACCTTCGACCGGCGCGCCCTGCCTTCGATGCTCGCCGATCTGCGGGCGAAGTATCCGTTCCTGACCGAACGCTGGGCCCGGCGGCTCCTGCGGAGTTATGGCACCGATGCCGAAACGATCCTTGCGGGCGCAAGCTCGGCCGAAGCGCTGGGCATGGATTTCGGCGCCACCCTGACCGAGGCGGAGGTGCGATTCCTGATGCGCAACGAGTTCGCCCAAACGGCCGAGGACGTGCTCTGGCGCAGGTCGAAACTCGGACTTCGGCTGGATACCGAGGCGGTCGTCATGCTCGATGATGCGATGGCGCGCATCGCCTCTGGACCGCCGGACAGGGCCCGCGTCGCCACCGGCTGACACTGCCCGTTTCCCCCTTGTCCCATTGGCTTTTGCAATTTGCACGAGTGATTGACGCAATACCCCAATGAAAATGGGGTTTGCGGGACAGCTTCATCTGCCGAAATGCTTCCCCGACCTGACATCCTGCGACTAACGTCAAAGGCGGTGGTCAGGTCGAGACCTGTATCAGCCTGGTGCCGACACATGCTCGCACGGTTCTTGGAGGGACCGTCGCGGGGAGGACATGAAACGATGCGCCCGGGTCACGACCTGATCACTCACCCGCGCCGGGTGATGCAATCGGATGCACGTAGATGCACCAGGGAGGAACATAACAAATGGCGATCACACTCAACATCAACGGAAGCGCGCATGAGGTGGATGCGCCCGAGGACATGCCGCTTCTCTGGGCGATCCGCGATGTGCTCGGCATGACCGGGACCAAGTTCGGCTGCGGTGTCGCGTCCTGCGGGGCCTGCACGGTCCATGTGGACGGCGAGCCGACCCGCGCCTGCCAGACTCCCATCGGAAGCGTGGGTGAGGCCGCCGTGACCACCATCGAGGGCCTGTCAGGTCCGGTGGCGCAAGCGGTGCAATCGGCATGGCAGGATCTCGACGTCGTTCAATGCGGCTACTGCCAGTCGGGCCAGATCATGAGCGCGGTGGGTCTTCTGACCGAGAACCCCAAGCCCGACGATCAGGCCATCGACGATTACATGTGGGGCAACGTCTGCCGCTGCGCGACCTATACGCGCATCCGGGCCGCGATCCACGAAGCATCCAGCCGAATGGAGGCATGACATGAACATTCGCACAACGCGCCGGGGTTTCATGACCGGGGCCGCCGCGGCAGGGGCCGCGCTGGTCGTCGGGATCAACCCCAAGGGAAGCTGGGCCGCCGCCCATGGCGGTGAGTTCATACCGAACCCCTTCGTCCGGATCGACGGTGACGGCACCGTGACCGTGATCCTCAAGCATTTCGAGATGGGGCAGGGCACCTCGACCGGGCTCACCACGCTTCTGGCCGAGGAACTGGACGCCGACTGGGAGACGATCCAGATCGAATTCGCGCCCGCCGATACCGTGACCTACATGAACACGCTCATGGGCGTGCAGGGTTCGGGCGGGTCGACCGCCATCGCCAACAGCTTCATGCAATACAGGGAAGCGGGGGCGGCGGCGAAATCGCTGCTCGTCATGGCGGCCGCCGAGGAATGGGGTGTCGAGGCGGGCACGATCACGGTTGAGAAAGGCATGCTCTCTTCGGGCGACCACTCTGCCTCCTTCGGCGAGATGGCCGCGCTCGTGAAAGAGGGCGCTACGCCGAACCCGGTGCTCAAGGACCCGAGCCAGTTCACCCTGATCGGCACCGACCATATCCCGCGCAAGGACAGCCTGGCCAAGACGACGGGCACCGCGACCTTCGCCATGGACGTGATGCCCGAGGGCGTCGTCTATGCCGTCATGCAACGCTCGCCAAAGTTCGGGGGCACCCTCGTGTCCTTCGACGATGCGGCGGCCCGCGAAGTGCCGGGTGTCGTCGACGTCAAGGAGACGCCGATGGGCGTCGTGGTCTATGCCACCAACACCTGGGCGGCGGAGCAAGGGCGTCAGGCGCTTGCCGTCGAATGGGACTTCGCCAATGCTGAGACCCGGTCGACGTCGGACATGGAGGCCGAGTATCTGGCCGCTCTGGACGGCGAGGGCCTGCCCGCACGGACCGAAGGCGATGCGGCCGCGGTCCTGGCCTCGGCGGCCAAGACCATCGAGGCGGAGTTCCACTTCCCCTTCCTCGCGCATGCGCCGATGGAGACGCTCAACAGCGTGGTGCAGATCGCGGATGGCAAGTGCCAGGTCTGGGACGGCTGCCAGTTCCACACGGTCACGCAAGGCGCCGTGGGTGCGGTGTCGGGCGTCGGGGCCGAGAACACTTCGATCGAGACCGTCTATGCCGGGGGCTCGTTCGGGCGTCGTGCGAACTTCAACTCGGACTACGAGGTCGAGGCGACCATGGCCGCGCTCGCGCTGGGTGATGGCCGCCCGGTCAAGCTCGTCTGGACGCGGGAGGACGACGTGAAAGGCGGGTATTACCGGCCAATGGTGGTGCATCGCGTGAAGGCGGGGGTGACCGAGGACGGCAACCTCGATGCCTGGCATTCGTCGATCGCGACCAAGTCTATCTTCACGGGCACGCCGATGGGCGACGCGGTGGTGGTGAACGGTGTCGACGTCTTCTCGGTCGAGGGCGTGGCGGATACGGAATACACCATTCCGAATTTCGCCGTGGACCTGCGCAACATGGAGACACCGGTGAGCGTGCTCTGGTGGCGCTCGGTCGGCCATTCGCATTCCGGCTACGCCATGGAGGTCGCCATGGACATGGCCGCCGAGGCCGCCGGGCGCGATCCGGTGGAGTTTCGGCAGACGCTGTTGGCCAATGAACCGCGGACGCTGGCGGTGCTCAACCTGGCCGCCGAGAAGGCGGGCTGGGGCGGCGAACTGCCCGAGGGCCGGGGGCGCGGTGTCGCGGTGCACAAGAGCTTCAACACACGCGTGGCGCAGGTGGCCGAGGTTTCGGTCACCGACGGCAAGGTGAAGATCGAGCGTATCGTGGCCGCGGTGGATCTGGGCGTCGCGGTAAACCCGGACGTCATCCGGGCGCAGGTGGAAGGGGCCATCGGCTATGGCCTTGGCCATGCCATGCGCCAGAAGATCACCTTCACGGAAGGCGAGGTCGACCAGTCGAATTTCCCGGACTACGAGCCGCTCCGAATGTCCGACATGCCGGAGATCGAGGTGCATATCGTCCAGTCGACGGAGGCACCGACCGGGATCGGCGAGCCGGGTCTGCCGCCGGCGGCACCTGCGGTGGCCAATGCGATCTATGCGGCCATGGGCAAGCGGGTGATGCGCCTGCCGATGGTCGACGACGGGATCGAGTTCGCCTGAGGGGTTGCGCGCGACGCTTCGCGCCGCGCGCGGCAGGCGGGGGGCTGCGCCCCCCGCACCCCCTGCTCAGGGTATCGTGAGGTTGGGACGCACAGGATCCGGCGTCGCCCTGTGTGGTGGCGTCGGATCTTACGTATTTGGGGAAAGATGAAAGGGGTGGCAGCTCTAACCAGTGACGATATAGGGCGTGTCGAACCAGTGTTCTTCGAGATTCGCACCGGGGCCGACGCGGTCGACGACGGCGAAGAGGCCGGGGGGCGCGAGCGGCGTGAGGACGCCGTGCCATGTGCCACGGTTCAGGTTGATGCCTTGGCCCGGTGCGGTGCGAAAGGCGAGCGGCGTGCCGGGGGTGCCGTTGTCATCCGGGGCAACGATGACGAGGAAGGACGCCTCGTACATCGGGAGGAAGGCTTGCGAGCCATCCGGGTGGCGTTCGACGAGGTCGAGCGTGTAGGGGAGCGCGCGGGGTTCTGCCTTGAAGATCGAAATGGCCGCGCGGCCGTCGGCGAAGTCGAGCGTGGCGCGGTCGTGGTAGCGTCCGCATTTTCCCTGATTGATGATCTTGTCGGGCGCGCCGGTCGCGTCGAGGATCTGGCCGAAGGGAGCGAAGGCCTCGGGCGTGAGGGGCTCGATCTTGATGGTCGTCATGGGAGCAGCGCCTTCAGCCGGTGGAGCGCAATTCGCTCGACCTGTCGGCAGGCTTCGGAAAACTCGGTCTCGGTGTCGTTGTCCACGCGACGGCGGAAGGCGTTGAGGATCCCCTGCTTGTCGTGGTCGCGCACCGCGATGATGAACGGAAAGCCGTGTTTTTCGACATAGGCAGTGTTGAGCCGGGTGAAGGCGTCGTGCTCCTCGACGGTGAGCGCATCGAGCCCGGCGGAGGCCTGTTCCTCGGTCGATTCGGCCGTGAGCCGCTTGGCGGCGGCGAGCTTGCCGGCGAGGTCGGGGTGGGCGGTGAGAACGCCCAGACGCTCGTCGTGGGAGGCGGCGCGGAACTGCCGGGTGAGCGCGGCGTGGAGGCCAATCGCGCTGTCGTGGGCGGGGCCTATCTCGGCCTCCCACGCGCGTTCGGCGATCCAGGGGGAATGTTCGAAAATCGACCCGAACTTCGCCACGAAGGCAGGCTTGTCCAGCGCGGATGGTGCGATAAGTCCAGCAGGCGGATGGGTCGCCGCCCAATGTTCGGCGATGTCGATCCGGCGCGGGGTCCAGACGCCCTCGAAGCTCTGGATGTAGTCGATGAAGCGTTTGAGCCCCATGACCCGCCCCGGCCTGCCGACGAGGCGGCAGTGAAGACCGACCGACATCATCTTGGGCGAGCCCTCCAGCCCCTCGGCGTAGAGCGCGTCGAAGCTGTCCTTGAGGTATTGGTAGAAATGCTCGCCGGTGTTGAAGCCCTGCGCGGTTGCGAAGCGCATGTCGTTGGCGTCCATGGTGTAAGGGATGACGAGCTGGTCGCGCGCGCCCACCTTCAGCCAATAGGGCAGGTCGTCGTCCACGGTGTCCGAGACATAATCGAGCGTGCCCATCTCGGCGGCGATGCGGATCGTGTTCATAGAACAACGCCCGGTGTACCAGCCGCGCGGCGGGGTGCCGGTGACGAGCGTGTGGAGGCGGTAAGCCTCGTCCATCGCAGCGCGTTCGTCGGCCTCGGGCATGTCCTTGTGTTCGACCCACTTGAAGCCATGCGAGGCGATCTCCCAATCGGCGTCCAGCATCGCGGCGACCTGTTCGGGCGAGCGGGCGAGCGCGGTCGTCACGCCATAGACCGTGGGCTTGATCCCCGCCCGTGTGAACAGGCGGTGGAGCCGCCAGAACCCGGCCCGCGCGCCGTAGTCATAGACCGATTCCATGTTCCAGTGCCGCTGGTCCGGCCAGGGGGCGGCGCCGACGATTTCCGACAGGAAGGCCTCGGAGGCGGCGTCGCCATGCAGGATGTTGTTCTCGCCGCCCTCTTCGTAGTTCACAACGAACTGCACCGCGATCCGCGCCCCGCCGGGCCATTGTGGATCGGGAGGGTTCGCTCCATAGCCACGGAGGTTGCGCGGGTATCTGTTCATGCTCTGCCCTTCATCGGTCCTGGTCGCTCGCGGATTGCCCAAGCGAAAGGCAAAATCCGCATCAAGGAGTAAGCGCTTGTGAATGCTTTGGAAACGGTTTTCACTCAGGCGCAGGGACCGGCCATGATCCGGGCCGGGACGAATGAACATAGACATGGGCATTCAAGGGACAGGATGACCAGACAATGAGCGGATATCTGACGACACATGTGCTCGACACCGCGCGGGGCTGCCCGGCGGCGGGCTTGCGCATCGACCTTTTCCGGCTGGTCGGCGAGGCGCGCAGTCATGTGCGCAGCCTCGTCACCAATGCGGACGGACGCACCGACGAGCCGATCCTGCCGAAACCGGACTTCGAGCCGGGCACCTATGAGCTTCTGTTTCACGCAGGCGCCTATCTCGATGCGAGCGGGGTCGCCCCGGAGGAGCCCCGCTTCCTCGACGTGATCCCGATCCGTTTCGGCATGTCGGAGGAGAGCCACTATCACGTGCCGCTGCTGCTTTCGCCCTTCGGGTTCTCCACCTATCGCGGGAGCTAGAGCGATGCTGATGACCATCTTCCTCGACTGGCTCGAACTGGCGGTGCGCTGGACCCATGTGATCACAGCCATCGCCTGGATCGGATCGTCGTTCTATTTCATCGCTCTGGACCTCGGGCTGCGGCCGGCCCGCGATGCCGACAAGGGCGTGGGGGGCGAGGCCTGGCAGGTGCATGGCGGCGGGTTCTACTTCATCCAGAAGTATCTGGTGAGCCCGGCGCGGATGCCCGATGAACTGACCTGGTTCAAATGGGAGAGCTATGCGACCTGGCTCTCGGGCGCGGCACTTCTCATGCTCGTTTATTGGGTCGGGGGCGAGATGTATCTCGTCGACCAGCACAAAATGGAAATGCCGCTCTGGCTGGGCATCGTGATTTCGGCCGCCTCGCTGACCGTTGGCTGGCTGGTCTACGACCGGCTCTGCAAATCGGGACTGGCGGAGAAGCCGACGCTGCTCATGGTGCTTCTGTTCCTGCTCCTCATGGCGATGGGCTGGGGCTACAATCAGATCTTCACGGGTCGCGCGGTGATGCTGCATCTGGGCGCCTTCACGGCGACGATCATGACGGCCAACGTGTTCTTCATCATCATGCCCAACCAGCGGATCGTGGTGGCGGACCTGATCGCCGGGCGCACGCCGGATGCGAAATACGGCAAGATCGCCAAGCTCCGGTCGACGCACAACAACTACCTGACCCTGCCGGTCATCTTCCTGATGCTCTCCAACCACTACCCGCTGGCCTTCGCGAGCGATTACAACTGGTTGGTGGCGGGGCTCGTCTTTCTCATGGGGGTGACGATCCGGCACTTCTTCAATACCCATCACGCGCATGGGCCCTATCTGTGGTGGACCTGGCTGGTGACGGCGCTCCTCTTCCTCGCCGCGATCTGGCTGTCCACGCTGGGGACGGAAGGCTGGACCTATGAGGAGGCGGAGGCGCGGGCCATGAGCGCGCAGGAAGAGCGCTTCGCCAGTGCGGAAGGGTTTTCGGAGGTCACCGACATCGTCATGGGGCGCTGTTCCATGTGCCATGCCCGCGAGCCGGGTTGGGAGGGGATGGTGTCGCCGCCCAAGGGGGTAATCCTCGAGACGCCGGCGGACATCGCCCATTGGGCGCATCGGATCTATCAGCAGGCCGGTCTGACCGACGCGATGCCGCCGGCGAATGTGAGCTGGATGGAGCCCGCGGAGCGGGCCGCGATCCGGGCCTGGTTCGACGAGGCGGGGTGAGGTTTCGCCCCGGACTGCGTCCGGGACGCCCGATTGGGAGGAGGCTTTGCCTCCCCCCAAATCCCCCACCAGGATATTTATGAACCAGAGAAGAGGACGCGGGCGCTTTTCTGGACGCGTGAGGCTGTTATAAGGCGCCGGCAAGGCAGGAGTTTCGCGGATGCGCAGAGCGAAGGTGAGCCGTCAGACGGCGGAGACGGAAATCACGGTCGAGGTGAACCTCGACGGGACCGGGGTCTATGACAACGACACGGGCGTGGGGTTCTTCGACCATATGCTCGACCAGCTGTCGCGCCATTCGCTCATCGACATGACGGTGCGCGCGAAGGGGGACTACCACATCGACGATCACCACACGGTGGAGGACACGGGCATCGCACTGGGCAAGGCCCTGGCCGAGGCGCTTGGAGACAAGAAGGGCATCCGGCGCTATGGCGAGTGCCATCTGCCGATGGACGATGCGCAGGTCCGAGCGGCCCTCGACCTGTCGGGTCGGCCCTATCTCGTGTGGAACGTGGATATTCCCACGGCCAAGATCGGGAGTTTCGACACCGAGCTCGTGCGCGAGTTCTTCACGGCCTTCGCCGGGAACGGAGGCATCACCCTCCACGTCGACCGGCTGCATGGCTTCAATTCCCACCACATCGTGGAGGCGGCGTTCAAGGCCGTCGCGCGGGCGCTGCGGGTGGCGGTTGAGACCGATCCGCGCAAGGCGGACGCGATCCCCTCGACCAAGGGCGCATTGTAAGGTGCGAACGGTTCTCATCGACTACGAAAGCGGCAACCTGCATTCGGCCGAAAAAGCCTTCCAGCGCATGGCGCGCGAGGTTGGCGGGGGCGAGGTGCAGGTGACGTCGGACCCTGCGGCCGTGGCTCGGGCGGACCGGATCGTGCTGCCCGGCGACGGGGCCTTTCCGTCCTGCCGTCAGGCGCTCTTTGACCATCGCGGCATCTTCGAGGCGATGGGAGAGGCGGTCCTGACGCGCGGGGTGCCCTTCATGGGCATCTGCATCGGGATGCAGATGCTGGCCACGCGCGGCCTCGAATATGTCGAGACGCCGGGCTTCGACTGGATCGCGGGCGAGGTGGTGCATATCGAGCCGGGCGCAGGCCAGAAGGTGCCGCATATGGGATGGAACGACCTCGTCATCGACCATCCGCATCCGCTGCTCGAGGGGCTCGCCACGGGCGACCACGCCTATTTCGTGCATAGCTTCCATTTCCGGGTGGCTGATCCTGCACACAGGCTCGCGCACTGCGACTATGGCGAGGAAATCACCGCCATCGTCGGGCGCGACAACATCGTGGGCACGCAGTTTCACCCGGAAAAATCGCAGGCCAACGGCCTTCGGATGATCGGGAACTTCCTGCGCTGGACCCCCTAGCGCCATTCCCCTTTCATCTTTCTCCAAATACTCCGGAGGGGTTTGGGGAGGCAGAGCCTCCCCAGCGGGTCGTCGCGACCGAAGGTCGCGGCGAAATCCTACTGAAGCTTCTTCCAGCTCTGGCTCTTGCAGATCAGCCCGCCCGCCACGCAACCTTTCAGCGCCAGATCGTTGCCGGTGATCTGCATCTTGCCGATGTAGGTCTTGTTGTCCGCAGGGCGCAGAACCTCACCGGCATAGGCGCCGTCGCCTTGCGGGGTCATGTTCATGACGATCTGCTTGCCCTTGTTGGGCGAGTCGTATTCGGTGCCGTCAGCCTTGAAGGTCCGGGTGATCGTGCCGCAGACGGCGGGGCCGCAGGCATACATGTTGACCATGGCGAAAGAGCCTTCGTCCACCTGCGTCTGCCAGATGCCGATGGCCGGGTCTGCGGCCTGCGCCGAGAGTGCGGAACCGAGCGTGAGAGCGGCGGCGAGTGCGATGCGTTTCATGGAATCCTCCCTGTTTCGGGGCATCGTCCATGAAGTCTCACGTCAATACAACAGTGACGTGAAGCCAACCTGCGAGCGTCGCTCAGGGTGCCCGACCTACTGCACCTGGGTCCAGGTTTCGTTCCGGCACAGTGGCCCGATACAGGCCGACACGGCCATCGAACCGCCGTTGACCTTGAGTTTCAGGGGCGCTGACTGGCCGGTGTCGGGGCGGCGGATCCGGCCGTTCGCGTATTCGCCGTTGCCCTGAGGCTCCATGTTCACGACGATGGTCTTGCCGAGCGAGCCGCCCTGGATTTCGCCGTCCGGGCCGAAGGTCCGTGTCACCACACCGCAGATCCTTCCCGAACAGGGGCCGAAGCGCACATAGGCGTAGTCGCCGTTGTAGGTCGCCGTGCGCCAGGTGCCGGAGAGGCCGGTCTCGGCGAGGGCCGGGGAGAGGCCAAAGGAAAGCGCGGTGGCGGCCGCGATCCGGGTCAGGGTCGTCGTCGGTGTCATGTCATCCTCCAGGTATGGCCATAGTCCCGTCGCGGGGCCAACGGCAATGGTGGGTCGGAAGTTCCGCCGGGTTGTCGTGCCCCAATACGCGTGGTTTAAGCGCGCAGATCAATGAACGTCGGAGCCTGCCATGATCCTTTACCCCGCCATCGACCTCAAGGACGGGAACTGCGTGCGCCTGCTGCGCGGCGAGATGGAGGCGGCGACGGTCTTCTCCAATGACCCGGCGGCGCAGGCGAAGAGCTTCGAGGCGGCGGGTTGCGATTGGATCCATCTGGTCGATCTGAACGGGGCCTTCGCGGGCGAACCCGTGAACGGCGCGGCGGTTGAGGCGATTCTGGCTGAAATCAGCGTGCCGGCGCAACTGGGCGGTGGCATTCGCGACATGGCGACGATCGAGCGCTGGATCGACAAGGGGCTGTCGCGCGTGATCCTCGGCACGGTGGCAGTGGAAAACCCCGACCTCGTGCGCGAGGCGGCGAAGGCCTTTCCCGGCAAGGTAGCCGTGGGAATCGACGCGCGCGACGGGCGCGTCGCGACCAAGGGCTGGGCCGAGGAAACCGACGTGATGGTCACCGATCTGGCCCGGTCCTTCGAAGACGCGGGCGTGGCGGCGATCATCTATACCGACATCAACCGCGACGGCGCCATGCAGGGCCCGAATGTCGAGGCGACGGCCGCGCTTGCCCATGCGGTGAGCATTCCGGTGATCGCGTCGGGCGGGGTGTCTTCGCTCGACGATCTGCGCGCCCTCAAGAATTGCGGTGCGCCGCTCGACGGGGCGATCTCGGGACGGGCGCTTTATGACGGGGCCATCGACCTCAAGGCGGCGCTGGAGGTGCTCAAGGGCTGAAGCGCCCGCCGCGCGTTGCCTTGGCGGCAGGCTCGGGCTATGGGTCGGGCCAAGGAGACCCGATATGCTCAAGACCCGGATCATTCCCTGTCTCGACGTGGCCGATGGGCGTGTCGTGAAGGGTGTCAACTTTGTCGATCTGCGCGACGCCGGCGATCCGGTCGAGGCCGCCAAGGCCTATGATGCAGCCGGGGCGGACGAGCTGTGTTTCCTCGACATTCACGCGACCCATGAAAACCGGGGCACGATGTTCGACCTCGTCCGGCGCACGGCGGAGCAATGCTTCATGCCGCTCACCGTGGGGGGTGGGGTACGGAGCCATGAGGATGTGCGCAACCTGCTGCTCGCGGGCGCCGACAAGGTGAGCTTCAACTCCGCTGCCGTGGCGAACCCCGATGTGATCGCCGAGGCCGCAGAACGCTTCGGGAGCCAGTGCATCGTCTGCGCCATCGACGCAAAGACCGTGGAGCCGGGGCGGTGGGAGATTTTCACCCATGGTGGACGCAAGCCCACGGGGATCGACGCGGTCGAGTTCGCGCGGCGCGTGGTGGCGAAGGGGGCGGGAGAGATCCTGCTCACCTCGATGGACCGGGACGGCACGCGGGCCGGGTTCAACCTGCCGCTCACCCGCGCGATTTCGGACGCGGTCGAAGTGCCAGTCATCGCGTCGGGCGGGGTGGGCACACTGGATCACCTCGTGGAGGGGGTGACCCATGGCGGAGCGAGCGCGGTGCTGGCCGCGTCGATCTTTCATTTCGGCGACTACACCATCCGCGAGGCCAAGGAGCACATGGCCGCCGCGGGCATTGCGATGAGGTTGGAATGAGCGCGTTGGAGAGACTGGCCGCCACGATCTCGTCGCGGCGGGGAGCGGACCCGGATACGAGCTGGACAGCGAAGCTTCTGGCCAAGGGGCCGGAGAAATGTGCCGAGAAGTTCGGCGAAGAGGCTATCGAGGCGATCATCGAGGCGGTGAAGGGCGACCGCGCGAAGCTGACCTCGGAAGCGGCCGATGTGCTCTACCACCTGCTCGTCATGCTCGCAGCTCGCGACGTGACCCTTGCCGAGGTGCTGGCCGAGCTCGAGCGGCGCGAAGGCACCTCGGGGATCGAGGAAAAGGCCGCGCGCTAGGCCGAGAGGCGCGGAATCTCGATCGCCGGGCAGCGGTCCATGACCACGTCAAGCCCGCGATCGCGCGCCGCCTTGGCCGCGCCGTCATGCGCAATGCCAAGCTGCATCCAGACGGTCTTCAGATGCGGCAGGTGGGCAAGCGCATCGTCCACCACGGGGGGCACGTCTTCCGACCGGCGGAAGATGTCGACCATGTCCACCTGCGCCTCCTCGGGAATATCGGCAAGCGATGCCACGATGGTTTCTCCCAGCGCAGTTTGCCCGGCGAGGCCCGGATTGACGGGAATCACCCGGTAGCCGTTCGCGGCGAGAAAAGCGGCAACGCGGTGGCTCGCGCGTTCGGGGCGGGCAGAATAGCCGACCAGCGCGATGGTGCGGGTGCGGGCGAGGATGTCGCGGATCTGATCGTCGGTGAGTTTGTCCATGCCCTTGAAGATAGGCAGGATTTCAGGCCGGGGAAGGGGAACTGGACGAAAAAGAAAAAAGCGCCCGAGAAGGGGACCCCGGGCGCCAGTCTTGTGGAACGAGGGACAGTGAAGTGAGATTGCAGGCGTTCCACCACCTGGTCTCGGAATGACATTTATGATGCACCTGAATGGAAAAAAGGGGGTGTAAACAATCTGTGAATTGACGGGGCCGTGATCTGTGCGTGCGCGGTGGCTTCACTTGCGGGCGGCAAAAAGCGCTGGATCAGTTGCGCGCTGCATAGAGCGCGACGGCCGCAGCGTTCGATACGTTGAGCGATCCGAAGTCGCTCGCGAAAGGAATCTTGGCGAGGTGATCGCAGGTTTCACGCGTCTTTTCCCTGAGCCCCGGACCTTCGGCCCCGAGGACCAGCGCGATGGCCCGACCCTTCAGGGGCGCGATCGTGCTGGCAAGGTCCGCCTCCGCCTCGCCCGCGAGGCCGATCAGCGTGAAGCCCATGTCCTTGAGTTCGCGCATCGCGTCGGCAAGGTTCGTCACCCGCAGGTAGGGTTGCCGTTCCAGCGCGCCGGAGGCCGTCTTGGCCAGTGCGCCGGTTTCCGGGGCGGCGTGATGGCGCATCCCGATGACGGCACGGGCCCCGAAGACTTCGGCCGAGCGCAGGATCGCGCCCACGTTGTGCGGGTCCGAGACCCGGTCGAGAAGCACCACGAGGGGCGCGCTGTCCCCGTCGCCAAGGCAGACTTCGGCGACTGGACCCCAGTCGAGCGCTTTCACCTCGAGCGCGGCACCCTGATGCACGGAGCCCGGGTCGATGGGCGCGGGGAACTTGCGCGGATCGGCCAGCTCGGGCTCCATTCCGGAGGCGGCGATGGCATCGGCGAGCTTGTCGGCGGCGTTCTTGGTTACGACGAGCCGGAGCCGTGTGCGTGCCGGGTTTTCCAGCGCATCGCGCACCGCGTGGAGCCCGAAAAGCCAGACCGTCTCGGCGGCCGCCGCCCGCTTGCCACGTTCCTTCTCGACCACCCATTTCGGTTTCTTCGTCACGCGTTACGTCCCCTGTCAGATCAGGGCCGGAAGATGGGCCGCCGGGCCCGAAAGCACAAGAGCAAAGGCAGGAGACGAAAGGCAGCGCGCGGTGCGGATTTTCGGCTTGACGGGTCAGGGTGCCACAGGTAATCAGCCCCCCACGTAGCCGGGGGCAACCCCGGTTCGGGCGACGAGCTGCAAGGTGCGGCAGCGGACTGTAACTCCGCCGGGGAGACCCACGCCTGGTTCGATTCCAGGGTCGCCCACCACTCCTCCTCCTGATTTGCGACGTTTCTGCGATGGCCGGCCCGTGCCGGTGGCGCTACTTTGCGGTGACGTTCTTGACTGCGCGACGCAGGGGCGGGCACGCGTCTGTGCTCGGTGCGGATGTTCAAGGGCGCGGATGGGGTTTCAGGGGCAGCTCTTGCAGCAGAAGAGTCCAGAAGTTCCATTTATTTTCTTTTGAAGCCAGTAACTTTCAGCTGATCCTGCATGAAATGAGACTATTCGACAGGGCCCTCCTTGGCGGTTTCATGCCGGGCCGCACGCGACGTTCCGGCGGTATTCTACCGCGACGAGTTTGCTGACTCGCCGTCCGGAACGTATCGCCCATCTGTGCATTGTGGACCCACACAGCCCGTCACATGTCGACGTGCAAGAGAAAAGGAGAACCACAATGACCATTCTCAAGAAAACGCTCAGCCTCGCTGCCGTGCTCGCCGCCGGTGTATCCACCGCAGCCCTCGCGCAGGACACGGATGCCAGCGGTGGCGTCGGCGCAGGTGTTGGCGTGAACGCGGAAGTGGGCGAGGACGGCCTCTCGGTCGGTGCCGATACCGGTGTCGATGGTGGCGTCTCCGCGAATTCGGACGCCGCGGGCGGCGCGGCCAACGTCGACGGCGACGCCGGCTCCACGCTTGATGCGTCGAACGACGGTGCACCCGGCACCGACAACTGGACTTACGGTCGGGTCATCTCTTCGATCCAGACCGGTGCCATGGCCGATGTCGATTATGACTCCATCACGGCTGACACGATGATCGACGTGGTCACGCTCTCCGAACTCGAGGGCGAAGGCGCCGAGAACAGCGGCGCGCTCGACGCCGAGCTGTCCGCGATGGCCGATGCCCAGACCGAGATGCGCGATGGCATCGCTGCCAACGCCGATCTGACCGCGGCCCTCGAGGCCGAGGGCCATACGTCCGACGACGTGGTGGCTATCTGGTCGAACGCCGATGGGTCCTACAACGTGCTCGTCGACGACCGCGGGTAACACCCCGTTCGAGGTAAGGTGCACATCGGGATGGTCCCTCGTGTCCCGGCAAACCCCCGTCGCTCGCGGCGGGGGTTCTGCGTTACGGCTCTGTGCGATTGCAGGCCGAGACAGTGGGGGAGGACCACATGGAGCGGGTGATGAGATTCGAACTCACGACCCTTACCTTGGCAAGGTAATGCTCTACCCCTGAGCTACACCCGCGTCCTGTGGTGGGGTGGATGTATTGAACTGGCGTGGCGGCTGCAAGGGGCGTTTTGGGAATTCTCGCCGATCAGCGCGCGTGCCCGTATCCGCGCCCCCCGGACACGAAAAGACCGCCGCGAAGCGACTTCGCCGGCGGTCTTCGTTTCGTCCCTTCCGGGGAACCAATTGGAGCGGGTGATGAGATTCGAACTCACGACCCTTACCTTGGCAAGGTAATGCTCTACCCCTGAGCTACACCCGCATCCTTTGATGAGGGCGGATTTATAAAACCCCATGCGTGCTTGCAAGCGCTAAATCGCGGGTAGGTGGAAAATTCTTCTGTCGGGGGAGAAGTATCCCTTGCACAGCGCCACGCTCAGCGCGGCAGAACCCGGGCGAGTTGCGCGAGGTCCTGGGTCATGGCGCGGCGCATGGCAAGGGACATGACCGGCATCAAGACCGCCTTGAAGCCCTCGGGCCGGCCACGGTTGGTCAGGCGCATCCGCGTGCGGCCCGCTCCCTCGTCGAACCATTCGTAGACGGTTTCCATTGGAAACGGCCCATCCTCGGTGGACATGACGAGGCGTTCACCGGGGATATGCTCGCGGATTTCATAGGTATAGGCGAGGGCGCGGCCCATGAATTGCGCGACAAAGGCCGCCCGCGCGCCCGGCGAGGTGCCGGGGGCGGTCTTCCAGTCGACGCTCGCGATGTTGCGATACCATCGGGGCGCATTGCCCATGTCGGCGGCGAAGGCCGCGAGGCGGGGTCGATCGGCCTTGATCACCCGTTCGACCGATACGGACAGCGGGCGGGTCAAGGTGCGATACCCACGGCATCGACCCAGGCGCGGCAAGTGGCAGCGAGCCAGCGCTCGTCGATCTCCTGACCGAAGGGGAAACAGGCGATGGCGCGCTGGTCCGACGGCCATGTGAGGCGGGCATCGGCCTCGGGCAGAAGCCGCGCGCCCGTTTTCGTGTCCTTGGCCCCGGCGCCCCGGTGGAAGATCACCCGCACTTGTCCGCCCTTGGGCGGATGGTTGAGCGTGATGAGATCACGTCCCCCAAACGCAAAGGAGGGCGCGTTCCACTTGCGGCCAAGGCTGGCCTCGGGAAGGGCGGCGGCGATCACTGCCACCAGCCGCACTTCGAGCAGCTTCGCCTCGGGGCCTATGGCTCAAACTCCACGAGCAGGTCCTTGGCGTCGATCTGGGCGCCCGGGGACACATGCACCGCCTTGATCACCGCGTCGCGTTCGGCGTGGATGCCGGTCTCCATCTTCATCGCCTCGATGGTCAGGAGCATGTCGCCGGCCTTGACCTTGGCCCCGGCCTGCGCGGCGACACTGGCCACCACGCCGGGCATCGGCGCGCCGATGTGGTTCGCGTTCCCCGCCTCGGCCTTGGGGCGCGACACATGGGTCGACTGCACAGCGCGGTTCGGAACGCGGATGGTGCGGGGCTGACCATTTAGCTCGAAGAACACGCGGACTTCGCCCTCCTCGTTGGTCTCGCCCATGGCCTGCATCCGGATTTCTAGTGTCTTGCCGGGGTCGATCTCGGCCTCGATCTCTTCGCCTGGTTCCATCCCATAGAAGAAGGTTCGCGTCGGCAGGGTGCGCACCGGGCCATAGATCCTGTGGCGGCCCATGTAGTCGAGGAAGACCTTGGGATACATGAGATACCCGTTCAGGTCCTCGTCATCGACCGGGTAGCCTTCGAGCTCTTTCTTGAGGTCCTCCTTGGTCGCCTCGATGTCCACGGGCGGGAGCTTCTTGCCCGGACGTTCGATGTCGGGTTTCTCGCCCTTGAGCACCTTCTTGACGATGGCCTTGGGGAAGCCGCCCGGGGGCTGGCCCAGATTGCCCTTCATCATGTCGATGACGGAGTCCGGGAAGGACACCTCGACCTTGGGGTCCTCGACCTGCGCCCGGGTCAGGTTCTGGCTCACCATCATCAGGGCCATGTCGCCCACGACTTTGGACGAAGGCGTCACCTTCACGATGTCGCCGAACATCTGGTTCACGTCGGCATAGGCCTGCGCCACCTCGTGCCAGCGCTCCTCGAGCCCCATGGAGCGCGCCTGCGCCTTGAGGTTGGTGAACTGGCCGCCGGGCATTTCGTGGAGGTAGACCTCGGAAGCAGGCGCTTGCAGGCCGCTCTCGAAGGCGGCGTATTGGCCGCGCACGGCCTCCCAGTAGTTGGAGATCTCGCGGATCGCGCCGATGTCGAGGCCGGTGTCGCGGTCGGTGAACTGGAGCGCCTCGACGACGGTGCCCAGCGTTGCTTGGCTGGTGTTGCCCGAGAGCGCATCCATCGCGCAATCGACGGCGTCCACGCCGGATTCTGATGCGGCAAGGATGGTGCCCGAGGCGATGCCCGCCGTGTCATGGGTGTGGAAGTGGATCGGCAGATCGACTGCATCCTTCAGCGCCGGGATCAGGACGCGGGCGGCGGCGGGTTTCAGAAGCCCGGCCATGTCCTTCAGGCCCAGCACATGGGCGCCGGCCTTCTCGAGCTCCTTGGCCATGGCGACGTAATACTTGATGTCGTATTTCGCGCGGTCCGGGTCGAGCACATTCCCCGTGTAGCAGAGCGTGCCCTCGATCACCTTGCCGTTCTTGCCCACCGCGTCCATCGCGACGCGCATGTTCTCGACCCAGTTGAGGCTGTCAAACACGCGGAAGACGTCCACGCCCGTCTCGGCGGCCTGGCGGACGAACTCCTCGACCACATTGTCGGGGTAGTTGGTGTAGCCGACACCGTTCGACGCGCGCAGAAGCATCTGTGTCATGATGTTGGGCATGTGCTGGCGGATGTCGCGCAGGCGCTGCCACGGGCATTCCTGCAAGAAGCGATAGGCCACGTCGAAGGTGGCACCTCCCCAGCATTCCACCGAGAAGAGCTGGGGCAGGTTCGCGGCATAGGCGGGCGCGATCTTGATCATGTCGATCGAGCGCATCCGGGTCGCGAGCAGCGACTGGTGCCCGTCGCGCATGGTCGTGTCGGTGATGAGCAGTTGCTTCTGCTGTTTCATCCACTTGGCGACCGCTTCGGGACCCTCTTTATCCAGCAGCGTGCGCGTGCCAGGAGCGAGTTTTTCAGTCGTGAGTGTCGGCAGCACCGGCGGCTTCAGGTCTGCACGCGGTTCGGGACGGTCCTTGACCTCGGGATGGCCGTTCACGGTGATGTCCGCGATATAGGTCAGGATCTTGGTCGCCCGGTCGCGGCGTTTCTTGAAGTTGAAAAGCTCCGGCGTCGTGTCGATGAACTTGGTGGTGTATTCGTTGTTCAGGAACACCGGGTGCTTCAATAGGTTGATCACGAAGTCGATGTTCGTGGACACGCCCCGGATGCGGAATTCCCGCAGCGCCCGGTCCATCCGCTTGATCGCCTGTTCGGGGGTCTGGCCCGACGCCGTCACCTTGACCAGAAGCGAGTCGTAGTACCGCGTGATGACCGATCCGGCATAGGCCGTGCCGCCGTCCAGACGGATGCCCATGCCGGTCGCGGTGCGATAGGCGGTGAGGCGGCCGTAGTCGGGGATGAAATTGTTCTGCGGGTCCTCGGTGGTGATCCGGGTTTGCAGCGCGTGGCCGTTGAGTTTCACATCGTATTGCGAGGCGACGCCGGTCGCCTCTGTCAGCGACTTGCCCTCGGCGATCAGGATCTGGGCGCGCACGATGTCGATGCCGGTCACCTGCTCGGTGACAGTGTGCTCGACCTGCACACGGGGGTTCACCTCGATGAAGTAGAAGTTGCTCGTGTCCATATCCATCAGGAACTCGACCGTGCCCGCGCAGGTGTAATTCACATGCTCGCAGATCTTGCGGCCAAGGTTGCACAGGTCCTCGCGCTGGGCGGCGGAGAGGTAGGGGGCAGGGGCGCGTTCGACGACCTTCTGGTTGCGGCGCTGCACCGAACAGTCGCGCTCCCACAGGTGGTAGATGTTGCCTTGGGTGTCGCCAAGAATCTGCACCTCGACGTGGCGCGCGCGGGTAATCATCTTCTCGAGGTAGCCCTCGCCGTTGCCGAAAGCGGCTTCGGCCTCGCGGCGACCCTCGCGGATCTTTTCCTCAAGCTCCTTGGGGCTCTCGATGGGCCGCATCCCGCGACCGCCGCCGCCCCAGGAGGCTTTCAGCATCAAGGGATAGCCGATCTCCTCGGCCTCTTTCGCGATGGCCTTCATGTCGTCGCCAAGGACCTCGGTGGCCGGGATGACAGGCACGCCTGCCTCCATCGCCACCTTGCGGGCCGAGGCCTTGTCGCCCAGCTTGCGCATCACCTCGGCCTTGGGTCCGATGAAGGTGATGCCCGCAGCGTCGCAGGCGTCGACGAACTCGGGGTTTTCCGACAGAAGGCCATAGCCAGGGTGGATCGCGTCGGCGCCCGAGAGCTTCGCCACCCGGATGATCTCGGGGATCGAAAGATAGGCCGCGACCGGACCCAGTCCCTCACCGATCTTGTAGGCCTCGTCCGCCTTGAAGCGGTGCAGGCCCAGCTTGTCCTCCTCGGCATAGACGGCGACGGTCTTCTTCCCCATCTCGTTCGCCGCCCGCATGATGCGGATCGCAATCTCGCCCCGGTTCGCAATGAGGATTTTCTTGAAGTCCGCCATAGGTTTCTCCCGGGCCTGTCGCGCTACGATGGCGGTCACGCTAGGCGATGCTGCGATGCGGCGCAAGACGCGCTGCGCACGGGGCCATTGCCGGACACAAAAAGGCCCCGGGCGATGAACCCGGGGCAGTCTTGTCGAACGGAGACCGTTCAGGGAGAAACACTTGAAAGGGCGAGTTTATTCGCCTTGGGGCACCATGCGGTTGGCGAGCTTTACCTCCTGGAGGATCAGGGCGAAGACGAGGCCCACCACGGCCAGTCCCGCCGCGATGAAGAAGATCGGATGGATGGCATTGGACACCGCCGCGCTGATCATCTCCTTCGCTTCGGCCGGGAGCGCCCGGAGCGTCTGGGGACCGAGTTCGAGCCCCGCGCCGCCCGCAAAGGCTTCGCCAGCGCCGCCCATCTGGCTGGACAGGCGCGACGCGAAGAGTGCGCCGAAGACCGCGACCGCGATGGAGCCGCCGACCTGCCGGAACATGAGGCCGGCCGCGGTGGCGGTGCCGAGTTGCTGCCGCTCGACCGCGTTTTGTGCGGCGGTCGTGAGCACCGGGAAGATGGCGCCAAGGCCGAGCCCGACGATGGCGAGCGAAGCCGAGAACTGGGCCGTGGTCGTCGACTGGTCGATCTGCGTGAGCAGCAGGAAACCGCAGGCCAGAAGTGACATGCCGATGATCGGAAGCACCCGGTAACGGCCCGTGCGCCCCATGAAGCGGCCCGCCGTCACCGAAGAGAACAGGATCCCTGCCGTCATCGGGATGAGCATGAGGCCGGAGACCGTCGGGCTCACGCCCTTGGCGATCTGAAGGTAGATCGGCAGGAAGGTCACCCCCCCGAACAGCGCCGCGCCCGTCACGGCGGACATGATCGAGGTCACCCAGAAGACGTTGATCTTGAAGAGCGGCAGCGGAAGGATCGGCTCCGGCGAGCGGCTTTCCACGAAAAGGAAGGTGCCGAGCGCCACGACGGCGAGCAGGGCGAGGCCGATGATCTCGACCGAATCCCAGGCGAAGGTCGCGCCGCCCAGCGAGGTGGCGAGCGTGATCGAGGCGAGCGTCACCGACAGCGCGAGCGCACCCCACCAGTCGATCACGTGCTTCGTGCGCAGTCCGGTCGGCTTGAAGGCCGAGGCAAAGCCCAGGACGGCGAGGATGCCGATCGGCACGTTGACGTAGAAGATCCAGTGCCAGGAGAAGCTCTCCACGAACCAGCCGCCGATGAGGGGGCCGATGACCGAGGAGATCGAGAAGGTCGCGGCGAAGATGCCCTGCGTCTTGCCCCGGTCCTTGGGCGGGATCACGTCGCCGATGACGGAGAGCGCTAGGACGAACAGGCCGCCGCCGCCAAGCCCCTGGATCGCCCGCGAGACGATGAGCCAGGTCATGCTCTGCGCCGCGCCGGCGAGGGCCGAGCCGAGAAGGAACAGCCCGACCGACACGAAGACGATGTTGCGCCGCCCATAGAGGTCGCCAAGCTTGCCATAAAGTGGCGCGGCGATGGTGGAGGCGAGGATATAGGCCGTCACCACCCAGCTCAGATGCTCGAGCCCGCCCAGATCGGACACGATGGTCGGAAGCGCGGTCGACACGATGGTCTGGTCGAGCGAGGCAAGAAACAGGAGCGCGCCGATGGACAGGATGATCGTGCGGATCTTGCCACTGTCGTAATGGGGTGCGGCGGAATGGGGCGGGGAATTGGTCATCGTATCGGTCAGTGCCATGCTGGAAATCCTTGGGAGTTGGTTCTAGATAGTGTCCGTGGCAGTTATGTGTCAAGCGCACATAAATGTGTGTGGCAGGAAATTGACTTGTTCAATTCCGCAGGCCATATCCGGCGCATCATGTCGCACAGAGCGTTCAAGAAAGGCCCCATGGCCCCCGCACTCGCCGCCGCGCCCTTCTCGGACGCGGCCAAGGAAGCGTTGATGGAGCTGGAGGGGGCTTTGTTCCTCTGGCACCGGATGCTGCACAAGGGCGAGATGACCGGGCGACTTCTGGCGGAAACCGGCATCGACCTGGATCCTGCAATCTTTCAGGGGCTCATGGCAGTCGTGCGGATCACCCATGGCGTCGGGCGCGACGCGCCCGCGGAGCCGACGGTGGGCATGATGGCCGAAGAAATGACCATCGACCCTTCGCGCGCCAGCCGCATCGCGAGCGAGCTGATCGGGGGTGGCTACCTCGAACGTGGCGCCGCGCAGGACGACGGGCGCAAATCGGTGCTTCTGCTTACCGAGAAGGGGCGCAAGGCCTTCCTGACCGTGCGCGATCTGCGCTGGCAGCGGATGGTGTCGCTCTTTTCCGATTGGAGCGAAACGGACATCGAGACCTTTTCCGACCTCTTCGGGCGTTATGTGGAGGGGGTCATGGGGGTGCGCGCCGACGCCCGCTCGGACGCAAAGAGGGAGTAGGAGCTGAACGTCCGACGGTTTGCGGCAGGCGTCAGCATGCCTATATCTGGCCGGGAGCAATCGCTACGGAGCCTGCCATGACCCCTTCGTCACAGACCGTTCTGGGACGCTATTCGACCGCCGAACAGGAGCGGATGGTGCGCGAAGGGTTCCTCGCCAAGATGCTGCGTTTCGGCAAGAAACTCCCCTTCGCGCGGGAGGCCGTGGCCTCTTTCCATGCCATGCAGGACCCCAAGGTGCCGCTTGGTGTGCGGATCGCCGTGGTGGCGCCGCTGGCCTATTTCGTGATCCCCACGGACATGATCCCGGATTTCCTGCTGGGGCTCGGCTTCACCGATGACGCACTGGTCTTCTGGGCCGCCTGGCGGTCGTTCCGCAAACACGTGACCCCGGTGCACTATGCGAAGGCGGATGAGGCACTGGGCAAAACGCAGGGCGCGCCTGAAGACGCACCCTGCGTTTGAGGTGTGATCCATTCGATCAGCGGGTGAATTTCTTGTATTTCAGCCGCTTCGGCTCCAGCGCATCCGGGCCCAGACGCCGTTTCTTGTCCTCTTCGTAGTCCTCGAAGTTGCCCTCGAACCACTCCACGTGGGCCTCGCCTTCAAACGCCAGAATGTGGGTGCAGATGCGGTCGAGGAAAAAGCGGTCGTGGGAGATGACCACGGCGCAGCCGGCAAAGTCCACCAGCGCATCTTCCAGCGCCCGAAGCGTCTCCACGTCGAGGTCGTTGGTCGGTTCGTCGAGAAGGATGACGTTGCCGCCGGATTTCAGGAGCTTCGCCATGTGGACGCGATTGCGTTCGCCGCCCGACAGAAGGCCCACCTTCTTCTGCTGGTCGCCACCCTTGAAGTTGAAGGCGCCGCAGTAGGCGCGACTGTTCATCTGGGCGTCGCCCAGGTCGATGATCTCGGCCCCGCCGGAGATTTCCTCCCACACCGTCTTGTTCGCATCGAGCGCGTCGCGCGACTGGTCGACGTAGCCCAGCTTGACCGTGTCGCCGTATTCCACCGTGCCCTCGTCGGGCTGTTCTTGCCCGGTGAGCATCTTGAAGAGCGTGGATTTACCGGCGCCGTTCGGGCCGATCACGCCGACGATGCCGCCCGGCGGAAGGGAGAAATCAAGGTTCTCGATGAGGAGCTTGTCGCCCATCGCCTTTTTCAGGCCCGTGACCTCAATCACCTTCTGCCCAAGGCGCGGTCCGCGCGGGATGACGATCTGCGCCTTGCCGACCTTTTCACGCTCGGACTGTTCGGCCATTTCGTTGTAGCGGTCGATCCGGGCCTTCTGCTTGGATTGACGCGCCTTGGCACCCTGACGGATCCACTCCAGTTCCCGTTCCAGCGTCTTCTGGCGCGAGCTGTCTTCCTTGGCTTCCTGCTGAAGACGCTTGGCCTTCTGTTCGAGCCAGGCGGAATAGTTGCCCTCGTAGGGAATGCCGCGACCCCGGTCGAGCTCGAGAATCCAGCCGGTGATATCGTCGAGGAAATAACGGTCGTGGGTGACGATCAGGATCGTGCCCTTGTATTCAATGAGGTGCTGCTGGAGCCAGGCGATGGTTTCGGCGTCCAGGTGGTTGGTCGGTTCGTCGAGGAGCAGCATCTCCGGCGCTTCGAGCAAGAGCTTGCAAAGCGCCACGCGGCGGCGTTCCCCGCCAGAGAGCGTCGCGGTGTCGGCATCGTCCGGCGGGCAGCGCAGTGCCTCCATCGAGATGTCGACCTGCGCGTCGAGGTCCCAGAGGTTCTGGCTGTCGATCTCGTCCTGTAGCCGGGCCATTTCATCCGCAGTCTCGTCGGAATAGTTCATGGCCAGCTCGTTGTAGCGGTCGAGGATGGCTTTCTTCCCCGCGACGCCCAGCATGACGTTTTCGCGCACGGTAAGGCTGTCGTCGAGCTCGGGTTCCTGGCTCAGATAGCCTACCTTGGCGCCCTCGGCGGCCCAGGCCTCGCCCGAGAAATCCTTGTCTTGCCCGGCCATGATGCGCATGAGCGTCGATTTACCGGCGCCGTTGACGCCGACCACGCCGATCTTGACCCCCGGCAGGAAGGAGAGGCGGATGTTCTCGAAGCACTTTTTGCCGCCCGGGTAGGTCTTGGACACGCCGTCCATGTGATAGACGTATTGATAGCTGGCCATGGAATTCCTCGTCGTCTGGTTGGCCGCTATGTAATCGGGCAGGGGGCGCGTGGCAACGGGGGGCTGAGGACCCGGCGGTGAAGCGAGGGGTCAGAGCCTCTTGCGGTAGCCGATCGGGGCGCCGGGAATCTCGAACGGCTCGAAGCCTGTGCGCCGCAGGATGTCGCGGGCGGCGACGTTGTTCGGCCAGACGCTCGCGATGGCATGGGAGGTGCGGCGCGGGGCCTGCGAAAGGGCAGCGGCGAGGAGGTGGCCCCCGATGCCATGACCCCTATGCTGGGGAAGGACCGAAAGGTCGCCCAAGACCAGACTGCGACCCTTGAAATAGCTGCCGAGGATGGTCCAGGCAACGTAGCCTGCGAACTGTCCGCGCCGTTCGGCAACGGCGACCCGGCGGGCACCGTCAGGGGAGCGGATCGCGGCGGAGAAGCCCTCGATGGACGGCAGGTGGTTGAACCCCTCTTCGCGGCGGCGATGCGCCTCGACCGCGATGAAATGCAGCGTTTCGATCCGGGGAATGTCGGCGATTTTTGCCGGGCGGATGATCAGGTCGGGGGTCATGGACCCAATATGCAGATTGGCAACATCACGACAATTGATGGCGCGCGGGGAGGTTTCGCTTTGCGATCTGCCTGTGTCGCGCTAGGCATAGCCATGCGGGGATGGTCCCCGCGATGAGGAGATCACTCATGTCGCAATTTTGCCGAGCATATCTTCCGTGGGGTCAAACCCACTAGGCGCGGCCTCGTGACATGGTGACATGACCGGAAGGCCGCCCGCGAGAGCGGCCTTTTTCATGACTGCCGGGATGACCCGGACACCCCTGAAAAACACCGGACCCGTGGGCGGCTTTCCTTGGATAGTGAAGGAAAGACCTATGGTTTACGTGACCAATACCACCCTCAGGCCCTCGCCCAAGCGGGTCATACGGATCGGGCGGATCGTCTTCGCCGTGTTGCCGGCGGCGGCTGGCGGCAAGACCCCGCGTCGGGTCCTGCCCAAGCGGCTGACGCAATCCGTGCCGGAGCATCTCCACCGCGATGTGGGGCTCCCGCCTGCGGCCAAGCCGAGCCGGATGCCGCCGGACATTCTGGGGAGAACGATGATGTGAGGGTGCCGCCCGGCGATCGAGACAGGTCGCCGGGCGTTTTCGCCTGCGGGATCACTCGTAGCCGGAACGCCGCGCGTCCCAGAGGGTGACGGCGTAGAGGACAAACCCGAAAGCCGACAGCGCCGCGCCGACGTAGCCCGCAACGGGGAAGTCATGGCCGGCAGCGACGAAACGCGCGGCGAGGAATGGCCCGAGCGCGTTCGCGACGTTGAAGGCCGCGTGGTGCAAGGAGGCCGCGAGTTGCTGGGCATCGCCCGCGACGTTCATGAGCCGGGTCTGCATCACCGTCGACACGCCGCCGAGGACTGCCATCAGGAAGACGGCAAGCGCCATGGTGACGAGCCCGCCCGAAACGGCGGTGGGCAGGCACAGGAGCACGACAGCTCCGAGACCGAACGCGGCAAAGGCAGTGCGGTTGAGGTTGCGGTCGGCGAAATACGCCATGAGCAGGTTGAAGAGCGTCATGCCGAGACCCGCGGCGATCAGGACCAGAGCGACCTGGCTCTCGGTCCCGCCGAGCGTCGTTTTCACCATCGAGGCGATATAGGTGTAGACCGCGAAGAAACCGCCGAAGCCGACCGCGCCGGTGAGCACAGTCAGAAGCACTTGCCGGTTCCGGAGCGCCCCCAGTTCCCGAAGCGGGTTCGCGTCCGGTGCCGCCCGCGTGCGCGGTGCTTTCCACGCGACGGCGGCGGCGGTCGCAAGGGCGAGGAAGCCCACGATCACGAAGCCCGAGCGCCAGCCGATGGCGGAGGACAGGAGGCTCGCCGCCGGGACGCCGATGGTCGTCGCGATGGTCAGACCCAGAAACACTCGCGCCACCGCCGTGGCCCTCTTGTGACGCGGCACGACCCCGGCGGCGACCAGCGCAGCCACGCCGAAATATGCACCATGGGGCAGGCCCGACAGGAACCGGGCTGCCACGAACAGGCCGAAACTCGGCGCCATGGCCGAGATCGTGTTGAAGACCGCGAAGGCGAGCATGAGCCAGATGAGAAGCGTGCGCTTGGCCAGCTTCGCCCCGGCGACGGCAAGAAGCGGCGCGCCGATCACAACGCCCAGGGCGTAGGCGCTGATCGCGTCCGCGGCCCGGGCTTCGGTCACGCCGAGATCACTCGCGAAGTTCGGCAGGAGCGCCATGGCGGCAAATTCGGTGGTGCCGATGGCGAAGGCCCCGATGCTAAGCGCGGCGATCACCGCGCCAGCCGAAGGGCCGCGGGAGGCAATGTCGGATAGCGTCGGGGCAGGGGAGAGCGGTTTCGGGTCCGCAAGGTGGTCGGTCATGTCCGGCTTTCTGCGATGCGGGGACCCGCAGGTCCGGTTCGCCTCCCTGCGCATGGACTACCGCAGCGAGCCGGGGTGCGGCAAGCGGGTGTCGGGTCACGTCACTGTGCGCAGGTGCACGACAGGATCCGCCGTTCTGCCGACAGGTGGGTCAGAGGCGCTTCTCGAAGAAATGGTCCGGGTAGGGATCGTCGTTGAAGCGGTCGATCTCGGTCCAGCCGAGACGGCGATAGAGCGACACCGCCTCGGGAAGCTGGCTGTTCGTGTCCAGACGCAGCGCCGCCATGCCCAGGTCACGGGCGGATATTTCGATCCGGGTCATGAAGCGCTTGGCGAGGCCCAGTCCCCTTGCGGACGGGGCGATCCAGAGGCGCTTGACCTCTCCCCATGGCTCGGCGTCCGCGAAGTGGCCCTTCAATCCGCCGCACCCGATGGGCAGGCCGTCGGACATGGCGACGAAGAACGCGCCCTGCGGCGCCATCATCGTCGTTGCCTCGGGGTCCTTGGAGAGATGGACCTCGAAGCCGCGCTCGAAACGGCGGGCGAGTTCGGCGTAATATTCTGTCAGGCAATAGATCGCCTCGGGCGCGCGGGGATCGGTTTCCACCAGGTCCACCGCATGTTGGCCGAGGGCGGAGGCGATGAGGTCCATCGCCGCAAGCAGTTCGCCGGCTTTCGGGTGGCTTTGCAGGAGCCGCGCTGCGCGGTCGTTCGAAAGCGCTTCGTAGGCGGCGAACTCGGCCTGACCCTTCGGCGTAAAGCGGGCCACCCGCCGCCGCGCGTCCGCGCTGTCGATGGTCGTGGCGATCAGTCCCTCCTCTTCGAGCCCGCGCAGAAGGCGGCTCATCAGGCCGCTGTCGAGGCCAAGGTAATCGCGGATCGCGGCAACCTCGGTCATGCCGCGTCCGATGGCATTGAGAACCCGCGCCGCGCCCAAGGGGCGGCCCCGGCCGAGAAAGCTCTGGTCCATGACGCCGGTTTCGCGGGTCACGGCGCGTTGGAAACGGCGGATGCGGTCGATTTCGGTCGGGGCAGACATGTCGGACTCAGGTCAGGAAAATTTACTGACGATGGTCAGATAACGATGCCAAGGTCAAGTGGCGCAACGCTATTCCGTTGACAGCTTGGGCGCGGAAGGCCAATCAGGCGCGATGCGGCATGACATCCCCTACGCGCGCCCCGGCGCCAAGATCGGACTGCTGGGCGGGTCTTTCGACCCGGCCCACGAAGGTCATGCCCATATCACACGCGAGGCGCTGAAGCGCTTCCGCCTCGATGCGGTCTGGTGGCTCGTCTCGCCGGGCAACCCTTTGAAACAGCAGGGGCCGCGGGCGTTGGAGCTGAGGATCGCGAAGGCGCGTGACGTGATGCTCCATCCGCGCGTAAAGGTGACGGGGATCGAGGCGCGGCTGGGCACGCGCTTCACGGCCGAGACGCTGGAGGCACTCTTCGCGCTCTATCCAAGCACTCGCTTCGTCTGGCTCATGGGGGCTGACAATCTGGCCGGTTTTCATCGCTGGGAGCGTTGGGACTGGATCATGGAGAACCTGCCCATCGGCGTGATTGCCCGACCCGGCGACCGCACCGCCGCGCGGCACTCGAAGGCGGCGCAGGTCTTTGGCGACCACCGCATTCCGGGGCGCCACGCCGCGCAACTGGCCGACATGCGCCCGCCGGTCTGGACGCTGGTCAACATCCCGATGCGACCGCATTCCTCGAGCGAGATCCGGGCGCGGGGGGAGTGGAAGGACTGAGCCGGGGCAGTGCACTCCGTGCCGCCGTGCGATCAAGGAATTGTTTCCACTCTGCCCCTTGTCGGGACGCGAAGCCTCGGCTTTACTTGTCCGCATGAGGGGAATTTCACGGCGCTTTTTTCTGTCTGGTCTGGCCTCGACTGTCGCAGGCGCGGCGGTCGCCGAGGCACCGCTCACCTCGATCCGGCCGCCACCGCGCGGGACCATTCCGTCGCCCGCTCTCGTCGCCGCGAGCACCCGGTCGGCGCCCCAGATCGACGCGCTGATCGCCGAGGCACAGCTGGGCGGTGACGTGGGCTTCGTGGTTGCGGACGCGAAGACCGGCGTCATCCTCGAAGAACACAACGGCGCGACGCCGATGCCGCCTGCCAGCGTGGCCAAGGCGGTGACTGCGCTTTATGCCTTCGACACGCTGGGGATGGGACAGGTCTTTCCGACGCAGCTTATCGCCACGGGTCCGATTTCCAACGGCCAATTGCGGGGCGACCTGATCCTCGTCGGCAGCGGTGACCCGACGCTCGACACCGACGGGCTCGCCGACATGGCGCAGGCCCTGAAGGCCAAGGGGGTAACCTCGGTCTCCGGGAGCTTCAAGGTCTTCGGGGGTGCCTTGCCCTATGTGCGGTCGATCGACCCCGAGCAGCCCGAGCATCTGGGCTACAATCCCGCCGTGATGGGGATCAACCTCAACTACAACCGCGTGCATTTCGAATGGGCGCGCGCCGGGAACGGGTATTCGGTGGCGATGGACGGGCGGTCGGATCGCTATCGTCCCGCCGTCCAGATGGCGCGGATGAGCGTCGTGAACCGCGATCTCCCGGTCTATACCTACAAGGCCGCGGGCATGACCGACGAATGGACGGTGGCCGCGACGGCGCTGGGCAACGGCGGGTCGCGCTGGCTCCCCGTGCGCCGGCCCGACCTTTATGCGGGCGAGGTGTTTCAGGCGCTCGCGTCGGTCCATGGGATCAAGCTGCCGCGCCCGGAGCCTGCGACCGCAATGCCGGCGGGCACGCCCATCGTCCAGCACAATTCGGCGGATGTCTCGACCATCGCGAAGGACATGCTCAAGTGGTCCACCAACCTGACCGCCGAGGTGCTGGGCCTGAGCGCCTCGGCCAAACGCGGGACCGGCGGGTCGCTGGCTGCGAGCGCACGCGGCATGAGCGACTGGATGCGGCAGGGGCTGGGCGCGAAGAGCGCGTCGTTCCACGATCACTCGGGCCTCTCGGATCAGAGCCGCGTGTCGGCCGAGGACATGGTGCGGATGCTGGCCAAGATAGGGCCGGGCGGGGCGCTTCACAGCCATATGAAAGAGGTCGCCGTGCGCGGCGCCGACGGCAACACGATCGCCGAGCCGCCCTATCGCATCCACGCCAAGACCGGCACGCTCAACTTCGTCTCGTCGCTGGCGGGCTATACCACGGCGGCGGATGGCAATGTGCTGGCCTTCGCGATCTTCACGGGTGACGTGGCGCGTCGTCGGGCGCTGTCCAAGGCCGAGATGGAGATGGCGGCGGGCGCCAAGAGCTGGTCGGGCCGCTCCCGGATGCTGCAACAAAAGCTGATTTCGCGCTGGGTGACGGTCTACGCCTGAGCCAGAGTCAGACGGGCAACGGCGGCCGACAGGGCCGCCGCCGTTTCTTCTTCATGTCGAGGATGGCCTGACCTCAATCCCGGGTGGGAATGTTGACCGCCTTCTCGGAAGCAGGCCGTGCCATGCAGGCGGCGCGCCAGCGCATCACGTTGGGGTAGTCGGCAAGGCCCAGCACGTCGTCGGCCTTGTAGGCGGTGGACAGACCGCGAACCCAGGGCCAGGAGGCGATGTCGGCGATGGTATAGGCGTCGCCCATGATGAAGTCGCGGCCTTCGAGGTGTTTGTCAAGAACGCCGAGCAAGCGCTTGGTTTCGTTGAGGTAGCGCTCCATCGGACGCTTGTCTTCGATGTCCTTGCCGCCGAAGGCGTAGAAGAAGCCGAACTGGCCCAGCATGGGGCCGAGGCCACCCATCTGCCACATGACCCACTGGATCGTCTCATAGCGCGTCGCGGGATCGTCCGACAGGAAGAGCCCGGACTTGTCCGCGAGGTAGATCAGGATCGCGCCGGTCTCGAACAGCCCGAGAGGTTTGCCTCCGGGACCGTCGGGGTCGATGATCGCGGGGATCTTGTTGTTGGGGTTGAGCGACAGGAACTCGGGCGTGAACTGGTCGTCCTCCATGATGTTCACGAGGTGCGGCTCGTAGGGCAGGCCGGTTTCCTCGAGCATGGCCGAGACCTTGATGCCGTTCGGGGTGGGCAGCGAATAAAGCTGGATCACACTCGGGTCGGCCGCGGGCCAGCGTTTGGTGATCGGGAAGTCTTCGAGCATGGGTAATCCTTGCGGTTCGGATGTGAGGACAGATCGACGTCAGGCTACTGCGAAAGGGGCCGTAGCGCACGCTCGCGCGCGCATCTCCCCTGCACAGCTGCTGTGCGACGCTCCTAAAGCGTCATATGCCGCGCCCGTGCGCCCCGTTCGATGGCGGCAGCGGCGAGCCGGTCGATGGACAGCTCGTAACGGATTTCTTCCAGAAGGCGCAGTTCGGTTTCCCGAAGCGCCCCATCGGCGGCGGCCACGTCGCAGGCCATCGCATAGGCCGTTTCATTCAGCCGTTCGGGCAGGTTCTCGCGCACGATGCCGAAAAGCGCGTCGAGCCCGTCTTCCTCGCTCATGAGGTCATAGACCGCGTTCGAGACACTGCTGATCCTGTCGGCGTCGTAATCACCAAAGATCGGAAGGTGGTTCACGATCTCCTCGATGCGCAGAAGCTCTGACGTGCGGACATTGCCGTCCGATACGGAGACGGCGACCATGACGGCGATCAGGCTGTCTTGCGGCGAGAAGGAATGGGGAAGATCGGGCACCGGGTTCTCCGTGTCGGTTGGTTCGTTGTTGCTATGCAGATTATTGACGCTTACCCCCCGCTTCAATAGGTAGACCCTTCGATAAACCCCTCTCCCAATCGGACGGACGAGCACATGAGCACCCTTCGTGACACCGCGATGACTTCGAAAGCCTGGCCCTTTGAAGAGGCGCGGGCGCTGCTCAAGCGCTATGAGAAGGGTGCGCCGGACAAGGGATACGTGCTGTTTGAAACCGGCTATGGGCCGAGCGGCCTGCCGCATATCGGGACCTTTGGCGAGGTGATGCGCACGACGATGATCCGCCGCGCCTTCGAGGTGATCAGCGACATCCCGACGCGGCTTATCTGTTTCTCGGACGACCTCGACGGCATGCGCAAGGTGCCCGAGAACGTGCCGGAGCAGGAGATGCTCCACGCCAATATCCAGAAGCCGCTGACGAGCGTGCCGGACCCCTTCGGCGAATACGAAAGCTTCGGCCACCACAACAACGCCATGCTGCGCCGGTTCCTCGATACCTTCGGGTTCGAGTACGAGTTCTATTCGGCGACCGAGTTCTACAAATCCGGTCAGTTCGACGAGGTGCTGCTGTCGGCGGCCAAGAACTACGACAAGATCATGGAGATCATGCTGAAGTCGCTGCGCGAGGAACGCCAGCAGACCTATTCGATTTTTCTCCCTATCCACCCCGACACGGGCCGCGTTCTTTACGTGCCGATCAAAGAGGTCAATGCCGAGGCAGGCACGATCACCTTCGACGACGAGGACGGAAAGGAATGGACGCTTCCGGTCACCGGTGGGGCCGTGAAGCTCCAGTGGAAGCCCGACTTCGGCGCGCGCTGGGCGGCGCTCGATGTGGATTTCGAGATGTATGGCAAGGATCACTCCTCCAACACGCCGATCTACGACGGAATCTGCCGGGCATTGGGCGGACGGGCCCCGAACCATTTCGTCTACGAGCTCTTCCTCGACGACAAGGGCGAGAAGATTTCCAAGTCGAAAGGCAACGGTCTGACCATCGACGAATGGCTCACCTATGCCTCGACCGAGAGCCTTGCCTATTTCATGTATCAAAAGCCCAAGACGGCGAAGCGCATGTTCTTTGACGTGATCCCGCGGGCGATGGACGAATACCACCAGCAGCTTGCGGCCTATCCGGGCCAGACGCTCGAGCAGCAGCTCGCAAACCCGGTCTACCACATCCACAACGGCGACGTGCCGGAGTCGAAGATGGTGGTGAACTACTCGATGCTCCTGAACCTCGCCTCGGTGGCTTCAGCGCATGACAAGTCGGTGCTCTGGGGGTTCATCCGAAACTATGCGCCGGACGCCACGCCCGAAACGCATCCCGACCTTGATGCCGCCGCCGGTTTCGCTGTGAAATACTATGAGGACTTCGTCGCGCCGACGAAGCAATACCGCGCGCCCAGCGATCTGGAGCGCGAGGCGCTGACGGAACTGCGTGACCGGCTTGCCACTTACGAGGGCGAGCGCACGGGCGAGGCGCTCCAGTCCGAGGTTTTCGCCGTCGGCCGCGAACGCTTCGAGCCGATGCGCGACTGGTTCTCCGCGCTCTATCAGGTGCTCCTGGGCGCTGACCAGGGCCCGCGCTTTGGCTCCTTCATCGCGCTCTATGGTGTCGAGAAGACGGTCGCGTTGATCGATAAGGCGCTGGCGGGCGAACTCGTCGGGTGAGGCCTGTCGCCGGTTGACGAAATGGGACGCCCCGGCCACGGTCGGGGCGTCGTCATTTGGAGGTTGCGATGCGGGCATTGGCTCTGGGGTTCACCTGTCTGGCGACGGTCGCAATGGCCGATGTCTGGGAGGTCGGGCGCTTTGGCGTGAGCATCGAACTGCCCGACGAGCACGAGGGCCGCGATCTCGTCTGGCGCGCCGACCCGCCGCCTGCGAACGCCGACGGCCAGCGGTTTCGGGTGGACGGCACGGGGATCTCGGTCGCGGCCTATGGCGGCTACATGGTCGAGAACAGCTTTGAACGGACGGTCGAAGCGGCCCGGGTTTTCGCGGAACAGGATGGCAGCACCGTCACCTACCGTGCAAGCGGCGAGGGCTGGGCCGTGCTGTCCGGGCGGCGCGCGGATGGCACGGTCTATTACCACCGGCTGGCCCTCGCGCCCGATTGCGAAGGGCAGGAGATCATCGCCAACGTGATGATCGAACGGGAGCCCGGTGAACGCTGGTTCGACACGCTGACCGGTCCCATCGCCAAGTCGCTTGGCGGCTGCGCTGAGTGAACCGGATCAGCCCAGCGTGAACAGGAAATCTTGCGCGGTGAGAGCGTCGCCGTCGTGGTCGATCTCGATGGTCGGGGCGTCGGCGTCGAGGATCCGGTCCAGCCGCAGCGTCAGGCGGTCACCGCTGGTCGACACGCCGACATCGCCCCGCTCGAGACGTCCGTTGCCGTTCGTGTCGACGTCGGCAAAGCTTGCAAGCTCGTCACCGAAGCCGATCAGCACGATCCGGTCGCCCTCTGTCCGGTCGTAATCCTTGATCATCGCAGAGGCGTCGCCGTCGGACGCGGCAAAGACGAAGAAATCGCCGCCGTCACCGCCTTCGAGCGTGGCCTCACCGCTGCCGCCGGTGAGGACGTCGTCGCCACTATCCCCGATCAGATGGTCACGCCCGTCTCCACCGACCAGCAGGTCGTCGCCTTCTCCGCCCTCAAGACGGTCTCGGTCGTCCCCCCCGTAGAGCTGGTCGTTGCCCGCGCCGCCGAAGAGTTTGTCCCGGTCGTCGCCCCCATGCAGGACGTCGTCGCCTCCGCCTGCCGCTATCTCGTCGTCTCCATCTTCACCAAAGATCTCATCTGCGGCTGAACTGCCCGTGATCTTGTTGTCGCCACGGGTGCCGGTGATCGTGTTGTAGTCCGGGCTCTCGGGTTCGGGCGCCGGGGTTTCGGTCCTGTCGCCCGCAGGCGTTTGCGCAATGTTGCGCCAATCGGTGAAGAGGCCCGCGATCTCCGAAAGGATATGCGCCTGCTGGCTGCGGTCGACGAGCCAGTCCGCGCCCGGGAAGCTGTTCGCGGAAAAGCCGATGTCGCTGCTTGCCCATCTATCGTGATAAAGTGACGAGTCGTCGATCTTGACCACGGGATTGCCCCCAGTCGCGGTGTTGGCGAGAAAGGCGACCTTCTGCCCGCCGATGACGCGAAAGGCGGCATTCCCGGCGTCCTGCACTAGGTTGTTCTCGACAAGGACGTTCAGGATTTCATAGGTCAGACCAGACTCGAGAAAGCCGGGCATGTAGTTGGCGAGATTGGTGTAACCGCCGATCTCGATCCCCACATGGGCGACGCCGATCAGCGTGTTGCCCGTGACCACGACGTCTTTGGACCCGCCTTTCAGCGATATCCCGATGTTGCCCATGTCGAGGAACCGGTTTCCCGCAATGGTGATCCGCTCGCCTCCCACAAGATCGAGCGCGGATTCGGTCGACCCACCGCCTGTGATTGTGTTGTCCTCGACCACGATGCCCGACACCTTGGACAGCTTGATCCCGTCACCCGCACCGCGTTCGATCAGGTTGCCGCTCAGGGTCACATGGGTGGCAAAGTCGGTGCCGTCCTTCACGCCGTGAACATGCACAGTCTGCTTCGCGGGATTCGTGCCGCTGCCAAGGGTGAAGCCCGTGACGGTGATACTATCCGCCCCCGCGATCTCCAACGTGTCGCGCAGGCTGTCGGCGGGGTCGATCCGGGTCGCCTCCGGGCCACCAACCGCAATGAGCGAGATCTGGTTGGTCCGGATGACAAGGTTTTCGGCGTAGTGACCGGGGTGGACAAGGATCGTGTCGCCCGGCGCGCTCGCATTGATTGCCGATTGGATCGAGGTAAACGCAGAGGCGGGGGAATCGGAAGGGAGCGCGCCTTTATAGACATGGAGGTCGGACATCGGATGTGTCCTTTCGTGTTGCCTGGTTTCATGCTCGCTCGCCTTCAGGGAACGGGGCATTGGCCGGTCCCGCAAGCGAAATCCGCCGCTTGGGCGGCGCTTGGAACGCGCAACCTCCACCCTGCGCGAAAAGAGACCACGACGCCAAAAAATCAGCGCCCTCGCGTCAGCGGTCCGGTCGCGGTGACGAGCGGGCAAAGGCCTTGGTCACCCCGTCGCGGAGGGCGCCAAGAATCGGCGGTTGCATAAGAAAGGCGGAAGATTTAGGCGGCATGCAGGGTCGAAAAGACTCTTTTCGAGTGAAATCATGGTCAAAGGCGGGAGAAACCCTTGCCCGCGACGCATAAATCTTGGGCGAACGGTGAAGCAAAGTGACGGAAAGACGAAATCGACCGGGTGCCGGTTGCCGTTTCTCCGGCATTGCTCCTTAACTGACCGCACATTGGAGAACGGATTTTGGGAGCGCAGATGAAGATTGCAGTAGCCGGGATCGGTTACGTGGGACTGAGCAATGCGGTCCTTCTGGCCCAGCACAACAAGGTCACCGCCGTCGACGTGAGCCAGGAGCGTGTCGACCTCGTCAATGCCCGCAAATGTCCGATCGTCGATGCGGAGCTCGAGGAGTTCCTTGCCGAGAAAGAACTCGACCTCACGGCGACGACAGACGGTGCCACGGCCTATGGCGATGCGGACATCGTGATCGTCGCGACGCCGACGAACTACGATCCGAAATTCAACTACTTCGATACCTCCTCGGTCGAAACCGTGGTCGATCAGGTGATTTCCGTGAACCCGGATGCGCTGATCGTTTTGAAGTCCACCATTCCCGTGGGCTATGTCGACGAGCTGCGCGACAAGACCGGCTCGCAGAACATAATCTTCTCGCCGGAATTCCTGCGCGAAGGGCGGGCGCTCTACGACAACCTCTATCCGTCGCGCGTGATCGTGGGCGAACGGTCCGACCGGGCGAAGATGTTCGCCGAACTGCTGCTCCAGGGCGCGATCAAGAACGACGTCGATATCCTTTTCGTCGGCTCGAAAGAGGCCGAGGCGATCAAGCTCTTCGCCAACACCTATCTCGCGATGCGGGTCGCCTTCTTCAACGAACTCGACAGTTACGCGATTTCGGGCGGCATGAACTCGCGGGAGATCATCGACGGCATCTCGCTTGATCCGCGGATCGGCAATCACTACAACAACCCGTCGTTCGGCTACGGCGGCTATTGCCTGCCGAAGGACACCAAGCAGCTTCTGGCCAACTACAACCACGTGCCCCAGAACCTGATCCGCGCCATCGTGGACGCGAACCGGACCCGCAAGGACTTCCTGTCCGACCAGATCCTGATGCGCGGACCCAAGACGGTGGGAATCTACCGCCTGGTGATGAAGGCGGGCTCCGACAATTTCCGCCAGTCGTCGATCCAGGGCATCATGAAGCGGGTCAAGGCCAAGGGGATCCCGGTCGTGGTCTACGAACCGGTGATGGAGGAGGACCAGTTCTTCAACTCGCCGGTGATCCGCGATCTGGAGGCCTTCAAGGCCTTGTCCGACGTCATCGTGGCCAACCGCATGACCGACGACATTTCGGATGTGGCCCACAAGGTCTTCACCCGCGATCTGTTCGGCGCGGACTGACGCGGGTCGCGCACGCATCCCGTCATGACAACGGAAGGATAGTAAGGTGCCCACTGCTCTCGTAACCGGCGCGGCCGGGTTCATCGGCTCGTTCGTCTGCCGGCGCTTCCTTGACGAGGGCTGGCGCGTGATCGGGCTCGACTGCCTGTCGGACTACTACGACGTGGCGCTCAAGGAGCGGCGGGAGGCGATGCTGAACCAGTCGCCGAATTACCGCTCGGTGCACGAGATGGTCGAAACGCCCGGGTGTCTCATGTCCCTTTTCGAGGAGGAAAGGCCCGACGTCGTCGTGCACCTCGCCGCGCAGGCCGGCGTCCGTTACTCCATCGAGAACCCGCGCGCCTATCTGGAAAGCAATATCATCGGCACCTTCGAACTTCTCGAAGCCGCGCGCGCCTTTCCGCCCCGGCACATGCTGCTCGCCTCCACGTCCTCCGCCTATGGCGCGAACACCGTGATGCCCTACCAGGAGACGGTGAAGGCGGACCACCAGATGTCCTTCTACGCCGCGACGAAGAAATCGACCGAGAGCATGGCGCATAGCTACGCGCATCTCTTTGACCTGCCGATCACGATGTTCCGCTTTTTCACGGTCTACGGCCCGTGGGGGCGGCCGGACATGGCGCTCTTCAAGTTCACCAAGAACATCCTCGAGGACAAGCCGATCGACGTCTACAACTTTGGCGACATGAAGCGCGACTTCACCTATGTCGTCGATCTGGTCGAGGCGATCTGGCTGCTCGTCGCGGCGGTCCCCCTGCGGCCCGAGGACGGGACCGTCGCGGAAGGAGACAGCCTGTCACCGGTCGCACCCTTCAGGGTGGTGAACATCGGGAACTCGAACTCGGTGCAGCTCACCGATTTCATCGAAGCCATTGAAGAGGCGACGGGTCGCAAGGCGGAGCGGAACCTTATGCCGATGCAGGCTGGCGACGTGCCCGCGACGTGGGCCGATGCCTCGCTTCTGCAGTCTTTGACGGGTTATGCGCCGACGACCGACGTGAAGACGGGGGTGAAGGCCTTCGTCGACTGGTATCGCGACTACTATCAGGTCTGACCCGCGTCGCGTTTGGGGCGCTTGGAAGCAGTGCCGTTTTTGTGTGCACAATGGCGCTCTACCGCTGAATTGTTCCTGCATTGGCATCAATCCTGCCCGCGCGCGGATGTCACCTGTTCCGAAAATAATGATTGATTGTCAGCGGCTTGCCGGTATCGCCGCAGCGCGGCAATCCAAAGTGGGTCGCGCCCGATCAATTCCGTTGCACGCGCTGATTTTTTCTGCATTCTGAAGGAGAAGAATTTGCCGTTGGTGTGTCGTGTCCCACGCTGCCAGTGATCAAATTCGGAGTCTTCAATTGTTAGACACAACTCAGCCTTTCCACGGCGATCCGGCTCTGCCTGTGCCGGTTGTCACCTTTCTTTCGTCCAACAGGACACAGTATTCCTACTACGACTCCTCCGGCGCCCTGCTCGGTGAGGTCATCGTCAAGGTCGAAGGCGACATGACGAGCTATGACTTTTACGACGAAACCGGTGCCAAGCTCGGCTCGGTCGATGAGAAGGTTCAGGGCGATACCGTCAATCTCTGGGTCTTCGACGCGGACGGTGCTCAGGTATCGCGCGAACGAACGATCACGCGCGACCAGTATACATTGGTCGAGCACTGGGACGCGGACGGCTTCACACATGCCGAGAAGTTCATTCATACGGCGACCCAGACGGGCGTGCAGACCTATGACTCCGACTGGAACCTGGTGTCGGCGCATCTCGAAACCGACAATGGCAAGGGCCGCACCCAGACGGCCGATTACGGCTCCGACTGGTTCGTGATCTATCGGGAAACGACGACCGTAGCGGACAACGTCACGACGACCGTGATCGAGGAAAACGGAGCCGGGAACATCACCGGCGGCACTATCGTCACCGTGAAGTCCGACTTCACCCTGGCGGAAACCTTCGGGACGGATTGGGTCCTGTCGGGCGCGGTGAAGACGATCCACACCACGACCCAGACCGGCGAACAGGTCTATGACGGCGACTGGAACCTGATCTCGGCGCATCTGGAGACCGACGACGGAAATGGACGGACGCAGATTGCGGATTACGGCCCCGACTGGTTCGTGATCTTCCGGGAAACCACGACGGTGTCGGGAAATGTAACCAAGGTTGTCATCGAGGAAAACGGCGCTGGGAACATCACCGGGGGCACGTCGACTACGGTCACGGATGACGCGACCCTGATCGAGAACTACGGTCCCGGCTGGGTCCAGATGGATGCGGTGAAGCAGATCCACAACGCCACGCAGACCGGGGTCCAGTATTACGACGGCGACTGGAACCTGATCTCGGCGCATCTGGAGACCGACGACGGAAATGGACGGACGCAGATTGCGGATTACGGCCCCGACTGGTTCGTGATCTTCCGGGAAACCACGACGGTGTCGGGAAATGTAACCAAGATTGTCATCGAGGAAAACGGCGCCGGGAACATCACCGGGGGCACGTCGACCACGGTCACGGATGACGCGACCCTGATCGAGAACTACGGTCCCGGCTGGGTCCTGATGGATGCGGTGAAGCAGATCCACAACGCCACGCAGACCGGCATCCAGTATTACGACGGCGACTGGAACCTCGTCTCGGCGCACCTCGAAACCGACGACGGAAATGGGCGGACGCAGGTCGCGGATTATGGCCCCGACTGGTTCGTGATCTTCCGGGAAACCGTAGCGGTCACCGGGAACGTGACGAAAACCGTGATCGAGGAAAACGGGGCCGGCAACATCACGGGCGGAACCGTCGTGACCGTCAAACCCGACTTCACACTCGTCGAGACCTATGGCGCGGGCTGGATTCTGACCGGTGGGGTCAAGCACGTTCACAGCGCGACGAAGACCGGCACCCAGACCTATGATGCCGACTGGAAGCTCCTTGCGGCTTCGCTCGTCATCATCGACGGTAACCGCCATGTCACCGAAGAATATGGCGAAGACTGGTCGCTGATCTCGCGGCTGCGGGTCACCACGCTCGATTACAAGGTCGTGACCGAGCTACTGGAGGGCGAGGATGCCACGCTCAAGTGGCGGACGATCGACTATGGCGATGGTCCCGGTGTCGAGAACCGCTTCGAGGTCTTCGATGGCGCGGGCAATTTCGTGGGAACCGACGTTCGCGACCTCATGCTGGGCGACGATGGCGAGGATGATTTCCTCGGCGGTCTTGGCGATGACTTCCTCGACGGTGAGAAGGGGGCCGATGTGCTCGACGGCGGCGAAGGCGCGGACGAGATCGACGGCGGGGACGGCGACGACCTCATCCTGGGCGGCGACGGAGACGACGACATCAGGGGCGGCAACGGTGACGACTGGATCGACGGGGGCGACGGCGACGACCTCATCGACGGCAGCCGCGACGACGACACGATCTTTGCCGGTGAGGGTAACGACACGGTCAAAGGCGGTTCTGGCGACGATACGATCGACGGCGGCGCCGGCGACGATATCCTGTCGGGCGGCGCGGATGATGATTTGATCTTCGGCGGCACCGGTGACGACGCGCTTCATGGCGACTCGGGCGATGACACGCTGGTCGGCGGCGGGGGGGCGGACATGCTCTTCGGCTCCAATGGCAAGGATCGGCTGGTGGCCGGTGGCTCTGGCGATGTGCTCGTCGGCGGCGAGGACGCGGATGTCTTCGTCTTCGCCTTCGATCTGGCGGACAGTGGTGCCACACACGTCGTGAAGGATTTCGTGCTGGGGGTGGATACCCTCGAATTCACTCTTGGCATCGGTGTCGTGCCGGATCACTTCGACTTCTTGATTGAGGCGGGCGGCACCACCATCCTCTACGACGACGATATGGATGGATCGACGGATCTCACCATCCTGCTCGAAGGCGTGGCCGGGATCGGGTTTACTGACCTGACCTTCACCTGACGTCAGACATGGCGGTGCGTTGTCCGGATTGGCCGGGCGGCGCGAATACCTCGTCACACCGGGCCGAACCCACCGGGGACGATACAAGAACGCAAAAGGAAAAGACCTTTGATCAATACCGTACTCTTTCCGGTTGCCGGCCTTGGAACCCGGCTCTTGCCGGCCACGAAGTCGACGCCCAAAGAGCTCTTGCCCATCTTCGATACGCCCGCGATCCAGTTCGCGATCAACGAGGCGATCGAAGCCGGCGCGCAGCGCCTCGTGTTCATCACGCACCCTGAAAAGGACAGCATCCTCAAGTATCTGGCGCGCGACTCGGACGGGATCGCGAGCCTGCGGGAAAAAGGCAAGAACGCGCTTGCCGATACCCTCAACGCAACCGGCGTGCCGGACGGCACGGAGATTGCACTTGTGCTTCAGACCGAGCGGCTGGGGCTGGGTCACGCGATCATGCTGGGGGCGAACCACGTGCTCGACGGGCCGGTGGGGGTCATCCTGCCCGACGACGTCATTCTGGGGGCGAGTTGTCTTGCCGAAATGGCGCAGGGCTACAGCGGCGGGCATATGATCGCGGCGATGGAAGTGCCTGAAGACGAGGTGTCGAAATACGGGATCTTCTCGCCCATCGGGGAACGCATGGGGCGGATGCAGCGGGCAGACGCCATCATCGAAAAGCCGGACCCGAGCGAGGCGCCCTCGCGTCTGGCCGCCGTCGGGCGCTATATCCTCGACCCTTCGATCTTCCGGACGCTGAAGAAGATCCCGAAAGGTGCGGGTGGCGAATACCAGTTGACCGACGCCATAGCGCAGAGCGCGGATATCGTCGGGCTGACGGCCTACCACTTCACGGGCACGCGCTTCGACACCGGCAATCACGAGGGGCTTTTGCTGGCGGCTCAGGAGCGGTATCGGCTTCTGAACCTTTAAGCCGACGACCCTGACCTTAAGCCCGGGACGCGCAGGTGGCGCGACCCGGGAACCTCAGGGACCGGTCAGGACGACTTGGTCATGAGACCTGCGAATTTCTCGCTGACGATACCGAAAAGCGCCCCGACGACCATCGAAATCACCGTGCAGACGAGCGGGTTGGCGAGGTTGAAGGTCGCGACATCGGCCCCGGAAAGAAGCCCGTAGCCCGCGATCGCGGCGTAGCCATAGACCGACGCCGGAATGGCGGCGAGGGCCGGAAGCTTTGCGCCGAGCACCAGCACGAAAGCGGTGATCGCCACGACCACCGAGGGCCAGAGCACGCCGGGCAGGGGCGCTGTCACCTTCATGATGAGAAGCAGCGCCACGAAGCCGACGATGGCGCCCCAGATGTTGGCCACGACGGATTTGCGCAAGCCCTCCATCCCGCCGCCGCAGTGATAGAAGCTCGCCCAGGCGATGAAGGCGATCCAGATCTGGATCGTGCCGACAGTCAGAAAAAGGTAAGTGGACACACCACCCAAGAGGCCGATGGAGACGGCCAGCGCAAGTATGAGATCCATGATGTTCCTCCCTTGGATCGGTCAAACCACCGTCGGAGGAAGCTTTTCGTCCCAGTCTTGCACTGCCCCCACGGATGCCCGATTATTGGGGCGAAGCGCGAAAAACCCATTCATTCTTTGGTCTTACGACCACTTCGCGACGAAGGTCCGGCTGGACATCCGACCTTGGTCGCGGAACCTTTAGGCGCTTTCATACCTCTCCGAGCGCAGCGTGATCGCCTTAGCCGAAATAGGCCTTGGCAAGTTCGGCACGATCGTAATTGAGGAAGAACTCGTCAAGTTGCGGCGGTGTGATGCCTGCGTGGGACAGCTGCACATGGGCCTGCCCCCGGTGATGGATCTGGTGCTGGACGAGGTGCGGCAAGATCGCCCCGACCGTTTCCGTCACCCGGCCGCCGGGTCGATCCGTGTCGATCTCGCGCGCAAGGTCGGCATCGGTCAGGTTGCGGCAGAACATGGCGAACCGCATGTCGGCCTCGGCCTGACGGCTGGCAAGCGTTTCGCGCGAAGACATAGGCGCGCGGTCGAAGACGCCCAGTCCCTGACCGCCCCCTTCCAGCGCGTCGAGATAGTAGAGATCGACCGCATAGATATGGTCGAGGGTCTGGTCGAGGGACCCGAAAAAGCCAGGCCGTGGTGCGGTGAAGTCCTCGGCGCTCATCCCCTCCATCGCGGTATAGAGCGTGCGGTTGGCATAGGCGTTGTTCAGCGCGAAGCCGAGCCAGGGATTGGCGAAAGCCATGAGGGCTCCTTTCCGGGGTCGTCGCCCCTGCAGTTGCTCCTGGGATCATATCACGTTCGGCAACCTCGGCGCGACGGGCAAGGGCGCCCGGAACTGGTCACGCCTCGGCCACGGCCTGAAGCGTGGAAATGGCGGGGCGTGGGCATTCGGCGCGCAGGTCGGCGATCCTGCTGCGAGCTCGGGCGCCGGGCCAAGTCGGGCCGAGCAGGAGGTCAGGCAGGTCGCCGTGGCGCAGGCGCAGGCGCCGGTAGTGGTGAAAGGCCGCCAGCCGCACCACCAGACGCGCTATCGGGTCGCGTGGCAGGTCGAAGAGCGTGGCCGTGCAGAGTGCCTCGTATTCGGCGCAAAGCTCGGGGTCGGCCACGGAGTCGCGCAGCCAGTCGGGCAGGGGTCCTGACGGGACACTGGCGATGAGCGCGCCCTCCGGCAGGTCTTGTTCCGGGCCGGCGAAGAGGGCGGCACGGTGCGGCAGGACGAGCGAATCCTCCGGCAGGAAGTCGGCCAGATCAGGAGCCGGGAGCGAAGGGTCGGGCAGGATCAGATGAACCGGCATAACCGCCGACGGCCCCGCGGCATAGATGATCGGGCGCACAGCTTCGGTCCGGTCGCGGCCAAGCGGCGTGAGGGCGTAGCTCGACCCGCGACCGTCGCGCGCGGCCTCGATCCAGCCATCACGTTTGAGCCGGTGCAGCGCGGTGCGCAGGGCCTGATTGTTGATCCCCATGGGCGCGAGGATCATGTCGAGCGTGCGGCCCGACAGGCGATCGCCGGGACGCCGGCAGAGGTCGCCCATCACGGTGACGACGACGGACCAGACCTTGACGGGACCGACGGCCATGAGCGCGTCGATCCGGCTTTGCGTGGAGGGCGAGAACAGGGTCATCGGGCGGGAGGCTACCCCCCCCCGCAGGCGCCCTCAATAGGCGTTCATCGTCAGAAGCTCGTATTGCGCGACTGTCTCGTCGGCATCATCGAGGATCACGACATGCCAGCGCACCTCGCCATATTCGCCGGTGCGCCTGGTCTTGCGTTTCACCGTCAGCACCACGTGGATCGGCGTATCCGCGATCACCGGTTTCATGAAGCGCAGGTTGTCGAGCCCGGTGTTGGCAAGGACGGGGCCTTCGTTGGGTTCCACGAAGAGCCCCGCCGCGAAGCTCAGAAGCAGGTAACCATGTGCCACGCGGTCGGGGAAGAACGGGTTCCGTTTGGCGGCCTCCGCGTCCATGTGGGCATAGAAGGTGTCGCCGGTGAAACTCGCGAAGTGCTCGATATCCTCCATCGTCACCACGCGCGGTTCGGTGGTGATCGTCTCGCCGATCTCGATCTGGTTGAAGGTGCGCGTGAAGGGGTGCGCGGGCGCGGGTTTCGGCGTTGCGCCGGGGACGTGGACGCCGGTGATCGTCTGAAGCATGTCGGGCGAGCCCTGCACGGCGGTGCGTTGCATGAAGTGCTTCACGCCTCGAATGCCACCCATCTCCTCGCCGCCACCCGCGCGACCGGGGCCGCCGTGGATGAGGTGGGGCATCGGCGAGCCGTGGCCGGTCGATTCTTTCGCCGACATGCGGTCGTTGATGTAGACCCGGCCGTGCCAGGCGCCGGCGCCCATGACGACGTCGCGCGCCACGCCCGTATCATGCGAGAAGAGCGAGAGAGCGAGCGAACCTTGGCCGCGATTGGCGAGCGCGACGGCATGATCCGTGTCGCGGTAAGGCATGATCGTCGACACCGGGCCGAAGGCCTCGGTCTCGTGGATTTTCACGGCGGCGTCGGGGTCGGCACAGTGAAAGAGCATCGGCGGCAGGAAGGCACCCTTGACCTTGTCGGCACCCGCGACCTCGAAGTTGTCCGGGTCGCCGATCACGCGCTGGGCCTCGGTCCCGAGGATCGCGGCCTTGGCAAGCACGTCGTCGCGCTGGTCAGTCGACACGAGCGCGCCCATCCGCGTGGCCGGGTCGGCCGGGTCCCCGATCACGGTCTTGGAGAGCCGGGCCTCGAGCGCTTCGATCACATCGGCCACCCGTGCTTCGGGGACGAGGATGCGGCGGATCGCGGTGCATTTCTGCCCCGCTTTTGTGGTCATTTCCCGCGCGACTTCCTTGATGAAGAGGTCGAACTCCGGCGCGTCCGGCGTCACGTCCGGCCCGAGGATCGAGGCGTTGAGACTGTCGGCCTCGGCGGTGAAGCGCGTGGCATTGGAAAGGATGCGCGGGTTCGAGCGCAGTTTGAGCGCGGTGTCGGCGGAGCCCGTGAAGCTCACCACGTCCTGCGCGGTCAGACGGTCGAGCAGATCGCCCGTGCCTCCCGCGATGAACTGAAGCGCGCCCTCGGGAAGCACGCCGGACTCCAGCATGAGCCGCACGGCGAGCTCGGTCACGTAGGATGTGGCCGTGGCAGGTTTGACGATCGCGGGCATGCCGGCGAGCAGGGTGGGGGCGAGCTTCTCGAGCATCCCCCAGACCGGGAAGTTGAAGGCATTGATATGGACCGCGACGCCCTGCATCGAGGTATAGACATGCTGGCCAAGGAACAGGCCTTGCTTGCCGAATTGCTCCACATCGCCATCGACGAGGAGATGGGCATCGGGCAACTCGCGCTTGCCCTTTGAAGCATAGACGAAGAGCGTTCCGATGCCGCCGTCGATGTCGTAGGCGTGGTCGGCCTGCGTCGCGCCTGTGTTGAAGGAGAGGTCATAGAGCGCCTGCTTGTGCTCGGTCAGATGCAGCGCGAGCTTCTTCAGCATCGAGGCGCGTTCGTGGAAGCTCAGGGCGCGCAGGGCCGGGCCGCCGACCTGCCGCGCATGGTCGAGCATCACCTGCGCGTCGAGGGGTCCGCCCGCCTGCGCGATGACTTCGCCGGTCACGGCCGATGCGATGGGGCGGGCCTCCGCGCCCGGTTGCGTCCAGGTGCCAGCCGCAAAGCTCGCCACGTTGATGATCGACATGATGTCCTCCCGTTTGCCAGATTCGGCGTCCAAAACATTATTGACCGTCCGGTCGGTTTAAGCAACAGTAACCCGAACAGGGAGGACCAGATGAGCGACACGATTCTCGTGGCGGATCACGGTGACTGGGTGGAAGTGACCCTCAATCGCCCGGATCGGCTGAACTCATTCACCGAAGAGATGCACCTCGCGCTCCGCGCGGCGCTTGAGGGCGCGGCGACGAAACGCTGCGTGCTACTCACGGGGGCGGGGCGGGGCTTCTGCGCGGGGCAGGACCTTGGCGACCGCGATCCGCGCAAGATGGATGACATTGATCTCGGCCATACGGTGCGGACGCTCTGGGCGCCCTTGGTGCGCCAGATCCGGGCACTCGAGATGCCGGTGATCTGCGCGGTGAACGGCGTGGCGGCCGGGGCGGGCTCCTCGGTCGCGCTCGCCTGCGATATGGTCTTCGCGGGCGCGAGCGCAAAGTTCATCCAGAGCTTCGCGAATGTCGGGCTCGTCCCCGACACCGGCGGGTCGTTTTCGCTCACCAATCTTCTAGGGCCTGCACGGGCACGGGGGCTGGCGCTGACCGGCGAGCCTCTGAGTGCACAGCAGGCGGCCGACTGGGGCCTCATCTGGAAATGCGTACCGGATGAAGAGCTTATGGAGGTCGCACGAGCGCAGGCGGCGATATTCGCGGCAGGTCCGACCTTTGGTTATGCGCAGACGAAGCGGGCCATTCAGGCGGCCGAGACCAACACGATGGACGCGCAACTCGACCTCGAGGCGGAGCTCATGTTCCAGTGTGGCCGCTCGCCCGATTACGCCGAGGGCGTGGGCGCTTTCCTCGACAAGCGAAAGCCGGCCTTCACAGGGAGAAAACCCGTATGACACCCAAGGACATCGCCGAAAAAGCCGGTGCCATCATGTGGGGCAACGACGACGCCTCGAAATGGTTCGGCATGGAACTGACCGAGATCGACGCGGGCCGCGCCGTGATGACGTTGACGGTCCAGCCGCACCACTGCAATGGGCACAAGATCTGCCATGGCGGCGTGATCTTTGCGCTGGCTGACAGCGCGTTTGCCTTCGCCTGCAACTCCGGCAACCAGAACACGGTCGCTCAACACAACCTGATCAACTTCCTCGCACCGGGGCGCGAGGGCGATGTGCTGACCGCCGTGGCCGAGGAGCTCTATCTGAAGGGGCGTGGCGGCATCTACGATATTCACGTGGAAAATCAGGACGGTGTGCGGATCGCGGAAATGCGCGGCATGTCCCGGGCGATCCCCGGAACCCTGTTCGAGGAGGAAAGCGAATGAAGGACCTGACCCCCGACCGTGCGACGCTCGATCCCATCGAAATCGCGTCTCTCGACGAAATCCGGGCACTGCAACTGGACCGGCTGAAGTGGTCGGTGCGCCATGCCTATGACAACGTGCCGATGTATCGGACGCGTTTCGACGAGGCGGGTGTCCATCCCGATGACCTCCAGTCACTCTCCGACCTCGCGAAGTTTCCCTTCACCTATAAGGGCGACCTGCGCGACAACTATCCCTTCGGTCTTTTCGCCGTGCCGCGCGAGAAGATCGTTCGGGTGCACGCCAGTTCGGGCACGACCGGAAAGCCGACGGTCGTGGGCTATACGGCAGGCGATATTTCAAACTGGGCCGACCTCATCGCGCGAAGCCTGCGGGCGTCGGGCGTCAGGCCCGGCGATATCGTCCACAACGCCTATGGCTATGGTCTCTTCACCGGCGGCCTCGGCGCGCACTACGGGATCGAGCGGCTCGGTGCCACGGCGGTCCCGGTGTCGGGCGGGATGACCGAGCGGCAGGTGACGCTCATTCAGGACTTCGCGCCTAAGGCGATCATGGTCACACCCTCTTACATGCTCAACATCCTTGAGCAATTTCATAAGCTTGGCCTTGATCCGCGCGGATCGTCCCTGCAAGTTGGCATCTTTGGCGCCGAGCCCTGGACCGACGCCATGCGCAAGGAGGTCGAGGATGCCTTCGACATGCACGCGGTCGACATCTATGGCCTGTCCGAGATCATGGGGCCGGGCGTGGCCAACGAATGCGTAGAGACGAAGGATGGCCCGGTGATCTGGGAAGATCACTTCCTGCCCGAGATTATCGACCCGGAAACCGGCGAGGTGTTGCCGGACGGCGAGCTGGGCGAGCTGGTCTTCACGACCTTGACCAAGGAAGGCCTGCCGATGATCCGGTATCGGACCCGCGACCTGACCCGGCTGCTGCCCGGCACGGCCCGGTCGATGCGACGGATGGAGAAGATTACCGGGCGCTCGGATGACATGATCATCCTGCGCGGCGTGAACGTCTTCCCGACCCAGATCGAGGAACAGGTCTTGGCCACCGGTGGCATTGCGCCGCATTTCCAGATCGAGCTCTACAAGGCAGGTCGTATGGACGCTATGCGCGTGCAGGTCGAGGCTTTGCCGAACGCCGCGGACGAGGCCTCCAAGAATGCGGCGGCGCGGATGCTGTCCAAGCGGATCAAGGACATTGTCGGCGTCTCGACCGACATCGTCGTCAATGATCCGGGGCAGGTGGCCCGATCCGAGGGCAAGGCCAAGCGCGTGGTGGATAACGGGGGGAAGGGCTGATGGCGCGGAGCATCGCGCGGGACCATGATGAAAAGCGTGCGGCGATCCTCCGGGGCGCCGCGCGTGTCTTTGCGCGCGACGGGTTCGACCGGGCGTCGATGACGCAGCTCGCGCGGGAATGCGGGATCTCGAAGGCGAACGTCTACCACTACTACACGTCGAAAGATGCGATCCTTTACGACGTGCTGGACGGATACCTCGCCGATCTGACCGACCGGGTCACGGGGCTCGACCTTGGCGGGGCGACGCCGGAGGATGCGCTGCGCCGGGTCGTGGTCGAGATCATGCTGGCCTATGAAGGCGCGGATGACGAGCACCGGGTCCAGATGTCGGGTGTCGACCTTCTGCCCCCGGATCAACAGCGGGTGCTCAAGGGCTACCAAAGACAGATCGTCGACTTCGTCGCGGAGATCCTTGCGCATGTCGCGCCGGGGCTGAAGTCCAATGGGCCAAAGCTCCGCCAGGCGACCATGGCGCTCTTCGGGATGCTGAACTGGTATTACATGTGGAGCGCCGATGCCGGCCGTGCCGAGCGGGTCGCCTATGCCGAGCTGGTCGCCGAGATGACGCTCGGCGGCCTGCGCGCGCTCTAGGTCTACCCGAGTTTCGCGAGGATCGGGGTTATGCGCTCCATCCACGCCGCCTTGAGCATGTCGTTGCTGTCGTGCCGCAGGCCCATCTTGCGAAGCTGTTCGAAGCGTTCGGGGCTTCCGATGCCAAAGCTGGTGGCCACGCGCGGCATCCAGTAGTCGAGCGAGTCTTGCACGTCGACGCCCTCCAGTGCGAGCCGCGCGACGCCTAGTTCCGCCAGCGTGGCGTGGGTTTCCTCGACCTTGGCGACGTCGCGCAGGACCTCGGCGAGCGGCTGGTAGCTGACCCGGGACATCTCGCCCAGTTGGACGCAGACCGCGTGGCCCATCAGAAGGTTCATGACCACCGCGTCGGCCCAATCGGTCATCGGGTAGTTGAGCACGGCAAGCCTCATGTCGGTCTCGACCCGACTTGCGCCGATGTCGGCGTCACGGGGTAGCCGCGTGTGCCAGGGATGCTGGTCCACGTAGCGCGCGGTGTCGGCGCCGAAATCGCCCATGAGCGCGAGAACGGCGCGCGCATTGGCGAGCTTTTCGGCCACGATCCGGGCCGAAGCCTCCCGCGCCGCGATGCCGGGCCCACCGTTGATCTGCTCTGCGAAACCGGCAGCACCTGCGAGGTTCGAGTCCACGAAGGTCGACATGATCTTCAGGAGTTCCGCCCGGTAGCGCGGCGGCACATTGCCGGGAGAGGTGAGGCGACCGCCTGCGGCCAGGTAGTCGGTCAGCGTCATGGTATCGAAATCACTGGTCATAATCGACCACCACGCGGTCCGTGACCGGGAAGGATTGGCAGGACAGGACATAGCCCTTTTCGACTTCATAGTCCTCGAGCGCATGGTTCGTGACCATCTCGACTTCTCCTTCGATGACGCGGCAGCGGCAGGTCGAACAGACCCCCGCCTTGCAGGAATAGGGCGCATCAAGGTCGCCCGCACGGGCCGCGTCGAGCACGGACAGCTCTTTCGATGCGTCCACGGTGCGGGTCGATCCATCGAGCGTCACGACGATCTGCGCCTGGTTGCCGCCCTTCGCGGCCTCTTTGGAGATCACGCGCTTGGCGAGCCGTCCCGGCTGGGACGAGGCGAAGAGCTCGAATTTGATCTGTTCTTCGGCAAGTCCCGCGGCCCTTAGCCCGGCGGCGATGCCGAGCATCATGGGCTCGGGCCCGCAGATGAAGGCAGTGTCGATGTCCTCGGCGTCAAGGAAGCCCGAGCGCATGAGCGCGCCCACCTTTTCCTCGTCGATCCGACCTGTGAAAAGGTCGATCTCCTGCGCGTCGGTTTCCAGCACATGGATCACTGCGAGCCGGCCCATATAGGTGTTCTTCAGGTCCTCCAGTTCTTCGCGGAACATGATCGTGGCCACCCCCCGGTTCGCGTAGACCAGCGTGAAGGTCGAGCGCGGCTCGCGGGCGAGGGTGGACTTCAGGATCGAGAGGACTGGCGTGATGCCCGAGCCACCGGCGAAGCCGACGTAATTCTTGCCGGCACTCGCGTCGAGCGGCGTGTGGAACCGACCCATGGGCGGCATCGCCTCGACCCGGTCACCGATCTTGAGGTCCTCGTTGGCCCAGGTCGAGAAGGCCCCGCCTTCGACGCGCTTGATGCCCACCTGAAGGATGCCGTCATCGAGCCCCGCGCAGATCGAATAGGACCGGCGCAGTTCCTCGCCGTCGAAGTCCCGACGGAAGGTCAGGTATTGGCCCTGGATAAAGGCAAAGGCCTCTGCATCCGAAGGCTTCAGCGTCACCACAACCGCATCGCGGATGGTCTTCTTGATGTCGGTGACTTCGAGTTCGTGGAACCGTGCCAATAGCGCCTCCTCAGATGCACTTGAAATAGTCGAAAGGCTCGAGGCAGTCCTTGCACCGCCATTGCGCCTTGCAGGGGGTCGATCCGAACTGGCTCAGCTTCTCCACATTGGGGCTTGCACAATTCGGACATTTATCGGGGCCGCCCGCCGGTTGTGGCGGCGCAATACCATACTTTTCCAACTTCTCTCGTCCGCGCTCGGACATCCAGTCGGTGGTCCAGGGCGGCGAAAGCTGTCGTTTCAACTCGATCCGCTCCAATCCGTGGTCACGCAGGGCATTCTCGATATCGAGGTTGATCACGCTCGTCGCCGGACAACCTGAGTAGGTGGGCGTGACGGTCACGACACAGGTGTCGCCCTCCCACGCCACGTCCCGGATGATGCCGAGGTCAGTCAGCGTGATCACCGGGATTTCCGGGTCGGGGACGCTGTCGAGCCAGTCCCATATCTGGTCGGTGGTGGGGCGCATGGCCTTACCACGCGTTTCCCGGATAGGCGCGCTGGAGCCACTGCATCTGGGTCAGGAGATGGCCCAGGTGTTCGGTGTGCATCCGGCCCGTCTTGCCGGACCCGCGATGTCCGAAATGCGCCTCGGGCAGGGACAGCGTCGCTTCGGCAAGCACGCCGTTCACCAGAGCGTCGTAATCGGCCTTGAGCGTGTCGGGCGAGGGGATCACCCCCGCCTCGGCAACCGCCGCGTCCACTTCGTCCGCGATGAACAGTTCCTGCGCATAGGGATAGAGGATGTTGAGCGCCTCCTGCATCCTGCGGTGGCTTTCCTCGGTCCCGTCGCCAAGGCCGATCACCGTGCCAGACGAGCGGTCGACGTGATAGGCGGCTTCTTTCGCGGCCTTCTCGGCAATCTCGGCGATGCGTGGATCGCTCGACCCCGTGAGGGCCCGCAGGTTGATCAGGTTAAAAGCATCGAACAGGAACTGGCGCAGGATCGTCTGGCCGAAGTCGCCGTTGGGCAGCTCGACCAGCAGTACGTTGCGGAAATCCCAGGCGTCGCGCAGGAAGGCGAGGTCATCGGCCGAACGGCCCTTGCCCTCGACTTCGCCCGCGTATTCCAGCCAGAGGTTTGTCTGGCCCAGGAGATCGAGCGCGGTGTTGGCGAGCGCGATGTCCTCTTCCAAGACAGGCGCGTGCCCGCACCATTCCGACACGCGGTGGCCAAGGATCAGGGCGTTGTCGCCCAGACGCAGCAGAGCTTCGAATTTCGGGTCCATCACATGTGCCCTATTTCGTCGGGAATGTCGTAGAAGGTCGGGTGGCGGTAGACCTTGGTTTCGCTGGGCTCGAAGATCGGGCCCTTGTCGCCCGGCGCAGTGGCGGTGATGTCCGCAGCCTTGACCACCCAGATCGACACGCCTTCGTTGCGGCGGGTATAGACGTCCCGCGCGTTCAGGATCGCGGTCTCGGCATCTGGCGCATGAAGCGAACCGACATGCCGGTGCGACAGCCCGTGCTGCCCGCGAATGAAGATTTCCCACAGGGGCCATTCTTTTTTCATCTGTCTCGCTCCCTATTCCGCCGCGACCTTGCGGGCAGCTTTCTTGTCGGCATGGGCCAGCAGCCCCTCGCGCACCCAGGCGCCGTCGTCCCAGGCCTTCTGGCGCGCGGTCAGACGGTCGGAGTTCACCGGACCCGCACCCTTGAGCACGTCGAAGAACTCGTCCCAATCGGGTTCGGAAAAGTCGTAGCCGCCCTTTTCCTCGTTCCACTTGAGGTTCTCGTCGGGCACGGTTAGGCCAAGGTATTCGGCCTGCGGCACCGTCTGATCCACGAATTTCTGGCGCAGCTCGTCATTGGTGTTGATCTTGATCTTCCACGCCATCGACTGTTCCGAGTGCACGGAGTTGGCATCCGACGGGCCGAACATCATGAGCGAGGGATACCAGAAGCGATTGAGCGCATCCTGCGCCATACGCTTTTGTGCCTCGGACCCTTGGGCCATGCGCATCATGATGTCGTAGCCCTGCCGCTGGTGGAAGGATTCCTCCTTGCAGATCCGCACCATGGCGCGCGCATAGGGGCCGTAGGACGTCCGTTGGAGCGGCACCTGATTCATGATCGCGGCTCCATCGACCAGCCAGCCGACCGCGCCGATGTCGGCCCAGGTGAGCGTCGGGTAGTTGAAGATCGAGGAATACTTCATCTTGCCCGACAAGAGCATCTCGGTCATCTCGTCGCGGGTCACGCCTAGCGTTTCGGCGGCGCAGTAGAGGTAAAGGCCATGACCCGCTTCGTCCTGCACCTTTGCCAGAAGGATCATCTTGCGCTCGAGCGTCGGCGCGCGGGTGATCCAGTTGCCCTCGGGCAGCTGACCGACGATCTCGGAATGCGCATGCTGGCCGATCTGGCGGATCAGCGTTTTCTTGTAGCCCTCGGGCATCCAGTCGCGCGGCTCGATGCGGATATCGGCATCGACCTTGTCCTGAAAGTCGCGTTCTTCGGGGCTCATCTCCTCGCGGGATTTCACGCCCTGTCCGGTGGATTTGACCATCTGTGCATACATGTCGTCGGTCCTCCTAAGTCGGGCGTTCGCCCGCGTTTCGATCCGGCGCGTCAGACGCGCTCGATAATCATCGCCGTCCCCTGGCCCACGCCCACGCACATCGTGCAAAGCGCATAGCGCCCGCCGCTGCGTTTGAGCTGATAGGCCGCCGTCATCACGAGCCGCGCCCCGGACATCCCAAGGGGGTGCCCAAGTGCGATGGCGCCGCCCAACGGGTTCACCCGGGGATCGTCATCTGCGATGCCAAGCTCGCGCAGGGTGGCAAGCCCCTGGGCCGCGAAGGCTTCGTTCAATTCTATCACATCCATCTGGTCGATGGTGAGCCCCGTGCGCGCGAGCACCTTGCGCGTGGCCGGAACCGGCCCGATGCCCATGACGCGGGGTTCGACGCCCGCCGCCTGCATCGCAACGACACGGGCCATGGGGGAGAGGCCGTGCGCCTTTACGCCAGCTTCCGACGCCATGAGGATCGCCGCCGCGCCGTCGTTCACGCCGGAGGCGTTTCCGGCGGTAACGGTCAGGTCGGCCCCATTCACGCCCTTGAGCTTCGCGAGTTGATCCATCCCTGTGCCGGGGCGCGGGTGTTCGTCGGTGTCGACCACCGTCGGATCGCCCTTGCGGTTCGGGATCGTCACCGGGGCGATTTCGTCCGCGAAGAGGCCTGCTTCCTGCGCCTTGGCCCAAGCGGCCTGCGAACGGACCGCGAAGGCATCCTGATCTTCGCGGTTGATGTTGTAATCGGTAGCCACGTTGTCGGCGGTCTGTGGCATCGAATGGGTGCCGAATTGCGCGTCCATCTTCTTGTTCACGAAGCGCCAGCCAATCGTGGTGTCATAGACCGCGTTAGACCGGGAGAAGGCGCTGGTGGCTTTCGGCATCACGAAGGGCGCACGCGACATGCTTTCGACGCCGCCCGCGATGGCGAGGTCGTAGTCGCCGGCCTTCAGTCCGCGTGACGCCATGCCGACGGCATCCATTCCCGAGGCGCAGAGGCGGTTCACCGTGGTGCCGGGCACGTCGACCGGAAGTCCGGCCAGGAGTGCGGCCATGCGCGCCACGTTGCGGTTGTCTTCACCTGCCTGGTTCGCATCACCGAAGATCACGTCATCGACCTTGGCCCAATCCACGCCGGGATTGCGGGCCATGAGCGCGGCGATCGGCACCGCGGCAAGATCGTCGGTCCGCACGGACGACAGCGCACCGCCATACCGGCCGATGGGCGTGCGTTGCGCATCGCAGATGAAAGCGTCGGTCATGTATCCTCCCTCATCGCCTGCGGGTCGTTTTTCCCGACCGCACGGTCGAGATATGAAATGTGGCGATTCGACGCAAGGGAAATGTTACGGATTATTCTATGTCAGCGAAAATCTGTAACGTATTTGACCGAGTGTTGAAGACCCTCTTCTGCGACGGACGCTTTCAGTTCGGGGTCTGTGCCGCGAGGACAGCGGCCGCGACGGAGATGGCGCGGCCCATGTCGGTGGCGCTCGCATGTTCCTCGGGCACGTGGCTGACCCCGTCCCGGCACCTTAGAAAGAGCATCGCGATAGGGCAGAGGTCGGCCATGGCGCTGGCATCATGGGTGGCACCCGAGGGAAGCTCGCGCCCCGCGCCGCTGTGATCGATGTCGGCTGCGACGAGGGCGGCACGAAGCGCCGGGTCGCAGGGCTGTGCGGGCTGAACATAGGTGCGGCGCATGTCGAGGGCGAGGCCGCGCAGGTCGGCGATCTCGCCCGCCCTGTCCGCCAGGCGCTGGCCGGCGGCGGCGCGCAGGCCATCGTCGGGCGCGCGGATTTCAAGTGTTAGTCGCGCCTCGCGCGGCACGGCGTTCACCACACCGGGCGCAATGTCGATCTGGCCGACCGTGACCCGAAGATCCTCGCTGCGCCTTCCGAAGTCATGGACGAAGGAGATGAAGTCCGCCGCACCGACGAGCGCATCCTGCCGTCCCTCCATGGGCAGGGTCCCCGCGTGCCCGGTCCGTCCCGTGAAGGTCACCGTATGACGCTCGATCCCGCAGATCGCCGTCACGATCCCCAAAGGCAGGCGCTCGGCTTCGAGGATCGGTCCCTGTTCGATATGGAGTTCCAGATATCCCATTGCGCGCGCCGGGTCGCGGGCGAGGGAGGGGATGGCGTCCGGGTCGCAGCCAAACTCGGTCAGCGCTTCGCGCAGGGAAATGCCCTCCCGGTCCTTCAGATCGAGCACGGAAGGGTCGAAGGTGCCTGCCAGGGCTCGAGGCCCGATGAGCGCGGTCGGAAACCGCACGCCTTCTTCGTCGGCAAAGGCGGCGACCTCGATTGCGAAGGGCAGGACGATGCCCTCGGAGGTCAGCTTCTCCACTGCCAGACAGGCGAGCGCGACCCCCATGATACCGTCGAACGCGCCACCCTCGCGCACCGAATCCTGGTGCGACCCCATGTAGAACGTCGGGGCATCGGCTGGTCCGCGTCGTCCGATGAGCGTCCCGGCGGCATCGAGCGACACCTCCATCCCGGCGGAGGTCATCCAGTCCGTGATCTCGGCCAAGGCGTCGCGATGTGCCGAGGTGAAGGGCAGGCGGGTGACGCCCTGTCCGGGGGCGGAACAGCGGGCGATCCGCGCGAGCCGTTCCTCGGCGAGCCGGCCCCAGTCAGAGGCGGCTGGAGGCGCCGGGTCAGTCAAGTGCGCGCTCCGGTTCCGCAAGCGTCGGCACCTGCCGCGCCCAGAAGGCATAGTCGCCCGAGGTCGCGCGATCATGAAGGTCGAGGAGCGCGCCGACCGGATCCGGCGCATAGTCGATGCGCAGGCTTAGAGGGGCGTGATGGGGGGACACGACCAAGAGCGCGGCCGACATGAGCCCCCGCGAGTCGCTACCAGCGCCGCGACCGGCGACGAGCGCGGCAAGGAGCCGCTCGGACAGGTGACCGGCGCTGGACCGGAAGGCTTCGACGGTCGACGGAACGACGTCGTCCGAGGCGAGAAGATTGCCGGTGGCCACCCCTGTCTCGAACACCATTTCCCCCACTTTCGGTGTGTTGGAGGCTCCGGTGAAACTTGCCGCGTCCTGAGTCCCGATCACGGCAAGTTGCCGGAAGTCGCGACCGCCGTCCGCGCCCGTGATCCGGGACACTGCCTGCGCCGCGGTTTCGCCGGTTTCGAGCGCCGCGAGCGCCTCGTCGCCCCAGAGAGTGGAGGGCGAGGCGCCTTGGGAGGCGCTCATCCCGACCCCGGCGCGACCCCGAAGAACCCAGCCCCCGACGCAAAGCGACCCTGTCGCCGCCGCGCCGCCGAATGCCCCTGTTTCCGGGTCTCTCGCGAGAATGGAATAGGTCATGGGTCCTCCGCTTCGGTGGTTCGTGCTGGCCCCTGATTTATCATGATAAATTGACCGATGCAATTTATCATGATAATTTGAGTCGCAATCAACGACTAATAATCGACCCCAACAGACCTAAACAGGGAGCTTCAGATGACCTTTCTGACACTCACGCGCCGAGGCCTTTTCGCGGCCGTCGCAACAGCGGCGCTCGCGACGGGCATCGGCCTCGTCCCCGTCACCACACAGGCCCAGACGCCGCCCGGCGTTCTGATCGTCGGCCAGATCGCCGAGCCGAAATCTCTGGACCCGGCGGCGGTCACCGCCCAGAACGATTTCCGTATCGTCGTGAACATCTATGAAGGTCTGGTGCGCTACGCCCCGGGCACCCTGGAGGTCGAGCCATCGTTGGCGGAAAGCTGGGAGGTTTCGGACGATGGCACGGAATATACCTTCATGCTCAAAGACGGTGTGATGTTCCATGACGGCACGCCGTTCAACGCCGAGGCCGTGAAGTTCAACTTCGACCGGATGCTGGACGAGGAGCACCCGCAGCACGACACCGGCCCCTTCCCGCTGGCCTTTTTCTTTTCCGCCGTCGAGAACGTCGAGGTCGTCGATGACCTGACGGTGAAATTCACCCTGAACGAACCCTATGCGCCGTTCCTGTCGAACCTTGCCTATCCCACCGGGCTGCTTGTCTCGCCTGCCGCCGTGGAAGCGGGCGGGGCGGACTATGGCCGCAACCCCGTCGGCACGGGACCGTTCAAATTCGCCGAGTGGCGGTCGAACGAAGCGGTCGTGGTCGAACGGAACCCGGACTATCACGGCGACCTTGCCGGCACCGAAGCGGTTGTCTTCCGTCCGATCACCGATGCGAACACGCGGGTTGCAGAAATGCTGTCGGGGGGGATCGACGTGATGGTCGAAGTGCCACCCACGGCCTTGTCGGAATTCCAGGGCGACGGTTACTCGGTCGTGGAACAGGCCGGGCCGCACGTCTGGTTCCTGATCCTGAACGCCAAGGAAGGCCCCTTTGCCGACAAGCTGGTGCGGCAGGCCGCGAACTATGCGATCAACAAGGAAGCGCTGGTGAACGATGTGCTGGAAGGCACGGCCGAGGTCGCTTCCGGCCCGATCCCGCCCGCCTTCGCTTGGGCATATAACGAAGATCTTGACCCCTATCCCTATGACCCCGAGCGGGCCAAGGAGCTTCTGGCCGAAGCCGGTGTCGAGACCCCGGAAGTGACCTTCTACGTGACCGAAGGCGGCTCGGGCATGCTCGACCCGATCCCGATGGGGACGGCCATCCAGGCGGATCTGAACGCGGTCGGCTTCGACGTGCGGATCGAGACCTACGAATGGAACACCTTTCTTGGTGAGGTGAACCCGGGGCTGGAGGGCAAGGCGGACATGGCCGAAATGGCGTGGATGACCAATGACCCTGATACGCTCCCATTCCTTGCGCTGCGCACCGAAGCCTTCCCGGATCAGGGTGGGTTCAACTCGGGCTATTACTCCAACCCGGACGTCGATGACCTCCTGTCCAAGGCCCGTGTCGCCACGGATCAGGAAGAACGCGCGGCGCTTTACAAGGAAATGCAGGCCATCGTTCAGGACGATGCCCCTTGGGTCTTCGTGGCGAACTGGAAGCAGAACGCGGTCACGACAGACCGGGTGGAAAACTTCGACCTGGAGCCGTCGTTCCTCTTGATGCTTGAAGACGTCGTGAAGAACTGATGGCGCCCCGGCTCGCGCCGGGGCGACCCTTTGGGGGGAGGCTGGCCTCCCCCCAACCCCCCCTCCAAGCTATTTGTGAAGCAGTGAAGGGGCGGGCTTTGCGCAGTGCGTGACGGGGCGTGATCCATGACCCGGGGCGGTGCGCCCGATGAGGAAAGGCATGCCCATGGGGTCCTATATTCTCAAACGGTTGATCTCGGCGATCCCGGTCCTGATCGGCATCACGATCATCGTGTTCCTGATCATGGCGATGATCCCCGGCGATCCGGCCACCGCTATTCTGGGCAGCTACGCGACGCCCGAAAACGTGGAGAAGCTCAATCGCGACCTGGGTTTGGACAAGCCCCTGTTTGCGCGCTATTTCATCTGGCTGGGCAATATGCTCGGTGGAGATTTCGGCCGCAGCTTCAGCCTCAATCGCCCGGTGCTCGACGAGATTCTCGAGCGGTTCAACGCGACCCTGATCCTCGCGGGGACCGCCTTTGTCATCTGTTCGGTCCTCGGCATCCTCGCGGGCGTCGTGTCGGCCGCGCGCCAATACGGCTTTGCCGACAAGGCGATCACCTTCGTGGTGCTGATCGGGATCTCGATCCCGTCCTTTTTCCTTGGCATGATGATGATCCTTCTCTTCGCGGTGAACCTGAGATGGCTGCCGGTCTCGGGGATGTATGCGATCTATGGCGGGGGCGACCTGCCGGACCTGATTTCGCATCTGATCATGCCGGCCTCGGCCCTCGCCGTGGTCGCCACGGGCGTGATTGCACGTCTTTCGCGCTCGGCCATGCTAGAGGTCCTGAGGCAGGACTACATCCGCACCGCGCGCGCCAAGGGCGTGGGCGAGGGCCGGGTGCTCTACGGTCATGCGCTGCGCGCGGCGATGGTGTCGATCATCCCGGTTCTGGGCATCCAGGCGGGCTTCGTGCTGTCGGGATCGGTCTTTATCGAGATCGTGTTCCAGTGGCCGGGCGTAGGCCGGATGCTGGTCGACGCGATCCTGACGCGTGACATCCTGCTGGTTCAGGGCGGCGTCGTCTTCGTCGCGGCCTGTTACGTCTTCTTCAACATCTGCGTGGATGTGGCCCAGTCGCTTCTCGATCCGAGGATCAAGACATGAAGTTCCTGTCGCTTCTGTTTCGCAACCGGCTGGCCGCCATGGGGGCCGTGGTCCTGGGGCTCATCGTTCTTCTGGTCCTCCTGATCCCGCTGCTGCCGCTCCAGGACCCCGATGTGACCAACACCGCAGACCGCTTCCTGCCTCCGTTTTCCGAGGGGCATCTTCTGGGGACCGACCACCTCGGGCGCGATCTTCTTGCGCGGCTTCTTCATGGCACGCGGCTGTCGCTTGCCGTGGGGCTTTTCGCGGCGCTCATCGCGGGGACCATCGGCTCGGCCGTGGGGATCATCGCGGGCTATTTCGGGGGGCGGGTCGACAACGTGATCATGCGCGGCATCGACATGCTCATGGCCTTTCCCTACATCCTGCTCGCCCTCGCCATCGTCGCCGCACTCGGGCCCGGACTTCTCAATGCTCTCATCGCGGTGGCCGCCGTTAACATCCCGTTCTTTGCGCGGAACATTCGCGGCATCACCGTGGGCCTCGCCGGTCGGGAGTTCATCGACGCCGCGCGGCTCGCGGGCATGGGCCATACGCGGATCATCCTGACCGAACTTCTGCCCAATGTGCTCTCGACCATCGTCATCGCCATGTCGACCACCGTGGGCTGGATGATCCTCGAGACCGCGGGTCTGTCGTTCCTGGGGCTGGGATCCCAGCCGCCGCAGGCCGATCTGGGTTCGATGCTGGGCGAAGCGCGCTCGGCGCTGATCACAGATCCGCATACCTCGATCATTCCGGGGATCATGATCTTCCTCATTGTCATGTCGATCAACCTGCTGGGCGACGGGGTGCGCGACGCGCTTGATCCCAGGCTCCGGTCCGGCGCGCTCGCCCGGCCGCAGGCGCGGACCATTCTGGACCGCAGGGGAGCGGTCCCCGCGGATGACGGAATGGGGCTTCTCAATATCCAGAACCTCGAGACCCAGTTCCATGTCGGCAAGCGCGTCTACCGCGCGGTGAACGACGTGTCGCTCCACGTGAACCCCGGAGAATGCCTTGGCGTGATCGGAGAAAGCGGATCGGGTAAGTCGGTGACGGCCCTGTCGGTCATGGGGCTCGTCGCCTCGCCGCCCGGTGTGGTGACGGGTGGGGCGGTGCGTTACGAGGGTGAAGACCTGCTCTCCGCGCCCTTCGAGAGCCTGCGCAGGAAGCGCGGTGAAAAGGTCGCCTATATCTTTCAGGATCCGCTCTCGACGCTTCATCCGCTTTACCGCGTGGGCGACCAGCTGGCCGAAGCGATCCGGGTCCACCACAAGCTGTCCGACAGCGCCGCCAAGGCGCGCGCGGTGGAATTGCTCCGCTCGGTGCGCATTCCGAACCCCGAGAGCCGGATCCGCAACTATCCGCACGAGATGTCGGGGGGCATGCGCCAGCGTGTGGGGATCGCCATGGCGCTCGCCAACGATCCCGACGTGATCATCGCGGACGAGCCGACCACCGCGCTCGACGTGACCGTGCAGGCGCAGATCCTTTCGCTCCTCGATGACCTCAGGCGCGAACGCGGGCTGGCCATCGTCTTCATCACTCATGACTTCGGTGTCGTGGCGCAGCTGTGCGACCGGGTGGCGGTGATGTATGGCGGCCGGATCGTGGAGCAGGGGACGACCGCGGATATCCTCGACCATCCTGCACATCCTTACACCAAGCGTCTCATGGCCTGTGTCCCGGAGCTGGGCGGCGGCAAACGCGCGCTTGCGGCCATTCCGGGCCTGCCGCCCATCGTGTCCGACCTGCCGCCGGGCTGCGCCTTCGCGCCGCGCTGCGACAAGGCGACCGAGGGCTGTCGCGAGGGCGAGATCGAGCTGGAAGGCAACGCCACCCGGGCGGTTCGCTGCATTCATCCCGAAGAGGAGATCGCATGAGTATCGCCTTGAAAGTGACCGACCTCGCCAAGACCTTTCCGATTTCGGGCGGGCTCTTCGGGCGGCAGAAGGCGGGCGTGCGTGCCGTGCGTCCGATGAGTTTCTCGGTGGCGACGGGGGAAACGCTGGGGATTGTCGGCGAGTCCGGTTGTGGCAAGTCGACACTTGCGCGCATGCTCGTGGGTCTTCTGGATCCGAGCGAGGGCCATATCGAGATCGAGGGCAAGGCGCTCGACAATGCGGACCCGGCGGCCTTCGGGCGGCTCATCCAGTATATCTTCCAGGACCCGGTGTCCTCGCTCAACCCGCGCAAGACCATCAAGCAGATCATGGAGGCACCGCTCAAACGCCTCTACGGCATGGGGCGGGCCGAGCGCGACCGGCGGATCGACGAGATCTTCGATTCCGTGAACCTGCGCACCGAGTTCCTCGAACGTTATCCGCACGAGTTTTCGGGCGGGCAGGCCCAGCGGATCGGGATCGCCCGGGCATTGGCGGCGTCGCCCCGGATCATCATTCTGGACGAGCCTGTTTCGGCGCTCGACGTATCGGTGCAGGCGCAGGTCCTGAACCTGATGCGCGATCTCAAGTCCGAGTTCGGCCTGACCTATCTGTTCATTTCCCATGACCTGGCGGTGGTCGAGGCGGTGTCCGACCGCATCGTGGTGCTCTACTTCGGCGCCGTGGTCGAGATCGGGCGCGCGCAAGAGGTCTTTGCCAATCCGCGACATCCCTATACGAAGCTTCTGGCCGACAGCGCCCCGGTGGTGGGCCGGCCGTTGACGGCACCGGAGCAGAAATCGAGCGAGTTGCCCGATCCCCTGAACCCGCCGCCGGGCTGTGCCTTTGCGACGCGCTGCCCCCGGGCAACGGATGTATGCCGAGAGCGTGACCCCGCGCTCGAACAAGTCGGAGAGGACCAATATGCCGCCTGCTTCCACCCGCTCTGACGGCAGACCCGTGTTGGACCCGAAACTGTCGCGACCCGCGCAGGTGGCCGAAGCAATCAAGCACTATATCGTGCGCGAGAAGCTGCAGCCGGGGGACCGACTGCCGTCCGAGCCGGAGTTGATCGAGCGGTTCGGCATGGCCAAGGGCACGATCCGCGAGGCGCTGCGGCTGCTGGACGCACAGGGGTTGGTCAAATCGCGGACCGGGCCGGGGGGCGGCACCTTCGTCCACGAAGTCTCGCCCGAGCGCGCGACGGCTTTGCTCGCAAATTACTTCTATTTCAAGGATCTGACCATTTCCGACATCTACCAGCTGCGCCGTGTGCTGGAGCCGGAACTGGTCGCCTCGCTCGCCGGTACGCTGCCGCCCCGGGTGATTGCGCGTCTGCGCGAGATCGTGGCGACCTACGCGGAGCCCGCCATGACGGACGACGAAGAGCGGGACCAGCACATCGCGACGCTGGGGTTTCACAAGGTGCTCGCGGACCAGTCGTCGAACCCGCTTCTGTCTTTCCTGATCGGCTTCATGCTGACCATCCTGACCGACATCACTGTCTATCGTCGGCTCTATACGCCGATCAACCGGGACCTCTGGAAGCGGGGTCTGGACTATCATCTTCGCCTCATCGAAGCGCTGGAGGCTGGAGACGGCAGCGCGGCGCGGGCGATCATGAAAGCGCATATGCAGACGGCACAGCCGCTCATGGAAGGGCAGGAGGCGTTCTCGCTGCGGCGGTTCATCAAAGACTGACGTTAACCTTTCTAAGGTCCGAGTCTCGCAAGTATTTGCAGTGTTTGATAATTTCAAGATTCCGGGATTCTGGAATTCCAGAATCCCGGAATCCCTGAACCGGTCGTTCACGAGCCTTTGACCCCGCGCAAGCGAAACGCGTGGCACGGTCTCACCATGATCCGGTCCTCTCTCGCCCTCTGCTCACTTCTCGCCTCTCCCGCTGTCGCGCAGGAGCGGACGCCGTCCCATTGTCTAGCCCTCGCTGACGCCATGGGGTCGCCCTTCGTTCAACTCGCGAGCTACACGGATCCCCTCCCGGCCGAGACCGTGCGCATCAGCTATATCGGTCATGCGAGCTTCCTCATCCAGACGACCGGGGGCCTGTCCGCCGTGACGGACTTCACCGGCGACATCGGCGGGGCCGAGATCGTGCCGGACGTGGTCACGATGAACAACGCGCATATCAGCCACTTCACATGGTCGCCGGACCCCGCCATTCCCCATGTGCTCGAAGGCTGGGCCGAGGGCGGCGAGGAACGCGGTCACTCGCTCGATCTGGGCGAAATGCTCGTGCGCAACATCCACACCGACATCCGGGGCTACGACTCATCCGAAGTCGTCCGGGATGGCAATTCTGTCTTCGTGTTCGAGGTCGCGGGGCTTTGCATCGGGCACCTTGGCCACCTCCACCATATCCCCGATCTTGGACAATATGCTGAGATCGGGCGGCTTGACGTGGTCATGGCCGCCGTCGACGGGGGCGTGTCGCTCGACACCGACAGCATGACCGAGGTGATGGACCGGCTGCGCGCCCGGCTGGTCATTCCGATGCACTGGTTCGGGCGTTACACGCTCGACCGGTTCCTGACGGAGATGTCGGACAGCTTCGACGTGGTCGAAGCGGGAATCGGCGAGCTGACCCTGTCCATGGATACCCTGCCCACTCGTCCCACGGTCATGGTTCTCGAGCCCGTGCCGCTTGAGTGACTTGCGGGGGTGACCGGAGGGTGCCAAACCCGTGCAATGACGTTGAATCCCGCCGACACCGATTTTGCCACGCACCTGCGCGACGACCTTCCCGACGCGGTCTTCCGCCCGCTGGAGCCGCGTTTCCTCGAAGAGCCGCGCGGGCTTTTCCGGGGACAGAGCGGTCTCGTCCTTGCGCCGCGTTCTACCGATGAGGTCGCCACGATCGTGCGGGCCTGCCACCGCGCGCGCGTGGGCATCGTGCCCTATGGCGGGGGAACCGGGCTCGTCGGCGGTCAGGTCATGCCCGAGGGTCCGGCTCCGGTCATCCTGACACTGGACCGTATGACGCGGATCCGGGACGTCTTTCCCGCCGAGAACGTGCTGGTGGCCGAAGCGGGAGCGATCCTTGCCGAGGTGCAAAGGGCCGCGGCGGAGGCTGACCGCTTGTTTCCCCTCTCTCTTGCCTCCGAAGGCTCGGCGCGGATGGGGGGGCTTCTGGCGACCAACGCGGGCGGCGTGAATGTCCTGCGCTACGGCAATACCCGCGATCTTGTTCTGGGGATCGAGGCGGTGCTGCCCGACGGGTCGATCTGGAACGGGCTCCGACGGCTCCGGAAGGACAACACCGGCTACGACCTGCGCGGGCTTCTGATCGGGGCCGAGGGCACGCTGGGCATCATCACCGCGGCCGCGCTGCGCCTGTTTCCGCGCCTGGTCGAGGCTGGCACCGCGCTTTTCACAGTGCCGGACCCCGATGCAGCACTGGGCCTGCTCGCGCTCGCCGGCGCGCGGATCGGGCAGGGGATCAGCGCCTTCGAACTCATCTCGGGGCAGGGGCCGAGGTTCCTTATCGAAACCGACTGCCCGGGGCGCTGCCCGCTCGACCCGATCCCGGAGTGGATGGTTCTGGTCGATCTGGGCTTTGCGGCCGGGACCGAAGCGCAGGCGGCGCTCGCCGACCTGTTCGAGGCGGCTTTCGACGCGGGCCTCGCGTCGGACGGCGTGGTGGCGACTTCGGAAGCCCAGCGACATGCGCTCTGGGCGATGCGCGAAGACATCCCCCAGGCCAATCGCCGGGTCGGGGCGGTCTCGTCCCATGACATATCGGTGCCCCTGTCGCTCATCCCCGAATTCCTGCGCTGGGCCGATGCGCGGGTCCGCGAAATCGGACCGTTTCGCATCAATGCCTTCGGGCATCTTGGCGACGGGAACCTGCATTACAACATCTTCCCGCCGGCAGGCGAGCCCCGCGAGCTCTATGCGGGCCGGCGGCAAGAGGTGGCCGATGCGGTCTATGCGCTCGTCCACGAGATGGGCGGGTCGTTTTCGGCGGAACATGGCATCGGGCGGCTCAAGACCGGCGACCTTGCCCGGTTCGCCGACCCGGCCAAGTTGACCGCCATGCGCGCGATCAAGTCCGCGCTAGACCCGCAGGGCATCATGAACCCGGGTGTCATCTTTCCGGCGTGACCGTCCATCCCGGGCGCAAGCAAGCCCCAAAACGTTTGACGCCCCGCCCGGGGGGATTGGGCGAGGCGTCTGCACTTCTTCCGTGCGGTTCACGTCATTCGTGCGTCACAAGCAGCAGCCGGTTGAACCGGCCCCACCATATCTAAGCGGCGAATCTTACCAAACCGTTTAGATCCGCTCAGGCACCCTCGAATTCGCAAAGCACATGCACGTCCATGCCCATAGCCTCGAGCTTCTTGCGCCCGCCGAGTTCCGGCAGGTCCACGATGAAGGCGCAGCCGATGACCTCGCCGCCCAGACGTTCGATCAGCTTTATGCCCGCGGCAGCCGTTCCTCCCGTCGCCAGCAAGTCGTCGACCAGAAGCACCTTTTCCCCCGGTTGGATGGCGTCGTTGTGAATCTCCATCACCGCCTCGCCATACTCGAGCTGATAGGCCTGCGACAGCGTCGCCCCGGGCAGCTTGCCCTTCTTGCGGATGGGCGTGAACCCCAGCGACAACTGGTGCGCGATGGCGCCGCCGATGATGAAGCCCCGCGCCTCAAGCCCCGCGACCTTGTCGATTTCTTCCCCGGCAAAAGGGTGCAAGAGCTGGTCGATGCACATCCGAAACCCGCGTGCATCGGCAAAGAGCGTCGTCACATCCCGAAACATGATCCCTTCATGTGGAAAATCCACGATGGTGCGGATATAGTCCCGGACCGTCTTTTTCCTGTTCATCCGCTGTCCCCTTCAAGCGTGATCCACTAGCAGTTCCGTGTCACCGGATGCCCTAATTCCATCCGCACTCACAACACCCGCCCGGCGACGACCGACAGTTTCTCGACCAGTGCGGGGTTTCGCGCGCTTGGGGCGGTCATCACGGCGAACTCTAGGGCGTGGTCGCAGCCGGTCTTGCAGGTGTGATCGGCCCCGAGTAGCCCGGGCAAGCGCGCGATCAGGTCGCGGGCGTTGGCCGAGTTTCCCTGCAGGGTCGCGAGGATATCCGCGACGTCGACCTCGCCGTGGTCGGGGTGCCAACTGTCGTAGTCGGTTATCATCGCGACCGAGGCATAATGCAGCTCCGCCTCCCGCGCGAGCTTGGCCTCCGGCATGTTCGTCATGCCGATGACGTCGCAACCCCAGACCTCGCGGTAGAGCTTCGACTCCGCGAGAGACGAGAACTGCGGGCCTTCCATCACCAGATAGGTCCCGCCGCGATGGACCGTGACCCCGACGGCATCCGCCGCTTTGGCGCAGGCGTCCGCGAGCCCGTCGCAGATTGGGTGGGCCACGCTCACATGGGCGACGCAGCCGGTGCCGAAGAAGCTTTTCTCCCGGGCGAAGGTCCGGTCGATGAACTGGTCCACGATGACGAAATGGCCCGGCGCCATCTCATCGCGAAAGGACCCACAGGCCGAGACGCTGACGACATGGCTCACGCCGAGCGCCTTGAGCGCATGGATGTTCGCCCGATAGGGAACCGTGGTGGGGGAATGGACATGCCCGCGCCCATGCCGGGGCAGAAAGGCCATCGCGACGCCGTCGAGGGTCCCGGTCAGAATGTCGTCCGAGGGCGCGCCCCAGGGCGTTTCGACGGTCTGCCACTCGGCCCCCACGAGGCCGTCGATTTCGTAAAGCCCCGATCCGCCGATCACGCCGATCATCATGTCTTGTCGCCCTTCCATCAGAATTTCGTCGGAGTGAAGCAGCGGGCGCGGGGGAAAACAAGCGATTCACCCGAGGCTGCGCTGGCCATTCCGGCCCAGCGGCGCTAACAGGGCCGAAACCGAAAACGCGAACAATTCCGCCACGAGGTATCCCTTGGCCAAATCACTCCTGTCCCGTTTCGCCACCCGCGTGAAGGGCGCCGACCTGAGGCTCGCGCCGACGACCGAGCTCACCCCTGCGCGGCTGCGCATCGAGGTGCTCTCGGGCCTGACCGTGGCGCTGGCGCTTGTGCCGGAAGCGGTGGCCTTTGCCTTCGTGGCCGGCGTGCACCCGCTCGTCGGTCTTTACGCGGCGTTTCTCGTCGGCCTGATCACCGCGCTCATCGGCGGACGACCCGGCATGATCTCGGGCGCGACCGGGGCGCTTGCGGTTGTGATGGTGGCGCTCGTGGCGCAGCACGGGGTCGAATACCTCTTCGCGACCGTGGTCGTCATGGGGATCATCCAGGTCTTCGTGGGGCTCATGCATTGGGGCAAGTTCATCCGCCTCGTGCCGCACCCCGTGATGCTGGGCTTCGTGAACGGCCTCGCCATCGTGATTTTCCTGGCGCAGCTCACCCAGTTCAAAGTGCCCGGAACCATGGAGGTCTCGGGCCACGGGACGACGGGCGGCGAGTGGCTTTCGGGCATGCAGCTTTGGACGATGCTTGGCCTCGTGGCGCTGACCATGGCGGTCATCTGGGTCATGCCGCGCATCACCCGCGTGATCCCAGCGCCGCTCGCTGGCATCGGCATAGTGGCCGCGGTGGTGATCGGTTTCGGCATCGACGTGCCGCGCGTGGGCGACATGGCCGACATCAAGGGAGCCTTCCCGCCCTTCCATATTCCGGCGGTGCCCCTGACGCTCGAGACGCTTCAGATCATCCTGCCCTATGCCGTGATCCTCGCCGCGATCGGCCTGATCGAAAGCTTGCTTACGCTGAACCTCGTGGGCGAGATGACCGGGCAACGCGGTGGTGCCTCGCAGGAGTGCATCGCGCAGGGCACGGCGAATGTCGTCACCGGCTTCTTCGGCGGCATGGGCGGTTGTGCCATGATCGGGCAGTCGATGATCAACGTGAAGTCGGGCGGGCGCACGCGGATTGCGGGCATCGTTTCGGCGCTGTTTCTGCTGTCCTTCATCCTCTTCGCCTCGCCGGCGATCGAACAAATCCCGCTGGCCGCGCTGGTGGGCGTGATGTTCATGGTCGTGATCGGCACCTTCGCCTGGAACTCGGTGCGCATCCTGACGCGCGTGCCGCGCATCGACGCCTTCGTGATCCTGCTCGTGACCGTGGTCACCGTCTGGCAGGACCTCGCCGTGGCGGTGGTCGTGGGCGTCATCGTCTCCGCGCTGGCCTATGCATGGGGCAATGCGACGCGCATCCGGGCCTCGACCCGGACCACGCCGGAAGGGGCCAAGGTCTATGCGGTGCAGGGTCCGCTCTTCTTTGGATCGGCCGAAGGCTTTACCGAGCTCTTCGACGTGGCGGGCGATCCGCAGTCGGTGGTCGTCGATTTCGCCGACAGCCGCGTGGCCGACCAGTCCGCGCTTCAGGCGATCGAGGCGGTCGCGGCGAAATACGAGGCTGCAGGCAAGACCCTGCAACTGCGGCACCTGTCGCGCGACTGCCACCGGCTCCTGAACCGGGCCGGGCACCTCATGGTCGATAGCGATGACGACCCGGATTACCAGATCGCCGTGGATTACTCCGTTCGCACCGGCATCCTGGGCTCGCACTAGAACGACACATGGGTCGATCGGTGGTCGGTCTCGGATTTGAACCCGTAGCCGACGACCCGGTCCACCCCGATGTGCACGACCCAGATCGCGGCGAGCGCGAGGGCGAGCGGGGCGGTCGTCGACCACCCTAAGAGGACGAGCGCCACGGGGCCGACGATGGAATGGGCCGCGTTATAGAGGCCGGCGCCTGCGCGCTTTCCGGCCAGATACCCCAGACCCGAGAGGTCGGGAGCGAGGATCAGCGCGGCGAAGAGCCACCAGCTTGCCTCCGTGCGGATGAAGAGCGCGAGGCCGAGGCTGAGAAGGGCAAGGCCTTCGGTCCTCAGGTGCAGGATCTGTGGGCGGTCAAGGGGCTGTCGGGTGCCGTGGGTCATGGTGGTCTCCTGGGTTGAGCCAAGAATGACCTGTCCGATGATGCATGAGAATTGCGGAAAGCCGATGCTCCGCTATTCAGAATTGAATAGTCAGTCGTCCGGTCGGCCGAGTTCGAAACTGTCCCGGATGATGGTGTAGTCGCGATAGCCGAGGCGCGAGACCATGCCGAAGCGCGTGATGTCGAACTTGCCATCGACGAGGCAATCGTCGCGGATATGCACGCCGACGACGCGCCCGATGACCATGAAGTTGTTCTCGCCTTCGAGCACCACAAGCTGGCTCAACCGGCATTCGAGCGCCGCCGGGGCGAGTGCGACGCGCGAACAGGCGATTTCCGTGCAGGCTGCCTTGGTCACGCGGGCATGGGGAAACTCGTCCTCGCCCGCGGCCAGACTGGCCGAGGAGCGGTTCATTTCATGGAGCGCTTCTTCCTCGACGACATTGACGCAGAAGACGCCGGTCTGTTCGATGTTGCCCAGGCTGTCCTTGCCGCGGGCGCGGTCCGCCTTGCTGCTGGTCGAGGCGAACATGACCTGGGGCGGCGTATAGGCGACGGCGTTGAAGAAGGAATAGGGGGCGAGGTTGTCGACCGAGCGCGTGGAGCGGGTCGAGATCCAGCCGATGGGGCGGGGGGCGACGATCGCGTTGAACGGGTTGTGGGGCAGGCCGTGGCCGTCTTCCGGGCGGTAATACATCGGTCATCCTTCCTGGTTGCCTCTTGCTATCCTCTGGCGGGACGGAAGGAAACGCACGGCACTCGGAGCGGCCCCGGTTTTTGCCGGTGGCTCGGCGCAGGACCGCAGCGCCAATGGGCAACAGTGGCGCCCTGTCGGGGGTTTATCCCTCGCGCGGTTTCCATTAGGCGAAGGGACGACGCAGGAGGCAAGGCACTGTTCAGGCTGGCAGAGGAAACCCCCGCCGACTGGTGGGAAGTGGAAGCGCTTTACGATCTGTGCTTTGCGCCGGGGCGGGAAGCGCTGTCGTCCTATCGCCTTCGCGACGGAGTCGATCCTGTCGAGGGTCTGTCCCTGACCGCCCGCGATGCCGAGGGCATCCTCGCGGCCGCGATCCGCTACTGGCCGATTCGCATCGTGCCGGAGGACGACCCCACCGGGACAGAGCACAAGGTTGCCCTCCTTCTGGGCCCCGTGGCGGTGCACCCGACCCACCAGGGCGAAGGGCTCGGCGCTTATTTGATCCGCGAAAGCCTCATGCGGGCAGGCGCGCTGGGCTGGCCGCGGGTCATGCTTGTGGGTGATGCCCCATATTACAGCCGGTTCGGTTTTTCCAAGCTTGTCGGCGTGGACATGCCGCCGCCGACAAACCCCGAGCGCGTGCTCGGGTATCCCCTTGTCGAAGGGGCGTGGGACGGCGTGTCGGGAAAAGTGACCCGCTGGACCGGGTCCTGATCGGCGGCACGCGACAGAACAAGCGTCAGCAGACCCGACACCAGCACGGCAGAGAGGGTGACCGCGACGATGGTCCCGGCGGGAAGATCCGCGCTGACAAGCAGCGCCGACCCGAGCGAAAGCGCCACCACGTAACCCACCAGACCCGCATATGTTCGCATTGATCGCTCCTGCCGTTGTGTCATGGGCAGGGTAGAGCGCTAGGGCTAAGATAAGGTTTACGCGGTCAGGTCAGGTGTCCCGGCGGAACAGGTAATCCATCACAGGCTCGCGCACGCTTTGCAGGCCCGAGGTTCGCGCTTGATCCATGACCTCGCGCAACTCGCCCAGATCCGTCCGACGTATCAGGTGCTTGACCGGACCCACGCTGGCTGGCCGCATCGACAGCTGCCGCATGCCGAGAGCCGCGAAACAGACGGCCTCCACCGGGCGCCCGGCATCCTCGCCGCAGAAGGACAGCGGCGTTTCGGCCTCGTCGCAGCGGCGCACGATCATGTCGATCATGTTGAGAAACGAGGTATTGAGAGTGTCATAGCGCCGGCGCACCCGTTCGTTTTCGCGGTCAGCCGCGAAGAAGAACTGCTTGAGATCGTTGCCGCCGATCGAAATGAAGTCGGCCTCTTCGAAGAACTGGCGGGGCGCGAAGGCGAGAGACGGCGTCTCCAGCATCGCACCGACGGAGAACGAGCTGGGCATCTGGTGCCCCATCCGCTGTTCGCGGTCCATCTCGCGGTAGAAAAGCTCGCGGGCTTCCAGGAACTCGTCGAACTGCGCGACGAAAGGGAACATGATCGACAGGTCCCGCCCTGCGGCGGCGCGGATCATCGCCTGCAACTGCATCCGCATCACGCCGGGTTTGTCCAGACCCACGCGAATGGCCCGCCATCCCAGAGCCGGGTTCGGCTCTTCGGTCGGCTTCATGTAGGGCAGGACCTTGTCCGACCCGATGTCGAGCGTGCGGAAGATCACGCGCTTGCCGCCGGCGGCATCCAGAACGCGGGCATAGAGTGCGGCCAGTTCGCCCCGTTTGGGAACGTTCGCGCGCACGAGGAATTGCAGTTCCGTTCGGAAAAGCCCCACGCCCTCGGCACCGGAGCTTTCGAGCGAGGGAAGGTCCGCCATGAGACCCGCGTTCATATAGAGCCTGACGGTCTGGCCGTCCTCGCTCACCGCCGGTTTGTCGCGCAGATCAACATAGCGTTTCTGTTGCTCGGCCTGCATCGCCATCTTGTCGCGGAAGGCGCCCTTGACGCTTTCTTCGGGCCGCAGGTGCACGACGCCCTGATCGCCGTCCACGATGATCGGGTCGCCGTTCAGCGCCTCGGCGGTGATCCGGCCCGCGTTGACGACCAGCGGGATGGCCAGAGCGCGTGCGACGACGGCGGCATGGCTCGCGACCGAGCCTTCTTCCAGCACGATGCCCTTGAGGTTGCGCCCGTATTCCAGAAGCTCGGCAGGGCCGATGTTCTTGGCGATGAGGATCGGGTCTTCGGGCATCTCGGCGCCGGTTTCGCCGCCCTGACCCGTGAGGATGCGCAGAAGCCGATTCGACAGGTCGTCGAGGTCGTGCAGACGTTCTCGCAGGTAAGCGTCTGGCACCTGTGCCATGCGCGAGCGGGCGTTCGACTGCTCCTTTTCGACCGCCGCCGCCGCCGACAGTCCGCGATAGATGTCTTCCTCCATCCGCCGCCGCCAGCCCTTGGAGTTGGCGAACATGCGATAGGCTTCGAGGACCTGCACCTGATCCTTGTCCGCGTTCACGCTTGTGGCGATCAATTCGTCGACCGAGACCCTGAGATGGTCGATGGCGGCACGAAGCTTGCGGGCTTCTTCATGGGGGTCGTCGGCGATGGGGTTGGTGACGACCACGCGCGGCTCGTGGAGCCAGACCCGCCCTTCGGCGATGCCCTCCTGTCCCGAGCCGCCCCGGAAGAGCGCCGGACGCTGGTGCAGGGCGGCGAGGGCCGCGCCTTCACCGACAAAGGCGCCGAGTTCGGTCATCTCGGCCAGCACCATGGCCACGACTTCCATCCCGTAGACTTCGTCGTCGGAATAGGCGCGGGCGCGTTTGGATTGAACGACAAGCACGCCCAGCGTTTCGCCAAGCCGCTGGATCGGGACGCCGAGGAACGAGGAATAGACCTCTTCCCCGGTTTCCGGCATGTAGCGGAAGCCTTTCTCGGCCGGCGCATCCGGCGTGTTCACATAGCGCTTGGTGCGCGCGACCCGTCCGACGAGGCCCTCGCCGATGCGCATTCGCGTCTGGTGCACGGATTCGGGCTTCAGGCCTTCGGTGGCGCAAAGCTCGAGCGTATCGGAATCGCGGAAGAGATAGATCGAACAGACCTCGGTCCCCATCGACGAGGCGATGATATGGGTCACGCGGTCAAGCCGTTCCTGACCCGCCGAATCCTCGGCGAGCGCGTCACGTAGCCTTCCCAAGAGCTTCCTGCTCTCCGTCGGCTCGCCTTCTGGCGACGTTTGCCTGTTCACATGACCTCCCCGTCAACGAAGGTCATGATAAACCACATCGGTGCCGCCCGGCGAAAGAACTTTTCGAATGTATTTCGGACGTAAGAAGAAAAACGCCCGCGGCCTGTGCGGGCGCGGGCGTCGAACGGCGCAGGAATGGGCGGGCCGGTTTCGGCTCAGGCCTTGTCCAACTCGAACGCGTCGTGCAGCGACTGCACGGCAAGCTCCATGTATTTCCGGTCGATGAGCACCGAGATCTTGATCTCGGAGGTGGTGATGACCTTGATGTTGATGCCTTCGCGCGCCATCACGCTGAACATCTTGGCGGCGATGCCGGCGTGGCTGCGCATCCCGATGCCCACGACGGAGACCTTGGCCACATCGGTGTCCGACACGATTTCGCGGTAGTTGATCGCGCCGTTTTCCTTGGCTTTCGACAGGGCTTCCTCGGCGCGCTTCACCTGATTGGTGGGGCAGGAGAAGGTCATGTCCGTGCGGCCCTCTTCCGAGATGTTCTGCACGATCATGTCCACGTTCACGCCCGCGTCCGACAAGGGCGTGAAGATGGCAGAGGCGATGCCGGGGCGGTCGGCCACCGAGATCAGGGTCATTTTCGCTTCATCGCGGCTGTAGGCCACGCCGGAGACGGCATTCTGTTCCACGATTTCCTCCTCGTCGCAGACCAGCGTGCCTGCATTGGGGTCATATTCCTCGAAAGACGACAGCACCCGCAGTTTCACCTTGAACCGCATGGCAAGTTCGACCGAGCGGGTCTGGAGCACTTTCGCGCCGAGCGAGGCCAGTTCGAGCATTTCCTCGAAGGCGATCCTGTCGAGCTTGCGCGCCTTGTCCTCGATCCGGGGGTCGGTGGTGTAGACACCATCCACATCCGTATAGATGTCGCAGCGTTCGGCACCGAAGGCGGCAGCGAAGGCGACGGCGGTGGTGTCAGACCCGCCCCGGCCGAGCGTCGTGACCCGGCCCTCGGGGCTGATGCCCTGGAAGCCCGCCACGACGGCGACCTTGAAGCCTTCCTTGAATTTCTGGTTGATCGCCTCGGTGCCGATATCCTCGATCCGGGCCGAGCTATGTGCCGAGGTGGTTTTCACTGGCACCTGCCAGCCTTGCCAGGAGCGGGCCGGGATCTCCATTTCCTGAAGCCGCAGCGCCATGAGGCCCGCAGTCACGATCTCGCCCGAGGCGACGACGGCGTCGTATTCGCGCGCGTCATAGAGCGGCGCGGTTTCCTCGACCCAGCCGACGAGCTCGTTGGTCTTGCCGGCCATTGCGCTGACCACGACGATCACGTCATAACCGTTCGCAACCTCCCGCGCGACGCGTTTGGAGGCCCGCGCGATGCGGTCCAGTGTGGCGACGGAGGTTCCGCCGAATTTCATGACCAGAAGCGGCATTCGCGCCTGTCCCCGTGGTGTTTTTCGATCCCGCGCCTGATAGTGCGCGGCGCGGGAATGCACAAGGGGTTAGCGCGTGGGCCGGGCGGGGCAGATGGATGCCCGGACGCTCTCAGCCGGTGGCGGTTTTCTTCGCGGTGGCCACCGTCGCCGTCGCCTTGGGGAAGTGGGCCTTCAGCCAGGGGAAATAGTCGAAGGCGCCGGCGATCTGCGCGTCGTTCAGGACTTCGTCTGATTTATGTGCGCGGGAGTCGTTGTGTTCGTGAACGGCCCTTAAGTAGAAGGGCCGGAGCGGCGTGACCATGAGCGAGGGATGCCGTTGCCCGATCTTCTTGTGGCTGGTCAGGAACGGATTGCGATGCGTGTCCGCGGGAGCCACGAGGGCGAGGCCGAGGTTCGTGTAGGGCACGAAGCGCTGTGACAACCACGAGAGCTTGCCGTCCTCGATCCCGAGCGTATAGCCGCGCGGGAATGACACGAAGGTATAGGGCTTCGGGTTGACCGGATCGTCGGTCACGAAATCGGCGTAGCGGCGCAGGGCGGCCACGAAGTCACAACTGACCGCGTCGTCATCATCGAGCACCACCTGCGCGACGCTGTGGCCCGCGAAGGTCTTGGCCACCACGTCGCGGATGATGTGCCCGGCGCTCCCCTCCGGTCGGAACAGGAGGCCGACACGCCGTTCCCCGAGCATGTCGAAACAGAGGTCCCGAAGCCGGATCTTCCACGGCTCCGGCATCAGCGTCGAGGACAGGATGAGGTGCTGGAAGTCCGGGTCCGTCTGGCTCGCGAGCGAGGTCAGCGTGATCTCTTCGAAGTAGCGAAGCCGCTTGCCCAGCCGGGTTTCGTCGAACAGAAGCCCCGGGTCCGCTGCCGCTTGGGATTTCCAACCGGACTGGCCGAAGAACGAAAAGCGGGTCTCGAAAACGATTTGCATGGCGCGAGTCTAGCAAAGCCAGCGGCCCGCGCTACTGGCATTTGCGCCGCTTGCCGGAAAACTCAGTTCGTCTTGCGCGTGGGCAGAAAGGGCAGGGGGGCGACGGGAATGCCGTCTTCCAGAAGCGCGATGGCGTCCTTGGCCGAGGCCTCGCCATAGATCGACCGCTCCGGCGCGTCGCCTTCGTGCATCGCGCGGGCTTCCTTGGCGAAGGACAGGCCCACGTAATCACTTTCGGCCTCGACCTTGGCACGGAGCTTCGCCAGCGCCTTTTCCTTCTCGGAAAGCTTGTCGACCGCCTCCGACGTGGTCACGCGCGGGGCCATCAGCGATTTCGTAATGGCCGTCGACCCGCAGTCAGGGCAACTGACATGACCCGAACCCACGAGACCGTCGAAAGCCGTGCCGGATTGGAACCAGCTTTCGAAGTCGTGTCCCCGGTCGCATTTGAGGCTGTAGCGGATCATGGTTTCTGCGGTGCTCGAGCCGTTGTGTCGAAAGTCTGCAAATATGTAACGACTTCCCAAGGCTGTGCAAGATGGACTGTGATCACAAACCCTCGGGCGTGAAGGCGCGCAGGATGTCCTTGAGCTCGGGTTCATCGACGAGCTTGGCGGCCTTCTTGCGACTGACCCACTTGCGCTTTCGCTGTCCGCGTTCCGGCCAGTTCATGAGCTCGCGCTGCACGAGCAGGGGAAACACCGCGACGACGACCGGCATCCGCCGGCCCTGTTCGCGTTTGGAATAGGTGTAGAACCCGATGACCCCGTTGTGCACCCGTCCGGTGACACCCGCCTCTTCGTAGGCTTCGATGGCGGCGGCCTCGGCGGGCGTCGACTTGTTCATCGGCCAGCCCTTGGGAATGATCCAGCGCCCGGTGCCGCGCGATGAGATCAAGAGGACCTGCACCTTGCCCTCGCGGATGCGAAAGGGCAGGGCGCCGAACTGCGAGCGAACGTCGCGTTTGCCGACGTTGCGCAGTCTGAATGGTAGCTGATGTGCCGACATGCGGGGCCTGCTCTTTCCCTCTCGCGTCATGTTAGCGCGTGGGGGACCTCAGGCAATCGAATATTCGGTCGGGATCGCTAAGTCCGCGCACCTGCGAATTTTTTCTGCCAGTCCTCGCGCTCTTCGTCCGAGATTTTGGCGAAGAGAACATCGGGCACGTCGAATCCGTGGCCGGGTTTCAGGACGTCGAGCGCGCCTTCCACGTCATCGGGCCAGCTGTCGTCCTCGGTTTTCAGCGCGGCGAGCATGGCGGCGGCGGCGTCGGGGATGAAGGGCGCGGAGATCACCGCATAGACGCGGATGAGGTTCAGCATCAGCCGGATGATCGCGCCGGCCTGCACGGGATCGGTCTTGAACACCGACCAGGGCGCGGCGGCCTGAAGGTACTCGTTGCCCACGGCCCAGATCGCGCGCAATTCGGTCGCGGCCTTGCGCACCTCCATCGCGTCCATCTGCGCCTCGTAGGAGCGGATGCGCTTGGCGAGGTCCGCAATGAGCGCTTTCTCTGCGTCACCGTAGTCGCCGCCCGTCGGCACCTCCGGTCCGATCTTGGAGGCGCAGAACTTGGTCACGCGCGAGACGAAGTTGCCCAGCACGTTGGCAAGGTCGGTGTTCACGCTCGCCTGGAAGTTCTCCCAGGTGAATTCCGCGTCGGAATTCTCGGGCGCATGGGACAGAAGCCACCAGCGCCAGTAGTCGGCGGGCAGGATCGACAGCGCCTGATCCATGAACACGCCCCGGCCCTGCGAAGTCGAGAACTGGCCGCCGTCGTAATTCAGGTAGTTGAACGACTTGATATAATCGACGAGCTTCCACGGCTCGCCCGATCCCATGATCGTCGCGGGGAAACCGAGCGTGTGGAAGGGCACGTTGTCCTTGCCCATGAACTGCACGTAACGCACGTCATCGGCACCCTTGTCGGTGCGCCACCAGCGTTCCCAGTCGGAATCAGACTTTCCGTTGGCATCGGCCCATTCCGCCGTGCCTGCGATGTATTCGATGGGCGCGTCGAACCAGACGTAGAAGACCTTGCCTTCCATCCCAGGCCAGTCCTGATCGCCCTTCTTGACCGGGATGCCCCAGTCCAGATCGCGGGTGATCCCCCGGTCCTGCAGCCCGTCGCCGTCATGCAGCCATTTCTTGGCGATCGACGTGGTCAGCACCGGCCAGTCGGCCTTGGTGCCGATCCACGCGTCGAGTTGATCCTTCATCGCGGACTGCTTGAGGTAGAGGTGCTTGGTCTCGCGCACCTCTAGGTCGGTTGAGCCGGAGATGGCGGAGCGCGGGTCGATCAGGTCGGTGGGGTCGAGTTGTTTCGTGCAGTTCTCGCACTGGTCGCCACGCGCCTTGTCGTAGCCGCAGTTGGGGCACGTGCCCTCGATATAGCGGTCGGGCAGGAAGCGCCCGTCGGCATTCGAGTAGACCTGCTTTTCGCTGACCTCTTCGATGAAGCCGTTGTCAGCGAGCTTGCCCGCGAAATGCTGGGTGAGTCTGTGGTTGCGCTGGGACGAGGAGCGCCCGAAGTGATCGAAGGACAGCCGGAAGCCTTTCGCGATTTCGGCCTGAACCGCGTGCATCTCGGCACAGTATTCCGCGACCGGCTTGCCCGCCTTCTTGGCGGCGAGTTCGGCGGGCGTGCCGTGTTCGTCCGTCGCGCAGATGAACATGACCTCGTTGCCCCGTGCCCGGTTGTAACGGGCGTAAAGATCGGCGGGCAGTTGGGAGCCGACGAGGTTTCCCAGATGCTTGATGCCGTTGATGTAGGGGATCGCAGAGGTGATCAGGACGCGCGACATGTCTCTTCCTTGGGCCGTTTCGCGCCCCATGTATCGCAAGCGGTCCGGCTCTGCCAGTTACTTCAACAGCCCTGCAATCATGGCGTCCAAAGCTTCGTAGTGCTTGGGGTCGATGCACTGCTCCCATGTGGCTGCCCATGTCCAGCCGTCCGGCAGCTTGTGCGCCATTGCCCCCACACCAAAGCGGCCATTGTCCATGCAGAGCCGGCCGTTGTGGTCGACGTCGGCATTGGCACCTTCGCCGGACAGGTAGACACCAAGCGCGTAGCTATTGGCGACATGCGGAAAGGCCGCCGGGTTCGCGACCCAAGGCCGACCCGCCGCGAACCAGTGGTCATAGAACCGGACGTAGTCGGCGGCAGAAATTTCCCACCCGGCATAGGAGGACATCGACCCGAGCCGCCCGCTGGTGCGTGCGGTCGTCACGCCCGCCGGCACCAGCACACGCTCGCGGCAGACGTCCTCGTAAGGCCGGCCTTCCAGCCCCTCGATCACCGTGCCGAGCACGGCGAAGTTGGTGTTGGAATAGAAGAACTCGCCCGGCATGCCGGTGATCGCCACGTCCTTGAGCGCCTTCCATGCGTATCGCCCGTGCATGCCCAGCCCGCCGTGGGTGGGTTTCGCCATGTCGCCCTGTGTGAGGTCGGGTTTCAATCCGCCCGTATGGGTCACGATCTGGCCCAAGGTCAGCACCTGCGCCTTGGCCTGCGGCAGGATGCGCATGGCGTCGAAGGCCGGGAGGAGTTGGCCGATGGTCGTGGTCCAGCCGTATCCATGAGCGGCGAGCACCTCGTTCGTGCAGATCGCCGTGATCGCCTTGGACAGGGAGGCGACCAGCTGCGGGCTTCCTGCTGACTGGTTTCCGAGGCCCGTGTCCACCAGCAGGGTCCCGTTCTGCGCCATGGCGAAGGTGAACCCCTCGATCCCGTTGTCCCGGGTCCAGTCCGTAAGCGCGCGGGTCAGGGCGACCCGGTCCAGCTCTGCGGGAGCCTCGGGAAGGTCCGGCGCTTCTGCAGGAGAGGCGGTGGGGCCGGGCGCCGCAGATGCCGTGCCCGCAGCCGGTTCTGCTTGCTGGAAGGCTGCCTGGACCGCCTCAGGCACGGTGATGCCCTTGTCCTCCAGCGCCACCACGACCGACCGCCAGTCCATCGACGCCCCTATCGCCCCCATGAGGCCGAGGACGGTGAGCAGAAAAACCAGACGAAGAATGCGCATGTGCCGTTCCCCTGTTGCGAACCACGTCACGGGCGTAGGGGCGCATCGGGGCCAGAATGGGACGGCAAAGGTTCGAAACCGGGGAAAATGTCCCGCCGGATCAGACCCAGAGGACGAGCGCCAGAATGGACAGGAGCAGCAGCGCCATGCCGACGACTTCGCGCGCGTTCGAGCGGTCCTTGAAGATGAACCACGACACGAAGAGCGAGAAGACGAGTTCCGCCTGTCCGAGCGCGCGGACATAGGCGGCGTTCTGGAGCGCGAAGGCCACGAACCAGCCGAGGCTGCCAAGCATACCTGTCACGCCGACGAGTACGGTCGTGCGCCAGCGGGAAAAGACGCGGCCGATCTCGCCCGGCTCTGCCAGCCGCAGGTAGACCGACATGGCGAGGGTCTGGAAACTCGTCACGGCGGCCAGGGTCACCGCCGCCCGCAGAAAGGCGCTGTCCGAGGCAATCTCAATCGTGGCGCCGCGATAGCTGATCGCCGCGACCGCGAAGAGCCCGCCCGCTACAAGCCCGAGCCCTGAGGCCCGGTTGAAAAGTGCGAGCCGTCCTGCGCCCGCTTTCCACGACAGAAGCACGACGCCCACAACGCCGATCAGGATCGCAATGAACCCATGGAACGAAATCCTTTCGCCCAGAAGGACCAGCGAGAAAAGCGCGACGAGGACGGTTTCGGTCTTGGTGAAGGCCACGCCGACCGCGAAATTCCGTTCGGCAAAAAGCGACACGGTCGCCATGGTCGCCGCGATCTGCGCCAGCCCACCGGCCACCACCCAGCCCCAGAATGTCGGCGTGAAGCCGGTGACGCCATGCCCCTCCGCGACCAGCGCCACCCCCGAGGTGACGAGCGCGAGCGGCGCTCCGAAAAGAAACCGCGAGAACGTCGCCCCGCCCGAAGACAGCCCGCTTCCGCGCAGGGATTTCTGGAGGGCGAAGCGCAGCGTCTGCACCAACGCCGCAACCAAGGCGACGGCCACCCAGGGTTCGATCAATGGCGTCACCGAAGCTGGTTCAGGTCGAACCCGTTCCAGTCAAGGATTTCGCGCACCACCTGCGCCCGGTCGGCGGGCAGGTCGGGGCCATCGTTGAGGACCGTCGCAAAGGTCCCGTCGACGGCAGCGAGGACGAGCGTGCGATAGGCCGTGTCGACCCAGAGGACCCGGACTTCACGACCATTCAGTGACAGCCGCCCGGGCCCCATCGGCGACATCTGCCCGGTGATCCCCGGTGCGGTGACATTGAGAACCGCCCCACCCGAGAGAACCATCAGCCACTGGCCGCCCGGCTGTCGCCCGATGGCGGCGACCTCGTCCCACAGGCGCGCGGCAAGCTCAGGCTGAAACCCGACGACCGCCTGCATGGGGACCGAGGCATCGCGATAGCCCGCAGGCTTCGACGCGCAGGAGGCGAGGACGAGCGCAAACGCCAGGATGAAAAGCCGCTTCATGCGATCCTTCTAGGGCCTTCGACCTGCGCCCGCCAGAGGCCTTGGTGCTCAGGGAACGATGACCAGCTCCGCCGTGTCGTAACCATTCTTCTCGAGCGCGGTCGTTGCTCGGTCCAATTCGCTCTGACGGATGCCGGGCGTGCGCGACAGGATCCAGCCATAACGGCCCGAGGGCTCGCCCACGACGGCCAGCGAGTAGTCGGGATCGACATAGAGCACCCAGTATTGCCCCTTCGCGATACCGGGCAGGCCCTGGAAAAAATCGACCTCGAGCTTGCCGGGCCCGGTTGGGGTTGCCAAGGCCTCGCGGCTGCGCCCGCCGGCGCAGGCGTTGAGGACCTTCACCGTCCCGTCGTCATTTCGGCTGTAGGTCGCGGTTGGCGAGGCGCAGTTGCGTTCAAACCAGTTCGGATAGCGGGCGACCTCGTGCCATTTGCCGAGATAACGGTCCAGATCGACCGGGACAGCCCCGATCGGCACCGAGGTATCGCGGTAACTGTCCGCACCGGCGGGAAGGGCGAAGGAGACGGCGGCGGCGACGGCTGCGAAGAAGGGAAAGCGCATGATAATCCTCTTTGAGACGCTTCATTCGGGCGTCATACGCGCCGGACCGTGCTCTGGTTTGAAATCCCCTCGCCGCCAACGCCTGCGACCGCGACCCGACCCTCGTGCCGTCAGAAGGGCATCGGATGGGCGCGATGGACGCTGTTGATCTCGGCCTGAACCTCCTCCGACAGAACCACGTCCTGTGCGGCGAGCGCCCGGTCGAGCTGGTCCATCTCGGAGGCCCCGAAGATCACCGATCCCATGAAGGGCCGCGAACTGGCGAAGGCCAGTGCGAGCACGACGGGGTCGAGGTCATGGCGCCGGGCGATGTCGAGATAGGCCTCGGTCGCCGCCCACATCCTGGGGTTCACCCGGCCCCCCATCGTTTCGTTCACCGCCATGCGGCTGTTTTCGGGGATGGTGCTGCCGCCTTCGTATTTTCCTGTCAGAAGGCCGGTCGCCAGCGGCGAATAGGCGAGGAGCTTCACGTCCTCGTTCGCGCTCAGTTCCGCGAGGTCGCCGTCAAAGCTGCGGCACAGGAGCGAGTATTCGTTCTGGATCGACACCACCTCCGGCGCGCCCATTTCGCGGGCGAGGCGCAGCCAGGTCGCGGTGCCCCAGGCGGTTTCGTTGGACAGGCCGAAGTGGCGCACCTTGCCGGCAGCCACGAGGTCCGACATCGTCTCCAGCACGTCAAGCATATGGGTTTCGGTCTTTGCTTTCGACTGGTTCGACGGGTCGTAGCCCCAGATCTGCCGGAAGTGGTAGGAGCCGCGATCCGGGAAGTGGAGCTGGTAGAGATCCACATAGTCGGTCTGGAGCCGGCGCAGGCTGTCCTCGATGGTCTGGCGGATGATCGTGCCGTCATACCCTTCGGCGCGCACGTTTCCGGATGGTCCGGTGACCTTCGTGGCCAGCACATAGTCGGCGCGCCGCGCCTTGTTGGCCGCGTTCCATGTGCCGATGATCTCTTCCGTGCGGCCGACGGTTTCGCGGGCGACGGGGTTCACGGGATACATTTCCGCTGTGTCGACGAAGGTGACGCCATGGGAGAACGCGTGGTCGATCTGGGCGTGGCCTTCGGCTTCGGTGTTGCGGCGGCCCCAGGTCATCGATCCCAGGCAGAGTTCGCTCACGACCAGCGTGCCGCCGGCCAATTGGTTCATTTTCATGGATTTGTCCCCGGTTCCGGTCTGGGGGGGACCATCGTCGCGGACGCGAGGAAATGCAAGCGGGTCCATCTGAAACATTGAGAACATAAAGGGAACATGCTAGGCCCTCTCCATGCATCACCACCCCGCCATCTTCATGCGCCGTCCGCATCGGCCCGATCCCGGTCAGGGGTTTCTGGGCGGGCTCGCGCTGTCGTTCGGACGGGTGCATGAACTCTGCGGGCCCGCCCGCTGGACCGCCGCGCTCATGGTGGCGCAGGCGATGACGGGCCCGATCCTCTGGGTGCGGCCGGCCTGGGATCACGGGCGGCTTCATGGGGGCGGACTGGCCCGCTTCGTGGACCCCGGCCGGCTGATCTTTGTCGATGCGCCGCGCGTGCCCGACGTGCTCTGGACCCTGGAAGAGGCGTTGCGTTCAGGCGCGGTGCCGCTTGTCGTGGGGGAGTTGCCGGGGCCGGTCGGGTTGACCCCCATGCGCCGGATGCAACTGGCCTGCGAGGCGGGCCTTCCTCCGGGAGAGGCCGAGGCCGGCGGCAGGGGGCTGGGTCTGCTGCTCACCCCCGAAGGGATCAGCCCGGGGGCAGAGAGCCGCTGGCGCATGGCCGCGGCCCACCGGGATGCAGAGGAGGCGGGGGACGCAGAGGGTCAGGCAGACGACCTGTCGCTTCTGGGCTGGACCTTGACCCGCGAGCGTGACCGCAAGCTGCCGCCGCAGAGCTGGCCGGTGGCGATGCGTGCGGAGGGGGCTGTGCTTGCGGCCTCTCCCGACCCGCAGGGGGGCGTCGCATCTGCGCCGGTCGCGTCATGACGCAGGGGCCTGCGACACATACCGATTGAACGAAAAAGACCACAGGCCCCCCGCTTGCGCCCGCCATGGATCGGCCTATAGACGAGCCATGGTGTTTCCCCGCCCGCTCCATATCGGCTTCTCGGCCTTGCTCCTGGCCATCGGTGCTCTTTGCGGATGGCTCCTGAGCCAGACCCCCGTGCCCTTGCCCTATATGTTGGCGAGCCTGATCGTCTCGGCGGCCCTCACCATGGCCTTTCAGCAGCATTTCCCGGCAGGTTACGCTTTTCCGATCAGGTTCCGCCAGCTTTTCGTCGGCGTCATCGGCGTGATGATCGGCGCGCAGGTGCATCCCGACGTGCTGGCCATGATCCCCTCCATGGCGGTGTCTATCCCCATGGTGCTGCTCTTCGTGGTGTTGGCCCACGGTGGAAACTACCTGATCTTCCGGCGGGGCGGCTACGACCGGCCCACGGCCTTTTACTCGGGCTCGCCCGGCGGCTTGATCGAGTCGATCACCTTCGGGGAAGAGGCCGGCGCCGATGTCAGGATCCTCACCCTCATGCAGTTCCTGCGCATCATCGTCGTGGTGTCGATCCTGCCGATCGGCATTTCGATCTACGAGGGCGCGCCTGTCGGATCGGCGGCGGGTCTGGGCGGCAACGGGGCGGTCGCGGATGTCTGGGACGTCATTCTCGCCTGTGGGCTCGCGGTGATCGGGGTCATGGTCGGCGAAGCACTACGCATCCCGGCGGGGCAGCTTGTCGGACCTCTCGCCATCGTGGGCGTGGCCAGCGGCTTCGGCTGGCTCGACCTGACGCTGCCCCCTTGGCTCATCGCCTCGGCGCAGGTGGTGCTGGGGGTCGGGCTGGGCTTGCGGTTTCGCGGCATTACCCGGCGCATGCTGCTGGCCGGCCTCGGTCTGTCCATCTCCTCGGTCTTGATGATGCTGGCGCTCGGCGTCGGCTTTGCCTGTGTCGTGCACTGGCTGACGGGTCTGTCGGTCGAGACCATGATCATCAGCTTCGCCCCCGGCGGCGTGACCGAGATGAGCCTTGTCGCCCTGTCTCTGGCCATGAGCCCCGCCTTCGTGACCATGCATCACCTGATCCGCATCATCGCGACGGTTCTGGAACTCGTGGCGGTGCGCAAGCTGGGCTGGTTGTCCGCCGACTGAGACGGGAGGGGGAGACCGCCTACTTGTTCGACTCGATCCAGCGGCTCATCATCACGGCATCACGGAAACATTCGTCGGGGATCGCGCGGCGCTTGAGGCGTGAGAGCCTCTCGGCGAAGGCTACCTGACGGGAGGTCGCCGCAGATCCGGTCACGCTGGGTCGGGTCCTGTTGCGGTCGATCCAGGACGACAGTGCCTGCCGCGTCTCGAGGCTGCCGCGCGGAATGGCGACGTCGAGTTTGCGCGCGATGGCGCGGGCATAGGTGAGTTGCTTGTCGGTCGGCAGCAAAGGGGTCGCTTCATACATGTTGTGGTCTCCCGTGAGAAAACATCATGATCATGTAAGAACATCAATAGAACATTTGTTCCCGTGTGGCGAGAACATTTTCGTGAACCGCTTTGGGAAAAAGAACAGGCGGCCATGGGCCGCCTGTGCTGAGGGAGCCGCGCCCCGGCTTCGCCGGGTCGCGGCGGCGGGGGGGTTCACCCCCCGGCCCCCAAAGTATTTATGAAGCAGTGAAGATCAGCCGAAGACCTGGGTGAGCGCGCCATCCACGGCATCGGTGATCGCGTCGATATCGGCGGCGGTGGCGATCAGGGCGGGCGAGAAACAGAGCACGTTGTTCAGCCCCGGTACCGACCGGTTCGAGGCGCCGATGATGACGCCCCGCTCGGCGCAGCCCGCGACCACGGCGGCAATCTGGCTTTCGGCGATGGGTTCCTTGCTGTCTCGGTCGAGCACCAGTTCCAGCCCCTGGAAGAGGCCGATGCCGCGCACGTCGCCGATGACCTTGTGGCGCTCTTCAAGTGCCTTGAGGTTCGCGGTCAGCCGCTCGCCCATTTTCGCGGCATTCTCCAAGAGGCCTTCGTCCTCGATGATCCGCATGTTTTCAAGCGCCGCCGCCGGGCCGCCGGTGCAGCCCCCGAAGGTCGAGATGTCGCGGAAGTGGTTGAGGGGATCGGTCGCGTCGTCCTTGAACATGTCGAAGACGCGTTCGGTGGTGACGCAACAGGCGATGGCGGCGTAGCCGGAGGCCACGCCCTTGGCCATGGTCACGAAGTCCGGTTCGATACCGTAGTGCTGGTAGCCGAACCATTTGCCGGTCCGGCCCATGCCGCAGACGACCTCGTCGATGTGGAGCAGCACGTCGTATGTCCGGCAGATCTCCTGCACCCGGTCCCAGTAGCCCGGAGGAGGCGTGATCACGCCGCCGCCTGCCGTGATCGGCTCCAGGCAGAGGCCGCCCACGGTGTCAGGGCCTTCGGCGAGAATGACCTCTTCGATGGCGTCGGCGGCGCGTCGGCCGTATTCTTCCGACGTCAGCCCCTCCCATTGCGCCCGGTATTCCATGCAATGGGGCACCCGGATGAAGTCGGGGGCGAGGGGGCCGTATTGCATCGCGCGCTCGTCCTGACCGCCCGCCGACATCGTGCCGATGGTGCCGCCGTGGTAGTCGCGGTCGCGGTAAAGGATCTTGGTCTTCTTGCCACCATAGCGCTTGTGGGCGATCTGGCGGATCATCTTGAAGGCCTTCTCGTTCGCCTCGGACCCGGAATTGCAATAGTAGACGCGGGTAAGTCCCGGCATCTTCTCGATCAGTTTCTCGGCGAAGATCGCGCCGGGCACGGTGCCCGCCGCCCCGGCGAAGTAGTTCATCTTGACCAGCTGCTCGCGCACGGCATCCGCGATGCTCGTCCGCCCGTAGCCCACGTTCACGGTCCAGACTGCGCCTGACACCGCGTCGATGAATTCGCGGCCCTTCTGGTCCCAGACGCGGATGCCCTTACCCTCCACGATGATGCGCGGCTCGCCGGTCTCGAAGGGTTTGTGCTGCACGAGATGATGCCAGACATGGGCGCGGTCGGCCTCTACCACATGCGAAATATCGTTGTCCGTATAGCCGTCCATCGTCGTCTCCAGAGCTTTTCTTGGGGGCGGTTTTGCCATTTGATCAAAAAACGCTAACGCGACTGACACGCCCTGTCCATGGGGATGCGTGTTCGCCTTGTCGCGGGGGGGAAACTTGCTAGGGTCTGCGCCAATCGAAGGAGCGAGCCGATGCAAGAAATACTTCCGGAAGGCCATGCGGTGCTACGCACGGTGGCCATGCCCGCCGATGTGAACGGCGCGGGCGACATCTTCGGCGGCTGGGTTCTGAGCCAGATGGACATCGCGGCGGGCATCGTCGCGGCGGAACGCGCGCAGGGCAGGGTGGCCACGATCGCGATCGAGGCGATGAAGTTCATCCGTCCTGTGAAGATCGGCGATATCCTGTGCATCTACGGCGACGTGGAGCGGGTCGGGACCACCTCGGTCGCGGTGCGCCTCGACGCCTGGGTGGTGCGCGGGTCTGCGCGGGCCACGGAAAAGGTGACCGAGGGCGTGTTTACCTTCGTGGCGCTCGACGGGGAGGGCAAGAAGCGGCCGGTTGACCAAGGCTGAGCCCCTCGGGCGGCCCGGAACATTCCCTGAACACCTTTCCATCGCAGGCGGCAGGGTCTATCTTGCCCGCCATGAGCAGCTTCGACGATCCCGACTCCTTCTACGCGCCCCAAGGACTGGCCGCCCGCGCCATGGCCGGGGCGCGCGCGGCGCAGGCCACGCCCTATCTCGACGGGCTCAACTCGGCGCAGCGCGATGCGGTCGAGGCGCTGGACGGGCCGGTTCTCATGCTTGCGGGTGCGGGAACGGGGAAGACCAAGGCGCTCACCGCCCGGATCGCGCATCTCTTGACCACCGGGACCGCGCGGCCCAACGAAATTCTCGCCGTGACCTTCACCAACAAGGCCGCGCGGGAGATGAAGAACCGGGTCGGCGCTCTGCTGGGTCAGCCCGCCGAGGGGATGCCGTGGCTCGGCACCTTCCACGCGATCTGCGTGAAGCTCCTGCGCCGTCATGCCGAACTCGTCGGTCTCAAGACAAACTTCACCATCCTCGACACCGACGATCAGGTGCGGCTGATGAAGCAGCTCATTCTCGCCGAGAATATCGATGAGAAACGCTGGCCCGCCCGAATGCTTGCCGGCATCATCGACACTTGGAAGAACCGGGCCTGGACGCCCGAAAACCTGCCTGCCTCGGAAGCGAACGCCTTCAACGACCGGGGGCCTGAGCTTTATGCCGCCTATCAGGCGCGGCTGAAGACGCTCAATGCCTGCGATTTCGGTGACCTGCTCCTCCACATGGTCACGATCTTTTGCGAACACGACGACATCCTGCGACAGTATCAGACGTGGTTTCGGTTCATCCTCGTGGACGAATACCAGGACACCAACGTCGCGCAGTATCTCTGGCTTCGGCTCCTTGCAGGCGCGCACAAGAACATCTGCGTGGTGGGCGACGACGACCAGTCGATCTATGGCTGGCGCGGCGCCGAGGTGGGCAACATCCTGCGGTTCGAGAAGGACTTTCCGGGGGCCAAGGTCGTCCGGCTCGAACAGAACTACCGCTCGACGCATCATATCCTCGAGGCCGCCAACGGCGTGATCCGGGGCAATGCCGACCGGCTGGGCAAGGAGCTGTTCACCGAAGAGGGCGACGGAGAGAAGGTCCGCCTCATCGGACACTGGGACGGCGAGGAAGAGGCCCGCTGGATCGGGGAAGAGATCGAGGCGATGCAGGTCGGCACGCGGGGAATGGAGCCGAAGTCACTCGATGACATGGCCATCCTCGTGCGCGCTTCCCACCAGATGCGCGCCTTCGAGGATCGGTTCCTGACCATCGGTCTGCCTTACCGCGTCATCGGTGGCCCGCGTTTTTACGAGCGGATGGAAATCCGCGATGCCATGGCCTATTTCCGGCTCGCGGTGTCGCCCGACGACGATCTGGCGTTCGAGCGGATCGTGAACACGCCGCGCCGGGGCTTGGGCGACAAGGCGATCCAGACGATCCAGCGCATGGCGCGGGCGCACAACGTGCCGCTGGTGGACGGTGCCGCGAAATGCATCGAGCAGGGCGAGATCAAGGGGAAGGGGGGCAAGGGCCTGACCGACCTTGTCCAAGGTATCTACCGCTGGCACGCCCAGATCCGGGACGAGGCCGATACCCACGTCGAACTGGCCGAGATGATCCTCGAGGAATCTGGCTACAGCGAGCATTGGCAGAACGACAAAACGCCCGAGGCGCCCGGTCGGCTGGAAAACCTCAAGGAACTGGTTAAGGCGCTGGAGGAATTCGAGAACCTGCAGGGCTTTCTCGAACATGTCGCGCTTATCATGGACAACGAGAGCGGCGAGGAGGAAGAGAAGGTCACCATCATGACGCTTCACGCCGCCAAGGGCCTCGAATATCCCGTCGTGTTCCTGCCGGGGTGGGAGGACGGGCTTTTCCCCTCGCAACGCTCGATGGATGAAAGCGGGCTCAAGGGGCTCGAGGAAGAACGCCGCCTTGCCTATGTCGGCATCACGCGGGCCGAGGAGATCTGCACGATCTCTTTTGCCGCGAACCGCCGGGTCTATGGCCAGTGGCAAAGCCAGCTTCCCTCGCGGTTCATCGACGAATTGCCCGAGGCGCACGTGGACGTGCTCACGCCGCCCGGTCTTTACGGCGGTGGCTACGGGGCCGCGGGCAGCTTTGGCGGCGGGATGTCGTCGCTCGAAGAACGCGCGGCGCGGGCAGATGCCTACAATTCGCCCGGCTGGCGCAGGATGCAGAGCCGGCAGCCCGAACGCTCCATGGCCAGCCCGAACGAGGCGCGGGGTCTGACGATCAACGCTACGGCGGTGTCGTCCTTCACGCAAGGCGACCGCATCTTTCACCAGAAGTTCGGCTATGGCTACGTGATGGGCATCGAGGGCGACAAGCTCGACATCGAGTTCGAACATGCCGGGTCGAAGAAGATCGTCGCGAAATTCGTGGTGGCCGCTGAACGCGCGGGCGGTGACGTCGCGGATGACGATGTGCCGTTCTAGAACGGCACGCCAGCAAACCTTTCGAATGAACCTGATCCCGCGCCTTCGGTGCGCAGGAGGGGTATTCGGCCGCCCTGATCCCCCGGAAAAACGAAAAACGGTGACGCCTGGGAGGAGGTAGGCGCCACCGTTCTTGCAAGCAATCGGTCTCAGGGAGGAGGAAGAGACCTTTCGCATATGTCCGGGTTTCCCCGGTATGTTCGCCCTTGGCCCCAGGGAGGAGGAGGGGCTACGGGCCACGGTCGCCTCGGGAGGAGGTGAGGCTTCCGATCTCTGGCCTGAGATCGCAACCCTCCAGGGAGGAGGAAGGAGGGTCGCTCTCAGGTCTCGGACGCTTCAGGGAGGAGGAAGAAGCGCCCGAATTGTGGGCCCCTCGGCGTCAGGGAGGAGGAAGACGCCATCGGGGCCATCGAAACGTCTCAGGGAGGAGGAGAGACGCTCCGAAATTGGGGACCCGGTGCGCGTCAGGGAGGAGGAGACGCTGTCCGGGTCATCGGCCCGCCTCAGGGAGGAGGAGAAGCGGACCGAAACTGTGGGCCCCTGGCGTCGGGAGGAGGATGACGCCGTCGGGGCCATCGAAACGCCTCAGGGAGGAGGAAGAGGCGTTTCGAAATTGGGGGCCCCTAGGCGTCAGGGAGGAGGAGACGCTGTCAGGGCCATCGGGAAACCTCAGGGAGGAGGAGAGGTTCCCCGAAAACTGTTATTTCCCGTAGGCCGCTTCGCGGGCGATGAACGGGATTTCGGCGCGCGAGATGCCGAGGTCGGCGAGATCGCGGTTGTCGAGGGCGCGCAGTTCAGCGACGGTGCGGTTGAAAACCTTGCGCTGTGCGCGGGCCTCGGAGATTGCCTTGAACACGGCCGACACGCGGTCGGAGAAGGTGCCAGCGGTGCGGATATCAGTTGCGTATGCCATGTGCTCGTCTCTTTCTTCAGCTTGGGCCCGTTCGGGCCCGGGATCGCGCCGTTCCTGGCGCTTACGGCGCGGGGTCGTTCCCCGCTTCGGTTGAGGTGAATTTGGCGGTTATGCTGCACCTGCACAATCCGACCTTTGCTCAACGCCGCCATGCAGCAATTGCATAACGCATGCTGACCTAATTAATTGCCATTCTTTTCAGCCGGATAGTCCGTATTTCGCCCCCCGAGAGGCAGAAAATCGACCCGAAAAAGTTGACCGAAGGTAAGCGAAACCGCGTCATTTAGGTCACAGAACGGGGCGAGAACGGCCAAAATAATTCGGCGAGCGAAAAAAATAGGCCGCAGGTGTTTGGGCGATTCCGCGCGAAATGGGCAAATGCCCACCTGATGTGAGTCGCCCTGAGACGGATGCGCCAACAGGGGGCGAAACGGCACGGCGCATTGAAGCCCGGCGGGGGGCATGCCACATAGCGCCACAGGCAGAGGTGGCCTAAGCGCCCCTCATGAAGGAGGCCCCCATGGCGATCACCCGTGACCAGATCCACTCTTCTTTGTCCAGCGTTGCGCTGCCCGACGGTGGCGACCTCGTCTCGCGCGACATGGTGCGTGCGCTGACGGTGGAGGGCGGGACGGTAAGCTTCGTGATCGAGGCGCCCTCGCCGGACGCGGCCGGCAAGATGGAGCCCCTGCGCCGCGCCGCCGAAGACGCGGTGCGCAGCCTGCCCGGTGTCGACAAGGTGACCGTCATCCTGACCGCACATGGTCCTTCGGCCAAGAAACCGGCTGGCGATGCGCCCAACCTTCGCGTCGGCGGCCATCCCAAGCCCCAGGCGGGCCCCATGGCGATCCCGGGCGTCGCGCGCGTCATCGCGGTGGCGTCGGGGAAGGGGGGTGTCGGTAAATCCACCGTGTCCTCGAACCTCGCCGTGGCGCTGGCTGCGGCCGGTCGCCGCGTCGGGCTGCTCGACGCCGACATCCTCGGCCCGTCGCAGGCGCTCATGATGGGCATCACCGAGAAGCCGACCTCCTCGGACGGCAAGAACCTCGATCCCGTTTCGGGGCATGGGGTCAAGGTGATGTCGGTCGGCATGATCGTCGATCCGGATCAGGCGGTCGTCTGGCGCGGTCCGATGCTCATGGGCACGCTTCAGCAATTCGCCTTTCAGGTAAACTGGGGCGATCTCGATGTGCTGATCGTCGATCTGCCGCCGGGCACGGGCGATGTGCAACTCACGCTTGCCCAGAAGGTCGAGATGACCGGCGCGCTGGTGGTGTCCACGCCTCAGGACGTGGCGCTGCTCGACGCGCACAAGGCCATCGACATGTTCGGCAAAGTCAATGTCCCGATCCTCGGGCTGATCGAGAACATGTCCTCTTATATATGTCCCCAATGTGGGCACGAGGCGCACCTCTTCGGGCATGGCGGCGTCGCGGAAGAAGCGCGCCGCGTCGGCGCCCCCCTTCTGGCACAGCTTCCGTTGTCGCTGGATGTGCGCCTTGCCGGTGACGCGGGCGTGCCTGTCGCCCTAACCGAAGGCGCCGTGGGGGAGGCTTATCGTGCACTCGCGACCGACCTCGTGGCGCGCGGGATCGCTTGACAGACTCGGGTGCCGCGCTCCTCTCTGACGGGGGAGGGCGCGCGCATGCCGAAGATCAGAACCTGCCTCTGGTATGATGGCGACGGCGAAGAGGCCGCGCATTTCTATGTCTCGCTCATCCCCGGCTCCGAGATTACGTCGGTCGTGCCGGGGCCGGGTGGCCGCGCGCTCCTGGTCGATTTCACGCTGGCGGGTGTGCCCTATCAGGCCCTGAACGGCGGCCCGATGTACAAGGCCTCGCCCGCGGCCTCGATCGTCGTGATGACCGAGGATCAGGCCGAAACCGATCGCTTGTGGGAAGCTCTGGTCGCCAATGGCGGACAGGAAAGCCGCTGCGCCTGGTGCATCGACCGCTTCGGGGTGAGCTGGCAGGTGGTCCCGCGTGACTTGCCGCGGTATCTCGGCGGAGATGACCTGGCCGCAGCCGGGCGCGCGACGCGGGCCATGATGTCCATGTCGAAGATCGACATCGCCGCGATCAAGGCTGCCTACGAAGGTCGCTAGGCGGATCGTTCCGGGAAACCATGGGAACGGGCCCGCTTGTCGACCGTGCCATGGGAAATCGTGGGACAAATGTGGTCCCGTCCCTGTTCACACCAGCGAGACTGCGAATCAACGGTCCGTGATTCGGCTTGAATCGGCCGGATTCGGCCCAAAATCCGGCTTCGGAGCGCAAGGCTAAGGCTCAGAAAATCGGAACTTACGCCTTCTGTTCGCGTTTTCTGGGAAATCGTGGGAAATTTTTCAGCCGCGATATACCGTCTATATATTGCGTTCTATGGCGTCGGTTTGCCTATCAGCGGTATTTCGTTCTCGTCTCGTTCCCACAAGATGTTGTTCTGACTGGGTGCGCCGGACAGTATCTTGGGCATTCGGGCCAACATTTTCCATTGCTTCCCATAAATTCCCATGGCATCCCTGTAACCACGATGAGGACGGGACATAACGGGGCGACAAAGAACCCCAGAAACAACTCCCAAGTCAGGTTTCATACAGGCACCCCGCTTCATCAGAACAAAGAGATCCGGCGCGTTCGCGAGCAGACATCCCCCCAGGTGGCGCACGTGATCGGACGAACCCAGAGATGGGACGAGGGCGGCGGATTGAGCAGTGGCAGCAGCTCGATCCGCCGTTTCCGTTCCGGGCGGTAGGTGAAACGAGGGACTAAGGAGCCGCGCAAGTGGCCAGAGTTTTCAGAGGCGAAGGGCTCCACAAGGTGGACGCGAAGGGCAGGGTCTCGATCCCGGCCCTGTTTCGCCGTACTCTCGAAGCCGCTGACCCGGACTGGACCGAAGGTCTCAACCCCAACCTTGTGATCGTTTACGGCGATCACCGCCAGAATCACCTCGAATGTTTCTCCATGGAGGCGATCGCCGAAGTGGACGCACGCATCAACAGGATGAAGCGCGGCTCGCGCGAGCGGCGCATGGCCGAACGTCTGATCACCGGGAAATCACTGCCCACCTCGGTCGACGAAACCGGGCGTCTCGTGCTGCCCGCGAAGCTGCGCCAGAAGATCGGGCTTGAGGGCGACGCCTACTTCATCGCTTCGGGCGATACCTTCCAGATCTGGAACCCGGCTACATATGAAGCCGAAGAAGCCGCCGACACCGAAAGCTGGCTCGACGACCAGGACGAGGATTTCGACATCTTCTCGATCCTGCCAGAGGACGAAGCGTGATGATGGCCGCTGCCGCCGCCCGTTCCGACGACCCGCATATCCCCGTCCTGCTGCGCCCGCTTCTCGAGCATGTGGCGCCGGTCGAAGGGGTGTGGATCGACGGGACCTTCGGGGCGGGGGGCTATGCGCGCGGGCTTGTGTCCGCTGGCGCGGACAAGGTCATCGGCATCGACCGCGATCCGCTCGCCCATGAGATGGCGGCGGGGTGGCTGCGCGATTTCGCGGGGCGGATCGACCTGCGCCTCGGCACGTTCTCCGACATGGACGAAATCGCCGGCGCACCCGTCGATGGTGTCGTGCTCGACCTTGGCGTCTCGTCGATGCAGCTCGACCTGGCCGAGCGTGGCTTCAGCTTCCAGAAGGACGGACCTCTCGACATGCGGATGAGCCAGTCCGGCCCCTCCGCCGCCGACCTCGTCAATGAGGCGAGCGAGGAGGAGCTGGCCGATATCCTCTATCACTACGGCGAGGAACGCGCCGCGCGCCGGATCGCGAAGAATATCGTGCGCACGCGGACGACCGCGCCCTATCGCACCACGCTCGAGCTTGCCGAGACCATCGCGAAATCGCTGCCCCGCCCCAAGCCGGGCCAGAGCCATCCCGCCACGCGGAGCTTTCAGGCCATCCGGATCGCGGTCAACGACGAGTTCATGCAACTGGCGCTCGGGCTCGAAGCTGCCGAACGCGCTCTGAAACCCGGCGGCAAGCTCGCGGTCGTGACCTTCCATTCGCTCGAGGACCGGGTGGTGAAGCGTTACTTGCAACTGGCGGCCTCCGAAGGGGGCGGCGGCAATCGCTACGCCCCCGAACCCGAGGCCCAGACCCCGCGCTTCGACCTGACCCCGCGCCGCGCCATCGGGCCGGATGAAGACGAGCTGGCCACCAACCCCCGTGCCCGGTCGGCACGTCTGCGTGTCGCGACCCGCACCGCGGCCCCGGCCGAAACTGTCGACCGTTCTCAACTGGGCCTGCCTGCGCCCGTTTTTCGAGGCTGATCAGAATGGTGCGTTCGATCGTCTACATCTTCGCGACCCTCGCCGTGGTCGGCCTGGGGTATTGGGCCTACCACGAGAACTACAAGACCCAGGACAGCCTGAACGAGGTTGCCGCCCTCCAACGCGATATCGGCCGGATGCGCGAGGAATTGGTCGTGCTGCGCGCCGAGTGGGCCTATCTCAACCGCCCCGACCGGCTGAGCGAATTGGTCTTGATGAACTTCGACCGGCTCGGGCTTCTGCCGCTGGCCCCAGAGCAGTTCGGTCGCGTCGATCAGGTCGCCTATCCGCAGCCCGAGGCCTTGCCCTTCCTGCCTGCCGCCGACGCCATCGACGTGCAGGGCGCCATCGACATGGCACTGGAGGGACTGGACGACATCGGCACCCAGGCGACCGAAGGGGAGAGATTTCCATGACCCGGGTTCCGCTGCGCCCGCTTGCCCGTATCCTCGACGCCCGTGCCAAGGGCGACGATCCCGACGCCATCGAGCGCGAGAACAAGCACCTGCGTCATGAGGAAATGCGCGACCGGGCCCGGCTTCGCGCCGAAGGGCGGCTTCTGGTGCTCGCCGCGCTCTTCTTCTGCGCCTTCATCACCGTGGGCGTCAGGATGGGGATGCTCTCGGCGACCGAACCGCAGGAGCCGCGCGCGCAGGTCGGCGGCGCCCAGATCGTCGCGACCCGGGGCGACATCATCGACCGCAACGGCAATCTTCTGGCCACGAACCTACTGACGCATGCGCTCTATGCCCAGCCGCCCCAGATGGTGGACCCGGCAAGGGCGGCGAAGGAGCTGGTCGCGATCTTCCCGGATCTGAAGGAGGAAAAGCTCCTCGCGGATTTCACGGGTAAGCGCAAGTTCCTGTGGATCAAGAAGAAAATCAGCCCGGAGCAGCTTCAGGCCGTGCATGACATCGGCGAGCCGGGGCTTCTTTTCGCGCCGCGCGAGATGCGCCTTTATCCAAATGGTGCGATTGCCTCGCATGTGCTTGGCGGCGCGCGATTCGGCAACGAAGGTGTCCACGCGGCCGAGCTCGTCGGCACGGCGGGCATCGAACGGGCGATGAACGAACGGCTGAGCGATCCCGCGCAGGCGGGTGAGCCGCTGATGCTCACCCTCGATCTCACGGTGCAGGCGGCGGTCGAGCGCGTGCTGGCCGGCGGGATGCAGATGATGGGGGCCAAGGGTGCCGCGGCCGTGCTGATGGACGTGCACACCGGCGAGATCGTCTCCATTGCCTCGCTGCCCGACTTCGACCCCAACGACCGCCCGAACCCGCTGACCCAAGGCCAGCCGTCCGACAGCCCGCTCTTCAACCGGGCGGTTCAAGGGGTCTATGAACTGGGGTCGACCTTCAAGATTTTCGCTTCAGCGCAGGCGCTCGAGCTTGGTCTCGTCACGCCTGATACGATGATCAACACGCGCGGCCCGCTCGTCTGGGGCAAGCACCGGATCCGCGACTTCCACGACTACGGTGCCCAGCTTTCCGTCTCCGACGTCATCGTGATGTCGTCGAACATCGGGACCGCGAACCTCGCCAAGATGATCGGCGTGTCGCGCCAGCAGCAGTTCCTCGACTCGCTCGGGTTCTTCCAACCGACGCCCGTGGAACTGGTCGAAGCGACCGGCGCGAAACCGCTCCTGCCGCCGAACTGGTCGGAGCTATCCACCATTACCATCTCCTACGGCCACGGGCTGTCCGCCTCGCCCCTGCATCTCGCGACCGCCTATTCCTCGATCCTGAACGGCGGAACGCGCGTGACGCCAACGCTCCTTCGCGCCCAGACGCCCACGCTGGGGCCGCGCGTCGTGTCCGACCTCACCTCGGCCCAGACGCGCGAGATGTTGCGCCTTGTCGTCTCGTCGCCCGATGGCACGGCGAGCTTCGGCGAGGTTCCCGGCTACAACGTGGGCGGCAAGACCGGGACCGCGAACAAACCGCGGCCCACGGGCGGCTATTATGACGACAAGGTGATCGGCACCTTCGCGAGCGTCTTCCCCGCAGACGACCCGCAATACGTGCTGGTGGTCGCACTGGACGAGCCGCAAATCTTCATGGCAGGCGAGATGCGCCGCACCGCAGGCTACACGGCGGTCCCTGTCGCCGCCGAAATCATCAAGCGCGTCGCGCCGCTCCTGGGGCTCAAGCCCGAGATTGAACCCCTTGCCCCGATGGGTGTAACACTCACCTCGAACTGATCATTGGGGGCACTATGGCGGCGCGAGACAAGACTTCGACACTCTCGGCGCTCGGGCTGACGGCCCAGCACGGGCGCGACGTGGTCGTGACGGGCCTGGCCGTGGACAGCCGCGACGTGCGTGACGGGTACCTCTTTGCGGCCTTGCCCGGGGCGCGCGTGCATGGCGCGGAGTTCATCGAATATGCCCTGCGACAGGGTGCCGGTGCCGTCCTGACCGACCGGGAGGGCGCGAAGATCGCGGCCGAGCTGCTGGAAGCCTCGGAAGCCGCGCTGGTCGTCACGCAGGATCCGCGCGCGGCGCTGTCCTTTGCCGCCGCGCTCTGGTTCGGCGCCCAGCCCGAGACCATGGTCGCCGTCACCGGGACGAACGGAAAGACCTCGGTCGCCACCTTTACGAGGCAGATCTGGTCCGAGCTTGGGCAACTGGCGGTGAACATCGGCACCACCGGCGTGGAAGGGGCCTTCTCGGCGCCGTCGCCGCACACGACGCCGGAACCCATCACGCTCCACCGTCTGCTCGCGCAGATGGCGGGCGAGGGCGTGACCCATGCCGCCATGGAGGCTTCGTCCCACGGGCTCGACCAGCGGCGGCTCGAGGGCGTCCATCTCGCGGCGGCGGGGTTCACGAACTTCACGCAGGATCACCTCGACTATCATGAGAGTTTCGAGGCCTATTTCGCCGCCAAGGCGCGGCTTTTCACCCGCGTCCTGCCCGATGACGGCGTTGCGGTGATCAATGTCGATGACCCGCGCGGGCGCGAGCTTGAAGAAATCGCGATCGCGCGAGGGCAGGAAGTCATCTCGATCGGGCGGAGCGAAGATTGCACACTGCAACTCACCTCGCAGCGTTATTCCGCGACCGGGCAGGACATTCGGTTTCTCTACAACGGTCGCGCCCAGACCGCGCATCTGGACCTTATCGGCGGGTTTCAGGCCGAAAATGTTCTGGTCGCGGCGGGGCTTGCCATCGCGTCAGGGTCGGACCCCGACGAGGTGTTCCAGACCTTCCCCTATCTCGCCACCGTGCGGGGGCGTATGCAACTGGCCGCGCGGCGCGACACCGGCGCGAGCGTCTTCGTCGACTACGCCCACACGCCCGACGCAATCGCCACGGCGCTCGAGGCGCTGCGCCCCCATGTCATGGGCAAGATCGTCTGCGTTTTTGGTGCGGGCGGCGACCGGGACAAAACCAAGCGGCGGCTCATGGGCGAGGCAGCGCGCGACTATGCCGATGTCATCATCGTGACCGACGACAACCCGCGCACGGAAGACGCGGCCTCGATCCGGGCCATGGTGCTCGAGGGCTGTCCCGAGGCAAATGAAGTCGGCGACCGGGCCGAGGCCATTCTGCGCGGTGTGGACATGCTGGACCCCGGCGACGCGCTTCTCATCGCGGGCAAGGGGCACGAGACCGGACAGATCGTGGGCGAGGACGTGCTGCCCTTTGACGACGCCGAACAGGCGAGCGTGGCGGTTGCCGCGCTTGAGGGACGTCTCGCATGAGCCTCTGGACCGCGGCAGAGGCCGCACATGCCACCGGTGGACAGGCGGTCGGCAACTGGTCCGTGTCCGGCGTCTCCATCGATACGCGCACGCTTGCGGCGGGCGATCTGTTCGTCGCGCTGAAGGATGCGCGCGACGGTCATGACTTCGTGGCGCAGGCGCTGTCCAGGGGAGCAGGGGCCGCGCTCGTGTCGCGCATTCCCGAGGGCGTGAAATCCGATGCGCCGCTTCTCATTGTGGACGACGTGCTTCAGGCCCTGGAGCGGCTGGGCGCGGCCGGTCGCAAGCGCGTTCAGGGCCGCGTGGTCGCGGTCACCGGGTCGGTGGGCAAGACCTCGACCAAGGAAATGCTGCGTACGGTGCTGGGCCGGCAGGGCCGCTGCCACGCCGCCGAGGCGAGCTACAACAATCATTGGGGCGTGCCGCTGACGCTGGCCCGGATGCCGGTCGAGACCGATTTCGCCGTCATCGAGATCGGCATGAACCACCCCGGAGAGATCGCGCCGCTCGCGCGGCTGGCGCGTCCGAACGTGGCCATCGTCACCACGGTTGCCGCCGCCCATCTCGAAGCTTTCGAGAATGTCGAAGGCATCGCACGCGAAAAGGCGTCGATCTTCGACGGGCTCGAGCCCGCGGGCGTCGCCATCGTGAACGGGGATCTCGACGTGTCGCCGCTCCTCGTCGCGCGCGCCATCGAACGGGCCGGCCGGTTCGAAACCTTCGGGGAGCGGGGCGGCAACACGCTGTGCCTGACCCATGTCAACCTCACGGGCGAGGCGACCGTGCTTCAGGCCCGCATCGGCGGGATCGACCACCTCATCAGGCTGTCGACCTCTGGTCGCCACTTCGCGATGAACGCCCTTGCGGTCCTCGGCGCAGTCCGGGCGCTGGGTGGTGACGTGACGCTCGCGGCACGCGACCTCGCGCTCTGGGGGCCGCCCTCGGGTCGGGGCACGCGAGAGGAAGTCCTCCTCGATCCGGTCGAGCATTACGCGATCACCCTCATCGACGACGCTTTCAACGCCAATCCCACCTCCGTGGCGGCGGCGCTCGAGGTGCTGGCCGCGACGCCGCCCACCGACGGCATCGGCCGGGTCGCGCGGGGCCGCCGGCTTGCGATACTCGGGGACATGCTGGAACTCGGTCCGGACGAGACCGCGATGCACCGCGACCTCGCAGATCTGAGCCATTTCGACGACATCGACGTGGTCCACTGCGTCGGCACCCGGATGCGCGCCCTGTGGGAACGGCTGCCGGCCGACCAGCAGGGCCAATGGACCGAGACGGCCGAGGCGATGGCCGCCGAGGTCCGACACCTCATCGACGCGGGCGATGTCCTGCTTATCAAGGGGTCCAAGGGCTCTTACGTGAGCCGCGTGGTTGACGCGGTGAGGAAACTGGGCCATCCGCAGGGCGTCTAGGGACAGACAGAAGTCAGGGTAAGAAGAATGCTGTATTGGTTGACCGAGCTTTCGGACGGCGGGGACCTTTTCAACCTGTTCCGCTACATCACCTTCCGGGCCGGCGCCGCGTTCTTCACCGCGCTGATCTTCGGCTTCGTCTTCGGACGGCCCCTGATCAATCTGCTCCGCTCGAAACAGAAGCATGGCCAGCCGATCCGGCTCGACGGGCCCGAAGGGCATCTGGTCACCAAGGCAGGCACGCCCACGATGGGTGGCGCGCTGATCCTTGGTGCGATCACGGTCTCGACGCTGCTCTGGGCGCGGCTCGACAACGGGTTTGTCTGGGTGGTGCTGGGCGTCACGCTGTCTTACGGGCTCATCGGCTTCGCCGACGACTACCAGAAGATCACGAAGAACAACAATTACTCGGGCCTGTCGGGCAAGACCCGTCTCGCCCTCGAAGGGCTGATCGCGCTCGCTGCCGCCTATGTGGTGATGACGCTCCATCCCGCCGAGCTGACCGGGCAGCTGGCCTTTCCGGTTTTCAAGAACCTGCTCCTGAACCTTGGCTGGTTCTTCCTGCCCTTCGCGATGTTCGTGATGGTCGGGGCGGCCAATGCGGTGAACCTGACCGACGGGCTTGACGGTCTCGCGATCATGCCGGTGATCATCGCGGCGGCCACGCTGGGCGTCATCGCCTATGCCGTGGGCCGGGTCGACGTGACCGAATACCTCGAGGTGCACTATGTGCCTGGCACCGGCGAGCTTCTGATCTTTGCCGCCGCGCTCATCGGCGGAGGCCTCGGGTTTCTGTGGTATAACGCGCCGCCTGCGGCCGTCTTCATGGGCGACACCGGGTCGCTCGCCCTGGGCGGCGCGCTCGGCTCCATCGCTGTGGTCCTCAAGCACGAGATCGTGCTTGGCATCGTCGGCGGTCTCTTCGTGGTCGAGGCGCTGTCGGTCATCATTCAGGTCGCCTATTTCAAGCGGACCGGCAAGCGCGTCTTCCTGATGGCGCCGATCCACCACCACTTCGAGAAGCGCGGCTGGGCGGAACCCCAGATCGTGATCCGCTTCTGGATCATCTCGCTGGTGCTCGCGCTTGTCGGTCTGGCCACGCTGAAACTGCGTTGAGGGGTCTCTGACCGCGCGTGAACAGGTTGGCGGCCCTGCTGTGCAGGAGGTGTGAGGCCCGTCTCTGGCCAAGCTGCGGCGCAGGGGCTATCGGTGGGCGGTGGTTCGAAGGAGAGACGCATGATCCCGGTGCGCGGATACGAGGGGCAGAGGGTCGCGGTTCTGGGGCTGGGGCGTTCTGGCCTCGCCACGGCGCGGTCGCTGGAAGCGGGCGGGGCACAGGCGCTGTGCTGGGACGACGGCGCCGATGCGCGGGCCCGGGCCGAGGAGGCGGGGCTCACGCTTCACGATCTCACCCGGCGCGAGGCTTTCGAGGGCATCGCGGCGCTCATCACCAGCCCGGGCATCCCGCATCTCTATCCCACCACCAATCCCCATATCGCGCGGGCCTATGAAGAGGGGATCCCGGTCGACAACGACATCGGGCTCTTCTTCCGCTCGCTGGGCGGCGGGGAATGGGACGAGTTCGACCAGCCGCCGCGGGTCATCGCGGTGACGGGATCAAACGGGAAATCCACGACCTCCGCCCTGATCCATCACATCCTCACTGAAGCGGGTCGCCCGTCGCAGCTTGCCGGCAACATCGGGCGCGGGGTGCTCGACATCGACAGCCCAAGCGACGGCGAGTTGATCGTGCTGGAGCTGTCGTCCTACCAGACCGATCTTGCCCGTGCGCTGACGCCCGACGTGGCCGTGTTCACGAACCTGTCGCCCGATCACCTCGACCGCCACGGCGGCAAGGGGGGCTATTTCGCGGCCAAGCGCCGGCTCTTTGCCGAAGGCGGGCCGGACCGCGCGGTCATCGGCGTCGACGAACCAGAGGGGCTCTTCCTTGCCGGACAACTGGCCGAGGGCCCTGGCGACGAGCGGGTGCTGCGCGTCTCGGTCGATCGCAAGCTTTCGGGCGTCGGCTGGAACGTCTTCGCGCGCAAGGGTTTCCTGTCGGAGACTCGCAAGGGCAAACAGGTCGCTTCCATCGACCTGCGCGACGTGCGCGGGCTGCCGGGGGCGCACAACCATCAGAACGCCTGCTGCGCCTATGCTGCCGTGCGCACGCTCGGACTTGCCCCAAAGGTGATCGAGGAGGCTTTCCACAGCTATCCGGGCCTGCCGCATCGCTCGCAGGTCATCGGTGAGAAGGGCGGTGTCCGGTTCGTGAACGATTCCAAGGCGACCAATGTGGACTCGGCCCTCATGGCGCTGCTGGCGTTTCGCAACATCCGCTGGATCGTGGGCGGGCTTCAGAAGGAAGGCGGGCTGGCCGGTCTGGCCGAGGGGCTCGCCAACGTCCGCAAAGCCTATGTCATCGGGCGGGAGGCAGAGGCCTTTGCCCGCGATCTGGGCGTCGCCGACACCGAGGTCTGCCAGACGATGGAACGCGCCGTCGCCGCCGCCGCGCACGAAGCCGAGCCGGGCGATGTGGTCCTCCTCGCGCCGGCGGCCGCCAGTTTCGACCAATACGACAGCTTCGAGAAGCGCGGCGAGGATTTCATCGCGCGGGTGACGGCGCTCCTTGGTTGATCTTCCGGACACAAGGCTCGATCGCCTTGGCATCGGGATCGGGCTGAAGCTTTGCGCGGTCCTGGCTTTCGTGGTCATGGGCGGGCTCATCAAGGCGACCGGCGAGGCGGTGCCGGTTGGCGAGGTCGTGTTCTTTCGCTCGTTTTTCGCTGTGCCGATCATGATCGGCTATCTCGCCTATGTCGGCCAATTGCGTGACGGTATCCGCACCGCGCGCCCGCTCGGGCATCTCTGGCGCGGGATGATCGGCACGACCGCGATGGGGCTGATGTTCCTGTCCCTAACGCTGCTGCCACTGCCCGAGGTGACGGCGCTGCAATACGCGACGCCGATCTTCATCGTGATCCTCGCTGCCGTGATGCTGGGAGAACGCATCCGACTGTTTCGCATGACGGCGGTGACCATGGGTCTTGTCGGCGTGGTGATCGTGCTCTGGCCCCGGCTGGGTGACGTAGGCACCGGTGCGAATGGAGAGGCCCTTGGCGCGGGTCTCATGATGGGGTCCGCTCTGGCCGCCGCATTGGCGCAGGTGCAGGTGCGCAGCCTTGTCGCGACCGAACGCCCGGCCACCGTCGCGCTTTATTTCTCACTTTCCTCCACGCTCATCAGCCTCGCCACGCTGCCTTTCGGCTGGGTCTGGCCCGCGCCCTGGGTTGTGGCCCTGCTCGTCACCTGCGGTCTCATCGGCGGGGTGGGGCAACTGTGCCTTTCGGCCAGCTATCGCTTCGCCCCGGCCTCGACCATCGCGCCCTTCGACTATGCCTCGATCTTCTTTGCCACCGCCATCGGCGTGGTATTCTTCGGTGAAGTGCCGACCGCACATACCATTGTCGGCGCGGCGATCGTTATTGCGGCTGGGATCCTGATCATCTGGCGCGAGCGGCAGCTGGGCAAGGATCGCGATGCCGCGAAACAGGCGCGCCAGCCGCCCGTCTGAGCGGGAACTTCCCGCAATGCTGACCGGGCGACGTTGTGCTTCCCTGTCGGGGCAAATCACGTTAGTCTGTCCGCCAAGACCCGGGACAACCCGGGCATGAACGAGGCAGTATCGGCGGAACTCCCATGACCGAAATGGTATATGGTGCGGTCACGCAGACGGCGAAGGACCCGATCCTTCCCCGCTGGTGGCGCACGATCGACAAGTGGTCGGTCTCCTGCATTCTTCTGTTGTTCGCGATCGGGCTCTTGCTCGGTCTCGCGGCGTCGCCGCCATTGGCCGAACGCAACGGGCTTCCGCCCTTCTATTATGTGCAGCGCCAGCTCGCCTTCGGGATCATGGCCTTCGCGACGCTTTTCGCGATGACGCTAATGTCGCCCAAGATGGTGCGGCGACTGGGTGTCGTGGGCTTCGTGATCACCTTCGCGGCCATCGTCCTGCTGCCGATGTTCGGCACCGACTTCGGCAAGGGGGCGGTGCGCTGGTATTCGCTGGGCTTCGCATCCTTCCAGCCGTCGGAGTTTCTCAAGCCCTTCTACGTCGTGGTCGCGGCCTGGCTCATGGCGGCGAGCCAGGAAATCCAGGGCCCGCCGGGGCGTTCCATGTCGCTCGCGCTGACGCTGGTCATCGTCGGGTTCCTCGCCATGCAACCCGACTTCGGACAGTCGGCGCTGGTGCTGTTCGGCTGGGGCGTGATGTATTTTCTCGCAGGCGCCAGTTACCTTCTCATCGTGGGAGTGGTGGGTTTGGTCGTTCTGGGGGGCTTCGTCGCATATGAGAACTCCGAACACTTCGCCCGCCGCATCGATGGCTTCCTGTCGCCCGACGTGGACCCGCGTACGCAGCTCGGTTACGCCACCAACGCGATCCAGCAGGGCGGTTTCTTCGGTGTCGGCGTGGGCGAGGGGCAGGTGAAATGGTCACTGCCCGACGCGCATACCGATTTCATCATCGCGGTCGCCGCCGAGGAATACGGACTGCTCCTCGTGTTGCTGATCATCGTCCTCTACATGGTGATCGTCGTGCGGTCGTTCCTGCGTCTGATCAACGAGCGCGACACCTTCATCCGGCTCGCGGGCACCGGGCTCGCCGCCGTCTTCGGTGTTCAGGCTCTGATCAACATGGGGGTGGCGGTGCGGCTCTTGCCCGCGAAAGGCATGACACTTCCCTTCGTCAGTTACGGCGGTTCGTCCCTGATCGCGATGGGGATTTCGGTGGGGATGCTGATCGCCTTCACCCGGACCCGTCCGCAGGGCAAGATCGAAGACTACCTGACGCAGCGAGGCGGCAGATGAGCACCAGGGCGCCCCTGCTCGTGATCGCCGCAGGCGGAACGGGCGGGCATATGTTCCCGGCGCAGGCGCTGGCCGAAACCATGCTGGCGCGCGGCTGGCGGGTGAAACTGTCGACCGACGCGCGGGGCGCGCGTTATGCGGGTGGATTTCCCGACCGGGTGGCGGTGGAACAGGTCTCCTCGGCCTCCTTCGCACGCGGCGGGACACTCGCGAAGCTCGCGGTGCCGTTTCGCATTCTCGGCGGCATCTTCGGCTCGATCGGACGTATGCTTACGGATCGCCCTTCAGTCGTCGTCGGATTTGGCGGGTATCCCAGCATTCCTGCCTTGTCGGCCGCGCTCGTCACCGGGCGGCCTCGCATGATCCACGAACAGAACGGGGTTCTGGGCCGCGTCAACAAGCGCTTCGCGACACGGGTGCAGGCGCTCGCCTGCGGTACGTGGCCGACGACGCCCATGCCCGAGGGGGCGCATCCCGTCCATGTGGGCAATCCCGTGCGAAGCGCGGTGCTCGACCGGGCGGGTGCCGGCTATATCGCGCCGGGAGATTACCCGATGTCGCTGCTCGTTATCGGCGGGTCGCAGGGGGCCAAGGCGCTGTCGGATCATGTGCCCGCGGCGATCGCGGCGCTTCCCGAGCATCTGCGCTCTCATCTCTCGGTCAGCCATCAGGCCCGCGACGAGGACGCCGAGGCGGTGGCGGCCTTCTACGCCGACCACGGGATCCGGGCCGAAGTGAAACCCTTCTTCGCGGACGTGCCCCGCCGGATAGCCGAGGCTCAACTCGTCATCAGCCGGTCGGGCGCATCGTCGGTCGCGGATATCTCGGTCATCGGCAGGCCCTCGATCCTGATCCCCTTTCCCCATGCCACCGACGACCACCAGACAGCGAACGCGCGCGGGCTCGTGGATGCGGGCGCGGCGATCCTCATTCCGGAGAGCCGGCTTTCTCCGCAAGTCCTCGCCGAACAGATCGCCTCGGTGCTGGACAATCCCGACGGCGCGATGCAGATGGCGCGCGCTGCACTGGGCCAAGGCAAGCCCGATGCGGCAGCGACGCTCGCGGACCTGGTCGAGGACCTGGCGGCGACCAAGGCCCCCTGAGGGGCAACCAAGACAAGAGGGACCGGCGATGAACGCAGCGGCAACGAAACTCCCCACGGAAATGGGCGCGGTGCATTTCGTGGGTATCGGCGGGATCGGCATGTCGGGCATCGCCGAGGTGCTCATCAACCATGGCTACCGGGTGCAGGGGTCGGACCTCAAGGCGTCACCCATCACCGAGCGCCTCGCCTCGCTGGGGGCCGAGATCTTTATCGGTCAGCGTGCCGAGAACCTCGAGAATGCCGAGGTCGTCGTGATTTCCTCGGCGATCAAGAAGGGCAACCCGGAACTCGACACCGCCCGCCTGCGCGGCCTTCCGGTCGTGCGCCGGGCCGAGATGCTGGCCGAACTCATGCGGCTCAAATCGAACATCGCGGTCGCCGGCACCCACGGCAAGACGACCACGACGACGCTCGTCGCCGAACTTCTCGTGGCAGGTGGCATCGACCCGACCGTCATCAACGGCGGCGTCATTCATGCCTATGGCTCCAACGCGCGGATGGGGCAGGGCGAGTGGATGGTGGTCGAGGCCGACGAAAGCGACGGCACCTTCAACCGGCTGCCCGCGACCATCGCCATCGTCACGAACATCGACCCCGAGCATATGGACCACTGGGGCACGGAAGAGGCGCTTCACAAGGGCTTCTACGACTTTGTCTCGAACATTCCCTTCTACGGTCTCGCCGTCTGCTGCACCGATGATCCCGACGTGCAATCGCTGGTGGGCAAGATCACCGACCGCCGGGTCGTGACCTTCGGTTTCAACGCCCAGGCCGATGTGCGCGCGACGAACCTCAGCTACAAGGCGGGTGTGGCGCATTTCGACATCGTGCTGCCTGACCTCACCATCGAGGGCTGCACCCTGCCGATGCCCGGAAACCACAACGTCTCCAATGCCCTCGGCGCCGTTGCCGTGGCGCGGCATCTGGGGATGAAGGGCGACGAGATCCGTGCTGCGCTCGCGGCCTTCGGGGGCGTCAACCGCCGCTTCACCCGGGTCGGCGACTGGAACGGTGTGCCGATCATCGACGACTACGGCCACCACCCGGTCGAGATCGCCGCCGTGCTCAAAGCCGCGCGTCAGGCGGTCGAGGGGCGGGTGATCGCCGTCCACCAGCCGCACCGCTTCTCGCGCCTGCACACGCTGTTCGAGGACTTCTGCACCTGTTTCAACGAGGCCGACGTCGTGGGCATCGCCGATGTCTATGCCGCTGGCGAAGATCCTATCCCCGGGGCGAGCCGGGACGACCTCGTGGCGGGGCTCACGGCCCATGGCCACCGCCACGCCCACGCGATCAGCTCGGAAGAGGATCTTGCAACGTTGGTCCGGGAGAACGCGAAGCCAGGAGATATCGTCGTCTGCCTCGGCGCCGGGACCATTTCGACCTGGGCGCGGGCGCTCGAGGCGAAGCTCGGCTAGACGAGGCCCTTGAAGAGGCCCTGAAACCAGCCGATGGGCAGGTGCTGGCCCACGGTGAACATCCAGGAAAACGGCCTCGGGAAACTGTGCGAGAACTTGCGCCGGTCGATGGCGTGGAGCACATGCGCGGCGGCCTCTTCCGGGGTCATGAGCTGGGGCATCTTGAAATCGTTCTTCTCGGTCAGGCGGGTGTCGATGAACCCGGGGTTCATCCGCTGCACGAGAATGTCGGTCTGCGACAGGTCGATGCGCAGGTTCTCGGCCGTGTGCATGACGGCGGCCTTCGACAGGCCATAGCCCACGGCGCCGGGCAGACCCCGAAACCCCGACAGCGACCCGATGAGCGCGATATGCCCCTTGTTCGCGGCGACGAAGCGCGGGACCACTTCGCTCAGAACGTTCACGCATCCGGTGATGTTGGTGTCGATCATGAGCCGCACCGCGTCCCCGTCCCATTGGGTGGCCTTGGTCGGCTCATAGGCCCCGACGGAATAGATCATGCCGTCGAACTGCCCGGCCCTGCGTGCGGCCTCGGCGACAGATGCCGGGTCGGTCACGTCCACAGTGACGGCGGTCGCGTCACGCAGCTCTCCTGCGAGGCTTTTCAGCTTGTCTTCGGACCGCGCCGACACGACCAGCGACGCGCCGCGTTTGTCGAGCGCATGGGCGATGGCGCGACCCAGACCTTCGGAGGCACCCACGATCCAGTATCGCGTGGCGGGGAGGGACTTGGTCGGGCTCATGTCACTTCTTCCATCGGCGGTTCCGGGCGGCGCCGGAAGCGTGCGCCCTTGAGTTTGAGTTTTGCGGCCTGCCACAGAATCAACGCCATGACCCGGAGCGCCCCCGTGGGACGGCGGAGCGCAGCTCGGGCCAGAGTGCCATGGGTCAGGGGCTCTACAGGTCCGGTCAACGTTGCGGTCACGCCCCCGGTTCCGTTCACATGGTCGATGAGAATGGCGATCCGGTCGTCGCCGAGAGAGAACCGGAACCGATAGGTCCCCGCGACCTCCTGAAAGGGCGAGACGTGAAAGACCTTCTCCGCCTCGATCACGTCGGACGGGCGGATCGGGGCGAAACCCTCCCGCTTGCACAGATAGGAATGGCGGTCGCCCATGGTGTTGTTCACCTCGGCGATAACCGCGACCAGAGCGCTGTCCCTTTCGGCGATCCAGAAGGCGACCGGGTTGAACCAGAATCCCATGAAGCGGGGCTGGGCAAGGAGCCAGATCCGAAGTTCCGCAGGGTCAAGGCCCGCGGTGCGGAACACCTCCTCCGCCCATGTCACGCCATGCCCGGCGCCGCGTTGTCCGCCGTGATCGCGGTCGTGAAGCGCCATGATGCCGACGCGGTTGCGGGTGAACAGCGGCCAGAGGCCCCTCGTCTCGCGTGGATCGATCAGCACATAGTCCACCCCATAGGTGAAGCTGTTCTTCACCGCGCCGCGCCGGGCATGGGTCGTGGACCCCGAGAGAAGCCGCGCCCCGGTCATTCCGCCGCGATCAGCCCCGGCGTCACCGTCCGGAGCGCCCGCATCTTCTCGGCCACGGCGACGGCCGAGGCGAAGCCGTCCTCGTGGAAGCCGTGACGCATATAGGCGCCGGCGAACCATGTGTTGCGCGTGCCATTGAGCGTGCCGAGCGTCGATTGCGCGGCCAGCGCGGCCCGGTCGAACACCGGATGATCGAAGCTCACGTCGTCATAGATCGTGTCTTCCCGGATCTCGCCCACCGGGTTCAGCGAGACGAAGAGCGGATCGGTTTCGGGAATGTTCTGAAGCCGGTTCATCCAGTAGGTGACGCCGACATGCGTGTCCGCGCCCGCGCTGTCCGCGCGGTAGGTCCAGGCTGACCAGCACCGCCGGCGGCGCGGCATCTGGGTCCGGTCGCGGTGCAGCACGGCCCGGTTGGGCTGGTAGCGGATGGCTGAAAGCGCAGTGGTTTCTTCCTTGTCGGCATCGGCCAGAAGGCGAAGCGCCTGATCCGAATGGCAGGCGAAGATCACCTCGTCAAAAGTTTCGGGCAACATGCCCTGCGCGGTCACGGTGGCCTGACCGGGCGAACGCGTCACGTGGGAAACCGGCGTGGCGGGGCGCAGGCGCACCCCCTTGGCCTGAATGTCCGCGCTCAATCGGCGCACGTATTCGCGCGATCCGCCGTCGATCGTGTACCACTGGTGCTGCTTCCAGCTGAGAAGTGAATGATTCTTGAAGAAGTTGACGAGCGTCTTCGCCGGGAAGGACCGCACGTCCATCGTCGGCGTGGACCAGATCGCCCCGCAGATCGGCATCAGGTAGTGTCGCTCGAACCAGTCGCCGAGCCCCATCAGGCGCACGAGATCCCCGATGGTGATGTCGTCCGACTGCGCCGCTGCCTCCGCACCTTCGTTGAACTTCAGGATGTCGCGGATCATCGACACGAAGCGGGGGTTGGCGATGTTGCGGCGTTGACCGAAGATCGTGTTGAGCGTCTGGAGCGAGTATTCCACACGGCCGCTGTCCACGCTCGCGCCGAAGCTCATGTTGCTCTTGGCGACCGGCACGTCGAGCTTGCCGAGCATCTCGGTGAAATGCGGATAGGTTTCGTAGTTGAAGACGATGAAGCCGGTGTCGACCGGCTGATCCCCCCCGACGCCGGCCATGACCGTGCGCGCATGCCCGCCCAGCCGGCCTTCCGCCTCGTAGAGCGTGACGTCGTTTTCCGCGCCCAGCAGATAGGCGGCAGCAAGACCCGAGATACCGCCACCGATGATCGCGATTTTCCGGGGCATTGGGGGGGGAGCGTCGAACGACATGCAAAATCCTCTTGTTGTTGTGCTGCTTACGCGTCGCAGAAAGATACGGATCAAAAGTGATCCAAGTTTCGTCGCAGGGCGTAATGGGGGTATGTTGCGCGTGAACGACGATCATACGGACCTGAGTCTCACCTTCGATGAGGGGGGCGAGCTACCGCTTGCGGTGCTGACGGTGCCGCGTCCGGCGAAGGTCGAGACACCGTCACAGAAGAAGCGTGCGCGACAGGGAATGAAGACACCGATGACGCAGGGGGGAAGCAACCGGCCCGACGCGCAGCTCTTTTCCGAGCAGACACGCTGGATGCTCGCGATCCGGGACCAGCGCGACAAGGTGGCTTTCGGGCTTCTGTTCGATCACTTCGCGCCGCGCCTGAAGGGCTTCGTGATCCGGGCCGGGGCGAAACCGGCACAGGCCGAGGACATCGTGCAGGACGTCATGCTCTCGGTCTGGCGCAAGGCGCATCTTTTCGATCCCGCCCGCGCGCAGGTGTCGAGCTGGATCTACCAGATCGCCCGCAACCGCAACATCGACATGGCACGGCGCAATCGCCCGCTGCCGGAAGCGCTCGTGGCCGAAGAGCCCGAGCATGAACCCGACGCCGGTCAGGTGATGGCGCTGGAACAGGAAGCGGACGTCTTGCGCGCCGCTCTTGACCGGCTCAACCCGGACCAGCGCGACATAATCGAGCGCGCCTATCTTGGCGAGCTGACACATAGCGACATAGCTGAGGCCACCGGGCTTCCGCTCGGAACGATCAAGTCCCGCATCCGGCTGGGGCTCGACCGACTCCGGCACGAACTGAAGGACTTGCGATAGGATGACGATGAACGTCACGCACCATATTTCCGACGCCGTGATGGCGGCCTATGCGACGGGTTCGCTGTCGCAAGCGTTTTCGCTTGTCGTGGCGACGCATGTGTCGATGTGCGACGACTGTCGCGCCGCGCTCGAGGCGCATGAAGCAGCGGGAGGCGTCGTGCTCGACGGGATCGGGGAGACCGCCCTGACCGGCAATCTGCGCGCCCGGGTGATGGCAGCGCTCGACGACCCGGCGGAGCGGTTCGACATGGAAGCGCCGGCGATCGATGCCTTCGACGTCTATCCCGCCCCGGTGGCGCAGGCGCTCAGGGGGCAGGGACCCAAGTGGAAACGGCTAGGGGGTGGCGTGCGCCAATGCATCCTCTCGGCAGACAACGAAGGATCGGCGCGCCTTCTCTATATCCCCGCCGGGCGTCCGGTCCCGGAGCATACCCACGGCGGGCTGGAATTGACGCTGGTGCTTCAAGGAGGCTTCTCGGATGCAACCGGGCACTTCGGGGTCGGCGACGTCGAACAGGCGGACGGGGATCTCGAGCATATTCCGACGGCGGATGAAGGCGTGGACTGCATCTGTCTCGCCGCCACCGACGCGCCCCTGCGGTTCCATGGGCTGGTGCCCCGGATCCTGCAGCCCTTCTTCGCGATCTGACCGGCTGCGACATAGCCTCGCAGGGGTTTCGCGGGTTACGTAGAAACACGTAGCGCGCCCTTATTTTGCGCAGGATATCCGCGATTTAACCCTCACTGCGGGCGTTTTTCGGTTTGAAATAGCCAGTTCAAAAGGTATGACGGACAAAGGTTGCGCGCACTGCGCGCGTTTCCGATAAAAATGACAAGACGTCATTCCTGGAGGAGGATTATATGGAACGTCGGAAGTTTCTGAAGGGTGCCGCAATCGGCGCCGCTGGGTCTGCGCTTGCCGCTCCGGCCATCGCTCAGGGTGCCAAGACCATGACCATCGTGTCGACCTGGCCCCGTGACATGCCGGGTCTGGGCGTCTCGGCCCAGCGTCTCGCAGCACGGATCACCGAACTGTCGGAAGGCGCCATTCAGACCGAATACTACGCCGCTGGCGAACGTGTGGGCGCGCTGGACGTGTTCGACGAAGTCGCGAACGGCAACTCGCAGGCTTACATCGGTGCCGACTACTACTGGACCGGCAAGCACCCGGGTCTCGCCTATTTCACCGCCGTTCCCTTCGGCATGACCTTTGCCGAGATCAACGCCTGGTGCGCCTTCGGTGAAGGCCGCGCGCTGTGGGACGAGCTTCAGGACCAGTTCGGCCTCTACGGGATCCCGGCCGGCAACACCGGCACCCAGGCCGGCGGCTGGTTCAACAAGGAAATCGAAAGCGCCGACGACCTCAAGGGTCTGAAGATGCGTATTCCGGGCCAGGGCGGTCAGGTCATGTCCAAGCTCGGCGCCTCGACCGTGTCGCTGCCGGGCGGCCAGATCTATGAAAACCTCGTCTCCGGTTCGATCGACGCGACCGAGTGGGTGGGTCCGTACAACGACTACTTCATGAAATTCTACGAAGCAGCCAAGTACTACTACACCGGCGGCATGCACGAGCCTGGCGCCCAGCTTTCGCTCACCTCGAACAAGTCGTGGTGGTCGTCGCTGACCGACACCGAGCGCGCCATCATCTCGGCCGCCGCCGCCGAAGAGAACGCCGCTTCCTACTATGAAGCCGTCGCGCTCAACGGTGAATACCTGCAGAGACTGCAGGACGAACAAGGCGTCGAAGTCCGCTCGTTCAACGAAGACGTGTGGGACGCCATGGGCGAAGCCGCGATGGAAGTCTTCGAAGAAGCTGCCGCCTTCGACGATCTGGCCTCCCGCATCAACGACTCGATGCAAAAGGCCATGCGCCAGTATGGCCGCGGTGTCGCGCTCTTCGAAGGCCAGTTCGTCGAGAACCGCAACCGCATCTTCGACATCGGCTGATGGTGCCGCGCAGGGTGGCCTCTCGCATGTCACCCTGCGTCCAAAATTGAAAAGCGGGGCTGCGGTCCCGCTTTTTTCTGATACATGCACACATCACGGATTCGCAGTATTCGGGGGAGGGGCCATGACTGAGGTCTTCGATCACACCGAGATTCCGCTGCACGGGAAACCCGCCATTCTCCAGCGTCTTTTCGGCTGGATCATGCTGGGCGTTCTCGCGGCGTTTCTCGTCAACAATGTTCTCGTCGTCTATTTTGGCTTCCCCGGCACGGCCACCGTCACCGCCGAGGGCGGTGTTCTGGCCATGGTGCAGGCCGCACTCTACGCGGTCGGGATCGCCATCGCCGCGGTCTTTGTCCTGATAACGCAGGACCGCTCGATCCGCTGGGACGCGCATCGCATCCACATGTTCAACGTCTACCTGATCCGGGCGCTCTTCTGGTCCGTGTTCTTCGTGGGGGTCGTCGATGCCGTCATCGCCTTTGCCCGGGTCGAGGATTTCTTCACCCCGCACTTAGGACAGGACACCGCCCGCGCGCTCGCCCGCGCCAATTGGGTCGGCCCCTATATCCACGCACCCCTCGTCGTGCTGGCCTTCATCGTAGCGCTCTTCACGCGCACGCTGGGCTTCACTTGGCTCGCGCTCCTCATCGTCACCGCCGAGCTGCTCATCGTGGTGAGCCGATTCCTCTTCTCCTACGAACAGGCGCTCATGGGCGACCTCGTGCGCTACTGGTATGCTGCGCTCTTCCTCTTCGCGTCGGCCTATACGCTTTTTGACGAAGGACATGTGCGGGTGGACATCCTCTATGCGGGCATGGGACGCACGCGAAAAGGGCTCTTCAACGCTTTCGGAACCATCCTGCTGGGGATGACGACGGTCTGGGTGATCCTCGCCGTCGGCTTCGGCGGCAGGCAGTCGATCATCAATGCGCCGCTCGCCAACTTCGAGGTAAGCCAGGCCGGACCTTTCGGCATGTTCGTGAAATACCAGATGGCGCTTTTCATCGGACTTTTCGGGATCACCATGCTCATCCAGTTCGTGAGCTACTTCTTCGACGCCGTCGCCGATGCGCGCGACGAACCGGGCCACCGTGAACCGGCCCCATCCGACGCGCATTAAGGGGGCGCCTGACCTATGGAACTGTTTTTCCTTCTGCTGCTTATCGGCATCATGGCCGCAGCGCTGGGCTCGGGCTACCCCGTCGCCTTCGCGCTGCCGGGCGCCGCGATCATCACCATCGGGCTTGCCGCGCTGGCAGGATATCTGGGCGCAGGATCTACCGACGCCTACTTCCACTCGGGCGGACCGCAGCAATGGCTGACGGCGGGGGTGACGAACCTCCGAGGGGTCTATTGGGAGGTCGAGAGGGATACGCTCATCGCCATCCCGCTCTTCATCTTCATGGGCATCATGCTCCAGCGCTCGAAGATCGCCGAGGACCTTCTGGTCACCATGGCGCAGCTTTTCGGTCCTGTGCCCGGCGGTCTGGGCATCTCGGTCGTTTTCGTGGGTGCGCTTCTGGCCGCCACGACGGGGATCGTCGGCGCGACCGTGGTCGCGATGGGCATGATCTCTCTCCCCGCAATGCTGCGCTCGAACTACTCGACGCCGCTCGCCACCGGGACCATCGCGGCCTCGGGCACGCTGGGTCAGATCATCCCGCCCTCGATCGTGCTCATCATCCTCGCCGACCAGTTGGCCTCTGCCGCCGATCAGGCGTCGAACCTGCGCAAGTCGCTTTACACCGAGGCGACCGGCGACCTGCAGATGCCGTCGCTCTTCGACGTGTCCGGCACCTCGGCGGGCGAGATGTTCCTGGGCGCACTGGTGCCGGGCCTGCTGCTCGTCGCGATCTACATGATCTATATCCTCGTCTTCGCGGTGATCCGGCCCAAGGCCGCGCCCGCCGTGCATGACAAGACCCAGAAATGGGACCTCGCCTTCTGGGGCAGCGTGTTCCTGTCGCTCGTGCCGCCGCTCGCGCTCATCTTCCTCGTGCTCGGTTCGATCATCGGCGGCATCGCCACCGTGAACCAGGCCGGTGCCATCGGTGCGGCCGGTGCGCTCATCATGGCGTCCTACCGCCTGCCGAAACCGGGGACCCGGGCGCTCTTCGGTCCGGCTCTGGTCGCAATCCTCGCGCTGGTGCTCGTGGGTGTGGCCCTGTCGTTCTTCGAGATGAACGTGAAGTCCATCGACACGCCGCAGGACATGCTCGGCATCGCCATCGGCGCTTTCGCCACCGTGCTCCTCATCATCTCTCTGGCTTGGGCCGCGCTTCGCGCGATCCGGATCGAGGACACGCTTCAAGGCGTAATGCTGGAAACTGCGAAGACCACCTCGCTCGTCTTCATCATCCTTCTGGGCGCGGCGATGCTGACCGCCGCTTTCCGTGGCTTCGGCGGCGAAGAGTTGGTGCGCGAGTTCCTCAATGGCATGCCGGGCGGGTTCTGGACCCAGTTCTTCATCGTCATGGCGGTGATCTTCGTCCTCGGCTTCTTCCTCGACTTCATCGAGATCGCCGTTGTCGTGGTGCCGATTGTGGCGCCGATCCTTCTGTCCGACCCCGGCGCGAACGTTACCGCCGTCTGGCTTGGCGTGATGATCGGTCTCAACCTGCAAACGAGCTTCCTGACACCACCCTTCGGCTTCGCACTCTTCTACCTGAGGGGCGTGGCGCCGGCCGTGGTGCGCACGATGCAGATCTACAAGGGCGTCGTGCCCTTCATCGGGTTGCAGCTTCTTGCGCTGGTCATCGTGGGGACCTATCCGCCCCTCGTGAACTACCTGCCGAACCGGTCGAGCTTCCTGTCGGAAACCGCACCGCCGCCGCGTAACCCGAAACTGCAACTCTGCATCGAGGATTACGTCGGCGCCGAACTGGCCCGCGATCCCTCGACCTCGCAGGCCATCGAAGCCGCGCGTGCGCTCGATCTGTCGGTCTTGCCCGAGGATATGGCCGAGGACTTCGCCGACGGTGTGACCGCAGCGGAAGAGGCCGTCGCCGGCATGGCGGAGATCAAGGAAACCGACGACGCCGTGCTGGCGGCTGCGGTCGCCTATCGACCGGTCCAGACCCAGGTGCGGTCTCTCGAAAAGCAGATCCGCCGGATCGTCGAGGAACGTGACGTGAAAACGACGACGATCGGTCGCCTGCGCGGCGAGTCGTTCGAAGATCGCCGTGCGGAATTGCAGGCCGAGGTCGACGCGCTCGATGCCGAGATCGCTGCGCTCGAGACCCAGATTCCCGAGGACTGGGACGCGACGCACGATACCTTTGCGGAGCTGACCGCCGCCGAGGAAGACGCGCGCAATGCCTATCGCCGGTCGGCGGACGACGCCTACTCCGGTCCGGCCGAGGTTCTTGCCGTGCTGGAAGCGAGCGACGCCTTCTTTGCGCTCGAGGAACCTCTGCGCGGATTGCAAGGTCTCATGGAGAACGGGCAGGGCGAAGCCGACGCCGCAACCGTCGAGGAGGTCGAAGGCCTGATCGGTGAAGTGGAAGGCGCGGGCGATGTTCGCTCGGCGCTCGCCAAGGCCCGTCGCGAGCTTGACGAGGACGAGGTGGACCGCGAGGCCGTGATGGAAAACTACGCCGATGCGCTCGCCGAGTATGAAGCGCAGAAAGCGTGGCGGACGGAGGCGGCCGAGGTGCTGCCCGGGGTGCGCGCCTTCGTCACCACCGTGCGCGACACCTTCGGCATTCGCCAGCAGGACCGCTTCACCCGCGAACAGGCGCTCGCCATGGCGCGCTGCGCGGCGGAACACCGGGACGTGTCCCTCAACTTCTGAGGTGGCTTGTACCAATCAGGAACAGGCGCGGGACGAGATCCCGCGCCTGTTTGCATTCCGTGCGGCGGTGGGATTGACCACGTCCCGAAGTGAGAAAAATCCGCCGCGAAAATATGCCGACGCCACGAAAGTTCAGTTTGACGAACGCGCGGGGCTGACGCAGTCTCGCGCCATGCTGATATTTCTCAATGGCTTCCCGGGAACGGGCAAACTCACCATCGGTCAGGCGCTCATGGATCGTCTGGGCGGCAGGCTTCTCGACGTGCACACGCAGATGAACATCGCCTATGCTCTGACCGAGTTCAAATCTCCTGCCTTCTACGACACCGTGCGCGCGGTCTGGGACATTGCCGACGGGCTGATCACGTCACTGCCTGACGATACGCCGGTCATCCTGACCGATGCTCTGCGCGAAGGGTCCGACTGGTCGGCCGAAGCCTGGGCCCGGATCGAACGGCTGGCCGAGGCCCGCGGGCCGCTCTATGTCGTGCATGTCCATTGCGACCCGGACGAGAACGTGCGCCGGATCGGCTCGGCCGGTCGCGAAGCGATGGCCAAGTCGCGCAAGCGGGCGCTCGCCCTGCAATACCACGAAGAAGGCCAACTTCTCATGGGGCGGGATGCCGACCGTGTCCTGTCGCTCGACACCACCGAGCTGACCGCCGAGGAATGCGCCGAAGCCATCGCGGACTGGATCGTGACGAAAGGGGGACCGGCCCAATAAGCCCGGTTCACCCGTCCGATCAATTCCTGACGAAGGCCAGGGTGTTCCCGCGCCCCGCGTAGATCAGCTCGAAGGCGTTGTCGTCCACGTAGGACACGAAGAAGCAGCGGTCGTCGAGCCCGTCTGGTGTGACCAATTGGAACGCGACGCCGTCACCGGGTGCATCCGGGCAACCTTGCATGAACTGCATCATCGCGGGCACGTCCGGGATGCCTTCGTAGACCTCCTCATAGGAGGAGCCGTGAATGACGACTTCGAACTGGCTGTCGTCCGCGGATTTCCAGAACCCTTGGAGCGCCGCGCGCTCGCTCTCGAAGCCGTCCGACGCGGTCTCGAAATAGCTTGTCAGCACGATCTCGGCTTCCTTGCCTTCGTAGGAGGAGAGATCCCCGGTGAAGAGCATGGTCGTGTTCAACTCGCGCGTATTGAGGTCCTCGAGCAGCACGGTGGAGGTGTGGTTGTAACTGGACGCCGTATAGATCCAGCCATCATGGATGAAGTAACAATTGATCCCTGCGTCGAGCACGTCGCAGTGGCTGAAAAGCCCGGTGATGGTGAAGGGCTCGCCATAGGTGCCGCCGGGCGCGGTCTCGACTTCGGGCGAAGTGCGCAAGACGTTACGAAGCAGGGCCGCGCCGCCGGTTTCGGTCTGGGCAGACCCGGTGTCACCGCCGCTGCCGGCCGCGTTTGCCGTGCGGTCCGTGGCCGGTCCGGTGCCGACCTGGGCCGGGTCCTCGGTGGCCGAGAAGGTGACGGTGTGGTCGTCCGCCCCCTCCATCGCGATCTCCACGAACTCCTCTCGGTCGTAGCCCCGCGCGTCGCAGTCCGTGTCCCCGACGATGGTGAACTCCTCGTCGATCGTGCAGAACATATAGGCTTCGTGCTCGAAGGTGATGCCTCGCGCTTCGACCCGGTAATAGTAGTGCGTCTTGGGACCGTCGCCCACGGTGACGCCCTTGCAGTCGCCGGGGTCCACGTTCCACCACCCCTCCGAGGTCCAGTCCTGCGCGCCCTTGTAGCCCACGGCGACCGAGACGACCTCGTCCGTGTCGTTGCAAAAGCGAAGCTCGGCCAGGGCGGCGGTCGGTGCGAGACCCAGCGCAGCCAGCAAGTAAAGCGTCTTCATTCCATCCCCCAAAATTGACAATCCAATGCCTTCCATCCTGCGCCTGACACCGTTCTTGGGCAAGTCCGGCGTGCGGGACCGGCTGGACGGGGGGCAGGGGAACGCCCCCTTGACCAATTCCCGCCCGCGTCCGAGACTCGGCCACCCGGGAAAGATCGCCCCGGGGCGCGTTAGGGAGGAACTGATCATGGCCGAGACACAGGTGGCCGCTACACCACGGGTGCGTGAACTGTCGCGCTACGACTTCCCGGACCTCCACCGTCTTCTCAGCGCCCTGAGCCGCGACAACCCCGTGCCAGAGGGCCCGACGGGCGAAGCGATCCTTTACGAAATTCTCGCGATGCCCGGCACATCGCTCTTCGGCGCGGAATGCGAAGGGCGGATCGTGGCGACCGCGATGCTGTCGATCCTGCCGAACCTTACCTATGGCGGCAGGCCATTGGCCCGGATCGAGAACGTCGTGACGCTGCCCGATTACCGGGGGCGCGGCTTTGCCTCTGCCGTCATGACCGCCGCCATCGACAAGGCGCGGGCCAAGAACTGCGCTGACATTTCGCTGCTCTCGCCCAAGTCGTTCCATGCCGAGGGGTTCTACCGCAAGCTCGGGTTCAAGGACGATACGGTGGGGCTTCATCTTTTCATCGGCTAAACGCCCGAATTTGGCCGCAGGTCCGGCGTAGGGCTGTCGCGACACATGGAAAGGTTGCGACATGACCCCATCACTGATTGCCGGATGCGCCTGGGTGCTGGCCGCCTGTCTCATCGCGCCTTTGCCCATTCGAAAGCAGATCCTGCCGGGAACCGTTCTGGGTCTGGGCGGGATCGCGCTCCTGTTCTGGATCGGGGCCGAGAACGGCTGGCTCTGGACCGCCGTGGGGCTCTTTGCCTTCGGGTCGCTGTTTCGCAACGGGTTCAAGGCGATCCCGGCGCTGATGCGTGGCGAAAAGCTTGAAATTCCGGACCACTGAGGCGGACGGAGAGCGGTTCGTCGCCAAACCGCACCTTGCGGGGCCTGTGTGCAGGCGTTACCCATCCCGCCATGACCCAGTCTCTGCCTCAACCCCGCGGGGCGCTCACGCCCGACCGTGACCTGTCCTCGCTCACATGGATGCGCGTGGGCGGGCCTGCGGACTGGTTATTCCAACCTGCGGACATGGACGATCTGGCGGACTTTCTTGCGGCGCTCGACCCTTCGGTGCCGGTCTTTCCCATGGGCGTTGGCTCCAACCTGATCGTGCGGGACGGCGGCATCCGGGGCGTGGTGATCCGTCTCGGGCGGGGGTTCAACGAGATCGGCGTCGCCGGGCAGATGGTGAGCGCGGGGGCCGCCGCGCTCGATGCCCATGTGGCGAAGAAGGCGGCGGCGGACGGCGTAGACCTCACCTTCCTGCGCACGATCCCCGGCTCGATCGGCGGGGCCGCGCGGATGAACGCCGGGTGCTACGGCACCTATATGGCTGACGTCTTTCGCGAGGCAGAAGCGGTCACGCGGTCGGGCGAGCGGGTGACGCTCACGCCCGCGGACATGAAATTCGCCTACCGCCAGACGGAGCTTCCACCCGATATGATCATCACGCGGGTTACGATGGCGGGGCCGGCGGGTGATCCTGACGCGCTCGAGGCGCGGATGACCGAGCAGCTTGCGAAACGGGATGCAAGCCAGCCGACCAAGGATCGCACGGCGGGATCGACCTTTCGCAACCCTGCGGGCTATTCCTCGACAGGGCAGGCGGACGATACCCATGAACTGAAGGCCTGGAAGGTGATCCAGGACGCCGGGATGCGCGGGGCACGGCTGGGCGGGGCCGTGATGAACGAGATGCACGCGAACTTCCTGACCAACGCCGGGGGCGCCACGGCAGCCGACCTCGAAAATCTGGGCGAAGCCGTGCGAAAAAAGGTTTACGAAACCAGTGGCCTGACCCTACAATGGGAAATCATGCGGGTCGGAGAACCCGGCAAAGAATGAGCGCCGTGAAAACGGCGCCGCATAAGACAACGAACGACAATACTTTCGGATAATAAGCAGAAACGACCGAAAAATCGGTTGGCACAAGAGGCAGACAGTGGGCGATGCGAGCAGGCAGGCCCTCAAAGTCGCGGTACTGAAAGGTGGACCTTCCGCAGAGCGGGAGGTGTCCTTGTCGTCTGGGCGCGAATGCGCCGCCGCGTTGAGGGGCGAAGGGTACGAGGTGGTCGAGCTTGACGCTGGCCCCGATCTCGTCACGCGTCTGTCCGAGATTTCCCCCGATGTCGTCTTCAACGCCCTTCATGGCCGCTGGGGCGAAGATGGCTGCGTGCAGGGTATCCTCGAGTGGCTGAAGATCCCCTACACACACTCCGGCGTTCTCGCCTCGTCCATGGCGATGGACAAGGAAGTGACCAAGGTCATCCTGCGCAACGCGGGCCTGCCGCTTACCGCCTCGGTTCTGGCTCGGAAGGCCGAGATCGAGGCTGCCCATGTGATGGACCCGCCCTATGTGGTGAAGCCCTTCAACGAAGGTTCTTCCGTTGGCGTCTACATCGTGAACGAAGGCGCTAACACGCCGCCCAAGCTGTCGGACGACATGCCCGAGCGGCTGATGGTCGAGGCCTATATTCCCGGACGCGAGCTGACGACCACCGTCATGGGCGATCGTGCGCTCGGCGTGACCGATATCATCTCGGACGGCTGGTATGACTACCATGCCAAGTATTCCGTCGGCGGATCGCGCCACGAAATCCCGGCCGACATTCCCGCCGCCATCACCGAGGCCTGCCTCGACTATGCCCTGCGCGCGCATGAGGCGCTGGGGTGCCGGGGCATTTCGCGCACCGATTTCCGCTGGGACGAGGCGATGGGACTCGACGGGCTCATCATTCTGGAGGTGAACACCCAGCCGGGGATGACGCCCACGTCGCTGGCGCCGGAACAGGCCGCCCATGCGGGACTTACCTTCGGGCAATTCTGCCGCTGGCTGGTGGAGGACGCGTCTTGCAACCGTTGATCGCCACACGTCCCAGCCATGTCCCGCCCCGCCGCGCGCCTGAAAGCGCCGCCGCGCCACATAGCGTGGAAGCGCCTGCGCCCATGAAACCCGGCTTCCTGTCCCGCCGCCGGGCGCAGACCTCGATCCGCCGCGATCCGGCGCCCTCGCGCTGGGCCTACCGCATCCACCGCATGTGGCTCACGCCCTTCTACCGCATCCTGCTGCGCGTGGGGCTCCCGGTGTTTCTGGTCGCTGCGGTCACCTTCGGCTACATTTCCAACCCCGCGAACCGGACGGCCATCACCGACAAGGTGGCTGACGTGCGCGAGTCTATCGAGGGCCGCCCCGAGTTCGCCGTCAAGCTCATGGCCATCGAAGGGGCCTCGCCCGTGGTGGACGGAGCGGTGCGCGACCTTCTTCCTATAGACTTTCCGGTGTCTTCTTTCGACCTCGACCTTGATGCCATGCAGGCGCGCGTCGCCTCGCTCGACGTGATCGAGCATGTCTCGCTTCGTGTCCGGCCCGGCGGGGTGCTCGAGGTCTCCGTGACCGAGCGGGAACCCGCGGTTCTTTGGCGCCGAGCGGGCGGGATCGATATGCTGGACGCGACCGGCCACCGCGTCGCCTCGGTCACCGAACGCGCGGCGCGACCGGAGCTTCCCATGATCGCGGGGCAGGGCGCCGACGAGAGGGTGCGCGAGGCGCTCGCCATACTCGATGCCGCCGGCCCCATCACCCCGCGCATCCGCGGGCTCGTCCGGATCGGAGAACGGCGCTGGGACATCGTGCTCGACCGCGGCCAGACCATCCAGTTGCCCGAGGTCGCGCCCGTTGCCGCCCTTGAACAGGTCCTTGCCCTCGACGAGGCACAGGACCTTCTGGGCCGCGACATCACCACCGTGGACATGCGCACCCCCGCGCGGCCCACGCTCCGCATGACGGAACCCGCCGTCGCCGAACTTCGCACAATCCGCAGCCAGACCACCGGAGCCTCCCCCCGATGACCATGCTCTACGAACAACAGCGTGCGATGCGCGCCATGCGCAAGACCGCGATGCAACGCGGCGTGATCGCGGTGCTCGACATCGGCACGTCCAAGATCGGATGTCTGGTCCTGCGCTTCGACGGGCCCGAGAAGTCCCGGCCGAGCGACGGGGTGGGGAGCCTTGCGGGGCAGTCCGGGTTCCGCATCATCGGGGCCGCCACCACCCGGTCGCGCGGCGTGCGCTTCGGCGAGATCGACGCCATGCAGGAAACCGAGCGCGCGATCCGCACGGCGGTGCAGGCGGCGCAGAAGATGGCGAACATCCGGGTGGACCACGTGATCGCGACCTTCTCGGGGGCGAACCCGCGCAGCTACGGCGTGGCGGGCGAGGTCGAGGTCATAGGGCAGGCGGTCAGCGAAGAGGACATCGCCCGCGTGATGGCCAACTGCGACGTGCCCGATTTCGGCGAAGGGCGGGAGGTGATCCATGCCCAGCCGGTGAACTTCGCGCTCGACCATCGCTCCGGGCTTGGTGACCCGCGCGGCCAGATCGGCAAGTCGCTCGCCGTCGACATGCACCTCTTGACCGTCGATGCGGCCACGGTGCGCAATGTCTGCTACTGCATCAAGCGCTGTGACCTGGAACTCGCCGGGCTCGCCTCGTCGTCCTACACGGCGGGGATGTCGAGCCTTGTCGAGGACGAACAGGAGCTTGGCGCGGCCTGCGTCGACATGGGCGGCGGTGCGACCGGCGTGTCGATCTTCATGAAGAAACACATGATCTATGCCGATAGCGTGCGGCTCGGCGGCGATCACGTGACCTCGGACATCTCCAAGGGGCTTCAGGTGCCCATGGCCACTGCCGAGCGGATCAAGACCTTCTACGGCGGTCTCATGGCCACTGGCATGGACGACCGCGAAATGATCGAGATCGGCGGCGACACCGGGGACTGGGAACACGACCGGCGCACCGTATCGCGGTCGGAGCTCATCGGCATCATGCGCCCCCGAGTCGAGGAGATACTCGAAGAGGTTCGCACACGACTTGATGCAGCGGGATTCGACCATCTGCCTAGCCAGCAGATCGTCCTGACGGGTGGCGCAAGCCAGATTCCGGGCCTGGATGGCCTCGCTCCCCGGATTCTCGGCAATCAAGTGCGCATCGGACGCCCCCTGCGCGTTCAGGGCTTGCCACAGGCCGCGACAGGTGCTGCATTCGCGTCGGCGGTTGGGCTTTGCCTGTTTGCCTCGAACCCTCAGGACGAATGGTGGGACTTTGATATCCCGGCCGAGTCCTACCCGGCGAGAAGCCTGCGCTGGGCCGTCAAGTGGTTCAAGGACAACTGGTAACCACCAGATATCGCTGGGAAGGCGAAATTTCGCGGATTCTTGCCGGGGAACCCCCGGATGTTGGGACTTTTTCGTGTTTTTTGCGTGACCTAGCGGGCGAACGCCGCTAGAGTTGTGGGGAATAGGCAGACGCCGGATCATCCGGGAACCACAACGCCGACGACAAGTCGGGCCACGGAGCGGGAAAATCCCGCGAAAGACGATAGTCACGCATGACGAAAGTCAAAGGACAGGCGGTAGAAAGATCATGACATTGAACCTCACCATGCCGGGTCAGGACCAAGACCTTAAGCCCCGTATCACCGTGTTCGGCGTCGGGGGCGCTGGCGGGAATGCGGTCAACAACATGATCGACAAGGCGCTCGAGGGCGTCGAGTTCGTCGTGGCCAACACCGACGCGCAGGCGTTGCAGCAGGCGAAAGCCCCGGCCCGCATCCAGATGGGTGTGAAAGTGACCGAAGGGCTGGGTGCCGGTGCCCGTGCCAGCGTCGGCGCCGCCGCTGCCGAAGAGTCGATCGAACAGATCGTCGATCACCTCGCTGGCGCGCATATGTGCTTCATCACCGCCGGCATGGGCGGCGGCACCGGAACGGGCGCCGCCCCGATCATCGCGCAGGCCGCGCGTGAACTGGGCGTGCTGACCGTCGGCGTCGTGACCAAGCCCTTCCAGTTCGAAGGCGCGAAGCGTATGCGGCAGGCGGAAGAGGGCGTCGAAGCGCTCCAGAAGATGGTCGATACGCTGATCATCATTCCGAACCAGAACCTGTTCCGTCTTGCCAACGAAAAGACCACCTTCACCGAAGCCTTCTCGATGGCCGACGACGTGCTCTATCAGGGTGTCAAGGGCGTGACCGATCTGATGGTGCGTCCGGGCCTCATCAACCTCGACTTCGCCGATGTGCGCGCGGTCATGGACGAGATGGGCAAGGCGATGATGGGAACCGGGGAAGCCTCTGGCGAAGACCGCGCCATTCAGGCTGCCGAAAAAGCCATCGCGAACCCGCTCCTTGACGAGATCTCGCTCAAGGGTGCGAAGGGCGTGCTCATCAACATCACTGGCGGCTACGACCTCACGCTCTTCGAACTCGACGAAGCGGCGAACCGCATCCGCGAAGAGGTGGATCAGGACGCCAACATCATCGTGGGCTCCACGCTCGACACCGACATGGAAGGCATGATGCGTGTCTCCGTGGTCGCCACCGGCATCGACGCCGTGGAAAGCCACGCCGACGTGCCGCTGCCGCGCCGCTCCTACTCGGAGCCGGTGGGCCGCGAAGCCCGCAGCGCTGCGGCTGCGCCCCGCGCGCAGGACCCCGAACCCGAGCCGGCCCCGGCCTACCAGCCGCAGGCCGAAGCGCAGCCCGCGCAGCACAGCTTCTTCGAGGAAGAGATCGACGCCACGGCCTATGCCGCCGAAGAGCAGGTCGAGAACATCTTCCCGGCAGAGGAAGCCGGCGACGACCAACCCGCTCCGGTGTTCCAGTCGCGTCAGGAACCGGCTTATCAGCCGGCGCCCCAGCCGCAACCGCAGCAGTATCAGCAGCCCGCGCAGCACTACCGGGAAGAGCCCGTGGCCCAGTTCGTCGCCCCCAAGGCGCCGCAACCCGGTCAGCCCTCGGCAGAAGCGCTGGCCCGTCTTGAAGCCGCCGTCAGCCGGACCCGTCCGGGTCAGGGCGGTCAGCCGGCCCCGCAGGGCGACGCCAAGCCGCGTTTCGGGATCAACTCACTCATCAACCGCATGACCGGGCAGGGCGCCGAAGCCCACGCCGAACGGCACGAGCCGCAGGCGGGCCATCAGAGCCGGCCGCAGGCCGCGCCGCATGACCCGGAACAGGAACGAGTGGAAATCCCCGCTTTCCTGCGGCGCCAGGCGAATTGATCGCCCTCGCGACACCAGAACACCTCGTGAAAGGGTCGGCCTTCGGGTCGGCCTTTTTGCTTTTGTATCCGGCACTTATGGCCCGAGGCTCATGCCCTGCGGAACGGCTCCACCATATTTTGTCGGGGGCTGATTTTCCCGCGCCACATCGGGTGTTTTTTGGGCGGCAAACCATTTTGCCTCGAAAATATCTGTGCTAGAAAACGACGCAACACAGGCTGGGGGGAGTTAGCCACCCGGTGAATCACTTGGGTGGGTAGGCGCAAGACATGCAGGGACAAGACCGCGTGATCCGGGGATCGAAGGTCCTCAAGACCGCTGCCGTGCTGGTGCTCGCCGCCTCGCTTTCGGCCTGTTCCGGCGGCGCGTCCGGCGGAGGCGGTATCGGTGGGTTCTTCGGCGGGCTCTTTGGCGACGATCGGGAAAAGAAGCCGATCGAGGATTTCACCGCAGAACAGATCTTTGCCCGCGCCGAATACGAACTCGAGAACAAGAACTTCGAGGAAGCCGCCCGCTGGTACGGCGAAGTCGAACGTCTTTACCCCTATACCGACCTGTCCAAGCGCGCCCTGATCATGCAGGCCTATGCCCATCATCAGGACAAGGAATACGAACAGGCGCGTGCCGCCGCGCAGCGTTTCGTCGATTTCTATCCGGGCGACGAAGACGCGGGCTATGCCACCTATCTCCTCGCGCTGTCCTACTATGACCAGATCGAAGACGTCGGCCGGGATCAGGGCCTGACCTTCCAGGCGCTTCAGGCGCTGCGCGACGTGATCGAGCTTTACCCCGATACCGAATACGCGCGCTCCGCCATTCTCAAGTTCGACCTCGCCTTCGACCATCTCGCGGCGAAGGAAATGGAGATCGGGCGCTACTACCTCAAGCGCAAGCATTACGCCGCCGCCGTGGCGCGGTTCCGCGTGGTGGTCGAACAGTTCCAGACCACGACGCAGACGCCCGAAGCGCTGCACCGCCTTGTGGAAAGCTACATTTCGCTCGGCCTGACCGACGAAGCGCAGACCGCCGGCGCAATCCTTGGCTACAACTTCCAGTCGACCGAGTGGTACAAGGACAGCTTCAATCTGCTGACCAAGAACGGGCTCAAGCCGCAGGCCTCGGGCAACAACTGGCTTGCCGCGATCTACCGTCAGATGATCAAGGGCGAGTGGCTCTAGGCATTCGTCATGCTTCGCAGCCTAGACATCCGGGACATGCTCATCATCGACCGGCTGGAACTGGATTTCCGGCCGGGACTTAACGTTCTCACCGGGGAAACGGGTGCGGGCAAGTCGATCCTGCTCGATTCGCTGGGGTTCGTGCTGGGCTGGCGCGGTCGTGCGGATCTCGTCCGTCAGGGCGCGGAAGAGGGCGAGGTCGTCGCCGTCTTCGACCTGCCCACGGGCCATCCGGCGCGCGCCGTTCTGGACGAGGCCGGGCTTCCCGTGCGCGATGAACTCATCTTGCGCCGGGTGAACCGCACGGGCGGCGCGAAAAGCGCCTGGGTCAATGACCGCCGTGCGTCGGGCGACGTGCTGCGCGCGCTGTCGGAAACCCTTGTCGAATTGCACGGCCAACAGGACGATAAGGGTCTCCTGAACCCGCGCACACACCGTTTGCTCCTTGATCAGTTCGGTGCCCTGGAACCGAAGGTCGAGTCCGTGCGCGCGGCATGGAAGGCGCTCTCCGCTGCTCGCAAGGCGCGCGAAGCGGCCGAGGCCCGCCTCGCCGCCGCCCGCGAGGAAGAGGACTTCCTGCGCCATGCCGGCGGCGAGCTTGAAAAACTGGACCCGCAGCCCGGCGAGGAGGCCGACCTTGATGCCCGCCGCCGCCTCATGCAGGCCGGGCAGCGCATCGGCGAGGACGTGGCGAAGGCCGCGCAGTCGCTCGGACCGGGTGAAGGGGCGGAAGGGCGGATGGGCGATGCCCTTCGCTGGCTCGAAGGGGTCGCCGACCGGGCGGGCGAGACGCTCGATCCGGTGATCGAGGCCCTCAACCGCGCGCTTGTCGAACTGGGCGAGGCGATGCAGGGCGTCGAGGACGCGATGGAAACGCTCGCCTTCGACCCGATGGAGCTTGAGCGCACCGAGGAGCGCCTGTTCGCCATCCGGGGTCTGGCACGCAAGCATGGCGTCGCGCCCGACGACCTCGCCGCCTTCGCGACCGACATCGCCGAAAAGCTCGCCGCGCTCGACAAGGGCGAAGGCGACATTGCCGAGCTGACCAAGGCGGAAACGGCAGCACTTGCTGCCTATGACGCGGCTGCGGCGGCGCTGACCGGGGCCCGCACCGAAGCGGCCACCCGGCTCGATGCGGCGATGGGCGCCGAGCTTGCGCCGCTCAAGATGGAGCGCGCGGTCTTCACCACCGAGATCGCGGCAGGAGACGCGGGGCCCGAGGGGCGCGACGAGGTGACCTTCACCGTCGCCACCAACCCGGGCGCACCGGCGGGCGCGCTCAACCGGATCGCCTCAGGAGGTGAACTCTCGCGTTTCCTGCTGGCGCTCAAGGTCTGCCTGACACGGGATGCCGAAGGGCTGACGATGATCTTCGACGAGATCGACCGGGGCGTGGGCGGGGCCACCGCCGATGCGGTCGGGAGGCGGCTCAAGGCGCTCGCCGACGAAGGGGGGCAGGTGCTGGTCGTCACCCATTCGCCGCAGGTCGCGGCGCTTGGTGCCCATCATTGGCGGGTGGCCAAAGCGGTCGAGAACGATATGACCCTGTCGCGGGTCACGCCCTTGGGCGCGACCGAGCGCGTGGACGAGATCGCGCGCATGATCTCCGGCGACACGATCACCGACGAGGCCCGCGCCGCGGCGGCGAGCCTTCTGGGCTAAGGAACGGCTCTCAGTCGCGCGGCCGATCCACATCTTCCTCGCGCACTTCCTTGTCTGACGGGGGCACTTGAAGCGACCGGGGCGGCGGCATGTGACCGGGCCCGAAGAACTTGCGCCAGAGCGGGCGAATGTCCATCGCGGCCACCGCGACCCCCAGGGGCAACATCCAGAAGCCGATGACCGGCAGGAAACCGAAGACACCCCCGACCATCAGAAGCAGCCCCACCAGGACCCGCGTGCCGGGGGGCAAGCGGTGCTCTGCATGGTGCAGGGTCCGGTTCCAGATGCGTCTGATTGTCTCTGCGTTGACCTTTGGTCGTTTCACGTCCTGACCATTTTGCCGGGGTTCAAGATGCCCCGGGGATCGAGCGCGGCCTTGATGTCGCCCATCACGGCCCAGGCCTCGCCATGTTCGGCCTCCATATATGCAAGCTTGCCTATACCGATGCCGTGTTCCCCGGTGACAGTCCCGCCGAGCCGCAGCGCCCGTTCGCTCATTCGCGAACCCAGCTTGCGCGCCACCTCGAGCTCGGCGGGCTGTTCCGGGTCAACCAGCAAGATGGCGTGAAAGTTCCCGTCGCCCACGTGACCGAGGATCGGCCCTAGCATACCGCTTTCGGCGATATCCGCCTGCGTCTCCGTGACCGCCTCGGCGAGCCGTGAAATCGGCACGCAAACGTCGGTGACCAACGCCCGACAGCCCTTGCGCAGCCCGAGACAGGCCCAATAGGCATGGTGGCGCATGGTCCAGAGCGCTGTGCGGTCCTCGGGCCTGATCGCCACCTCTACGCCATGTGCCCCGAAGTCCGCGACGATCTCGGTAAAGCGCGCGGCGTCGTCGGCGACGCCGTTTTCCGTGCCGTGGAACTCGACGAAAAGATGCGGCGTCTCGGGCACGTCGGTGCCGGAATAGGCATTGACCGCGCGCACTGCGTCCGGGTCGAGAAACTCGATCCGCGCCATGGGCAGGCCCATCTGGATCACCGCGACCACCGCCTCGACCGCCGCGCTCATGTCGTCGAAGGCGCAGATCCCGGCGCTGATCGCCTCGGGCTGGCCCTGAAGCCGCACGGTCATCTCGGTTATGAGGCCAAGCGTGCCTTCGGATCCGAGGAAAAGCCCCGTGAGGTCATAGCCGGCCGAGGATTTCCGCGCCCGCGTCCCGGTGCGGATGATCCGACCGTCCGCAAGCACCACTTCCAGCGCCAGCACGTTGTCGCGCATGGTCCCGTAACGCACCGTCGTCGTGCCCGAGGCCCGCGTCGCCGCCATCCCGCCGAGCGAAGCATTGGCCCCCGGATCGACGGAAAAAAACATGCCCGTCGTCCTGAGTTCGAGGTTCAGCGCCTCCCGCGTGATGCCGGGCTGGATCACCGCGTCCATGTCGCCCTGATGCACTTCGAGCACGCGGTTCATCCGACCGAAGTCCACCGTCAGCCCGCCGCGAATGGCCGAGGTATGCCCTTCGAGCGAGGTTCCCGCGCCGTAGCCGACGATCGGAATGCCATGCCCGTGACACAGGGCCGCGAGCTTGGACACCTCCTCGGTCGTCTCGGGATAGGCGACCGCCTCCGGCGGCGCCGCAGGGAAGTAGGTCTCCGATCCGCCATGGGCGTCCAGATCGGACTTGGAGCGGGTGATCCGATCCCCTAGAACCGATTGCAACTCGGGCCAAGCGGCTTGAATGCTCATCAATCGTCGTCCTCGTAGTGGTCGACGCAATCTAGACAAGCGGTGGGGCATTAAAAAGCCCCGGGGTGGGGCTATGCTGAATGATGCGAAAGCGCGCGCACGCCAGGGGATCCTGGCCGCCGTCGCCTATCGCAATCGCGTGCTCCATGTGATCCGCACGCAGGGACCGGGTCAGGCGCAGTTCTGGGTCATCGCCCTGATCATCGGGATCGCCGCCGGCACCGCAGCGCTCTTCTTCCGTAAGGGGATCGAGCGCTTGCAGGCCTTTCTCTACGGCACCGACGACGTTGCGCATCTGCACAGCTTTGCCGAAACGCTGCCTTGGTTCCTGATCCTCGTCCTGCCTGCGGTGGGCGGGCTGATCGTCGGAATCGTGCTCAACTGGACCACGAACGACGGGCGGGTGCGCTCGGTGGCGGACGTGATCGAGGGCGCGGCGCTGCGTGAAGGACGGGTGGAAAAGCGCGCCGGGGTCGGCTCGGCGATCGCGAGCTTCATCACGCTCGCCACCGGCGGATCCTCGGGGCGCGAGGGTCCGGTCGTGCACATGGCAGCCGTCATGGCCACATGGGTTTCCGCCCGGATCAACGCCTCGGCGATCCATTCGCGCGACCTTCTGGGTTGTGCGGTCGCTGCCGCCGTGTCCGCGAGCTTCAATGCCCCCATTGCGGGTGCGCTCTTCGCGCTGGAGGTGGTCCTGCGTCACTTCGCCGTCCATGCCTTCGCCCCCATCGCCATTGCGAGCGTCGCGGGGACAGTGATCAACCGGCTGGAATATGGCGGCGTGAGCGAGTTCGTCCTCCCCGACAAGGGCGGGCTCGCCTTCTATGTCGAGCTGCCCGCTTATCTGCTTCTGGGCGTCGTCTCGGGCGTCGTCGCCGTGGCGCTCATGAAGGCGATCTTCTTTGCCGACGACATGGGAAACCTGTTCCTGCGGATGACCCGGATGCCCCGCGTGCTGCGCCCCGCGCTGGCCGGGCTGATGCTGGGTGCCATCGCCATCGTCTTTCCCCACATCATCGGGGTTGGCTATGAGACCACCGCGCGCGCCATCACCGGTCAGCTCGTCCTGCACGAGGCGGTGGTCTTCGCCATCCTGAAGGTCATTGCCGTGGCCATCACCATGGGCGGGCGCATGGGGGGCGGGGTGTTTTCTCCTGCGCTTATGGTCGGGGCGCTGACCGGGCTGGCCTTCGGGCTCATCGCCACGGCGATCTTTCCCGATGTTTCCGGGAGCGAGACCCTCTATGCGCTGGCGGGCATGGGTGCGGTGGCCGCCGCCGTGCTGGGCGCGCCGATCTCCACGACCATGATTGTCTTTGAACTCACCGGGGACTGGCAGACCGGGCTTGCGGTCATGGTCGCCGTTTCGATTTCCACCGCCATCGCGTCACGGCTGGTCGACATGTCGTTCTTCCTCACGCAGCTTGAGCGGCGCGGCATACACCTTGCCGCCGGGCCCCAGGCGTGGCTGCTCGCCACGCTTCCCGTGGCCAAGGTCATGCGCAAGAAGGACGACCCGAAAGCGGCGAGCGAGGTGGAGTGCTGGGCGTTGATCGAGGACGGCGTCTATGTCGACGGGAACGCCACGCTGGAGGTCGCGATGCCGATCTTCGAGGCGTCGGGCGCGGCCTTTCTTCCCGTCGTGACCTTGGGCGGTGAGGGCGACAGCCCGGGGTTGTGGGGGTCGCTTCACCATGTGGATGCGCTAAAAGCGGTGAACCTGAAACTCAGCGACACGGCGCGCGAAGAGCACAGTTAGCGCATCACCACAGGTCCGGGTCGTCAAAGGCCGGGACGGCTCGGGCGGGCGCGGGCAGGGGCGTGATCGGGGCGCCTGCCAGGGATTGCGCAATCCATCCTTCGGACTGCGACAGGGCTTGCGGGGCGGGGACAACGTCGGTCGTGACGGGGGCGAAGCCGACCTTGCCATAGAACGCGATGTCGCCGTAGGTCACGACAATCGCCACGCCCTCGGCCGCGAGCCGGTCGAGCGCGGCCCGAATGAGGGCCTGCCCGATCCCGTGTCCCTGAACGGCCGGGTCCACGGCCACAGGAGACAGGAGCGCAACACCGCGCGGATCGTCGTAGGTAAGGGGCGTGAAGCAGATCGCACCGGCGATGCGACCGTCGAGCCAGGCGGTGAAGACATCAGCGCCCTCGTCGATCAGCCGGGACACGAGACCGGCAATCGCGGCCCCTTCGTCCACCCCTTCGGAGGCACCGAAACTGCGGTCGAAAAGCCCCACGACCTGCGCCGCGATGGCCTCGGCCCCACGCCGTATCTCGGGCTGCGTCACAGTTGTTCGACCGTCACCTTGCCGGTGTAGAAGGCCAGATGGCCCGCGATACGCTCCATCCCGTCCTTGGGCGTCTCGTAGGACCAGGCCGCGTCCTTGATCACCGTGGATTTCGTCGGGATCGAGAAATAGGACGCTTCGCCTTTCCAAGGGCAGGTGGTCTTGGTCTCGGAGGGCTCCAGCATCCGCATCGCGATGTCGTCGCGCGGGAAGTAGATCACCGGGGGATAGTCGCCTTCGACCAGCTCGAGCGCGTCGCGGCTTTCGCCCAGCACGGCCCCGCCGGCGCGCACGACCCAGGTGCCCTGCGCCTTGTGTATCCTGATATGGTCGCTCACTGTCTCGTCTCCCCTTCGCATTTCGGAACCCTAACAAGGGTTTCATGACCCCGACGTGTCATTCCGGCCAAATGGCTGTGGCATAGTGGCGCATGTGCGCGGCCCTGCACAGTGACAGGGACGCACAGACCTTTGGCCGGTCTGTCACAGGGGCGCACAGGCCCGCGCGAGCCAGAGCCGCGCCGCGCCCGTCACCTTTGACCCCAGTTTGTCGAGGCAGGCTCGGTGATATGCGTCGAGCCAGGCGCGTTCGCCCGCGTCAAGCATGTCGGGCAGGATCAGACGGCGGTCGATGGGCACATAGGTCAGCGTCTCGAAACACAGGAAATCCCGGTCGTCGCCGCCGGGCAGGCGGTCCGCCTCGCGCACGGCGATGAGGTTCTCGATCCGGATGCCAAAAGCGCCGTCGCGGTAATAGCCCGGCTCGTTGGACAAGATCATGCCGGGTTCGAGCGGCACGTCAGACAGCCGCGACAGGCGCTGCGGCCCTTCATGAACCGAGAGGTATGACCCGACGCCATGCCCGGTGCCGTGGTCGTAATCCATCCCCGCGAGCCAGAGCGGATAGCGGGCGAGCGCGTCGAGATGCGCGCCGGTCACGCCACGCGGGAAACGGGCACGCGAGATGGCGATCATGCCCTTGAGAACGCGAGTGAAGGCCGCGCGTTCGTCGGCGTCGACGTCGCCCACCGGCAAGGTGCGGGTGATGTCGGTCGTGCCGTCGCGGTATTGGCCGCCACTGTCCAGCACGACGAGGTCGCCCTTTGCAAGCTGCCGGTTCGTTTCCCGCGTCACGCGGTAGTGGATGACGGCGCCGTGGGGGCCGGTGCCCGAAATCGTCTCGAAACTGATGTCCTCGAGCGCGTTGGTGGCCCGCCGGAAGCCTTCGAGCTCGGTCACGAGGTCGATCTCGGTCAGCTCGCTCTCGGGCAGGGTCGCATCATACCAGTGCAGGAATTCGACCACCGCGGCCGCGTCGCGCAGATGGGCGGCGCGGGTGCCGTTCAGTTCGGCTTCGGTCTTGCGCGCCTTGGGCAGGGCGCAGGGGTCGGCCTCCCAATGCACAGGGATGCCCTTCTCGGCCAGAAGCTGGCCCACCGCATGGGGGGCCGAGGTCCGGTCCACGCGGACAGGGCCCGACAGACCCTGCAAGGCTGCCGGAAACGCCTTGGGCCCCGTGACGGTCACGGCGTCCATCTCGGCAAGGGGGCCAAGGTCGCGGTCTTCGGTGAAGACCGTCACATGCCCGCTTTCTGTCAGGATCGCCATGGCCTGGACCACGGGGTTGTGCGCGATGTCGCGGCCCCGGACATTGAGCAGCCAGCAGACGGAATCGGGCAGGGTGATCACCACCGCCTCGTCACCGTCATCACGTAGGGTCCTGGCGATGATCTGGCATTTTTCCTGCGCGGAGACGCCCGTCAATTCAATCGGTTGCTCGCTGATCGCCTCGGCTGGCGGGGCAGGGCGGTCTGTCCAGATCCGGTCCACGAGGTTTGCGACGGGATGCACGCCAGCCCCGACCTTGGCGAGCGCCTTGTCGATGGCTTCGACCTCGCGCGTGGTGTGGAGCCAGGGGTCGATGCCCACACGGTTGCCGGTGTTGAGCCGCGCGGCCAACCAGTCCCCGGCTGTCGTCTCGGGCCAGTTCACCGGGGTGAATTGCGCCAGATCGACCTGATCGCTCACCTGCGAGCGGTAGCGACCGTCGATGAAGACGCCCGCCTCGTCCCTCAGCACGATGCAGAAACCAGCCGAGCCGGTGAACCCCGTGAGCCACGCAAGCCGCGCGTCGCATTCGGCGACATATTCGCCCTGGTAGACGTCCGCGCGCGGTACGATGAAGGCGGCGAGCCCCTCCGCCTTCATCTCGGCGCGCAGGGCCGCGAGCCGGGCCGCACCATGGGCCGGGTCCGCGGTCGTTTCGAACCCCTGGAACATCAGGACGCGCGCCTTATGCCCATGATCCGCGCCCGGGCGCGCGGGTCGCTGTCGAAAAGCGCCGCAAGCTGCTCGGTCATCGCGCCAGCGAGTTGTTCGACGTCGGTGATCGTCACGGCGCGATCGTAATAGCGCGTCACGTCATGCCCGATCCCGATGGCCAGAAGCTCGACCGCCTTGCGCTTTTCCACCATCGCGATCACGTCGCGCAGGTGTTTCTCGAGGTAGTTCGCCGGGTTCACCGAGAGCGTCGAATCGTCCACCGGTGCCCCATCCGAAATGACCATCAGGATCTTGCGCGCCTCGCGCCGGTTCACCAGACGCCGGTGCGCCCATTCGAGCGCCTCGCCGTCGATGTTTTCCTTGAGCAGCCCCTCTTTCATCATGAGGCCAAGGTTGGCCCGCGTCCGGCGCATCGGGGCATCGGCGGATTTGTAGATGATGTGGCGCAGGTCGTTGAGGCGTCCGGGGCCCTGCGGGCGACCCTCGGCCAGCCACGCCTCGCGCGCCTGTCCGCCCTTCCACGCGCGGGTGGTGAAACCGAGGATCTCGACCTTCACCGCACAGCGTTCCAGCGTGCGAGCAAGCACGTCGGCACAGATCGCGGCGATAGAGATCGGGCGGCCACGCATGGAACCGGAGTTGTCCAGCAGGAGCGTCACCACGGTGTCGCGAAACTCGGTGTCCTTCTCGACCTTGAACGAGAGCGGAGTCGTAGGGTTCGCGACCACACGGGCAAGGCGACCCGCGTCGAGGATGCCCTCTTCCCGGTCGAATTCCCAGCTTCGGTTCTGCTGGGCCTGAAGGCGGCGCTGGAGCTTGTTGGCGAGCCGGGACACAGCGCCTTTCAAGGGCTCCAGCTGCTGATCCAGATAGGCGCGCAGGCGTTCCAGTTCGGCGGGCTCCGCGAGGTCCTCGGCGGCGATCTCCTCGTCATGGGTGTCGAGGTAGACCCGGTAATTCGGATCGGCGTCCGAGGGGGGCGGGGGCGGCGGCGGCTCGTGGGGGGCGTCCGCATCGGGCATCTCCGCCTCCTCGGTGAACTCCTCGTCGGCGAGGTCGTCCATCGAGACCTGCGCCTCGGACTGGTCCTGCTGTTCCTCCTGCGAGCGTTCGCTGTCGGCCTCCGACGTGTCGTCGTCGTCAGAGTTTTCTTCTGAACCCTGCTCTTCCTGCTGGTCGCTGTCTTCCTCGGCCTCGTCGGTTTCGTCCTCGTCGGTGTCGTCCGGGTCGTCGCCCAGCTGGTCGCCATAGCCCAGATCATCGATCACCCGCCGTGCGAACCGAGCGAAGGCAGACTGGTCGTCGAGCTTGGTCTGCAGGCTTTCGAAGGTTTCGCCGGCCTGTCCCTCGATGTAGTCGCGCCACAGGTCGAGCACCTTGTTCGCGCCCGCGGGCAGGGCCCGCCCGGTGGCCGCCTCGCGCACGAAGAACCCGGCCGCTTCCGCAAGAGGCGCGTCCGTCTGTTGGGTCAGGCCGAGGTAACCCTTGCGCAGGCTTTCCTCGGCAATCTTGTGGTCGATGTTCGACGCCGTGCCGGGCATGACACGCGCCCCCATCGCCTCGCAGCGAGCAGTTTCCATCGCCTCGTAGATCGCCCGCGCCATGTCGCCCGAGGGCGCATATTTCGTGTGGGTCGCCCGGTCATGGTAGCGGTGTTTCAGCGCCAGCGCATCCGCCGTGCCGCGCGCCAGAAGCACCTCGTCGCGGCTCATCCGCCGGGTCACCTGCGGCAGGCGCATCGACTCTCCTGACACGCCGGAAGGGTCCACGGAATAGGTGATGGTCAGGTCACCGTCGTCGGCCATGACCTTGGTCGCTTCGGAAAGCGCCTTCTTGAAGGGATCGGCCGGGTTGTCGCTGGATTTTGCCATGCTTGGGTTAAATCACCGGGCCGGGGCGGGGGCAAGCGGTGACGCGCAGGCGAGACCGGCGGGCCCCTGCGCAGGCGTCCGCCGGTTCGGGGATCGGCCAGTGCGGCCTCGCGCAGAGTCTGCGCTGGATTGCACAGAACCGCCGGTTGATATGGGTCTCATGTGCGCTCATGTCTAGCGCAACACCGCACACAGCAACCCCGACTGGGAGATCAGACATGACCAAACCGAAAATCGCCATCATCCTCGGCCAGACCCGCGACGCCCGCTTCGGCGCCGACCCGGCCAACTGGCTTCTCGAACAGGCGCAGAAACGCGACGACTTTGACGTGGAACTCGTTGACCTTGCCGACTACGACCTGCCGTTGTTCGACGAAGTCGCTTCCAACGCCTGGGTGCCCTCGCAGGACCCGAAAGCGATTGCATGGCAGAAGAAGGTGGCCGAGTTCGACGGCTACATCTTTGTCACTGCGGAATACAACCATTCGATCTCGGGCGCGCTGAAGAACGCTCTGGATCAGGCCTATGTGGAATGGGTTCGCAAACCCATGACCGCCTTCGGCTATGGCTCCATGGGCGCGGCCCGCGCGGTCGAGCATCTTCGCGCCATCGCGGTCGAGCTTCAGATGGCCCCGGTTCGCTCGGCGCTTCACCTGGGCGGCGCGGACTTCTTTGCCGCGCATCCGTTGGGCGCGGGCAAGGGCACAAAGGCGGTCGAGGAAAACCTTCTTCCTTCCGTTACCACCATGTTCGACGACCTGTCTTGGTGGGCGGCGAGCCTTCGGTCCGCCCGCAAGGAAACCGCTGCCAAAGCCGCGTAATCCACCCCGTCCTGTCCTCGAAGACAGGAAAGGCCCGCCTCTGGAGGCGGGCCTTTTTCTGTGGGAGCGGGCGAGGGCGGCAAGGATCGTCCAGCCCGCCCGCGACGGGTGATATTTGGCAGGGCTCGCGATCCTAGCTCAGGATCAACGCGCGGCAGCTCCCGATCTCGACCTCGGCGCGGTCGGCGGCCCAAGCCGCATCCTGCGCGTCGTCGTTGAAATGCGCCCGGGTCAGCAGGACCGAATGCGCGTATTTCGCCTCGATCCGACGGGCGAGCGTGTCGCGGGCATCTTCGGGCGCCATCACCGCTTCCAGCAGGGACACCATCGCATCCCGTTCGGCGCGTGCGGTTTCGCCATCCTGCCCAAGGAGCCATTCGAACTCCATCGTCGCGGACAGCCGCCCCGCGCAATTCGCGAACCCCATCGTCAGATCATTCGGTGCCGCCGAAGCGGCGGTTGGGAGAGCGAGAGCCAATAGGCCTGCCTGTATTTTCGATGTCAGCCTGCTCATGACGCCAGCTTTCCATAAAAATAAGGTCAGTAAAGCACGGAAACGGGGATGCTCCGGTCATGCTGCGAGCGCAAACATTCACGTTTCGTGAAGATCGGTCGCGAAGCCCCGAATTTTCCGAGCCTTTTTGACCAAATGATCAAGACCCCGATGCGGTTCCGCAGCGGAGCGATTTCATCTGGACTGTGGCTGAAGGAGCGCAGGGCGCGCGGTGGATCGACCCGGAAGGTCGCGATCCGCGCGCCCAGATCGTGAGTAGTTGTTACCGAACCTGCACGTTCGCGGCGCTTTCCGGCAGTTCCTCGTCGAAGCAGCGCTGGTAGAACTCGGCCACCGTCTGGCGCTCGAGCTCGTCGCATTTGTTGAGGAAGGTCAGGCGGAAGGCATAGCCCACGTTGCGGAAGATCTCGGCGTTCTGAGACCATGAAATCACCGTCCGCGGGCTCATCACCGTGGACAGATCGCCGTTCATGAAGGCCGTGCGCGTGAGGTCCGCGACTGTCACCATCTGGTTCACGGTCTTGCGGCCCGCTTCGGTGTTGTAATGCGGCGACTTGGCCAGCACGATGGCCGCCTCGGCGTCATGCGACAGGTAGTTCAGCGTCGCAACGAGCGACCAGCGGTCCATCTGCGCCTGGTTGATCTGCTGGGTGCCGTGATAAAGCCCCGTCGTGTCACCGAGACCCACGGTGTTCGAGGTCGCGAAGAGACGGAAATACTTGTTCGGCGTGATGATCTCGTTCTGGTCGAGAAGCGTGAGCTTGCCGTCATGTTCGAGGACTCGCTGGATCACGAACATCACGTCGGCGCGACCGGCGTCGTATTCGTCAAAGACGATGGCGACAGGGTTGCGCAGCGCCCAGGGCAGGATGCCTTCGTGGAACTCGGTCACCTGCTTGCCGTCGCGCAGCTTGATCGCGTCCTTGCCTATGAGGTCGATCCTGCTGATGTGGCTGTCGAGGTTCACCCGCACTGTCGGCCAGTTCAGACGCGCGGCGACCTGCTCGATATGCGTCGATTTGCCCGTGCCGTGATAGCCCTGGATCATCACGCGGCGATTGTGGGAAAACCCGGCGAGGATCGCGAGCGTGGTGTCGGGGTCGAATTTGTAGGTCGTGTCGAGTTCCGGCACGCGGTCCGTCCGGTCGGCGAACCCTTTCACCTTCATGTCGGTGTCGATGCCAAAAACCTCCCGGACCGAAACATCTTCGGTCGGCTTCGCGTTGATGTCGGTGTTGCCGTCAGCCATCGGGGGTCCTTCGTGTCGTCGTTTGTTCGTCGTCGCAACATACCGATTGTGCGGGCGAGGGAAAGGGGAACGCCGTGTTACAGGCGCAAACAGCCGACATTCGTTGCACCCGTCCGAAAAACGCATAAGGTGACCGCAGGTTACGAGGTGACATGACCACACGCGACGACATCGAGACCTTCATCGCCCGCTGTGCGCTGGGTGATCGCAAGGCGTTCAAATCGCTCTATGACGCGACCTCCGCGAAACTCTTCGGTGTCACCCTGCGTGTCTTGAATGACCGGGGCGAAGCAGAAGACGCGTTGCAGGAGATTTACGTGAAGGTCTGGAACGGCGCGAAGCGCTATCAGGCGGGCGGAGCGAGTCCCATGACGTGGCTCATCACCATCGCCCGCAATCACGCGATCGACCGCCTGCGCGCCCGCAAGCGGCACGACAGCGACGATGACGCCATGGCGCGGATGCCCGACCCCACGCCCGGGGTGGAACATCGCCTCGTCGCCAAGGCCGAGGCTCAACGTGTCGTCGAATGTTTCGGCACGCTGGAGGAAGAACGGGCCGAGGCTGTGCGCCGGGCCTATCTCGACGGAGAAACCTATGCGGATCTGGCGGATCGTTTCGCCGTGCCGCTCAATACAATGCGGACCTGGTTGCGCCGGTCCCTCATCAAACTGCGTGAGTGTCTGGAGGCATGACCGAAGACGACCTGCCATATGACGACCGTGTCCTCGCCGGTGAATACGCGCTGGGGCTGATGTCGATGTCCGAGGCGGCGGCCTTTGCCCGTCGTCTGAACGCCGAGCCCGCTCTGGCGGCGCTGGTGCGTGGCTGGCAGGAGGACTTCACGTCGCTGACCGACGACATCACGCCAGTCGCCCCGCCGACGCGCGTCTGGCGCGAGGTGCAGGGCCGGCTCTTCGGAGGCGACACCGGGCCACGCTGGCTCATGGCCGCGATCCCGACGCTGCTGGCCGCCTCGCTCGCGGTGCTTCTGTTCGTCGTGCCGCCTGCGGGGCTGGTGCGCCCGCCGGCCGATCCGCTCTATCACATCGACCTCGCCTCCGAGGACGGCACCCTCCTCTTGGCGGCCGGATACGACGGCGACACCGGCGAGCTTTACGTCATTCCCTACGACGCGCCGGACGAAGGCACGGTCCACGAGCTCTGGATTATCGCGGGGGGCAATGCGCCCGTCTCGATGGGCCTTCTGCCGGGCGACGATCCGGCCCGGATCGCCGTCGCGCCAGAAGTGGCGGCCCAGTTCGACGGCGCCACACTGGCCATTTCGGTCGAACCTCCGGGCGGCTCGCCTACCGGGGCGCCCACCGGGCCCGTCATCGCGACCGGCGGGGTGCAGACGCTCTGACCCGGCACTCGCAGGTGGTGCTTGTCTGACCTCGGCACACAGCCAAAGGGGGTGCTCCGGCAGCCCCCTTTGTCTTTCGAATCTGAGAAAAACCGTTACCCGGCAATGACTTCACGCATCCGTGATGCCGATTTTTGCAGCCCCTGAAACTCGCCTCGATCAGGCTTCGTGGCTTCCTGTGACCTCGCCGATCACGGGGGGGGAAACATTCAGGGAGATATCCATGCTACGCAAGATCATCGCAACTTCGACCGCCGCCCTGGCGCTGACCGCCTCGGCCGCCCTGGCCCAAAGCGAAAACCCCATGGTGGGCGGTGCGCCCATGTTCGCCGACAAGACCATCGTCGAGAACGCCGTGAATTCCGCCGACCACACCACGCTGGTCGCCGCCGTGCAGGCCGCGGGCCTTGTCGAAACGCTGTCGGGCCCGGGCCCCTTCACCGTCTTCGCGCCGACCAATGCCGCCTTCGAGAAGCTTCAGGCCGGCACCGTCGAGAACCTTCTGAAGCCCGAGAACAAGGAAATGCTGACCAAGGTCCTGACCTGCCACGTGGTCTCGGCTGACGCCATGTCCGACGCGATCAAGGGCATGATCGACGACGATGGCGGCACCCACCCGGTTCCGACCGTGGGCGGCTGCACGCTGCAGGCCACCTATGATGGCGACGAGATCATGCTCACGGACGAACGTGGCCGGACCGCAAATGTGACCATCGCCGATGTCGACCAGTCGAACGGCGTGATCCACGTGATCGACGAGGTTCTCCTGCCCGCCATGTAAGGCGGGCTCTCGAGGCCGAGCAGCCGCGGGATGCGAGGGACTGAGCAGCCTTCGCATCCCGCACCTGCCTTCCCGGGCGACGGTCCAAGGACCTGTTCCCCGGACCTTGGAACGGGTTGCGTCACCCAGTGGCGTGGCTCCAGCGGCGGGCCGATTGTCTGTCCCGTCCCCCGGTCCGCCGCGCCCGACCCCGCCCGAGCTTCACGCCGGGCGGGGTTGCTGTTGGGGCCCGACCAGCGGGACGGTGCCCTTGCACCTTGCCCCGGTGGCTGGTTTCATCCGACGAACGACCGCAACTTGGGGCAGGAGTGACGTTGGAGACCCTTCGCGAACTTTACTACGGGAACTCCGACCGGGCGCATCGCTTCCGCTATTGGCTGCTCGGGTTCGACGTGCTGACCATTTCCTATGTCATCGTCACGTCCTTCTTCGATCATGGAGCCACCGTCGAATGGATCGACTTCATGATCGGTATCGTGATCCTCACCGATTTCATCGCGCATCTTCTCGCGACCCGTGACCGCTTGCGGTATTTCATGCGCCTGTCCTCCTGGGCCGATGTCGTTGCACTGGTGAGCTTTCTCGCGCCCATCGCGGGCGAGGGGTTCGGTTTCCTGCGGATCCTGCGCACGCTCCGGCTCCTCCACACCTACCAGCTCACCGCGCGGCTCCGTCAGGACATCCGTTGGTTCTGCGAACACGAACAGGTGTTTCTGGCCACGGTGAACCTTTTTGTCTTCCTCTTCGTCATGACCGGGCTCATCTACGCCACGCAATACGGGCACAACCCGGACATCCGGCACTATGCCGATGCACTCTACTTCACGGTCACGACGCTCACCACCACCGGGTTCGGGGACATCACGCTCGACGGCACGGCGGGGCGGATGCTGTCGGTCGCCGTTATGATCGTCGGGATCACGCTGTTCCTGCGGCTTGCTGCGGCGCTCTTTCGCCCAGCCAAGGTGCGTCACGAATGCCAGACCTGCGGCCTCATGCTGCACGATCCCGATGCGGTCCACTGCAAACATTGCGGAGAAACCGTGAAGATCGAGACCGAGGGGGCGCTGTAGCCCACAAGGCAGGGGCGACCTGTGAAGAAGGCGCCCGGTCGGGGCGCCTTTGCAATCCGTTCAACCGGCCATGAACCGGCTCACTTGAAGCTGCGGCTGTCCTTGATCTGGTCCCAGGCCCAGACGACTTCCTGCAACTGCTCTTCCTGCGAGCGGTCGCCGCCGTTCATGTCCGGGTGCAAAACCTTGATCAAGGCCTTGTAGGACTTGCGGATTTCCGCCTTCGTCCAGTCGTCCTTGGCCTCGAGGATCTCGATGGCGCGCCGTTCGGTCGGCGGCAGCTTGCGTCCGCCGCCTGGCGCCGCCTTGCCGGGGTTCTTGGTGGCATTGCCGCCCAGCACCTGATGCGGGTCATCCACGCCCAGCCGCGACCAGGCGCGTTCCTCGGCGCTTTGCTTGAAGGACTTCGTCTCGCGTTCCCAGACGCGGTCCTTGGCCGCCTGCGCGTCCATTTCCTCTTCCGTGGCGCCGTTGAAGAAGTTCCACTTCAGATTGTACTCGCGCACGTGGTCCTTGCAGAACCACAGATATTCGTCGAGGTGGTCGGGGCTACGCGGTGCCCGGTACTGACCATGTTCTTCGCACCCCGGATGCTCGCAGACGCGTGTCGAGGTCTCGAAGGCCCCCGACATGCCGCGTTTGCCGCGCGTCTTTTTCTTCTTCGACGCCCCGACCGAAATGTCGAATCCAAAGGGATCGCTCTTGTCCATGACACCACTCTGTTCTTGTCGAGCGCAGGAGTTTAGACATTTTTGCGAGAGAGAGAAGAGGCGAGGAGGCGAAAAATGCCCAAGCAGGATGAAATCCGCGCGAAGCTCGAAGCTGCCTTTGCGCCACGGGTTCTCGAGGTGATCAACGAAAGCCACCGGCATGCGGGACATGCCGGGGATGATGGCTCCGGTGAGAGCCACTTTCGTGTGAAGATCGAAGCCGACGCCTTTGGCGGGCAGTCCCGTGTCGCCCGACATCGGGCCGTTCACGCCGCGCTGGGCGCAGACCTTCTGTCAGAGATCCACGCGCTCGCGCTCGAGGTTTCGGACTAGCGACGCAGGATCACTCCGCCGCGTGGGCCGTTTTCTCGTCCGTGCCGTCGGACTTCTTGATGTCCGAAGTCGTTGCATCGGGTGCGTTGGCGTCGGGTGCCTTGGCGTTGTCCTTCCTGTCCGCGACAAGCGCGGTCATCGTCGAGGGCACGGCATTGGCCACCGAGGCCGCCGGCAGAAGCGGTGCGCGATGATCGGCGTTTTCGTCGACGGTGATCGCCGGCGCGACACCGAACCCGTCGCTCTCGACCTTGGCGTCCGCGTCACGGCGGAACACCAGCATGTTCTGGAACACCGTCGTGCGTCCGGTGATGCCAGTGCGTTCTTCCGAGGGGAGCGTGTCGGTGCGCAGGTATTCCCAGCCCTCCGCCGCCATCTCGTTCATGCAGTCGGTGAGGGCGGTCGCGAAACGGCCCTCGGCGGTCTTCACGCCTCTTGCCTTCTTGCCCTTCCTGGGAGCCGGAACGACCCGGTATTCGTAGCGTTGCATGAAAAGTCCCTCTTTGCGTCGTTCGAGCCTACACGATTCGAACCTGTTCCGTCCAAACCCCCACGCGGGAACCGGGGTTCCCTGTGGCGGAAAAACAAAGGGTCTCCAGCCTTTGGGGAGGGGTGTCAATGCGCCCCCATATCTGGTCCGGATTTGCGCGGAATTCCGATCCCCCGCCCGGCGCGTTCCGGCCAGACATCGGGCTTATGGGCGTCGTGGAAGGCGCGGAGCCGGTCCAGCACGTCCGCCGGCATCGGCGCGACTCGCGGCCCGGACATGTCGATGTGAAGTCCGAGCGCCTCGCCTGTGGCGGCGATCCAGCCGTCTTCGTGGTGGATTTCCTGGAAGGTGTGGAAGCGCTTGTCGTCATGGTCGAGCAGCCAGCTATGGACGCGGAGTTTCGCGCCTAGGTGCAGTTCGCGCAGGTAACAGATGTGGAACTCGGCCGTATAGGTCGTAAGCCCCCGTTCGCGGATATAGTCCTCGCCAAAGCCGATCGTGGGATAGAAACTGTCGGCCGCCGTGTCGAAGAGCACGTTGTAATAGGCCATGTTGAGGTGACCGTTGTAGTCGATCCACTCCGGCTTGATCTCCATCACCGGTGAAATATGCGGCTGTCCCATGACGCTACTCCTTTGCTCTTGCCGGAAGGCTAGGGGTCCGGGGCGCGAGCGCAAGGGGAACATGAGGGAACGGTGGCCCCGCGCGGCGGACATGCCCGCCATGCTTTGCGTCAGATCATGTTTTCGGTAACGGTCGTTGCGTAGAGATCGGCCCCGAACAGGCACACAGGAGCACCCCATGACCCAAGACCGCATCGCCCATCCCGGCCTACGTGACCGGTTGATGAGCGCGGCCGAGGCCGCCGCGCTGATCGCGCCCGGCGATACCGTGGGCATGTCGGGCTTCACCGGCTCGGGCTATCCCAAGGCGATCCCACCAGCGCTTGCCGCGCGGATCGAGGCCGCCCATGCGGCCGGCGAGGCCTTTCGTATCAAGCTTTGGACCGGGGCCTCGACGGGGCCGGAGCTTGACGGGGCGCTGTCTCGGTCGAACGCGATCGAATACCGCTTGCCCTACAACTCCGATCCGGTCGGGCGCGACAAGATCAACCGAGGCGAAATCGACTACCTCGACATGCACCTCTCCCATGTGGCGCCGATGGTCTGGGAAGGCTTCTTCGGCAAACTCGACGTCGCCGTGATCGAGGTGGCGGGGATCAAGGAAGACGGCGCCCTGATCCCGGCGACATCTGTGGGCAACAACAAGACCTGGATCGACTGCGCCGAGAAGGTCATCCTCGAAGTCAACGCCTGGCATGACCTGCGGCTCGAGGGGATGCACGACATCTACTATGGCACCGCGCTGCCGCCCAACCGCGTGCCGATCCCGATGGTGCGGGCCGATGACCGGATCGGCCAGACCACTTTCCGCTGTGACCCGGACAAGGTGGCGGGTATCGTTCTGACCGACCTTCCAGACCGCAACACGCCGTTTAGTCCCATCGACGACGTCTCGCGCGAGATCGCCGGTCTGATCGTGGAGTTCCTTGGCCACGAGGTGCGGGCCGGGCGGCTGACCGACCGGCTTCTGCCGCTGCAATCGGGGGTGGGTAACGTGGCCAACGCGGTGCTCGACGGTCTGCGGACCGCGCCCTTCGAGGGTCTGCGTGCCTATACCGAGGTGCTTCAGGACGGAATGCTCGACCTCATCGACTGCGGCAAGCTCCTGAGCTGTTCGACCACCGCCCTGAGCCTGTCTCCCGAGGGCGCGCGGCGTTTCTGGGACAATCTCGACTACTACCGCGACAAGGTGATCCTGCGCACGACCGAGATTTCTAACCACCCCGAAGTGATCCGGCGTCTCGGCTGCATCTCGATGAACGGCATGATCGAGGCGGACATCTACGGCAACGTGAACTCCTCGCTCGTGATGGGTTCGAAGATCATGAACGGCATCGGCGGGAGCGGCGATTTCGCCCGCAACGCGTTTCTCTCGCTCTTCGTCTCGCCCTCGACCGCCAAGGGCGGCAAGATCTCGGCCATCGTGCCCCAGGCGAGCCATGTCGACCACATCACGCAGGACGTGCAGGTGATCGTGACCGAGCAGGGGCTCGCCGACCTGCGCGGGCTCGCCCCGAAGAAGCGCGCCGAGGCGATCATCGCGAACTGCGCGCATCCAACCTATCGCGATGCGTTGCGAGACTACTACGACCGGGCGCGCGCCGGGGCTTACGGGCTCCAGACGCCGTCCTTGCCCGGCGAGGCGCTGTCCTGGCACCAGCGGTTCATCGACACCGGCGACATGCGGACCTGACCCCGACAGGCTGCGATGTCCCATTCGGTCCATTTTCGGCTGGCCTTGCCCGAGGGACGGAGCTAGGGCGGTGACATGACCGATACTCTGCCCCCGTGCCCCGACTGCGCCTCGACCCTCACCTATGAGATGGACGCCCTCTTCGTCTGCCCGGAATGTGGCCACGAATGGAGCGGGTCCGCCTCCGAAGACGTGGTGCGTGACGCGGTGGGCAACGTGCTTGCCGATGGCGACACCGTCACCGTCATCAAGGACCTGAAGGTCAAGGGCTCCTCGCAGGTCGTGAAAGTGGGCACCAAGGTCAAGGGCATCCGGCTGGTCGAGGGCGATCACGACATCGACTGCAAGGTGCCGGGCATCGGGCAGATGGGGCTCAAGTCCGAGTTCGTGAAGAAGGTGGCGGACTGACGCCCATGGTCCGACAGTCGGGCTTGATGCCGCCGGACCGGCTTCGTAGCCTTGGCGCGGTTTCGACGGCAGGGAGGCGCGGGTGAGCGGATCTGGATATGGACGGGCGGCGGTGCTTCTGGGGGCCGTGGCGATCGCGCTCTCGGGCTGCGGGGTGGTGCGCAAGAAGACGGCGGTTGTCAGTTCTTCCGACATGAACTGCCTGACGCGCGCGATGTATTTCGAATCGCACCAGTCGAGCCGCGACGGGCTCGTCGCGGTGGGGTCCGTGGTGATGAACCGGGTGGCGAGCCCGGATTTCCCGAACACGGTCTGCGGGGTCGTGACCCAGCGCAACCAGTTCGCCTCCGGCGTGATGACGAAGGACATGAACCCGCGCAACCTGCCCCTGGTGCAGGAGGCGGCGGCTGCGGTGCTCGCGGGCGAGCGGCATCCGGGGATCGGAAACGCGCGGTTCTTCCATGTAGCGAGCTACCGTGCCGGATACGACAACATGCACTACGTGGTGACCACGGGGGGCAATGCCTTCTATGAGAAACGTAGCCCCGAGCTCGTGACCCAGCCGGTGCCGGTCGCGGCGACCGAAGGGATCACGGGATAGCTCACCGCCGTTCGAATTTCGCTTGCGCGAAATCCGACCCGCTGGGAGGGCGCTGCCCTCCCAGACCCTCCCGGGATATATTTGGACCAGAGAAGAAACGGGGTCAGAGCCCCAGTTTTTCCTTCACGAGCGTATCGACGGCGGCGGGGTTCGCCTTGCCGCCCGTCGCCTTCATCACCTGGCCCACGAACCAGCCTGCAAGCTTGGGGTTCTGCTTGGCCTTTTCGACCTGCTCGGGGTTGCCTGCGATGACCTCGTCCACGGCGGCTTCGATGGCGCCGGTATCGGTCACCTGTTTCATGCCGCGGGTTTCGACGATCTCGGCCGGGTCGCCGCCTTCGGTATAGACGATCTCGAAGAGGTCCTTGGCGATCTTGCCCGAGATGTCGCCCTTCTTGATGAGGGCAACGATCCCGCCGAGCTGGGCGGGGGAGATCGGGCTCTCGCCGATGTCCTTGTCGTCCTTCTTCAGGCGCCCGAAGAGCTCGTTGATGACCCAGTTGGCAGCACCCTTGCCGTCGCCCGCCGTCGCCACGACCGCCTCGAAGAAACCGGCGTTCTCGGTCTCGGCGGTGAGCACGCCCGCGTCATATTCCGACAGGCCGAAGTCCTTCACGAAGCGCGCTTTCTTGGCGTCGGGCAGTTCGGGGAGGGAGGCGGCGATGTCGTCGACCCAGGCCTGTTCGATCTCGAGAGGCAGAAGGTCGGGGCAGGGGAAGTAGCGGTAATCATGCGCCTCTTCCTTCGACCGCATGGAGCGCGTTTCGTTCTTGTCCGGATCGTAGAGGCGGGTCTCCTGCGTGATCTCGCCGCCGTCTTCCAAGATGGCAATCTGGCGGCGGGCCTCATAGTCGATGGCGGCCTGGATGAAGCGCATGGAGTTCATGTTCTTGATCTCGCAGCGGGTGCCGAGATGGCCGAAATCCTGCGTTTCCTGATACTTCTCATATTGGCCGGGGCGGCAGACCGAGACGTTCACGTCGGCGCGCAGGTTGCCGTTCTGCATGTTGCCGTCGCAGGTGCCGAGATAGCGCAGGATCTGGCGCAGTTTGGCGACATAGGCGGCGGCTTCCTCGGGCCCCCGGATGTCGGGGCGGCTCACGATTTCCATAAGCGCGACGCCGGTGCGGTTGAGGTCCACGAAGGACATCGCCGGGTCCATGTCGTGGATCGACTTGCCCGCGTCCTGTTCGAGGTGGATGCGCTCGATGCGCACGCGACGGGCCACGCCCGGGCCCATGTCAACGATCACCTCGCCCTCGCCCACGATAGGGTGGTAGAGCTGCGAAATCTGATAGCCCTGTGGGAGGTCCGGGTAGAAGTAGTTCTTGCGGTCGAAGGCGGAGAAGATGTTGATCTCGGCCTTGAGACCAAGCCCCGTGCGCACCGCCTGTTCGACGCAGAACTCGTTGATGACCGGGAGCATCCCCGGCATAGCCGCGTCCACGAAGGCGACGTTGGAATTGGGCTCGGCGCCGAATTTGGTCGAGGCCCCCGAGAAGAGCTTGGCGTTCGAGGACACCTGCGCGTGAATCTCCATCCCGATCACCAGTTCCCAATCGTCGCGGGCGCCGGAAATCACGGCGGGTTTCGGCGTTTCATAGGCGAGATGGTCGAGCATACCGGCGTCCTCTTGCGTGGTCCTTGCGCCTTCTAGGACAGGGGCCGGGGCGAGACAAGTCAGGAGAGACGCGTCGCCGGCAGGTGCGGGGGCGATCAAACGGTGCGGCCCGAGGGCCACATGGCGAGGCGAATCTCCGTCTTTCGGGGAACCGGCGCAATATGGCGCAAGGGTTGCCGAAACCTTTACGACCCAAGAAAACAAGGCCTCGCGTCGCAGTTCCTGCGCGCCTTCTCGCCATGGGTGCTATGTGAGGCGGCAATAATCCGCCCATTTTTGATGCGTTTTTGAATCCTTGTTGGCAGAACGCCCTGAATGACGTTCCTCGCGCCGACTGCAACAACGGACGGAACAGACCATTGGGACTTAAGCTTGTGCTTCTTGGGGGGATGATGGCGCTCTTGGCGGGATGCGCCGAGATGGATTTCGAAGAGGTGTTCTCGTCGAAATCACAAGCGGATGTGGACCTCACGATGCGCTGGGATCAGGTGCCGAACGGCAAGACCTGGACCGTGTCCACGATGAACGCGATCGACACCGAAGGCAAGAACCTGACGGCGATCATTCCGGGCGATATCGACACCTGGTGCCCGGGCTACCGGTCGGCGGACCTCGAAGGACGCAAGGCGTTCTGGACCGGGCTTCTGTCGACGCTGGCCAAACATGAAAGCACCTGGCGCCAGAGCGCTGTTGGCGGCGGTGGCCGCTGGTTCGGGCTGGTGCAAATCGCGCCCTCGACCGCGCGGCTTTACGGCTGCGATGCCCGCTCGGGCGAGGCGCTGAAGGACGGACACGAGAACCTCGAATGCGCGGTGAAGATCATGAACCGCACCGTGGCACGCGACGGCGTGATCAGCGCCGGGATGCGCGGTGTCGCCGCCGACTGGGGCCCGTTCCATTCGAGCACCAAACGCAACGACATGATCGCCTGGACCAATCAACAAAGCTACTGCCAGGCGCGGGGCTGACCCCGAACGAGAAACCGGAACAAGGCCGGACCAGAGGGCAAGCCGGGACGAAATGTCCCGGCGCCGATCGAGCGGGGGCGCCATTGGGCGCCCTCTTTTTTGTCGTGCTCCCGCCCGTCAAGCGCCCCGGATCCGGCTGACCATTTCGGTCGTATCCCGCGACAGACCCTCGGTCGCGAGGATGCGGTCCAGCGAGTCCCCGATCATGTCCTGCCGGTCCGCGTCGTAGCGGCGCCATGTCTCGAAAGCACCGGACATGCGGGCGGTGATCTGTGGATTGACCGGGTCAAGCCGGATCAGCCAGTTCGCCATGAGCCGGTAGCCGTCGCCGGTGGCCTGATGGAAGCCGGCGGGATGGGCGGCGAAGGCGCCGAAGACCGAGCGGAAACGGTTCGGGTTCTTCATGTTGAAGAGCGGATCGCGCGTGAGCGCCTCGGTCACGGCGACGGCGTGTTCGGGCGCGGCATGGCCGACCTGCATCATGAACCATTTGTCCATGACGAGGGCGTCGTCCTTCCAGGTCTCGCGGAACTCGGCGAGCGCGGTTTCCGCCTTGCCCGCGTCGAGCAGGCAAGAGAGCGCACCGAGCTTCAGCGTCATGTTGTCGGCGGTGTCCCACAGCTTCTGCGCCGCGCGGCCGCCGTCGAGCCGGGTGGTGAGCTTGAGCAGCCCCAGACCCAGCGACCGTTTCCCCGATTGCTCGGCGTTCGACTCGAAGGGCTCTGTGACGCGCATTTCAGCCGAGAGGCGGGGCAGGAGATCCTGAAGGTGCTCGGCCCGCGCCTGTTTGAGGGTCTCGGCGGCGTCGTGGATCGCGTCCGGGTCGGGGGTCACACCGGCGTCGAAGAGCGTCTGGGCCATGTCGTCCTCGCCCGGCATCTGCATGGCGAGCGCGCGGAAGGCTGGATCGAGGCTGTCGTCGCGCAGCATCGTGGCCAACGCGTCGAGATAGGCCGACTGTGGCGCCTCGTCGCCCGTGACCATGGCGGTCAGCACCTCTTTCGCGAGCGCGCGACCGGCTTCCCATTTGTTGAAGGGATCGGTGTCATGGGCGAAGAGGAAGGCGCGTTCGGCGGTCGTCATGTCGCGCTCGAGGATCACGGGGGCCGAGAAGCCGCGCAGGATCGAGGGGGTCGGTTTCGCGGCGAGGTCCTTGAAGGTGAAGGTCTGTGTGCCCTCGGTCATCTCGAGGATCTCGGTCGCGCGCACCTCGTCCCCATTGGGCGACAGAAGGCCCGTGGCGATCGGAATGACGAGCGGCTCCTTCACGTCCTGACCCGGGGTCGGCGGGGTCGATTGGGTGAAGGTGAGCTGGTAGGTGTTCCGCTCCGGCATCCAGTTTTCCGTCACCTTGAGGCGCGGGGTGCCGGCCTGTTTGTACCAGCGTTTGAACTGCGTCAGGTCACGCCCGGTCGCATCTGTGAAAACGGTGAGCCAGTCGTCGATGGTGCAGGCCTGTCCGTCGTGGCGCTCGAAGTAGAGGTCGAGCGCGCGGCGGTAATCCTCCGGCCCGACAAGAGTGTGGAGCATCCGGATGATCTCGGCGCCCTTCTCATAGATCGTCGCGGTGTAGAAGTTGTTGATCTCGACGAAGCTGTCGGGCTGGACCTGATGGGCGAGGGGGCCGTTGTCCTCGCGGAACTGGCGGCCCCGCAGCGCGATCACGTCGGAGATCCGGGCCACGGGTTCCGAGCGGACGTCGGCGGTGAAGCTCTGGTCCCGGAACACCGTCAGCCCTTCCTTGAGCGAGAGCTGGAACCAGTCGCGGCAGGTGATGCGGTTGCCGGTCCAGTTGTGGAAATACTCATGCGCGATGATCGCCTCGATGCGCTCGAAGTTGGCGTCGGTCGAGGTTTCGGGCGAGGCGAGAACCGCGGAGGTGTTGAATATGTTTAGCCCCTTGTTCTCCATCGCGCCCATGTTGAAGTCGCTGACCGCCACGATCTGGAAGATGTCGAGGTCGTATTCACGGCCATAGACGTCTTCGTCCCAGCGCATGGACTTCTTAAGGGCTTCCATCCCGAAGGCGGTCTTGGCTTCGTCGCCGGGACGGACCCAGAGCTTCAGATCCACGTGTTTGCCTGACATGGTCGTGAAGCTGTCCTCTCGCGCAACCAGGTCGCCGGCCACCAGAGCGAAGAGATAGGAGGGCTTGGGCCAAGGGTCGGTCCATTCGGTGAACCCGTCACCAACGCCCGTCGGATTGCCGTTCGACAGCATCACCGGGAGATCACCTTCGATGCGGACATGGAAGGGTGCCATCACGTCCGGGCGGTCGGGATAGTACGTGATCTTACGAAATCCCTCAGCCTCGCATTGCGTGCAATACATGCCGTTCGACATGTAGAGCCCTTCGAGGGAGGTATTGCTCTCTGGCGAAATCTCGACTTCTGCTTCGAAGACAAAGGGTTGGTCCGGGACGTTCAGAGTAATCCCGCCCTCGGCTTCCTCCGGCGTCACGGGCGTCCCATCGATGCTTGCGGAGATGAGCTTCAGCTCCTCCCCATGCAGAAAGAACCGCCTGTCGCGCGCCTCCGGGTTCGGGCGGAACGCAATGCGCGAGAGGACCCGCGTGGCGCTGGGGTGGAGCCGGAAGGTCAGCGCGACGCTGTCGATGACATAGGCGAAGGGCGTGTAGTCGGCGAGGAAGATCGGTTGCGGCTGGGAAGCGGGGGACGCGTCTTTCATGGGGGGCCTTCTTGTCCGGAGGTGGCGTCCCGGGATCGGAACGTCCTGTCGTGTCAGACGTTATGCTCCTGACCCGGGCGCGACAACCGCGCTCTTGGTAAGATTGCGAAAGGAGCAACCATGTCTGCGCCGCACACGAATATCGAACGTCAGCAACGCCGCCATTTTCCGGCTCTGGCCGGGATTGCTCTTGCGGTCCTCGTCGGGGGGATCATGGGAGCCGCTATGACCTACACCGCCATCGACCGCGCCGATGCGCCCGAGGCCACCGGTGTTTCGGATGCCACCGGCCAGCCTGTGGTAGAGTGACCCGACATCCAGTCCGAGGACCAACCCGAGGACCAACGAGCGCCTTCCGTGCCCCGGACCTGATCCGGGGCGCTTTGTCTTGCGTAGCGATGACCGAGGCAGGGGAACGAGTGATGTCCAACAAAATGCGCACGAAGGCCGATCTGCCGGTGAAAACCTGTGCAACTTGCGGTCGACCCTTTGCTTGGCGTCGCAAATGGGCGCGGGACTGGGAGAACCTGCGCTACTGCTCCAAGGCCTGTTCGGGCAAAAGGAGACCGGGATCGTCCGCAGCGGGTCCCGATCGGGCCCTTGTTTCCGATAGGAAACTCGCCTAAGCGGGAAGGACGCCACAGCAGCATTGGACAGGGAGACGGCACATGTCGGGACGCATCGAACGCAGCGGTTTGCAAGTCGCGCCGCAGATCGACGACTATGTGACAGCGGCGCTGCCCGGCACCGGCATCGAGGCGGATCACTTCTGGTCGGCCTTCGCCGATATCGTCGCCGACCTCACCCCGAGAAACGCGGCCCTTCTGGCGACCCGCGAGCGCATGCAGGGCGAGATCGACGCCTGGCACCGCGCCCGCAAGGGCGAGCTTTGGGACGCTGCCGCCTATACCGCGTTCCTGGAAGAGATCGGCTATCTCCTTCCCGAGGGTGACGATTTCACCATCGACACCGCCAACGTCGACCCCGAGATTGCGAGCATTGCAGGCCCGCAGCTCGTCGTGCCGATCACCAATGCGCGCTACGCGCTCAACGCCGCCAATGCCCGCTGGGGATCGCTTTACGATGCGCTCTACGGCACCGATGCGCTGGGCGATGCGCCTTCAGGCAAAGGATACGACCCCGAACGCGGCGCCCGCGTGATCACCTGGGCCAAAGCGCATCTGGACAAGGTCTCGCCCCTCGCCGGTGGGTCATGGTCCGACGTTACCGCGCTTCGCGTGGACGGGGGCGTCCTCCTCGTGACCGGCGCGCAGGGTGAGACCGGCCTCGCCGATCCATCGCAATTCGTCGGCTGGAATACGGACCTGTGTCCGCTTCAGGTGCTGCTCAAGGTCAACGGCTTGCACATTGAAATCCTCGTCGATCCCTCGACCGACGTGGGCAAACAGGACCCCGCCGGGATCAGCGACGTCTGGCTCGAGAGCGCCATGTCCGCGATCATGGACTGCGAAGACTCCGTTGCCTGCGTCGATGGCGAGGACAAGGCGCTGGCCTTTTCGAACTGGCTCGGCCTCATGAAAGGCGATCTGGTCGAAGAGGTGACCAAGGGGGGCGAGACCTTCACCCGGAAGCTAAATCCCGACGTCACCTATCAGACTGCGTCCGGCGAAATCACGGTGAAATGCCGCGCGCTGCTCCTCGTGCGCAACGTGGGCCACCTGATGACCAACCCGGCGATCCTTGACGCGAACGGCGCCGAGGTGCCCGAGGGCATCATGGACGCGATGATGACGACGCTCGCCTCGATGCACGACCTCGCGCGCAGGGCCAATTCGGTCACCGGCAGCTTCTATGTCGTGAAGCCCAAGATGCACGGGCCGGACGAGGTTGCCTTTGCCGACGAAATCTTTACCCGCGTCGAGGCCGCGCTGGGTCTGCCGCAATACACCGTGAAACTGGGGATCATGGACGAGGAACGGCGCACATCTGCGAACCTCAAGGAGTGTATCCGGGCCGCGCGCCACCGCGTCGCCTTCATCAACACCGGCTTCCTCGACCGGACCGGGGACGAAATCCACACGTCGATGGAACTCGGGCCGATGATCCGCAAGGGCGAGATGAAGAATACGCCCTGGATCGCGTCTTACGAGGCGCGCAATGTGGACATCGGGCTTGCCTGCGGACTGAAGGGAAAGGCCCAGATCGGCAAGGGCATGTGGGCGGCGCCCGACCGGATGGCGGACATGCTCGCCCAGAAGATCGCGCATCCCAAGGCCGGGGCGAACTGCGCCTGGGTGCCGTCGCCAACGGCAGCGACGCTGCATGCGACGCATTACCATCAGATCAACGTGGCCCGGGTTCAGGATGAGATCGCCAGGGGCGGGCCGCGCGGCACGCTCGCCGACCTTCTGACGCCCCCGGTTGCCGAGGGTGTGAACTTGTCCGATACCGAAATCCGCGAGGAGATCGAGAACAACGCCCAGGGCATCCTGGGTTACGTCGTGCGCTGGGTGGATCAGGGCGTCGGCTGTTCCAAGGTGCCGGACATTCACGACGTGGGCCTGATGGAAGACCGCGCGACCTGCCGGATATCGTCTCAGGCCCTCGCCAACTGGCTGCACCACGGCGTCGTCAGCGAGCACGAAGTCATGAGCGCCATGCGCAAGATGGCCGAAGTGGTGGATCGCCAGAACGCGGGCGACGCGGCCTATCAGCCGATGGCTCCGGGCTTCGACGGCATCGCCTTTCAGGCTGCCTGCGACCTCGTCTTCAAGGGGCGGGTGCAGCCCTCGGGCTACACGGAACCGGTCCTCCATACCCGGCGTCTGGAGCTCAAGGCGGGCCGCTAGGCGCCCGGCAGTTGTCGCCGCCTTAGGTATTTTCCACGGGTTGCGGGTCGTTGCGTCCTCGGCAAGGGTAGGGACCTGAGCGAGGGAGGACTTCACGTGACCATTCCGACCATTCTCGACGCCCGCCGCGTCGCCACCGACCGTCTTGAAACGCGTGTTCTGGCCGCCGGAGACCCCGGGGGCACACCCGTCGTCTTCGTGCACGGCAACCTCTCGGCGGCGACATGGTGGGAAGAGACCATGGCCCGGATGCCCGAGGGCACCTTCTGCGTCGCGATGGACCTGCGCGCCTATGGCGAGGCGGACCCGACGGCCAAGGTCGATGCCACGCGCGGGATGCGGGACTTCTCGGACGACATCGCGGCCCTCATGCGCGAGATGGGGATCGCGGCAGCGCATATGGTCGGCCACTCGCTGGGGGGCGCGGTGCTTTGGCAGTTCCTGAGCGACTATCCCGGCATGACGCTCTCACTCACGCAGGTCGCGCCGGGGTCGCCCTATGGTTTCGGGGCCTGCCGACCGGACGGGACGCCCTGTTTCCCCGACAATGCGGGATCCGGCGGCGGCGCGGTGAACACGGATCTCATCGCGCTGATGCAGGCGGGGGACCGCGGCGACGAAACGCCCAACCACATGCGCAACGTGCTCAATACCTATGTCTGGAAACCGCCCTTCGTGCCGGAACGGATCGAGGACATCCTGACCTCGGCACTCGCCCAGCATGTCGGGGACGAGGACTACCCCGGGGACTTCAGGGGGTCCGACAACTGGCCCGGTGTGGCGCCGGGTAAACTCGGTCCGATCAATGCGATGGCGCCCATCCATCAGTCCGACCCTCTGGGCTTTACCAAGACCGGCGCGCGGGCCCCGATTCTGTGGATCCGGGGTGCGGACGATCCGGTCGTCGCCGACGGCTCGCTCTTCGACCTGGGGACGTTGGGCAGTCTGGGTGCCGTGCCTGGTTGGCCCGGGGCCGAGGTCTTTCCGCCCCAGCCGATGATCGTCCAGACCGAACGAGCGCTAAAGGCCTACGAGGCGGCAGGCGGCACGGTGGAGCGTGTCGTATTCGACGATTGCGGCCATTCGCCCTATCTTGAAAAACCGGCCGCCTTCGACGAGGCTTTCCACGGATTTCTCGCCTGCTACGGGTGAGACCACCTGAGGAGACATTGAATGGCAGGCATATCCCTGCGCCGCGCGCGCACGATCATCCGAAAGACCATGGACCACGGACGCGAGGCAGGCTGGAAGCCGCTTTCCGTCGTCGTGGTCGATGCCGGTGGCCATGTGATCGCCTTCGAACGGTCCGACGGGGCGCCTCCGGGCCGCTTCGACATCGCGCTGGGCAAGGCGCGGGGCTGCGTCCTCATGGGGATGACCGGCACGCAGTTGCGCGACCGTGCCGAGACGCAGGCCTATTTCGTCACATCGGCGGGTGCGGCGCTGGGTCAGCACCTTGTCCCGGTGCCGGGGGGTATCCTTGTGCGCGATGCGAAGGGTACGATCCTCGGCGCGGTCGGCGTGACCGGCGACACGTCGGAGAACGATCTCGCGGCCGGCGCCGCGGCCATCGAAGCCGCCGGACTCGTCTCGGACGGCTGACAGATCCGGATCTTCTCTGGTCCATAAATATCCCGGGTGGGCCCGGGAGGGCAGAGCCCTCCCGACACGTCGGATTTCGCGAAAGCGAAATTCGACATGTCGTCGTCTCACCGGCTTGGGTGCGCGACCGACACCTCTTCTGTGCGCATCGGCCCTTTCCCAAAGCGCCGCGCGCGTATACCTTTTCTGCAAACGCGAAAGGATCATCGACCGCCATGGCCCGACCCAGGATCGGCATAATCGGAAACCCGGCCTTCTTGAACGAGACCTATCCGGTCCACGCGGGCGGCGTGATGAATTCCATCGCGGTGGCCGAAGTGTCCGGGGGCATGCCGCTGATGATCCCCGCCGATCCCGCCCTGGTCACGCTCGAGGACCTGCTCGAAACCTTCGACGGCTTCCTGCTGACCGGGGGTCGGCCAAACGTGCACCCCGAGGAATATGGCGAGGAAGCCACCGAGGCCCATGGCGCCTTCGACCGGGCGCGCGACGCGATCACATTGCCGCTGGTTCGCGCTTGCGTCGAACGGGGCCAGCCCTTCTTCGGCATCTGCCGCGGGTTCCAGGAGGTCAATGTCGCCATGGGTGGCACGCTCTATCCTGAAATCCGCGATCTGCCGGGCCGGATGAATCACCGGATGCCGCCCGAAGGCACCGTGGAGGAAAAATTCGCCCTGCGCCACAGCGTGACCTTTACCGAGGGCGGGGTGTTTCACAGGCTCTTCGGGGCGCAGACGGTCATGACAAACACGCTCCATGGTCAAGGTATCAAGGTGCCGGGCAAGCGGATCGTGATCGACGGCCACGCCGACGACGGCACGCCCGAGGCGATCTATGTCGCGGACGCTCCCGGGTTCACGCTCTCGGTCCAGTGGCACCCGGAATACAATGCCGCCAACGATCCCGTGTCGCGCCCCCTGTTCGAGGCGTTCGGCGTGGCGGCACGGGCCTGGGCCGAAGGGCGGCAGGCTGCGCCGGCGCAGGCGGTGCTCAGGGCGGGCTGAGACGCCGGGGCCGGGCGGACCGGAGGAAGTACGTCATGCGAAACCTTGTGATCGCCATCCTGCTTGCGGTGGGCATCGTTGCGCTGGTGCTCGTCCTGAATGCCGGGCGCGGTGACGGGACCACCGTGCGCACGGATGTGTCCAGCGACGCGGTGACGGAACTGGTTGCGGTCAGCGTGCCGGAGCTGGACGGGCAGGCCGCCGAGGGCCGCCTGGTCTATGTCGCGAACTGCGCGGGGTGCCACGGACCCAATGCAGGTGGCCTCGAAGGGGCCGGGCCGCCACTCGTTCACAAGATCTACGAGCCGTCTCATCACGGCGACATGGCCTTCTACCTTGCCGCGGTGCAAGGCGTTCGTGCGCATCACTGGGATTACGGTGACATGCCTCCGGTCACGGGGGTCACCGAGGCCGAGGTCGCCTCGATCGTGTCCTTCGTGCGCGCTTTGCAGCGCGAAAACGGCATCGAGTGACGAGGCGCCTCTGAGGCGGATCAGGCCACGAAGGACGACAGGAGCCGCGCTTCATACTCGCGCAGGACCTTGCGCGCGGTCTGGCCGTAGCCGTCGGGGTCGGCGCGCAGGTCCGGGAACAGCGTGAAGAGTTCCTCCCGCGCACCCGGGTCGATGGCGGTTAGCCCCTCGGCCCCGGGATGGAAGCTCTCGGAGGCCGCGCCATTGGCCCAGACGACCTCGTGGCGATCGAAGAGCATGTGGTAGTAGGTGACCCAGGGCACCTCGATCTGCCGGATTGAGCCTCCGTTTTCGAGGTGCTTGGCCGGGACGATCACCTCTGGCGTGTCGAAATAGATCGGCACCGGCCCGCCGGCGCAGAGCATCCGGTGCTGGGGCGAGACGTAGAGCACCCGGTCGTTGCCAAGTGCGCCGGGGGCGATGCGCATTGGTGCGATGGCGCCGCTGCCCGGAAGCGTGCGCCGCCCGATCCAACGAAGCGGCTGGGGGCCGTTGTCGCGGGTCAGGACGAAGTCGCCGGGGCGCAGGTCCTGAACCGGGCGTTCGCCATAGGGGGTCAGGATGCCGGTGTTCTGGGTGAAGCAGATGATCACGTTCTCGATGTTCGAGAAGTTCACCACCGTCCCGTCGGAGAGCGCGACCGAGCCGCTTTCACCGCTGGTATAGGTGATCGACCCCCAGTCGATGAGGCCGGCGAAGTCGAGCGTGTCGCCCGTGCCTTCGTCGCTTTCCGAGCCGACGATGGTGATCACGCTGCCCGGGCCGCCAAGCGCCAGCGTCGGGTCGAGGAAGAAGCTGTCGTCGCCTTCGCCGCCGTGGGCCGTATCGCCCGCGCCCAGGTGGAAGATGTCGTCGCCCGCGCCGCCATACATCCTGTCGGACCCGGCCCCGCCGATCAGCGTGTCATTGCCGCCGGGGGTGGGTTCGAGCAGATAGAGCTGCACGTTGTCGACCGACGCGCCTTCGTTCGCGCTCGCGCCGCCTCCCACGAAGGTGAGCTGGTTCGTGCCGTCGCCCGAGCCCCCGGTGACCACGAATTCATAGCTCTCGAAGGTCGAGGTGTCGTCCGGGTCGATGACGGCGATCACTTCGCCGCCCCACATCACGGTGACGGTGTTGTCGCCCGGCGTGCCGTCCGCCGCGCTGGCGTAATCGGCCACGTCGAAGGTGAGCAGATAGTTCTCGCCCGTGGTGATCCCCGCCACCGTCTGCGTGACCGAGGACTGGCCAGCCGAGGCCGCCATGTCGAGCCAGTTCGACCCTTCGGAGGCGTTCACACCGTAGCGTGGGAGGTGAAAATCTATGTCGCCGCCGTTCGTCTCGAACCACCCCGGAACGGTGGACCCGGAGGATTGATATCCCCACCCGGTCGAGGTCATACCGCTCGTATCCTCGAAGGAGCCGTTCACGATGAGGTTGGGGCCGGTGGGCTCGGGCGGGGCGTCGCCATAGAGCACGTCGTCTCCGTCGCCGCCATCGACAGTGTCGTTCCCGGTGCCACCCTCGATCCGGTCGTTGCCGGTGCCGCCGGTGATCGTGTCGTCGCCCCCGTCCCCGAAAAGCGTGTCGTTGCCCGCGCCGCCGTCAATGGTGTCGTTGCCGGTCGCTTCGAGCAGCGAGGTGAAATGGACGTCCGAGACCCAGAGATACTGCTGGTTCGCGTTGACGTTGGCATAGACGATCTCGATCGTCTGGACGGGACCGGCCACGGTGATGAGCGCCGAACCTTGGGCCGAGCTCTGCGCATCGGCGGTGTTGGCGGCGGTGATGACATTGCCCGAGACGGAATCGTTGCCTGAAAGCGAGATGGTCACCGGCACCGGGTTTCCCTCGGCGTCATAGGCGCTGATCGTGATCACGTCGCGCCAGGACCCGGAGGCCGCGTCGATGTCGTTCAGGCGGAACGAAACGTTCTGGACCTCGTCCATAGTGTTCGCGCCCGTGCCAGCAAAGCTGATCGCCGTCGTGGATACGGTCCCCGACCCGGTAGCGCCCAGAAGCAGGTTCGACGTGGCGTCCTGCACCTCCCCCGTAGCCTTGTAGGTCGACGCGTTGCTGGTGACGAAGCTCGCGTTGCCGTTCTCGTCGGTGAAGTTGACGGTGACGTCCACGGTGCCGGTGTTCTGGGTGAACCCCGCCTCGATGTCGGAACCCGAGGCCGCCTGCTGGATCCAGTCGAGGTGCTGTGCGGTGCCTACGGTCGACTGGGTGTCGCCGTAGATGACGTCGTCGCCATCTTCGCCATAGAGCGCGTCGTCCCCGTCGCCCCCATAGATCGTGTCGTCGCCGAAACCCGCCCAGACCGTGTCGTTGCCCGCGCCCGCGTAGACCGTGTTGTCCTGATGCGTGACGCCCCCGCCGAAGCCATCGTCGATCCGGTCGCCCTGCGCATCCGTGTAGGAGGTGTTGATCGTGTCGGCCCCGGCGGTGCCGTCCACCATGTTGTCGTCCCAGACGTAGTCGGCGGCGTTGAAGGCCGGATCGCCCGCCGCCACGTTGGGGTTCGTGTCGTATTGCAACACCCGGTATTGCTGGCCGACCTCGAGCGGTCGCTCGGACAGGGTGTAAAGCCCCGCGGCGCTGCCGTTTTCCACATCTAACTGGATGACCTGAAAGGTCTCGCCGGTGGTGACGTTCTGGATCGTCCAGACGATCTCGCCGTCGACGGGCGTATTGTTCGAGGTCAGGCCATCCAGCGTTACGTTCGCCGTCGCGCTTTCGCCGCCCGCGTTGTCGTCGTCGAGCGTGGTGCCCTGGATGCCCGATTCCGGGTCGTTCACGGTGGCCTTGCCCACCGCCGTGGCGGGGCCGGTCCATGTAAACGTGCTGTTGATCCCGGTCGAGAATATACCCGACGGGTTTACGGCATAGAATCTGACCAGATAGGTCGCCATGTCCTAATAAACGCTCTGCCTCGAAGCCGCCGGTTATGCCTCCGGTCGTGCTTTCATCGAGTCTAGGGGAAAACTTCTGTCATGGCGAGACAGTTACGCCGTCGGTGAGGCGCAAAGGATTGAAACTACGCCGGAAGAATCGGGCCTGTGGGGTGATTGCCACAGGCCCGCTGCATTTGTGCGTGCTTTCCAACCCGAAGGTCAGGTCAGGAAATCGACCTCGTTGCGCAAGGGCAGCGACCGGATCCTTTTGCCGGTCAGGTCGAAGATCGCATTGGCGAGCGCCGGGGCCGCGGGCGGCACGCCGGGTTCGCCGACGCCGCCGATGTGCCCGCCCGAGGCATGGAGCGAAACCTCGAAGACCGGGGTCGTGTTCATCCGAAGCGCGTCGTAGTCGTAGAAGTTGCCTTCGACGACCTGACCGTCCTCGAATGTGATCGCGCCCTGGATCGCGGCGGAAAGGCCATAGATGCATCCGCCGACAAGCTGCGCCTCGACGTTGCCGGGGTCGAAGATCTGGCCCAGATCGGCGGCGATCCAGACCCGGTCTATCCTGATCGCACCGTCCTCGTCCGAGACTTCGATCACCTGGGCGACCGGCGTGCCGAAGGAATAGCTGATCGCAATCCCGCGCCCCTTGCCAGCGGGCGTCCTGCCCCAGTTCGACATCTCGGCCACGGTCTTCAGGACGTTGGCAGAAGGCGCATGGAGCGGCTCGATATGGGCCAGTCGGAATTCGAAGGGATCGGCCCCGGCCGAATGGGCCATTTCGTCGACGAAACTCTCCATGAAGAATGCGTTCTGCGAGGCCCCGACCGAACGCCAAAACCCGACCTGCGGCGTGCGCTCGGGCACGTAGCCCGCGATACGTTTGTTGGGGATCAGGTAGGGCTGGAGCGCCACGCCCTCGGTCACCATCGGGTCGGGCATCGCGCGGTCGATGCCCATGAAGGCCTTCATGGTGGCGCGCATGACCGATCCGGAGGAGAGGTCCGCCTTCAGCATGTCGATGCGCCCGTCCTTCACGGCACCGCGCATCCGCGCGATGGCGCCGGGGCGGTAGTGGTCGTGACGCATGTCCTCTTCGCGCGACCAGGCGAGCGAGATCGGCGTGCCGGGAACCGCAGCGGCGATCCGTGCAGCCTGAAGCGCGAAGTCGTTGAACCCGCGCCGCCCGAAACTGCCGCCCATGATCGTCGTCTCGACGGTCACGTCCTCGGGCGAGAGGCCGACGAGGTCGGCGGCGTTCTTCTGCGTGATGACCGGAGCCTGAACGCCCGCCCAGATGGTCAGGTGATCGCCTGTGAAATGCGCGGCCGCCGTCATCGGCTCCATCGCCGCATGGGCAAGGAAGGGCGCACGGTATTCGGCGGTCAGATCGGTGTCGGCCTCGGCAATCTCGCCCGCTTCTTCGGGCACGTCGTTCGGGTCGCCGTCGAAGGCGGCTTCGAGGTCGGCGAAGATCTCCTCGGTCGTCGCGTCATAGGGTGCGTCGCCCCATTCGATCTCGACCGCGTCGGCGGCCTGCATGGCCAGCCAGGTGTTCGTCGCGACGACGGCGATGCCGTTGCCAAGGTCGATGACCTTCTCGACACCCGGCATCCCTTCGGCGGCGTCTGCGTCATAGCTCAGCATCTCGCCGCCCAGACGGGGCGACATGCGGACGGTAGCGAACTTCATCCCTTCCACGCGCTTGTCGATGCCGAACATTGCGGTGCCCGTCGCCTTGCCGGGCTGGTCGAGGCGCGGCTGGCTTGTGCCGAGCAGCGTCCATTCGTCCGGGGACTTGAGCGGCGGGTTCTGCGGCGGGTCGATATGGGCCGCAGCTTCGGCCAAGTCGGCATAGGGCAGGGTGGTTCCGTCGGTTGCGACGATCGCCCCGTTCTCGGCGCGAAGCTGATCGCGGCCCACGCCAAGCCGCTCGGCGGCGGCTGAAATCAGCACTTCGCGCGCCGAGGCGCCGGCGACGCGCATTTCCTCGGCAGCACCCACCATCGAGGTGGACCCGCCGGTGATCTGCATGCCGAAGATCCGCGGCACCGCCTCCATCACCGTCTTCGCGACGGCGTTCGGCGGGGTGGAGTCGAAGTTGCGTGGCAGGAGGAACGCGGGGTTGCCATAGTCCTTGGACGGCGGGCCGTGCTCGACCTTGAGCATCGACATCGGCACGGCGAGTTCTTCGGCCACGAGCGCGGCGAGCGTGGTCTGAACGCCCTGTCCCATCTCGGCCCGGGGCACTATGACGGTCACGCCCGACTGGTCGATGACCACGAAGCGGTTGAGCGCGGCGCCCTCGGCGGGCTCAAGTGGGTTTCCCGGCGCTTGCGTGACCTTGTATGCGCCGAAAGCTACGCCGCCGGCGACCGCGACGGAGCCGACAATGAAAGCGCGGCGGGTGAAAGTTCCGAGTTTCGACATGATCAGGCCTCCTGCATCTTGGCGGCGGCGGAATGGATCGCGGCGCGGATGCGGGGGTAGGTGCCGCAGCGGCAGAGGTTGCCCGCCATCGCCTCGTCGATCTCGTCGTCCGTGGGGTTGGGTGTGGTCGCAAGGAGTGATGCCGCCTGCATTATCTGTCCCGACTGGCAATAGCCGCATTGCGCCACGTTGTTCTCGATCCAGGCGGTCTGGATCGCGGCGAGGCTGTCGGGGGTGCCCACGCCCTCGATCGTCGTCACCTCGCCCCAGACATCGCCGAGCGCCACTTGGCACGACCGCGTCGCCTCGCCGTCGATATGGACCGTGCAGGCCCCGCAGGCCGCGACGCCGCAGCCGAATTTCGTGCCGGTCATGCCAAGCTGGTCGCGCAGCACCCAGAGAAGGGGCACGTCCTCTGGCAAATCGACGCTGTGCGTCTGTCCGTTGACGGTGAGTTGGGTCGCCATGGCTGTCTCCCTGATCCGCTGTGGCTCGTCTGTTCGCTTCTGACAAAGTGAGCGAAAAATGTCATACTGTCAATTGACAGTTTGGAAGGATTTTGTCAGAACGTCTTCATGCAGGCAGACTACGCGCAGATTTCTGGATCGGATGACAAGGCGGCCGCGATCCTCGCGGCAGCGACGCAAGCCTTCGCGCGCTATGGCTATCGGCGCACTTCGATGGCCGATGTAGCGGCAGAAGCCGGGATGAGCCGCGCCGCGCTCTACCTGCATTTCAAGAACAAGGAAGACATCTTCACCTCGCTTGTGCAGGCCTATTTCGGCCATTCGGCCAAGGCGATCGCCGTGGCGCTCTCACAGGGCGGCACACCGGAAGAGGCGCTGGCCCGGGCCTTCGAGGCCAAGATGGGGCCGCTTTTTCACAAGCTCATGGAAAGCCCTCACGGCGCCGAACTGCTCGACGCCAAGGCTGCGGTGTCGCCCGAGATCGTGCGGTCCTGCGAGGCGCAGGTTTCGGGCGTGTTCGAGCGCTGGCTTCGGGACGAGGCAGCGGCGGGGCGTTTGTCGCTCGCGGCGGGCGGCGGCGATGCGGCCCTGGTGGCGGAGTTGATCATCGGTGCGCTGAACGGCGTGGTCATGGCCGAGGCACCGCTGTCGACACTGCCGGACCGGCTCGCGGCCCTTGCGGCTGTGTTGGGGCGTGGACTAAGGGTCTGACCGGTACTACCGGCATTTGGGCCGGGCAGGCAGAGGGTTCACCGCGGAACTTGGCGTGCTGGGCGTGTTCTTCGTCGCCCCGCTGGCTCTCAGTGTCGCGCCGGGGCCTGACAACATCTTCGTCCTGACCCAATCGGCGCTCTACGGGTTGTCGGGCATCGTGGTGACGCAAGGCCTGTGCACGGGACTTCTGGTCCACACGGCCGCGGTGGCGCTTGGCGAGGCGGTGGTCTTCGCTGCCTCGGCCGCAGCCTTTACCGCGCTGGCGCTCCGGCTCGTCACCGCACAGAGGTAGCTTGAGACGCGGGCCGGGATGCGGTAGGACAGGCGCAAGCGAGGACGACCTCCCCCGGCATCGGGACTGAACGCGCGGGACGACCCGGGCATTTGCCGGAGATCGTCCCATGCGCAACACCCAAGACCGTATTCGCCACGCCATCAGCTTCGAGTTGATCGGGCTCGCCCTCGTCATCCCGCTCGGCACGCTGCTTTTTCACATGCCCATGGGGCACATCGGGGTCGTCGGCGTGGTGAGCGCGACGCTCGCTACCGCCTACAACTTCGTCTTCAACCTCGGCTTCGACCATGTGCTGCGCCGGTTGCGCGGCACCACGCAGAAGACGCTCGCGCTCCGGGTTGGCCATTCCATCGCCTTCGAGGCGGGGCTCCTGGCGGTGCTGATGCCGTTCATCGCCTGGTATCTAAGCGTGAGCCTGTGGCAGGCGCTGGTCATGGACCTGTCCTTCGCGGGCTTCTACCTGGTCTATGCCTTCGCGTTCAACTTGGCCTACGACCGGCTGTTTCCCCTGCCGGAATGGCAGGCAGCCTGAGCCCGGCGACGAGCGAACGTCCTACATCTGGCCGCCCGCGATCTCGATCGTCTGGCCGTTCACGCTTTCCGATCCCGGTGCGCAGAGCCACATGGCGCAGGCGGCGATCTCGGAGGGCTGCAACAGGCGCTTGTGCCGGTTTACGTCGCGCATCATCGCCATGGCGCTTTCGCGGTCGCCGCCGATGCGCTCCGAGATCGCATCGACATTGCGCGTCACGATGTCGGTGTCCACATAGGCCGGGCAGATCGCGTTGAAGGTAAGGCCCTTGCCGAGGTAATCTTCGGACAGCGACCGGATGAGGCCGATGACGCCGTGTTTCGAAGCGGAATAGGCCCCGGCACCCTTGAGCCCGCGCACCCCCGCGATGGAGGAAATCGCGATGACGCGGCCCCAGTCGGCGGCTTCCATGTCGTCGAGACACTCGCGTATGGTCAGGAAAACGCCGTCGAGGTTCGTGGCCATGACCCGGCGCCAGAGCTCGAGCGGGGTCTTCGACACCTTGCGGCCCTCGGCGATGCCGGCGTTGGCGACGACGATGGTGATCGGGCCGTGGGCTTCGCGGGCGGCGGCGACAGCGTCGTGGACAGACGCCTCGTCGGTCACGTCCATGACCTGAGGGAAGAGGTTGGGGTCGTCGCGGGTCGCTTCCTCCAGCACCTCGGCGCGTCGCCCGGTGACAGTGACCTTCGCGCCCGTTTCGGCCAGCGACCGTGCGATGGCGAGGCCGATGCCCGTGCCGCCCCCGGTGACCAGGGCGTGTCGTCCTGTGAGATGTGTCATGTGCGCCTCCCTCGCTGCGTCGGGCTGTGCCGGCGGCGTGCCCGTTGGAGGGTTAGCACGCGGCCGGACGCATTGGGAAACGACGTGGGGTCAGTCGCGAGGGTTCAGGCCGCGCAGGCCAGTTCCCGCAGGTTCCACCGCGTGAGATAGGGGCGCGCGGGCGGGCCGTAGTTGGCCACGTCCGGGAGCACATGAAGGAGCGAGGCCCTTAGGTGGTCGGGCAGGCCGGCGAGTGCCTCTGGACCAGGGTAGAAACTCTCGCTCCAGGCGCCGTCCGCGTCGATGATCTGGTGTTCGTCGAAGAGAAGGTGGATGTAGGTCACGCCTCGCGGGCGCGGGACCATACGGACCCCGCGACCACCGCGCATGGTGGCGGCGTGCTTGGCGCGAATGAGTTGGCCGCCCTCATAGGAGGAAACGTAAAACGCGTGTTGTTGGGATACGCGCATGGGTTTTTCGTTACCGAAAGCGCCCTCTTCGATCTGGACCGGCAGAAGTGCGGGCGCGTCGCGCAGTTCGCGGGCACAGAAGCGGCGTTTGCCGACCCAGCGCAGCCTTTGCCAGCCGTTGTCCAGGGTGAGACAGGCGTCGCCAGGCTTGAGCCGCGTCACCGGCACCATGCCGCGCCGAGTGCGGATGCGGGTGCCGGGGGTGAAACAGGTGACGGGAGCGCCCACGTTGCGGTCGGCGGCGAGGTTCCAGCCACCGTTGAAGATGCTGCTGTATTGGGCCGAGTTGAGTTGGAGCGACCGGATCTGACCCGCATCCATGGCGGCCTGATCCGAGTTCGGCTCGCGCTCCGGCACCCAATAGGTGTGTCCGGCGGTGTCCTGCACCAGAACGGCGGTGACGGTCGCGGTGCTGCCATCCAGATAGGTGATGGTCGCGACATAGTTCATCGCCATGTCGTGCAAGTGGTCGCTGCCGCCGTCGATGCGCCAGGTATCGTTCCGCGAGTTGGAATCGTAGGAGTCGCGTGTCGCGCCCCCGGCGTAGCCCGTGGAACCGGGGGACATGGTGTGGACGTGATCGCGCAGCGGGTCGGACTGGCTGCCGAACCGCATGCCCACAAGGGCGCCCGCGTTTTCCGCGTTCGAGTTGCCTTCAAAGGTATCCATGTCGGGCAGGACGCCCAGATAGAACACGTTGAACGTGGTGGCCATTCTAGCCTCTTGGTCTTGGCTTACCGGGGCGTTGGGTCTCGGACCCGGTGTCAGAGGCCCGTGTCACATCCCATTGCGGCAGGATCGTGAAATCTGTGGGAGAATTCTGTGCTAGGGTCCGGTCCGTCCTGAGTGTCCCAATGTCCTTCGGCACTTTGCTCGATGCTGCGCTTGCAGAAGAAACAATATTCGTCAATAAAGCGATCTGGAGAAATAAAGTTGCGCGAGGGATTCTGCTGCTGCGCGAAATTGACATACCGCCGCTCTGGCTCGTGATCTGCCTTGGTCTGGCTTTCGCGCTGGACCGGGCCGCGATCACGCCCGGCTTCGGGATGCCCTCGCTCCGCTGGCTCGGGGCGGGGCTGGTCGTTATCGGACTGCTCGCGATGCTAGCCGCCGTGATCGAGTTGCTTCGCAGGCGCACCACCTTCGTGCCGCGCCGTGCGCCGACGGCCTTTGCCGTACGGGGAATCTATCGCCTCAGCCGCAACCCGATCTATCTGGGCGATGCGCTGGTGCTGACAGGCGCGATCCTGTGGTGGGATGTGCCGGTGGGCCTTGTGCTCGTGCCGGTCTTCATGTGGTTCATCACCCGCCGCTACATTCGGCAGGAAGAGGCAGGATTGATCGCGGCCTTCGGTGACGAGGCGCGGCGATACTTCGAAGATGTACGGCGCTGGTTGTGAGACAGCGGGGGACAGGGTAGGGGATAGGTAAGGTCGCATTCGGACCGTGGGCCGTCGCAAGTCGCGACGGGAGCACGGAGTGGAAACAGTGATTGCCGCGAGGACAGGTCGCGGCGCCGAGGGAGAAGGACGAAGACGTGAAGATCGGGGTACCGAAGGAAGTCCTCGCGGGCGAGAACCGCGTGGCCATGACGCCCGAATCTGCGGGCATGCTGCAGAAATTGGGCTATGACTGCTTGATCGAGACGAAGGCGGGGGAAGCTGCCGGGTTCGCGGATGCGCTTTACGAAGCGGCAGGCGTGACAGTGGTGAAGACCACGGCGGCGCTGTGGAAAGAGGCCGACATCATCGCCAAGGTGCGCATCCCGACGGAGGCCGAACTCAAGCGACTGACGGCGGACAAGACGCTGATCACCTTCTTCAATCCCGGCGGCAACGCCGAGGGGCTGGAGGCCGCCAAGGCCAAGGGGGCCACCGTCATCGCGATGGAGATGGTGCCGCGGATTTCGCGCGCGCAGAAGATGGATGCGCTGTCGTCAATGGCGAACATCGCGGGCTACCGTGCCGTGATCGAGGCGGGCAACAACTTCGGCCGCTTTTTCACCGGTCAGGTGACCGCCGCCGGTAAAGTGCCGCCGGCCAAGGTGCTGGTCGTTGGCGCCGGCGTGGCCGGTCTTGCGGCCGTGGGCACCTCGGTGTCGCTGGGCGCGATCACCTACGCCTTTGACGTGCGACCGGAAGTGGCCGAGCAGGTCGAATCCATGGGGGCCGAGTTCGTCTATCTCGACTTCGAGGAAGAGCAGGCCGATGGCGCCGCGACGGGTGGCTACGCCGCCGTATCCTCGCCCGAGTTCCGCGAAGCCCAGCTCGCCAAGTTCCGCGAGCTCGCACCGGACATGGACATCGTGATCACCACGGCGCTCATTCCGAACCGCGAAGCGCCGAAGCTCTGGCTCGAGGACATGGTCAAGGCGATGAAGCCGGGCTCCGTGATCGTCGACCTCGCCGCTGAGAAGGGCGGGAACGTCGAAGGCACGGTGATGGACGAGAAGGTCGTGACCGACAACGGCGTGACCATCGTGGGCTACACCGACTTCCCGAGCCGGATGGCGACGCAGTCCTCGACGCTCTATGCCAACAACATCCGTCACATGATGACCGATCTGACCCCCGAGAAGGACGGCAAGATTAACGTCAACATGGAAGACGACGTGATCCGGGGCGCGACGGTGACCCATGCGGGCGAGATCACCTTCCCGCCGCCGCCGCCCAAGGTTCAGGCCATCGCGACGCAGAAACGCGAGAAGCCCAAAGAGCTGACCGCGGAAGAGAAAAAGGCCAAGGAGGTCGCGGCCTTCAAGGCGCAGACGCGCAATCAGGTCACGCTTCTCGCCGTCGGCGGTGCGCTGATCCTGCTCGCGGGTCTCTTCGCACCCGCGAGCTTCATGCAGCACTTCATCGTCTTCGTGCTGGCGGTCTTCGTCGGTTTCCAGGTGATCTGGGGCGTCGCGCATTCGTTGCACACGCCGCTGATGGCCGTCACGAACGCGATCTCGTCGATCATTATTCTGGGCGCGCTGATGCAGATCGGATCGGGCAGCTTCCTGGTGATCGTTCTCGCCGCGCTGTCGGTCTTCATGGCTGGCATCAACATCTTCGGCGGCTTCCTCGTCACGCGGCGCATGCTCGCCATGTTCCAGAAATCGTAAGGGGGTAGGGGATTATGGAATACGGATTCACGACGGCGGCCTATGTGGTCGCGGCGGTCCTCTTCATCCTCGCGCTGGGCGGCCTCTCGGGGCAGGAAAGCGCGAAACGCGCCGTTTGGTATGGCATCGTGGGCATGGCGCTTGCCGTGATCGCGACGCTGGTCGGCCCCGGCGCGGGTCTCTGGCTGCTGTCGCTCGTTCTGATCGCGGCGGGGGGCATCATCGGCTTCTACGTCGCGAAGCGCGTGCAAATGACGGAAATGCCGCAACTCGTCGCGGCGATGCACTCGCTCGTCGGTCTGGCGGCGGTCTTCGTCGGCTTCAACGCGCATTTCGAGATGATCCGAGTGGCCGAGATCATGGCCTCCGCGCCGACGTCTCTCACCGAAACGGGATTGGACGCCTGGCTTCATGACCAGAACTTCGGCACCTTCGCCGGTCTGATCGCGCACAAGACGGCGGCCGAGCTCAATATCCTCAGGATCGAGCTGTTCCTCGGGATCTTCATCGGTGCGGTGACCTTCACCGGGTCTGTGATCGCCTATGGCAAGCTCGCGGGCAAGGTCAGCTCGCTGGCCAAGAAACTGCCGGGCGGACATGTCCTGAACGCGGGGGCCGCGATCATCTCGGTCATCGCGCTCATCTGGTACTTCAACACGGGCACCTTCCTGCCGCTCGCGATAATGACGCTCCTCGCGCTCTTCATCGGGTATCACCTGATCATGGGGATCGGCGGGGCCGACATGCCGGTCGTGGTGTCGATGCTCAACTCGTATTCGGGCTGGGCGGCGGCTGCCATCGGCTTCTCGCTCGGCAATGACCTCCTCATCGTGGTCGGTGCGTTGGTGGGCTCGTCGGGTGCGATCCTGTCCTACATCATGTGCAAGGCGATGAACCGTTCGTTCATCAGCGTCATCCTCGGTGGCTTCGGCGGCACCTCTGGCCCCGCGATGGAAATCGAGGGCGAGCAGAAGCCGATCGACGCCGACAGCGTGGCGCAGGCCTTGAAAGAGGCGGACTCCGTGGTGATCGTGCCCGGCTACGGCATGGCCGTGGCGCAGGCGCAGGGGGCGGTTTCGGACCTCACCTCCAAGCTGCGTTCGCAGGGCAAATCCGTGCGCTTCGCGATCCACCCCGTGGCGGGCCGTCTGCCAGGGCACATGAACGTGCTTCTGGCCGAGGCCAAAGTGCCCTACGACATCGTGCTCGAAATGGACGAGATCAACGACGACTTCCCGTCCACGGACGTGGTCATCGTCATCGGCTCGAACGATATCGTGAACCCGGCCGCGCAGGAAGATCCGAACAGCCCCATCGCCGGGATGCCGGTTCTCGAAGTCTGGAAGGCCAAGCAGGTCTTCGTGTCCAAACGCGGGCAGGGCACCGGTTACTCGGGCATCGAGAACCCGCTGTTCTACAAGGACAACACACGCATGTTCTACGGCGATGCCAAGGACAGCGTGTCGAGCCTGCTGCCGCTGATCTCCTGATCCGGGCACAGCCCAAAGGAAAGGCCCCGCATCGCGCGGGGCCTTTTTGCATCGCACCTCTGATGTCAAAAAAACGTATATACATTCGCTATCCTATAGCGTAACAAGTCGGCACCTGCCGGAAGGAGGCCATATGGCCAAGAAGGAAAAGACCAAGAAGGACGCTCAGTTGATCGTCAGGATCACGAAGACCGAGCGGGACGCTTTCGTCGAGCTTTGCGAAGAGCTCGATACGTCGGCGGCTCGTGAGGTGCGGCGGTTCATCCGGGAGTTTCTGGCCCGTCACGAGGACGGCGACACCGCAGGCGAAACCAAAGCGAAGTAGGAGGCTGCAATGGCCAAGAAATCGAAGATCAAGGCGCTGAAAGCTGAAGTGAAATCCCGCAAGGCGAAGGTCGCCAAGCAGGAGAAGAAGCTGAAGTCGGCGAAAAAAGCGCTGAAGAAAGCCGCCTGAGGTGGCCGGGGCCGGGCGCGATGTCCGGTCCCCAACTTGCGAGACACGAACATGCACGAACTATCATCCATTTCCGGGATCGGCCCCGCGATGCTCGCCCAGTTGGCGGGGATCGGGATCAACGATGTCGAAGGGCTGGCGCAGGCCGATGTGATGCTTCTGACCACCGTGCGGGGCATTTCGCCCGAGCGGGCGGAAGCCTTCAAGGCCGAGGCGCGGGTGATCCTCACCGCGGCCGAGATCGCGGCGAAAGCGGTCGGGTCGGATGTCGTCGAAGTCGCGACCGTGACCACCGACGCAGCGTCCCCTGAAACACCGGCGAGCAAGGTCGTCGGGTTCCGCCCCTCGCTGATCGAGGGCGGCGAGAAAGCCGCCTCCAAACGCAAATCCGCCGAGCAGGAAAAACCCGAAGCGTACAAGGATAAACCCGGCAAGGCCAGGCGCAAGGCGCTCAAGGCCGACGTGAAGCTGGCCGAGGCAAAGTTGGCGCGTCAAAAGAAGAAGCTCAAGAAAGCCGAGAAGGCGCTTCGCAAGGCGAAATGAACAAGGCTCCGCGCGATGCGGGGCTCTTCACCTATGCGGGATCGCTCCAGACGCAGGCCATTATGGATCCGCACAAGACAAAAGACCCGCGCACCGACGCGGGTCCTTCTCTTGTCGGACGGCGGACCCGCCGGTCAGTTGCACCACCACAGGAAACAGGACTGGTTCCCGTTCCCGTTGTTCCCGGAGTTCCCGTTCCCATTGTTGCCGGAATTGCCGTTTCCGTTGTTCCCCGAGTTGCCGTTCCCGTTGTTTCCCGAGTTCCCGCTATTGCCCGAGTTGCCGTTCGATCCGCCATCGCTCATCCCGTTCGACCCGGATCCCCAATCGCCGGACCCGTTAGGGTTCTCGCCAGCGTTGCCCACGTCCTTGTCGTTGCCGGGGTTGCCGCCCGAAGAACTGCCGCCACTTTCGTTCCCCTCGGAGCCGTTGTCATCGTCCGAGGTCCCGGTCCCCTGCGATCCGCCATCCGTGCTGCCGGCAGGCGTGTCGGACGAGGTATCGGTCACGCCGTCGATGGCATCCGGGTCGATGACAATCTGGCCGCGGGTCGCCGAAAGGTCCATCTCCGAAATCGTCGTGAGATAGGAGTCGATCCCGTTTGCGAAATTCAGCGCGCCGGAGGAAATGTCGCTGACGACGGTATAGGCCATGAGCATCGAGCCCCCGATAAAGACGACGAAATCGACGGTGATCGCGCCGGATTCATCGCGCAGGAAGGAGGTAACTCTGGATTTGAGGGTCATGTCGTCCGACTCCCAGAAATTTGCAAAGAAGGCCATTAAGGCAGGGCCGCTCGCGGAACCGGATAGGGGGCAACTGTGGCAAGGACCGGGCGCTCACTTGTTCATCCTTCGGAAAGGATGTGACGAAGGAGCCGAAACGGCGTGGGTGACCCGGTCAGGCGTCGCGCCATGTGCCGGGCGCGATCCCCTCAAGCGTCCAGTCGCCCACCCGCCAGCGCACCAGACGCAGGGTCGGAAATCCGGCCGCCGCGGTCATGCGCCGGACCTGCCGGTTGCGTCCCTCGGTGATGGTAATCTCGATCCAGCGGTCGGGCACGGACTTGCGAAACCGAACCGGTGGGTCGCGCTCCCAAAGCGGGGGCGGGTCGATCAGGCGCACCACGGCGGGGCGCGTGGGTCCGTCCTTGAGCATGAGCCCCCGGCGCAGGGGATCGAGGTCGGCATTTGTTGGATCGCCCTCGATCTGGGCGAGATAGGTCTTGGCCGTCTTGTTGCGCGGGTCGGCGATCCGCGCTTGCAGACGCCCGTCGTCGGTGAGGACCAGAAGCCCCTCGCTGTCACGGTCCAGACGCCCGGCGGGATAGACTCGCGGCACGTCGATGAAGGCTGACAGCGTCGGACGGGGCGAGGGGCTCTTCTCGTCCGTGAACTGCGACAGCACATCGAATGGTTTGTTGAACAGAATGACACGCGACATGTTGCGTTCTTACACGCGTTTCGGCGAGATTTAGCCCCAGCCTGAAAAAAATTTTCCCAAAGAAAAATTCGGTCTTGATCTGAATCAATTTTCGCCCGATATGCGCACTCAAGACGCCAACGCACGCGCCTCTGGCCACGACCGGCAGACCGAAGACGGTTCGCCCTAATTCGGATCGGCACGCGTTTATGCAGCGACGGTAACGTCTCCCTTGGAACCTTGGGGTTTTACCCCTGTCTGTCGGAGATTGACATGACCTACGTTGCACAAGGCGCCTTCGCGCCCGTTTCTCGTCTCGACTCGGCCGTGGCCGACATGATCGTCGACAAACCGACCCTGGTGCTCGACATCGACCGCGTGGAATTCCAGTATCACCAGCTCGCTCAGGGTCTCGGCGAAGCCCACATCCACTATGCCGTGAAGGCGAACCCGACCCGTGAGATCATCGAGCGTCTGGTCAACATCGGCTCGCACTTCGACGCCGCCTCGCGCGCCGAGATCGAGCTGTGCCTGTCGCAGGGCGCCGCGCCCGAGCACATTTCCTTCGGCAATACCGTGAAGAAACCCGCCGACATCGCCTTCGCGCATCACGCCGGCGTCGACATCTTCGCGGCCGACGCGGTCGAAGAGCTTGAGAAGATTGCCGAAAACGCCCCGGGCGCGCAGGTCTACATCCGTGTGCTCGTCGAAAACTCCGAAGCCGACTGGCCGCTGTCGCGCAAGTTCGGCTGCCGTTCGGACATGGTCAACGACCTGATGGCGCGCGCTGTCGAGCTTGGCCTGCGCCCCGTTGGCCTGTCGTTCCACGTCGGCTCGCAAACCCGCCGGGCCGACATGTGGACCGGCGTGCTCGACGCTGTGGCCGAGATCTGGAAATCGGCCCGTGAGGCGGGCTTCGACCTCGACCTTCTCAACATCGGTGGCGGCTTCCCCGCCTTCTATGGCGAGCAGATCGACGGACCGATGACCTACGCCGCCCGCGTGATGGAGCTGGTCCGTGCCCGCTTCGGCAAGGTTGCCCGCGTCATGGCAGAACCCGGTCGCGGCCTCGTCGCCGAATCCGGCGCGATCATCGCGGAAGTGCTGCTCGTGTCGAAGAAATCCGACAGCGACACGCACCGCTGGGTCTATCTCGACATCGGCCGTTTCTCGGGCCTTGCCGAGACCGAAGGCGAAGCTATCCGTTACCAGTTCGTCACCGCCCGTGACGGCGACGAGTTCGGCCCCTGCGTTATGGCCGGCCCGTCCTGCGACTCCGCCGACGTGCTCTACGAGAAGCGTCCGGTCATGCTGCCGACTACGCTGAAGTCGGGCGACCGCATCGTGATCCGCAACTGCGGCGCCTACACGTCGTCCTACTCTTCGGTCGGCTTCAACGGCTTCCCGCCCCTCGACGTGGTCGTTCTCTGACGGCCACGTGCGACGTTAAACCGCTGTCTCGGTGCGCTGACCTGACGTAAGTTCAGGAAAACGCGAACTGGGACAGACAATGACGCTTCAAGATCACAAGCTGCGCTATGCGCTGGCCAATGAATTGCATGCACGGCCCTTCCCGACGCTGGAAGCGCCGTGCTTTGCTGTCTACCTGGCGATCAAACGCCCCGAGGATGCGGCGGCGCGCGACCGGGCGGCGGATGTGGCGCATCTGGTCGAACTGCTCGACCGTTACGGCACTGCGCATCCGAAACCCGGCGCCAACCACTACTCCGGCGAGATTGGGAAATACCGCCTGAAGTGGGAAAGCCATACGGAATTCGTGACTTACACGATCTTTGGCGAGGGACTGGGGGACAAGCCCTTCGACCCGTCCATGTTCGATGTCTTTCCTGAAGATTGGCTCGGGCGCGCGCCGGGTGTTCGGGTGACTTCGGCCCTGATCCGGGTAGAGACCATGCCGGACGAGAGGGAGCTTCGCGAAAAGGTCGACAAGTGGTTCGTGCCGGAAAGCGTGGCGGCGACCTATGTTCTGGACCGGGCCGGGATCATCGCAGGGGATTTCCGCATCGACGAAGGCGGGCACCTGCGCTTTGCCTTCTTTGCCGGGCCCGAGTGCAGCGCCCGGCGCATCGGCCGGGTCGTGCAGCGGATCTGCGAGATCGAGACCTACAAACAGATGTCGATGCTGGGGCTGGCGCGGGCGCGTCTCTTGCAGGGGCGGCTGGGCGCGATCGGGGATCGCCTGTCAGGGCTCGTCGCCGGCATGGGGGCCGAAGACGGCGCGGCGGAACCTCGGTTGCAGGAGCTTTTGCAGATCTCGGCGGAGCTCGAGCGGCTGAATGCCGAAAGCAGTTTCCGCTTTGGCGCCACGGCGGCCTATGAGGCGATCGTGGGTCAACGTGTCGAGGTGCTGCGCGAAGAGCGCTGGGACGGGCGGCAGACCTTCACCGAGTTCATGACCCGCCGATATGATCCGGCGATGCGAACCGTGAAGGCGGTCGAACGGCAACTGGCCGACATCGCGGAACGGGCGATCCGGGCCGGGGACCTTCTGCGCACCAAGGTAGACGTGGAACGCTCGGCACAGAACCAGAAGCTTCTGGAAAGCATGGACCGGCGCGCGGACTTGCAGCTTCGCCTACAGGAAACGGTCGAGGGCCTGTCGGTGGTGGCGATCAGCTACTACGCGGTCAGCCTGCTGGGCTATCTGACCGCGCCCGTCGCTGCGGCGCTCCATGTGGACAAGGTGCTCTGGACGGCGGGGCTGGTGGTGCCCGTCGTGCTCGTCGTCTGGCTGTCCGGGCGGGCCGTGCGCAAGCAGTTGATGCACAAGTAGCCTGGACGGATGCGGAGCCGGGTTATTCCGCCGGAACCGCCGCGCCCCGCGCCGATCCGGTGAGAACCGCCTGTGTCGCGAGCGCCCCGCCCGCGATGGCGAAGAGGGTCAGGAGAGCGGCGACCGACAGGGTCGGGATGCCCGCGAGCCCCGCGCCGATGGTGCAGCCCCCGGCGACCACGCCGCCTAGCCCCATCAGGACCGCGCCCGCCGCGTAACGCCCGGTTTCACGGGGCGAGGTGAAGCTTTGCCAGCGGAAGCTGCGACCGGCGAGCGAGGCGACGAGCGCCCCCGCGAGCGTGCCGCCGATCAGGCCCACGCCGAAGTTCGCGGGGATGGCGGAAGAGGCGATGGTGAAGAACAACCCGTCGGCCCAGGGCGCGGTGAAGGAGAGGCCGTCGAGAGCGATGGGGTCAAAGTCGTCGTAGAGCACGAAGCCGGTTCCGACCCATGCGGCAGGGACCTGGAGGCCAAGCAATGCGGCCAGCGCCAGCGTGCCGATCCGATTGCCGGAGGTGAGTGCCAGCGCAAGCGCCGCTAGCGCCAGAACGGCGGTCCACAGGAGCGCGCCGCCGGGCAGGGAGGCAAGGCTCGCGCCATCGCCAAGCGGCAGCGTGACAGAAGCGAGCATGGTGCGAACGGGTGCGAGAACGCCTTTCAGCGTGGCATGGGCCACGACCGCGAAGATAATCATCACCGCGAGCGCGCGCAGGTTGCCGGTCGCCCCCAGAACGGTGAGACGCGAGGCGCACCCCCGAGCGAGGATCATCCCTGCGCCGAAAAGGGCGCCGCCCAGTAGGATCGACAGGATCGGAAGGTCGCCGGCCATGAAACGGTGATCGCCGAAGTCGATCAGACCGGCCAGCACCGCCGCCTGCGTCCCGATCAACGCGAAGGCCAGTGCCATCGCCCAGACGCCACCCGCCTGCCGCCGGTCTTCGCCGACAAGGGCCCGGCGAAAGCAGAACCGCGTGCGTTCGGCCAGCGCGCCGAAGGCGACCCCGAGGATCACCCCGAGCCAGACCGCGGCCTGCGGGGCGGTAAGGCTTTCGAAACCAAGGCTCTCGAACATCGCGATTCCCTCCGAACGGAACATTGGTCCGGTTTGGGGCGGAAATATCGACAGATCAAGGAAAATGAATGGGTGAATAGGGGTGCCTCTCGGAACAATGTTCCGATCCGGTGGACGTGCTGAAACCCTGTCCCGACCGGGCCCGACGGACCCGAAACAAACGCCGCCGCAGGGCAGCTGCGGCGGCGATGATCGTCTTATTTGACGGGATCAGACGGCGCCCCAGATTTCCTCCGCGCAGCGCACGACAAGCTCCAGCTTCCTGCGCTGGTCGTCTTCGGTCACGTCGTTTCCGTGCTCGGTGGAGGAGAAGCCGCATTGCGGCGCGATGCCCAACTGGTTGATGTCCACGTATTTCGACGCCTCATCGAATTTCGACTTGAGCCAGTCCATACTCTCAAGCTCCGGCGTCTTGGTGGTGATGAAGCCGGGCAGAACGATCTGGTTGCCCTTGGGCAGGAGCTTCAGAGGCTCCAGCCCTCCGGCGCGGTCGGTGTCGTATTCCATGAAGAAGATGTCGACGCCGGTGGCGAAGATGCTCTCCGCCGCGAGGTCATAGGCGCCTTCGGCCGCGTGAGTCGACCGGAAGTTTCCCCGGCACATGTGCATGCCGATATACATGTCCGAGGGGCGGTCCTTGATCGCCTCGTGGAGCACCTCGCCATACTTGCGGATGAGGACATCGGGGTCGGAACCATCGGCCGCCTTGTCGGCCCGGTGCTTGGGATCGCAGAGATAGGCGAAGAAGATGTCGTCCATCTGGAGATAGCGGCAACCGGCCTCGTAGAAGGCATCGACCGCCTTGCGATAGGTGGCCACGAGATCGGTGAAGTATTCCTCTTCGTCCTCGAGATAGGCCTTGTAGCGGATGTCCGTCTTCGCGGTGCGGAAGTGGATGCAGGAGGGGCCAGGGATCGAGATTTTCGGCATGACTTTGGTATTGCGCGCCACGAAACGGAAATGATCGAGCATCGGGTGATCGTCCGGGAAGTCGAGCTTGCCGTTGATCGCCGGGAAAACCGGGGGCAGATCGACGCCCTGAAAGCCCACGAAGGAAGACCCGTCGCGGGTTTCGATGTCGAGCCCGTCGAGCATGCCCATGAAATCGTAGTGCCAGAACGTGCGCCGCGCCTCGCCATCGGTCACGGCCTTGAGCCCCACGTCCTCCTGCAGCTTGATGAGCGCGGGGATCTCGGCGTCCTCCACGGTCTTGAGGGCGGCGGCGTCGATCTCGCCCGCGAAGAACTTCTTGCGGGCGTCGATGATGGCCTGCGGACGGAGCAGCGAACCGACGTGGTCGGCGCGGAAGGGCGGTTCTTGGATGGGCATGGGATCCTCCGGAGTGGCGTGTCGCGGACCCTAGCCCTACGCCCCGTCCTCCGCAAGGATCAGGTCAGGTGTTTCGCCGCTTCCTTGCGAGCGAAGCCCTTCATTTTACTGCCATTTTTCTCAAGAAAATCATGAACGCGGCTCATGTCGTGCCTGGACAGATCGCGCAGCCACCAGGCAACGGCCTTCTGGATGAACCACTCCTGGTCGTCGACATAGCCCTCGGCCCAGCCCAGCACACGGTCGCGGATCGCCAGGTCTTCGGGCTTGGGAAAGTTCTGCTTGGTCCATGGCAGCGTGGCGACGAGCGCGGCGCGCCGGGTCCACATGCTGTCGGAAGTAGTCCAGCCCTCGACCGTGTCGATGCGCGACGGCTCGGCCACCAACCGCTTCTGGGCGGCCATCATGGCGTGGTCGGCGATGGCCCAGCTGTCCAGATCCGAAAGCCAGGACACGATGAGGTCCCAGACGGGACCGTCGCCCTTGATGCGGGCTTGCGTGAGGAGCTTGGCGGCGGCGATGCGCGCCTCGAAGATGTCCGTCTTCCACAGCGCATCGGCCAGCGCCACGCGCTCCAGGACGCTCAGGGACCGTCGCCAAGCTGTCGTGATGTCGTTCAGCGCAGGATTCGGAATGCCCAGAACCTCGCGGCTTTGCTTGTGGTAGGCGGACATGCCCTCGGCACGCCCCGGCTCGATGGCGGCGCGCAATTCGGCCAAGGCCTCGTCAAGCGTCATCGAAGATGCCCGTGTCGAAACCGTCGATGGTGGTCTGGTTTTTCTCGGCCCAATAGGCGCGGATACCGTCCTCGCCCTTGTCCTCGGCCCACTTGGTCAGTGTCTCGCGTTGGCGCGGGGCTTCGAAGAAGGGAACGGCATAGCCGCAGGAGGTCTGCACCATCTCCACCGACACGTCATAAATCTGCCGCGCGCCAATGTCGGGCGGGAACGACGCGTAAAGCTCGTCCCACGCCGGGTCCCGGGGATGCACCGTGCGGGCGGTGCCGTAGATCCGCAGGATGAGCGGTCGGGTGGTAAAGCTGCACCACATGAGCGTCATCCGGTCCACCCGTGCCAGATGCGCGGCGGTTTCATTGCCCGACCCGGTGAGGTTGAGCCAGAGGACGCGGTTCGGCCCCAGGATGCGAAGCGAGTCCATGCCCTTGGGCGAGACGTTGACGCGTCCGCTTTCGGCGGCGGTTCCGACGAAGTAGATGTGCTGGTCTTCGATGAAGCGGCGGTGCGCATCTTCGATGGTGTCGAACTGTTTGGCCATTACTCCACCGTCACGGACTTCGCGAGGTTGCGCGGCTGGTCCACGTCCGTGCCCTTGGCAATGGCCGCGTGATAGGCGAGGAGCTGCGCCGGGATCGCATAAAGGATCGGCTGGATCAGCTCGGGCGCGTCGGGCATGGTGATCGTGCGCCAGACATTCGATCCGGCCTGCGCAATCCCGCGCGCGTCGGCAATGAGCAGCACCCGGCCACCCCGTGCCATGACCTCCTGCATGTTCGAAACCGTCTTCTCGAACAGACCGTCATGGGGGGCGAGCACGACCGTGGGGGTTTCCTTGTCGACAAGCGCAATGGGGCCATGCTTGAGTTCACCCGATGCATAACCTTCGGCATGCAGGTAGCTGATTTCCTTCAGTTTCAGTGCGCCTTCCAATGCGAGCGGAAACATCTGGCCGCGCCCGAGGAACAGCACGTCATGCGCTTCGGCCACCTTGCGGGCGGCGCGGTCCAATTCGCCTTCGATGGAGATCGCGTGGGACATGAGGCCAGGCAGCTTGCGCAGGTCGGCAAGCCGTTCTGTCAGCTCCGCAGGCGCGATCTGGCCCCGGTCCGCGGCGGCCTTGAGGACCATGACCGCGAAGGTGGCGAGCATGCAGGTGAAGGCCTTGGTCGAGGCGACCGATACCTCGACGCCCGCGTGGATCGGCAGCGCCACGTCGCTTTCGCGGGCGATGGAGCTTTCCGGCGAATTGACCAGCGACACGATATGCGCGGCCCGGTCCCTGGAATAGCGCAGCGCGGCCAGCGTGTCGGCGGTCTCGCCCGACTGGCTCACGAAGACCGAGAGCGTGCCCTCGGCGAAGGGCGGCTCACGGTAGCGAAACTCGCTCGCCACATCGATATCGACGGGCAGGCGGGCGTAGTGCTCGAACCAGTATTTGGCGACCAGACCGGCGTAGTAAGCGGTGCCGCAGGCCACGATGGAAACGCGGCTGACCTTGGTGAAGTCGACGCCGGGCAGCTCCATCGTGATCCCCGTGCCGTCGCCCGAGAGATAGGCTGAAAGAACGCCGCCCACGACGGTGGGCTGTTCGGCGATTTCCTTCATCATGAAATGCTTGTAGCCCGCCTTTTCGATCCGGGTGGCATCGAGGCGGACTTCGCGCATCTCGCGGTTGGCCCGTTTGCCCGAGGCGTCATAGATCGTCGCCCCCGCGCGGGTGATCACGGCCCAGTCGCCTTCTTCCAGATAGGTGATCCGGTTCGTCAGATTGGCCAGCGCGATGGCGTCGGAGCCGACATACATCTCGCCGTCGCCATGCCCGATGGCGAGCGGGCTGTTCTTGCGCGCGGCGATCATGAGGTCCTTCTCGCCGTCGAAAAGGAAGAGAAGCGAATAGGCGCCCTCGAGCTTGCCCAAGACCTCGCGCACGGCGTCGGCGGGTTCGGCCCCGTTCTCCATGGCAAGCGCGACATAGGCCGCGACGGTCTCGGTGTCGGTCTGGCTTTCCATCACCTTGCCGGCGGCCGCGAGTTCGTCGCGCAGGCGCGCGAAGTTCTCGATGATCCCGTTGTGCACGACCGAAACCTGGCCCGCGCGATGGGGGTGCGCGTTCTCGGTGGTCACGCCGCCATGGGTGGCCCAGCGGGTGTGTCCGATACCGGCGCGACCGGGCAGCGGATCGTGGACCAGTACGTCCGACAGGTTCACGAGCTTGCCCACTGCGCGACGCCGGTCAAGCGCGCCGGCTTCATTCACGGTCGCGATGCCTGCCGAGTCGTAGCCGCGATACTCGAGTCGACGCAGCGCTTCGAGGATGATCGGGGAGACTTCGTGTTTGCCAAGGATACCGACGATGCCGCACATGGTTATTTGCCTTTCTGCTCGGCCTTCAAGGCACGGAGTTTCTCGAAGAACCGGGTCGCGAACCCGGGCTTGACCAGTTGCGGGCTGCGCCCGATGACCATGGCGCCTGCCTCGACATCGCTGGTGACGACTGTGCCGGTCGCGGTCATGGCGCCGTCGCCGATGGCGACGGGGGCGACCAGCATGGTGTTGGAACCAACGAAGACATGCGATCCGATGGTGGTGCGATGCTTGAAGACGCCGTCGTAATTGCAGGTGATCGTGCCCGCGCCGATGTTCGATGCTTCGCCGATGGTGGCATCGCCGATGTAGCTCAGGTGGTTCACCTTGGCCCCGGCGGCGATCTCGGCGTTCTTGATTTCGACGAAGTTGCCGACCTTGACGTTCTCGGCCAGTTCCGCGCCGGGACGCAGCCGGGCATAGGGGCCGATGACGGCGCCCTGGCTTACATGACAGCCTTCGAGGTGCGAAAAGGCCCGGATCCGTGCCCCGCTTTCGACGGTTACGCCGGGGCCGAAGACCACATGCGGTTCGATCACGCTGTCGCGCCCGACAAAGGTATCTGCGGCAAAGAACACGGTCTCGGGCGCGGTCAGCGTCACGCCGTTCTCGAGCGCCTCGGCCCGTTTCATCGCCTGAAGCTGCGCCTCGGCGGCGGCGAGTTCGGCGCGGGTGTTGATGCCCAGCGTTTCGCCCTCGTCGCAGGTGACGGCGGCGGCGCGCAGCCCGCGCGACCGGGCCACTGCTACCACGTCGGTGAGGTAGTATTCGCCCGAGGCATTTTCGTTGCCCACGGCGGAGATGAGGTCGAAGAGCGTCGCCGCATCGGCGGCCAGAACGCCCGAATTGCACAGGGTGATCGCGCGCTCGTCCTCGGTCGCGTCCTTGTATTCGACGATCCGGAGGAGGTCGGAGCCCTCCATCACCAGACGCCCGTAGCGTTTCGGGTCGGCGGCCTCGAAGCCAAGGATCACGACATCGGCGCCCCCGGACCGCGCCTCGCGCATCGCTTCGAGCGTTTCGGGGCGGATGAAGGGGGTATCTCCGTAAAGCACGATCACATCTCCCGCGACGCCGGCGAGGGCCTCGCGCGCCTGTTCGACGGCGTGGGCGGTGCCGAGTTGCTCACTCTGAAGGACGACCTCGATCTCCTCGTCGAGCGATTTCGCGGCCTTGGTCACGGCCTCTGCCCCATGGCCCGCGACCAGAACGACCCGCGACGGACCCAGCGCATTGCCGGTGGCGAGTGCATGGGCAAAGAGCGGCTGGCCGCCGAGTTCATGAAGTACCTTGGGCAGGTCCGAATTCATCCGGCTGCCCTGACCCGCGGCAAGGATGATGAGGCTGGCGTCGCCCGCATGTGTCATGGCTGCTCTTTTCTTCTGTCCCGTCCCGATTTACCTCGTCAGGTAGCACGGAGATGGTCAGCGCGAAAGAGCGTGGAAGAGGGGGCGGGACATGGTGAACGGAACGAACGATGTCCGCGCGGCGACCCCTGCGCGGGGCACGGTGATCTTCGATCTCGACGGCACGCTGGCCGATACCTCGCGCGACCTGATCGCTTCGGCCAACGCCTGCTTCGCGCGGCGCGGTCTGGACGCGGTGCTGGACCCAGATGCGGATGCCGGAGTCGCTTTCCACGGCGGACGCGCGATGCTCCGGCTCGGCTATGAGCGGCTCGCCCATGACGGCGGCTGGATGGAGGAGGACTATCCTTTTCTGCTCAACTGGTACGGTGCCAACATCGACACGCACACGCGGATGTATCCGGGGGCCGTCGCAGCGGTCGAGGGGCTCCGGGCGCAAGGCTACGCGGTGGGCGTCTGCACGAACAAGCCCGAGGGGCTGGCGGAGGTGCTTCTATCTCGGCTCGGAGTGCGCGATCTTTTCGCCTCTCTTGTCGGTGCGGATACCTTGACGGTGCGCAAGCCCGATCCCGCGCCCTATGTCGCGGCGGTCGAACGCTCCGGCGGCACGGTCGAGCGTTCGGTGCTGGTCGGAGATACCTCGACCGACCGGGACACCGCCCGCGCCGCGGGCGTGCCTTGCGTGCTTGTCACCTTCGGTCCGTCCGGTGACCGGGTCCTGACACTCGGTCCGGAGGCCCATATCGGGCACTTCGACGAACTCGCCAAAGTGGTCGAAGGCCTCCTGACTTGACGCGCCCTGCGGCCAGTTCCAGTGTCGCGCCCATGAGCGAGCGATTTACGGGCACTTTCACCCAGCAGGAGCCGATCCCGGAGGAGGCGATCGAGGCCGCCGTGGCGCAGATGCGAACCGGGCGGCTGCACCGCTACAACCTCGTGGGCGACGAGGCGGGCGAGGTCGCACTTCTGGAAGAGGAGTTCGCCGCGTTCACCGGCGCCCGGTTCTGTCTGGCCGTTGCCTCGGGCGGCTATGCGCTCGCGACGGCGCTTCGCGCAGTGGGCGTGGAGCCCGGCGACCGGGTGCTGACCAACGCATTCACGCTCGCCCCGGTGCCGGGTGCCATCGCCAGCGTGGGCGCTGTGCCGGTCTTCGTCGGCGTGACCGAAGCGCTTGTCATCGACCTCGAGGATCTGGCCACCAAGGCGGATCAGTCCGACGTCCTGATGTTGTCGCATATGCGTGGTCATATTGCCGACATGGACGCGCTGATGGCGCTTTGCGACGCCCGCGGCATCACGGTGATCGAGGACTGCGCCCATACGATGGGCGCGCGCTGGAACGGCGTTCTGTCGGGTCGTCATGGCGCGATTGGCTGTTACTCGACCCAGACCTACAAACACATGAACTCGGGTGAGGGGGGGCTGATCGTCACCGACGATGAAGACATCGCGGCACGGTCGGTGATGTTGTCGGGGAGCTACATGCTTTTCGACAAACACCGGGCCGCGCCGGCGCCCGAAGTCTTCGAACGCGTGAAATACGTGACGCCCAATATCTCGGGCCGGATGGACAATCTCAGGGCGGCGATCCTGCGCCCACAGCTTCGCGATCTCGCGCGCCAGTGCGAGCGCTGGAACGAACGATACCGCGAGGTCGAGGTCGGCCTGCACGACACGCCCGGGCTCACGGTCATCGCCCGGCCCGAGAAGGAGGACTATGTCATGTCCTCCTTCCAGTTCCTGCTTCTGGACTGGTCGGACGAGGCGATCCGCGAGGTGGTCCGTCGTTGCGCGGCCCGGGGGGTGGAGCTGAAATGGTTCGGCGCGGCAGAGCCCGTGGGCTTCACCTCGCGCTATGACAGCTGGCGTTACGTCGAGAGCGCGCCGATGCCCGCCACCGACCGGGTGCTCAAGGGCATCCTCGACCTGCGGCTGCCACTGACCTTTTCGCTGGAGGACTGCGCCCTCATCGCCCGGATCATCCGGGCCGAGGTGTCGGCGGTCTATCAGGAAGCCGGCTGACGCCGGCTCTGGAGGGCCAGCCCTCGGCCGCCATTGTCGCTTGCACCAATGGCGCAGCAAAGACGGCCTCCCGGGATATTTATGAACCAGAGTAGGGGAGGGTCCACCCCCGAGGCTTCCCCTGGGGGCTTCTCCGGTCACGGTCATTGGCTTCCCAGCCTGTGCCGCAACCCTCTGATAACGCGTTAATCTTAACGACTCGTTACGTCTCTGGTCCATAAATATCCCGGAGAGCGCGAGAGGCTGGCCTCTCGCACGGGTTGACGGGCGGCGCAGCCGCGCGGCGATCCGTATCTCCGAACCCCGTCGTAACCCAGCGGAACACTTGACCCGACTCACCCCGCCTGCCAGAAATGAACAAGCGTTCAATAACGTGTCTTCAGGAGGAGGAAGCATGTTCACCGCATCCATGACGTTCGACCTGGGCGACGAGGTCAACGCGTTGCGCGACACCGTGCACCGCTTCGCACAGGAACGGATCAAGCCGCTCGCGGCCGAGATCGACAGGACCAATGATTTCCCTGCCCATCTGTGGCGCGAAATGGGCGATCTGGGTTTGCTCGGGATGACGGTCGAGGAGGACTACGGCGGCACCGGCATGTCCTATCTTGCGCATACCGTGGCCGTCGAGGAAATCGCACGGGCCTCCGCCTCCGTCTCACTGTCATATGGCGCACATTCGAACCTCTGTGTGAACCAGATCCGGCTCAATGGGACCGAGGCCCAGAAGGCGAAATATCTGCCGGGGCTGACCTCGGGCGAACTTGTCGGCGCGCTCGCCATGAGCGAACCGGGGGCGGGGTCCGACGTGGTCTCGATGCAGCTTCGGGCCGAGAAGAAAAACGGCTACTATACGCTGAATGGCTCGAAGTTCTGGATTACCAACGGGCCGGATGCCGACACGCTCGTGGTCTATGCCAAGACCGACATGGCGGCAGGCTCCAAGGGGATCACGGCCTTCATCGTCGAGAAGTCGATGAAGGGTTTCACCACCTCGCCGCATTTCGACAAACTGGGCATGCGCGGGTCGAACACGGCACAGCTCTTCTTCGAGGACGTCGAGGTGCCCTTCGAGAACGTGTTGGGCGAGGAGGGCAAGGGCGCGCGCGTCCTCATGTCCGGCCTCGACTACGAACGGGTCGTTCTTTCGGGCATTGGAACGGGCATCATGGCGGCCTGTCTGGACGAGGTCATGCCCTATATGGTCGAGCGCAAGCAGTTCGGGCAGTCGATCGGGGATTTCCAGCTTATGCAGGGCAAGATCGCCGACATGTATACCGCGATGAACTCGGCCCGCGCCTATGTCTACGAGGTGGCGCGCGCCTGCGACCGGGGCAGGGTAACGCGGCAGGATGCGGCGGCCTGCGTGCTCTATGCCTCGGAAGAGGCAATGAAGGTCGCGCATCAGGCAGTGCAGGCGATGGGCGGCATGGGGTTCATGAACGAAACCCCGGTGAGCCGTATCTTCCGCGACGCAAAACTCATGGAGATCGGAGCCGGCACGTCGGAAGTCCGGCGCATGCTCGTCGGGCGCGAGCTTATGGCCTCGATGCGCTGACAGCGGACTTGTCGGATGGCCCCGGGCGTGGTGCTCTGGGGTCATTCAGCGCAGGAGACATTCATGCTCAAGAGCCTTTCCCTTGTCCTAACCGTCGCCGCAACGCCCCTTGCTGCGCAGGACCTCGTCTATGACTTCACCGACAGCAAGGGTTGCGTGGCCAACGGCGGTGATTGGTACGACATGCTCCAGTGCATTGGTGTGGCGGCGGCCAACTGCATGGACAACTCGCCGCAAGGCCATACGACTATCGGCACCGGCGCTTGCCTCTGGGCCGAACACGAGGACTGGGACCGGGAACTCAACGCCGTCTATGGCCCGCTGATCGAAGCCCTGGCCCGCGACGACGAAACCTATGGCGAACCGGTGAGCATGGCGGAGGCGCTGCGCGACGCGCAGCGAAGCTGGATCGCCTACCGAGACGCGGCCTGCCATTTCGAGCGCTCGAAATGGGGGGCCGGCACGGGCGGCGGGCCAGCGCAGGCGAATTGCCTGATGCGCATGACCGCCGAACGGGCGATCACGCTTCAGCTCGAGTCCGCGGGGCGTTGAGGGATGCGGGCAGGGGTTCTTGTCATGATCGTCGCGCTCTGCGGGTTGTCGGCCATGCTGGGCTGGCGGCTCGGGCGGTCGGAACGACCGGACCCCTCGGGGATCGTCGCGCAATGGGCCGAGACCTATCGCGAAGAGACCGGGCGTTCCGGGCCTTGCGAAGGGCGGCCGGAAGGCACGGGCTTCGTGATAAGCTGTGGCGGGGAGGCGAACCGGGTGGACTACCGGACGGATGGCTGGGGGCGGCTGGTCGCACGGCATGCCGGGGCCTTGGACGGATGAGGGGCCTGTTGCTTCTAGGCTGGCTCGCGACCCCCGCGACGGGACAGGACCTGCCGGACCTTCAGACTTGCCTGAACAGCTATGTCGATGACTACGAATGGTTGCTCGAGGTGCATGCGGACGACGTGCTCGAGGATATCGAGGGCGGCATCTGGCATGTGGAAGAGGTGCCCAACTGCGTCACCATGGCGATCATGATCTGCGATGCAGCGGAAGCCTCCTATGCCTGCCAACGCGACCTCGCGGACGAAGAACGTGCGCTGGCCGAGGCGATCCGCGCCGGACTGCCGGACCCCGACCGGGGCGGCGACGGCTGGGCCAAGCGCCTCTATGCGGCGACCTACGATCTCGCCCATGGCATTTCCGCCGGCGACGATTGCGCGGGGACCGAGGATCCCATGACATCGTGGTGCCTGGCTCGCGAAGAGGGCAACCGCCTGCGCGACGCGGTGTCGGCCTGGCAGGTGGCGCGATACCTCGACCTCGTGCCCCCGGCCACCGAGGCCGGATGGGCCGGCCCGCCGCCACCCCTTCGCCCGCTGCCCAGACCGGAGGGCAGGTGATGCGCAGGAACCCATTCGAAGGGGCCGAAGCAAGCTACCGCTGCCTCATCGAGGCGAGCATGGAAACCGTGAACTGGATGCTGGACCAGACCGGGGAGGAGGACCTGAGCCAATGAAACTGGAAACCAAGGTGCTGACGGGGTCCGAGGACTTCGCGGCGAACCGGGCCGCGCATCTGGAAATGCTGGGTGTCATTGCCGAGGCGGCAACCGTCGCTCAGGCGGGAGGCGGCGACAAGGCGCGCGAGCGGCATCTTTCGCGCGGCAAGATGCTGCCCCGCGACCGCGTCGCGAACCTCCTCGACCCCGGCGCGCCCTTTCTCGAGGTCGGCGCGACGGCGGCGCACGGCATGTATGACGGCGCGGCCCCGGCGGCGGGGGTGATTGCGGGGATCGGACAGGTCCACGGGCAGGAAGTCATGGTCATCGCCAATGACGCCACCGTGAAGGGCGGCACTTACTACCCGATGACGGTCAAGAAGCACCTGCGCGCACAGGAGATCGCCGAGGAATGCAATCTGCCCTGCATTTACCTCGTAGACTCGGGCGGTGCGAACCTGCCTAACCAGGATGAGGTCTTTCCTGACCGCGACCACTTCGGGCGGATTTTCTACAATCAGGCCCGGATGAGCGCGAAGGGCATACCGCAGGTCGCCGTTGTCATGGGCTCCTGTACGGCGGGCGGCGCCTATGTTCCCGCGATGTCGGACGTAACGATCATCGTGCGCGAGCAGGGCACTATCTTTTTGGCCGGCCCGCCCCTCGTGAAGGCCGCGACCGGCGAGGTGGTGACGGCCGAGGACCTTGGCGGTGGCGACGTGCACACGCGGCTGTCCGGCGTGGCCGACTATCTGGCCGAGGATGACGCCCATGCGCTCGCGCTCGCCCGGCGGGCGGTCGAAAGCTTCAACCGGCGCAAGCCCGAGACGGTGCGGTGGGAGGCTGAGGAAGCCCCTGCCCATGACCCCGAAGAACTGCTCGGTATCGTGCCCGCCTCGCTCAACACGCCCTATGACATTCGCGAGGTGATCGCACGCGTGGTGGACGGCTCGCGTTTCGACGAGTTCAAGCCGCGCTTCGGCGAGACGTTGGTGACGGGCTTTGCCCATCTGAAAGGCTGCCCGGTGGGCATCATCGCGAACAACGGCGTGCTCTTTTCCGAAGCCGCCCAGAAGGGCGCGCATTTCGTCGAGCTTTGCTCGCAGCGGCGAATCCCCCTGATCTTCCTGCAGAATATCACCGGCTTCATGGTGGGCCGGAAGTACGAAAACGAGGGCATCGCGCGACACGGGGCCAAGATGGTGACGGCGGTCGCGACGACCAATGTGCCCAAGGTCACGGTCCTGGTCGGGGGCTCCTTCGGGGCCGGCAACTACGGAATGGCGGGGCGGGCCTATCAGCCCCGGTTCCTGTGGACCTGGCCCAATTCGCGGATCTCGGTCATGGGCGGCGCGCAGGCGGCGGGGGTTCTGGCCACCGTCAAACGCGAGGCCATCGAACGGGGCGGCGGGTCCTGGTCGGCGGACGAGGAAGCCGCCTTCAAGCAGCCCACCATCGACATGTTCGAGCGTCAGTCGCACCCGCTTTATGCCTCGGCGCGGCTCTGGGACGACGGCGTGATCGACCCGCGCAAGACGCGCGACGTTCTCTTCCTGTCGCTCGTGGCGGCGCTCAACGCACCGATCGAAAACACACGCTTCGGCGTGTTCCGCATGTGAAGAGGGCAGGTGTCATGGCGCGACCGAAGACGCGGCCGGCGCTGGGCCCGGGGACAGAGGCGGCGCCTCAAGGCGGGCTCTCGGCGGCGTGCCCGACATCCGCGTGGCGATACGTGGCCCCGGATCGGCAAGGGTCTGTTGTTTGGGCTGGTTGCCGGGATTGCCGTGATTGCGGCATTGGATCGGGCGGGCTTGCCGGTCATGAACCGGGTGTTCTTGCCGCGCGCAGCGGAAAGCGGGTGCCGTGTGCTCCGGGTCGTCGACGGCGATACGCTGACGCTGGCCTGTCCGGGAATCGGCATCGCGCGGTCGCGGTTGGTTGGAGTGGACGCGCCGGAGATCTTTTCGCCGCGCTGCGCCCGGGAATTGCGATTGGGTCTGACCGCGAAGCTACGGGTGCAAGCGCGGCTCTGGACGGCGCGGGACCTGGCCATCGTCCGACAAGGCAGGGATCGTTACGACCGGGTGCTCACCACGGTCTTTGTGGACGGCGAGAGCCTGTCCCGCTGGCTCGTGGACGAAGGGCTTGGCCGACCTTACGACGGAGGCGCGCGGGCCGGGTGGTGCAGTTAGGAGGACGGACATGTTCGACAAGATTCTGATCGCGAACCGGGGCGAGATCGCCTGCCGGGTGATCGACACCTGCCGCCGGCTGGGCGTGGCGACCGTGGCGGTCTATTCGGATGCGGACCGGGACGCGCGCCATGTGGCGATGGCGGACGAGGCCGTGCATATCGGCGGTTCGGCCCCGGCGGAGAGCTACCTGAAGGGCGACCGGATCATCGCGGCCGCGCAGGAAACCGGCGCGCAGGCAATCCATCCGGGCTACGGCTTCCTGTCCGAGAATCCGGATTTCGTGGAGGCGGTGGACGCCGCCGGGCTCGTCTTCATCGGACCCTCGGCCACGGCGATCCGGGCCATGGGGCTCAAGGATGCGGCGAAGGCGCTGATGGAAGAGGCCGGGGTGCCCGTGGTGCCCGGCTATCACGGTGCCGACCAGTCCGACGACGTTCTGGCGCAGGCAGCCGGGGAAGTCGGCTACCCGGTCCTGATCAAGGCGGTCGCCGGGGGCGGCGGGAAGGGGATGCGGCTGGTGGAACGGTCCGGCGACTTCGCCGATGCGCTGGCCTCGGCCCGTTCCGAGGCGCACACCGCCTTCGGCAATCCCGATGTACTGATCGAGAAATACGTGACGGCGCCCCGCCATATCGAGGTGCAGGTCTTCGGTGACGGCAATTCCGCAGTTCATCTCAACGAACGGGACTGTTCGCTGCAACGCCGCCACCAGAAGGTCATCGAGGAGGCCCCCGCGCCCGGCATGACGCCCGAGGTGCGCGCGGCCATGGGCAACGCCGCCGTGCGCGCTGCCGAGGCCATCGGATATGCCGGTGCGGGCACGGTCGAGTTCATCGTCGACGGTTCGGACGGCCTGCGTCCGGACGGGTTCTGGTTCATGGAGATGAACACCAGGCTTCAGGTCGAGCATCCCGTGACCGAGGAAATCACCGGCATCGACCTTGTCGAATGGCAGCTGCGCGTCGCCGCGGGCGAAGGCCTGCCCATGGCGCAGGCGGATATTCCCCTGCGCGGTCATGCCTTCGAGGCGCGGCTTTACGCCGAGGATGTCCCGGCTGGGTTCCTTCCCGCCACGGGCCGGCTTGCCCATCTCGAATTCGCGCCGGGCTGCCGGGCGGAAACCGGGGTGCGCACGGGCGATGTGATCAGCCCGTTCTACGACCCGATGATCGCCAAGATCGTAACCCGCGGCGCGACCCGGGCCATCGCATTGTCGTCCATGCGCGCCGCGCTGCGGGACACCCGGGTGGCAGGAACGGTCACGAACCTTGGCTTCCTCGCCGCGCTTTGTGCCCACGATGGCTTCGTCGTGGGAGAGGTTGATACCGGTCTCATCGCGCGGGATCTCGAGGCGCTGGTCGCCGCGCCCCCGCCGAGCGCCGGCGCGGTCGCCATGGCGGCCATCGCGGCCGCGGGACTGCTGTCACCGGGGCCGGCAGCGGGCTTCACGCTCTGGGAGCCGTTGCGCCGCAGCGTGCCGCTGGAGCATGACGGCGCCCCCGTGACGCCAGTGCTGGAGGTGGCGGGCGAGCGGATCGTGATCCATGTGGACGAAGACTCCGTGACCGCTGAACGGACGTCGTCCGGCTGGCGAATCGCGGGTCGGGCGGCGCCTGCGGTCGTCGTTTCGGGCGAACTGGTGACGGTGTTCGAGGGCGCAGGCCACGGGTTCCGGGTCGTGGATCCCCTGTCCGTTGCGGCGGCAGGCGGTCCCGCTGGCGACGTGGTCGAAGCCCCGATGCCGGGACTGGTGAAGGCGCTCTTCGTCGCGCCCGGCGACCGGGTGGAAGCCGGCGCGAAAATGGCCATCATGGAGGCAATGAAAATGGAACATACCCTGACCGCCCCGCGCGACGGGACCGTGGCCGAAGTGCTTGTATCCGAGGGCGCGCAGGTCGAAGCCCATGCCGCGCTGATCGCGCTCGAACCCGAAGAGGACGCAAACACATGATCCGACTTCACGCTGTTCCAGGTTCGCGATCCTTCCGGGTGCATTGGCTTCTGGCCGAGATGGGGATCGAGCCCGAGGTGGAAAACTACCGCATCGCCGACGGGAGCCTCGATACGGAAGGTTACCGCGCCCTGAACCCGGCGGGGCGGGTTCCCGCACTCGAAATCGACGGGATCACGATGATCGAAAGCGGTGCCATCGTGGAATACCTTTGCGAAACCCGGCCCGAGCATGGGCTGGGCCGCCTGCCGGGCGATCCCGAGCGGGCCGAGTTTCTCGTCTGGCTCCATTATGCCGAGACGGTGGCGACGGCGATCCAGAACCTCAACCTGCAACAGGTCTTCCTGCCAGATCCGGCCATGCGCTCGCCCACGGTCATTGCGCTCGAAGTGCGGCGTCTGGCGACGGCACTGAAGCCGCTCGAGAAGCGGTTGAGCGGTCAGGACTACCTGCTGGCCTCCGGATTTTCGGCAGCGGACGTGATGTTCGGCTTTGGCGTCGAGGCGGCGTTTCATTATGTCTACAAGGAGAAGTTCCCGGCGCTCGTTGCCTATCACGCGCGGCTCGCGGCGCGGCCGGCCTATCAGGCGGCCATGGCGGAACAGGGGCCGGACTCGATCTACACGCAGGACTTCTACGAGGTGCCACGTGGCTGATACGGTCGAGCTTGTCGAAGTCGGTCCACGCGACGGGCTTCAGAACGAGGCGCGGCTCATCCCGGCGGCCGAGAAGATCGCCCTTGTCGATGCGCTGTCCGAGACCGGGTTCCGCCGGATCGAGGTGGCGAGCTTCGTGAGCCCGAAATGGGTGCCCCAGATGGCCGACGGGGCCGAGGTGCTGGCCGGGATCAGCCGGCGCGCGGGCGTGACCTACATGGCGCTGGCCCCGAACATGAAGGGCTTCGAGCGGGCGATGGCGGCGAAGGCCGACGAGGTCGCGATCTTCGCGAGCGCGAGCGAAGGGTTCAGCCGCGCCAATATCAACTGCACCATCGCCGAAAGCCTCGAGCGGTTCCTGCCGGTGGCCGCGGCGGCGCGCGACCGGGGGGTGCGGGTGCGGGGCTATATCTCCTGCGTGATCGACTGTCCCTATGACGGACGCGTCGCCCCCGAAGCCGTGGCGCGGGTCGCGGCCGAGCTTGTGGCCATGGGCTGCTACGAGGTGTCTTTGGGCGACACCATTGGGAAAGGCACGCCCGAGACGATCCGCGACATGCTGATCGCGGTGACGGAACATGTGCCCGCGGATCAGCTTGCCGGTCATTACCATGACACGGGCGGCCGGGCGCTCGACAATATAGAGATGTCGGTGGAGCTGGGGCTCAGGGTCTTCGACGGCGCGGTCGGCGGGCTCGGCGGCTGCCCTTACGCGCCCGGCGCCAAAGGCAATGTCGCGACCGAGCGGATGCACGACCGGCTTTCCGCGCTTGGGTTTCAGACCGGGCTCGATCGTGACAGGCTGGTCGCGGCGGCGGAGATGGCAAGGAACATGCGAACATGAGCTACGAGACGCTTTCGGTCCAGACCGACCGGCGCGGTGTTGCGACGCTGAGCCTCAATCGACCGGAGAAACACAACAGCCTCTCGGCGCGGATGATCGAGGACCTCACGCAGGCGGCGCAGGCGCTGGGCGATGACCCGGCAGTGCGGGTCGTGGTGCTGACCGGTGCGGGCGAAAGTTTCTGCGCGGGGGGCGACCTGGGCTGGATGCGCGACCAGATGCAGGCCGATGCCGAGACCCGGTTTCGCGAAGCGCGCAAGCTTGCGATGATGCTGAAGGCGCTGAACGAGATGCCGAAGCCGCTGGTCGGACGCGTTCAGGGGCAGGCCTTCGGCGGCGGGATCGGCATGTGCGCGGTTTGCGATATCGCCATCGCGGCGGACCACGCGATGTTCGGCCTGACCGAGACGCGGCTGGGGCTGATCCCGGCGACCATCGGGCCTTATGTGCTCGCGCGCATGGGCGAGGCGATGACACGGCGGGTGTTCATGAATGGACGCCGGTTCGGAGCGTTCGAGGCGCAGAGGCTGGGCATCGTGGCCGAGGTCGCGGCTGAGGGCACGCTCGATGAGATTGTCGAGGCACAGGTCGTGCCCTATCTCGCCTGCGCGCCCGAAGCGGTGGCACGGGCCAAGCGGCTTGCCCGGCGGCTGGGTCCGCCGATCACCGAGGAGGTCATCGACGAGACCATCGGCGAATTGGTCGCCTGCTGGGAAGGGCAGGAGGCGCGGGACGGCATCGCGGCCTTCTTCGACCGGCGGCGTCCGGACTGGGTGCAATGATCTACTGGGCGGGCATCCTCTACGGGGTTCTCGCGCTGATTGCGGCTGCGTTCCAGCTCGCCGTGGCGCTGGGTATGCCTTGGGGACAACTGACCATGGGCGGGCGCTGGCCGGGGCGATTGCCGGGGGTGATGCGCGCGCTCGCCGTGGTGCAGGCCGGACTGCTTGTCCTTCTGGCGCGGATCGTGGCGGGGGCTTCGGGGCTCTTTGTGCCGCTGGGGCCATCCTGGCTCATTTGGATCGCTGTGGCCTTCACGGGGCTCTCCACCTTGGCAAATGGCGCGACTCCTTCGCGGCCTGAGCGCAGGCTCTGGGGCCCCGTGACCACGATCATGTTTCTTTCCGCGATTTACGTCGCAGTAGCCTGAACACGATGAGTGAGTCGCCAAGCGTCTGAACAATTGCCCAAGACAACGGCACTCATCGGTCAGCGCGGGAGCCGAGGAATGCGCGTCTGGATCGGGTTGGAACCCGGAATGCCGTAGTCTACATTGAATGAAACAACCCGTTTCAATCGCTTGCAAAGCCTGCCTGAAACCGCCCGAAAAAAGGGGCGGTTTGGTTGACCATGCCACGAGACGGGAGTAGACCCCCGATTGAGCCAAACTGTCGCGGGCGCAAGCCCCACAAAGGAGCCACCGTGGAAGACATCCTCCGTGAATACCTCCCCATCGTCATATTCCTCGCCGTTGCCATCGGGCTTGGCCTCGTCCTGATCATCGCCGCCGCCGTCCTTGCCGTCCGCCACCCGGACCCGGAAAAGGTGTCGGCCTATGAGTGCGGGTTCAACGCTTTCGACGACGCGCGGATGAAGTTCGATGTGAGGTTCTATCTCGTCTCGATCCTCTTCATCATCTTCGACCTCGAAATCGCGTTCCTCTTCCCGTGGGCCGTGGCGTTCAAGGACATCGGGCTTGTCGGGTTCTGGTCGATGATGGTGTTCCTTGCGGTGCTGACCATCGGCTTCGCTTACGAATGGAAGAAGGGGGCGCTCGAATGGGAGTGATTACCGGAGCCAATACCGCCGGCGGTGATCGCGAAGTCGCGACGCGGCATCTGAACGACCAGCTGGCCGACAAGGGCTTTCTGCTGACCACGACGGACGACATCATCAACTGGGCGCGCACCGGGTCGCTGCACTGGATGACATTCGGTCTGGCCTGCTGCGCGGTCGAGATGATGCAATCGTCGATGCCACGCTACGACCTCGAACGCTACGGCACCGCGCCGCGCGCCTCGCCGCGTCAGTCGGACCTGATGATCGTGGCGGGCACGCTCACGAACAAGATGGCCCCTGCGCTGCGCAAGGTCTATGACCAGATGCCCGAGCCGCGCTACGTGATCTCGATGGGCTCCTGCGCGAATGGCGGCGGTTATTACCATTATTCCTATTCGGTGGTGCGGGGCTGTGACCGTGTGGTGCCCGTGGATGTCTATGTGCCGGGCTGCCCGCCTTCGGCTGAGGCGCTGGTCTACGGTATCCTTCAGCTGCAACGCAAAATCCGCCGCACCGGCACCATTGTGAGGTAAGGCGCATGACCGAAGCTCTGAACGAACTCGGCGCTCTCATCGAGGCGAAACGTCCTGATCAGGTCGTGTCCTGGGACGTGGCCTTCGACGAGTTGACCATGACCGTGCAGCCTGAGGCGCTGCCCGGCTTCATCGAGTTCCTGAAAGGGGATGGGAATTGCAAGTTCTCGTCGCTAGTGGACATCACCGCCGTGGATTATCCCGAGCGTGAGGCGCGTTTCGACGTCGTCTACCATTTCCTGTCGATGTATCGGAACCACCGCATCCGCGTGAAGGCCGCCGTCGCAGAAGGCGACATGGTGCCCTCGATCGTCGAGGTCCATCCATCTGCCAACTGGTTCGAGCGCGAGATCTTCGACATGTTCGGGATCATCTTCAAGGGTCACCCGGACCTGCGGCGCATCCTCACCGACTACGGCTTCCGGGGCTATCCGCTGCGCAAGGACTTCCCGACCACGGGCTACACCGAAGTCCGCTATGACGAGGTCGAGAAGCGGGTGGTCTATGAGCCGGTGAAGCTCGTGCAGGATTATCGTCAGTTCGATTTCATGAGCCCGTGGGAGGGTGCCAACTACATCCTTCCGGGCGACGAGAAGAGTGGAGAGGCCAAGGGCTGATCCATGATCCCCCAGACGCTCATATACTGCGTGGGAGCAGCGAAGGCCGGTACGAGCTGGCTCTTCGACTATCTGTTCGGCCATCCGGAGTGTTACTTTCCCACGGTGAAGGAGCTTCACTACTGGGACGGTATCCGCGCCGGGCATGGCGGTATGTTCCGCGACCAGCTTCCGGGCCGGATCGCGGACATTCGCGCGCGCCATGAGGTCACGCAGGACGAGCGTCAGCGCGCCTACCAGGAAAGAAACATGGCCGATCTGACGGCCTGGCACGACCGGTTCGACGGGGTGACCCGTGACGACGCGATGTATCGCGATTTCATCGGGATCGGCAGCCGGGACGCCCGCGTGGTGGGCGATTTCACTCCGGCCTATGCGACCATGCCCAAACCCTGGATGGCCGAGATGGTCGCGGTCCATGACGACGTGAAGGCGATCTACCTTCTGCGCGAACCCGTGGACCGGCTGTGGTCGCATTTCCGCATGGACGCGGGCGCGGGCGGCGAGGTCGCGGCGCGCGCGAAGATGGACGATTTCCTCTCGGGCGGCGAAGAGATCGTCGCGCAACGGTCGAACTATCGTCAGGCGATCAACCGGCTGACCGAGGTCCTGCCCCGCGAGCGGGTGCTGGTGGAATTCTACGAGCGGCTCTTCTCGCAGGCGACGCTCGACCGGATCTGCGATTTCATCGGGATCGCGCGGCGCGAGGGCGCCGTTGACAAACAGGTGCATGGCTCGGCGCCGGCGTCGCTCGACGCGGAGCGCAGGGCGCGGGCGCAGGTGGCGCTCAAGCAGCAATACAACTTCATCGAACGCTTCATGGGCGGCCTGCCCGCGGAGTGGACCAGCAAGATGGTGACGGCATGATGGATGGCAGCAAGGGTTTCGAGGACGCTCTGACGGGCGAACAGCAGATCCGCAACTTCAACATCAACTTCGGTCCCCAGCACCCGGCGGCGCACGGCGTGCTGCGTCTCGTGCTGGAGCTGGACGGCGAGATCGTGGAGCGCTGCGACCCGCACATCGGGCTCTTGCATCGGGGCACCGAGAAGCTGATGGAGAGCCGCACCTATCTCCAGAACCTGCCCTATTTCGACCGGCTCGACTATGTCGGCACGATGAACCAGGAACACGCCTGGTGCCTTGTGATCGAAAAGCTCTGCGGTGTGGAAGTGCCGCGCCGTGGCTCGCTCATCCGCGTGCTCTATTCCGAGATCGGCCGCATCCTGAACCACCTTCTCAATGTCACGACACAGGCGATGGACGTGGGCGCGCTGACGCCGCCTCTCTGGGGTTTCGAAGAGCGTGAAAAGCTCATGGTCTTCTATGAGCGGGCTTCGGGTGCGCGGCTCCATGCCGCCTATTTCCGTCCCGGGGGCGTCCATCAGGACCTGCCGCCCGCGCTTCTCGACGATATCGAGGAATGGTGCCATGAGTTCCCCGCGAAGCTTCAGGACATCGACGACCTTCTGACGGAAAACCGTGTGTTCAAGCAGCGCAACGTGGACATCGGCATCGTCACCGAAGAGGACATCCTCAATTGGGGCTATTCCGGGGTCATGGTGCGCGGGTCGGGCTTTGCCTGGGACCTGCGCCGCTCGCAGCCCTATGAATGCTACGACGAGTTCGATTTCAAAGTGGCCGTCGGCAAGAATGGCGACTGCTACGACCGCTACCTCGTCCGCATGGCCGAGATGCGCGAGAGCGTGAAGATCATGCTTCAGGCGATCGAGAAACTCCGCGCGCCCGAGGGGCAGGGTGACGTGCTCGCCAGGGGCAAGCTGTCGCCGCCGAAACGCGCCGACATGAAGACCTCGATGGAAGCGCTCATCCACCACTTCAAGCTCTATACCGAGGGCTTCCACGTTCCGGCGGGCGAGGTTTACTGCTCGGTCGAAGCGCCAAAAGGCGAGTTCGGCGTCTATCTCGTGTCGGACGGCACCAATAAACCCTACCGCGCCAAGCTGCGCGCGCCGGGCTACCTTCACCTTCAGTCGATGGACCATGTCGCGTCCGGCCACCAGCTGGCCGACGTCGCCGCGATCATCGGCACCATGGACATCGTTTTCGGAGAGGTTGACCGCTAATGCTGCGCCGTCTGCACCACGAACAACCGGCTTCTTTCGCCTTCACCCCGGACAACCTCGCCTGGGCCGAAGCGCAGATCACCAAGTATCCCGAGGGGCGACAGGCCTCCGCAATCATCCCGCTCCTGTGGCGGGCGCAGGAACAAGAAGGCTGGCTGACGCGACCCGCGATCGAGAGCATCGCGGACATGCTTGGGATGCAGTATATCCGGGCGCTGGAAGTGGCGACATTCTACTTCATGTTTCAACTGCAACCCGTTGGCTCTGTTGCGCATTTCCAGATATGCGGCACGACATCCTGCATGATCATGGGGTCCGAGGACCTCATCGCGGTCTGCAAGGAGCGCATCGCGCCCAAGGCGCATCAGCTTTCGGCGGACGGCAAGTTTTCTTGGGAAGAGGTCGAATGCCTCGGGTCCTGCGCCAACGCGCCCATGGCCCAGATCGGCAAGGATTACTATGAGGACCTCACGACCGAGAGCTTCGGCGCGCTCATCGACAAGATGGCGGCGGGCGAGGTGCCGGTCCCCGGTCCGCAAAACGGCCGTTACACCTCGGAGCCCGCGCATGGGCTGACGAGCCTCAAGGACCACGAGGCAGGCAAGCCCAAGTATAACGCTTCGGTCGAACTCGCGACCGACATCGGCGATACGCTCAAGCGCATCGACGGCACCGAAGTGCCGCTGCGTGCACCCTGGCAGGGGTCCCAGACGGGCAAGAAAGTGGCCGTGAAGCCGCGCAAGGCCGTGACCAAGCCCGGCGACGCCGAAGCCGCGATGAGCGATGCGAACGAACCGGGCCATCCCGAGCCGAAGGCGAACGCGAAACCCGCGGCGACGACCTCTGCCGGCGCTGCCAAGACGACGACCGGCGCCGCCGAAGCCGCAAAAGCCAAGTCCGGCGGCGATGCTCCCGCGATGACCGATGCGCCCGTGAACATTGCGGGGGGCGACGCGCCGCAGGCCTCGGGCACCCCCGCAGCCGAAGTGGGAACGAAACCCGCAGCCCTCGACGCCCCGCGTGAGGGCAAGGCCGACGATCTCAAGGCCATCAAAGGTGTCGGCCCGAAGCTCGAAACCATGCTGCATGGCATGGGGTTCTATCACTTCGACCAGATAGCTGCCTGGAGCGCCGACGAACTCGCCTGGGTCGACCAGAACCTCGAAGGGTTCAAAGGCCGGGCTTCGCGAGACAACTGGACCGAACAAGCCAAAACGCTCGCCTCTGGCGGGGAAACCGAATTCTCGAAGAAAGTGAAAAAGGGCGACGTCTACTGACGTGCGACCAATGTGGTAATGAAGAAGATGGCGAAGGACAGGAAAGATAAGACAGCGGCGCGAGACCGTCTGTCCACCGCCGTATTTGGACCTCACAACAGGGAATCGGGGGAATGGCTATGAATGACAACGGAAAATGCAGGAACACCTGCTGGGTCGCGGGGGGGCTTCTCGGCCTCGTCGTGGCACTGCTCATGAACGATCCGTGGCTTTGGGCGATCATCGTCGGGATCGTGGTCGCCGTGGTGGCGGCACTGGTGCTGCAACGGGTGTTCTGCACAGGCGTAGCGGCCAACGCCGGGTCGACCGCGACCAAACCGGCATCGGCCAGCACCGCGGCCGCCAAGACTGCGCCCGCGACAACGGCGCCTGCTACGGCGAGCGAAACCCCGAAAGCCGAGATGAGCACGGGCGAAGCGGCGGCGGAAGCGGCCTCCTCCGCCGGGATGGGCAATCCGGACGCGGCAGCGGTGAAACCGGCGGCGGCACTCGATGCCTCGGCGCAGGAGCAGACGTCGGACGCGAACGCATCCGTGGTGAAGCCGTCCAAGGAGCTTCCGGGCACGGCCGAACTGGCCGCGAAGAAGGGCGACTACAAATATGTGAAGCCTGCCGCCGAAGCCGCTCCGACCGCGAAGGACACAGCGACCAAGGCGCCGGCTGCCAAGAAGGCACCTGCCGCCAAGACCGCCGTGAAACCGTCGAAAGAGCTTCCCGGCACCGCAGAGCTCGCCGAAAAGAAGGGCAACTACAAGTATGAGGCCGGTGCGGCCGCCCCGAAGAAAGCGGCAACCAAGTCCTCGGCGACCAAGGCCGCCGGAACGGGCGGATTGTCGGCCGCGGCACGCAAGGTCGGGGAAGCCGGCGGCGTATCGGTCCGGCTTGCCGCACCGCGCGAGGGGGGGCCCGACGATCTCAAGATGCTGAAGGGCGTGGGACCGAAGATCGAGGCCCAGCTCCATGCGCAGGGGATCTATCATTTCGATCAGGTCGGCCAGCTCAAGAAGGCCGAGATCGAATGGCTCGACGACATCATGGTGGGCACCTCGGCCCGCCAGATCGCCGGATGGCAACCGGACGCAAAGGTGCTCGCCAAGGGTGGCACAACCGAATTTTCCACAAAGGCCAAGAAGACCGGCCTTTATGGCGACAACACGAAGTAAGGCACGACCAAGAGAATGACCGACGACCGGGATCAGACAAGGGCGCGACAGGGCAGGACAGCTGCCGTGGTCATCGCCCTGTCGGGTCTGGTTTCGATCGTCGGCACCGGCTTCGGCGCGCAGTTGGGATTGTCCAACCGCGCGATGGGGCTCATCGGACTGGCTGCGATGGGGGGCTTTGCCTTTGGCCTCATCCTCGCAGTTCGCATCTGGCTCGCCGGGCGCAAGGCCTGACGGACAGGATAACGAAGGAAGAACGGGCATGTTGAAAGATCAGGATCGGATCTTCACCAATATCTACGGGATGCACGACCGCACGCTCGCGGGCGCGCGCGCCCGTGGCCACTGGGACGGAACCGCCGGGATCATCCAGAAGGGCCGCAACTGGATCATCGACACGATGAAGGCCTCGGGTCTGCGTGGTCGGGGCGGCGCGGGCTTTCCCACAGGGTTGAAATGGTCGTTCATGCCGAAGGAATCGGACGGTCGACCTGCCTATCTGGTGGTCAATGCCGACGAATCCGAACCGGGCACCTGCAAGGACCGGGAAATCATGCGCCACGATCCGCATACGCTGATCGAGGGCTGCCTGATCGCCTCCTTCGCGATGAACGCGCATGCCTGCTACATCTACATCCGCGGCGAATATATCCGCGAGCGGGAAGCGCTGCAGGCCGCGATCGACGAATGTTACGATGCCGGGCTTCTGGGCAAGAACGCCGCCGGATCGGGCTGGGACTTTGACCTCTACCTGCACCACGGCGCGGGCGCCTATATCTGCGGCGAGGAAACTGCGCTTCTGGAAAGCCTCGAGGGCAAGAAGGGCATGCCGCGCATGAAGCCTCCGTTCCCGGCCGGGGCGGGCCTTTACGGCTGCCCGACCACGGTGAACAACGTTGAATCCATTGCCGTTGCGCCGACTATCCTGCGCCGTGGAGCGGAATGGTTCGCAGGCTTCGGTCGCGCCAACAACGCGGGCACCAAGCTCTTCGCGATCTCGGGCCATGTGAACAACCCCTGCGTCGTGGAAGAGGCGATGTCGATTTCCTTCGAGGAACTGATCGACAAGCATTGTGGCGGTATCCGCGGCGGCTGGAACAACCTTCTTGCCGTCATCCCCGGTGGTTCGTCCGTGCCCTGCGTGCGCGGCGAGAAGATGAAGGACGCCATCATGGACTTCGACTACCTCAGGAGCGAGCTTGGCTCGGGCCTCGGGACAGCCGCGGTCATCGTGATGGACAAGCAGACTGACATCGTGAAGGCGATCTGGCGGCTGTCGAAGTTCTACAAACACGAAAGCTGCGGCCAGTGCACGCCCTGCCGCGAAGGCACCGGATGGATGATGCGGGTGATGGACCGTCTGGTGCGGGGCGAGGCGGAGGTCGAGGAAATCGACATGCTCTTCGACGTGACGAAACAGGTCGAAGGTCACACCATTTGCGCCCTCGGCGATGCGGCCGCCTGGCCGATCCAAGGCCTGATCCGCAACTTCCGCGAGGAAATCGAGGACCGGATCAAGGCCCAGAAGTCGGGCCGTATCTCTGCGGCGGTGGCAGCGGAGTAAGCGGTGACGGTGGCACGCCATATCCCGGCGCATCAGGCGCAGCGGGGTGATGCGACGCACGCACGCGCGGCCGGACCGCGCGTGGGCTTCGCCGTGGCGCCCCGTGACGCAGGTCAGTCGGTCTTGGTGACCTTGTCGAGGTTGTCGCGGTCTTTCTCGGGCATGCCTTCGGATATGTCGTCCGAGGTTTCGCGCGACTTCTCGCGCCCCGCGGCGTCGGTGTCCTTGAAGCGTTCGGTCTGTTCGCGGGCTTCTTCCTCGCGGGCTTTCAGATCGTCGTGCTTCACGGGTTTGGATGATGTGGACATGGGGGTCTCCTCCTTTCGGACTGAACGCGGGACTATCGGTCCCGGTTCCGGGCGGGCGATCCGCCGGGCGCGGGCCCGGCACTGAAAACGGCGGGCGGGATCTTCGGACCCGACCGTTCAAGCGTAAGGCCGGCGAGATCCGGCGTAGACAAAGAACTGGGTAAGCAGATGGCAGACCTGAAGAAAATCATGATCGACGGGACCGAGGTCGAGGTGGATGGCGCGATGACCATCCTTCAGGCCTGCGAAGTGGCGGGCATCGAGGTTCCGCGCTTTTGCTACCACGAACGGCTGTCCATCGCCGGCAACTGCCGCATGTGTCTGGTCGAGGTCGTGGGCGGTCCGCCGAAACCCGCCGCCTCCTGCGCGATGCAGGTCCGCGACCTGCGTCCGGGGCCGGAAGGCCAGGCGCCCGTCGTGAAGACCAACTCGCCCATGGTGAAGAAGGCCCGCGAAGGGGTGATGGAGTTCCTGCTCATCAACCACCCGCTCGATTGCCCGATCTGCGACCAGGGCGGCGAATGCGACCTGCAGGATCAGGCCATGGCCTATGGCGTGGACTTCTCGCGCTACCGCGAACCGAAGCGGGCGTCCGAAGACCTGGACCTTGGCCCGCTGGTGTCGACCCAGATGACGCGCTGCATTTCCTGCACCCGCTGCGTGCGCTTCACGACCGAGGTCGCGGGCATCCACCAGATGGGCCAGACGGGCCGGGGTGAGGATGCGGAGATCACCTCCTACCTCAACACCACGCTCGACTCGAACCTTCAGGGCAACATCATCGACCTGTGCCCGGTGGGCGCGCTTACCTCGAAGCCCTATGCCTATACCGCGCGGCCATGGGAACTGACCAAGACCGAAACCATCGACGTGATGGACGCGCTCGGCTCGAACATCCGCGTGGACACGAAGGGGCGCGAAGTCATGCGTATCCTGCCGCGCAACCATGACGGCGTGAACGAGGAATGGATTTCCGACAAGACGCGCTTTGTCTGGGATGGGCTGCGCCGCCAGCGGCTCGACCGCCCCTACGTCCGCGTCGACGGCAAGCTGAAACCCGTGAGCTGGGGCGAGGCTCTTGCCGCCGCCGCCACGGCGATGAAGGGTCGCAAGGTCGCGGGACTGGTCGGCGATCTGGCCTCGGTGGAGATGGCCTGGTCGCTGAAGACCCTGATCGAGGGGCAGGGCGGTTCGGTGGAATGTCGCACGGACGGGTCGAAACTCCCGGCCGGCAACCGCTCGGCCTATGTCGGCACGGCCCGGATCGAACACATCGACAGCGCGCAGAACATGATCCTCATCGGCACCAACCCGCGCGACGAAGCGCCGGTTCTGAATGCCCGCATCCGCAAGGCATGGCTGCGCGGGGCCAAGATCGCAGGCATCGGCCCGGTCGCGGACCTGACCTATGACGTCATCACGATCGGGAACGACCGCAAGGCGCTCGTCGACCTCGCCGGGATGGACCATTCCGACAAGGAGGGTGTCGCCGGCGTGATGGTCGTCGGGCAAGGCGCGATCAGCGAGGCGGACGGCGAGGCTGTTCTGAGCCAGGCGATGAAGGCCGCCGAAGCTGCGGGCTCCAAGCTACTCATCCTCCACACTGCCGCCTCGCGCGTCGGTGCGATGGACGTCGGCGCGGTGACCGAAGGCGGGCTCGACGCCGCGCTCGACGGCGCCGAGGTCGTGTTCAACATGGGTGCGGACGAGGTCGAGATCGGCGCCGGTCCGACGGTCATTTACATGGGCAGTCACGGCGACCGGGGTGCGCATCGCGCCGACATCATTCTGCCGGGCGCGGCCTATGTCGAGGAAAACGGGCTCTTCGTGAACACCGAGGGCCGTCCGCAGCTCGCCCTGCGTGCCGCCTTCCCGCCGGGAGAGGCCAAGGAAAACTGGGCCATCCTGCGCGCCTTGTCGGCCGAACTCGGTGCGACGCTCCCTTGGGACAGCCTCGCCGCGCTTCGCCGGGCCCTCGTCGCCGAAGTGCCGCACCTCGCCAGGATCGACGAGGTGCCGGAGAACGAGTGGCAGGCACTTCCGGTCGCGAAGCCGGGTGACGCGACTTTCCGCACCGCGGTGCGCGACCATTACCTCACGAACCCCATCACGCGGGCGTCGCAGGTGATGGCCGAGCTCTCGGCTCAGGCCAAGGCGCGCGCGACCACGGCGGTCGCCGCAGAGTGATCCGGCAGGCCGCATATCTGGGCGCCACCGCGCTAGTCCTCATGTCCTGCGGTGAGCAGGCCGAGGTGACGCGCGCGGTGAAAAGCGCCGAGGCGGCCGTCGCGCCTTTTGATCCCCGCTATCTGGGGATCGGGACGCGGCTGTTGGATGGCGACCTCGTGGCCTTCGACGTGCGCATGACCGGCGCGCGCAACAATCAGGACGTGGCGGACTATGGCCAGTGTGCGGCGGCGCAATATGCGTTGATCCGCGGCTACGGTTTCGCCCGTCACGTGAGAACGGCTGTGGACACCCGCGGCGATGTCTGGGAAGGAGACGCCACTTATGTGATCTCCGACGCAATCCCGGACGGTGTGGCCAAGATCGACGCGGAAGTGGCGGTCGCGGCCTGCAAGGAAAACGGTATACCGACGATCTGAGGCAAGACTCTGATGTATGAATTCTTCACGACGACGAACACGGGGATCGCGCTGACGATCGTGGGGCAGGTGCTCCTGATCGTGGTGCCGCTTCTCGTCGCGCTGGCATTTCTGCTCTACTTCGACCGCAAGGTCTGGGCGGCGGTGCAGCTGCGTCGCGGCCCCAACGTGGTGGGCGCCTTTGGTCTGCTGCAATCCTTCGCCGACTTCCTGAAGTATGTGCTGAAGGAAATCGTGGTGCCGGCGGGCGCGGACAAGTTCGTCTTCTTCCTCGCGCCCATGCTGTCCTTCGTCCTCGCCATGATCGCCTGGTCCGTGATCCCCTTCTCGGACACGGCGGTTCTGGCCGACATCAACGTGGCGATCCTCTTCGTCTTCGCGGTTTCCTCGCTCGAGGTCTACGGCGTCATCATGGGCGGCTGGGCGTCGAACTCGAAATACCCCTTTCTCGGTTCGCTCCGCTCGGCGGCGCAGATGATCTCCTACGAGGTCTCGATCGGCCTCATCATCATCGGGGTCGTGCTTTCGACCGGGTCGCTCAACTTCGGTGACATCGTGCGCGCGCAGGAGGGGGCGGGGATCTTCTCGTGGTACTGGCTCCCGCATTTCCCGATGGTGTTCCTCTTCCTCATCTCGGCCATGGCGGAAACCAACCGCCCGCCCTTCGACTTGCCGGAGGCGGAATCCGAACTCGTCGCGGGCTATCAGGTGGAATACTCGTCCACCCCGTTCCTGCTGTTCATGATCGGGGAATACGTAGCCATCGTGCTCATGTGCGCGCTCGTCTCGATCCTCTTCTTCGGGGGCTGGCTGTCGCCCATTCCGGGCCTGCCCGACGGGATGCTCTGGCTCTTCCTGAAGATCTTCTTCTTCTTCTTCGTCTTCGCGATGGTGAAGGCGATCACCCCCCGCTACCGCTACGACCAACTGATGCGGATCGGCTGGAAAGTCTTCCTGCCGCTCTCCCTGATCTGGGTGGTTCTGGTGGCGTTCTTTGCACAATACGGCGCGTTCTGGGGAACCTACGCCCGCTGGACCGTGGGAGGCTGACATGGCCAACATCGACTACACCCGCGCGGTAAAATACTTCCTGCTGGCTGACTGGATCACCGGCTTCAAGCTGGGTCTGAAGTATTTCTTCAAACCGAAGGCCACGCTGAACTATCCGCATCAAAAGGGGCCGCTTTCGCCGCGCTTCCGGGGCGAACACGCGCTGCGCCGCTATCCCAACGGGGAAGAGCGCTGCATCGCCTGCAAGCTTTGCGAGGCGATCTGCCCGGCGCAGGCCATCACCATCGACGCGGAACCCCGTGACGACGGCTCGCGCCGCACCACGCGCTACGACATCGACATGACGAAGTGCATCTACTGCGGTTTCTGCCAGGAAGCCTGCCCGGTGGATGCCATCGTCGAGGGCCCGAACTTCGAGTTTGCGACCGAAACCCGCGAGGAGCTGTTCTACGACAAGCAGAAACTCCTCGACAACGGCGAGCGTTGGGAAGCCGAGATTGCGCGCAATCTCGAGCTTGACGCGCCGTATCGGTAAGGGGGCTTCGTTGGGCGCATCCGGCATCTCCGTGTTTCAGGACGACGCATCCCTGGACTGGCTCGACGACTACGTGTCGTCGGGGGCCGGTGCTGTTGCGTCGGCTCTGGACGGGGCGGCGGCCGTGCCCGTGACCGAATACCTCGACCATCATCAGGGCGCGGCGGCGCGGACGGCGGCGGAAGTCGTGGCCACCGCCAACGGCGACCTGCCCGACGAGATCACCCAGGATCAGCTCGCGACCCTCAACACCCATGGGTCCGACGTTCGGGCCATGGCAGGTCTGAAGTCCCGGGCCAAGGCGGCGCTCGACCGGCTGATTTCAGAAAACTCCGAGCTTCATGAGCTGTGGATGGAAAGCGATGACCAGGCTCGATGGGTCGCCGCGATGAACGACCTGCGCAGGAGGCTTGGATGAACGATTTCGCCAGAATGTATGCCCAGATGATGGAGCAGGGTGCGGCGATGGTGAAAGCCTTCAACCCGGCGCTCGAGGATTACGTGCCCGAGGGCTTCGACAAGCTGATGCCGACGATGCCCAAGGACTGGATGGAGGCGATGTTCGGCAACTCCTTCAACAAGGACGGGCTCGACGCGAAGACGCGCCTGATGCTGACGCTTGGCGGGCTGGTCGCCGTGGGGGCCACCGCCGGTCCCCAGATCAAATACACCGTGCGCCATCTGCTCGAGATGGGAGCCACGCAAAAGGAAGTCGCCGAAGTCATCTACCAGATGTCGATGCTGGGTGGCATTCCGGCCATGAACAGGGCAATGGAGCTCGCGCAGAGCGTCTTTGCCGAGAAGTCCAATGAGGAGGGGAGCGCATGAGCGTTGCCGATTTCGCATTCTACGCCTTTGGCCTGACCACGCTGGTCGGCGGGCTCTTCACCGTGGTGGCGCGCAACCCGGTCCATTCGGTCCTCTGGCTGATCACTGCCTTCATCGGCGCGACGGGGCTCTTCGTTCTGCTCGGCGCCGAGTTCGTGGCGATGCTTCTCATGATCGTCTACGTGGGCGCGGTCGCGGTGCTTTTCCTCTTCGTCGTCATGATGCTCGACGTGGACTTCGCCGAGCTGAAGGCGGGTATGGCAAAATACATGCCGATCGCGCTTCTGATCGGGGTGATCCTGCTTTTGCAACTCGGGATGATCTTCGGCACCTGGACCATGTCTGACGGCGTCGATGCGGCCCGGCAGGCGGTGACCCCCGCCGTGACCGAGGTCGAGAACACCGCGGCACTCGGGATGCTCATCTATGACGACTACATCCTGCTGTTCCAACTCGCAGGCCTGATCCTGCTGGTCGCGATGATCGGGGCGATCACGCTCACCCTGCGTCACCGCAAGAACATCAAGCGTCAGGACGTGCTCGCGCAGATGTACCGCGACCCGGCCAAGGCGCTGGAGATGGTCGACGTGAAACCGGGGCAGGGTCTGTGATCCGCGTCGCCGCCATATCCCTTGCCCTTGCGGTCCTGCCGCAGGCAACGCTGGCAGAGGCCCCGCCGCTGCCAAGCTGTCAGGAAGGCGGCTTCGAATGGCTCTTGGGTTCCACTTACCCCAACGGCATGGTTTCGGCCGAGCGGATTTCCCGAAACGGGGCGTCCACCGCCTATCTCCTGTCGTGTCAGGCAGGCAGGGCGGTAGAGGCGCAACAGAACGGTGGTCAGGCTTATGCCTTCTGGGACCTCATGGATGGCATGATGCAATCGAGCGAAACCTACAGCTTCGCTGACCTCGCCAAGCTGTCGCGCGAAGCGGGCTGGTCCGCCAACGTCGTGAATTTAGACAAGGGGACCTGCATCTGCGGGCTGTCGTACTGATGATGAAACCGGGACACCTCCTGATCGCTGCTGCACTCGTCGTCGCACCCGTCACGGTGCAGGCCGCCAACTGCACCGATGGGACGAACAGCTACACCGCCATCGAGCGCGTGAACCCGAATGTGGTCTACGCGGAAAACGGCGGCACCGCGATCATCGCGGTCTGTTCGATGGATATGGCGGTCGAGGCGACAGATCCCGGTGGGGCCGAATACCCGGCGCGGGACTTCGCAGCGGGTCTCAATCCGAACAACGCGCAATACGATCTGACCGAACTCGCCAGCCTCATGCGCAGCATGGGACTGGCCGCACAGACGACACCTTTCTCGAGCAAGGGCTGCGTCTGCGCAACGAACTGACGGGCGCACGCGCCCGAATGACATGGCCCCGGCACACGCCATGGGGCCGAACAAAGACTAACCAAGGGCAAAGGCCCAGAGGGACACGATGGTAGGACTTGAACATTACCTAGGGCTGGCGGGGGCACTCTTCGTCATCGGCATCTTCGGTCTTTTCCTGAACCGCAAGAACGTCATCATCCTGCTCATGTCGATCGAACTGATGCTTCTGTCGGTCAACATCAACTTCGTGGCCTTCTCGTCCTATCTCGGCGATCTGGTCGGGCAGGTCTTCACCCTTTTCGTGCTCACCGTGGCCGCAGCCGAGGCCGCCATCGGCCTCGCCATCCTGGTGAGCTTCTTCCGCAACCGCGGCACCATCGCGGTCGAAGACGTCAACGTGATGAAAGGCTGATCAGAGATGCTGACCATCATCCTCTTCGCCCCGCTGGTGGGCGCCATCATCGCGGGCTTCGGCCATCGGATCATCGGCGACAAGGGCGCGCAGGTCACGACGACCGCGCTTCTGTTCCTCGCCGCGGCCCTGTCCTGGATCGTCTTCCTGACGCATGACCCGGCGGTCGTTCAGCACGTTCCGGTGCTGCGCTGGGTGGAAAGCGGGAGCCTCTCGACCGACTGGTCGATCCGGCTCGACCGTCTGACCTCGATCATGCTGATCGTGGTGACGACGGTGTCGTCGCTCGTGCACCTCTACTCCATGGGCTACATGGCCCATGACCCCGAGTTCGAGGGTGTGAGCTATCGTCCCCGGTTCTTCGCCTACCTCAGCTTCTTCACCTTCGCGATGCTGATGCTGGTGACATCGGACAACCTGCTTCAGATGTTCTTCGGCTGGGAAGGGGTGGGGGTCGCTTCCTATCTGCTGATCGGCTTCTACTACAAGAAGCCCTCGGCCAATGCCGCCGCGATCAAGGCTTTCGTGGTCAACCGCGTCGGTGACTTCGGCTTTGCGCTGGGGATCTTCGGCCTGTTCCTCCTGACGGACTCGATCCGTTTCGACGATGTGTTCGCCGAAACCGCGCGCCTTGCGGAAACCGATATCCATTTCCTCTGGCAGAACTGGAACGCGGCGAACCTGCTGGCCTTCCTGCTCTTCATCGGGGCTATGGGGAAATCGGCGCAGCTCTTCCTGCACACATGGCTTCCCGACGCGATGGAAGGCCCGACCCCGGTCTCCGCGCTCATCCACGCGGCGACCATGGTGACGGCGGGGGTCTTCCTCGTCTGCCGCATGTCGCCGCTGATAGAATATGCGCCCCAAGCCCAGACGATCATCGTCGCCATCGGCGCGGCCACCGCCTTCTTCGCGGCGACCGTCGGTCTCGTGCAGAACGACATCAAGCGCGTCATCGCCTATTCGACCTGTTCGCAGCTCGGCTACATGTTCGTGGCCGCCGGTGTGGGCGCCTATCCGGTCGCCATGTTCCACCTGCTGACCCACGCCTTCTTCAAGGCGATGCTCTTCCTCGGGGCCGGTTCCGTGATCCACGGGATGCACCACGAACAGGACATGCGGAACTATGGCGGGCTGCGCAAGAAACTCCCGCTGACCTTCTGGGCCATGCTGATCGGCACGCTCGCCATCACCGGCGTCGGGATCCCGCTGACCGCCATCGGGTTCGCCGGCTTCCTGTCCAAGGATGCGATCATCGAGGTTGCCTATGCCGGGACCAACGGCGGTGTCGCCTTCTGGCTTCTCGTTGTGGCGGCGCTCTTCACGAGCTTTTACTCCTGGCGGCTCATGTTCCTGACTTTCTGGGGCAAGCCGCGTGGCGACAAGCACACCCACGAACATGCCCATGAAAGCCCCGCCGTCATGACGATCCCGCTCGGCGTTCTCGCCGTGGGCGCGATCTTCTCGGGCATGGTGTTCTACAACCAGTTCTTCTACGACCACGACCGGATGAATGCCTTCTTCGGGCTTCCGGAACATCACGTGTCGGCCGAGGAAAGCCACGGCGAAGAAGCCGCTGCCGCCGAGGTGGACGCGGCCGGAGCGGGCGAAGAGGCTGCGGACACCCATGCGGTGGCCGAGGACCACGCGCCGCAGGGGGCCGTGTTCTTCGCACCGGACAACACGGTCATCGACGACGCGCACCACGCGCCGGTGTGGGTGAAGCTCTCGCCCTTCATCGCGATGTTGCTCGGGCTCGGAACGGCCTATCTGTTCTACATCGTGAACCCGACGCTGCCCAAGCGTCTGGCCGCGACGCAGCCGCATCTCTACCAGTTCCTGCTCAACAAGTGGTACTTCGACGAGATCTACGACTTCCTCTTCGTCCGGTCCGCCAAGGCCTTCGGCCGCTTCCTGTGGAAGCGGGGTGACGGGGCGACCATCGACGGGGCGATCAACGGGCTCTCCATGGGCGTCGTCCCGTGGTTCACCCGCCTCGCGGGCCGCTGGCAGTCCGGCTACCTCTTCACCTACGCCTTCGCGATGGTGCTCGGCATCGTCGTCTTCGTGACCATCATGACCCTGACCGGCGGTGCGAACTAATGAACAACCTGCTTTCGATCATCACCTTCCTGCCGGCGGTCGCGGCGCTCATCCTCGCGCTCTTCCTGCGCGGCGACGACGTGGCGGCGCAAAGGAACGCCAAATGGCTCGCGCTCGCGGCGACGACGGCGACCTTCCTGATCTCGCTCGGGGTGCTCTTCAACTTCGACCCCTCCGACACCGGCTTCCAGATGGTGGAAGAGACCGAGTGGCTCATGGGGCTCACCTACAAGATGGGCGTCGACGGGATCTCGGTGCTCTTCGTGATGTTGACCACCGCGCTGATGCCGATCACCATCGCGGCCTGCTGGAACGTGACCACCCGGGTCAAGGAATACATGATCGCCTTCCTGCTTCTGGAAACGCTCATGCTGGGCGTGTTCATGGCGCTCGATCTGGTGCTCTTCTACCTCTTCTTCGAGGCGGGGCTCATCCCGATGTTCCTGATCATCGGGATCTGGGGCGGTAAGGACCGGATCTATGCCGCGTTCAAGTTCTTCCTCTACACCTTCCTGGGCTCTGTCCTGATGCTCGTCGCGATGGTCTTCATGTATCAGGAGGCCGGCACGACGGACATTCCGACGCTGATGAACCACGCCTTCGGGTCCGAGACCTTCAGCCTGCTCGGGATCCAGATCGTGGGTGGCGCGCAGACGCTTCTGTTCCTCGCCTTCTTCGCATCCTTCGCGGTGAAGATGCCGATGTGGCCGGTGCACACCTGGCTTCCCGACGCCCACGTGCAGGCGCCGACGGCGGGTTCGGTGGTGCTGGCGGCGATCCTTCTGAAGATGGGCGGCTACGGGTTCCTGCGTTTCTCGCTTCCGATGTTTCCCGTGGGCTCGGACGTCATGGCGACCTTCGTTCTCTGGCTCTCGGCCATCGCGATCGTCTGGGCCTCGCTCGTGGCGCTCGTGCAGGACGACATGAAGAAGCTCATCGCCTATTCGTCGGTGGCCCACATGGGCTATGTCACCGCCGGGATCTTCGCGGCCAACCAGCAGGGGCTGGACGGGGCGATCTTCCAGATGATCAGCCACGGCTTCGTTTCCGGCGCGCTCTTTCTTTGCGTGGGCGTGATCTATGACCGGATGCACACCCGCGAGATCGACGCCTACGGCGGCCTCGTGAACCGGATGCCGGCCTATGCGATGATCTTCATGTTCTTCACGATGGCGAACGTCGGCCTGCCTGGCACCTCGGGCTTCGTCGGCGAGTTCCTGACGCTCGTCGGCATGTTCCAGGCCAACACCTGGGTCGCCGCCGTGGCCACGACGGGCGTGATCCTCTCGGCGGCCTATGCGCTCTGGCTCTATCGTCGGGTGGTCATGGGCGATCTGATCAAGGAAAGCCTGAAGGCGATCACCGACATGACCGCGCGCGAGAAATGGATCTTCGCGCCGCTCGTCGCCATGACCCTGATCCTCGGCGTCTATCCGGCGCTGGTGACCGATATCATCGGCCCGTCCGTCGAGGTGCTTCTGGACAATTACCATGCCGCGATCCCGGCCGAGGCCGGGACCGAAGTGGCCGCCGCAGCCGCGCATTGAGGACAGAGAGATGATTTCGAACGACCTTCAATCCATCTTCCCGGAACTGGTGCTGGCGATCTATGCCATGCTGGCGCTGGTCGGCGCGGTCTATACCGGCAAGGACAAGCTCACGGGGCTGATCACCTATGTGACCGCAGCCGTCATGGTCGTGCTCGCGATCTGGATCGGTTCGGGCACCTATGGGCCGGACACGGCCTTCGGAGGCATGTTCCTCAACGACGCCTTCGCGCGGTTCGCCAAGGTGGCGATCCTGCTCGCGGGGGCTGCGGTGCTGGTGGCCGGGCATGAGGCCATGGTGAAGCGGGGGCTCGACCGGTTCGAGTATCCGGTCCTGATCGCGCTCGCCACCGTCGGCATGATGGTCATGGTGTCGGCCGGCGATCTCATGGCGCTCTACATGGGTCTGGAACTGCAATCGCTCGCGCTCTACGTCGTGGCCGCGATGAACCGCGACAGCGTGAAGTCGACCGAAGCAGGCATGAAATACTTCGTGCTGGGCGCGCTCTCTTCGGGGCTTCTGCTCTATGGGTCGTCGCTCGTTTATGGCTACGCCGGCACGACGATGTTCTCGGGCATCATTGATGCGGTGCAGGGCGAGCCCTCTGTCGGGCTTCTCGTCGGGCTGGTCTTCGTGATCTCGGCGCTCGCGTTCAAGGTCTCGGCCGTGCCCTTCCACATGTGGACGCCCGACGTCTATGAAGGCGCGCCGACCCCGGTCACCGCCTTCTTCGCGACGGCACCGAAACTGGCCGCCATGGGGCTCTTCGCCCGTGTGCTGCACGACGCCTTTGGCGGTGTAGTAGCCGACTGGCGGCAGATCATCGCGCTGATCGCGGTGCTGTCGATGTTCCTGGGCGCGATCGCCGCGATCGGGCAGACCAACATCAAGCGCCTGATGGCCTATTCCTCGATCGCCCATATGGGCTTCGCGCTCATGGGGCTGGCTTCGGGCAGCGCTTATGGCGTGCAGGCGATGCTCGTCTACATGGCGATCTACCTCACCATGAACGTCGGCACCTTCGCCTTCATCATGTCGATGGAGCGGGGCGGCAAGCCGGTCACGGAAATCGCCGCGCTGAACCAGTTCGCCAAGGCCGAACCGCTGAAGGCGCTGGCGATGCTGGTCCTGCTCTTCTCACTCGCGGGCGTGCCGCCGATGGTAGGCTTCTTCGGCAAGCTTTATGTCCTGAACGCCGCCGTTCAGGGTGGGCTGACCTGGCTCGCCGTCGCGGGTGTGATCGCCTCGGTGATCGGGGCCTTCTATTACCTCCGCATCGTCTACTACATGTACTTTGGCACGACCGAAGGCGATGTGCAGACGCCGATGTCGCCCGCCGCCTGGGTCATGCTCATGGCCTCTGCGGCGATCATGCTGGTGGGTGTGATCAACCTCTTCGGGATCGAAGGGGCGGCCGCGGCGGCGGCGCAGGCTCTGGTCAACTGATCCGGTCAGGAACACCTCATGCGGCACCCGGTCCCCACTTGGGCCGGGTGTCGGCGTTTCACGGAGGCTGAGATGGCAAACGACTGGCCGCAGGGATACGGGTATCTGCCGCTCGACACCGTGGATTCGACGCTGGACGAGGCCGCCCGGCGGTTCGACGGCCTCGCGGGGCCGACCTGGATCACCGCGAGACGTCAGACCAAGGCGCGCGGACGGCGGGGCCGGGCCTGGGCCAACCCCGAAGGCAATTTCGCCGGAACCTTGGTCCTGCCGAAAGTGGCCGATCCGGCCATGGCGGCGCTTCGCAGCTTCGTGACCGCCGTGGCCTTGGACGAAGCCTTCGTGGCACTCACCGGACGGAGCGAGGCCTTCGCGCTCAAATGGCCCAACGACGTGCTCCTGAACGGCGGCAAGGTCGCGGGGATCCTGCTGGAGAGCGTCACCCGGCAGGGCCGCCTCGCGGGTCTTTCCATCGGGATCGGGGTCAACCTCGCCCATGCGCCCGCACCGGCGTCGCTCGAACCCGGCGCGGTCGCTCCCGTGTCGCTGGGAGAGGCGACGGGTATCACCGTCACGCCCGAGGATTTCCTCGAAGCGCTGGCGCCGGCCTTCGCGCGGCGCGAGCACCAGTTCGTCACCTATGGCTTCGCGCCAATCCGCGAGGCGTGGCTCGCCCGTGCGGCCCGCATCGGCGAGGTCGTGACGGCGCGGCTTCCGGCTGAGGAGATCACCGGGACCTTCCGGACGGTGGACGAGGCCGGTCAACTTGTCCTATCAACGGCCGGCGGGGATCGCCGCATCGCGGCCGGCGACGTGTTCTTTCAGGGCTGAGCGGGGACCACATGCTTCTGACCATCGACTGCGGCAACACCAATACCGTCTTCACGCTCTGGGATGGCGAGACGAACGTCTGCACGCTGCGCACCTCGACCGCGCATCAGCGGACGGCGGACAGCTATTGGGTCTGGTTCTCGACGCTGATCAAGCATCACGGCATCACGCCCGACGTGTCGGGCGTCATCATCTCGTCCACGGTGCCGCGCGTCGTCTTCAACCTTCGTGTCTTTACCGACCGCTATTTCAATCTGCGTCCGCTGGTGGTGGGCAAGCCCGAATGCCTGCTCCCCGTCGACGTGCGGGTCGACGCGGGCACGGCGGTGGGGCCGGACAGGCTCGTCAACACCGTGGCGGGCTTCAACCTCTGCGGGGGCGACCTGATCATCGTGGATTTCGGCACCGCGACGACCTTCGACGTGGCCGACAGCGACGGGGCCTATATCGGGGGCGTAATCGCTCCCGGCGTGAACCTGTCGCTCGAAGCGCTGCACATGGCTGCCGCCGCCTTGCCTCATGTGGACATCACGCATCCAGACAAGGTGATCGGGACGAACACCATCGCCTGCATGCAATCGGGGATTTTCTGGGGCTATGTGGGCCTCATCAAGGAAATCTCCTCTCGCATCATGGAAGAACATGGGCGCAAGATGAAAGTGATCGGAACCGGGGGCCTCGCCCCCTTGTTCCAGTTGCACGCACCGGTCTTCGACCACTTCGAGGACAGCCTCACCATGCAGGGGCTCAAGATCATATACGAATACAACAAGGCACAGGGTAACGTATGAGCAAGGACCGACTGATCTATCTCCCCTTGGGTGGCGCCGGGGAGATCGGGATGAACGCCTATGTCTACGGCTACGGTGCGCCGGGGAAGGAGCGCCTCATCCTCGTCGATCTGGGCGTGACCTTTCCGGACATGGAAACGACGCCGGGTGTCGACCTGATCATGCCCGACGTGGCCTGGCTCGTGGAGAACCGGGACCGGCTGGAGGCGATCTTTATCACGCATGCGCATGAGGATCACGTGGGCGCCATCGGGCGGCTGTGGGAGCACCTTCGGGTGCCGGTCTATGCCCGTGTGTTCACCGCCCATCACGCCGCGCGGAAGATGGAAGAGGCCGGCCAGAACCCGGACGAGGTCCAGGTCGTCGGGAGCTGGCCCGAGGTCGTGACGGCAGGACCCTTCAAGGTGTCCTTCGTCCCGATTTCCCATTCCATCCCCGAAAGCGCCGGGCTGGTCATCGACACGCCGGCTGGCCGGGTCGCTCATACCGGCGACTTCAAGATCGACCCCGAACCGGGAGTGGGCGAGGCCTTCGACGAGGAGCTCTGGAAGCAGGCAACGCAGGGTCGGGTTAAGGCGCTCATGTGCGATTCCACCAACGTCTTCTCCATGAAGCCGGGGCGGAGCGAGGCGGGCCTCGTGTCCGAGATCACCAAGCTCGTGGAAAACGCGCCGCATATGGTTGTGGCGACGACCTTCGCTTCGAACGTCGCACGGGTCCGCACGCTGGCCGAGGCGGGGCGGGCCGCTGGCCGCTCGGTCTGTCTTCTGGGGCGGGCGATGCGCCGGATGATCGAGGCTTCGGTCGAAACCGGCGTGCTCACCGACTTCCCCAAGACGATCACGCCCGAGGATGCGCGCGACATCCCGCGCGAGAACCTGATGCTGATTGTCACCGGGTCGCAGGGCGAACGCCGCGCTGCCACGGCGCAGCTGTCGCGGGGCAAATACCTTGGCCTCGAGATGGCCGAGGGCGACACCTTCCTCTTTTCCTCCAAGGTCATTCCGGGAAACGAGCGCGGCGTGATCCGGATCATGAACGCCTTCTCGGAAATGGGTGTCGATCTGGTCGCGGACGATGACCGCTATCACGTCTCGGGCCACGCGAACCGCCCGGACCTTGAACGGATGCATCGCATCGTGAACCCCGAGGTCGTTGTGCCGATGCACGGCGAGCACCGTCACCTGCGTGAACATGCCAAGGTCGCCAAGGAGAACGGCTTCCAGTCCATCGTCGTCGTGAACGGTGCGGTCGTGGACCTGACGGGCTCCGCGCCGCATGTGGTCGAACATGTGGAAACGGATCGCACGTATCTGGACGGCTCCAAACTGATCGGGGCGCTGGACGGGATCGTGCGCGACCGTATCCGCATGGCGCTTAACGGCCATGTGCTGGTGAACGTCATCATGGAGGACGACGCGCCTCTTGGAGAACCCTGGGTCGAGCTGATGGGGCTGGCCGAGATCGGCAACTCCAAGGCGCCGCTGGTCGATGTTCTGGAGGAGGACCTCAATCAGTTCCTCATGCGGGCCAAGGATCGCACCCTCGCCGATGACGACGCGCTGGAAGAGGAGCTGCGCCGGATCGTGCGCAAGTCGGCGCAGGACGAGATCGGCAAGAAGCCCGAGGTTACGGTCGTCATCTCCCGGCTGGAGGCCTGACGTGGATCAGGCGCGGGCTTCGATCCGCGCCACCACCTCGGCGATCCGGTCCGAGAGTGGGCCTGGGCGCAGCGCGCAAAGCCGGTCGGCAAGCGCGCGGTAATACCAGAGTGTGCCGTCCCGGCCGGTCGTGAAACGGTCGAACACTGCGGGTCCGCAAGCCAGCAAGTCGACGTAGATCGTCGTGGCATTGTGCAGTTTGTCGCAAGAGGTGACGAGCAGCGCGTCCTCGCCCTTGGTGGCGAGGCTCGCGAGATAGCCGTCCTTGCGCGCCTGCCACGGCACGCTGGACTGGTCCACGGCATCCGAACAGGCGAGCACGATGTCGGCCACGCGGTCGCCAAACGCGGCGCGGATCAGGTCGGCGGTCGCCTGTCCACCTTGATCCTCGACCGCGTCGTGAAGCAGGCCCGCGATGGCCTGATCCTCGTCGCCGCCGTTTTCGAGGACGAGGGCGGAAACCGCCATGAGGTGAGAGAGATAGGGCACGTTCGAAACCTTGCGCTGGTGGCTCCGATGGAGCCGCGCGGCAAGGGCGAACGCATCGTCAAAACGATGTGTCAGCATGGGTTATCCAGTCATGTTGGGAGATGAGCGAAACGCTCACTCGAATGATGGAAGCACCCCGCACAAACGTCAACCCCGCCTTTCGGCGGGGCTTTGTCGTGTCGCACCCGTAGGTTTGGCTCAGTCCGACATCCGCTCTTCAAAGCTCTTGGCGATGAAGCCGGGCAGGTGATCGCCCATGCCGGTGGGGGTATTGCCGCCCCGGTCGCCACCACGGCTTCCGCGATCCCGGCGGTCGTTCCGGTCGCCGCGGTCGCCCCGGTCACTGCGCGACCGGCTGCTGCGCTCTTCGCGCGGCTGATCGGCAACCTCGTCCTTCGGTGCCTTCGGCGCTTCGGCTTTCGTCTCTGCCTTGGCCTCGAGCTTGTCGCTGCGCTCGGACGACTTGCGCGAGCGCGAGGGCTTCTTGTCGCTCCGCTCGGATTTGCTGCCCCGGTCGCCATCGTCCGAGGCGGGTGCATCGCCCAGCGGGTTCGCAAGCAGGGGGATCTCCTTCTCGATCAGCCGGAGCACGGCCTCGAGGTTCTTCTCGTCGCGCGGTTCGCAGATCATTACCGCATGGCCCTTGCGCCCGGCGCGGCCCGTGCGCCCGATCCGGTGGACGTAGTCCTCGGCATGGCTGGGCACGTCATAGTTGAATACATGGCTCACATTGGGAATGTCGAGCCCGCGCGCGGCCACGTCCGAGGCGCAGAGGAAGCGGATCGTGCCGTCGCGGAAGCCCTGAAGAACTTCCATCCGCTTGGACTGGTCCAGATCGCCGTGGATCGGCTGCGCGTTGTAGCCGTATTTCTGCAAGGACTTCGCGGTGATATCCACGTCGGTCTTGCGGTTGCAGAAGATGATCGCGTTGGTGCAAGCCTCGCCCTCGGCGTCGATCATCGCGCGCAGAAGGGCGCGTTTCTCGGTCGCGGCGCTGTCGCGGCGCTTGGGTTTGAACTTGACCATGCCCTGCGTGATCGTGTCCGAGGTCGTCGCCTGCCGCGAAACCTCGATGCGGGCGGGATTGGACAGGAAGGTGTTGGTGATCCGCTCGATCTCGGGCGCCATCGTGGCCGAGAAGAAAAGCGTCTGCCGCGTGAAAGGCACAAGCCCGAAGATACGTTCGATGTCCGGGATGAAGCCCATGTCGAGCATGCGGTCGGCTTCGTCCACCACCATGATCTGCACGCCGGTGAGGAGCAGTTTGCCGCGTTCGAAATGGTCCAGAAGCCGGCCCGGCGTCGCGATCAGCACGTCGACACCCCGATCGATCAGCGCGTCCTGCTCCTTGAAGCTCACGCCGCCGATGAGGAGCGCCTTGGTCAGCTTCACGTTCTTGGCGTAGACATCGAAGTTCTCGGCCACCTGCGCGGCAAGCTCCCGCGTCGGGCAAAGCACGAGCGAGCGCGGCATGCGTGCACGGGCGCGGCCACGCGCGAGCGCCGTGATCATGGGAAGCGTGAAGGAAGCGGTCTTGCCGGTCCCGGTCTGGGCGATGCCCAGCACGTCGCGGCCCTCGAGCGCGGGAGGAATGGCGCCGGCCTGGATCGGGGTCGGGGTTTCGTATCCCGCTTCCTCGACGGCTTTGAGGACTTTGGGGTTCAGGGACAGGTCGGAGAATTTGGTCAATGGATGCCTTTCGCGTGACAGTTGCGGCGCTTGTGGCCGCATTGTCCAGCGCGGCCCCGTTCGACCGGATTGCCGAACACCTTGTGGGCAAAGGCCATACGCTCCCTTGCGGAAAAGGTCAAGAAAACAGGGGAACAGCCGGGACCGGCCCGCGTTGGATGGGAGAAACCAGGACAAAGGAGTGCACAATGATCCGCAAACATGGGTCTGCCGTCTGGCAGGGTGGCCTGCAGGACGGCACCGGAACCGTATCGACACAGTCGGGCGTTCTGGACGCCGTGCAATATGGCTTCAACAAGCGGTTCGAGGACGAACCGGGGTCGAATCCCGAGGAACTCATCGGCGCGGCGCATGCGGCCTGCTTCTCGATGGCGCTCTCCAACATCCTGGGCGACGACGACATCGTGCCCGAACGGATCGAGACCCGCTCGACCATCTCGCTCGACATGTCGGACGGGCCCAAGATCGTGAAGGCGCATCTCGACGTGACCATCAAGGCGCCCGGCGACGAGGACAAGATCATGGAAGCGGCGAAGAAGGCCGAGCAGGGATGCCCGGTCAGCCAGCTCCTGAACTGCGAGATCACGATGGACGCGAAAGTGCTCTAGGCATTTGAAGCGATGCGATCCTGCCTGAAAACCCGATCCCCGCCGGTGCTGCCGAGCGGGGCTCCCTCGGTTGGGAGAAGAGGGCTTCAGCTTTCGGGCAGGTCGTCGATCATGTCGGGGTGGCCCTTGGCCATCGCCTGCACGCGCGCCCAGAAAAGCGAATTTCCATGACCCTCGGGCGCCAGCGCGCCAAGGGCCATCGCGAAGCGCGGGGACGTGGTGGCCGCCTCGATCCTTTCGAGGAGGTCGGGCCCATGTGTCGCAAACAACTCGGTCATCGGTCCGGCGGCGATGAGCGACAGGTCTTGCGGTGCCTGCGCCTCGGCCACGAGCGCCTCCTGCACCGCGAAGGACAGGTCCGGGTTTTCAGACGCAAGGGACGAGGCGAGCACCGCTGTCCAGACCTCCGGATGCCCTTCGAAGTCCTCGTCCTCGTCCGTGTCGCGCAGAAACATGAGGAAACGCTGGGCGAGGCGGTCGATGGGCAGGTCGCCCGAAGGCAAGGCGTCCTCAGGCTGGTCCAAAGCCTTGGCGACGAGCGGGCGGGGAATGGCTTGGGTCATGCGGGCCTGCCTACCATGGCTCGCCCGGGCCGCAAAGTGCCGCTCACTCCCCGTGGAGTTCCTTGGTCGCCGTGAGCTTCAGCGAGGGGTAATCGCGCTCCACTCGGTCAATGTCCCACTGAAGGCGCGTGAGGAACACCGGGTCGCCGTCGTTGTCGTGGCCGATGTGCTGCTTGTTGGCGTTGATCAGCTTTTCGAGGTCCGCCTTGGGTCCCGAAATCCAGCGGGCCGAAGTGAACTGCGACGCCTCGAAGCGCACCGGGATCCCGTATTCCAGCTCGATCCGGGAGGCCAGAACCTCGAACTGAAGCTGGCCGACGACGCCCACGATAAAGCCCGACCCGATGTTCGGCTTGAACACCTTGGCCGCGCCTTCCTCGGCGAATTGCATGAGCGCCTTTTCCAGATGCTTGGCCTTCATCGGATCGGTTGCGCGCACGCCTTGCAGCAATTCCGGCGCAAACGACGGGATGCCGGTCACACGTAGTGCTTCGCCTTCGGTCAGCGTGTCGCCGATGCGCAACTGCCCGTGGTTCGGGATGCCGATGATGTCACCCGCCCAGGCCTCTTCCGCGAGTTCCCGGTCCGAAGCGAGGAACATCACCGGGTTGGTAATCGCCATCGGCTTTTTCGACCGCACGTGAAGCAGCTTCATTCCGCGTTCGAAATGGCCAGATGCCAGACGCACGAAGGCCACGCGGTCGCGGTGTTTCGGGTCCATGTTGGCCTGCACCTTGAAGACGAAGCCGGCCACCTTGGTCTCGTCCGGCGCGATCTGTCGCGGCTCGGCGCTCTGCGGCTGCGGCTCGGGACCATAGGTCGCGATGCCGTTCATCAGTTCCTTCACGCCGAAGGAGTTGATCGCGGAGCCGAACCAGATCGGCGTCATTTGCCCGTTCATTACTTCTTCGGGGTCAAGCGCGGGCAGCAGCTCACGCGCCATCTCGATCTCTTCGCGGAGTTTCTCCAGCAGATGCGGGGGGACATGCTGGGCCAGCTTCGGGTCGTCCAGCCCCTCGATGGAGATTGACTCGGCGACCCGGTTGCGGTCCGCTCGGTCCATGAGTTCGAGCCGGTCGCGCAAGAGGTCGTAACAGCCGAGAAACTCGCTCCCCACCCCGATGGGCCAGCTTGCCGGCGTGACGTGGATCGCGAGCATCTCCTGGATTTCGTCGATGATCTCGAAGGTGTCGCGGCTCTCGCGGTCCATCTTGTTGCAGAAGGTCAGGATCGGCAGGTCCCGCATCCGGCAGACCTCGAAGAGTTTCTGGGTCTGGCTCTCCACGCCTTTGGCCCCGTCGATCACCATGACGGCCGCGTCGACGGCAGTGAGCGTCCGGTAGGTGTCTTCCGAAAAGTCCGAGTGGCCGGGCGTGTCGACGAGGTTGAAGCGGAACTTGCCGAAGTCGAAGGACATGGCCGAGGCCGAAACCGAGATGCCCCGGTCCTTTTCCATCTGCATGAAGTCCGACCGCGTGCGCCGCGCTTCGCCCTTCGCGCGCACCTGTCCCGCCATCTGGATTGCGCCGCCGAACAGCAGGAACTTTTCCGTCAGCGTCGTCTTGCCCGCGTCCGGGTGCGAAATGATCGCAAAGGTTCGGCGCCGGGCGATTTCCGGGGGCAGGGCGGGGCGGTTCGTGGCGGCTTGATCGAGCATGGCGGGGATATATGGCGGGGACGGGGCATCGTCCAGCGGGACTTGACGCGGAACGCGGCGACAGTGCCGGGCGTTATGGCCGCGAAAGGAGACAACCCATGGCCAAGAGCGACAAGGACCCCGGACCTTCGGTGAAAGATGACGAAACCTACGAGGCCCTGCGCGAGGACGGAGCCTCGAAGGAAAAGGCGGCGCGGATCGCGAATGCCCGCGCCAACCCGGACCAGCGCCCGTCGAAGAAAGGCGGACAGGCCTCGCCTTACGAAGACTGGACCCGCGACGAACTTTACGACCGCGCGCAGGAGATCGGCATCGACGGGCGCTCCGACATGAATAAGGATGAGCTTATCCGAGCGTTGAGGTCTCATTGACGGGGTAGGGTGTTTCAGGGCAGGTTAAGGCAACTCTGCGGCGTGGCTCGTGACCACCACGGCCCCGCGCGTGGGGAGAGGCAGCCTATCGAGGAGGGGGTTCCCATGGCTATCAAGACAATTCTGGTGCTCGGAGTTGGCGCGCTCGCGCTTTCGGGCTGCGCGGCGACGAAATTCGCGACCAAGCTCAACGACTTCGACAAGCTCGAAACCGAAGTGAACGGCATGAGCGCGACCACGACCATGCCTACCACGGGCTCGGCAACCTATACCGGGACCTCGGCCATTGCCGGGAGCTGGGAAGATTCGAACATCGTCGTTCTGGGCGATACAACGATGACCGCGAACTTCGCGACGGCGCGGGTCACTGGCACCATCGACGATCTGGTGGGCGCCGATCTGAACGACCGCCAGAAGGAGCGCTATGACAACGGCGATCTCGGCGTGCTGGCCATCGTGCGCACGTCGGAGCGGGCGGACGGCACCATCGCGATCCGTGACGGGGTGATCGCCGGCAACACCTTCGCCGCCACGGCGGACGGCGATTTCACCATGGACGGCTACAATTATGTCGTCGGCGGTGGCGTCGACGGCGAGTTCCGGGGCACCGGTGCCACGGCCATCGCGGCGGAAGACGGCGCGACCTTCAGTTTCACCCGCAACGGCACCGCAGGCACCGGCACCAGCGCCGAGATCTACGCGACCCGGTAGGCCCGGCGTCATCTGATCCAGGAAAACAGGTCGGGCGTTCAGGTGCCCGACCTGACGCTACATCGCCGACACGCGTTTGAGCATGGCGACGGCATCGGCGCGTCGCGTGAAATCGCCTTCCAGAAGTTCCACCGCGCCAAGCGGAAACGCCGTGTCCGAGGACAGTTGCAAACGCCGTGTGACTTCGTCCGGGATAGCCTTGCGCGTCGCGGTGTCGAGAAACAGGCTCTCGGCCGCGATGCCTTCGGCATAAATGATCTCATGCGCGTCGAAGAGGACCTGGACGTAATCGACGAAGCCGCCGTCGAGGCGCGTCACCGTCGTCCCGTTCACCAGAAGCCCCGCCTTCACGAGAAGCTCGCGTTGTCCCGCCCCGAGCGCATCGAGGCGCTGATAGATGAAGAGCCGATGGTTCGGGCTCACCACCAGGGGACCCTCGTTATTGAGCGCCCCGGCCGCGATATGGATCGGCGCGAAATCGCCCTCGGCACGGACGGTCTGGACGCCGACCCAGCGGACCTCCTGCGCGCCGGAGTCGCGGGTGAGCACCCGGTCGCCGGGCCTGAGGTCTTCGACCGGGACCTGAAGCCCGTTCGCCATGGTGATCCGCGTGCCGCGCGTGAAATTCACACTCGCGCTTTCAGCCAGCTTGCGGCCCGCGCCTTCGCGGTCGAGCGACACGAGCGTGTAGGGCATGCGGTGAATGATCGGGGAGAGCGGATAAAGATGCACCCGGTCGACCACTCCGGTCGTCGCATCGACTTCGACCAGCAGGATCGTTTCGAGCGTCTCGCCATCCGGCGACATGAAGGTCACGAGGCTGTCGAGAAAGACGGGCGCGGCGGGCTGACCGACCTCGGAATCGACCGAGACGAAGAACGTTCCCTCGCCGGACATGGCGAGACCGAGACGCCGGGGCCGGGCGTTCTTGCCGAGTTCATAAATGTCATCGGGCAGAAGATCGGTGGCATCCGCGAGCGCGTCCCCTTCGTTCACGCCATGGCTGACGCGGAAATCCTCGGCCGAATAGACCGACATATGACGGACGGGCAGATGACCCCTCGCATCCGTATCCTTCATGGCAGCATCCCCTCGCGGCGCATCCCCCACCGCAGAAGGCAAAAGTAGGACAGCCTGCCGCGGATGGTCAACAACGGGGCGCCGGATCGGGGCCAAAGGCGGGTCGGAACGGGGTCACCGTTGGGCAGACGCGAACAGAACCGCCTGTTCCGATGAATTGGTGGCCGATTGGTGACGGAACGTGGCGGGGCCGGGCGGCATGGGCGAATCATTGGCCGGGTGCTAGCCACGGTCTGAACGACAGATGGAGGATATGATGGACTTCGGGCTGAAAGGAAAACGCGCGCTGGTCTGCGCCTCGTCCAAGGGATTGGGCCGGGGCTGCGCCGAGGCGCTCGCGGGCGAGGGTGTGAACCTCGTGATCAACGCGCGCACCAAGGCGGATGTCGAGAAGACCGCGCAGGACATCCGCGACACCCATGGGGTCGAGGTCGTGGCCGTGGCCGCCGACGTGACCACCGAAGAGGGGCGCGCCGCGCTTCTCGAGGCCTGCGGCGAGATCGACATTCTGGTCAACAACGCCGGTGGCCCGCCGCCCGGCGTCTGGACCGACTGGGACCGCGAGGACTTCATCAAGGCGCTGGACGCGAACATGCTCACCCCCATTGCGCTCATCAAGGCACTGGTGCCGGGGATGATGGACCGGGGTTGGGGCCGGGTGGTCAACATCACGTCGCGGTCGGTGAAGTCGCCGCTCTCGGCGCTTGGTCTGTCGAACTCGGCGCGCGCCGGGCTGACGGGCTATGTCGCGGGCACCAGTCGCCAGATCGCCGACAAGGGCGTGACGATGAACAACCTCTTGCCGGGCAGCCATTCGACGGATCGGATCGACAGTCTCGATGCGAACAACGCCAAGTCATGGGGCGTGAGCGTCGAGGAAGCGGCAGCGCGGCGCAAGGCCGGCAACCCGATGAAGCGCGACGGCACCGCCGAAGAATTCGGCGCCGCCTGTGCCTTCCTCTGCTCGCAGCAGGCTGCCTTCATGACCGGGCAGAACATCCTGCTCGACGGGGGCGAGTTCAACTCGACGCTGTAAACACGACCTGCCCGCGCGGGTCAGACCGGGCGGGCAATCAAGAGGTCGGTGGGCGCATTGCGGATCAGATGCGCCGCGAAACTGCCCAGCGTGAACACCGACGCGACGCTGCGCGTATGGGCGCCAAGCGCGATCAGGGTCGGCTTCTGCGTCTCGACGAAGCCGAAGAGCGTTTCGCGCAGACCGCCGGTGACCATACGCACCTCCTCGTCGCCGATGTCCTCCTTTCGGATCCACTCCTCCTTGGCGACCTCGGCCTCCCGCGTGAGATACCTGTCCATCTGGCCCCCATGCTTTTCGCCGGTGAGACCCGGAAAGGGCAGGTGAATCGCGTGATAGGTCAGGCGCTCCGCCTTTGGGGCGATGGTGCGGGCGGCGCGGATGGCCGCCGCACAGGCGGGCGAAAAGCTGACCGGCACCAGCACCGGGCCATAGTCATGATCGGCGGGATCCTTCACCACCAGAACCGGGGCCGCGACCGTGCGAACGAGCGCCTCCATGGTGGTCTCGCGCAGGGCGTCCAGGAGGAACCGGGGCCGGTGCATGCCGAGCACGACGAGCTTTGCGCCGACCTGAGCGGCGGTTTCCGGGATCGCTTGGCGGGGGTCTCCGTGGATGACATGCACCTCGACGGTGCCGCCTTCTCCATACTCGGCAGTGAACAGGCGCAGACGCTCCCTGGCTCCCGACAGGACCGGATCGGCGAGCACTTCGGGGATCGCGTCATCGACGACATGGACGATGTGGCAGGTGGCCTTGTTGTCGCGGGCAAGCGACAACGCTCTCAGAACCGCGCGGTCCGAACGCGGCGAAAGGTCGGTTGCTACGAGGATGTTGTCCATTTTCATCGTCCTTCTTCGGCTGCCATCGGGTGAAGTTTGGCTTGGACCTTGGCGGCAGGTCAAATCCTTCTGACCGCATGAGGCATTGCGACGCGGTTGCCCCTTGCGGGCCGTGGGGGCAGGTTGCTTGCCCGCCATGGGAGGGGCTGCTACATCGCCCTGAAAGCCCGAGGGTTTTCATCGGGTAGGAGAGGTACGTGGCAACACCCCGGCTGGAAATCCGCAGTATCACGCGCTCGTTCGGGGGACGGGCGGTCGTGAACGACGTCTCGCTCTCGGTCATGCCGGGGCAGGTGACCTGCCTCCTGGGGCCTTCGGGTTGCGGCAAGTCGACGACGCTGCGGATCATCGCGGGGGTCGAGACGGCTGATGCGGGCGAGATCTTCATCGACGGCAAGCCGATCGTCGCACCGGGGCATGTGACACCGCCGGAACATCGGCAGACCGGGCTCATGTTTCAGGATTTCGCGCTTTTTCCGCACCTTTCCGTGAGCGACAACGTGGCCTTCGGGCTCAAGGGCACCCGGACGGAGAAGCGCCTGAGGGTGCGGGAGCTTCTGGAAAAGGTCGGCCTCACACGTTTTCTCGACTCCTATCCGCATGAGCTTTCCGGGGGCGAGCAACAGCGCGTGGCACTGGCTCGGGCGCTCGCGCCGCGCCCCAAGATCATGCTCATGGACGAACCTTTCTCGGGCCTCGACAACCGGCTGCGCGACGGCATCCGGGACGAAACCCTCGCGGTGCTGAAAGACGAAGGCGCCGCGGTGCTACTGGTCACGCACGAACCCGAGGAAGCGATGCGCATGGCCGACGAGATCGCGCTCATGCGGCGCGGGCGGATTGTCCAGCGCGGCGCGCCCTACAATATATACAATGCGCCCGTGGACCGGGAAGCCGCCGGTTTCTTCTCGGATATCAACATCATACCGGGCCGGGTCAAAGGCGCGCTCGTAGACACCGCCTTTGGGCAGTTCCTGGCGCCCGGGCATCCGGACGGGGCCGAGGTGGAAATCGTGATCCGGCCTCAGCACCTCAAGATCGACTTCGACCGTGCGGGCGTTGGCCCTTCGCCGACGCCGGATCACGGCGTCTGGGCACGGGCTACGGTCGAACGCGCGCGCTTCGTCGGGTCGGAAAGCATCGTGGAGTTTCGCATGGAGGCGGACGGCACGCCGCTGCGTGCGACTATCCCGAATGTCTTCCTGCCGAACCGCGGAACCCCGCTCTGGATCGCGATCCGGCGAGACCGCTGTTTCGTCTTTCCGGCGGATGCGGTAAAGTCCAAGGGAACCGCGACCGTATGACACAGCTCCCCGCAGGGGCCCGTGCCGTTCATGAGCCTGTCTGTGCCGAGGCGCGTTTTTATGCCGCGGCATCCGCTTTGAGGGTTTGATCTTTGCGGGGGTAGTCAATAAATACGGTTTGCGAAAACGCGAGGGCGGCCGAGGTGTCGCCCGGTAGGGAGACTTCCAATGCTGAACAATATCGGCCTTCCGGGCCTTATCCTGATCGCCGTGGTGGTGCTGGTGCTTTTCGGGCGCGGCAAGATCTCGTCGCTCATGGGCGAAGTGGGCAAAGGCATCACGTCGTTCAAGAAGGGCATCAGTGACGGCACCGCCGAGATCGAGAACGAGAAAGCGGCGAGCGCCAAGGATGTGACGCCCGAGGGCGAGAAAGACAAGGCGTAAGCCTGAAACGCCTGACGAGGCACGCCACTCATGTTCGATATCGGTATGAGCGAGCTTCTCCTGATCGGCATCGTTGCGCTGATCGTGGTGGGGCCCAAGGACCTGCCCGGCATGTTCCGCACGCTGGGCCGTTTCACCGCCAAGGCACGGGCTTTGGGGCGCGAATTCACGCGCGCCATGAACGATGCAGCGGATGAGAGCGGCCTGAAGGGTGCTGCGGACGGGCTGAAGGCGGTCTCGAACCCGAAGAAATTCGGTCTGGATGCGCTGAACGACGCGGCCAGCAAGTTCGAGAAGTGGGATCCGACGAAGCCCTCCGGCAAGGCCAAGACGGACGATCCGAAGATCGCCGAGCCGAAGCCTGTCGATCCGGAACGCGCATCGGACACCGCCAAGATCCGGGAAGCCACGGAACGCGCGGGCCGCACCCGGCTCGAGCGCGAGAAGGCGGAGAAAGCCGCCGCCGAGGCCGCGCCCGAGGCGAAGACGCCTGCGAAATCCGCGCCGAAACCCGCGGCCAAGCGGACGACAAAGTCGAGTGGGGCGACGGGCGCGACCAAGCCGGCGGCCAAGGCCCCCGCCAAACCGGCGACGAAGGCCCCGGCGAAAGCGACGGCGAAGAAAGCCGCCAAGCCGGCCGCCACCAAGCCGACCGCCGCCAAACCTGCACCGAAGAAAAAAACGCCCGCCAAGAAGGCCGCCTCTGAATGAGCGACACGAATGAGATCGAGGACAGCTCGGCCCCGCTGATCGAACACCTGGCCGAACTGCGGTCGCGGCTGATCTACTCGGTCATCGCTTTCCTCGTCGCGATGGTGATCGTCTTCACCGTGGGCGGGCAGGTGCTCGATTTCCTGCTGGTTCCCATCGAAAAGACCATGCGCGACCTGGGCAACCCGAACCCGGTGATGCAATACACCGCGCCGCAGGAATATTTCTTCACCCTCATCCGCATTTCCATGGTCGGGGGCTTCTGCCTCGCCTTTCCCGTGATCGCCTTCCAGATGTGGCGCTTCGTGGCGCCGGGGCTTTACAAGAACGAAAAGCAGGCCTTCCTGCCGTTCCTCGTGGCCTCGCCCGTGCTCTTCCTTCTGGGCGCGTCCTTTGCGCATTTCGTCGTCGTGCCACTCGCGATGAACTTCTTCCTCGGCTTTGCGGACCTGCCGTCGGTCGTCGCCGCCTATTTCTCGGGCGAGGAGGCGGTCAATTCGTCCGGCCGCGGGATCGAGATCGTCTTTCAGGGCAAGGTGAACGAGAGCCTCGACATCACGCTCAAGATGATCGTCGCCTTTGGCCTGTGCTTTCAGCTTCCCGTGCTGCTCACGCTCATGGGCATGGCGGGTCTGGCCACCGCGCCGGGGCTTCGATCCATGCGCAAGTACGCCATCGTCGGCATTCTTGTCGTGGCCGCACTGGTGACGCCGCCCGACGTGACGACGCAGGTGATCCTCTTCGTCGTGGTCTATGGCCTTTACGAAGTGTCGATCTTCCTCGTCGCCCATGTGGAAAAACGCCGCGAGGAAAAACTCCGCGCCGAGGGGTTGTGGTTCGAGGACGACGATGAGTCCGCGCCGGCCAGAACGCCCGCCGCATCCGAGGAAGAGGACCCGCTGCTCAGGGAATTCGACGACGAGGAAGCGGGCGACATCGCTGACGCGGAAGACGACGATCCGAAGAAGGACAGCTGATGTCCGACGACATGCTGAAACGTATCGCCGAGGCGTTGGAGCGGATCGCGCCCGCTCCCCTCACCGTGCCGGATTTCGACGCGGCCGATGCCTTCGTCTGGCATGTCGATCCCGACCGGCTCGTACCCGTGACGCGCATTTCGCGGGTCGACCTGTCGCTCCTCGTGGGCGTCGACCGCTCGCGCGACACGCTGCTTGCCAATACCCGCCAGTTTGCGCGCGGGCTTCCTGCCAACAACGCGCTCCTCTGGGGTGCGCGGGGGATGGGAAAGTCCTCTCTGGTCAAGGCGATACATGGCGCGGTCAATGCGGAGCATCCGGTCAAGATCGTCGAGTTGCAGCGCGAAGACCTGCCAAGCGTGGGCCGGCTTCTGGGTCTTTTGCGAGGCGCCGACCATCGCTTCATCCTGTTCTGCGACGACCTGTCGTTCTCGCACGATGACCAGCATTACAAATCGCTCAAGGCCGTGCTCGACGGCGGCATCGAAGGCCGGCCCGACAACGTGGTGCTCTACGCCACCTCGAACCGCCGCCACCTGATGCCGCGCGACATGATCGAGAACGAGCGCTCCACCGCGATCAGCCCCTCGGAAGCGACCGAGGAAAAGGTCTCGCTCTCGGATCGTTTCGGGCTCTGGCTTGGGTTCCATCCCTGTTCGCAGGACGACTATCTCACAATGATCCGAGGTTATTGCGATGCCTATGGCGTGTCGGTGGAGGAAGAGACCCTGTGTGCCGAAGCCATCGAGTGGCAGGCGACGCGCGGGGGACGGTCGGGTCGCGTGGCCTGGCAGTTCTTCCTCGACCTTGCCGGTCGGCAGGGCGTTTCGCTCGGCTGAACGCCGCCGAAATGAGCAAAGGTCGTCCCCGGCGTGCGGGCTAAATGCCGCGCCGGGTTGAAAAATCTGATCCCGTGCATAATCTCGGGCGTAATGTCGCTAACGACAAAGCCGCACGCCTTCGCCAGCGGCCATCTCACGTGGGGGACTTCCATGAGCGTCCGTTCGGCGTCTCGTGCATATAACGAGAAAGACAACCTGCTGGCCCTGGTCAGCCTCTTCGGCAATTTCGCCGTCTATTTCCTTGCACTCTATCTCGCCGTTCAGGCGGCCTATGCCGGCTGGTGGCTGGCCTATGCGCCGCTCGTTGTGGTGCTGGCCGTGGCGGCGGGGCGGCTTTACGTGCTCGAGCATGACTTTGGCCATCTGAGCTTCTTCAAGAAGAAGGAACACAACATCCTTGCCGGCCATGCGGTCTCGCCCTTCACCTTGGCCGAATTCTACACGATGCAATACAATCACGACGAGCATCATCGGCAGATCGGGAACCTTGAGCACCGCGAGGCGGGCGAAATCTTCACGATGACTCTCGCGGAGTGGGAGGCGGCCGGGTTCTGGAAGCGGCTGCACTACCGGCTCTACCGCAACCCCTTCGTGCTGATTCCCCTGGGCGCGATATGGACCTATTTCTTCGTCTGGCGCTTCCCCAAGAACACGCTGAAGGTTGCGCCCTGGTCGGTCCTGTTCCACAACATCGCGCTGATCGCCTGGTGGGCGCTCGTCTGGTATCTTGCCGGGCCGATCGGGGTGGTGACGCTCGCGCTCTCCATCTTCGTGGCCGGCATGCTTGGGGTGTTCCTAGTCTATCTGCAGCACAACTTCGAGGACACCTATTGGGACAAGCGTCCTGACCTGTCCTTCGATCAGGCCGCGCTTCAGGGGGCGTCCTGCCTCAGCTTCGGCTGGTGGTTCGACGAGGCCGTGGCGAATATTACCAAGCACGACATTCACCACCTGAACGCCTCGATCCCCTGCTACAAGCTCCGGCAGGCGCATCGCGATCTGGAGGACGAGTTCCCGCTGCGTCTTATTGGTTTCCGCGAGGCGCTCCACGCCTTCACGCTCAAGCTCTGGGACGAAGAGACCGGGCAACTCGTGCCGTTCCCGCCTAGGAGGACTCCGGCGCTCACCGGCGTCGCTCCGGCGGAATAGGGGGTTTTCGCCGCGTCCTGAGGCGCGGCGAGCCTTTTCCTAGACCAGTTCGCCCTCGGCGGTCAGACGCGACTTCCCCTTGAGATAGGGACGAATGGCCTCGGGCAGGGTCACCGATCCGTCGGCCTCCTGTCCGTTCTCGAGCACGGCGATGAGGCAGCGGCCCACAGCGAGGCCCGATCCGTTCAGCGTATGGACGAACTCCGGCTTGGCGCCCGCTTCGGCCCGGAAACGGGCGTTCATGCGACGTGCCTGAAAGTCGCCGGTGGTCGAAACCGAGGAAATCTCGCGGTAGGTGTCCTGTCCCGGCAGCCAGACCTCGATGTCATGGGTCCGGCGCGCGCCGAAGCCGATGTCGCCCGAGCAGAGCTTGACCGTGCGATAGGGCAGGCCCAGACGTTCGAGGATATCCTCGGCGCAGCGGGTCATGCGGTCGTGTTCCGCCTCGCTGTCCTCGGGCCGGGTGATCGAGACCATCTCGACCTTCTCGAACTGGTGTTGACGCAGCATCCCCGCCGTGTCCTTGCCCGCGCTGCCCGCTTCCGATCGGAAGCATTGGGTATGGGCGACATAACGTTGGGGCAGGGTTGCCCCGTCCACGACCTCGCCGTTGACGAAGTTGGTCAGCGTGACCTCGGCTGTCGGGATGAGCCACCAGCCGTTCGTGGTCTGATAGCTGTCCTCGCCGAACTTCGGCAGTTGTCCGGTGCCCATCATCATGTCCTCGCGCACGAGGACAGGCGTGATCGCTTCCGTCAGTCCGTTCTCGTCCACATGGGTGTCGATCATGAACTGTGCCAGAGCCCGGTGGACCCGGGCGAGCGCGCCGCGCAGGACGACGAAGCGCGAGCCGGAGAGCTTGGCGGCCGTCTCGAAATCGAGGCCCGGTTTCACACCGGCGATGTCATAATGCTCCGCCGGCTTGAAATCGAAGGTCCGGGGCGTGCCCCAGCAGCGCAGCTCCTCGTTGTCGTTCTCGTCGGCCCCCTCGGGCACGTCTTCGGCCATGACGTTGGGCAGCGTCATGAGAAGCTTTGCCAAGGCCTCGTCCTTCGCCTTCGCTTCGTCGCTCATCCGGGCGATTTCAGCCTTCTTGTCGGCCACTTCGGCACGCAGGCGTTCGAACTCGGCCTCGTCACCGGCGGCTTTCGCCGCGCCGATGGCCTTGGCGGCCTTGTTGGCATCTGCCTGCGCCGTCTCGGAGGCAAGGATCGCCGCGCGACGGGCTTCGTCCAAGGCCAGAACTTCGGTCGACACGCCCGAAAGTCCCCGCCGTGCCATCGCGGCGTCAAAGGCGTCGGGGTTGTCGCGGATCGTGCGGATGTCGTGCATGGTCAGGGTCCTTCTGGCGCCGATGCTTCGGTGTCTCGCCGGGGCTTATGCCCGATAAGTTTCTGGTGCGTAAAGGGGCGGCGTAACGGGGGCTGGGGCGGTACCTGCCGGCGACAATATCTCTGTCGTGCCTGTGACCGCCCATTGCTTGTCATCCCACCGAGCCACATATAGGGTGCGCGCCAACGAACGAGGGCGCTCTGGCGTCGCTCTGAGAGGGCTCGCGCCCAAGAAACGCAAGACAAACGCCAAGGGCCGTCCGGCCCTCACAGACAAGGGACCACCATATGTTTGTATCGCCCGCTTTCGCGCAGGCCGCAGGCGCCCCCGCCGGGGGCCTTCTCAATTCCATGCTCATCCCGATGCTCCTGGTCTTCGGGATCATGTATTTCTTCCTCATCCGTCCGCAGCAGAAGAAGCTCAAGGACGATGCGAAGATGCGGGATGCGCTGCGCCGGGGTGACCAGATCATCACGCAGGGCGGCATCATCGGCAAGGTGTCCAAGGTGAAGGAAGGCGGCGAGATCGAGGTCGAGATCGCGGATGGCGTGAAGGTCCGCATGACCCGCGCCGCCGTGCTTCAGGTCGTGTCCAAGACCGAACCCGCCGAGGCTTGAGCCGGACCGCACCAAAACCAAGAAGGCAGGGCAGGGCCACATGCTTCATATCTCGCTATTCAGACGGATCGTGATCATCGGTCTTGTCGTGCTGGGGCTGGTCTATGCCACGCCCAACCTGTTTTACCCACGGGTCGAAACGCACAACGATGCGGTCAAGGCCATCGAGCTTTCGGGAGGGACGGCGACAGACGAACAGTCGGCGGACCGCTCGGCCTGGCCGGACTGGCTCCCTTCGCGGCTCGTGAACCTTGGGCTCGATCTGCGTGGCGGTGCCCATCTTCTGGCCGAGGTGCAGGTCGAGCAGGTCTATGACCAGCGGATGGATTCGATCTGGGCCGAGGTCTTTCCGATCCTGCGCGAAAGCCGCGCGGTGGTGGGCACCATCCGCAAGATGCCGACCGAGGACGGGACCCTGCGCATCCAGGTGGGCAACACCGACAACATCGACGATGCCGCCGAACTGGTTCGGCAACTGGCGCAACCCGTGATCTCGATCACCGGCACCGGATCGACGGACTTTGTGGTTTCGGTCGAAGGCGACCAGATCGTCGTGGAACTGTCCGATGCCGAGAAGCTCGCCACCGACGACCGCACGATCCAGCAATCGCTGGAGATCATCCGCCGCCGGGTGGACGAGGTCGGCACCCGCGAGCCGACGATCCAGCGTCAGGGCGAGGATCGTATCCTGATCCAGGTTCCGGGTCTCGGGTCGGCGGACGAGTTGAAGGCGCTGATCGGCACGACCGCGCAGCTTACCTTCCAGCCGGTCCTGAGCCGCACGGGCGACGCGAACGCGAACCCCGGCCCGAACAACGTGCTGCTGCCTTCGACCGACGAGGAGGGCGTCTACTACGTGCTCGAGGATCGCCCGGTCGTGACCGGCGAGGATCTTGTCGACGCGCAGCCCGCCTTTGACCGCAACGGACAACCGGCGGTGAACTTCCGCTTCAACCCGCATGGCGCGCGTCTTTTTGGCGACTATACCGCCGAGAATGTGGGCTCGCCCTTCGCCATCGTTCTGGATAACGAGGTCATCTCGGCGCCCCGGATCAACGAGGCGATCACGGGTGGCTCGGGCATCATCACGGGGAACTTCAACGTCGAGGAATCGACCAATCTCGCCGTGCTCCTGCGCGCGGGTGCGCTGCCAGCCGAGATGACGTTCCTCGAGGAACGCACCATCGGCCCGGAACTGGGGGCGGACAGCATTCAGGCGGGCAAGATCGCGGCCATCGTCGGCTTTGTCGGCGTGATCCTGATGATGTTCGCCTCCTACGGGCTCTTCGGCGTCTTTGCCAACATCGCCCTCATGATCAACGTGGGGATGCTCTTTGGCCTTCTCTCGGCCATCGGCGCGACGCTCACGCTGCCCGGTATCGCGGGGATCGTGCTGACGATCGGTATGGCGGTCGACGCGAACGTGCTGATCTTTGAACGTATCCGGGAAGAAATTCGCAACGGGCGCGGACCGGCGCGGGCCATCGACCTGGGCTATGAAAAGGCGATGAGCGCCATTCTCGACGCCAACATCACCACGGTGCTGACTGCCGGTATCCTGTTCTTCATGGGGTCCGGTCCGGTCAAGGGCTTTGCCGTCACGCTTCTCTTCGGGATCGTGACCTCGGTCTTCACCGCCATCTTCGTGACGCGCCTGCTTGTCGTCATCTGGTTCGAACGCCGCCGTCCGAAAACGATCGAGGTCTGACATGCGTCTCAAAATCATACCCGATGTGACCAACATCGATTTCTTCGGTCGCTCCCGCTACACACTGGGCCTGTCCGGCGTGCTCTTTGTCCTGTCCATCGTCGCCTTCTTCGCCTTCGGGCTGAACTTCGGCGTCGATTTCAAAGGCGGCACCTCGATCCGGACTGAAAGCCCGGCGGCGGTGGACGTGGGTGCCTACCGCGACGCGCTGACGCCGCTCGATCTGGGTGACGTGTCGATCACGGAGGTTTTCGATTCGACCTTCGGCGCAGACCGCAACGTGGCCTCGATCCGTATCGGCGCACAGAACGCGGACGAGGCGATCACGCCCGAGCAGATTGCCGAGGTGCGCACCGCCTTGAACGCCGTCGACCCCGAGCTGACCTTTGCCGCCGTGGAAAGCGTCGGGCCCAAAGTGTCGGGCGAGTTGATCTGGACGGCGGTCGAGGCGGTTCTGGCCGCCATCGGCACCGTCCTCGTCTATATTTGGCTGCGCTTCGAATGGCAGTTCTCGGTCGGCGCCGTGCTTGCGCTCGTCCATGACATCACGCTGACCATCGGCATCTTCGCCGCGCTTCAGATCCGCTTTGACCTGGCCATCATCGCGGCGCTCCTGACCATCGTGGGGTATTCGCTGAACGACACCGTGGTCGTCTTTGACCGTGTGCGCGAGAACCTGCGCCGCTACAAGAAAATGGACCTGAAGGAGCTTCTGAACCTCTCGATCAACGAGACGCTCGCGCGCTCCTTCATGACGTCTTTCACCACGCTGATCGCGCTTATCTCGCTCTTCGTGCTGGGCGGCGACGTGATCCGTGGCTTCGTCTTTGCGATGATCTGGGGCATCGTGGTCGGGACATATTCCTCGACCTTCGTGGCCTCGGAGCTCGTGCTCCGGCTCGGGGTAAAGCGCGACTGGACCAAGGCGGATGCAGAGGCGGGAACGCAGTTCACGACGGACCCGTGAGGGGCGGTTCACTCGCAACAGGAAACTCCTGAACGACCTCCGAGCCAAGGTTCGGGGGTCGTTCGCGTTTCAGGGCTCGCGCGGACTGTCGTCCTCTGCGAGGCTGATCGGCCCGGATACCGCGCTCTCGCGGATGAAGTCGCGGAATGCGCGCGACGCGGCCAGTTCCTGCGAGAAGTCGCCGGTCAGGGTCAGGGTGAGTCTGTAGTTGACGAGTTTCTGCGCGAGTTCACCCAGAAGCCCGCTCCGGAGGTCCCAGAACGCGGGCGCGAAGTCGGACTTGTCCATGGCGAGCGCGGCTACCTCCGAGAAAGCAGCGTTTCCGACAAGGTCTGCGATATCGTTCTTCGTCTCGATCATCTTTGCAGATTGAGCAATGGCGCGGCCAGAAGCCATAGAAAAAGGCCCGCGCGGGGGCGGGCCTTTGGTCCGTTTGCGGCTCGGATCACTTCAGGATCGAACGGCCCGCGTATTCGGCCACGTCGCCCAGCATTTCCTCGATCCGGATCAGCTGGTTGTACTTGGCGAGCCGGTCCGACCGCGCGAGCGAGCCGGTCTTGATCTGGCCGCAGTTCGTGGCCACGGCGAGGTCTGCAATCGTCGAGTCCTCGGTCTCGCCCGAGCGGTGGGACATGACGTTGGTGTAGCGGGCACGATGCGCCATATCGACGGCCTTCAGCGTCTCCGACAGCGAGCCGATCTGGTTCACCTTGACGAGCATCGAGTTCGCGACGCCCTGCTTGATGCCATCGGCCAGCCGCGCCGGGTTGGTCACGAAGAGGTCGTCGCCCACGAGCTGCACTGTGTCGCCCAGCTTGTCTGTGAGCAGCTTCCAGCCCTCCCAATCGTCCTCGGCCATGCCGTCTTCGATCGAGATGATCGGGTATTTGGCGCAAAGCCCGGCAAGGTAGTCGACGTTCTCGGCGGAGGAGAGCGATTTGCCTTCGCCCTTCATCTCGTATTTGCCACCCTTGTAGTATTCGGTCGAGGCGCAATCCAAGGCGAGGTAGATATCTTCGCCCGGCTTGTAGCCTGCTTTCTCGATGGATTTCAGAATGAAATCGAGCGCGTCGGTGGTTGAGCCGAGTTCGGGCGCGAAACCGCCCTCGTCGCCCAGACCCGTGGACATGCCAGCCGCGGAAAGCTCTTTTTTCAGCGTGTGGAACACTTCCGATCCCATGCGCACGGCCTCGCGGATGTTCTCCGCGGCAACCGGCATGATCATGAATTCCTGAATGTCGATCGGGTTGTCGGCATGTTCGCCGCCGTTGATGATGTTCATCATCGGGACCGGCAGGATGCGCGCGGCGGAGCCGCCGATGTAGCGATAAAGCGGCAGGGCCGAGAAATCGGCGGCGGCCTTCGCCGTGGCGAGCGATACGCCGAGGATCGCGTTGGCACCCAAGCGGCCCTTGTTGGGCGTGCCGTCAAGCTCGATCATCTCGCGGTCGATGGCTTCCTGGTCCGTGGCGTCGAACCCCACGAGGTTCTCGGCAATCTCGCCGTTCACCGCGGCCACCGCGTCCAGAACGCCCTTGCCCATGTAGCGCGACTTGTCCCCGTCGCGCTTTTCCACCGCCTCATGCGCCCCGGTCGAGGCGCCCGAGGGCACGGCGGCGCGGCCCATGGTGCCGTCCTCCAGCATGACGTCGACTTCGACGGTCGGGTTGCCCCGGCTGTCGAGGATCTCGCGGGCGTGGATGTCGATGATGATGCTCATGGGAACCCCCTTGTTCACGTTGGGGTCTTCATAGCAGGCAGGTCGCCGTCTTCAACGCCCAATGCAGGTTGATGGCGCAAACGAATTGCGCTCAGGTCCCGACGCGGCTGGGCGAGGCGACCGGGGTCACGCGGCGCAGCCGGCGGGCGGTCTGTGCCTCGCGGATGAGGGTATAGAGCCCGGCCCCGATGATCATGACCGACCCCACAATGGTGAGCCTGTCGGGCACTTCACGGAAGATGAAGAAGGCGAAGAGGATTGCGAAGATGAGGCGCGTGTAGCGAAACGGCGTCACGGCCGGCACGTCGCCGGTCTGCATCGCGCGGGTGAGAAGGTAATAACCGACCATGCCAAGGCAGGTCGCGGCCAGGATCATCGCGGTGTCGCTGGCGAGCGGCACGATGGGGCCCTGATCGAAGGCGAGAAGCAGGATCCCCGCCGGGACCCCCATGAAAAACCCCCAGCTCGATGTCTGGAGCGCGTGGACATGGGCCGGCTGCATCCGCGTGGCCACATCGCGGGCGGCAAGTCCGATGGCTGTGCCAAGCCCGAGGAGCGCCTCGGGACGGAAGCTCTCCATCCCCGGCCGCAGGATCACGAGGACGCCCGCGAGCCCCACGCCGATGGCGAGCCAGCGACGCCAGCCGACGCTCATCCCCAGAAAGACAATCGCGCCGAGGTTCACGAAGAGCGGGTTGGCCTGAAGCATTGCCGAGATCAGGCCAAGTGGGAGCACCATCAGGCCGACCACGAAGCAGGTCGTGCCGAAGACCTCGCCAAGGTTCCGCACGATGATGACGGGGTGGAAGAACGACGATGCAAAGGGCGAATAGCCCCGCCGCCACGCCATGAGGCCGAAGGCGACCGCGCCCACCGCGCCGAGCATGATCATAACCTGACCCAAAGGCACGCGCGCCGTCACGGTTTTGACCAGCACGTCTTCAGACGCGAAGAGCGCCATCGCAAGGGTCATCAGAAGGGCGCCGCGCAGGTTGTCCAAGGCGTGTCTCCAAGGCAGAGTGTCCCACGCCCTTAACCCGGATCACGCAGTCAGGAAAAGAGACGTTCGGTGATGGATGACATTGTCTTTCGTGATTACGTCACCGCGGATTTCGAGGCGCTTGCGGTCCTGTGGCGCGACAGCGTGCGCGTCATGGGCGTGGACGAGATCGACTGGCCGGGCATGGAGTTCTTTCGCGAGAAGCTCGCCGAGATCCTGGAAGGCGGCGAGGTGACGGTGGCGGATCAGGACGGCCGGATCCTCGGGTTTCTGAACCTGAAACCGGACGAAGGGGTGCTCGACCAGCTTTTCCTCGACCCGCGCGTGTTGCGCAGCGGACTTGGCACGGCGTTCTTCGCCCGTGCCTGTGCGCGGATGCCAGAGGGGTTCACGCTCTACAAGCCCTCGGCGAACCAGCGGGCGCGGGCGTTCTATCTGCGCATGGGCATGGTCGAAACCCACGAGGCCGCGCATCACGTCTGGGGGCACCCGATCACCTTCTATGCCTGGCAGCCGGCGGCGACCTAGCCGCGGGCGCGGATCATTTCGTCCAGCTTCGCCACCGTCTTGAGGTTGCGCGCGGTCGCGGGGACACCCAGGACGCGCTCGACCTTGGCCGCGAGTTTCGACCTGCCGATACCCTCGGGTGCGCGCAGGAAAAAGAACCGACCTTCGAGCGCATATTCCTCGCTCGTGAGCGCCACCGCGTCGAGTTTCGGGAGGTGGGGAGAGACGGGTTCCCGCGAACAGAACCAGATATGCGCGGGCTTGTCGCCTTCGGCGTCGGGGGCGAAGGGGTAGGCGGCCTTGGCCGTCGCGATGACGTCCGCGGGCAGGACCATGACTTCGGGTGCGAACCCATGGGTGCCCTCGACCGCCGCCGCCAAAGCCTTGGAAAAACGTGCCGCGTCGATGTCGCCCTCGAAGACCACGTTGCCCGACTGGATGTAGGTTTCGATCGCCTCGGCCCCGAGCGCCGCCATATGGGCCTTCAGGTCCTTCATGGGAAGCTTCCGGTCCGCACCGACGTTGATCCCGCGCAGAAGACAGACCCAGAGTGTCACGACACCAGCTTGCCTTCCATGACGCGCACGGCCTGTCCCGCGACGGTCACGGCGCCGGGTTTTGCCCGCACCCCGATCACCGAGGGACGGCCCATGTCTTCGCCCTGATGAATGGTCAGATCGAGCGGACCCTCCGCCTCGCACAGAAGCGCTCCGAGGGCGGCGGCGGCCGATCCAGTGGCCGGGTCCTCCGGGATGTTGTCGAGGGGCGCGAACATGCGCATGTGAACAAGGTCGCCGTCGCGGACATAGGCGGCCTGCGCGAAATCGAGCCCGTTCGGGTGGCGCGCGTGCCCTTCGCGAAAGGCCGCAACATCGCAGACGATATCGGAGAGCGCATCCCGGTCGGCCAGTTCCGTGAAGGTGAAGGCAAGACCCAGTCCCGCCATCACCGGTTGGCCAAGGATCACGCTTTCGGGCAGGCCGAGCGCACGGGCGACGAGGGCGCGGTCCGGTTCCGCGACCCGCGTCAGGGGCACCCGCGTCGTGAAGGATGCGCGGCCATGGGCGACGGTGATCTCCATCGGCCCGACGCCCAGTTCCAGGACGAAGTGGGGGCCAAGTCCCGCCTCGCCCAGAAAGATCGCCGTTCCGATGGTCGGATGGCCAGCGAAGGGCACCTCCATCGTCGGGGTGAAAATGCGGACCTTCGCGACGCCGTCCCCGTCCGGGGGGAACAGGAACACGGTCTCGGAAAAGTTGAACTCCCGCGCGATGCGTTGCAGATCGCCCTCGGCGACCTCGGTCCCGTTGGGGATGATCGCAAGTTGGTTGCCACCGAAGCGCCGGTTCGTGAAAACGTCGTAGACGAGGTAGTCGGTCATGGGGTCTGCCGTCCGGTCATACGAGTTCGGGTTCGCGCCCGACCCGGTTCGCGAGCCGCTTGATGGTCAGACCCTGAACGATGATCGAGAAGATGACCACCACGTAGGTCGCGGTCAGGATGACTGTCTTCCACTCGCTCTCGGGGAGCGCGAGCGCAAGAGCGACCGAAATCCCGCCCTTGAGACCACCCCAGGTCATGATCGGGATCACGCCGGGCGAACTGTCGGAAAAGGGCCGCAGGATGAGAAGCGGCACCGCAACCGCGACGAGCCGCGCGAGGAGCGCCAACACGATCGCTGCAAGGCCCGCGATGATGGTCGTGGCATCGAAGACGACGAGGAAGATCTCGAAGCCGATCATGAGGAAGAGAACCGCGTTCAGGATCTCGTCCACCAGTTTCCAGAAGGCATCGACATATTTGCGGGTCTCCTCGCTCATGCCGTGCTTCGCGCCGACCTCGCCGATCAACAGCCCGGCGCAAACTGCCATGATCGGGGCCGAGACATGCAGCGCGACGGCCAACTCGTAGCCCCCGAAGGCGAGCCCGAGCGTGATGAGCACCTCTAGCGAATAGTCGTCGATGAGCCGCATCACGCGGAAGGTGAGCCAGCCCAAGACCAGCCCCAGAAGCGCGCCGCCGCCGGCTTCGAGCAGGAAAAGCCGCGCAGCATCGACAAGCCCGCCGCCACCATGCGCCTCTTCCCCATGTCCGGCAGCACCGAAGGCGATGCCCACGAGGACGAGGTAGACGACATAGCCGACCCCGTCGTTGAAAAGCGACTCGCCCGCGATCTTGGTCTCCAGCGACTTGGGCAGGGATGCCTCGCGCAGAACGCCCAGGACCGCGACCGGATCGGTGGGCGAAATGAGCGCGCCGAAGACCATCGCGATGAGAAGCGGCATGCCGGTGATCCAGGAGAACCCGACGCCCACCACCACGGTGGACAGCCCTACGCCGATGGTCGCCATCAGGAACACCGGCAGCCATTGCGCCCTCAGGTCCTCGAGCTTCACATGCAGGGCGCCCGCAAAGAGCAGAAGTCCCAGCATGCCTTCCAGGAGGGCGTCCGAGAAATCGACCGAGCGGACCACGGCCTGCACCGTTTCCGACATGGAGGTGGAGGGCAGGAGCACTTCCAGAAGCAGGATCGACAGCGACGCGAGCAAGGACACCACAAGGATGCCGATGGAGCTGGGCAGCTTGAAGAAAAGGTAGTTGATGGCCCCGAACACGCCGGCCAGCACGATCAGCAGCGAAGCGATCTGAAGAAATTCCATAACCTGTCCCTGCACTTAATGCGCGTATTTGTGACTGGTTAGCACGGTCTTGTGCGCAGGCAAACATGCCATGACGTGGCGCTGCGATTGACTTCGTCGCACTCGCAACGTCCTGTCGACCCCGAAGGAGGCGCATGCCGATGGAAGAAAAACGCAATCTGGAAGGGCTCGGGGTCGCGATGCTCTTGTTGATCTCGGTCGGGCTCGGCCTCAACCACGTGATCATCAAGCTGGTGAACGACGGGCTTCAGCCGGTCTTCGCGGCCGGGCTTCGATCCGTGGGCGCGGCCTTCTGCGTCTGGCTCTGGATGCGGTTTCGTGGGCAGCGGCTCGATTTCCGGGCCGGCACGATCGGGGCGGGACTGGCGATTGGCGTCGTGTTCTCGATCGAGTTCCTCGGGCTCTTCATCGCGCTCGACCTGACCACGGTGACGCGGACCAGCGTGATCTTCTATTCGATGCCGGTCTGGACCGCGATCATGGCGCATTTCCTGCTTCCGGGGGAACGGCTGACGCCGGTCAAGCTTGCCGGGCTGGCGCTCGCCATGGGCGGTGTGGTCTGGGCGATCGCGGACCGCGACGCAGGTGTCCCCGGAACCGCGAACATCTGGGGTGACCTGGCCGCGCTCATGGGGGCGCTGGGCTGGATGGGAGTCGCGATCCTTGCACGGGTGACCTCGCTCAACCGGGTGTCGCCGGAGATGCAGATGTTCTGGCAGCTTTTCATCTCCGGCCCGATCCTGCTCTTTGCCGCGCTCTTCTTCGGACCCTTCATCCGGGACCTCGTGCCCCTGCACTGGGTCGGCCTTGGCTATCAGACGGTGGTGATCGCGGCGGCGGCCTTCCTTGCGTGGTTCTGGCTTCTCAATCGCTACAAGGCTTCGGCCATCGCGAGCTTCGCGTTCCTGACCCCGATCATTTCGGTCGGGCTGGGCTGGCTGGTGCTGGACGAACCGATGTCGGCTTCCATCGCGCTCAAGCTCGCTCTGGTCGCGGGCGGGATCGTCCTGATCAACCGACCGCCGAAACGGCAGGTCGCACGGCCCCATCCGGCAGAGTGAGCTTCACCCAGACCGGCAGGTGATCCGAGGCGATCCGCGTGAGTTCTGTCATGTGCACGCCCTTCTCGCGCACCTCGATGTCATGGGTCAACGCCACCCGGTCCAGTGCGCCCGTCGGCCGAACCGTGGGATAGGAAGGGCCGGGCATGTGGAGGTGGAAATCCGAGCCAAGCTCCTCCATCCCTTCGAGCCGGGACCATTCGTTGAAATCGCCGAGGATCGCGGTGGGAATGTTGCGTTCGGTCAGGATGCTGCGCAACTGGCGGAGCTGACCATGGCGATGGCGCCTGAGAAGCCCGAGATGGACCCCGACCACTCGGAAGCGGTCTTCGATCTCGACCGCCACCGCGCCGCGCGGTTCGAAGAAGGGCAGGTCGATCCGCGTGCAGCCGGTCACTTCGATCCCGCGTTTGACGAGCACAGCGTTTCCGTGCCAGCCGATCGACACGGCATTGGTGGCGAGAGGTGCCGGAACGAAGTCCGTGTGATCCGAGATCATCCGGGGCGGTAGGGCGGCGGGGCGCTGCCCCAGCCGCTTGTCGGCTTCTTGCAATACGACGACATCGGCATCGAGCGTGTTGAGCACGTCCAGAATACGGGCGGGGTCACGACGACGATCCCGACCGACAGCTTTGCGAATGTTATAGCTCGCGACTTTTATGGCACCTTCTGTCATGATGTCATAACGCCCGGAACCGAAACGAGTTGCCAGTCATTTTCGCACCATGTTTCTGCGTCGTCACAGCTTTATCACTTATGCGGTCTGGATCGTGCTGCTCCTTGCCAGCATCGCGGCCTTTGCCCTGCGCGATTTCATGATCGGAGCCGTTGGTCTTGCCACCATCGCCCTGTCGATGGCTCCGGCCTATATGGCGGAGCGGTTCGACCTTCGTATTCCGGTCTATTTCTACACGGGGATCGTGCTGTTTCTCTTCGGGACGATCTTCCTGGGCGAGGCCTATGCCTTCTACGACCGGTTCTGGTGGTGGGATCTCGCACTTCACGGGGCGAGCGCGGTGGGCTTCGGCATCGTCGGATGCGTCCTCACGCTTCTCATGTTCGAGGGCGACCGCTATGCCGCGCCACCCTATGCGGTGGCAGGAATTTCGTTTTCCTTCGCCGTGACCATCGGCGTGATCTGGGAGATCTTCGAGTTCGGCATGGACCAGACCTTCGGCACCAACATGCAAAAGTCCGGGCTCATGGATACGATGGGCGATCTGATCGTGGACTGCCTTGGCGCCGGCGTGGGTGCCGCGACAGGCTATGCCTTCTTGCGGTGGCGGATGCGCGCGGGCCCGATGGGGGTCATCGCAGAGTTCATTCTGCGGAATCGACGCTGGTTCCGGCGGGGCAGCGCGCAGCTCGCCCGGGAAGCCCGGCACGACGCGACCGTGGTGCAGGACGACCGCGCCGCAAGGATCCGTGCGCAGATCGCGGCGCTGGAGGCGGAACTGGACGCGTGCGAGGGTGTCGGCTCCGCGGGCGACGAAGGGTTCGTACAGCGGGATGCGGAGGGGGCACAGGTCTGAATCGAGGGGTTCGTCAGGTGCCGCAGAAGGTCCGCAGGACACGCTCGGACGGGAGCGGCGGCGTGGCGTAGTCGGCCGTGAGCGGACCCTCGTCGTAAGGATGGGCGAGCACCTCGTTCAGGCGTTCGAAGGGGGCGAAGTCGCCTTCGACGGCCGACGTGATCATCTCTTCGACCCGATGATTGCGCGGGATAACCGCGGGGTTCGCGGCCCGCATGGTCGCTGCCGGATCGTCCGGCTCGCGGGCCAGACGGGCCTGCCACTCGCCCTGCCAGCTGTCCCATGCGCCGGGGTCGGTCAACTGCTCCGAGGCGTCACCGGTCACGAGCGCCCGGAAGGTGTTCGTGAAATCTGCCTGCGACGTGGCCATCCGGGAGAGCAGCCCCTGAATGAGCGCCCCGTCGCCGTCATCTTGCGTGACCAGACCGATCTTCGCCCGGAACAGGCGGATCCATTCCGCGCCGAAGTGATCCGGGAAGGCGTGAAGCACCTCTTCCGCCTTGTCGATAGCCTCCTCGCGGTCGCTTTCGATCAGTGGAAGCAGGGAGGTCGCAAGCTGCGCGAGGTTCCAGATCCCGATATTGGGCTGGTTCTGATAGGCATAGCGCCCCTGGTGGTCGATGGACGAAAACACCGTCGCCGGGTGGTAGGCATCCATGAAGGCGCAGGGACCGTAGTCGATCGTTTCGCCCGAGATCGCCATGTTGTCCGTGTTCATGACCCCATGGATGAAGCCGACCGACATCCAGCCCGCAATAAGCCGTGCCTGAGCCTGGGTCACTGCCTTGAGGAGCCCAAGCGGGCCTTCGGCATCGGGGAAATGCCGGGCGATGGCATGTTCTGTCAAAAGCCTCAGCGCCTCGGTATCGCCACGGGCGGCAAAGGCCTGGAAGGTGCCCACACGCAGGTGCGAAGACGCAACACGGGTCAGCACGGCGCCCGGGAGCACCGCTTCACGGATCACGTTTTCGCCTGTGGCTACGGCAGCGAGTGCGCGAGTCGTGGGTATGCCGAGCGCATGCATCGCCTCGGACACGACATATTCACGCAGAACCGGGCCAAGCCAGGCGCGCCCGTCACCGCCCCGGGAATAGGGTGTCCGGCCCGCGCCCTTCAGCTGGATATCCCGGCGTTTGCCGTCCCGGTCGATGACCTCGCCCAGAAGGATCGCCCGGCCGTCGCCAAGCTGTGGCACGAAGTTACCGAACTGATGGCCGGCATAGAGCTGTGCCAGCGGCTCGGCCCCGTCGGGCACCTGGTTCCCGGCAAGTTCTTCGGCGGTCAGGCTGTCCGGGTCGATCCCGAGGCTTTCGGCCAGACGCCGATTGACGGCGATCAGGCGCGGCGAGGCGACCGGGACGGGGATCTGCCGGGCATAGAACTGCTCGGGCAGGCGGGCATAAGAGTTATCGAATGAGGCACGCATGGTCCTCAGGTAGGAACGCTAGGGAAGCCGCGCAAGCCGTTCGGTCAGCAGTTCGAAGAAACCCTCGGCGTCCAGATCGCTCATGAAGGTCGCGTTCGGCGCGCGGTCGGTCACGCCCCACCAGTCGACGACGGTCATACCGAGCGTGAGCTCGGACTGCACCTCGACCTCGACATTGACGAAGCGGCCGGAAAAAAGCTCTGGCCGCAGCAGATAGGCGATCACCGTGGGATCGTGGAGAGGCGCGCCTTCGGAGCCGTATTTCGCCTTGTCGAACCGTTCGAAGAACTCGGTCATCTCGGCGGTGAAGGTGCCGGTGCGGTTCCCCAGCGCGCGGAAGCGGTCGTTGCGCGCCTTGGTGACCAGCGCCTTATGAGTCAGGTCGAGCGGCATGAGCGTGATAGGGAGCCCGGATTTCAGAACGATTTCCGCCGCTTCCGGGTCGACATAGATGTTGAATTCGGCGGCGGGCGTGATGTTTCCCACCTCGAAATAGGCTCCGCCCATCGACACGATTTCGGCCACGCGTGGGATGATGTCGGGGGCCTGTTGGAAGGCCTTTCCGACATTCGTCAGCGGCCCGAGCGAGGCGAGCGTTATGCTCCCCGGTTCTTCCACGCGCAGCGTGTCGATGATGAAGTCGACGGCATGCTCGCTGTGAAGCGCCATCTCCGGTTCCCAAAGCTCCGGTCCGTCGAGCCCGGTGCGGCCATGCACATGCTCCGCCGTCACGAGCTTGCGTTGTAGCGGTGCGTCGCAGCCTGCGAAGACCGGGGTTTCGGGCTTGCCCGCCACCTCGCAGATGATGCGGGCGTTCTTCTGAGTGAGCGGCAGCGGCACGTTTCCGGCCACCGCCGTGATCCCCAGAACCTCGAGCTCGGGCGAGGCGAGCGCCAGCAGGATGGCAACCGCGTCGTCCTGACCGGGGTCCGTGTCGATGATGATTTTTCGAGCCAAGGTAACCCCTTACGCGGCGAGATTGACCCATATCGGTACGTGGTCCGAGGGTTTGTCGCGGCCCCGCACCGCCTTGTCGATCTGGCAGTCAGTCAGAAGATCGGCGCATTGCGGCGACAGCAGGAAATGGTCGATCCGGATACCGTCGTTTCGCTGCCAGGCACCACGCTGGAAATCCCAGAAGGTGAACTGCTCGGCCGACTGATTGCGCGCGCGGAAGGCATCGGTGAGGCCCAGATTGCACAGCCGCCAGAACGCGCCCCGGCTTTCGGGCTGAAAGAGCGCGTCGTCGCGCCAGTTCTCGGGGTGGCGCGCGTCGATCCCCTGCGGGATGACGTTGTAGTCCCCGGCCATTAGAAAGGGCTGTTCGAGCGCGAGCAATTCCTTCGCGCGCGCCTCGAGCCGTTCCATCCACCGCAGCTTGTAGGCGAATTTCTCGTCGCCGACGGGATTGCCGTTGGGCAGGTAGAGCCCGCAGATGCGCACCGCCGCCGTGTCGCCCATCACGGTCGCCTCGATATAGCGCGCCTGTTCGTCGTCCTCGCCGTCGCGCCCGGTGCCCGTCCCACCCGGCAGGCCCCGCGTGACGTCCTCGAGCGGGCGTTTCGACAGTAACGCCACGCCATTGAACGCCTTCTGGCCATGTGTCTCGACGTTGTAGCCTAGGTCTTCGAAGGCCTCTCTGGGGAAATTCTCGTCGACGGATTTGATTTCCTGAAAGATCACGACGTCCGGATCGGCCTCCTTGAGCCACTCGGTCACGGCGGGCAGGCGGGCCTTGACCCCGTTGATGTTGAAGCTCGCGATTTTCATGGGTGCTCCTGTCGTTGAGGGCAGAGTAGCGGCGCGCGCAGCGGGGTTAAAGCGCCAAACCACGCGCGATGGTGGTCCCGGCGGCATGGGCCGACGACCACGCCCATTGAAAGTTGTAGCCACCGAGCCATCCAGTTACGTCGACCGCCTCACCGATCACGTAAAGGCCGGGCAGGTGCTTGGACATCATGGTCTTGGACGAGAGCCCCTCCGTGGAAATACCCCCCAACGTGACCTCTGCCGTGCGGTAGCCCTCGGACCCCGTGGGCGTCAGCACCCAGTCGCGCAGGGCGGCATCCAACGCCTTCAATCGCTCGTCCGATTGATCGGCAAGGTTGCCGGCCAGGCCAAGCTCCGGTGCGAGGTGTTCGACCAGCCGGGCCGGGAGGTGCCGCGCCAGTTCCGTTGTCAGCGCCCGGCGACCCTCGTGCTGCCGCTGATCGCGCAGGACTTCGTAGAGGTCGGTGTCGGGGATGAGGTCGATGTGCACCGCCTCGCCCTCGCGCCAGTAGGACGAGATCTGAAGGATCGCGGGACCGGACATGCCGCGATGCGTGAAGAGCACCGACTCGGCGAAGGACGCCGCTTCGTTCCACACGGTCGCGCGCGCCGCCGTGCCCGAGATCGGCGCGAAGCGGTCTCCGAAGGTGAAGGGCACGAGGGCAGGGCGCGTCTCGACAATCTCATGCCCGAACCTCGTGGCGAGGTCATAGGCAAGGCCCGTCGCGCCCATCTTGGGGATCGACTTGCCGCCGGTGGCGAGGACAAGGTTGTCGCAAGTGTAATCGCCGCGCGACGTCGCCACGGTGAAGCGGCCATCCGCATGGGTCACGCTTGTGATCTTTGTGTCCAGCTGGACCACGGCACCGGCCTTCGCCGCCTCGGTCATCAGCAAGTTGACGATCTGCGTGGACCTGTCGTCGCAGAAAAGCTGTCCCAGGGTTTTCTCGTGCCAGGCGATGCCATGACGTGCCACGAGGTCGATGAAATCCCATTGCGTGTAACGCGCCAGCGCGGATTTGTGGAAATGCTTGTTCTGGCTCAGGAAGTTGAACGGGGTCACGTCCAGGTTCGTGAAATTGCACCGCCCGCCACCGGAAATCCGCACCTTCTCGGCGGGCTTCGCGGCATGGTCGATGACCAGCGTATCGCCCCCGGAATTGGCGGCACAGAACAGTCCCGCCGCGCCTGCGCCAAGGATGATCGTGCGGTGATGGTGCGGTTTCGCCATCGCGTTCAGACCGGGGGAAGGGCGCGCTGGACCAATGCCATGCGCCCCATTCCCTTAGCCCAGCGTGACCAGCGCGTGACGCTTCTTGCCCGCCGACAGCTTGATCGGCTCCGCGAGATCCGCCTGCGTGATCATCAGCCCACCGTCGGTCACATCGGCGTCGTTCAGCTTGGCACCCTTGTCGGCGATGAGGCGTTTGGCCTCCTTGCCCGTAGCGGCAAGCCCCGAGCGCGTGATCAGCTGAACAATGGAAATCCCTTCGCCCACTTCCTCCGCCGTTATGACGAGCGTCGGCAGATCGTCCCCGACACCTCCCTTCTCGAACACTTCGCGCGCGGTGGCCTCCGCCGCCTTGGCCGCCTCGGCCCCGTGGCAAAGCGTCGTCACTTCATTGGCCAGCACGATCTTGGCATCGTTGATCTGGTTGCCCGGCAGAGCCGCAAGCCGCTCGCATTCCTCGACCGGAAGCTCGGTGTAGAGTTTGAGGAACCGGCCCACGTCCGCATCCGTCGTGTTGCGCCAGAACTGCCAGAATTCGTAGGGCGACAACATATCGGCATTGAGCCACATGGCCCCGCCTTGGCTCTTGCCCATCTTCTTGCCATCCGACGTGGTCAGCAGCGGCGAGGTCAGGCCATAGATCTCGTGATCCAGCACCCGCCGCGTGAGGTCGATCCCGTTGACGATGTTGCCCCACTGGTCCGACCCGCCCATCTGCAAGACGCAGCCGTAGCGGCGGTTCAGTTCAAGGAAGTCATAGGCCTGCAGGATCATGTAGTTGAATTCTAGGAACGACAGCGACTGCTCGCGGTCGAGGCGTGATTTCACGCTCTCGAAGGACAGCATCCGGTTCACGCTGAAATGCCGCCCGATGTCGCGCAGGAACTCGAGGTAATTCAGGTCGTCGAGCCATTCGGCGTTGTTGAGCATCAAGGCGTCAGTCGGCGCTTCACCGTAAGTCAGGTATTTCGCAAACACCTGCTTCATCCCGGCGATATTCGCGTCGATCTGCTCCGGTCCCAGCAGGGGCCGCTCGTCCGACCGGAAACTCGGGTCGCCCACTTTCGTGGTGCCCCCGCCCATCAGGGTGATCGGCTTGTGCCCGGTTTTCTGCAACCAACGCAGCATCATGATGTTGAGCAGATGGCCCACGTGCAGCGACTTGGCCGTCGCGTCATAACCGATATAGGCGGTCACCACCCCGTTCACCAAAGCCTCGTCGAGCGCCTGATAATCGGTGCAGTCGGCCAGGTAGCCGCGCTCGATCATCACACGCATGAAGTCCGATTTCGGATGGTAGGTCATGGGCAATCCGTCCATTGTCTGGCGTTCGAGGGCTTTCTATAAGCCGCAAGAGGGCAGAGGAAAAGCCATGAAGACAAAGGGTCCGATCTGGGCGCTGGGCGCAATGTCCGGCACGTCGCTCGACGGCGTCGATGCGGCGATGCTGCAGACCGATGGACAGCGGGTCTTCGCCTTCGGCGACAGCGTCTATCAGGCCTACTCCGACAACGAAGCCTCGGTGCTGCGCGCTGCCCTCGGCCACTGGCCCGGCGAAGAGGGCGTCGCGGCCGCAGCCGAGGTCACCCTGAGCGCCCACCGCAATCTCCTTGCACGCTTCGACGGCGTCGACCTTGTGGGGTTCCACGGACAGACCCTCACCCATGATCCGCGCGGCAAAGGCACCCATCAGGCCGGCGACGGGCAGGCGCTCGCCGATGCCCTGAACCGACCCGTGGTCTGGGATTTCCGTTCCGCCGATGTGGCGCTCGGGGGCGAGGGCGCGCCGCTCGCCCCTTTCTACCACTTCGCCCTGGCCAAATGGATCGGCGCGCGCGAACCGCTCGCTTTCCTGAACCTCGGCGGTGTGGGGAACATCACTTGGATCGAGCCGAAACATGAACGGCCCGAAGATGACGGGGCGCTCCTGGCCTTCGACACCGGTCCGGCCAATGCGCCGATCAACGACCTCCTCCAGACCCGCCTGCGCCAGCCCTTCGACAAGGATGGCGCTCTCGCGATCAGGGGCACATCTGACGAACGCATCGTCGCCCGGTTCCTCGACCATCCCTATTTCCTGCGCATACCGCCCAAGTCCCTCGACCGCGACACCTTCGTAGGCCTTCTGGCCTCCGTCGCGGATCTTCCGGATGCCGATGCGGCTGCAACGCTCACCGCCTGCGCCGCCGGGGCCGTCGCCCGTGGCATGGAGCATTGCCCAAGCCCGCCCGAGCGTGTGCTCGTCTGCGGAGGAGGGCGCCGGAACCCGGCGCTCATGGCGGAACTCACGAAGCGCCTCGACCGGCCCGTCGTGCCGGTTGAAACGGTCGGCCTCGACGGTGACATGCTCGAAGCCCAGGCCTTTGCCTTCCTTGCCGTCCGCGTCGCGCGCGGCCTGCCGACCTCTTGCCCCGCGACAACCGGCGTCGCGGCTAATGTGGGCGGCGGCATCCTCAGCCAACCGCGTCCCTAGCTTCTCTGGTCCATAAGTATCCTGGGGGGTTTGGGGGGCTAGCCCCCCAACACGGTCGGATTTCGGCGCAGCCGAAATTCGAAGCCGGACCTCAGCGCGCCGCCACCAACCGCGCCAAGGCACAGAACGGTTCCAGACCGATTTCCTCGGCCCGGGCCGTCGGCTTGATCCCGGCCTCTTCCAGAAGCCCCTCGACGTCACCGCCCAGCCCCTTCAACGACGCGCGCAGCATCTTGCGCCGTTGCTGAAATGCCATCGCCGTCACGCGCGACAGAACACCCGCATCCGCCGGGAACCGTGGCTCGGGCAGGGCGACGAGGTGCACCACCGCCGAATGCACCTTGGGTGGTGGCGTGAAGGCCTCCGGCGGCAATTCCATCACGATCCGGGCGTCGGTGCGCCACTGCGACAGGATCGCCAGACGGCCGTAGGTCTTGGACCCCGGCGTGGCCACGATCCGGTTCGCGACCTCGCGCTGGAACATGAGCGTGAGGCTCTCCCAGGCAGGGGGCCAGACCTTGGGCGTGAGCCATCGGGTCAGAAGCTCGGTCCCCACGTTGTAGGGCAGGTTCGCCACGATCCGGATCGGTGGCGTGAGATGGGCCAGCGGGTCGATCTCGAGCGCGTCGGCGTTCACGACCTCGAGCCGGCCGGGGTAATGCGCGGCGATTTCTGCAAGTGCACCCATCGCGCGCGCGTCTTTCTCCACCGCGAGCACCTTGCGCGCCCCTTCCGCGAGCAGCCCGCGCGTGAGCCCGCCCGGCCCGGGGCCGACCTCCAGCACATCGCAGGCAGAGAGGTCTCCCGCCTGTCGCGCGATCTTGGCGGTCAGGTTCAGGTCGAGCAGGAAGTTCTGGCCGAGCGACTTCTTCGCGGTAAGCTCATGAGCCGCGATCACCTGCCTGAGCGGGGGCAGCCCGTCGAGCGCCGTCATGACGCGGCCTTGGCGGACATGTCGCGCGCCATGCGCAACGCGGCCATGAAGCTCGTCGGGTCGGCGCGTCCGGTGCCCGCGATGTCGAAGGCCGTGCCATGATCGGGCGATGTGCGCACGAAGGGCAGTCCGAGCGTCACGTTGACCCCGCCCGCGAAGTCGATGGTCTTGATCGGCACGAGGGCCTGGTCGTGATACATGCAGATCGCCACGTCATAGCCTTCCCGCGCCTTCGCGTGGAACATGGTGTCGGCGGGCAATGGGCCGACGAGCGCAAGCCCTTCGGCGCGAAGATCGGCGATGAGCGGCGCGATCATCTCGATCTCCTCGCGTCCCATCGCCCCGCCTTCGCCGGCATGCGGGTTGAGCCCGGCAATCGCGATGCGGGGATTGCGGAAGCCCTGTTCGCGAAGCGCCGCATGCGTGATCCTGATCGTCGTGGCGAGGCCCTGCCGCGTCAACGCCGATGGCACTTCGGCCAGCGGGATGTGGATCGTCGCGGGCACCACGCGAAGCTCGGGACAGGCCAGCATCATCACCACGTCGTCGACCCCGGCGAGATGGGCGAGATATTCGGTATGGCCCGGAAAGGTGAAGCCGGCGCCGTCCTTCAGCGCCTTCTTGTGGATCGGGGCCGTGACGAGCGCTGAAGCCGCGCCCGACAAAGCGAGGGTCACGCCTTCGCGGATCGCGTCGATCACATGCCGGGCATGGGGGGGCTGCGCCTCGCCCGGGGTGCGGGCCGGTCCGAAATCACGGTGAAAGACGGGCACGCCCGAGGACATCGCCGTTGCCGCCTCGTCCGGGTGGGCGATCCGGACGACGGGGCCGTCGATGTGGCGGGCGTCGCCGATGACGAAGAAATCGACCTCGCCGGCCAGCCGCTCCCATCCGCGGGAAATGATTTCGGGACCGATGCCGGCAGGTTCACCGATCGACACGGCGATGGGTTTGACCGACATCGGAGGTCAGAAATACTCGACCCGCGCCTGTGCACGCAGATCGGCCAGCAGGTCGTTGGCAAGCGCCCCCACACGCTGATTGCGCAGCGCGTCAGCGACCTGTGCACGGCTCACGCTGTCGGGCACCGCATTGCGACGGTTGCAGAGCATGAGAAACACAAGGGCGTTGCCGGAAGAGGTCGTGAGCGCGGTGGAAACCTCGCCGGGGTCGAGCTTGCTCAACTCGCCGCGATAGGCGGCGGGAACCGACCCTTCCGGCAATTCCTCGCGGACAAGTTGATCGGCAGGCAGGCCGCGGGCGATCGGGTAGAGGTCGTCGCAGATGTCGACCTCGGTCCGGATCCTCGCGGCTTCGGCCATGGTCGCCTCGGTGCGCCCGCCCGGAATGAGGAAAGCGGCGTATTCGAGCAGCGTGCCCACGTTCGTCGAGGTGATGGTTTCGCGGTCGCGCACATAATAGACCGCCACGCCAAGCTCGGGGATCATGACCGGGCGCGAGGTATTGCCCTCGGTGGTGTTTCGCAGCGCGGATTGCGCTTCGGGGGGCAGGGCGAGGATATCCATCCAGTCGCGTTCGCCCTTCGCGAGCCGCGAGCCGACGACGGAAAAGCGTGTCGCGGCTTCGGCGAACTCGGCTGGGTCCGAGATCTGGGCGAGCCGTTCGGCGCGCAGCATGGAGGCTTTCTCGCTCTCGGGCGAGGAGGCCGGCAGGATGATCTCGGTCAGGAGGAGTTTCACACCTGGCTGGGGTTCGGCTTCGGCATAGGCGCGGTCGATCTCGCTCTCGGTGATCTGCTGGCCGGCCGACAGGAACCGGGTCCGGGCAACTTCGCGCCAGAGGATGCCGGCGCGGGTGAAATCGCGGAACGTCTCGAACGAGATGCCGGCCTGCGCGAGGAACTCGGTCATCTGCTCGATGTCCAGATTGCCGCGTGCCGCGAATTCGAGCATGCCCTCGGCGATCTGTTCTTCCGTGACGGCAACGCCAAGACGCTCGGCTTCGGCCAGTTGCAGCTTTTCATTGATCAACTGCTCGCGCGCCAGTTCGCGTACATCGCCGGGCGCGCGCAGGAGGGTCAGGAAGGCCGTTCTCTGGCTCAGTTCGTAGGCGGTGATCATGTCGTCATTGACCTTGATCACCGGCGCGTACTGACCCTGTGCGAAGAGGGGGGTGGACATGGTCGCGACGCCGCCCAGAAGGACAGTACCGACCACCAGACCATGGCGCAGGCCCCTGGAGAGAACTGAGAAAAGGCCAGCGCCTTTAGGTCCCCGGTTTGCCTCGTCCGTGCTCACCCGTCCGCTTTCGATTGGTTGGTTCATGCCGCCCACCGTACTTACGATCTGTTCGTCGATCCGTTTCGGAAGGCAGAAGCCTCCCCCCATTGGCGGGCACATTAATCGGGATTTCAGGGTCATGCGAGGGGGAATCTTGATGGTTTTTCGGCTTTTGGCTCAACGTCGCGCACGATCCGGTGTTGTCGGGGCCGATTTCCACCACATCTGGCACGGTTTTTGCGTACCATGGTGAACTGGCGCCGATGACGCGGGCCCGGTGCGAGTCGCAGGGTCTTTGGATGAGCGTCTTTCCGGCTTCCTCGGGCCGAGTGGTTGCGGCCAACTTTGCAAGGTGGTTACCTGTCGACGAAACGCACCCTGCCGTGCCAATGCATTCGGCCCGCAGGCGTATTACAGGAGCCTTCATGACCGACGTGATCAGACCCGCCTTCACCGAACTCGACCTCGAGGCAATCGGGGGCCTCAAGGGACGTGTCGTCGTCCTGTCCGAAGGCGGCACGAAGATGGACAAGGGCGCGCGCCGGGTGAACCGCCTCATGCGGGGGGCACTTGCCCGCTGCGTGGAAAGCGAGGCCTTCGACAAGCTGAAGCCGGGCCAGTCCACGACGCTGTCCTATCCGGGCGGGATGGACGCGAAATCGGTCGAGGTGATCAAGATTGCGCCGAAGATGACGCCGGAGATTGCCCGCAAGGTGGGCGGTACGATCGGCAAGGTCCTGACCGGGGAAGAGGTCACGCTGCTGGGCGGTTCGGAGCGTCTCCTGGATCAGGTCGCGCTTGCCGCGACCCTGCGCGCCTATGCCTTCAACGCGCACAAGACCGGAGAGGCGGCCGAAGTGAAGCCCGCGTCGCTGACCGTCATGGTCAATTCGACAGACGCCTATGCCGCCTCGGTCGACGGGATCGTCGCTGTGGCAGAAGGCGTCTTCCTGACGCGCGATCTGGTCAACGAACCCGCGAACATCCTGACCACGACCGAATTCGCCGACCGCGCCAAGGCGCTGGAAGAGCTGGGCGTGAAGGTCGAGGTTCTGGAGGAAGCTGATCTCGAGAAGCTCGGCATGCGCGCGTTGCTCGGCGTGGGGCAGGGGTCTGAAAGCCCCTCGAAGGTGGTCGTGATGCAATGGAACGGTGGCGAGGCTGGGACCAAGCCCCTTGCTCTGGTCGGCAAGGGCGTCGTCTTCGACACCGGCGGGATCAGCATCAAGCCGGCCGGCGGGATGGAAGACATGACCATGGATATGGGCGGCGCGGGCGTCGTCACCGGGGTCATGAAGCTGCTCGCCAGTCGAAAGGCCAAGGCCAATGTCGTGGGACTCATCGGTCTGGTCGAGAACATGCCCGACGGCAAGGCACAGCGACCGGGCGATATCGTGACCACCATGAAGGGCGACAAGGTCGAGGTGATCAACACGGATGCCGAGGGACGCATGGTCCTGTGCGATGTGCTCTGGTATGCGCAGGAGCGGTTCGAGCCCGTGGGGATCGTCGACCTCGCCACGCTGACCGGGGCCTGCATCATCGCGCTGGGTCACGAGAATGCCGGGGTCTTTTCCAACGATGACGACTTCTGCAAGACCTTCCTGAAGGCCGCCGAAACCGAAGAAGAAGGCGCCTGGCGGCTTCCGCTTGGGGCAGGTTACGACAAGGCGCTCGAGAGCACCAAGGCCGACTTCAAGCATGTCGGCGGGCGTCCTGCGGGGGCGACGACGGCGGCGCAGTTCCTGCAACGCTTCATCAAGGACGGCACCCCCTGGATCCACCTCGATATTGCCGGTGTCGCCGATCTGAAGACGGCCACCACGCTTGCGCCCAAGGGGGCAACGGGCTGGGGCGTGCGGGCGCTCAACCGCATGATCGCGGACACCTACGAGGGATAGGCGCAGGTGGGCGAGGCATACTTCTACCACCTGACCGCGACGCCGATCGAAGCGACCTTGCCAACGCTCCTGTCCCGCGCGCTTGGCGCGGGCTGGCGCGTGGTGGTGCGCGGAACCGATGAGGGCCGGCTGCGCTGGCTCGACGACCGGCTTTGGGAGGGTGAGGGGTTCTTGCCGCACGGGACCTCGTCAGCCCCCCACGCCGCGGATCAGCCGGTGCTTCTGACGACGGAGGAGGTCGCGGTTGCCCCGAACGGCGCGCGTTGCCTCGTCAGCATCGACGGCGCCGACCTTGCCGCGTCCGACATCACCGCGTCCGAGCGGGCGATGATCCTCTTCGACGGCAACGACGACAGGGCCACCGAGCGTGCCCGCGAACAGTGGCGCAGTCTCACCGGGGCCGGGGTCAAGGCGAAATACTGGTCGCAGGAGACGGGCGCCTGGGCCCTGAAAGCGGAGAGTAAGTGAACTGAACCATTGGGCGTGTCCTGCGTTGGTCCCTGGGAGGACAGACGATGCCCAAAGACAGTTCACAGGGAAATTCCAGCCAGAAATCAGTGCTCTACCGCATGGTGATGCCTGAACATGTTTGCCCCTTCGGGCTCAAGTCCAAGGACCTGCTCGAGCGGAACGGCTACGAGGTCGAGGACCACTGGCTCGAAACCCGGGAGGAAACCGATGCCTTCATGGCGCGTCACGGGGTCGAGACGACGCCGCAGACCTGGGTCGGGGACGAGCGCATCGGCGGCTACGACGATCTCAGGGTGTTCTTCGATCTGGACCCGCCCGAAGACGAACGCTCCGATACCTCCTACACGCCCGTCCTCGCGATCTTCGCGGTCGCTGCCTTGCTCGCGCTTGGCCTGTCGTGGGCGAGCTTTGGAATGCTCTTCACGCTGCGCACGACGGAGTGGTTCGTGTCCCTGAGCATGACGCTTCTCGCGCTGCAGAAGCTGCAGGACGTAGAGAGTTTCTCGACGATGTTCCTGAACTACGACCTGCTTGCCCGTCGCTGGGTGCGCTATGGCTATATCTATCCGTTCCTCGAAGCCGGCGCCGGGATCCTGATGACCGCCGGCGCGCTTCTCTGGCTGGCCGCGCCGGTGTCGCTCGTGATCGGTGCGATCGGGGCGGTGAGCGTGTTCAAGGCCGTCTATATCGACAAACGCGAATTGAAATGCGCCTGCGCGGGCGGCAATTCCTCGGTCCCGCTGGGGTTCGTTTCGCTGACCGAAAGCCTCGCCATGTTCGGCATGGGGGTCTGGATGCTCGTGAAACCCTTCCTGTAACCGCGTGGATGCCGCTCCCGCGTCATCTGAGCGTGAAGAGCAGGGCGATGCCGCCAAGATAGACCACCGCCACGGCAATAGAATCGTAGCCCACGCCTGCCACCGCCGGGTCGCGCCGCTCCAATAGTCCGACCACGTAGATCGCCGTCACGAGGATGCCCAGCACCGCCGCGAGGATCGAGAAATTGCCCATCTCGTTCAGCACGGCGGGTCCGGCATAGGCAAGGTCGACCACGAGGATCAGCGCGATGTCGAAGAGGTTGGTGCCAAGGATGTCCGACACGGCCATCACGTAACGCTTGAGCCGGATCGCCGCCACCACGGTGGACACTTCGGGGAGCGAGGTGGCCACCGCAACGAAGACCGCGCCGAAGAAGCTTTGGCCCAGCCCGGTGCTTTCGGCCAGCGTTTCGGCGGTCGAGGAGAGCACCCAGCCCGCCACGAAGATCGCGGCAGCCACGGCTACCGTGCGCAGGATGAGGCCGCGCGTGGTGAATCGCGGTGTTTCCACGTCGGGCAGCTCTTCCGAAGGCGGCTCGCCGACCACTTCCCAGTTGAGGCGGCTCTCGGCCTTTGACAACAACCGGAGCGCCACGAGGAAGACTGCGAAGATCGCCCAGCTCCACAGGCCCGCACCCAGCACCGCCCGATCGCCCACGGCGATCGCTGCGACCACCAGCGCCATCAACACGACGCCCATCGTGCCCTGGAGCAGCACCACCGGGTCCGGGACCGCGCGGGTGAGCGCACCACGTCGAAAGACCGCGTCGGCCAGCGGCAGGATCGCCACCTGCATGGTGAAGCCACCCAGCAGGTTGTTGACGGCCAGAGGCCCGTTGCCTGCCAGCGCCGCGCTGCCCGCCACGGCGATCTCGGGCAGGGAGGTGACACCGCCAAGCAGCAGCACGCCGATGGTGGCCTGGCCAATTCCGGTCTTGCGGGCGATGGCATCGGCAAGCCGCGACAGCCGGGTGCCAGAAATCCACACGACCACGGCGGCGCCCAGGAAAAGGGCCGCGTTGGCCGCAATCGGCAGGTCTTCGATCCATCCGCTCATACAACCACGCGTGACCATCCGCCGTAGCGGTGATGCACCGGGCCGCGCGGCAGGCTGACGATCATGAGCGCCAGCCCGGCGGCGATGTCGGCACCGCTCTGCACCCATGTCGCATCCATGACCAGCGCGCAGATGATCAGCGCCGCGCCGAGGCAGATATTGAGAAAACGGGCGGCGCGGATGCTTTCGGCCATGGCGCTTACGGCAATCGTGACGGCCAGCGCACCGATCAGGTGGTCCGTGTTGGCGAGCGCGCCCTCGGTACCCAGTGTGAGCCGCGTGAACATCAGCCAGATTCCGATCGCGACGCTGGCTGCCAGACCCCAGGTCACGCCAATGCCGCCACCCAGCATGTCGCGCACCACAACCGAGGCAGGCCGTTCGAAGCTCTCGTCGCGGCTCTCGTCGGAGCCGTCATCGGTGTCGCCGGTCAGGAAGACCCGAAGGATAGGAGCGCCCGCCCGCTTTCTCCGCCGCAGGAACTGGCAGGTGGCGATCAACTCGTCCACCGCATAGGGAATCTGGATCAGCATGGCGGCGGCGGTGATCAGGCAAAGCGTGCACCACGTGCCCAAGAGGATCGGCTGGATGATGATGAAGGTGATAGAGACGACACCCAGGGGCACGATCATGATGCCGAAGATGATCACGAGCCAGGGCATCGTGCGCCAGCGCCTCGCCGAGCCGATGAAGCCGATGAGAATCTCGAGCAGATAGGTCAGGGCGCCGAGGCCTGCATCGGGCACGGGCCAGGCCTCGGAAATATCGGAGGTGATGATCTCCTCCGTGCCGTTTTTCGGATCGCCAGGCAGGCCCGCGAAGAACGGCTCCCAGACGCCCTCCACGTGACCCATCTGGTAGGCTGCGAGGTAGCGCGAGACAAAAAGCCCGACGAAGGCAAGCGCGATGACAAGCATCCTCTGGGTCCAGTCGGAGGGAGAGTAATCCCAGCCCGGCGGGATCGTGGGGCCAGTGGTCGCCGCCATCGTGCCCACGCCCGGCGCGGGGCGGGTGCACACCGCGAGGCCAAAGATCGCCGCCCCCGCCAATGTGCCATTGAGGTAGGCAGCCGCGCTTTCGGTCCAGAAGATCAACGGCGCCGCCATGATCCAGACGGCGACCGCCGCCACGCCCCAGCGCACAAGCGCTGCGCGCCACGACAGGGCGATGAAGCTGCCGATCATCACCAGAAGCCCCGCGATCATGTCGCTGATCAACATGCCGGTGAGATCCGTGTAGCCGAGGATCACAGGCGCCGTGATCATCCAGGCCCCCAGCCCGATATTGAGGAACTGCGCCCAGATGGTGCGGGAATGGGCGGTGCGAAACTGTTCTTCGTGCCGTGCGCGCAGCGCTTCCGGGTCGTCGCGGTCCTGTGCCGCCTGAAGCCAGTGCGGCTTGGTCAGACCGTTGGCATCGTACCAGCCTGCGGGATCTGCTTTCAGCGCGGCGATCATGGCGGGCAGCTCTTCCCGGATCGAATGGCGCGGCCGCCAGCCCAGCAGGTCTTCGGCGCGCGAGATGTCGAGCTCGTAGTGGTCGTCGGCCATCCGGACCATGAAGGGCTTGATGAAAGGCTCCTTGCCCTGATCGAAATCATCCGGAACGACCGGCTCTGCCTTGACCTGCGCCCAGGCCCCGGCCGCGGCGATGGGCTTGGGAACCGAGAGGGTCTGCCAGTCCTCGGTGCCGTGGATGAGCTGGGCGATGCGCCGTTGCAGCGCGTCGTAGCCCATGGCCTCTCGTTCGCCGATGAGGATCGTCACCGTCTCGGGAAGATCGTCGCGGCGGTCCACGGTGCGGGAGAAAGCCTCGAGCATATCGTCCCGGTGCAGAAACGACTGCCCGGTGGACAGATCGCCCGAATAGGCGTGTGCCTTCGGGTCGCGTTCATAGATCCGCCGGATCTGCTCGGCCAGCGTGGGCACTGCGGTCTGCTCGTCGTAAAGACCGGCAAGATGCAGCAGCGCATAGGGAATTTCGCCGTGCTCCTCGCGGATCACCTCCTCGGTGCGGGCTTTCGAGGCGGGGTAGGCCCAGCCTGGCTCCACCGGCGTGTCTTCGGTGATCGGGATGCCCGGAGACGACGGTCGATGCACCAGCATGGTGCCTGAATAGATGAACCTGTCGACCCGGAACTTGCGCAGCCCGCGCAGCAGGTTCCGTGTGCCGTCCTCGTTGACCTTTTCGTAGAGCGGGCTTTCCTCGCCTGAGAAATCGAAATAGGCGGCAAGGTGGATGACGGCGGCGATGTGGTCGCCATGTGCGTCGCGTAGTTTGTTCAGGGCGTGATCGACCGAGGTGGCATCGGTGATGTCGAATGCTTGGATGTGGTCGGATGCTTCGAGGTCGAGCCCGGCGATGCGATAGCGATCCGAAAGTCGGCGGATCAGGGCGGAGCCCAGATTGCCTGCGGCGCCGGTCACCACGACAAGCGGCTTCTCGCTGTCCCTGTCCCTGTCCATGCCCGGTGCCTCAGTCATGCCGCCCGTCCTCGCGGTCCGTCGAACGACATCCGACTCGCTGCGCGCCAGCACGACCGGAGGGCCCGACGATGTCGCCGCCCTGTTCGGCATTCCTGACTTTGCCGGTGTCCCGGCGCATCCTGTCCCCTTTTCCGCATCGTCTCCGGTTGCCATTTCAACAGGTGAGGGGCGTCAATGTTCCGCCCTCCGCCGATATCGACGTCACCCATGGGAACCAGTAGGAACTATCGTGGGTTTGCCCTGAGGAGGTCCCCAGCCATGACCAGCGGACAAGCTCTCGCCTTCGGCGCCATCCCGATCCCGGAACACCGGGCGTGAGCGGCGAGGCGATGAGCAAGGTCGACGGGGACGCGCCCGGCGACGACGGTGGCAAGCTGAAACGGGCGATCGGTCCCGGCCTTCTTCTTCTATTCATTGTCGGTGACGTCCTGGGGACCGGTATCTACGCCCTGACGGGCAAGGTGGCCGAGGAAGTCGGAGGCATCGTCTGGCTGCCGTTCCTCGTGGCCTTTTTCGTCGCGACCCTGACAGCCTGTAGCTATCTGGAACTGGTCACCAAATACCCCAAGGCGGCAGGCGCGGCGCTATATACGGAAAAAGCCTTCGGCATCCATTTCGTCACCTTTCTGGTCGCCTTCGCCGTGATGTCCTCTGGCCTGACGTCGTCCTCTACTGCGGCGCGGGCCTTTGCCGAGAACTTCTCGACCGGTTTCGGCGTGGAACTTGGCGGATGGGCGGTGACGCTGATCGGCCTTGGCTTCGTGGCCGTGATCGCCCTGATCAATATGCGCGGCGTTGGCGAGAGCGTGATGGTCAATGCGGTGTTCACCTGTATCGAGCTGACGGGCCTGATCATCATCATCGTGATCGGCATGCTGGTTTTCGGCTCCGGCGAGGCCGACATCGGCAAGGCCTTCGAATTTGGAAACAGGGAGGACGGCATCTTCTGGCCGGTGATCGCGGGAACCACGCTGGCCTTTTTCGCCATGGTGGGTTTCGAGGATTCTGTGAACATGGCCGAGGAAACCAAGGAGCCCAGTCGTATCTTCCCCCGGATCCTCTTTGCCGGCCTGGGGATCGCCGCGCTCCTGTACCTCGTCGTTTCCATCGTCGCTATCTCGATCGTGCCGGTCGAGGAACTGGCAGAGGGCGACACGCCCCTCCTGAAGGTGGTCGAGACCGGGGCGCCCGGCTTTCCGCCCTGGGTCTTCGGGCTCATCACCATGATCGCGGTGGGCAATTCCGCTTTGATCAACCTGCTGATGGCAAGCCGTCTGGTCTATGGGATGAGCGAGGAGGGGGTCCTGCCCTCGGTCTTGGGCAAGGTCAACCGGTCACGCAAGACACCCGTGACGGCAATCCTCTTCACCACGCTCCTCGCGGCCGGGCTGATCACCTTCGTGGGTGCCGTGCCGGAACTGGGCGGCACGACGGCGCTCCTGCTTCTCGCCGTATTCGCCGTGGTCAATGTGGCGGTTCTGGTCCTGAAACGCGACAAGGTCGATCACGACCATTTCCGCACGCCGGTCTGGGTCGCCCTTGCGGGCGCCCTGACCTGTGCCTTTCTTGTGGGGCCCTGGACGGGGCGCGATCCTGTTCAATACGCGATCGCCGCCGTGCTTATCGGGATCGGCGTGGTCTTGTGGGCCTTGACCAGGCTTTGGATGCGCAAGTCCTGATGGCCACGGAGGCCTCCGCGCATAGGGAGGCGCGCCGAGGCTGCGGCAACGCGCGTCACTCGGAAGTCTGCTCTAGGGATCAGTAGGTGCCGGGCGGGTCGCTGGCCGGGAAGGATTCGTCGACCATTTCATCGAGCATGTCCCACCGTCGCGGCGGGTTTCGCATCTGGGACGGCCCTGCATCGCGCACATGAAGCGGCGGCGAGGAACGGCTGTGTGTCCAGGCCCGATAGACGAGCAGTCCAACCGCGGCACCGATGAGAAATCTGACCATGTCGTTTCCTTTCCGAGACAAAGGTGGATTGGCGGCTCGTCCGGTTGCGAGCGGTGTCGGTAAGAGAACGGTCTGTCGATCGGGATGTTCCAAACGAGGGGGCCGGCAGCGGAAACATGTTCACCGCCGGGAACACGCTTTCGCGACCGGCGTTCTGGCAGCATGGAACCTGCTCAGATCTGGATATCGGAACCCGACCGTCTGCTTCACGTGGTCGCGTCGTGCGTCGTCTTCTACATTTTCATCATCGGACTGACGCGCCTGTCGGGCAAACGCACCACCGGCAACATGAACAATTTCGACTGGATTATTACCGTCGGAATCGGTTCCATCATGGCGTCGGGCATCCTGCTGCGAAACGTCTCGATGCTGGACGCCATGGTCGCCGTGTCTGCCCTTGCGGGGCTTCAGTGGCTCACGACATGGGGCACGCTGCGCTCGCATCGGTTTGCGCGCTGGGTGAAGCCGCGTCCCCGCATGCTGCTCAGAAACGGGCACCTGCTTGGGGACGCGCTCCGCTACGAGCGGATCACCGATGACGAAGTGAAATCCGCCCTGCGCAAGGCGGGCCTCGCGCACTGCGACGATGCGGCCTGGGTCGTCATCGAGACCTCCGGGGAACTCTCCGTGATCCGCGCGACCGGCACCTCCGGCACTCCAGAGCCCGACCTGCTGCGCCCGGTGGCGGGCTCGGTGCAGGACCTTCGGGCGGAAACCGACGACCGGGGCGGAACAAGAGGATAGCGGCAGGCGCGGCCCATTGATGAGGCGCGAGGCGGCATTGCCGCAGGCGACGTCCACGTTCGGGCGTGACGCGCCCGGCAGATGTTGTTACTCGGTGGCAAGCGAACTTGGGAAATCCAGATAAACCGAAGGGAACACCATAGGTCCCGGCAACAGACCATAGCCGGGGTCTTGTTTGATAGTATGACATCGACCGCAGCACAGGCTTCGCGCCTTTCCGTGGCACCCATGATGGACTGGACGGACCGGCATTGCCGGTTCTTCCACCGCCTCATGAGCCGCGAGACATTGCTCTACACCGAGATGGTGACCGCACCGGCGCTGGTGCGGGGCGGGGCCGTGCATCTGCTCGACTACAATCCCGAAGAACATCCGGTCGCGCTGCAGTTGGGCGGGTCGGAGCCGGCGGAACTGGCGGAAGCGATGAAGAGGGCGGTGGACCGGGGCTATGACGAGGTCAACCTGAATTGCGGCTGCCCCTCGGACCGGGTGCAATCGGGGACCTTCGGCGCGGTTCTCATGAAGGACCCCGGGCTGGTCGCGGACTGTGTCGGCGCGATGATCCGGGCGGCCGGCGATGTCGAAGTGACGGTGAAATGCCGGATCGGCGTGGATGATCAGGACCCGGATACGGTCTTGCCCGAATTTCTCAAGCAGGTCTCCGACGCCGGGGTGCGCCGGTTCACGATCCATGCGCGCAAGGCCTGGTTGCAGGGCCTGTCGCCCAAGGAGAACAGGGATATTCCGCCGCTCGACTATGATCTCGTCCACAGGATGAAGGCGCGGTTTCCGGACCTGCATCTGTCGATCAATGGCGGGATCACGACACTCAACGAGGCGGAGGCGCATCTCGCACAAGGATTGGACGGTGTGATGATCGGCCGGGCCGCCTACCATACGCCAGCGGATGTCCTGCTCGATGCGGATGCCCGCATCTTCGGCAAGGGGAACGCCTACAAGGACCCCCGCGACGTGGCGCGCGCGATGATCCCCTATGTCGAACGTCACCTCGCCGAGGGCGGCAAGCTCGCCCAGATCACGCGCCACATGCTGGGGCTCTTCGCCGGTCGCCCCGGGGCGCGCCATTTCAAGCGCGTGCTGTCAGAGAATGCGCACAAGCCCACGGCCACGGCGCGTCTGATCGAAGAGGCGATGGCCGAACTCGTCTAGTCACGCCTGGGTATCGCCGGGAACTCCCCCGCCGCCGCGCGATCGCGAAGCGCCCGGCGCAGAACCTTGTTGTTTGCGCCCCGGGGCACGGCCTCGACCGCGACGAAGATGCGCGGCGTCTTGTAGCGTGCGAGGTGTGTTTCGGCATGTGCAGCAAGCGCCGCATCGTTGACCGAGACACCCACCTCCGGCTGGTAGAAACAGGCGATGACGCTGGCGCTCTCCGACACCGCCACCTCGACCACCGCGGCCTCGTGGACCGCCGGGTGGCGCATCATCGCGCTTTCGACTTCGAGCGGCGAGACCCGGAAACCGCCCGCGTTCATCATGTCGTCGTCCCGACCCAGGTAGGTGATGGCCCCGTCCGCCTCCATGCGGGCGGAGTCGCCGGTCAGGAACCATTCGCCTGCGTATCGTGCACGGGTTTCTTCTTCGGCCCCCACGTAGCCCAGCATCAGGCCGGGGTCGCTTTCATGGACGGCGAGAATGCCGGGTGCGCCGCGGGGCACGGGTCCGTCCTCGCCGATCACAGCGATCCTGCGGCCCGGCTGGGGATAGCCCAGGGTGCCGGGCGGGGCGGGTTTGCGGGGGCTTCCGGAAATGAAGGTCGAGCATTCCGACATGCCGAAAGCCTCGTGCAGCGTGGTGCCGGTGGCCTCTTCCCAGGCCGTGCGGATCGGCGCGGCAAGTTTTTCGCCTGCGCTCAGCCCGTGGCGGAGGGACGCGGACCCTGTGACGCCGACCCGCAACATCTGGCGGTAGACGCCCGGTGCCGCGGCAAAGATCGTGACGCGCTCGCGGACGAGCAAACCGGGCAAGGCCGAAGACGGCGTTCCGGGCGTGGGGATGAGCGCGGTCGCTCCGATCGACCATGGGTCCATCAACCCCGTGCCCAGCGTGTAGGTCCAGTTGAAGGCCCCGGCATGCATGAGCCGGTCGTTCGCAGTCAGATCATACCAGCCCTCCCACATCATCCGCCGCGCCCAGATCGCGCGATGGGCGTGGAGCACGGCGCGGGGTTTGCCGGAGGTCCCCGAGGTGAAAATCGCGTAGGCGGGGCGGTGGGTATCCCCCATCGATGCAGCCGGACCCAAACCATGCGCAAGGGCCCGTATGTCTTCGAGCGTCTTGATCGGGGCGGTTGCAGGGGAGGGGACCGCAATGCCCGGCGAGGCGATGATCAGACGCGGCTCGATTTGGAGCGCCATTTTGGTGATCTCGCCGTCGGTGAGCTGAGACGAGGTCGGCACCGGCACCAGACCGGCCCAGATGGCGCCGAGGAACGCAAGGGGAAACTCCACGTCGTTGCCGAGACGGAGGAGCACCCTGTCGCCGGGCTCGAGCCCAAGGGTCAGGAGCCCACCGGCGATCCTACGGACCGTTTCGGTCAGTCGCGCATATGACCAGTCCTCGCGGCCCTCGGGGCTGACCAGCGACAAGGCCGGCTTGTCCGGCGTCTCGGCCCCACCCGAAAGGACATAGGCGGCAAGGTTGAACGCCGCCGGGGGCGGCGTCAGGGTGTGGTCGGGGGCGAAGATGGCATCCATGCCGGAGAAATGCCCGCCGCGCGAAGGAGTTGCAATGGCGGCCTGCCAAGCGATAGAAACGCGCATGAGCCAGAACCAGCCCAGCCCGGACAAGGACGGTCAGCCGAGCCTTATCAAGCTTGCCCGCGAACGCGAGGGGGGCGCGGAGGTCGCCGACCCGATGCCTCTCGACCTGGGCGAGCGGGTGCGCGACCTGCGCAAGTCGCGCGGATGGACCTTGGAACAGGCGGCGTCTCAGGCGGGCCTCGCGCGCTCCACGCTCTCCAAGATCGAGAACGGCCAGATGTCCCCGACCTACGAGGCGCTGAAAAAGCTCGCCGTCGGGCTCGAGATTTCGGTGCCGCAGCTCTTCACGCCGCCTCGCGACGCGCGGGTGTCGGGCCGGATGACGGTGACGAAATCGGGCGAGGGACAGGAGCATCCGACCGCGACATACGAGCACGAATTGCTCGCCGGGGCCCTGACCAAGAAGGCGATGTTGCCTTACCGTGCCCGCGTGCGCGCACGCCGTTTCGACGAATTCGACGGCTGGGTCCGGCACGACGGGGAAGAGTTCCTCTATGTGCTGACCGGCGCGATCCGGTTGATCACCGAGTTCTACGAACCGATCGACATGCGCCGGGGCGACAGCGCCTATTACGACGCCTCGATGGGGCATAATGTGATTTCCACCTCGGAAGAGGATGCGCTGATCCTGTGGGTCACGTCGCTCTGATCCGCGCCGGCATCATGTTCTGACGCAAATTTCTGCCGAAAGGTCGGACAAGGCTCGCACCCTGCGGCGCGGCCTGTTAGGCGAGAAGGCAGGCGACAGGAGCACGACGAATGATACAGGTATTGGGAAGTTCCTGGGCGCTGCTTCTGGGCATCATGCTCCTGATGGTCGGCAACGGCATCCAGGGCACGCTGCTTGGTATTCGCGGCGCACTCGAGGGGTTCTCGACCTTCGAGATGTCGATCGTGATGTCGTCCTACTTCGCGGGCTTCCTGTTCGGCTCCCGCATGGCGCCGGAGCTGATCCGCAAAGTCGGTCATATCCGGGTCTTCGCCGCATTGGGCAGCTTCATCTCTGCCGTGCTGATCCTTTATCCGACGCTCACTGACCCGGTGGCTTGGTCGCTCCTCAGGCTCTTCATCGGCTTTTGCTTCTCCGGCGTCTACGTGACCGCCGAAAGCTGGCTCAACAACGCTGCCGACAACCAGAACCGGGGCAAGGCGCTGTCGCTTTATCTCATCGTGCAGATGATCGGGATCATCGTCGCGCAGGGCCTCGTGGTCGTGGGTGATCCGTCGGGTTTCATCCTTTTCGTCATTCCCTCGGTGCTCGTGTCGATTGCCTTCGCGCCGATCCTTCTGTCGGTCTCGCCGACGCCGCCTTTCGACACCGCGCGGCGGCTGACCCTGCGCAAGCTCTTCGAGATCTCGCCTCTGGGGGTGATCGGCATTCTCTTCGTGGGGGCCGCCTATGCCGTGATGTTCGGGATGGCCGGGGTCTATGGCACCGAGGCGGGCCTGTCCAAAGAGAACCTTTCCTATTTCGTGGCGAGCTTCTATCTGGGCGGTCTTCTGCTTCAGTATCCCATCGGGTGGCTCTCGGACCGCATCGGCCGCCGCGTCCTGATCATCGCGGCCGCGACGATCGGGGTCGTGGCGTCGCTGACGGCCTACCTGATCCCCGGTTACGGGACGCTGCTTTTGTCGGCCTTCTTCATCGGCGGGATGATGGGGCCGCTCTACGGGCTGCTCCTCGCGCATACGAACGACTATCTCGAACCCGAGGAGATGGCCGCCGCAAGTGCCGGGATGATGTTCATCAACGGCGTCGGTGCCATTGTCGGCCCTCTGGCCGCGGGGTGGATCATGGGGCCGCTCGGGGCGGGGGGGTTCTTCCTGGTGCTGGGTGTGCTTCTGAGTGTCGTGATCGCCTATGCCGTCTGGCGGTCGACCCAGCGCGCCGCCATTCCGGTCGATGAAACCGCCGGTTATGTCAGCGTCATGCCGCAGGCCTCGCCGGTGGCGGTGGAACTGGCACAGGAAATCTATGTCGAGGCACGTGAGGACGCGCAGGAAAGCGTGGAGGAGACGGATGCGAAAGTGTGAACGCAACATTCCAAAATATCCTTGCCCTTCCTTGAAACTATTGCAAATCTCGCACCAGGACAGTGCCGGCTGGGGAGGGACCTATGGCCACACCTGAGGAGATCCTTTCGTTCTGGCTCGACGAGGTCGGACCGGAAGGATGGTATGCCGCCGGAGAGACGCTGGATCGCTCGATCATCGAGCGCTTTGGCGGGGCCTGGGCGCAGGCGACGCAGGGCGCATTCTCCTTGTGGCTCACCTATCCGTCGGGCACACTGGCCTACATCATCCTGTTGGACCAGTTTCCGCGAAACATGTTCCGTGACGAGGCGAAGGCCTTTTCCACGGACAAGGTCGCGCTCGCTGCCGCCAAATGTGCCATCGACAAGGGCTGGGACATGAAGATCGCCGAGCCGGCCCGTCAGTTCTTCTATCTGCCGCTCATGCACTCGGAAAACCTCGCCGATCAGGATCGCTGCGTGCGTCTCATGCTCACGCGGATGCCGGAGACGGGGCAACCCAATCTCCTTCACGCCAAGGTCCACCGCGAGGTCATTCGCCGGTTCGGACGGTTCCCCTATCGCAACCAGGCGCTTTCGCGCACGACGACAGCGTCCGAGGCGGCCTTCGTGGATCAGGGCGGCTATGGCGCGGTTCTGCGCGAGTTGAGCGCCTGACGCGACGCGGACTTTCGAATCGGTTACGGTCCAAGGGTCCGTCGGCACTGCTGGCGGGCCTTGTTCCATGCGGGCTTGCCGCGCGCACGCTGGGTCCATTGTGCCCCTTCAAAAAGTAGTTTAAGGGTAAACTACTTTTTCAGAGGGAGTTAGACATGGCCGATACCAGCTTTGATGTCATCGTCGTGGGGTCCGGGCCCGGCGGCTATGTCGCGGCGATCCGCGCCGCCCAGCTCGGGCTCAAGACGGCCGTGATCGAGCGCGATCATCTGGGTGGGATCTGCCTCAACTGGGGATGTATCCCGACCAAGGCGCTCCTGCGCTCGGCCGAGGTCTACCACCTCATGCACCGCGCCAAGGATTTCGGCCTCTCCGTCGAGAAAGCCGATTACGATCTCTCCGCAGTTGTCGCGCGGTCGCGTGGCGTGGCGAAACAGCTTTCGGGCGGGGTCGCGCATCTTCTGAAAAAGAACAAGGTGACGGTCGTCATGGGCGCCGGCAAGCTCGCCGGGAAGGGCAAGGTCGAGGTCAAGACCGACAAGGGGACCGAAACGCTCACCGCCAAGAACATCATTATCGCCACGGGCGCCCGCGCGCGGGAGTTGCCGGGGCTGGAGGCTGACGGCGATCTGGTCTGGACCTACAAGCACGCCCTGAACCCGTCCCGGATGCCGAAGAAGCTCCTCGTCATAGGCTCCGGCGCGATCGGTATCGAGTTCGCAAGCTTCTTCAATACGCTCGGCTCGGATACCACGGTGGTCGAGGTGATGGACCGCGTGTTGCCCGTAGAGGACGCCGAAATCTCGGCTTTCGCCAAGAAGCAGTTCGAGAAGCAGGGCATGAAGATCCGCGAGAAATCGACGGTCAAGAAGCTTGACCGTGCCAAGGGCAAAGTAACGGCGCATATCGAGGCTGGCGGCAAGACGACGACGGAGGAGTTTGACACCGTGATCTCCGCCGTCGGCATCGTCGGCAACGTCGAGGGGCTCGGGCTCGAGGAAGCCGGGGTCAAGGTCGACCGGACCCATGTCGTGACCGACGAATACTGCCGCACAGGTGTCGAGGGGCTTTTTGCCATTGGCGACATCGCCGGCGCGCCCTGGCTTGCCCACAAGGCTTCGCACGAGGGGGTGATGGTCGCGGAACTCATCGCCGGCAAGCACGCGCATCCGGTGAAGCCCAACTCCATCGCGGGCTGCACCTATTGCCAGCCGCAGGTCGCAAGCGTCGGTTATACCGAGGCCAAGGCCAAGGAACTGGGTTACGAGGTCAAGGTCGGCAAGTTCCCTTTCATCGGGAACGGAAAGGCCATCGCGCTCGGCGAGCCCGAGGGGATGGTGAAGACCGTCTTCGATGCCAAGACCGGCGAGCTTCTGGGCGCGCATATGGTCGGGGCCGAGGTGACCGAGCTGATCCAGGGCTACGTGGTCGGACGGCAGCTCGAGACCACGGAAGAGGACCTCATGAACACGGTCTTCCCGCATCCCACCCTGTCCGAGATGATGCACGAGAGCGTTCTCGATGCTTACGGGCGGGCCATCCATTTCTAGAGCCACGCTTACTGGTAACGAAAATGGCGCCCGAGGGCGCCATTTTTTGTGACCATACGGTCGCGCAGGGGGGGGCGGGCGTCAGCCCCGCCGACGCCGCCCACCGCGCCGCCCGCCGGCGGCACCGGCGCTGCTGCTGCCGGGCTGGTTGAAGCGGATCCATTCGGCGCCGTGGGCGTCGTTGTTGAGAAGGAAGTTCGCGGCGCGGATCGCTTCCATCTCCTTGCCGGGGCGATATTGGGTGGAGCCCAGACCAAAGAGCGTCACGAAGGTCTCGTCATCCATGTCCTCGGGCAGGAAGACACCGGCGGCTTCGACCTCGGCGCGCTTCTCGGCGATCTTTGTCTGCGTCACGGGCAGGGCGAGTGGGTTCATGATGGCCGAGGTCATCCCGGCGGCCGCCGCCATGGGCAGGAAGGCGTTGTTGATGCCGTGGCGGTTGGGCAGCCCGAAGGATATGTTCGAGGCACCGCAGGTCGTATTCACGCCAAGCTCGTCGCGCAGGCGCCGCACCAGCGTGAAGACCTGCAAACCGGCGGTCCCCATCGCACCCACCGGCATGACCAGCGGGTCGACGACGATGTCATGCGCCGGGATGCCATAGTCCGCCGCGCGCTGGACGATCCGCTTGGCGACTTCGAAGCGCACGTCCGGGTCCTCGGAAATGCCCGTGTCGTCGTTGGAGATCGCCACAACCGGCACGTTGTATTTCGCGACGAGCGGCAGGACGAACTCCATGCGCTCTTCCTCACCCGTCACCGAGTTGACGAGCGGACGGCCCTTGGCGGCCTTGAGACCGGCTTCCAGCGCCGCCGGAACCGAGCTGTCAATGCAGAGCGGCACGTCGACCAAACCCTGCACAAGCTCGATCATCGCCGTCATGAGCGGCGGTTCCGTTTCGTTGGGGTTGGGGTTGGAGTTATAGACCACGCCTGCGTTCACATCGAGAACCGTCGCACCGCAGGCGACCTGCGCCACCGCATCGCGTTCCACGGTCGAATAGTCGCCCGCTTCCAGCTCGGCTGCGAGCTTCTTGCGGCCCGTGGGGTTGATGCGTTCGCCGATCACGCAGAAGGGTTCGTCGAACCCGATTGTCACGGTCTTGGTTGCAGATTCGAGAACGGTGCGGGTCATTGCTTATCCTTGGGTCGTTGGGGCGAAGCCCCCGTTGGAAATCAGCGCCTTGAGGCGGTCTGTGTCATATTCGGCGTCAAGCTTCGCGGCCTGCGCCCGGGCAATCTCTGCGTCGTCGCCCTCGACGGAAAAGGCATCGGCCTTGCGCCACTGGGCGAGGTAGTCATCGGTTCCGGCAAGGCCCGAGGCCATGGCGGCACGGTCGATGGCCTGTTCGAAGCGTTCGGGCAGGGGGGTCTTGGCGGCCTTCCTGCCACGGCCCACGATCACCTGCGCAGGAATGTCGCGCCAGTAAACGATTGTGACGTCAGCCATGTGTCTCTCCCTTCCGCCCGCAAGCTATCGGCCCCACCCGGGGCCGCGCAGCAAATTGCGACATTTCGCAGGGTGATAGCGGCTTGCGACAGATTGCGCCACGTCCGAGCCGGAAATCAGGCTTGAAAGTTTCACATATTCATCTTCGACGAAGGGTTTCCTATCACAGCGCTTGCCAGAGATTGCCGCGGACATTACCTTGAGGATAACTCGATATGGAGGGCGTTACGTCATGGCGCCCAAGCGTCCCGAAGGTGCGGGCGCGTTCCCGAAAGCGGTCGAGCAGCCCGCGCCGCAAAGCCCGGATCCAGACAGCCTTTATGCCGCCCTGGACCTTGGCACAAACAGTTGCCGCATGTTGATTGCCCAACCAAAGGGCAATCAGTTTCATGTGGTCGACAGTTTTTCGAAGTCCGTTCAGCTGGGGCAGGGGCTCTCGGCGAGCGGGCGGTTGTCGCGTGCCTCCATGGCGCGCACGGTGCAGGCGCTCAAGATCTGCCAGCGCAAACTTCAGAAACACGATGTGATCAACATGCGACTCGTGGCAACCGAGGCCTGTCGGCGTGCCTCCAACGCCCGTGATTTCATGGGCTATGTGACGCGCGAAACCGGTCTGAAGCTCGAGATCATCAAGCCAGAGGAAGAGGCGCGGCTCGCCGTGATCTCCTGTGCGCCGCTCGTGGCGACGCGGACCGAGCAGCTCCTTGTCGTGGATATCGGCGGCGGCTCGACCGAATTGGTCTGGCTCGACCTGTCCCATGTCCCCAAACGCGAGCGGCAGAAGTCGATCATGCGGCTTCACAAGGGCTTCGAGGGCGATCCCGGGCCTTTCCCGGTGGCCCGCGTGGTGGACTGGATTTCCGTGCCCTTGGGGGTCGCGACCCTGCGCGAACAATTCGACGACGTCGACGACGATGCGGCGCGCTTCGCGCTCATGTCGTGGTATTTCGAGGAACAGCTTGGCGACTTCAGTCCCTTCCACAAGGCACAGGCGCGCGAGGGGTTTCAGATCATCGGCACTTCCGGCACCGTCACCACCGTGGCCGCGACCCATCTGGGCCTTCGCCGCTATGATCGCAACAAGGTCGACGGGCTGCGCATGACCTCGGACCAGATCGACAAGGTGATCCGGGGCTATCTGGCCGCAGGACCGGACGGACGGCGCAACGACCCGCGCATCGGCAAGGACCGTCAGGCGCTCATCATGTCGGGCGCCGCGATCCTGCAGGCGCTCTTGCGCGTCTGGCCCACGGACCGGCTTTCGGTGGCGGATCGCGGGTTGCGCGAGGGGCTGCTTTACGCGCAGATGTCCTCCGACGGCGTATTGGAAGACGGGCCTTTCTGATGGCGAAGAAGACGACAGGGAAATCCGGGGCGGGCAAGGGCTCCTCCGGTCGGGGGCAGCGTGACCTTCGCGTGAAGGTCAAGACCGCGCGTGGACGCAAGCTCTCGTCCACGCTCTGGCTCGAGCGGCAGCTGAACGATCCCTATGTGAAACGCGCCCAGGCCGAGGGCTTCCGGGGCCGGGCTGCCTTCAAGATCCTCGAAATCGACGACAAGTTCCGCTTTCTCGTGCCCGGCGCCCGGGTGGTGGACCTTGGCTGCGCGCCGGGGGGCTGGCTTCAGGTCGCGGTCGAACGGGTCAACGCCCTGGGCGAGAAAAAGGGCAAGAAGATCGGCACCGTGCTGGGTGTCGATCTTCAAGAGGTCGAGCCGGTCGCCGGGGCCGAGGCCCATGTCCTCGACTTCATGGAGGATGACGCCGATCTCAAGGTGAAGGACTGGCTCGGGGGCCGGGCCGATGTGGTCATGTCCGACATGGCGGCGGCCTCGTCCGGGCACAAGCAGACCGACCACCTGCGTATCATCGCGCTTTGTGAAACCGCCGCTCAATTCGCCTTCGACGTGCTGGACGAGGGCGGGACCTTCGTCGCCAAGGTGCTGGCCGGCGGAGCCGAAGGCGAGCTTCAGAAGCTCTTGAAGCAGAAGTTCACCAAGGTCGTGAACATCAAGCCGCCTGCGAGCCGCTCAGATTCGTCCGAGAAATTCGTGGTCGCCACCGGGTTCAGGGGCAGCGTGGCCGGGGAGGATGAGACCGAGGACAGGCCGGAGAGCGAGGGCTGACGGAAGCCGCCCACGCAAGCTCAGGGACAGGCTATGGGCAGGAAACTCGTCGTCATGCCTTCCGACACCACCATGAGCGCGAGCATGTCGGCGGCCTCCATGTCGGGGCCGGGTTTGGGGCAGACCGGGGTGCGAAGCTCGCAACGGGAGGTAACAAAGGCATCCATGCCCTCCACGAAGGTCGCGCTCATGTCTGCCCCCTTGCCATCGAGCACCGCGCTCCAGGCCCGCTCGAACCGCGCGCATTTCTCGTCGCGCCAGCCGGGCGTCAAGTCGGTGCCGGGCTCCGGCGCCTGCGGTCCGGTTTCGGCCAGACCGGCGAGCGGCAGAGTCGCAAGGCAGATGAACGCCGCCGCTTTCACTCCACCTGGTCCAGATAGGCGCCGTAGCCTTCAGTCTCCATGTCCTCGTAGGGCACGAAGCGCAACGATGCCGAGTTGATGCAATAGCGCAGCCCGCCCCGGTCCACCGGACCATCGGGGAACACATGCCCGAGATGACTGTCACCATGGGTGGAGCGCACTTCGGTCCGGATCATCCCGTGGGTCGTGTCGCGCAGTTCGTTGATATGTGCGTCGTCGATGGGCTTCGTGAAGGACGGCCAGCCACAGCCGCTTTCGTATTTGTCCGAGGAAGCGAAGAGCGGCTCGCCCGACACCACGTCGACGTAGATCCCGCGCTCCTTGTTGTGCAGAAGCGCGCCGGTGCCGGGGCGTTCGGTGCCCGACTGCTGGGTGACGTAATACTGCATCTCGTCCAAAGCGGCGACGACATCGGGGTTCTTTTCATATTTGGCCATGGGTGTCTCCTCTGCGTTGCCGCCAATATGGGACCGGGCAGGGTGCGCGTCACCCCGTCCGACTGTTGCAACGGGTCAATTCCCGGTCACCCGCGCGCCTTGGGATGCGGCACGAATTCCTCGGTGTCCCCCGGCGGCAATGTGAACCGCCCATGCTCGAAGTCGCCGCCGATCCAGGCTTCCTGTGCCGCTTCCAGTTTCTCGCGCGACGAGGCGACGAAGTTCCACGAGATGTAGCGCGGCCCGTTGAGTGTTTCGCCGCCGAGCACCATGACCCGGGCTCCCGTAGGACCGGCTGTCAGCGCCACGCGGTCGCCGGGGCGAAACACGCCCATCCGGTGCGGTGCGAAGACGTCGCCCGCAACTTCGACCTCGCCTTCCATCACATAGAAAGCCCGGTCCTCGTGGTCGTCCGGCATCGGGAGCGTCGCATGGGGCGCAAGCGTCACATCGGCGTAGAACATGTCGGAGAAGGTCCTCACGGGGGCAGCCTGTCCCCAGACCCGACCCACGATGAGCCGCGCGCTCACCCCGTCGACTTCGATCACCGGCAGATCGCCTTTCGCGTGGTGCTCGAAGCTGGCGTCGTCATCTTCACGGTCCTCGGGCAGCGCCACCCAAGTCTGGATGCCGAAGAGGCTTTGGCGGCCCACCCGGTCCTCCTTCGCCGAACGTTCGGAATGGGTGACGCCATTGCCCGCCACCATCCAGTTGACCGCGCCCGGTGTGATCATCCGGTCGGAACCAAGGCTGTCCAGATGCCGGAACTGCCCCTGGTAAAGATAGGTGACGGTTGCCAGCCCGATATGCGGATGCGGGCGCACGTCGAGCCCGTCGTCGATGAACTCCACCGGCCCCATCTGGTCGAAGAAGATGAAGGGTCCCACCATCTGCCGTTTCGCGGCAGGGAGCGCGCGGCGCACCTCGAACCCGCCAAGGTCGCGGGCGCGCGGCACGATGACGGTCTCCAAGGCGCCGGGATCGGTCGCAAGGGTGGGGTCGAACCCCGGAAAATGGCTCATGGCTTATCCTTTCACGTCGGCCCAGTCGGGGTGGCGGTCGAACTGAGCATGGGCGAAGGGGCAAAGCGGCACCAGTTTGTAGCCTCCCGCCCGCGCATCCTCGACCGCCCGTTTGACGAGCAGGGCGCCCGCACCCTTGCCCCGGAGCGCATCGGGCACGCCGGTATGGTCGATGATGAGCATCGTATCGGAAAGTCGGGAATAGGTCATCTCTGCCTCGTGCCCATCGATCACAAGGGTGTAGCGTCCCTTGCTTCCGGTCTCTTCACGTCGAATGTCGGTCATTTGCGGCCTCCGGACCTCGCTGTTCCAGCCAACATGGTCCTGAGGCGCCCCTTGTGAAATCCCGACCGCCGCACAGGGTCAGGGCAGGGGCGCACATAGCGCTTGCCAAAGGCCCCAAACGGTCAAATACTGAACCACATGGATCAGTATTCAGAACCCGGCGTCGACGCCACCTTTTCCGCGCTGTCGGACCCGACCCGGCGCGGTGTCCTCGACACGCTTGCGCAAGGCGACGCCTCGATCACCGACCTCGCTGCGCGTTTTTCCATGACCCTGACAGGGATGAAGAAACATGTCGGCGTGCTGGAGCGCGCGGGACTCGTCTCCACGCAAAAGATCGGGCGAACCCGGACGTGCCGGCTTGGCGCGCGCGATCTTTCTCAGGAGGCCGCGTGGATCGAGGACCACCGCCTGCGCTGGGCCGCCCGCTTCGATGCGCTCGACACTGTCATTCAAGAGATTTCACAAGAGGATGAGTCACATGGCAAAGACGCTTGACACCACCTCCGACCGCGTATCCGACACCGAGCTTGTCACAAGGCGGACCTTCGCCGCCCCGGCGCGCGTGGTCTTCGAGGCCTGGACCCGGCCCGAACACATGCTGCGCTGGTGGGCGCCGGCGTCTTTCGGGATCACCTTCATCTCCTGCAAGATGGACGTGCGCACGGGCGGCGGTTACCGCTTCGAATTCGGACACCCGGACTTCGACGGCCCGATGGCCTTCCACGGCACCTATCTGGAGGTGATTCCCGACAAACGGCTGGTCTGGACCAACGCCGAGACCGAGGAGGGATCAGTCACGACGGTGACCTTCGAGGAGGAAAACGGCAGAACCCACCTCACGGTCCATGATCGCTATCCGTCGAAAGAAGCGCTGGACGACGCCATCGCTTCCGGCAGCACCGGAGCCTTTCCGGAACAATTCGCGGCGCTCGACGATTATCTGGCAGGCCAACCCGCGTGAGGCGGGAGTTGTCACTTCTGAATATGCTATCGGCAGGGGATAGTGGCGGAGAGACAGGGATTCGAACCCTGGGTGGAGTCACCCCCACAACGGTTTTCGAGACCGCCCCGTTCGACCACTCCGGCACCTCTCCGCGGGGGTCTGGTGGAGCGCGATTTACAGAGCGCCAACAGCGAGTGCAAGGGATGTTTTGAAAAAATCCGGCGACCCGTTGCCGGTTCGTTGATCATTTCGTGAGATTCCTTGTTTGCAGGGGGCGTTCTCCATAGGTTTGTCTCAGTTGCCAACCTGGGAGAGCACCATGACCTTCAACCGTCTCATGACCGGTGCCGCCGTGGCTGTCGCTGCGATCTGCTTCGGGGCGGCGCTTGTCGCTGCCGATCGGGACACATCGCGCGAATTTCTTGAAGTCACCGGCTTCGACGTCGCGATCACCTCGCTCCAGCAAGGGGCGATGAACGGGCCCGGCATTGCCGGGTCCGATCCCGACGCGTTCGGCAGCGAATGGGTCCGTCTCGCGCGCGAAATCTTCGAGCCCGAGGCGATGATCGAAGAGACGCTCGACATGATGGAAGCGATCATGCCGCAGGACCTCGTGGATCATGGCATCGCGTTCTACGAAACCGAGCTTGGCCAACGGCTTGTCGAGGCCGAGAATGCGGCGCAGATGAATGACCCGGACACGCAATACGCCGAGGGCGAGCTGATCGTCACGCGGCTCGCGGACGAAAACCCGGCACGGATCAACGAATACCGCCTCATGTCCGACGCCATCGGCGGTGTGGACAGTTCCGTTCGCGCCGTGATCGAGCTTCAGGTGCGTTATCTGACCTCCGCCATGGCTGCCGGCGCCTCCGACATCCAGTATTCCGAGGCGGAACTTCGCGAGATCCTGAAGGATCAGGAACCGCAATTGCGGGAGGCGATCCAGTCGTCGGGAATTCTGGCCTCGGCCTATGTCTATCGCGACTTTTCCGATGACGACGTGGTGGCCTACCGCGAGGCGCTCGAGGATCCCGAGATGATGCAGGTCTATGAAATCCTCAACGGCATCCAGTATGAGATCATGGGCGACCGCTACGCCAAGCTTGCCGCGCGGCTCTCCGATCTCGCTCCGCAACAGGACATCTGAACGCGGTCGAGCAGGCCCGCCGCTTGGTGGGCTTGTTTTCCTTGACTTGAAGGCTGAATGCCCCGATATACGCGGCTCCTGCACCCGGGGCGACTCGCGTGTGGGGGACAAGTTTTGCAACAACGTTCCGAACGGAACGCGCTGTCCGAGGCCGGGGTTGCCCCGCAGAACGCCGGAATGCCGGGGCCACAGGATGCGGAAACATGAAGGAAGACCATATGTTTGCGGTCCTCAAGACCGGCGGCAAGCAATACAAGGTCCAGGCGGGCGACGTGCTCCGCGTGGAGAAACTTGCGGCCAATGCCGGCGACAAGATCCAGTTCAATGACATCCTGATGGTCGGAACGACCCTCGGCTCCCCCCTCGTCGAAGGCGCGGGCGTGCAGGCCGAAGTGATCGAGCAGATCAAGGCGGACAAAGTCATCAGCTACGTGAAGCGCCGTCGTAAGCACAGCTCGCAGCGCAAGCGTGGCCACCGCCAGCAACTGACCCTCGTGCGTATCACCGACATCCTCGAAAAGGGTGCGGAGAAATCCGGCGTGACCGCCGCGATCGGCGCGCGTTCGGGCACCGCTCCGGCCCCGGCCGCCGCTCCGGCGAAGAAAGCCGCAGCACCCAAGGCCGAAGCGAAAGCCGAAACCGCCGCTGCCGCAGGTGACGACCTCACCGCAATCAACGGCGTGGGCCCCGCGATGCAGAAGAAGCTCGTGGAAGCCGGCATCACCACCTACGCGGACCTCGCGAAAGTCGACCCCGAAACCTTCGAGGCCGTCAACGTGAAGCCCGAGTGGGTTGAAGAAGCCAAAACTCTGGCGAAGTAAGGAGAGAGCGAAATGGCACATAAAAAAGCTGGTGGTAGCTCCCGCAACGGCCGCGACTCTGCGGGCCGTCGCCTTGGCGTCAAGAAATACGGTGGCGAAGCCGTCATCGCGGGCAACATCCTCGTGCGTCAGCGCGGCACCAAGGTCTGGGCCGGCAACAACGTGGGCATGGGCCGCGATCACACCCTTTTCGCAACCGCCGATGGCGAAGTGAAGTTCACGAAGGGTCTCAAAGGCCGCACCTTCATTTCCGTGCTTCCGGCAGCAGAGGCTGCCGAGTAAGCCGAGACCCCGAGGTCAGCAAAATCAGGGGGATCGGCGAAACGCCGGTCCCCCAAATCGTTTCAGACGCGACGGAGGGGAGGCCGGACCGTCAAGCGACTTTCAGCACATGTTCGCAAGCCCGGAATTGAACGAGCGGCTTGCGACCTGCGGCTTTCGAGGAGGAAAGACCGTGATACCAGAAAGACAAACCATGCAGGTTGAGGCGGCGAACGAGCAGGCGATCATCGAAACGGACCGCTTCGTGCTGCGCGCGCCGCGACTGTCCGATGTCGGGCTTCTGGCGCATTACTCCGGCGACAAACGGGTCGCCGCCGAGACGCGCTCGATCCCGCACCCGCTCGCGCCCGGTGTGACCGAGAGTTTCGTGACCCGCGCGTTGAAAGCCGACCGGGTCGAAGACGTCTGGGTCATCGACGGCTCGGCCGTGGAAGGCGGTGAACGTGGGCAGGAAGTGCTGGGTGTCGTCAGCCTCACCCGCATGGACCGCAACCAGAGCCAGCTTGGCTACTGGGTCGCGCCGCCCTGTTGGAACACCGGCATCGCGTCCGAGGCCGTTCAGGCGCTCGTCGCGGCGAACCCGCTGGGCAACGACACGCTCTTTGCCGAGGTGTTTCAGGACAACCCGGCCTCGGCCCGGGTCCTGACCAATGCGGGTTTCCAATATGTCGGCGACAGCGAGACCTATTCGGTCGCCCGCAATGCCAATGTGCCGACCTGGACTTACAGCCGAAAGATGCGCTGACGTGACCGGGGCCGGGCGCATCGAGGTGATCGAAACCGCCCGGCTCACCCTTTGCCGGCAGCGGCCCGAGGACGCTCGCGCGCTCGCCCGGCTCATGGCCGATTGGGACCTGGTGCGCATGACGGCAACCTGGCCCCATCCGGTGACCGAGGATTTCGCTCGCCATCGGATCGAGGAACGAATGGGCGCACCGGGGTTCTATGCCCTCGCTTGGCATAGCGCCGAACTCATCGGCATGGCTCACGTCGCCGAGCGGGCTATCGGTTATCTTATCGCCAAACCGCATTGGGGCAGGGGATATGCCACCGAACTGGCCACGGCGCTTGTCGAGCATGGCTTCCAGTCCCGGAACGAACCCTTCCTCGAAGCCAAGGTCTGGGAAGACAACCCGGCCTCGTCCCGCGTCCTCCTCAAGCTGGGGTTCACGGAGGTCGGCCGCCATACCGCGATGAACCGTGCGCGCGGGCAGGAGCTGTCCGGCATCGACTACCGCCTCGAGCGCCCCTGATCCCGGGCGTTTGCCCCGACGCCCACCCTTGAGGCAGCGCGCGTTTCCCTCTATCGCTTGCCCCGAACGACGAAAGGCCCAAACCACGAAAGGCCAGCCCCATGAAATTCCTCGATCTAGCCAAGGTCTATATCCGCTCCGGCAGCGGGGGAAACGGCTGTGTCTCCTTCCGGCGCGAAAAGTTCATCGAATTTGGCGGGCCCGACGGCGGTGATGGCGGGCGCGGCGGTGACGTGGTCATCGAGGTGGTCGAGGGGCTCAACACCCTCATCGACTTCCGCTACCAGCAGCATTTCTTCGCCAAGAACGGCGCGCCGGGCTCGGGCAACCAGCGCACCGGCAAGTCGGGCGACGACATCGTGCTTCGGGTGCCTGTGGGCACTGAAGTCATCGACGAGGACGAGGAAACCGTCATCGCCGACCTGACCGAGGTGGGCGAACGGCTGGTCATTGCCAAGGGCGGCAACGGCGGCTTCGGGAACCTCCATTTCAAAACTGCCACCAATCAGGCGCCGCGCCGGGCCAATTCCGGGCAGGAGGGGGTCGAGCGGACCCTCTGGCTGCGTCTCAAGCTGATCGCCGACGTCGGGCTTCTGGGCCTTCCGAACGCGGGCAAGTCGACCTTTCTCGCGGCGACTTCGAACGCGCGTCCCAAGATCGCGGACTATCCCTTTACGACGCTCGTTCCGAACCTTGGCGTCGTGGGCGTGGACAACGTCGAATTCGTGGTGGCCGACATTCCCGGTCTGATCGAAGGCGCGCATGATGGGCGGGGGCTCGGGGACCAGTTCCTGGGCCATGTCGAACGCTGTTCGGTGCTTCTCCATCTTGTCGATGGCACCTCCGAGACCGTGGTCGAGGATTACCGTACCATCATCCACGAACTCGAGGCCTATGGCGGCGTCCTTGCGCAGAAGCCGCGCATCACGGTCCTGAACAAGATCGACGCGCTTCTGGACGAGGAACGCGAGGAGAAGCGGGAGGCGCTTGCCAAGGCCTGCGGCGAGCACGTCTATGAGATGTCCGGGGTCGCCAAGGATGGCGTGACTTCGGTCCTCCGGGCGCTCAAGGCCGAGATCGGGGCCGAACGCTTCCGCCGCAAGAAGGCCGAAGGGGGCGACGAAGAGGAGAGCGGGACTTGGCAACCGTGACTCTCGCCACCGCGCGCCGCGTGGTGGTCAAGATCGGCTCGGCGCTTCTGGTCGATGCGGCGACGGGCGCGCTCAAGTCCACATGGCTCTCCGGTCTGGCCGAAGATGTGGCCCGGCTCAAGGCGCGGGGCGCGGATGTGGTTCTGGTGTCGTCCGGGTCCATCGCGCTCGGGCGTGGCGTTCTGGGACTGCCCTTGGGTGGACTGCCGCTGGAACAGTCTCAGGCGGCCGCCGCAGTCGGACAGATCCGCCTCGCGCGCGCCTATGAAGAGGTCCTGTCGCCCTTGGGGATCACCACGGCGCAGGTTCTCGTCACGCTCGAGGATTCGGCGGATCGGCGGCGCTATCTCAACTCGCGTGCCACGCTCGAGACGCTTCTGGGCTTCGGTGTCGTGCCCATCGTGAACGAGAACGACACCGTGGCGACCGACGAGATCCGCTATGGCGACAACGACCGCCTCGCGGCGCAGGTCGCGGTGACAGTGGGCGCGGACCTGACGGTGCTCCTGTCGGACGTGGACGGCTTCTACTCTGGCAACCCAAAGACCGACCCTGCCGCCGAGCATTACCCGGTCGTCGAGGAAATCACCCCCGCGCTCATGGCGATGGCGGGCGACGCCGGGACCGGGCTGTCGAAAGGCGGGATGAAGACCAAGCTCCTCGCCGCGCAGACGGCGACGGCGGCAGGCTGCGGGTTGATCATCACGGAAGGGAGCCGCCCGAACCCGCTGGCGGCTCTGGAAGCGGGCGAACGCTCGACGCTTTTCGTGGCGCGGCAGGACCCCTCTGCGGCGCGCAAGCACTGGATCGGTTCGATGAAGCCGCAGGGCACGGTGGCCCTCGACGAAGGCGCCGTGCGCGCGCTTCGGGGAGGTAAATCGCTTCTCCCGGCGGGCGTGACGCAGGTGACGGGCGATTTCGGGCGCGGCGAACCGGTGGAGATCCTCGGACCGGACGGGTCCCATATCGGCGCCGGGCTCGTGCGCTACACGGCGCATGAGGCGCGGCGGCTGATCGGCAAACGGTCCGACCAGATCGAGGAGACGCTGGGCTATCCCGGCCGTGCCGCGCTCATCCACCGGGACGATATGGCGCTTTAGAGGGCACATCGGGCCCGGTCCTGCGCCCCGACGCCTGGGTTCGTTCCTACGATCTTTGGATTTCGGCCAGGATGTGTCATGCTTTCTGCATTCGAGACATCCATTTGGAGGCATGCACGATGCGTCCTGAAGCCGTTTTCCCTGCCGCGCCGACTTTGGCGATGCTGCCCATCATATTGTCCGCCGTGCTGATCTTCGTTGCCATGCCGGGCTGGTCCCAGACCGGCGAAGACGGGTGGCAAGTCTTCCCGACTGAAGACAACACCGAATGTATCGTAGGGCGCACAGAGGCGCCCTATACCCTCTTCTTCGAGATGAATTTCAACGATGACGACCGTCATGCGTTGATCGTAGTGAACAAGGCCTGGTCCCTTGAGCGGGTGGTTGAACTCGCCCGGCTGGAGCTTGTCGGTCGCGGCGGCATCTCGGTGCCTACGGTGTTTGGCGGGAACCGGATTTCGCTGGTGTTTCCAGCCAAGGACGACGCCAACAACGCGCTTCTGCTGACCGAGCTTGGCAAGGCCGAGATCGTCGAGGTGCAGAGCGACCGTTTGCCTGATGGGGGAAAGGTTTCCGTGCCGGTGACCGGGTTTAAGGATATGCTGACACGCCATGATTTGTGCCTGAGGAACATCGAGAACACGGCCGATTTGGCGGCGATCAATGAGGAGCGTGCTCGTGTGACCCAGGCGATTTGCGATAATGCGCTCAACGGCTTGACACTTCTCGTCATGCTGACCAGCAATTACACGCCAGACCAAGAAGAAACCATCGGCTCGATGGCCGAAGCATTTGCCAAGTGCGATCAACCTTTCATGGGGCAGGCAGTGCGCGCGGCCTTGCTGGACAAGGACTATAGTTCCGCCGCCGCCGGCCTTGGTGACCTTTGTGGCGCGGGCTACGTTCCCGCCTGTCATTTTGCCGCGGTCCTTGGCGGCTACGGCAAGAACCCCCGTGTAACGCCCGTCGCGGCGCGCACGACGTTGGAGCGGCTTTGCGACGACGGCCTTCAGATCAGTTGCAGGGTGCACGACGAATGGAACCGCTAAGCGCGCGGCTGCCTTTCCTTTGACGTTGCGCCCGGCCCGTCTTATCTAAGCCCCAGCCAGAAGGAGGCTCCGATGAAAGACGCTGACAACATTCCCGCCCTGATGCAGGACCTTGGCCGCCGTGCCAAAGCCGCCGCTGCGGAGTTGGCGTTCGCGCCATCGGAAGCCAAGCGCCAGGCGCTCGAGGCGGCTGCGGACGCCTGCTGGGCGCGGCGTGACGAGGTCATCGCGGCCAATGCCAAGGACCTCGAATTCGGGCGCGAGAAGGGGCTGACCCCGGCCATGATGGACCGGCTCCTCCTGGACGAGGACCGGATCAGGTCCATGTGCGACGGGCTGCGCGCCGTCGCCGCGCAGGACGACCCCGTGGGCGCCGTAATAGCGGAATGGGATCGTCCCTCTGGCCTTCATATCAAACGCGTGCGCACGCCTTTGGGAGTGATCGGCGTGATCTATGAAAGCCGTCCGAACGTGACCGCCGATGCCGGTGCGCTCTGCCTGAAATCCGGCAATGCCGTTATCCTGCGGGGCGGATCGGAGAGCTTCCATTCCTCCGGCGCGATTCACGCCTGCCTCGTCGAGGGGCTGCGCTCGGCGGGGTTGCCCGAAGACGCGATCCAGCGCGTGCCGACCCGCGACCGCGAGGCTGTGCGCGAGCTCTTGACCATGACCGATTACGTGGACGTTATCGTGCCGCGCGGGGGCAAAGGGCTGGTGGGCCTTGTCCAGCGCGAGGCCCGCGTGCCGGTCTTTGCCCACCTTGAAGGCATCGTGCATATTTTCATCGACAAGGCCGCCGATCCCCAGAAGACAATGGACGTGGTGATCAACGCCAAGACCCGGCGGACCGGGATCTGCGGCGCGGCGGAGTGTCTGCTCGTGCACAGGGACGCCCTGCCGCTTGGGCAGGCCGTGCTTGATGCGCTCATGTCGAAAGGCGTCGAGGTGCGGGCCGGGGAGGGCTTGACCGGGACCGTGGCCGCGACGGACGACGACTGGGGCACGGAATATCTCGACTCGATCATCGCAGCGAAGGTCGTCGACGATCTGGACGGGGCGATCGCGCATATCCGGCAGTATTCCTCGTCACACACCGATGCGATCATGACCGAGGACGACGCGGCTGCCGCGCGGTTCTTCCAGCGGCTCGACAGTGCCATCCTGATGCGCAACGCCTCTACCCAGTTCGCGGACGGTGGCGAGTTCGGGATGGGCGCCGAGATCGGAATCGCCACGGGCAAGATGCATGCACGTGGGCCGGTCGGGGCCGAACAGCTCACCAGCTTCAAGTATATCGTGGAAGGCGACGGGACGACGCGCCCGTAAACTTTCCTAGAAAGTCAGGTGAAGCCGGGTGTCGGTGATCTCGACACCCAGCGACCTGCCTTGTGCCCGAACCTCGGGAAGGACGAGGCCGAAGTGAACCTTGGCGGGGGACAGGGCACCTCCGCCCCCCGTCAGATGTCCCCAATCCCTGTCGTCGATCTTCATCCGCTCGGCGCGTCCCGTGACCGACCACTGGCCCACCGCCTCGCTGACCGTGATGGTGCCACCGAAGGGCATCGCGCTTTCGCAGCAGGTGGCAAGGAGGAAGGCGAGTTTCGTCTCCGGACGGGGACAATCGCCCGGCACGCGCCATTCCATCTTGGCCTTGCGCCCGGCGTCCGCGAGCGCCGAGGTAATTTCGTCGGCCCGAACGATCTGCCCGCCGGACGCGGTGCCGAAGGCGATCCGGAAAAACCGGATCCGGCCCGACGCGCTCTCGAGGCTCTCGCGCATGAGCGCGGCTTCCGGGCTGTCCTCGCCACCCGACAGCATCAAGAGTTCGAGCCCATTGCCGATTGCGCCCAAAGGGCTGATAAGGTCATGGCAGATGCGGCTGCCGACGAGCGCCACCAGGTCGTTCGTGTCGCTCATGGTGAAACCTCAAACCCTGAAAGCGCGTGCATGGACCATCTTTCTTCTCTTCTCGAACCGGGCATGCTCGTCCGGTTGCCGACTGAACCCGATTGGGGCCTCGGGCAGGTGCAATCCAACATCCACGGCAAGGTGACCGTGAACTTCGAGAACGCGGGCAAGCGGGTCATCGACATCTCCCAGGTCGCCCTCACACCGGTCTTCGACGAAGACTGAAGCCGGGCCGGGTCATGGAAGGCTATCACAACCTATAGGTGTGTAAAGACCGGAGGACGGTGCAGCGCGGTTGCCAAAGCCCCCCTCGGATCATAGAACCCGTGAAAAGAGGGAGAGCGCCCGCCAGATGTCCGCAGTAAGCCCGCGATACGAGCTTCGCATCGCCGAGACGATGGGCGAGGTGCGCGACGCGCAACGTTTGCGCTATCAGGTCTTCATCGAGGAACTGGGCGGGTCCGGGCCGGATGTCGACCACGAGGCACGGCTGGAACGCGACGAATTCGACGCCCATTTCGATCATCTGGTCCTTTACGACCGGAACCGGACCGGCGACCAGGCGGTCGGTGCCTACCGCGTGATGCGCGACGATCAGGCGGCCCGGATCGGGCGCTATTACTCGGAATCGGAATACGATCTGTCGGCGCTGAAGGCATCCGGGCGGAAGCTGCTCGAGCTCGGGCGCTCCTGCGTCCATCGCGACTACCGCGGGGGCGCTGCATTGGCCCAACTCTGGGTCGGGCTTCTGAACTATACGGACGCGCATGCCATCGAAGTCATGTTCGGCGTGGCGAGCTTTCGCGGCACCGAGCTTCAGGCGATCCGCGAGCCATTATCCTATCTGCACCACTTCCATCTTGCCCCGCCTGAGTTGCGGACCCGGGTGCTCGACGCCTTTTACCAAAGCGCCGATCTGCTGGCGAAGGATCAGATCGAAACGCGCGAGGCTATGAGCCAGATGCCCGCGCTCATCAAGGCCTACCTACGGCTGGGCGGGGTCATCGGTGACGGGGCTTTCGTGGACGAGCCTTTCAACACGACCGACGTCTGCATCATCGTAGACCTGCCCAAGGTGCCGCCCAAGCAGCGGGCGATGTACGAGAAACTGGCGCGCCGGGAGGGCCGGGGGTGAACGAGCCCCGGTCCGCGGCATCCTGGGACGATGGCAGTGAGCGGCCCGACCTTCATGTGTCGGCGCCTGGCTGGGTCGTCGCGGTCCTCAGGGTCATTCCGCTCTTCGTGGTGCTGGCGATCGGGCTTGTGGCAACGCTGGTGATGCTGCCGCTGGAGCGCCTTGTCGCGGGCGAAAGCCGGCCCATAACGCCAACCATCACGCGGCTCGTCTGTATCGCGGCGCTGGCCATCCTCGGCATCGGCTGGCGCGCGAAGGGCGTTCCCATGCGGGGCCCTGGCGCCGTGGTGGCGAACCATTCCTCCTGGCTCGACATCTTCGTCCTGAATGCGCCCAAGCGGCTCTATTTCGTCTCGAAGGCCGAGGTGCGCGACTGGCCGGGAATCGGCTGGCTCGCGCGGGCGACGGGGACGGTCTTCATCCGGCGGGACCGACGGGAGGCCGCCGCGCAGGTGGGCGAGTTCCGGCGGCGGTTGTCACTTGGGCACCGCCTGTTGTTCTTTCCCGAGGGCACCTCGACCGACAGCCGGCGGGTGCTGCCCTTCAAGACCACGCTTTTCGCGGCGTTCTTCGCCGATGGCCTGCGCCAGAACATGTGGGTGCAGCCGGTGAGCGTCGTCTACCTCGCGCCGAGAGGTCGAGACGACCGGTTTTACGGCTGGTGGGGCGATATGGACCTCGGGCCTCATCTGCTGGCCGTGCTGGGTGCCGTGCGGCAGGGACGAGTCGAGATACACTACCACGACCCGGTGCGTGTCGCGGACTTCGCTGACCGCAAGATGCTTGCGGCCCACTGCGAGGCTGCGGTGCGGGGTCCGGTCCTCAGTGCGCTTGTGCAAGAGACCGTCGGGAGCGGTGGCGCCTAGCGCGGCGACTTGAAGTGCTTGGCGAGCTTCAGGCCCTGTCCCTGATAGTTCGACTTCAGGTCAGCGCCGTAGAGCGTTTCGGGGACTTCAGCCATGCGCTCATAGACGAGCCGGCCCACCACCTGACCGTGTTCAAGCACGAAGGGCGCTTCGTGGCAGCGCACCTCCAGCACGCCGCGCGATCCCGTGCCGCCGGCTGCGTCATGGCCGAAGCCGGGATCGAAGAAGCCTGCGTAATGCACCCGGAATTCACCGACCATGGCGAGATAGGGCGCCATTTCCGCCGCGCAATCGGGCGGGATATGCACGGCTTCGCGGCTGACAAGAATGTAGAAAGCGCCGGGGTCCAGGATGATGCGCCCTTCGGTCGTGTGGATGGGCTCCCAGAACTCGGCGGGGTCGTAGTGGTTGATCAGGTCGAGGTCGATGACGCCGGTATGGGGCTTCGCTCGATAGCCGACGAGATCGCCGTCCCCGGGCTTCAAATCGACCGAGAACCCGAGGCCGTGGTCGATGACGGCAGGCCCGTCGACGAGCCGTTCGGTGGCGTGGCGGTTGCGCAGTTCGTCGTCCGTCAGCACGGCCTGACCGGCCCGGAACCGGATCTGGTTCAGGCGCATGCCGGGTCGCACGAGGACCGAGAAGGACCTTGGGCAGATCTCGGCGTAGAGGGGACCTTCATAACCCGGCGGGATTCGGTCGAACTCGGTGCCGCCATCGGTGATCGTCCGCGTCAGGAGGTCGAGCCGTCCGGTCGAGCTCTTTGCATTGGCGACGGCCTGCACACCCTCGGGGAGCGCGAGGCGCTCCATGAGGGGCACGACATAGACTGCGCCTTTTTCAAGCACAGCGCCCTGCGACAGGTCGATGCGGTGCATCTCGAACTCGGACAGCCGGTCCGCCACGGTCCGGCCATCGCCGGCCAGAAACGAAGCCCGCACGCGGTAGGCGATTGTGCCGAGCCGGAGGTCGAGCGAGGCGGGCTGGATCTGCGGCGCGGTGATCGCGGGATCGGCGGAAATCGTCCCGGTGTCGATCATCTGGCGCAGGATCTGGGAGGGAAGGACGCCGGTGCCCGTGCGCGTAAGCGTGCTGTCGGTCATCTGTGATGGCTCCCTCTCCTTGCCAGCCGTTTGGGCTGGATACTTCCACTCGGGGGCCTCGATACACGAACGCCCGCCCCATGACAGGGCGGGCGGTTCGGTGGAGTATTGGTCGGGCTAGCAGGACTTGAACCTACGACCTTCCGTCCCCCAGACGGACGCGCTACCAGACTGCGCCATAGCCCGACGTGGGGCCCTAGATAGCGATTTTCGCGGGCGTGACAAGGGCTCTGGCGCATGAATTTTCGTTACAGGCGATCGGCTGGACCGTCCGTGCCACCGGCATTGGATTTCAGTGCCTGAAGCCGCTCGGCGATGTCGCGGAGCATTGCGACGGGCAAGGTGTCGCCCGCGTCGCGAAGCTCGCGAAGTCGCCGCGCGACAGGGCGAATTTCGACCAGCGCTTCGTCCGTGAGGTCTGGTCCGACGTCCGGCATGACAAGGCGTGGACGTTCGGGTTCGGGCGCGGGCGCAACCTCCGGCGCGACGGGATCTGCTTCCCGTTCGGGGTTCTGAGACACGTCGGCCTCAGCTACCGTGAAGACGTTCTCGGTTTCTTGGTCTGCGTCTGTATCCGTCTCAGCGGGCGAGATGCGTTCCGCGTCACCCCTCGACAGATGCGTCGCGTCGACATCGAGCGCAGTGGAGGCATCCTCGTCCGATTGGGGCTCGGGTGGGGTGAGCGTCGAATCGTCGTGGGCCGAGACCGTCAATGCGGGGCTGGGGTCTTCGTCCTCCGATGCCGCCGACTCGCTGTCTCTCGTATCTTCCTCGGCAGCCAGCGCGTCGGGGACTTGCGTCCCTTCGCCCGTGGTTTCCGCAACGAGGCTTGCGATGCCCGCATCCTCTTCGACCGCAAGCGGCGAGACTTCGGTGGCCTCCTCGGGGATGTCCGACTCCGTCGGTTCCAGCGTCACATTCGGTGCGCTGGCGAAGGGGTTGAAGTCTGCCGCGTCATCCGGCGATGCGTCTGCATCCGGTGCGACGGCCTCCCCGACAGGTTCGGCCACATCCTTCTCATCCACGGTCTCGAAAGACACCGGCGTCACGTCTTCCAGCTCTTCGTCAGGGCCGGGGGCATCCAGGGCCACATCATGGTTCGCCATCGCGTCGTCCACGGGTTCGGGCATCGCGTCTTCCGCCTCGGAGGCATCGACGTCCTGAACCTCCGGGGCTTCCTCGGGCGCCTCGAGGATTTCCGCGTCTTCGACCGGATCCGCTTCCTGCGTCGATCGACGCGAGCGGTCGAGCGGGACCACGTTGCTTTCGGGTTCCGCTTCCAGATCGAGCGGCTGCGACATGGCCGCGACGTGTTTCACACCTTGCTCGCGCAGGAGTTTTTGCACGCCGCGAATGGTCAGGCCGTCATCATGCAGGAGCTTGCGGATACCGCCGAGCAGTTCCATGTCCGAGGGACGGTAATACCGCCGTCCACCTGCACGCTTCACCGGCTTGACCTGTGTGAAGCGGCTTTCCCAGAAGCGCAGGACATGGGTCGGCACGCCCAGCCAATCGGCCACCTCGCTGATCGTGCGAAACGCATCCGGCGACTTGTTGTCCATAGCTCTAGCCCGTCTTCTGCTCGTTTATGTCGGGCCGCTCAGGACTTGTTTCCGGCGGCGACCCGTTCTTTCATGATGTGGGAAGGCCGGAACGTCAGGACCCGCCGGGGCGAAATCGGAACTTCCTGTCCGGTCTTCGGATTGCGCCCGACGCGCGCCGCCTTGTCGCGGACGGAAAAGGTCCCGAAGGACGATATCTTGACCGTCTCGCCCTCGACCAATGCGTCGGAGATGTAACCGAGCACGCTTTCAACAAGCTGTGCGCTTTCATTGCGCGAAAGGCCGACTTCGCGGAATACCGCTTCGCTCAGGTCCATGCGCGTCAGAGTCTTTTCGCTCATACCGTCCCCCGGAGTGTCTGGAGGCAGCATGGGGCGGCTTCTTTTTCAAGTCAAGATCAATGGCTTGCGGGTGGGCTTTCACGCCGACGCCAGATCACCAACGCAGGACCACCGCGCCCCAGGCCAGACCGCCGCCGATGGCTTCGAGCACCAGCACGTCGTTTTCCCGAATCTGCCCATTCGCTTTGCCTACCGACAGGGCGAGCGGGATGGAGGCGGCCGACGTGTTGCCGTGGTCCTGAACCGTCACGACGACCTTGTCCATCGACAGGCCGAGCTTCTTTGCGGTGCCCTGGATGATGCGGATATTTGCCTGATGCGGCACGATCCAGTCGATGTCCGCGTGCGACATCCCCGCTTTTCCGAGCGCGGCATCGGCGGTCGAGGCAAGCTTTTCAACGGCTTGGCGGAAAAGCGGGTTGCCCTGCATGCGCAGTTTGCCCGCCGTGCCTGTGGTCGACACGCCGCCGTCGACATAAAGCATGTCGCGGTAACGCCCGTCGGAGTTAAGGTCCGTCGACAGGATGCCGCGGTCGTCCTTGGTGCCGGCGCCCTCGGCGGCCTCAAGCAGGACGGCCCCGGCGCCGTCGCCAAAGAGCACGCAGGTCGCGCGGTCTTCCATGTCCAGAATGCGCGAGAATGTCTCGGCGCCGATCACGAGAACCGACTTTGACTGGCCGGACACGATCAGGGCGTTGGCATTGGCGAGCGCATAGACGAATCCCGCGCAGACTGCCTGGACGTCGAAGCCGTAGCCCGTTTCCATGCCCAGACCTTCCTGAACCATGGTTGCGGTCGAGGGGAAGGTCAGATCGGGGGTCGAGGTGGCGACGATGACGGTTTCAACCTGATCGGCCCGCATGCCGGCGTCGTTCAGCGCGGCGCGCGCCGCCTGCACCGCCATCTGCGATGTCGTCTCGCCGGGGGCGGCGAAGTGCCGCCGTTCGATGCCCGAGCGGGATCTGATCCATTCGTCCGAGGTGTCGATGCGGCTTTCGAACCAGGAATTCGGAATGACCTGTTCGGGCAGGTAATGCCCGACGCCCCGGACCACTGCGCGTGTCGTCATTTCAGCTCGCTCGATTTGTCTTCTATTTGTGCCGGGGCATCGTGGCTGTCTCCCGGCGTATATGCAACCCGTGCGGCGAGCTTCTGGTTGAAGTTCGACTGCGCGAGGTCGAAGGCGAGTTTCACCGCCGCCGCGACGCCCGTCGCATCCGCCGAGCCGTGGCTCTTGACCACGGTGCCGTTCAATCCAAGGAATACGCCGCCATTGGACCGACGCGGATCCATGCGTTTTTGCAGGCGCTTGAGGGATGTCATCGCGAAGAGCGCGGCGAGGCGGGACAGGGGGGTCGCGGTGAAGGCTTCCTTCAGGAAGTCGCTCACCATCTTGGCCGTGCCCTCGCCGGTCTTGAGCGCAACGTTCCCGGTGAAGCCATCGGTCACGATCACGTCAACCCGGTCCGACAGCAGGTCGCCGCCTTCCACGAATCCGATGAAGTCGAAATCGGCGACTTTGGCCGCGTCCTCGATGAGGTCGGCGGCCGCCTTGATCTCGGCGCGGCCCTTGTGCTCTTCCGTGCCAACGTTGAGCAGCCCCACGCGCGGCCGCACGATGCCGTGGCCGTTACGGGCATAAGAGGCGCCCATCAGCGCATATTGCAGCAGGTCCATCTCGTCGGCGCGAATGTCGGCGCCGCCATCGAGCATGATGTTGAAGCCGATCTTGTTGCGCGAGGGCCAGAATACCGCGATGGCAGGGCGCGACACGCCCGGGAGCTTGCGCAGGCGCAGGACCGACATCGCCATGAGCGCGCCGGTGTTGCCGCAGGAGACGCAGACCTCGGCCTCGCGCGCCTTCACGCTTTCGATGGCCGACCACATGGAGGTGTTCTTGCCGTGCCGGATCACTTGTGCGGGCTTGTCTTCCATCGTCACCACGTCGTCGGCGTGGCGGATGTCGCAGATCCCGTTCAGGTCAGGCTGCTTTGCGACCAGCGGCGCAAGTTCGGCCTTGTTGCCGTGCAGGATGAACCCGACGTTTCGCTTGCGCGCAACCTTGGCAAGGCCGGCAACGATGGCTGCCGGCCCATGATCGCCGCCCATCGCGTCGATCGAAAGTATGGTGCGATCAGGCCCCCGATGAGAGCCGGACATCCGATCTTCGGTATCCGTGGCAGGCATCATGGGCGAACGCGGCGTGACTTACGCCGCGTCCTCGTCGTCGAGGTCGATCTCGTTGGCCTGTGCCACGACTTCGCGGTCAGCATAGTGGCCGCAGGACGGGCACACGTGATGGGGACGCTTCAGTTCGCCACAGGAGGGGCATTCGTTGGGGTTGCCAGCAACCAGGGAGTCATGGGCGCGGCGCATGTTGCGGCGCGACTTCGTGACTTTGTTCTGAGGGACAGCCATGTCTCAACCTCGATGTTTCAGGGGCTTGGCGTCGTCACGACGCGATGGGCCCGTTTCGTCTGGGGCGTTCGCCCGGGTTCAGGTCGGGCCTTCGCCCGGGTTTACGCAAGGCTTGCGTCCTGTCTGATCCAGAACTTGGCCCGTTGTCTCTTGGGCCGAAGCCCGCGCTCTCGTGAGTGCCGAAGCGCTCGTTCCCGTGAGTCTCGCCGCCTCATACGCGGTTGCGCGCACAGAGGGAACCCACCTTGTGAAAGAGGGCCGGAACATACTGCGATTCCGCCATCTTGCAAGGGATTTTTCGGCCTTCGCGCGGGGTTTTCCGCTCGCATGTCGGATGCCGCGCGTCATGGCAGAAACGGAGCCCGCTCACAATCCGTTAGGCGGTCCTGCGACCGGGGTCTATGATCGCTGTCATGGGTTACGACTACGACGCACTTTACGGGAAAATGCGGGACGCGCTCGGCGCTCCGACGCCCTTCATCGCTGACTTCCTCGCGCGAATCGATCTTGCCGGCGCAAGGGTGCTCGATGTGGGCTGCGGGCAGGGGCGGGATGCGCTCATGATTGCCCGGCAAGGCGCGGAAGTGGTGGGCGTCGATCTGTCGCCGAACGGGATTCGCGATCTTCAGGCGGCGGCGCAGGCGGAAGGATTGCGGATCGACGGCATCGTCGCCGACATCACGTCTTATCGCGCGTCCGGCCTGTTCGATGTCATTCTCATCGACCGCACGCTTCATATGCTGCCTGACGGACCGCGCCTCGATGTGCTGAAGGGCCTGCTGGACCACGTGGCCGAGGGCGGCTGGCTCCTCATAGCAGATGAGCCCTCCAACGTTCCCGCCATGGGGACCGCGCTCGAAGAGCACGGGGGCTGGTCAAACGAGATCCAGTCGGACGGTTATCTGTTCGCGCGTCGAACCGGCTAGCTGTTACTTTCGTCCGACTCGTCGTCCTTCTGCGCCAGCTTGTCTCGAAGGGAGGCAAGGCCCGCAAAGGGCTTCAGGTCCTCGTCCCGGATCGCGTCCTTGCCCGGTTCGGTGAAGACCGCATCGCCCAGCTCGGCGTCGTCGGCCCGCGGATAGAGCGGCAATGCCAATGCAACGGCCTCGGCCAGAAGCGCGCCGATGTCGATGACCGGGCCCAGGGGCTCCTGCGCCACGTCCTGTGGCGTTTCGCTTTCTTCGGCCGTCGTGGGCGTGAGCCCCTCGATCCATGTCCGCTCGACCGGCTCGTCGATGCGCGTCGTGACCGGGGCGAGCGTGACCACGCAGGGCTGCACCACCGTGGCGCCCAGCGTGCCCTCGAACCGCCAGTCGCGCCGCCCGACCGGGGCGAGGCGCCCTTCGAGTCGCACCTTGCGGGCCGCTTCGATGCCCAGTTCATGCGCAAGCGCCATGGCGCTTTCCTCGTTCAGGGAGACCGCAAGATCATGCGGGCGCGAGTGATCCAGCTCCGAGACCTTGAGCCTCGGGCCATAGTTCGGGATGTCCTCGGGTGTCGTCATGGGTCTTTCGTTTCTTGAACGCGGCGTTATGCTCCTGTAAGCGGATAGCCAACGAAGGCAAGGCAAGGCAAGGGGGGCGGTATGGCTGCCATAGGGATGAAGGCGCGCGGTTTGGTCCGTCTGGTCGCCGTTCTTCTGGGTATTCTCACCATCGCGGCCTGTTCTCCGGTCTACACCAATCACGGTTTCGTCCCGTCGGACGAGGACGTGGAAGAGATCATGGTCGGCATCGACACCCGCGAAACGGTGGCGGCGATCGTGGGCAAGCCGGGGGCCGAGGGGCTTCTGACGCAAGAAGGCTGGTACTACGTCGAGAGCCGCTTCAAGCACTTCGCGTATAACGCGCCGGAAGAAATCGACCGCGAGGTTCTGCGGATCGGATTCGATGAAAGCGGGCTGGTCGAGAACATCGAACGCTTCGGTCTCGAGCAGGGGCAGGTTGTCGTCCTGTCGCGCCGTGTGACCACGTCGAACACCCGCGGCGTCGGCTTCCTTCGTCAACTTCTTGGAAACATCGGGAACTTTGACGCTGGCACATTGCTTCAGTAGTCGGGGGATGTTCCAAGTGGGGGCGGCATGGCCGACCATCTGTTAAGCAAAGGTGTCTATCGCGCCCGTATTGCCGCGGGACGCGGTGACGTGGGGGCGGCACAGGCTCTGCGCTATCTCGCCTTTCGCGATCCGGAGGGTGAAGGGCGGGACGTGGACCGCTACGACGGGATGAACCGGCACCTGCTGGTCGAAGGGCCCGAAGGGCTCGTCTGCACCTTCCGCTACCAGATTTTCCCCGGCGCGGCGGACACGAGGATCGGTTATTCCGCCGGGGTTTATGACCTCTCGCATCTGTCCGCGCTGGATGGTCCGATGATCGAGATGGGCCGCTTCTGCCTGCATCCGAAAGCGCATGACCCCGACATCCTGCGTCTGGCATGGGCCGCGATGACGCGGCTGGTGGACGAGGCGCAGGCGGTCCTGCTGTTCGGCTGTTCGTCGTTCCGGGGCACCGACCCCGCACCCTATACCGATGCCCTTCGCATGCTGGCGGCCGAGCATATCGCGCCGGCCCGTATCCGTCCCGGTCCGAAGGCCCGCGAGCGTATGGCTCTGCCCGAAGGACCCTATGATCCGCAGTCGGCGCAGCGTCAGTTGCCCCCTTTGCTACGGACTTACATGCTCATGGGCGGCTGGGTCAGCGATCATGCTGTGATTGATCGGGTCATGAATACCCTGCATGTGTTCACGGGAGTCGAAATCGACCGGGTGCCCGAAGCCCGGGCGCGCGCGCTGCGCGCGCTTGCGCAGGAGTGAGCGGGGCCAGCGCCGCCGCTTCTGGCCGATCTGCCGCGATTGACGATCCGCGCGACCGCGACTAGGTGAGCGCCATGGCCCGTGCACCGCTTCTCCAACTCACCGACATCTCGCTGACCTTCGGCGGCGATCCCGTCTTCTCCGACCTCTCGCTCGTGGTTCAGCCCGGCGACCGCGTGGCGCTGGTGGGGCGCAACGGGTCGGGGAAATCGACCCTGATGAAGGTCATGGCCGGGCTGGTCGAGCCGGACGAGGGCGACCGCATCCTCGCACCGGGCGTGTCGACCGGATACATGGAACAGCACCCCGACCTGACGGGTTTCGCCACTTTGGGGGATTTCGCCGCCAGCGGGCTGGCCGAGGGCGAGGCGTATAAGGTCGAGCGCGTGGCCGAGGGGCTCAAGTTCCGGCTCGACGCCGATGTCCGGACCGCGTCGGGTGGCGAACGGCGCCGTGCCGCGCTGGCCAAGCTCCTCGCCGAAGGGCCCGAGCTCATGTTGCTGGACGAGCCGACGAACCATTTGGATATCGAGGCGATCCAGTGGCTCGAGGACGAGCTCTCCACGACCCGCGCAGGCTTTGTCCTCATCTCGCACGACCGTGCCTTTCTCCGTGCGCTCACCCGCGCGACGCTCTGGATCGACCGGGGGGCGGTGCGGCGGCAGGAGAAGGGATTCGAAAATTTCGAAGCTTGGCGCGACAAGGTCTGGGAAGACGAGGACATCGCGCGCCACAAGCTCGACCGCAAGATCAAGGCCGAGGCACGCTGGGCGGTCGAGGGGATCTCGGCGCGACGCAAGCGCAACATGGGCCGGGTCCGGGCGCTTGGGGAACTGCGGGCCGAACGTGCCGGGCAGATCCGGCGACAGGGCGCGGCGGCCATGGATCTGGATGCAGGTCCCAAGTCCGGCAAGAAGGTGATCGAGGCCGTGGGTGTGGCCAAGTCCTTCGGCGACAGGACCATTCTGCGTCCCTTCGACCTCCTCGTGAATCGGGGCGACAGGATCGCCCTTGTCGGACCGAACGGGGCGGGCAAGACAACGCTTCTCAAAATCCTCATCGGCGAAATGGAGCCGGATCAGGGCAGCGTGAAGCTGGGCACCGGGCTCGAGATGGCAGTCTTTGACCAGAACCGCTCGTCACTCGATGAGGGCGCGAGCCTTTGGGAAAACCTCGCGGGCGATCCCGAGATGCGCGTGTCCGGGAAAGCCGATCAGGTGCTCGTGCGGGGCACGCCCAAGCATGTGGTCGGCTACCTCAAGGAATTCCTCTTCGACGAACGACAGGCACGGGCCCCGGTGTCCTCGCTCTCGGGCGGTGAGAAGGCGCGGCTCATCCTCGCCAAGATCATGGCAAAGGCGTCGAATCTGCTCGTCATGGACGAACCGACCAACGATCTGGATGTCGAAACGCTCGACCTCCTTCAGGAGCTGATCGACGACTACGACGGGACCGTTCTTCTGGTCAGCCACGACCGCGATTTCCTCGACCGGGTCGCGGCGACGACCATCGCGATGGAAGGTGACGGCCGTGCCACGGTCTATGCCGGTGGCTGGTCCGACTACCGCGCGCAGCGGGGGGAACCGGAGGGTGACGCGGCGAAGACGCGCCCGGACAACGGAAAGCCGGAAGCACCGAAGCCGGAAGTCCGCGCCGCCAGCAAAGCCGAGCCGAAAAAACCGAGCCTGTCCTTCACCGAAAAGCATCGGCTGGAGGCTCTACCGGCGGAGATGGAACGCCTCGAGGCTGAGATCGGAAAGCTGGAAGGACTTCTCTCGGATGCGGAGCTGTTCACGCGTGAGCCGGTGAAGTGGAAGAAAGCGACCGAGGCACTGGTCGAACGGCAGGAGAGGCTCGCCTCTGCCGAAGAGGAATGGCTGGAGCTGGCCGAAAAGGCCGAGGTCTGATGGCACGCGCGCCGGCGCGACGCAGGCGGTAATTCCCGCGCTCAAGGGGTAGCGTCTGCGCGCCGTGGGGCTTATGGTCCCGGCAAAACAAGAGCGGTCACGGGACGGGCGCGCGGTGGACTGGTATTCAGCCGTATTCGAACTCATCGACATGCGCAGCTTTTCCAATCTCTGGTATTGGATCGTGCTCGCTGCCGTCTGGTCGCAGACCAGCCGCTACGTGCTGGGCGTGCCCTATGACATGATCCAGCGCGCTGAACGCCATGGCGGCGAGGCGGAAGCCGACCTCGAGGACATGGTGCGGATCAACTGCAACCGGTTTCTCTATGTCGCCGGCGTGTCCGGGCTGTGGCTCGTGGGCATTGTCGCGGCAATGTTCACCTCGATGGCGATGCTTGCTTTCTGGTATGACATCGAGTTCGCGCAAGCGGTGTTTCTGCTGGGCGCGCCGATGTTGATCGTGGGCGTGCTCACGCTCAACACCGCACAGGACATCCGCGCTCGGGGACTGGCGGGCAAAGACCTGCGCAAACGGATGCACCGGCACCGGACAGCGACGCAATTCGTCGGCATGGTCGCGATCTTCATCACCGCGCTCTGGGGCATGTATCAGAACTTGTCGATCGGCGTGCTGGGCGGCTGATCGGGTCCGCCGATTTGCACGGCTAATCCGGTTGACTTCGCGGGGGACAGGTTTACCTCCCGATCCATGGCGAAAGATCACATCACACTCTCGGGCGCGCCGGAAGGCTATGACGCCCTCCTGCTGACCCGTGAACTCGAGAAGACGGGCGGACCTGTGCTGCACGTGGCGCGGGACGAAAAACGCATGGCGTCGATGGCGGCGGCGCTCGGGTTCTTTGCGCCCAATGTGACGGTGCTGCGGTTCCCGGCCTGGGACTGTCTGCCCTTCGACCGGATGTCGCCCAATGCCGAGGTTTCGGCCGAACGGATGGCGACGCTTGCCGCGCTCGCGCATGGGTTTACCGGGCGGTTCGTGCTGCTGACCACGCTCAATGCGGCGAGCCAGCGCATTCCGGCGCGCGACGTGCTGAAGGAGGCCGCCTGGTCGGCGCGGGTTGGGTCGCGCATCGACGAGGGCGCGCTTCGGGCATTCCTCGTGCGGATGGGCTTCACCCAGTCGCCCACCGTGATGGAGCCGGGTGACTTCGCCGTCCGGGGCGGGATCATCGACATCTTTCCGCCCGGCGAAGCCGGTCCGGTGCGGCTCGATATGTTCGGCGATACGCTCGACGGGGCGCGGCGCTTCGATCCGGCCACCCAGCGCACGACCGAGACGCTGTCGGTTATCGAGCTCGCGCCCGTGTCAGAGATCATCCTCGACGAGGCAGCGATCACCCGGTTTCGGCAAAACTACCGGATCGAGTTCGGCGCGACCTCGGACGACCCGCTCTATGAGGCGGTGAGCTCGGGGCGCAAGGTGCAGGGGATGGAGCATTGGCTGCCGTTCTTCCACGAACGGCTCGAAACGATCTTCGACTACCTGCCGGGGGCCAGCGTGATGCTCGACGATCAGCTGACGCCGACGCGGATCGCCCGATGGGAGGGGATCGAGGACCAGTATGAAACCCGGCGCCTCGCCATGGCCGACAAGGGGCGTCTGGACACGATCTACAAGCCCTGTCCGCCAGGGCTCATGTATCTCGACGACGAGGCCTGGACGATGGCCACGGTGGATCACCGCGTGATCCAGATGGTCGCGCTGCCGCAGCCGACGGGGCCTGGCGTGCTGGACGCGGGCGGACGGATCGGGCGCAACTTCTCCCCCGAGCGCCAGCAAGAGAAGATCAACCTTTTCAGCGTTCTGGCGGATCATATTCGCGCAAAACGTAAAGAGGGGCCGGTGGTCGTTGCCTCCTATTCCGAAGGGGCGCGGGAGCGTTTGTCGGGGCTCTTGGCCGACGAAGACCTGACAGCGAGCGCAGAGATCGCCGACTACCGCGATGTGCCCGACCAGAAGGGCGGCACCTATCTGGTCGTCTGGCCGCTTGAGCATGGGTTCGAGGCGGACGGGCTGACCATCATTTCCGAACAGGACGTTCTGGGGGACCGGCTGATCCGGGCGCCGAAGAAGAAGCGCAAGGCTGAAAACTTCCTGACCGAGTATCAGTCGCTTTCGGTCGGTGAGCTGGTCGTCCATGTGGACCATGGCGTCGGGCGCTATCTCGGGCTTGAGACGATCACCGCCGCCGGGGCGCCGCATGAATGCGTGGTGCTGGAATACGCGGGCGGTGATCGGTTCTACCTGCCGGTCGAGAACATCGAGCTTCTGTCGAAGTTCGGGCATGAGGAGGGGTTGCTCGACCGTCTGGGCGGCGGGGCCTGGCAGGCGCGAAAGGCCCGGATGAAAGAGCGGATCCGCGAGATCGCGGACAAGCTCATTCGGCTGGCGGCGGAGCGGATCCTGCGCAAGGCTCCTGTCATGGAAGCCCCCCATCACGCTTGGGAAGAATTCGCGGCGCGGTTTCCCTACTCCGAGACCGAGGACCAGTTGACCGCCATCGAGGATGTTCTGACCGACATGGTCTCGGGCACGCCGATGGACCGGCTCATCTGTGGCGACGTGGGATTCGGCAAGACCGAAGTGGCGATGCGGGCGGCCTTCGTTGCGGCCATGTCGGGCAAGCAGGTGGCGGTGATCGCGCCGACGACGCTCCTTGCCCGGCAGCACTACAAGAGCTTTGCCGAACGGTTCCGGGGCTTCCCGATCAACGTGCGGCAGTTGTCTCGATTTGTCGGTCAGACCGAGGCAGCTCGCACTCGTGACGGCATGGCCGACGGGCAGGTCGATATCGTCGTGGGCACCCATGCGCTGCTCGCGAAGGGGATCAAGTTCAAGGACCTGGGGCTGCTCATCATCGACGAGGAACAGCGCTTTGGCGTCAATCACAAGGAGCGGCTCAAGGAATTGCGTTCGGACGTTCATGTGCTGACGCTGACCGCGACGCCGATCCCACGCACGCTGCAAATGAGCCTCACCGGCGTGCGGGACCTTTCGATCATCTCGACGCCTCCGGTCGACCGGCTGTCGATCCGAACCTATGTGAGCGAGTTCGACACGGTCACGATCCGCGAGGCGCTGCTACGCGAACATTACCGGGGCGGGCAGAGTTTCGTCGTGGTGCCGCGGATCAAGGATCTGGTCGAGATCGAGGAGTTCCTGAAGGCTTCCGTGCCCGAAGTCACCTATGTGATTGCGCATGGGCAGATGGCTGCGGGCGAGCTCGATGACCGGATGAATGCCTTCTACGACGGGAAGTTCGACGTGCTTCTCGCCACGACCATTGTCGAATCGGGGCTGGATATTCCGACCGCGAATACGATGGTCGTCTGGCGGGCGGACATGTTCGGCCTTGCGCAGCTCTATCAGATCCGGGGCCGCGTGGGGCGCTCGAAGACGCGGGCCTACGCCTATCTGACGACCAAGCCGAGAACTCCGCTCACGCCCGGTGCCGAGAAGCGGCTGAAGGTGCTTGGGTCTCTGGACAGTCTCGGGGCCGGGTTCATGCTGGCGTCCCAGGACCTCGATATTCGCGGGGCGGGGAACCTTGTCGGCGAGGAACAGTCCGGGCAAATGAACGAGGTGGGCTTCGAGCTTTACCAGCAGATGCTGGAGGAGGCGATTGCCAAGATCCGCTCGGGCGAGCTCGAGGGACTGACCGAGATGAACGAAACCTGGGCGCCGCAGATCAACCTCGGTGTCTCGGTGCTCATTCCCGAGGACTACGTACCCGATCTGGACGTGCGGCTGGGGCTTTACCGGCGGTTGTCGGACCTCACGACCAAGGTGGAGCTCGAGGGTTTCGCGGCGGAACTGATCGACCGGTTCGGGCCGCTGCCGAAAGAGGTGAACACGCTGCTCCTCGTGGTGCGGATCAAGGCGATGTGCAAGCGCGCCGGTATTTCCAAGCTCGACGCGGGACCGAAGGGCGCGACGATCCAGTTCCACAACGACAAGTTCGCGAACCCTGCGGGGCTGGTCGAGTTCATCACCGATCAGCGCGGGCTGGCCAAGGTCAAGGATAACAAGATCGTCGTGCGGCGCGACTGGCAGAAGACGTCGGACAAGGTCAAAGGCGCCTTCGCGATCGCGCGGGATCTGGCGGAAAAGGTCAAGGCGGCCAAGGCCGCCTAGACTTTCGTTCAGGGTTTCCGCGTCGGCCGCGCGTTCGGGCCACGAGGGCCAGTTTTGCCAGGGCCCGATTTCGGCCCCGGTTTTCCCGCAGGCTTACGGGTCGAGGGCTTCCCGTCCGGCCGCTCGAACCGCTTGGAGGTATCGCGGGCATCAGGTTTCGGTTTCGCAGGGCGTGCGGGGCGGTCTTCGGACTTGGCAAAGGGTTTGCCGCCGGGTTTTCCGGCAGGTTTGCCACCCAGTTTCCCGAAGGGCTTGTCGCTCTTGCCCGTGTAGCCGCCCTCGGACTTGCCCCTGTAGCCACCTTCCGACTTGCCTTTGTAGCCTTCGGACTTGCCCTTGTAGCCCTCGGATTTCGGTTTTCCGCCGAAATCCTTCTTGTAGCCGCCTTCTTCGCGCGGTTTGCGCGGCTTGAAGTCGCCGTGGACGGCGTGGTCGCGCTCAGGCCGTTCCGCTTTGGTATGGCGGGGTTTGCGCGGCTTGTCGCCGGCGTCGCCATCGGCGTCGCGTGGGGCACGATCCTCGCGCGGTTTGTAGCTGTCGCGCGGTTTGCGTTCGCCACGATCCTCGCGCGGCTTGAACTCGCGCGGGCCCCGGTCGTCGCGATCCCGACCCTTGCGCGGGGGTGGCCCGTCGCGGTGGGGAAGGGGCTTGATCTCGGGGGCGGTGTCCAGCACCTTGACGCGCAGGTCGTCCTCGAGTGCCATGCCGTCGCCGAGCGCTTCGACGAAACCGTCAAGGCTCGACGCGGTCACTTCGACATAGGTGCAGTCTTCCTGAACCCGGATCGCCCCGATGTCGGATTTCTCGAATGCGCCGGAGTTCAGCAGAACGGGCAGGATCCACCGCGCCTCGGCCCTGTCGTTCGCGCCCTTGGACAGCGAAATCCAGCGGGACGGGCCAAAGGGCGCGCGCTCTTCCTTGGGTTTGCGCTCCGAGCGTTCGGGACGCTCGCGCGGATCCGGGGCAGGGCCGATGTCCTCGGGCGCGGCGCGGCCGGCGTGGAACATGCGCGCAACGGCGAGGGCGAGCGCCTGCGGCTCGAAGGCCTCGGTGAGGCGGGCGGCGAGGGCCGCTTCGGTCTCGGACGCCTCTTCGCTCCAGAGCGGATCGGTGAGGAGTTTTTCCTCGTCCTTCGCGCGCACCTCGTCGGCGGTGGGGGCGTGAATCCATTCGGCTTGCACCTTGGCCCAGCCCAGCAGGCGATGCGCCTTCTTGTGGTTGCGCGGCGGCACGATGAGGGCGGAGATGCCCTTGCGCCCGGCGCGGCCGGTGCGGCCCGAGCGGTGCAGAAGCCCCTCGGTGTTCGTCGGGATGTCGGCGTGAATCACCAGGTCGAGCTTCGGCAGGTCGATGCCACGGGCCGCGACGTCGGTCGCCACGCAGACGCGGGCACGCCCATCGCGCATGGACTGGAGCGCGTTGGAGCGTTCCTTCTGGGTCAGTTCGCCGGACAAGGCCACCACCGGCACGCCGCGGTTATGCAGACGCGCCGCAAGATGCGCGACCTGCGCGCGGGTGTTGGCAAAGACGATGGCGTTCTGGGCGTCGTGGAAGCGCAGCAGGTTGAAGATCGCGTTCTCGCCGTCAGCGGGACCGACCTGCACCGCCTGATAGGTGATGTCGGCGTGCTGCTCGGCCTTGTTGATCGTGGACACCCGCTCGGCATCGCGCTGAAAGGTTTCGGCCAGCTTGGCGATGGCGGCAGGGACGGTGGCCGAGAACAGCAGCGTGCGGCGTTCCTCGGGCGCGGCGGCGAGGATGGTCTCAAGGTCTTCGCGGAAGCCGAGGTCGAGCATCTCGTCGGCCTCGTCCAGTACGACGGCGCGGACTTGCGACAGGTCGAGCGTGCCGCGGTTCAGGTGATCGACCAGTCGGCCGGGCGTGCCGACGACGATATGAGCGCCGCGTTCGAGCGTGCGTTTCTCGTCACGAAAATCCATGCCGCCGACGCAGGAGTGGATCCAGGCTTCCGTCTTGCCATAGAGCCAGCGCAATTCGCGCATGACCTGAAAGGCGAGTTCACGGGTCGGGGCGACGACGAGGGCCAGGGGCGTCGTCGCGGTGCCGAATGTCTCGTTCTCGCCCAAGAGCGTCGGCGCGATGGCGATGCCGAAACCCACCGTCTTGCCCGAACCGGTCTGGGCCGACACGAGCAGGTCGCGGGTCGCGTATTCGGGTGCGCTCACGGCTTCCTGCACGGGGGTGAGGGTTTCGTATCCGCGCTCGGCAAGGGCTTGGGAAAGGGAAGGGTGTATCATGGTCGTCCAATCGGGCGCGAGAAGGGTGAGGGCGGAGGTTGCGGCCCGTGTCGAAGCGCCCCACATACGGGGAAGCGCGGCGGTTGTATACGGGTTTTATCCGGTATGGCGACGCTGTGCCAGTGGGCGTCCGGCCGCGCTGGCATGTCGCAGTTTACAAATTCATCAAACGGAATATGTTGAGGGGGCTTCGCGTCGGACAGCGGAAGGGACCGGACCATGCAACAGATACTCCTCGTAGTGACAGCCATCGTCGCCGGCTTGACCCTCGGCCATTACACCGGGGGCACGTCCTTCTCGTCTCTGGTCTGCGTCGTGGCGGGGGTTTTCCTCGTCACGCCGACGCTCTTCAAATTCGACGTGGCCGACGCGCGCGTGATCGGGCGCAACCTGCCGGCGCTCTGGCGCAACCTCGCGATCAATTTTCTCGTGCTGCCTCTTGCCGCGCTGGTCATCGGCTTCGCGAGCCGGGATATCGGTATCGCGGGGGCTTTGTTCCTGCTCGCGCTGTTGCCGGGTGGCGGCATGGTGATGATGTGGATCAAGTCCTCGGGCGCGAACCCGAAACTCGGTTTCATGATCTTCATGGCGAACCTCGCCCTGCTTCTGCCCGTGACGCTGGTCTTTGCGCAGTTTTACGACCTTGCCGCACCCTATTTCCCGGTGCCCGACCTGTCCGCCGTGACCGGGAACGGGGCCGGGCGGAGCGTGCGGCCAATTGCGCCCTTCATGATACTCATCGTGGTGCCTTTCCTTCTGTCGCGGCTCGCACGGGGCGGTGCGCCGGGGCTGATCGCCTTTGTCGAGCGGCATCAGCAGCTGATCTCCAAGGCGACGATGTTCGGGATCGTGTTCTACCTGTTCAGCCTCGGCACCGCGCAGATGCTCTTCACGGTGGAGGTGATGGCTCTGGTGCGGGCGGCGGTGGCCACGGCGGCGTTCTACGGCGTGGCGGTGACGCTGGCCTCGATGCTCACCCCTGATACGGCCGAGGGACGGGCGGTCTACTGGCATGTGGTCACGCGCTACATCACGCTCGCCCTGATCCTCGCGGTCTTCTCGGTGGATGTCTTCGGGCCGACCTTCATCCTGCCGGTGATGATGGCCTACTTCATCCAGATCGGCATGGCGGGCGTTCTGCGCAGCCGTATGATCGGCCGAGCGGTGGCCTGAGCCCTCAGCGGTCGCGGTGCATGTCGGTGATGACGAGCAAGACCGCGAGTGCCGAGCAGATCGTCGCGCCGAGCATGATCGGGCGCGGCGTGCCGTCGAAGGCGAGACCCAGGGGAATCGCGATGATCATGCCGGCGCCCATGCCCAATGCGCCGATCACGGCGGTGGCAGTGCCTGCGAGATGGGGAAGCGGTTCCATCGCGAGCGCGGTGATATTGCCAAGCGTGAGCCCGTTGACGAAGAAGAGGGACACCGACCAAAGTGCGAAGACGGCGAGCTGTGCCGCGGGATCGCCGCCGAGAAGGCCCGTGGCCCATAGGGAAAAGGCCAGACCGGCAAAGATCGTCTGAGATCCGAAGGCCCAGAGCAGCATCCGCCGCATGCCCAGCCGCATCACGAGACGGGAGTTCACGAAACCGGCCACCGCCGAGAGCAATGAAACGCCGGCGAACCAGAGCGGGAAACTGTCGCCGACGCCAATCGCGTCGACCCAGAGTTGTTCGGCCGAGGACAGATAGGTCCCGAACTGGCCGTAGAGCAGAACCTGGACCGCGACGTAGCGGGCGGAAACCGGCGTCGTGATGACCTCCCGCCCGGCGGCGAGGATCGGACCGATGCGAAAGGCGCGGCGATACTCCGGGGGGAGGGTTTCGGGTTGGCGGATCAGGAACCAGGCGAGCATGACGGTTCCGAACAGGATGAAGGACCCGAAAAGTCCACGCCACCCTGCGAGGAAGAGGATCTGCTGGCCGAGGATGGGCGCCACGCCCGGAACGACCACGAAGAACATGAAGATAAGCGAGGCGACGCGGGCCTGTTCCTTGCCCGAGAAGAGGTCGCGGGTCACGGCCTGAGATACGGTGCGCGCGCTGGCCGCACCGAAGCCCATCATGAACCGCATGGCGACAAGGAACTCGAGCGATCCGGCAAAGGCTGCCGCCGCAGCGGCGATCACATAGACGCCGACCCCGAGCATCAGCGCGCGGCGACGGCCGAAGCTGTCGGACAAGGGCCCCCAAAGCAGCATTCCCGCAGCGGCCCCCATCAAGAAGACGGATACGATGAGCTGGGTCTTCGACTTGTTCTCGGGCGCGAGGGTCGCCGCGAGGTCTGTCATCGCCGGCAACATGCTGTCAGTCGTAAAAGCCATGAGCGACATGAGCATCGCGAGGAGCGCCACGAGCTCGACGCGCGGGAGGGCGTGGGAAGGGGTCTTCGCGGGAGTCTGCACCTGGCCTGTCCGATCGTTTCAGGAAACCTACCGTTACGGCGGATGGGCGAGGGGTGGAAGGCCGGGACCTGTGCTTAGGTGCGCAACTGCTCTGTGATCTCGTCAATTACGCGCAGCCAAAGGTCGGTCGGCTGGGCGCCGGGAACGACATGCTGGTTCGCGATCACGAAGGTCGGCACCGCGTTCACGCCTTTCTCGCGGGCATCGATGTCGCGGGCGCGGATGTCGTCGGCATCGGCGTCGGAGGCGAGGAGCCGCGTGACCACGTCTCGGTCCATCCCGGTGCCCTCGGCGATGTCGGCCAACACGCCGTGGTCCGAGATGTCCTGACCCTCGACGAAATTCGCCTTGAACAGACGCGACACCACGGCAGTCTGCCGCCCCTCGATCTGGGCCCAATGGATGAGCCTGTGCGCATCGAGCGTGGAAGGCGTGCGCTGGATCGCGTCGAAGTTGATGGTCAGCCCGCTCGCCTCGGCCTCCTGCTGCACGGGGAGGTAGGCGCGCACCGCCCCCTCCCTGCCACCGAACTTGGCTTCGAGGTAGGCGCGGCGGTCCATGCCCTCGGGCGGCATCGTGGGGTTCAGCATGAAAGGATGCCACTCGATCAGGAAGGGGTGGTCGGGCCGCGCTTCCAGCGCGCGGTCGAGGCGGGCCTTGCCGATATAGCACCAGGGACAGATCGGGTCCGAGAAGATGAAGAGCTTGATCATGGGGCGGGGGTTACCGTGACCCGCCCCGCTTGTCACGTGACGAATGCGCTAGCGGGCGCTGCCGGCTTTTCATCTCCGTAGGCTCGCGTTATTCGGAATCCGACGGGCAGAGGGTCGGGAGACAGGACATGGACGCAGGCACGCTGGCGCTGATGGCGGCACTTCTGGGGGTGATCGGGGGCTTCGCGGGTGTGCTGGCCGGGCTTCTGGGCGTCGGGGGCGGCATCGTTCTCGTGCCGGCCTTCTATTATGCCTTCGCCGGGCTGGGTTACGAGGGACCGGAGCTCATGCACGTCTGCCTCGCCACCTCTCTCGCCACGATCATCGTGACCTCGATCCGCTCGGTGCTGTCGCACAACCGCAAGGGCGCGGTGGATTGGGGCATCCTGAGGCAATGGGCGCCGGGGATCGTGATCGGCGCCGTGGTGGGCGTCTTCATCGCCTCGGCCCTGCGCACGCCCACGCTCCAGGTGATCTTCGGCTTCATCGCCTTCCTGATCGCGCTCTACATGCTGTTCTTCAAGACGGAATGGCAACTGGCGGACCGGATGCCGGGACTGGGCCTGCGCGCCCTTCTGTCGCCGCTCGTCGGGTTCCTGTCCGTGCTCATGGGCATCGGGGGCGGCAGTTTCGGCGTGCCGATCATGACACTGCACGGGGTGCCCATTCACCGCGCGGTGGCGACGGCGGCGGGCTTCGGCCTGATCATTGCACTGCCCTCGGTGGCGACCTTCCTCTTCGTCGATGCGGCTGGCGCGCCGCCCTATACGCTCGGGTCGGTCAATGTCCCGGCCTTCCTCTTGGTCATCGCGATGACCACCATCACGGCGCCGCTGGGCGTGAGGCTCGCTCATGCGATGGACCCGAAGCCGCTCAAGCGGGCCTTCGGTGTCTTCCTGATGCTCGTCGCGCTCAACATGCTGCGCAAGGCGCTCTGGGGCTGAGCGGACCCTCCTGCTAGAGCGACGTATCGGGGCCGCCGCCATCGGTCGCGGTCGCAAATCCACGATGGATTTCCCTCGAGAACGGACATATGCCTTGTCGCCAAAGCCCTTGGGCCGTCAGGGTCCGCAAAAGGGGTTCGGGTGAGCAGCGCCGGAGGAGACGGACATGGCGGTAGGTGTATTCGACAGCGGGCTGGGCGGGCTGACGGTGCTCGATGCCGTGCAGAAACGGCTGCCGGAGGTGCCCTTCGTTTACTTCGCGGACAGCGCCCATGCGCCCTATGGCGTGCGCGACGCGGATGACATCTACAACCTGACCACGGCTGCCGTGTCGCGCCTGTGGGACGAGGGCTGCGATCTGGTCATCCTCGCCTGCAACACGGCCTCTGCCGCCGCGCTCAGGCGGATGCAGGAAAGCTGGATCCCGACCAACAAGCGCGTACTCGGTGTCTTCGTGCCGCTGATCGAGGCGCTGACCGAGCGCAAGTGGGGCGACAATTCCCCGCCGCGCGAGGTCGCGGTGAAGCATGTGGCGCTTTTTGCGACGCCCGCGACCGTTGCCAGCCGCGCCTTCCAGCGTGAGCTTGCCTTCCGCGCCATCGGCGTGGACGTGGAGGCGCAGGCCTGTGGCGGGGTCGTGGACGCGATCGAGGAGGGGGACATGATCCTTGCCGAGGCGCTGGTGCGCAGCCACGTCGACGCCTTGAAGCGCAAGATGCCCAATCCGGAGGCCGCGATCCTCGGTTGCACGCATTACCCTATCATGCAGGAGACCTTTCAGGACGCGCTGGGCGCGGATGTCGCGGTCTACAGCCAGGCCAATCTGGTGGCCGCGAGCCTTGCCGACTATCTGGCGCGCCATCCCGGCATGATCGGCCCGGGAACGCAGACCAAGTTTCTCACCACGGGGAACCCGACAAAGGTCAGCGGGGGCGCGACCCGGTTCCTCAAGCGGCAGATCACATTCGAGCAAGCCTGAATTGCGCCCCGACGCAGGAGGCGTTACATCCCACGCGACTTCCCGGAGGGGCCCATGACACACAAGATCGCCATTCTCGGAGCGTCCGGTTACACCGGTGCAGAGCTCGTTCGCCTGATCGCCACCCATCCCAGCATGGAAATCGTGGCGCTGTCGGCGGACCGCAAGGCCGGGATGGAGATGTCGGACGTCTATCCGCACCTTCGGCACCTGAAGCTGCCCAAGCTCGTGACGATGGAAGAGATCGACTTTGCCAATGTCGATCTCTGTTTCGCCGCGCTGCCCCACGGGCTGAGCCAGGCGCTCGTCCGTGATCTGCCGACAAGCGTGAAGGTCGTGGACTTGGGTGCTGATTTCCGGCTGGAAAATCCCGATGACTATACGAAGTGGTATGGCAACGAGCATGTCGCCAAGGAGCTTCAGCCCGAGGCCGTCTATGGTCTGACCGAATTCTACCGGGACGACATCCGCGAGGCCCGGCTTGTCGCGGGCACCGGCTGCAACGCAGCGACGGTCCAGTTCGCGCTGCGCCCGCTCATCTCCGACGGACTCATCGACCTCGACCGGATCATCTGTGACCTCAAGAACGGAATTTCCGGGGCCGGGCGGAGCCTCAAGGAGAACATGCTCTTTGCCGAGCGGTCCACGGATGTGGTCGGCTATTCCCAGGGTGGCAAGCACCGCCACCTGGGCGAGTTCGATCAGGAGTTCTCCAAGCTCGCGGGCCGCAAGGTCGAGATCATGTTCACCCCGCATCTCGTGCCCATCAACCGGGGGATCATCGCGGACTGCTATGTGGAAGGCGATGCGAAAGCGATCCATGCGGCGCTCGTGGCGCAGTACAAAGACGAGCCCTTTGTCGTCGTGCTGCCCTTCGGTCAGGCGCCCGGCATGGGGCATGTCATGGGCTCGAACTTCTGCCACATCGGCGTGATCGGCGATCGCATTCCGGGGCGCGCGCTGGTGGTGTCCACGCTCGACAATCTCTGCAAGGGGTCGAGCGGGCAGGCGATGCAGAACGCCAATCTCATGCTGGGCGAGGACGAAACCGCCGGGCTGATGCTCGCGCCCGTGTTCCCGTAAATTGGTCGTAACTGGCGCGTCTGTGATCCGCCAAGGCTTTCCGTATTCGGAATTTGCGATATATCAAAGCGGATGGGCGGCGGCGCGAGTCATAAGTCGTCGTCAATGCGCGCGGGCGGAGGGATCGAAATGGCAGGCATGAAGAGTTTGAAGAAGCGGCGGCGGATTCAGGTAATCCTTGTGGCCTTTCTTGCGCTGTTTCTTGCGACCGGCCTGATCGGCTATGCCTTCCGTGACGGGATCAATTATTTCAAATCACCTTCGCAGGTGCTGGCCGAACCGCCATCCGAGCGCGAGATCTTCCGGATCGGCGGTCTGGTCGAGGCTGGCAGCCTGGTGCGGGGCGAGAGCGAGACAGTGCGCTTTTCCGTAACTGACACCAACGCCTCCGTGCCCGTGGAATACACCGGCATCCTTCCCGATCTCTTCGAAGAAGGTCAGGGCATGGTCGGCACCGGGACCTATGTCGGAGGTGTCTTCAAAGCCTCTGAAATCCTTGCCAAACATGACGAGGAATACATGCCCAAAGAGGTCATCGACGCGCTGAAGGAACAGGGCGTCTACGAAGACCCGAACTCCTGATTACCGGTGCGTTAACGTCTGGGTAGGAGCCTCCTCCTTGCAAATGGCTGCGAGGTGGACCCATGCAAAGCGTACGCGAGATCGCCGAGGCGATCGTTGCCCGCGAAGGCGGATACGTCGATGACCCGGACGATCCGGGCGGGGCGACGAACTTCGGCGTCACCATCCACACGATGCGAAAGTTGGGGCTCGACCTCAATCGCGACGGGCGGGTCGACGCCGCCGATGTCCGGGCGCTGACGCGCAGCCAGGCGACGGATATCTTCGTGACGCATTACTTCGAAGGGCCGGGAATCGCGCGCCTTCCCGAGGTGCTGCAACCGACCGTCTTCGACATGTATGTGAACGCCGGTGCGAATGCGGTGCGCATACTCCAGCGGCTCATGGCCAAGATAGGCTATCCGCTGGCGGTGGACGGGGTGATCGGTCCGAAGACCATCGCCGCGACGCGAGAGGCGCATGCCGCCGCCCCGGATCTTATCACGGATGCCTATGGGATCGAGCGGAGGAACTACTACTACCGTCTGGCTGACCAGCGCCCGGCGAGCCGGAAATACGCCCGGCGACGCGACGGCGGAAAGGGCGGCTGGATCGTCCGGGCCGAGGCGTTCATCAGCCCGAAATATCACCTGACCGAGGCCGAGCATCGCGCGCGGGTGGCCAAATGGGGCTGATCGCGGATGTCATCGGCGGGGTCTTCGGGGGCGGTGTCGCGGGTGGCCGCAATGTGATCGCAGAAACGGCGGCGGTCTTCATCGAGAACGCCGAAGCACAGGCGCAACGCGACGCGACGCTACGCACCGCCTCGCTCGACCAGTTCGGGCGCGAGTTCCTGCTTGACCGCAGCGGCTGGTGGGATCGCTTCATCGACGGCCTCAACCGCCTGCCACGTCCCATGCTCGCGCTGGGCACGATTGGTTTGTTCGTCTGCGCCATGGTGAGCCCGGACTGGTTCGCGGCGCGGATGGCCGGGCTCGCCCTCGTGCCGGAACCGCTCTGGTGGCTCATGGGGGCTGTGGTCAGCTTCTATTTCGGCGCGCGCCATCAGGTGAAGGCGCAGGAGTTCCAGCGCTCCATCGCGACGACCATCGCCTCGACCTCGACCGTCGCGCAGGAGCGCGACGTTCCGAGCGGGATCGACGCGGGCAGCCGCGCGCAAGGCGACGACAACCCGGCGCTCGCCGGATGGAGCCGTCCATGAGCGCGGAGTTCCTGATTTCGCTCCTGTCGGACCACGGGCCCTGGGTGCTTCTGGTCTTCTACCTTCTGTGGCGCGACCTGCAGAAGGATCAGGCGACGCGCGCCGTGCTCGATCGCAATTCCGCCATCCTCATCGAGATCACGACCATCATCCGCGAACGGCTCCCGCATCGCGGACTTGGGGGGAGGGTGGAATGACCCTTCGTCCTGTCTTCGGTCGGCTGCGCTGGTTTCTGGCGGGCAACCGGTTTCACCGCGCGCTGCAACGGCACCGGCGTGCGGCGAGCAACCTTGACCGTGCCGTGCGCGAGGTATTGGGACATGAAACAGGCCATCTTGCTCACCCTGGCGACCGTGGCGGTTCTTGAAGCGGGCTTCGTCCTCGCGGGATACGTCACCGTGGCCACCATCGCCTTCGGCGCGGTGGCGATCATGGCCGTCCTCATCGCTTTGACCTTTTTCTGGCTCTGGGCGGTCCATGCGACGCCGCTTGCGCTCGGCATGGTTCTCAGCTGGCTGGGCGTGGGCGGGCTTGCCGCCTGGCGCTGGGCCTTCAATGTCTTCGACGCACCCGGCTGGACCACGGCGAACCCTGTTATCCTTGCGCTTCTCGCTCTCACGATGTCCGGCTCGCTCCTTCACTTCGCGGTGATCCAGCGGAGCTTCGGCTTTCGCGGTCTGGAGTTTCTTTGGCCCGTCGTCGGCGCTTTGGGATGTTCGGTCCTTGCGCATGTTTGGCTCGGGCAGTGATAAACTTAGCTCAACCTGAAAGTATTGGTTGACGGGCGACGGCTTGTCGATCAATACTTTCACACATGTCTAAGTATCAACCGGACCTCGACCGCGCCTTCTTTGCCCTCGCCGACCCGACTCGGCGGGCGATCGTCGGCCTTCTGTGCGAAGGGCCCAAGACGGTCAGCACCCTGGCCGAGCCTTTCGACATCGCGCTGCCGTCGCTCCTCAAGCACGTGCAGCTTCTCGAGGCGAGCGGGATCGTCCGGTCGGAAAAGGTCGGCCGCGTGCGCACCTGCGCCATCGACGCAGAGGCGCTGCGCCGCACGGAGCGCTGGATACAAAGACATATCGACGAATGGGAAAGCCGGCTCGACCGGATGGAAGCCCATATCGACCGCATGAAAGGGAAGGAGACCCCATGACACGCGAAACCGAATCAGCCTGGAAAAACTGGCCGCTCGACCGTGAAATCGTCATCAGCCGCGTGATCGACGCGCCGAGGCGCCTCGTCTGGCAGGCCTGGGCCGACCCCGAGCAGATCGGCGCCTGGTTCGGGCCGGAAGGGCTCGCCATCGAGACGAAAGAGATCGACCTGCGCGCAGGCGGCATCTGGCGCTTTGACATGGTGGGCGAGGGCGACCTGCGGTTCACCAACCGGATGCGATTCCTGCGGATGGAAGAGGAACGGCTCATCGAGGTGCTGCACGGCTCGGACGAGGACGGCGATCCCGCCGCTTTCCGGATGCTCGTGACCTTCGACGAACAGGAGAACGGCAAGACCGTCATCACCCTGCGCCAGATGCACCCCGATGCCGCGCGGCGCGCGGAGGTGATCGGCTTCGGCGCGGTGGAATACGGCGGTCAGACGCTCGCGAAGCTCGCCGCCCATGTGGCGAAACACTCGGGATAGGCGTCCCTAGAAGGCCAGTGCGAAGCCCGTATAGATTTCCCCGCCAAACTTGAGATCGCGTTTGGGGGTTTTCTCGGTCACGGGCGGCGGAGGCTTGAGCAGTCTTTTCTGCGGTTTGCCCGCCGCAATCGCCGCCTGACCTTGTTCGCGCAGCGTCAGCGATAGCCGGTCGGGCCAGTCGAAAATCGTCGGTGGCGGCACGGCGACCGCGTCCTGCGCCATGGCACCGCCAGCCTGCGAGAGGCAGAGACCAAGGATCAAGATAGGCAGGGCGCGGCTCTTCATGCGCTGATTATCAAAGAAAACCCGCGCGGGGGAAAGTCCTCCGCGCGGGCTCGTGATCGTCGAGGCGACCTTGCGCCGATCATCGGATCGGCGCCGAAGCCTCAGGTTCAGAAGCGGTAGTTCACACCGACCTTCGCCACGTAGTCGGCGGGACCGTTGTTAAAGTCCTGGTAGCGGTCGACGCCTGCACGGATGCCGAATCCGCCGCCCACGTCGTATTCCGCGCCGGCGCCCAGCAGGTATTTCCCCGTGCCGGCCGAATCCATCCCGGCACCGACCGAGGCATAGGCCATCACGGGCGAACCGAAGTCATACCCCATGCGCGCGACGCCCATGTAGGTGGTGGGCCCGCCGCTCGGGCGGTAGACGTCGGCTTCAACGCCGGTGTAGCCGCCGGGCGCGAACTCGTAGAGGTAACCGGCATTCCCGCCGAAGCCATAGGTGTTGGGTGTCGTGAAGAAGTCCCCCGAGCCGTAGAGGCCAAGGTAGAAGCCGTCGAAGTCCCCGGCCTGGGCGGCGGTGCCTGCACCGACGACGAGCGCGCCGGCGACGGCTGCGGTTTTGATGAAGTTGTTCATGTGACCTCCTTTAAGGTTCCTTGACGCGGACTGCTCAGCCCATGCGCATGGCCCGCGTTGTCGCGGTAACTGGGGGTTCAATGAGGCCGTGGCGAGGGGGGTTCCATCACGGGACGGTGTGTCGGCAGAGGGTTGCCGTCCTCCTGCGGGAAGCTGCCGATTGACCTGGGCGGAAAGGATCACCTGTGACTTTCGTGTCGCGACGGAATTTTTTGGCCGCGCTCAGGCTGACATTTCCGCGACAGGGTGACGCGGGCCTAGGCGCGCCGCGCGAAACGCATTAGACAATCGGCATGATTACCGAGCTTGGACATTTGGCACTCATCCTCGCGCTTGGCGTGGCGATCGTGCAGACCGTGGTGCCGCTGATCGGCGCGCACAAGGGGTGGGCTGGATGGATGGCGGTGGCCGTTCCTGCGGCGAGCCTGCAATTCCTGTTCCTGGCGGGCTCCTTCGGCGCGCTGGTGCATGCCTTCGTGACCTCGGACTTCTCGCTCCGGCTCGTGACCATGAACTCGCACAGCGCGAAACCGATGCTCTACAAGATCTCGGGCACTTGGGGGAATCACGAGGGCTCGATGCTCCTTTGGGTGCTGATCCTCGCGCTCTTTGGCGCGTCCGCTGCCTGGTTCGGGGCCGGGCTTCCGCCCCGGCTCAAGGCGCGGGTGCTGGCGGTGCAGGGCGCGATCGGCGTCGCCTTCCTCGCCTTCATCATCTTCACCTCGAACCCCTTCCTGCGTCTCGTGACGCCGCCCTTCGACGGTCAGGACCTGAACCCGCTCCTGCAGGACCCCGGCCTCGCCTTCCATCCGCCATTCCTTTACCTGGGCTACGTGGGTCTCTCGATGGCCTTCTCCTTCGCGGTCGCCGCGCTGATCGAAGGCCGCGTCGATGCTGCCTGGGCGCGCTGGGTGCGGCCCTGGACGCTGGCGGCCTGGATGTTTCTCACGGTCGGGATCGCGCTGGGGTCTTGGTGGGCCTATTACGAACTGGGCTGGGGCGGTTTCTGGTTCTGGGACCCGGTCGAAAACGCGAGCTTCATGCCCTGGCTCTTCGCCGCCGCGCTGCTTCATTCCGCCATCGTCGTGGAAAAGCGCGAGTCGCTGAAGAGCTGGACGATCCTGCTCGCCATCATGGCCTTCGGGTTCTCGCTGATCGGGACCTTCCTCGTGCGCTCGGGCGTGATCACCTCGGTCCATGCCTTCGCCAACGATCCGGAACGCGGGATCTTCATCCTGATGATCCTCGGGGTCTTCACGGGCGGCGCGCTCATCCTCTTCGCGGCGCGGGCCGGCGCGATGGAAGCCAAGGGCGTCTTCGGCATGGTCAGCCGGGAATCGGCGCTCGTCCTCAACAACATCCTGCTCGCGGTGTCCTCCATCGTGGTCTTCATCGGGACGATCTGGCCGCTGGTGGCCGAGATGTTCTTCGACCGCAAGCTTTCGGTCGGCGCCCCTTTCTTCGAGGCGGCCTTCACGCCCTTCATGATCGTTCTCGCGATCGTGATGCCCATCGGGGCGATGCTTCCGTGGAAACGCGCCAAGCTGGGCCGGGTCGTCAAGCCGCTCGTCCCGGCCTTCGTGCTGGCCGTGGCGGTCTTCCTTCTGTGCTGGGTGATGCAGACGGGGCGGTCGCTCCTGGGGCCGGTGGGCTTCCTTCTGGGCGTCTGGCTCGTCGCCGGAGCGGCCGTGGACCTGTGGGGCCGCACGGGGCGCGGGGCCATCGCGGGGCGGATCAGTCGTCTGACGCGCCTGCCGCGGGCCGACTGGGGCCGGGTCGTGGCCCACGCTGGCCTTGGCGTGACCTTCATGGGGGTCTCCGGGCTCATGGCGTGGCAGGTCGAGGACATCCGCGCGGTGAACTCGGCCGAACCCTGGCAGGTCGCGGGCTACGAGGTCGTGCTCGCAGAAGTCCACGAGGAACGCGGGCCCAACTACTTCACGACCATGGCCACCATCGACGTGCGCCGTGATGGTGAATTGGTCGCCTCTCTCAAGCCGGAAAAGCGGGTCTATCCGGTGCAGGCGATGCCCACCACGGAAGCCGCGATCAAGACCGGTTTCTGGCGTGACATCTACGTGGTGATCGGCGACGCGCAGGCGAACGGCGGCTTCGCGGTGCGGGTCTTCATCAAGCCTTTCGCGAACTGGATCTGGGCCGGGTCGCTCCTGATGGCGCTGGGTGGGCTTCTGAGCCTTACGGACCGGCGCTACCGGGTCGCCGTCACGGCGCGCAAATCCGTGCCCGGCGGAGTGCCCGCGGAATGAAACGTTTCGTCTTCGCCCTTCTCCTCGCCGCCACGCCGCTCTTCGCGGTTACGCCCGACGAGGTGCTGGACGACCCGGCGATGGAGGCGCGGGCGCGCGAGATCTCGGCGGGCCTTCGCTGCGTGGTCTGCCGGGGCGAGAACATCGACGAATCGAACGCGTCCATCGCCAAGGACCTGCGCCTTCTGGTGCGCGAACGTCTTCTGGCGGGCGACACCAACGACGAGGTCGTGGAGTTCGTGGTGGACCGCTATGGCGAATATGTCCTCATGAAACCGACGACCGGCGGGGCCAATGTGATCCTCTGGTATGCGGGGCCCGCGCTTTTCCTGCTCGCGGGTCTGGGTGCGGTGATCTATCTGCGCAACCGGTCACGGGCGCAGGATGGTGGCAAGACGCTCTCGCGGGAAGAAGAAGCGCGCCTGCGCGAACTTCTCGGAGACCAGTGACCCGGCGTTCGGGTTTTCTTGGACCGGTGGCAGGGTAATCTTCCCCAAAACGTCTAAGGGGAGTTCCATGGACTATCAGACGATTCTCTACGAGACGGGCGGCGGGATCGCGGTGATCACGCTCGACAGGCCCGACAAGATGAACGCGCTCAATTCCCAGATGCGGGCCGAGATTGCGGACGCCGTCTTGCGGGCCGCGCGCGAGGCCCGGGTGATCGTCCTCACCGGCGCCGGCCGGGCCTTTTGCACCGGGCAGGATCTTGGCGACAGCGGAAGTGCCGGGGCCGCCGATTTCGAGCGGGTGCTGCGCGACGAATACGAACCCATGATCCGGGCCATCGTCGAAGCGAAGGTGCCGGTGATCGCCGCCGTGAATGGTCCGGCGGCAGGGGCAGGGGCCAACCTGGCGCTGGCCTGCGACGTGGTGATCGCGACCGAAAGCGCCTATTTCCTGCAGGCCTTTTCGAAGATCGGCCTTCTGCCGGACGCAGGCGGGACCTTCACGCTGCCGCGCCGGATCGGCATGGCGCGGGCAATGGGGGCGGCGTTGTTCGCGGACCGGGTTTCGGCCATGCAGGCAGCGGACTGGGGTCTGATCTGGGAAGCTGTGCCGGACGCGGACTTCGAGGCGCAGTGGCGTGGCCGGGCCGAGCACCTCGCCAAGGGGCCGACGGTCGCCTATGGCGCGATCAAGGAGGCGCTGCGGGCCTCGATGGGAAACACCTTCGACGAGCAGCTGTCGCTCGAGGCGAAGTTGCAGGGCCGCTGCGGCGTGACGCGGGACTTCAAGGAAGGGGTGCTGGCGTTTCTGGAGAAGCGTCCGGCGAATTACGAGGGCCGGTAAGGCGTGTCGTATTGCGCAGCGCGCAATCCGACCGGTTGGGGGGAGGCTTTGCCTCCCCCCAAGCCCCCCTCCAAGGTACTTGTGAAGCAGTGAAGAGGATGGCTCAGGCGAGGCTTGCCAGCCGGTCCATGAGCATCGCGATCTGGCCGCGGTCGATATTGGCGAAGGCGATGCGGATCTGGCGGGCCGCTTGAGCATCGCCCTTGGGCGCGAAGAAGCTGCCGGGCAGGGCGAGGACCTGGGCCTCGTCGACCAAGCGTTTCGCCAGTGCCGTGGCGTCCTCGTCGAAGGGATGCCCGACATAGGCGAAATAGGCGCCCGCCCCGAGGAGTGTCCAGCCGGGCAGCCGCGTGATGCCCACTTCGATGGCGGCGCGGCGGGCGAGGATCTCGGCGCGTTCTCCGGCGAGCCAGTCGTGAAGGTTCTGCATGCCCCAGAGCGCGGCGCGCTGACCGAGCTGGTTCGGGCAGATCGCCACGGTGTCGAGGAATTTCTCGACCTGAACAAGGCGCGCGGGCGCAGCGATGAGGGCCCCGATCCGATGGCCGGTGAGGCGGTAGGCCTTGGAGAAACTGTAGAGCTGGATCAGCGTGTCGGACCAGTCGGGGTCTTGAAACAGGTCGTGCGGGGCGCCAGGACGCGAGTCGAAATCGCGGTAGGTCTCGTCGAGGATGAGCGCGAGGTCATGGGCGCGGGCCAGCGCGGCGAAGGCGTGGACGAGGTCCGCTGGATACTCCACGCCGCAGGGGTTGTTGGGCGTGACGAGCACGATGGCACGGGTCCGGGCGGTGATCCGCGCCTCGGCCTCGGCCACGGTGGGCAGCAGCTCCGCCCCGGTCGGCAGCGGCACGGTCTTCACGCCGGCCATGTCGAGCCACATCTGGTGATTGAAATACCACGGCACCGGCAGGATCACCTCGTCGCCGGGGGCGCAGAGCGTGGCGATGGCAGCGCAGAAGGCCTGATTGCAGCCCTGGGTGATCGCGACATTGTCTTGGGTGATCGTGCCGCCATAGGCCTTGCTGAACTGGCGGGCCACTTCGCCGCGCAACTCTGGCAGGCCAAGGACCGGTCCGTAGACATGGGCCATGGGCTCGTCCATCGCGGCGCGCGCGATGACCTCGCGCAGGGCCTCGGGCGGCGGGTCGATGGGGGCGGCCTGGCTCACGTTGAGGAGCGGCCTGTCGGCGGGGAACGACTTGCCCGCGATCCAGCGCTTCGCCTCGACCACGGGGGAGGCGGACGTCGCGACGAGGTTGGGGTTGAGCTTCATGACCTTGGTCAGGCGGCCTGTCTGGACAGGGCGGCGAGGCCCTCGACCTTGGACTTCGCCGCGCCGGAATCGATCGATTCCCGTGCCATTTCAACCCCTTCTGTGAGAGTCGCCACCTTGTCCGCCACGATGAGCGCGGCCGCGGCATTCAGGCAGACGGCGTCGCGATAGGCGTTCTTTGCGCCGTCGAGCAGTGCCGCGAAGGCCGCGCCATTCTCCTCGGGCGTGCCGCCCATGATGTCCTTGAACGGATGCGCGGGCAGGCCCGCCTCCTCGGGGTGGACGGTGCGGCCGGTGATCTTGCCGTTTTCCAGCACGGCGACATCGGTCGGCCCCGAGATCGCGATTTCATCGGTGCCGTCGGAACCGTGCACGAGCCAGGCTTTCTCGCTGCCCAGGGTCTGAAGCGTTTCGGCCATCGGGAAGATGAGGTCCGGTGCAAACGCGCCGGTGAGCTGCCGTTTCACGCCGGCCGGGTTCGTCAGGGGGCCGAGAATGTTGAAGATCGTCTTGCAGCCAAGCTCCTGACGCACCGGCATGACATGTTTCGTGGCCGGGTGGTGCATGGGGGCCATCATGAAGCCGATGCCGACCTCGGCGAGCGCCCGTTCGACCACCTCGGGGCCGACCATGACGTCGATCCCCATAGCGCCAAGCGCATCGGCGGCGCCGGATTTCGACGACAGGTTGCGGTTGCCGTGCTTGGCCACCGGCACGCCCGCGCCCGCGACGACGAAAGCGGTGGCGGTCGAGATGTTGAGTGTGCCCTTGCCGTCGCCGCCGGTGCCCACGATGTCGATCGCGCCCTCGGGGGCCTTCACCGGCACGCATTTCGCGCGCATCACGGCGGCGGCGGCGGCGTATTCGGCGACGCTTTCGCCCCTTGCGCGCATGGCCATCAGGAGCCCGCCCATCTGGGCCGGCGTGGCGGTGCCCGCGAAGAACTCCTCGAAGGCCGCTTCGGCCTGCGCCCGCGACAGGGGCCCCTCGGACGCGGCGAAGATCAGGGGCTTCATCGTATCGCTCATGCGGGCACCTTCAGGGACTGGAGAAAATTGCGCACCATGGCGTGACCTTGTTCGGAGCGGATGCTTTCGGGGTGGAACTGCACGCCTTCGATGGGCAGCTCCTTGTGGCGCAGGCCCATGATCGTGCCATCCTCGAGCCAGGCGGTCACCTCGAGGCAGTCGGGCAGGCTTTCGCGTTCCACGACCAGCGAGTGATAGCGCGTGCCGAGAAGCGGCGAAGGCAGGCCGTCGAACACGCCTTTGCCCGCGTGGTGGATCGTGCCCATCTTGCCGTGGACGATCTCGGTGTGGCGCACGACCTTGCCGCCGAAGGCCTGACCGATGGTCTGGTGGCCAAGGCAGACGCCCAGAAGTGGCAGGCCTGCTTCGGCGGCGGCCAGCGTGAGGGGCAGGCAAATGCCCGCCTGATCGGGATCGCAGGGGCCGGGCGACAGCACGATGGCCTCGGCCCCCATGCCCATCGCTTCCTGCACATTCACCGCGTCATTGCGCACCACGCGGACATCCGCGCCTTCCTCGCCGAAGTAATGGACGAGGTTGTAGGTGAAACTGTCGTAGTTATCGATGAGGAGCAGCATGGGTGTAGGTCCGTCTGGAGTCCGTTTGGGGGATGGGCACCGCCAAGGCACCTCGGGGCTTTCTTCGTGTCGCAGTCGCGCTATACATGGTCCCAGCCGGGGGGGAGGGTCAACACCTCTCGGGATCATCCGGACCGGGGTGTTTGATTTCGGAACCGGGAAAGAGGCATAGGGGGCGCATGTGGCACGCGGGCTGATATCCGGACTTTTCGTGGGCGCGGTGACGTCGGCGCTCGGGCTTGGCGCCGCGGCCCTTCTCGTGGAGCCGGTCGTCATCGAAACCGAAGCGCCTAGCGGCGTTCTGGAACCTGCACCCGAGGTTTCTGCTGTCGAACCGGTGCCGTCGATCGAGAGCGGGCCCGATGCCGGGGAGGGCGACGCCGCGGTCGTTGAAACGTCCGAGGACACGGCGGTATCGGAGCCGGAGGCTGGTGCAGTAGCCCCGGCCGGCGGTGGCTTCGACGAGCCGGTGGACGAGGCCATCGACATCCCGCTGGCCGATGCCCCCTCCGCCGAACAGGACACGGCACCTCTGACTGCGGCCCCGGAGAGCGAAGAGCCGGAGCCGGTGTCCCCGGAAGCGCCTGCGCCGGCTACGGAGGAGTCGGACTCCGTCGATCCTGAGCCGACGCCTCCGGACATGGACACCTCCGAACCTGAGGAAACAACGACCGCCGGTCCGGAAACGGACGCCCCTGTTGCCGCGCCGTCCGAGACCGATGCGACACCCTCGGCAGATGCAGCAGGATCCCTTGAGACCGCCGAGACGTCTGAAGCCGAAGAGCCCGCGGAAGAGGATCTCGCGGCCCTGTCCACGGAAACGCCGACGACCGAAGCGCCGACGCCGTCTGACACCGCGCTCGAACCGGTGCCCGAACCGGTGACTGAGGCCCAGGCGCCGGACGCCGAGGAGACTGAGCCACTTGCAGAGACGGCGGTGACGCCCGACCCGACGCCCGCGCCCGACGCCGCTGCGCGCGATGTCGTCGCATCGGATCAGGCGGACGCGGAAGCGCCCTCGACGCCTGCCGAGCCAGCCGTTCCTTCCCAGAACGAAACCACACCTGCTGACACCGCGCCCGATGCGCAGCCTGCGGCGACGGAAACCGACGACGGCACCATCGTCGCGGGGGCCGGGCAGGTCACGCTTTCCCCCGATATGGCCGAAGACCGGCTGGGCGGCGATCCCGCGCCGGCGCCACCCGCCGTGTCGGAACGTCTGCCCCGTATCGGCGAAGAACCGGCCGTGGCCGAAAACCCCCTGGTCGAGGACCTCCCGCTTCTCCGGAAGAATGCGCTGGCGCATAGCTCGATCCCGGACCTGCCGGAAATGGCCGTGGTCCTGATCGACAGCGGGCCGGAGCGTGCCGAGGTCGGGGATGTGGCGCTGATGCCCTTTCCGCTCTCGGTCGCGGTGGATGCCTCGCAACCCGATGTGGAAACCGCCATCGACTTCTACCGGGCCAACAACGCCGAGGTCGTGCTCATCGTGCCCTTCCCGCCGGGGGCGACGGCAACGGATGTGGACGTGACGATGCAGGCCTACGAGCCGCTTCTCGACAGGGTCGTCGCGATCATGGTGCCCGAAAGCGTGGGCTTTCAGAACGCGGGCGAGGCGGCCACGCAGTTGGCCACCGTGCTGGGCGAGAAGGGGCTTGGCCTTCTGACCTATCCCGAGGGGCTCAACACCGGGCACAAGACGGCCGTGTCGGCTGGCGTGCCCGCCACGCTGGTGTTCCGCGACCTCGATGCCGAGGGGCAGTCCCCCGACGTGATCCGCCGGTTCCTCGACAACGTCGCCTTCCGGGCACGCAATGAAGAAGGCACTGTCGCCGTCGCCCGCGTCCGCCCTGACAGCCTGCAGGCGCTTCTGGAGTGGTCTTTGGGCAACCGGGCGCAGACCGTGAACTTCGCGCCGCTTTCGGCCCTGCTCCTCGAACAGATGTAGGGTGCGCCTGTCCGGCGCACCCCTTTATCTCAGACGGCCGCGAGCGCCTGTTTCAGATCGGCGATGATGTCGTCCGCGTCCTCGATCCCGATGGACAGGCGCACCACATTGCTGGCCGCACCCGCTGCCGCGCGCTGTTCGTCGGAGAGCTGGCGGTGCGTGGTCGACGCCGAATGGATGATGAGCGACCGCGTATCGCCAAGGTTCGCCACGTGGGAGAAGAGCTTGAGATTGTTCACCAGTCCGACGCAGGCGTCATAGCCGCCCGCGAGCGTCACAGTGAACAAACCCCCGGTCCCGCGCGGACAGATCCGCTTGCCGCGGTCGTGATAGGGCGACGAGGTGAGCCCGGCATAGGTCACGCGCTCCACCTTGTCGTGTCCTTCCAGCCATTCCGCGACCTTCTGGGCGTTGGTCGTGTGCTTCTGCATCCGAAGCGACAGCGTCTCGATTCCCATCAGCGTGTAATGCGCTGCCTGCGGGTTCATCGTCATGCCAAGGTCGCGAAGCCCGATGGCGATGGAGTGAAAGGTAAAGGCCATGGCCCCCAACGCGCCGTGGAAATTGATCCCGTGATAGGCGGGTTCAGGTTCGGACAGGGACGGGAACTTGCCCGAGGCGGACCAGTCGAACTTGCCCGAATCCACGATGGCGCCGCCGGTCACGGTGCCGTTCCCGGTCAGGTATTTCGTCGTGGAATGAACGACCAGTGTCGCCCCATGCGCGATCGGCTGGCAGAGGTAGGGCGAGGCCGAAGTGTTGTCGACGACCAGCGGCAACCCCGCCTTGTCGGCGATGGCGGCGATGGCGTCGAGGTCGGTGATATACCCGCCGGGGTTCGCGATCGACTCGCAGAAAATGGCCCGCGTGTTGTCGTCGATGGCGGCTTCGACGGCCGCGGTATCGTCGAAATCGACGAAGGTGCAGGACCATCCGAAGCGTTTGAAGACCTGCGTGAACTGGGTGTAGGTCCCGCCGTAAAGCCGGGTCGAGGCGACGATATTGCAGCCCGGCATCATCAGCGGATAGAGCGCCATGATCTGGGCCGCGTGGCCCGACGAGGTGCAGACCGCCCCCGCGCCGCCCTCGAGCGCGCAGATCCGGTTGGCCAGGGCACCGACCGTGGGGTTGGTCAGGCGCGAGTAGATGTAGCCGACCTCTTCGAGGTTGAAGAGCCGGGCCGCGTGATCCGCGTCTTTGAACACATAGGCCGTGGTCTGGTAGATCGGGACCTGGCGTGCCCCGGTGGCCGGGTCCGGCTCGGTTCCCGCGTGCACCTGCAGCGTGTCGAAGCCGTTCATCTGTGCGTCCGTCATATTCGTCCTCCCATGACTTGTCCGCCGGGAGGTTAGGGGACAACCGCGCCCCCGACAATCGCCGGGAGCAACGGGGCAACACATTCATCCGGCACGATATTTCACGCTGTCTCCGGGGGGTTGGTCGCCATCCCCGCGAGCCGCAGCGCATGCATCGCCACATCTCCATGCCAGCCCGCCGTCAGGTCGCGAAACCGCGCCGCGTCGTTCGCATAAAGCGCCCGGATCGCCTCTTCAAAACCCGGGAAATCGCCCGCGATGGCCGAGAGGAACCGATAGGCGGGGTCCGGCGTCGGCGTGCCCGCTTCCGCGACCATGGCCGCGTCGATCAGCCGTCTGAGCGTCGCCGAGGCGCCCCCGCGTTGGGTGGTCAGCCAGTCCCAGTGCCGGGGCAGGAGCGTGACCTCCTTCGAGGTAACGCCCAGCTTCGGCCTGCCACGCGCGGGCGCGGCTCCGGTCACGTCAAGGTCGGTCTGCCGTCCCGTCATGTCCTCGAATACCAGCAGGTTTTCCGGGTGCGGGCCGCGGGGCGCAAGGATCGCGGTCACGGCGGCACGGCTTCCCTGCGCTGCGATGGTGTGGCCGATGAAGGCGGTCAGGGTCGTCTCGGCTGGTTTCATATTTACACCCGGGTGAAAATCTGCCACTGGCAATTACACCCGGGTAAAAAGAGAGGCAAGGGAAATGTCGGACCGAACCAAAGCGGACAGGCGCGCGGCGATCGACGCCTACAAGGAACGCAAGGCCGACTGGTGCCTTGTCGCGATCCGCATCGGCCAGGCGATCTGGGTCAAGGTGGTGGCCGATCCTGCCGCCTTTGAACGGCGGATGAGCTTCACCCTGCGAACGGGTTCAGCCCCATTGCCCGCCATGGGCGCGGCCTATCGCGAGTCTCCGGACGTTTCGGTCAAGGTCCTCGAACGGCTGGACGAGGACCTGTCCGACATGGCGCGCGACACGATGATCAAGGCGCGGCTCAAGTATTGGATGGCCGAACTCGGCGCGGGCCGGTTCTGACGGACGCCATCTGGCCTCAGCGCATCCAGAAGCCTTCCTTCTTGATCTGGTTGCGCAGCTGCTTTTCCTGCCGGGGCAGGTCGCCTCGGTCGAACATCGCCCGGACCTTGTGGCCGCGTCCCTGATAGATCATCCGCAGCATCGGGTCGTAGGATTTCAGCACTTTCTTGACCTTGTTGGGTGCCGCCGACATCTCGAGTGCCTCGATGATCGCGTCGGATTCGCGCGCATAGGCGAGGGGCAGGACGCGCCAGTGGCAGGTCACGACGCCGTCGAGACCGGCAAGTTCGGGCCCCGGACGCCCGCCACCGAAGGACGAGATCACCAGCGGCAGCGCGATCTGGTCGAGCCAGGGAAAGATCTCCTGACAGACCAGCGCCTCTGGCCGGTCGTCCCGGATCGTCAGCGCCATCTCCAGATAGCGTTGGCCGAAGGCGACCGGGTCCGGGCCGAAGAACCAGCCCGCGTTGAAATAGAGGTAACGCTCCCAGTATTCATCCGGCTCGCTCAGGTCGAGCGAGGCCTCGAAGTCGAGCCCGAAGCGGTCGTAGAGCGCTTTCCACGTCGCGCCATAGCCCGGGCCATAAAGCTCTATCGTCGGCCATGTGCCTTCGCGCCGCATCGAGGCCGAGGGTTGGTCGAAATCGACGGGGAGCGCGGACAAGGGCTCGGCCACAATGGTGTCGCTGTCGAAGAAGAAGAAGGGCTCGCCAGCGGGAAGGGCGCTCAGACCTTCGATTTTGTTGCCCTGCGGGTAGGATTCGCCGAAGTGGCGGCTCTCGAAGGGCATCACCTCGGCGCCGAGCGCGACGAGCGCCTCGCGCTGGTCCTCGCTCATGCGCGGGTCCGACGACCAGAAGGGCCCCGGCTGCGGTTCAGCGACTATGAGACGCCCCCTGAAGCCGGGATCGTATTTACGAAGCGAGGAGGCGAAGAGAATCGCCTCATACCCGACCCGGCCTGCCTGTCCGATGACGAGGATGTTGAAAGGGCGCGGTTTCGGGGGTGTGGCCTTCGCCGTCTTCGTCGCGGACCTGCCCGACGCCTTCTTCGAAGGCGCCCTCGCCGTGCGCTTGGTCGTTCCAGCCGTTTTCCGCGTGGTCTTTGCCATTTGGGTTTGCTCGTCTTTGCCCGCCTCGGGTTTTGCGCCACTATAGGACGCAGCGGGTCCGGTTGGAACGGGCCATGGCATATGTTCTGAAAACCAAAAGGAAAACAGGATGAACGGGGCGGCATGGGCGATGGGTGCGGGACTGGCGGTGTCGCTTCTGGCGACGGGCGCGAGCGCGCAGGATGCCAAGCAGATTCTCGACCTGACGAAATCGAACTGGGTCGCGGTGCGGCCCTATGACGGGCAGGACCTGCTCTACTTCACGAACCTTCTGGCCTGGCGCTGCGGCCTGGACGGAATCCGGTACGCGGTGAATGGCGAAGGCCTGTCCCGGCTCGAGACGGAGCCCTGCTATGACGACGAAGTCGCGCCCAATGCCATCAAGGCCGACGGCATCCAACCCTATCTCGCGTTTCCCCAAGGCAGCGTGAAGCGCGTCACGGTCGAGGTGCGGTTTCCGGATGGCTCGACACAGGTCATGGACTATGCCCGCGCCGATGTGATGGCGCGGTGATCAGGCCCTCAGAGGTCTTCGGGGTGCAGAAAGGCGCCCCAGGCTCCCGACATGAAGACGCGCGGCACGGCGCGGGTTACGGTCACGCGGTCCACATGGCCGATGATGACCGTGTGATCGCCGGCGTCGATCCGGTCCCGGATATGGCATTCGAAGCGCGCGGGGCAGCTTTGGATCAATGGCACATCGCGGTCGCTCGGGACCCAGTCGACGCCGTCGAAGGCATCGGCGGCGCGCACGAATCCCCGCGCCACGTCGTCCTGATCCTCGCCCATGATGTGCAGCGCAAAGTTGCTGGCCCCGGCGAATGTGTCGTGCCGTTTCGAGGATTTCGCCGGACACCAGAGGATCAGTGGCGGGTCCATCGAGACCGAAGTGAAGCTGTTCACCGTGATGCCCATGGGGCCCAGCGGGCTGTTCGCGGTCACGACGGTCACGCCGGTCGCGAAAAGGCCGAGCGCCGCGCGCATGTCGTGCTGGGTCTCGGGCGAGGGGGTAAAGGTCCCGGCGGTCAATTGGGTCTTGGGCATCGGCGCTCCTGTCGTTGTCCGATACCTAGTCGCGGCAGGGACCGAGGGGAAGGCCTTGGACCCGGCGCCTCCGCAGAAGGGGTGTGCGCGAAACCCGGCTCACTCGGCCGGAGCGAATCCCGAGATCAGGTGCCGCAGCCCCAATGCCGCGCCCGCCACGATAGCCGCCAGCGTCAGCGGCGCCCCGGCATAGAGCAGTGACATCGCCGACAGCCCCTGACCGATCGAGCAGCCGAAGGCGACCACAGCGCCGATCCCCATGAGGCTTGCGCCCCCGATCTGGCGCTTGAGTTCGCGCGGGTCCTCGCAGGCCTCCCAGCGGAAGTGCCCCTTGATGAGCGACCCGATGAAGGCCCCCGTGAGCACGCCCACGACGCTCCCGACACCGAAGTTCACGCTGGTGCCAGAGGCGGTCATGAGCCAGAGGATCGTGTCGCCGAGCGGGGCCGAGAAGGTATGGCTTTCGACCGGGATCGGGTCAAACCCGTTGGCCGCGACCCAAGCGGTGCCGCCCCAGCCGATCACGACGGCAAGGCCCGCGACCGCCGCCCAGAGCGCCTTGCTCCGGTCGGCGCGCATCTCGGCCGCGCTGAACATGGCGGCGATGATCACGACGCCCAGACCGATCCCGACGACCGAGGCCGGCAGGCCCGTGGCCGCTTCAATCCACTGTGCGATGCCGGGCGGTGTTTCGCCGGGGTCGAGCGCACGCTCCGGAAAGATCCACACGCGCAGAAACGCGAGCGGACCCGAGATCGTCACATAGGCGGCAAGCCCCATGACCAGCACGATCACGAAGTTCCTCAAGTCGCCGCCACCCAGCCGCGCCAGCGCCCCGAAGCCGCAGTTCCCGGCCATCGCCATGCCGTAGCCGAAGATGAGCCCGCCCGCGATCGAGGCCAGCGGCATCCAGCCCACCTGGAAGTAAACGGCCTGATCCATGTCGAAGGCGCCCATTGCCAGAAGACCGAAGTTCCCGATCATGGCGACGCCGATGGCGATGCCCCACATCCGAAGCCGCACGCTGCTTTCGGCATAGAGGGCGTCTTCGATGGCGCCGAGCGTGCAGAACCGCCCGAGACGCGCCGAAAGCCCCAGGAGCACACCGCCCAGAAGGCCGACGATGGCCGCAACCTCCGCGGCACCGATCATGTCGATGAAGTCGCTCATGCCTACCCGTCCTCCCCGGTTCAGCCCATGTCATCCGATGCCGCAGACGTCGCCCGCGTCACGGATGCGGGGCCGGGCCGTTCGTCGGATGTTCATGCAGTAAAGCGAATGGGTGCATGTGGAATCAAGCGATTCTCGTCCGGGTCACGTGCAGCCAAGGCCCAATCCGGCGATCGCGCGTTACTCGGCGGCCTTGGCCTTGCCCTGATCGACGGAACAGAACATGTCGTAGATGACTTCGAGCACACGTCTCGGCCGGTCGTCGGCGAGCGAGTAGTAGATCGCCTTGCCATCGCGCCGTGGCTTGACCAGCCCCTCGAGCCGCAGACGGGCAAGTTGTTGGGAAACAGCGGCTTGCCGCGCGGCGAGCAGTTCTTCGAGCTCGGTCACCGACTTCTCGCCCGTCACCAGATGGCACAGGATCATGAGCCGGCCCTCATGGCTGATCGCCTTCAGGAAGGCCGACGCGTCGCAGGCCGAGGCGACCATCATGTCCATGTCTTCTTCAGACATGTTTTCCGTGATCCGTGGCAAGGTCATTCCCGAAATCCCTAACATCGCTGGCACATCTTAACCCGTGCGCCAATGCATGCATATATTTAAATGCGAGGGCAATTTCAACCGTCGAGGACAGCCTCAGCGGGGTCCCCGACCGGGATATCCTGCGCCTTCAGCATCATGCCCAGCAGGCCCCAGAAGAAATCCTCGCCTGGATAGCCTTCGATACGAGCCAGTTCACGCCCGTCTTCGGTCAGGATGAAGGTCGGGGTGAAGTTCACGGGCCGCGCCAAGGTGATCCCGCTGGTGGCGATGTCGTCCTTCTGGACCCGGACAAGCGGGGCGGCCCGGCCTTCGGCGGTCTTGGGATATTCCTCTGAGACGTCCTTGTTCCACGCGCGGCAATAGGCGCAGCCCGGCTGTTCCACCATGACAAGCTCCGCCGCGAGGGCGGGCAGGGGCAGGGCGACCACCATCGCCAAGGCCGCAAGGAAATGACGCATGAGAAAATCCGTGTTGACCGAACGCTTGCAAGAAACATAATGCGTTAATGCGATCCGATCAATGATGCGGCTCGTATGGGAGGATCAATGTTTGGTGACATTTCATATGGCGGCGCAGCCATTGCCGGGCTCGTCGCGTTTTTTACGCCCTGCATACTGCCGATGGTGCCGTTCTACCTGTCCTACATGGCGGGAATCAGCATGGCGCAGCTCAACGACGAGGGCGGGATCGAGCCGGGCGCACAACGTCGCCTGATCGTTTCGGCCTTTTTCTTCGCGCTCGGGGTGACGACGATCTTCGGGCTTCTGGGCCTTGGCGCGACCGCGGTCGGGCAGGCCTTCGCCCAGTGGAAGCAGGTGCTCTCCTATGTCGCCGCCGCGATCATCTTCGTTTTCGGGCTGCATTTCCTGCACCTGATCCGCATCCCTTTCCTGATGCGCGAGGCGCGCGTGCAGTCCAAGGCCGATCCCTCCACCATCGTCGGCGCCTATGTCATGGGGCTTGCCTTCGGCTTCGGCTGGACGGCCTGCGTGGGGCCGGTGCTGGCCTCGATCCTGATGATCGCGGCCATGAAGGACTCGCTCTGGCAAGGAGGAACGTTGCTCGTTACCTTCGGTCTGGGGATGACCGCGCCCTTCGTCATCGCAGCGGTCTTTGCCCAGCCGTTCCTGCGGTTCATGGCGCGGAACCGCAAATACATGCCCTATGTCGAAAAGGTCATGGGCGTCATGCTGATCCTTTTCGCCGTGCTCATCGCCACCGGTTCGGTCAACGCGATCTCGAACTGGCTTATTGAAACCTTCCCCGTGTTCACGAACATGGGCTGATGGGAGGACACCTCATGCGCTTTCTCACCGCTCTTGCGACCGCCGCCACGCTGGCCTTTCCGGCATTCGCCGCCACCATGGGCGACGACGGGCTACACAAGGAAGTCTGGATGCGCGACACCTTCAAGGATGTCGCCGAGGACCTCGCCGAGGCCGAGGCCGAGGGCAAGCGGCTCATGATCCTGTGGGAACAGCGCGGCTGCATCTACTGCACCAAGATGCATGAAGAGGTGTTCCCGCGCGAGGACCTGGCCCAATACATCGAGGATAATTTCTTTGTCGTGCAGATGAACCTCTTCGGCGATGTCGAGGTGACCGATCTGGACGGCGAGACGCTGTCCGAAAAGGACATGGCGATGAAATGGGGGGTGATGTTCACGCCCACCATGATGTTCCTGCCGCACCCCGAGGAAATCGAAGAGGGCGAAACCGCCCGTGACGCGGCGCAGCGCGTCGCGATCATGCCCGGCGCCTTCGGGTATCACACCACGAAGAACCTGATGACCTTCGTCTTCGACGAGGCCTATCGCGGCGACGAGAATTTCCAGAAGTACCACGCCGCCAAGTTCGCGGAATGGCAGGCCGCGAACCCGGGCCAGACCGGAGAGTGAGCTGGATCCCAGCGCCTGGAAACGACGTTGCCATTCCTGCTGCCACGCGGCAGGAAGGTCAGGACGGGCGACCAAAAAAATTCATGAAACCGAATTTGTGATTGGCAATTTGTCGCAGGTCGCATACGGTCGTATTCAGAAAACGTGATGGGAGGAATCATGAAGCGGACAACGATCGCGCTCGCCGCGCTGATCGCGGGAACTGGTCTGGCCACGGCCGAGGTCACAGCTCCGGGCGATGTTTCATTCGACGGTTACGAGGTCGCGGAGTCTCTGACCGGGACGCCGGGCAACCCCGAGGCCGGACGGGAGGTCGTCGTGGACAAGGGGGCAGGCAACTGCATCGCCTGCCACGCTGCAGAAGCATATGCCGACGTGCCCTTCGGGGGTGAAGTCGGCCCGATGCTCGACGGCGCCGGGGACCGCTGGTCGGAATCCGAGCTGCGCGGGATCCTCGTCAACGCCAAGATGGCCTTCGACGGCACGGTGATGCCCGCCTTCTACAAGACCGAAGGGTTCACCCGCCTTGGCGACGCCTTCACGGGCAAGGCCTGGCCCGCAGACAAGCCGGTCGAGCCGCTGCTCACGGCACAACAGATCGAGGACGTCGTGGCCTATCTGATGACTCTGCACGAGTGATCGACGGACCGGCGTTTGGATAGAGAGAGGATAGACATGAAACTGACACGACGTGATGCCCTTGCCATGGGACTTGGCGCGACTGCTGTCGCCATGCTGCCCATGCGGGCTTTCGCTGCCGCCGAAGAGGCGATTGCGGAATTCACCGGCGGAGCCGCCGTGGGCGAGGGCGACATTTCGCTGGACGCCCCGGAGATCGCCGAGAACGGCAACACCGTTCCGATCAGCGTGAGCGCACCGGGTGCGACCGCCATCGCCGTCTATGCGGCAGGCAACCCGACCCCGGCCGTGGCCACCTTCACCTTCGGCCCCGCCGCAGGCAGCCAGGCCGCATCGACCCGGATCCGGCTCGCCGGAACCCAGGACGTGATCGCCGTGGCCCAGATGGCCGACGGCAGCTTCATCCAGACCGCCAAGACCGTGAAGGTCACCATCGGCGGCTGCGGCGGCTGATCAGCGGAAACAAGGAGACATAAGAAATGGCATCTGGTGTTAAACCCCGCGTCAAGGCTCCCAAATCCGCATCCGCGGGCGAGGTCGTGACGCTCAAGACCCTCATCAGCCACCCGATGGAATCGGGCCAGCGCAAGGATTCCGACGGCAACGTCATCCCGCGCTCGATCATCAACCGGTTCACCTGCGAGTTGAACGGCGCGATGGTCATCGACGTGGCGATGGACCCTGCGATCTCGACCAACCCCTACTTCGAATTCGAAGCCAAGGTCGATGCGACGGGCGAGTTCAAACTGACCTGGTACGACGACGACGGCTCTGTCTACGAAGACGTGCAGCCGATCGAAGTGGCCTGAGACCACAACGCGAACCAGGAGGGAGGAACGACATGAAGTACAAGCTGCTGACCGGTATCGCCTTTGCGGCTCTGACCATCGGCGGGGGTATGGCCTTCGCCGATGAGGACGCGGATCTTGTCCTCAACGGGGAGACCCCGATCACGGTGCGCGCCCCGGCGCCGGCGCATCTCGAAGGCGCGCTGGACGAAATCTACTCGGGCTGGGTGTTCCGCTCCGACGACACGCAGGCGATGCAGGCCGACGACTTCGACAACCCGGGCATGCTCGCCGTCGAAGAGGCGCGCGCAGCCTGGGCCGCGGCCGAAGGCTCGGAAGGCAAATCCTGTGCGGATTGCCATGGCGAGCCCGAGGATATGGCCGGCGTGAAAGCCGTTTACCCGAAGTGGAACGAGGCGGCTGGCGAAGTGCGCACGATCCAGATGCAGGTGAACGACTGCCGTGAAAACCGGATGGGCGCCGAGCCCTGGAAAGTCGACGCGGGTCCGGCGCTTGCGATGGAAGGGCTTCTCGCCTCGGTCTCGCGCGGGCTTCCCATGAACGTCGCCATCGACGGTCCGGCCGCCGAGACCTGGGAAAAGGGGCGGGAGATGTATTACACCCGCTTCGGTCAGCTCGACCTGTCCTGTGCCAACTGCCACGAGCAGAACTACGGCAACATGATCCGGGCCGACCACCTGAGCCAGGGGCAGGTCAACGCCTTCCCAGCCTATCGTCTGAAGGACACGAAACTCGTCGGCGTGCAGAGCCGCTTCAAGGGCTGCATCCGTGACACCCGTGCCGAAACCTTCGACCCGGGCTCGCCCGAGTTCGTGGCGCTGGAGCTTTACGTGGCCTCGCGCAGCAACGGTCTTTCGGTCGAGGGCCCCTCGGTCCGCAACTGACGTCGAACCCCGCGCGGGCGCTCCTCGCGCGGGGTTTTTCTTACCAAATATATGCCGTTTCGTGAATAAGTTACGGTCCCTGCAATACAAACGGGCAAAGGACGAAGAGATGATCTCTCGCCGCGATTTTCTTCAGGTCGGCATGGCCGCTTCCGCCCTCGTGGGCGCCTCGGGCTTCGGCAATTGGGCACGGCTTGCCGCACAGCAGATGCTGACACAGGACCAGCTCCTCGACTTCGACACCTTCGGCAACGTGACCCTGATCCACATCACCGACATCCACGCGCAGCTCAAGCCCATCTACTTCCGCGAGCCCGAGATCAACTTGGGGGTCGGCGAAGCTCTTGGTCAGGTGCCCCATATCACAGGCGCCGAGTTCAAGGCGCGTTACGGCATAGCTGACGGATCGCCCTCGGCCTATGCGCTGACCTACAACGATTTCTCCGCGCTTGCGAAGGAGTACGGCAGGGTCGGCGGCCTCGACCGCGTGGCCACGGTGGTCAAACAGATCCGCGCCGCGCGCCCCGATGCGCTGCTTCTGGACGGCGGCGACACCTGGCACGGCTCCTACACCTGCTATCAGACGCAGGGGCAGGACATGGTCAACGTGATGAACGCGCTCGCGCCGGATGCGATGACCTTCCACTGGGAGTTCACGCTGGGTTCCGACCGCGTGCGCGAGCTGGTCGAAGGGCTGCCCTTCGCGGCTCTTGGCCAGAACATCTTCGACGCCGAATGGGACGAACCCGCCGAGAGCTTCGAGAGCTACAAGATGATGGAATCGGGCGGGGTCAAGATCGGCGTGATCGGTCAGGCCTTCCCCTACATGCCCATTGCGAACCCCTCCTGGATGTTCCCGGAATACAGCTTCGGCATCCGTGACGAGCACATGCAGGAAATGGTGGACGAGGTCCGCGCGAACGGCGCCGAACTGGTCGTCGTGCTGTCCCACAACGGTTTTGACGTGGACAAGAAGATGGCCGACCGCGTGACCGGCATCGACGTGATCCTGTCGGGCCACACCCATGACGCGCTCCCCGAACCGGTGCTCGTGGGCGAGACGATCATCATCGCGTCGGGGTCGAACGGCAAGTTCGTCTCTCGCGTCGACCTCGACGTGCGGGACGGGCGGATGATGGGGTTCAAGCACAAGCTCATCCCGATCTTCTCGGACGTGATCGCACCCGATGCCGAGATGACCGCGCTGATCGATGAACAGCGCGCGCCCTACGAGGCCGAGTTGTCCGAAGTGATCGGCACCACGGATGTCGAACTTTTCCGGCGCGGCAACTTCAATGGCTCGTGGGACGACCTTATTTGCGACGCGCTGATCTCGGAACGCGAGGCCGACATCGCCATGTCGCCCGGCGTGCGCTGGGGACCGTCGCTCATTCCCGGCGACGAGATCACGCGCGAGGACATCTGGAACGTGACCTCGATGACCTATGGCCAAGCCTACCGCAACGAAATGACCGGCGAGTTCATCAAGGTCATTCTCGAGGACGTGGCCGACAACATCTTCAACCCCGACCCCTATTACCAGCAGGGCGGCGACATGGTGCGGATCGGGGGCATGGGCTACCGGATCGACATCACGAAGCCGCAGGGCGAGCGGGTGTCCGAAATGACGCTTCTCAAGACAGGTGAGCCGATCGATCCCGCGCGGACCTATCAGGTCGCGGGCTGGGCGTCCGTCAACGAGGGAACCGAAGGCCCGATGATCTGGGACGTGGTGGAAAGCCACATCAGGAAACTCGGCACCGTGACGCTCGACCCGAATACCTCGGTCGAAGTCATCCAAGGGTAATCAGGCGCCTCCCGTCCCAAGCGGGCGTGAGGCTTTTTCGAAACAAAATCATTCACATAGACGAATGATTCGATGCGAACAGGGAGGAGCATATGGACGATATGTCTCAAACCAAAGGCCCCTCGCGCCGCCGCTTTCTGGGCGGGGTGGCGCTGGGTGGCATGGGGCTGGCCGCAGGCCGTGCGATAGCCGAAGGTCACGGCGGGCCGGACCCGCTCATCACCGAATTGCAGGATTGGGCCAACGGTCTGGGCGACGGCGTGGATGCCACGCCCTATGGTCTGCCGATCGAGTTCGAGAGCGACGTGATCCGGCGCAACGTGCCATGGCTCACCGCCGATCCGATCAGCTCGATCAACTTCACACCGATCCATGCCTTGGACGGCACCATCACGCCGCAGGGCTGCGCCTTCGAGCGTCACCATTCGGGTGCGATCGAGCTGCGCAAGGAAGACTACCGCCTGATGATCAACGGCCTCGTAGATCGTCCGCTGGTCTTCACCTATGCCGACCTCGAACGCTTCCCACGCGTGAACCATACCTATTTCCTCGAATGCGCGGCGAACACCGGAATGGAATGGGCAGGGGCGCAGCTTAATGGCGCGCAGTTCACCCACGGCATGATCCACAACATGGAATACAGTGGCGTGAAACTTTCCACGCTGCTTGAAGAGGCCGGTGTAAACCCCGAAGGAAAATGGGTTTATGTCGAAGGGGCCGATGCTTCGTCCAATGGCCGCTCGATCCCGCTGGAGAAGGCGATGGAGGACTGCATCGTCGCCTTCAAGGCCAACGGCGAGGCCCTGCGAAAGGAACACGGCTATCCCGTGCGTCTCGTCGTGCCGGGCTGGGAAGGCAACATGTGGGTCAAGTGGCTCCGCCGGATCGAGGTCGCTTCGCAAGCCGTTGAAAGTCGGGAAGAAACCTCAAAATACACCGACACGATGGCCGACGGGACCTCGCGAAAATGGACCTGGGTCATGGATGCGAAATCCGTGGTCACATCGCCCAGCCCGCAGATGCCGATCACCCATGGTCCGGGGCCGCTGGTCATCTCCGGCATGGCCTGGTCGGGCCGGGGCAAGATCACGCGCGTCGACGTCTCGACCGATGGCGGCATGAACTGGCAGACCGCACGTCTGGCCGGTGAGCCCGGGGACAAGGCGCTCACGCGCTTCTACCTCGACATCGACTGGGACGGTTCAGAGATGCTGCTGCAATCGCGCGCGATGGATGAAACCGGCTATGTCCAGCCGACCAAGGAAGAACTGCGCGCGGTGCGTGGCGAAAACTCGGTCTACCACAACAACTGCATTCAGACCTGGCACGTAAAGACCACCGGGGAGGCCGAAAATGTCGAAGTTTCCTAAACTCGTCGCGGGAACCGCGCTCGCCACATTGATCGCGCTCCCGGCGTTCTCCCAGACCTTCGGCCTTGGTCGCGCGGCTCTGCCGGAAGAAATCGCGGCCTGGGACCTCGACGTGTCCCCCGATGGCACGGGGCTGCCCGAAGGGCAGGGCACTGCCGAAGATGGCGAGATGCTCTTTTCGGACAACTGCGCGGCCTGTCATGGCGAGTTTGCCGAGGGGGTCGATCGCTGGCCGGTGCTGGCCGGCGGCTTCGACACGCTGGCCCGTCAGGACCCGGTCAAGACGGTGGGCAGCTACTGGCCCTATCTGTCCACGGTTTGGGACTATGTCCATCGGTCCATGCCGTTCGGCAACGCGGGCACGCTTTCGGCAGACGACACCTACGCCATCGTGGCCTATATCCTCTATTCCAACGACCTGATCGAATACGACGCGGTGCTTTCGAAGGAGACCTTCCTCGATGTCGAGATGCCGAACGCCGACGGGTTCTTCGAGGATGACCGCGAAACCGCCGAGGCCGCGTTCTGGGGGCGGGAGCCTTGCATGGAGAATTGCAAGGAAAGCGTCGAAATCACCATGCTGGCCACGGTTCTGGACGTGACGCCGGACGAAGGTGGAGCGGAAGAGGTCGAACTGGCCGCGGCCGACACGGGCGAAACGGCCACGCCGGTCGAGGAGCCCGCTGCCGAACCTGCCGCTGAACCCGTCGAAGAACCGGTCATGGCCGCGGCCGATCCAGAACTGATCGCAGAGGGCGAAGACGTCTTCAAGAAGTGCAAGGCCTGCCACAAGGTCGGTGAAGGCGCCAAGAACGGCACCGGCCCGATGCTGAACGGGATCGTGGGCCATGCCGCCGGAGCCAACGGCGACTTCAAGTATTCCGGTTCGCTGGCGGACGCCGCGGCCGGGGGGCTGACCTGGACGCCCGAGGAACTCGACGCCTTCCTCGCCGATCCCAAGGGTTACATGAAGGGCACCAAGATGTCCTTCGTGGGCCTCAAGAAGGACGAGGACCGGCAGGCGGTCATCGCCTATCTCTCGACCTTCCAGTAAGGCCGCCGAGCTTCCGGGTTCCTCCCCGGTTCAGGGCGTCTCACCTTCGGGTGGGGCGCCCTTTCTGCTGCGGTGCGGCAGAAATTCCCTGTCAAAACAGGCCGCTAAAAACATAAAAACTCGCGAATATGTTTGTGTGACAAAATGCCCCAGAGTAGACTTTCAACATGCAAACGATTCCGCGCCACCTTGTTGTCGCCGCCTTTGCCATGGTTGTGGCGGGGCCCGGTGCGGCTGACGACTTCGGGGACCCTGAAGAGGGTGCGCGGGTCTTTCGCAAATGTCAGGCCTGCCATGCCGTGGGACCGGACGCCTTCAGCCGCACCGGACCGCATCTGAACGACCTCTTCGGACGCCGGGCCGGGGGGCTCGAGGCCTTCGCCTATTCGGCGGGGCTCGTCCGGATGGGGAACGACGGGCTTTTCTGGGATTTCGAGAGCCTCGACGCCTATCTCGAGAACCCGAAGGCCTTTGCCTCGGACACAAGGATGAACTTCGCGGGCCTCACGGCGCCGGAGGACCGCTCCGATGTGCTCGCCTTCCTGCGCCAGTATTCCGATAGCCCCGCCAACATCCCCGGAGCCGCCCCCACGGCCGCCCCTCGTGAAGTCGACCTCTCGGAGGACATTCTCGCTCTCGTGGGCGACGTGGATTATGGCGAGTACCTCTCGTCCGAATGCCTGACCTGCCACCAGTCGGACGGCGGCAACGACGGCATCCCCGCGATCACCGGCTGGCCCGAAGAAGACTTCGTGGTTGCCATGCACGCCTACAAGGAAAAGGTCCGCCCGCACCCGGTCATGCAGATGATGGCCGGACGGTTGGCCAATGACGAGATTGCCGCGCTCGCGGCCTATTTCGGCGGGCTCTGAGGAGGGGGCCGCTTTTTCAGGGAGGAAGACATTATGACCATGAACAGACGCCAGTTCATCTGGGCCGGGACCGGGGTCGCCGCCACCTTGGCCGCGCCGCATGTCTATGCGGCAAGCCACGGAGGTGCGCCGAAGGTCGTCGTGATCGGCGGCGGGGCGGGCGGTGCGACCGTGGCCCGCTATGTCAACAAGGACGCTGCCGGGGCGATCGACGTTACGCTGATCGAGCCGAGCCGCACTTACTACACCTGCTTTTTCTCGAACCTCTACATCGGCGGGTTCCGCACGATGGAGAGCCTTGCCCATTCCTACGGCGGGCTCGCGACGGAAGGCGTCAACGTCGTCCACGACCACGCGGTGGACGTGGACCGCACGGCGAAGACCGTGACCCTCGCCTCGGGCGCTGTGCTGCCCTATGACAAGCTCGTTCTGTCGCCGGGGATCGACTTCATCGAGGGCTCCGTGCCGGGGTGGGATGTGACCCAGCAGAACCGGATGCCCCATGCCTACAAGGGCGGGAGCCAGACCGAGCTTCTCAAGGCCCAGGTCGAAGCCATGCCCGAAGGCGGCGTCTTCGCCATGATCGCGCCGCCCAACCCCTATCGCTGTCCGCCCGGTCCCTACGAGCGGATCTCCATGGTCGCGCATCTGCTCACCCAGTCGAATCCGACCGCCAAGATCCTGCTCGTCGACCCCAAGGACAAATACTCGAAGCAGGGCCTGTTCGAGGAAGGCTGGCAGAAACATTATTCCGGCATGATCGACCGGATCGGCCCCGACTTCGGCGGCGCGAACGTGAGCGTCGATCCGATGGCCATGACCGTGAATATCGACGGATCGGAAGAACAGGTCGACGTCTGCAACGTGATACCGGCCCAGAAGGCCGGCGTGATTTGTGAACGCGCCGGGCTGGTTCAGGACAACTGGGCCCCGGTGGACGGGCGTACCATGGTCAGCCGGATGGACCCCGACGTGCATATCCTTGGCGATGCCTCGGCGCAGGGCGACATGCCGAAATCGGGCTTCTCCGCCAACAGTCAGGCCAAGGTCGCGGCCATGGCGCTGCGTGCCGCCCTGACCGACAGCCGCATGTTCCCGGCCAAGTTCTCCAACACCTGCTGGTCGCTCATCGCGCCCGACGACGGGGTCAAGGTCGGGGCAGCCTACGAGGCCACGGAAGAAAAGATCGCGAGCACCGACAGCTTCGTGAGCCAGACGGGCGAGGATGCCGCGCTCAGAAAAGCGACCTACGAGGAAAGTCTGGGCTGGTATGAGGGGATCACCTCAGATATATTCGGCTAAGTGAATATGAATCTGCCGGACCGGTTCGCCCCGGTCCGGCTACAATCCGATCACGTCCGCCATGAGGAGCGTCGAATGAAACACCTTTGCGCCATAGCGGCCACCGTCGCAGCCTTGTCGCTCGGGGCAGGGGCTGCCCTTGCCGAAAGTCACGGCGATGACATGATCGTGTCCCACGCCTATGACGGCAGCTTCGACGACGCGGCTTTCGCGCTTGAAAACGCCATCGTGGGGCAGGGGCTCGTCATCGACTACGTGACCCACACCGGCGAGATGCTGAACCGCACCGGGCTCGACGTGGGGTCCGAGGTCGCGCTTTTCGAAGCAGCCGATGTCTATCTCTTCTGCTCGGCGGTGGTGAGCCGCGAGGTGATGGAGGCCGACTGGCGCAACATCGCCTTCTGCCCATACGGCATCTTCGTGGCCGAACGCGACGGCGAGGTGACGTTGGGATACCAGAACTACCCCGAGGGACCGATGGACGCCGTCGAGGCGCTGCTCGAGACCATCGTTCAGGAGGTCCTCGCGAACTAGGGTCCCAAGAAGGCGGGATCGGGCGCTGCGCCCTCGGAACGCTGTCGTTGCCCAAGAGACGCCGTCGGACCTTCGTTCCGCGGCGACCGGGTTTCCCGGTAAAAAATCATTAATTCGAATGTGTCCTTGAAGAACCGCAAGCGGCCCAATAGGTGGGCCTTTGCGAAACCATGTCCCGGCGCGAAGACCGGGTTCGAAAGTGAGGTCGAAATGGAAGTCATCGCAACGGAATTCACGCCCTGGGCGTCACTGGGGGGTGGGCTGCTCATCGGCCTTGGCACCGTCCTTCTGATGTGGACGCGCGGGAACGTGCTGGGCGCGACCGGCATTCTCGCAGGGTTCATGACGCCGTCGTCCTCCTGGGACTGGACCTGGCGCGCCCTGATCATCGCGGGGATGCTCACGGCGCCGCTCGCGATCCTCGCGGTGACCGGCGGCTTTCCCGAAATCCAGGTGCCCGTCAGCCGTCTGGCCATGATCCTCGGAGGTCTCATCGTCGGCTTCGGCGTCACCTATGGGGCGGGCTGCACCTCGGGTCACGGCGTCTGCGGCATCGCGCGGCTCTCGCCGCGCTCCATCGCCGCGACCGTGACCTTCATGCTCACGGCTGGACTGACGGTCTATGTCGCGCGTCACGTGATTGGAGGCTGAGCCATGGAAAAGCTGCTTGTCTATATCTCCGGGCTGCTCTTCGGTCTTGGCGTGTCCATCGGGGGCATGGCCAACTCCGCGAAAGTGCAGAACTTCTTCGACGTGGCGGGGGTCTGGGACCCGTCTTTGGCGCTTGTCATGGGGGGTGCGCTTCTGGTGACCTATCCGGGCTACCGTCTGGTCTTCCGGCGCGCGAAACCGCTCTACGAGATGAAGTTCAGCGTGCCCACGAACCGTATCATCGACAGCAAGCTCATCGGCGGCTCGGCGGTTTTCGGTATCGGCTGGGGCATCGCCGGGTTTTGCCCGGGCGCCTCGATCCCGGTGCTCTCGACGCTGAACCCCGACGTGCTGATCTTCACCGGCGCGATGATCGCGGGGATATTCCTTGCCAAGGGCACGATGAACCTGACGGCCGCGCGCCGGGCACGTTCGGTCACGGCGCCATAGGGAGCGCCATCAACCGGCCACTCATGGTCTTTCATCATGGGTCGCGCCTGCGGGCGCGGCCCTTTTTTGTTGGCTGACCGCCCTGTCAAGAAATTAAATTCAAAAAAATGAATACGAAGGGGTTTACGGAATCCTCTCCACCGCCTATCTCGGTCGGGACGCAACACGAGGCGTGCATATGTTGCCGCTTCGGTTCAAACTGACAAGGCCGGGTCTGCCCGGCGAACTGGAGGGAGTTATGAAGGACATGACCCAGAACTATCCCGTCGACACCAACATCAGGCCGGACGTGAAGGCGTTCTTCGACCCGGCGACGAACACGATTTCTTACGTGGTCAAGGACCCGACCTCGAACAAATGCGCCATTGTCGACAGCGTCATGGACATCGACTACGCCGCCGGTCGCATCACCTATGACAATGCCGACGAGATCATCGCCTATGTGCAGGACAACGGGCTCGAGGTCGAATGGCTCATCGAAACTCATGTCCATGCCGACCACCTTTCCGCCGCGCCCTATATCCAGGAAAAGGTGGGCGGCAAAATCGGCATCGGCGAGAATATCACCGTGGTGCAGGACACCTTCGGCAAGGTCTTCAACGAAGGCACCGAGTTCCAGCGTGACGGTTCGCAGTTCGACCGCCTGTTCAAGGACGGCGACACCTACCAGATCGGCAACATGACCGCCTTCGCGATGCACACGCCGGGCCACACGCCCGCCTGCATGACCCATGTTGTGGGTGACGCGAGTTTCGTGGGCGACACGCTTTTCATGCCCGACGGCGGCTCGGCCCGGGCCGACTTTCCCGGTGGGGACGCGGGCGTGCTCTACGATTCGATCCAGAGGGTGCTGGCGCTGCCGGACGAGACGCGGCTTTTCATGTGCCACGACTACGGTCCCAATGGTCGCGACATCCAGTGGGAAACCACCGTGGGCGACGAGAAGGCGCACAACATCCACGTGGGCGGCGGCAAGACGAAAGAGGATTTCGTCAAGTTCCGCACCGAACGCGATGCGCAGCTCGACATGCCCAAGCTCATCATCCCTTCGCTGCAGGTGAACATGCGCGCAGGCGCCATGCCGCCCGCCGACGAACAGGGCGATGTGTTCTTTAAAGTGCCCGTCAACAAGCTGTAAGAAGCTTGAGGGCAAAGGAGTAACGCGCGATGCATATGAACCATCTGGACGACAAGGTGACGGTCTCGCCGCAGATCACCGTCGAGGACGTGGCGACGATTGCCGCCGAGGGGTTCACCGCCCTCATGTGCAATCGCCCCGATGGCGAGGACCCGACCCAGACACCCTGGGCCGAGATCGAAGCCGCGGGCAAGGAGGCGGGTCTCGCCACCTATTATCTTCCCGTGCAGTCCCGGCCCGAGGCGGAAGGGGCCGCGGAAGCCTTTGCACAGGCGGTCGACGAGAATGACCGGCTCTTCGCCTACTGTCGGTCCGGCACGCGCTGCCAGCTCATCTATCAGGCTGCGAAAGCGCGCGCCTGACCCATGAGTCCCGGCGCCGCTGACGTGCCGGGGCGGTTAATTCAAGGACAGCCGACATGGCCGTGACCCAGAAACGCCGGGCGAAGTCGCTCCGGCAGTATTTCCCTATTCTCGAATGGAGTGCGGAGTACCGGCGCGACACGCTGGTCTCCGACCTCGTGGCCGCCGTGATCGTGACGATCATGCTCATCCCGCAATCGTTGGCCTATGCGCTACTTGCGGGGCTGCCAGCCGAGATGGGGCTCTATGCCTCGATCCTGCCGCTCGTGGCCTATGCGATCTTCGGCACCTCGCGGGCGCTGGCCGTGGGCCCGGTCGCGGTCGTGTCGCTGATGACGGCCGCGGCGGTCGGGAACATGGCGCTTCAGGGCACAGCCGAATACGCGCTGGCGGCGATCACGCTCGCCTTCCTGTCGGGTCTCATCCTTCTGGTCATGGGCGTGTTCCGGCTTGGGTTTCTCGCAAATTTCCTGTCGCATCCGGTCATCGCCGGTTTCATCACCGCTTCCGGTCTGCTCATCGCGACCTCGCAGCTCAAGCACGTGATGGGGGTGCCCGCACATGGCGAAGCGCTCTTTGACCGGCTCTTGTCGCTCCTGTCGCACATTGGCGAAACCAACCTCATCACGCTCGCCGTTGGGGTTGCCTCGGTCGCCTTCCTGTTCTGGGTGCGCAAGGGGTTGAAGCCGCTCCTGATCTCTCTGGGCCTCAAGCCTCGCCTCGCGGATATCCTCGCCAAGGCCGGCCCGGTCGCGGCCGTCGCCGTGACGACGCTCCTGTCCTGGGGCTTCGACTTCGCGGGCAAGGGCGTGTCCATCGTGGGCGAGGTGCCGCAGGGTCTTCCGCCCCTGACCATGCCCTCCTTCAGCCCCGAAGTCTGGGGCCAGCTCTTCGGCTCGGCGCTCCTCATCTCGATCATCGGCTTCGTCGAGTCGATCTCGGTCGCGCAGACGCTCGCCGCCAAGCGCAAGCAGCGGATCACGCCGGATCAGGAACTGGTAGGCCTCGGGGCGTCGAACATCGCCGCGGCCATGTCGGGCGGCTATCCGGTGACAGGCGGTTTCGCGCGTTCCGTCGTGAACTTCGACGCGGGCGCCGAAACCCCCGCTGCTGGCGCCTATACCGCCGTCGGCATCGCCCTTGCCGCGCTCTTGCTGACGCCTCTCCTCTACTTCCTGCCGCAGGCCACCCTCGCCGCCACCATCATCGTCGCTGTCCTGAGCCTCGTCGATTTCGCGATCCTCAAGCGCACCTGGGCCTATTCCAAGGCTGATTTCGCTGCCGTGGCCGCGACGATCCTGCTCACGCTGACCTACGGTGTGGAGCTTGGGGTTTCCGCCGGTGTGGTCCTGTCGATCGTTCTGTTTCTCTACAAGACGTCGCGTCCCCATATCGCCGAGATCGGCCTGGTCCCGGGCACCGAGCACTTCCGCAACATCGACCGTCACAAGGTCCTCACCCACCCCGAGCTTCTGTCGCTCCGGCTGGACGAGAACCTCTATTTTGCGAACGCGCGTTACATTGAGGACTACATCCTCGACCGGCTCGGGCAGGACCAGCCGATCCGCCATGTGGTCCTGAACTGCGCCGCCGTGAACGTGATCGACCTGTCGGCGCTCGAGAGCCTGGAAGAGCTCAACCGGCGGCTGGGCGACATGGGGATCAGCCTCAACCTGTCCGAGGTGAAGGGTCCGGTGATGGACCGTTTGCAGAAGACACATTTCCTCGACGAGCTGTCCGGTCAGGTCTTCCTGACTCAGTTCGGGGCCATGAAGGCGCTGGGTCCGGTCGACGGTCTGAAGCCCGTTCTGAAGGCTGCGGAGTAGGGCGCGTTAACGATTTCCGCTAAGGGTGTGGTCGTAAGTCACTGAAGTAAAAAGCCTTTCAGGTGTCCGGGGTTCTAGAATTCTAGAATCCCGGAGGTCCCGCCCAAGACGCCCCATTCGGAATGCCGCTACGTCGCGCGGCCAATTGATGATAGGTCATAACCGATCCCATTGCGGCCCTACGCGACCGCTGCTAGGCCTTTGGAAACCAATCGGGAGGACATCATGGAAATCGGCAAGAATACCCCAGTCGTGGTGACGGGCGGCGCATCGGGGCTTGGCGCGGCGGTGGCGCGGGCGATGGCGGCCAAGGGCGCGCCGGTCGGCATCTTCGACCTCAACGGCGAAGCGGGCGAGGCGCTGGCCAAGGAACTCGGCGGCGCCTTCGCAAAGGTCGACGTGTCGGACGCGGACAGCGTCGCGGCGGGTTTCGAGACGGTGCGAGCGAAGAACGGGCAAGAGCGCATCATGGTCAACTGCGCCGGCATCGGCACCATCGGCAAGGCCGTGTCCAAGGGCGTCGTCCATGATCCGAAGAGCTTCGCGAAGACGCTCATGGTCAACACGGCCGGCACCTTCTACTGCGCCTCGCAGGCCGCCGCCGGTATGGTCGCCGCAGATCCGCTGACCGATGACGGTGAGCGGGGCGTGATCATCAATACCGCTTCCGTCGCGGCATTCGACGGCCAGATCGGGCAGGTGGCCTATTCCGCTTCCAAGGGTGCGGTCGTCGGCCTGACCCTGCCGCTCGCGCGCGAACTCGCCCGCGACGGGGTGCGTGTCTGCACCATTGCGCCGGGGCTTTTCTATACCCCGATGATGGAGGGCCTCCCGCAGGAGGCGCAGGACAGCCTCGGCAAGCAGGTCCCGTTCCCGTCGCGCCTCGGTCAGCCGGCGGAATATGCACATCTCGCGCAGCACATCGTCGAAAACTCCATGCTGAATGGCGAGGTCATCCGCCTCGACGGCGCGATCCGCATGGCGCCGCGCTGAGGCGCGCTTGCCGCGCGAGGTGATGTTCGCCTAGCCTTGTGCATGGATGCGGACATCACCTTTCACCTGCTCGATGCGGGTAATGCGCAGCTCATGGCGGGGGCCGAGGTCTTCGATGGCCCCCTGCGCCCCGCCTCTCTCGCGGCTTTCATCGAGGACCCCCTCCATCACCTGTTCTTCGCCAGACAGGAAACGCGTGTGATCGGCTTCACCTCCGGCGTCGTGCTCTATCATCCCGACAAACCTCCGATGATGTTAATCAGCGAGGTGGGTGTCGAGGAGCCCCAGCGCCGTCAGGGCGTCGCGAAGGCGCTCGTTGCACGGCTGATCGACCACGCGCGCGCCCTTGGGTGCGAGGGGATCTGGCTCGCGACGGAAGGCGACAATCGCGCCGCACAGGCGCTCTATGCGAGCCTCGGGGCCCGTCGCACGGACGACATCTTGGTCTATGACTGGGACGGGGCGATGGACGACCCGACCGCCTAGCGGGTCAGGACCATCCCGTCGCTCGTGATCTCCAGCCGCTCGAAGCGCCGAAGATAGGACATGCCGAGGAGCGAGGCATCCATTTCGCCCTCGTTGACATAAACCTTCACGTTCTCCTCTACGATATCGCCCAGCACGACCTGCTCGACCCGTGCGGGCGCGGTGCGCACCATGCCGTTCGCGGTCATCGCGCTTCCGATGTAATCGAGGTCCTCGGGGTGGAGCCCCACCGACCTAGCATCGTCCTCCGAGAGAACGATCTCGCTCGCGCCTGTGTCCACGACGAAGATCACCGGTGTGCCGTTCAACTCCAGCGTAAGATAAAAATGCCCGTCGGCGCCGCGCGGCACCTCCACGACGCCGCTCCCCACGACAGACTGCCGGGGCATCACGTCGCGGCCCATGTCCTCCCACAGCCCATAGGCGCCGATCGCACCCACGAAGATCAGGGCCCAGATTGCGAGCTGTTGCAGCGATTTGCCCATATTGGCCTTGTTCATCACGAAGAAGGACGCGATCACGGCGCCCCCGAGGAGCACGAGATAGGTGAGGCGGGCGTAATCGAAGCTGTCCATGGGAATCAGTTAAGCATGCGCGCGCGCATTGCCATAGGTCCGTCTCAACAAAGCCCTCAGCCGAAGAGCGGCGTCTGCGCCAGACCGTCGATCATGAACTGGATCGCGAGTGCAGCCAGCAGCATCCCCAGAAGCCGCGTCACCACATTGATCCCGGTGTCCTTGAGGTATCGGCCAAGCCACCCGGCGGCGAGGAAGAAGGCAAAGACCACTACGAGCACCGCGACCATCACGCCCAGCACCGCCAACTTGCCCCCCACGTCCGTGGCATTGCCCATGAGCAGGATCATCGTCGCCATCGCACCGGGCCCGGAAATGAGCGGCATGGCCAGGGGAAAGACGCTGGGATCGTCGGCGGGGTCCAGCACGCTCGCCTCCGACTGGCTTTCCCGCCGCTGCTTGCGCCGCTCGAAGAGCATGTCGAGCGCCGTCAGGAACAAGAGTGCCCCGCCGGCGATGCGGAAGGCGGCCATGGAAATTCCGAAAAGGTCCAGAACCGCCTGGCCGGCGAGCCCGAAGACGGTGAGGATCGCCGCCGCCACCAGCACGGCCCGTAGCCCCACCACCCAGCGGTGCCCGTTCGTCATGTCGCGGGTCAGGGCGAGGAACACGGGTGCAAGCCCGATCGGGTCGATGATCACGAAGAGCGTGACGAAGGCGGGGATGAGCTGGTCGAAGGTCATGTCCGCAACTTTCCCGTCACGCCATCGCGCTGTCGAGCTTTTCCTGCGCTGCCACCCACATCGCCTCGGCCCGGTCGAGCCCTTCCATCACCTCGGCGTATTTCTTCTGCCAGACTTCCATCTCGCCGATCTTCTCCTTTTCATAGAGGTCGGGATTGGCGAGTTTCGTGGCGAGCTTTCCGCGCATGTCCTCGAGCTTGGCGACGCGGTCCTCGCATTTGCGCACCTCGGCACGCAGTGCCTGAACCTCGTCCTTCGACGCACGCTTGGGCTTTGGCGCCTCCACCTGCGGTTTGGCGGGCGCATCGCTGGTCAGAAGAAGCTTCCGGTAGGCCTCCAGATCCTCGTCGAAGGGGGTCACGCGCCCGTCCTTCACGAGCCAGAGCCGATCCGCGACCATCGACAGAAGGTGCATGTCGTGGCTCACGAGGATGACCGCACCGGAATACTCCGTCAGCGCCTCGACCAGCGCCTCGCGGCTCTCGATGTCGAGGTGGTTGGTCGGCTCGTCGAGGATGAGCATATGCGGCGCATCGATCGTCGCGATGAGGAGCGTCAGCCGCGCCTTCTGCCCGCCCGAGAGCCGCGCCACGACCGTATCCGCCTGTTCCGCCATGAGCCCGAAACCCGACAGCCGCGAACGCAAGCGCGCGGGGCTTTCCGTGGGTCTGAGCCGCCGGAGGTGGTCGATGGGGGTCTCATCGGGATAAAGCTCGTCCATCTGGTGCTGGGCGAAGTAACCGATCCGGAGCTTCGACGCGCTGACCATCCGGCCCGACAGCGCTGGAAGACGCCCGGCGAGGAGCTTCGACAGCGTCGACTTGCCCTGACCGTTCTTGCCCAGAAGCGCGATCCGGTCGTCCTGATCGATCCGAAGCGACAGCTTCGACAGAACAGGCACCCCGTCATAGCCGACCGCTGCGCCCTCCATGTTCACGATGGGCGGCGACAGTTCCTCGGGCGAGGGGAAGCTGAACTTACGAAGCGCCGCCTCCTTGGGCGAGGACATGAAACTCAGCTTCTCGATCATCTTGAGCCGGCTCTGCGCCTGTTTCGCCTTCGAGGCCTTGGCCCGGAACCGGTCCACGAAGCTCTGCAAGTGGTCGCGCCGCTGCTGGTTCTTGCGGTTCTCGGCCTCGGCCACGGCGAGCCGCGCCGCGCGGGTCTGCGCGAAGGTGTCGTATCCGCCCTTGTAGAGCGTGAGCTTGCGGTCCTCGAGATGCAGGATCGACCCCACGGCGCGATTGAGCAAACCCCGGTCGTGCGAGATGACGATGACCGTATGGGGATATTTCGCCAGATAGCTCTCGAGCCAGAGCGCCCCCTCGAGGTCGAGGTAGTTGGTCGGTTCGTCAAGGAGTAGCAGGTCCGGTTCCGAAAACAGAACCGCCGCCAGCGCCACGCGCATCCGCCAGCCGCCCGAGAAATCCGAACAGGGCCGCGCCTGATCGGGGTCGTCGAAGCCGAGCCCCTTCAGGATCGACGCCGCCCGCGCCTCCGCCGACCAGGCGTCGATATCCGTGAGACGCGTCTGGATCTCGGCGATCCGCGTCGGATCCTCCGTGACCTCGGCCATCAGGGCCGCGCGTTCGGTATCCGCCGCGAGCACGGTGTCCAGAAGCGACACATCGCTCGCCGGCGCTTCCTGCGCCACACCGCCGATCCGCGCGCCCCTGGGCATCGACACCGACCCGGTCTCGAACACCAGCTCACCCCGGATCAGGCGAAAGAGCGTCGTCTTGCCGGTGCCGTTACGCCCGACAAGCCCCACCTTGTGTCCCTCCGGGATCACGGCAGAGGCATGTTCGATGAGCGGACGCCCCTCGACGGAATAGGATATATCTTCGATCTTCAACATGCCGCCTCACTGCCCCAAGCACCCGGCACGGTCAATTCCCCTTCTCTGGTCCACAAATATCCCGGAGAGGGGTTTGGGGAGAGGCAGCGCCTCTCCCCAACCGGTCGTCGCAGCGCAACTGCGGCGAAACCCCTTTCCCCGAACCCGAGCCCGTGCTAGCAGGCGCGCGACCATTCCACCGGGCACGCGCCCGACGAACCAAAGGGACAGAACATGGCCATTCAGCGCACCTTCTCGATCATCAAGCCGGACGCCACCAAGCGCAACCTCACCGGTGCGATCAACGCCAAACTCGAGGCCGCTGGCCTGCGCATCATCGCCCAGAAACGCATTCACCTGTCAAAGGCACAGGCGGGCGTCTTCTACGCCGTGCACGCCGAGCGCCCCTTCTATGACGAACTGTGCGAGTTCATGTCCTCCGAGCCGATCGTGGTTCAGGTCCTCGAAGGCGAAAACGCCATCGCGAAGAACCGTGAAGTGATGGGCGCGACCAACCCCGCCGATGCCGCCGAAGGCACCATCCGCAAGGACTTCGCGCTCTCCATCGGTGAAAACTCGATCCACGGCTCCGACGGCGAAGACACCGCCGCCCAGGAAATCGCCTATTTCTTCTCGGGCCTCGAACTGGTCGGCTGATCGGCTCAGGTCTTGATCTTCGGATGGGCCGCTCCTCGGGGCGGCCTTTTTCGTGTGGCCGCCGGGACGCGACCACCGGGCGCGAACGACGAGACGGATCTCAGTCGAACTGGCTGAAGAACCGCCAGACGATCTGCGCGCCGTCGATTTCTTCCGTGCTGCGCCCGATCAGAAGGGGTGACATGTCCGGGCCGCCGCCGGGCCAGTAATGTCCCATACCGCGCACCCGAAGCGTCCAGACGGGCAGGGCGCAGCCCAGCCTTTGTTGAAACACCAAGGCCGTTCCGTCGTCGATCACGTCGCGCTGGCTTTCCTGCCGCCCCTCGCCACAGCCCGCGCGGGCCGCGAAGAAGTCGGCGGTCTCCTCGAACCCCATGATCTTCATCGAAAAACCCGGTCCCGCCGGGATCTGGCCCCCGTCGTAGGGCATCACCGGGTCCTCGTCGCCCAGCGACAGAAAGACCGGAAAGGGCGGGGTTCCCGAGCAGTCGTCCTCAAGCACGCGGGGCAGGTTCATCGAGAGCGCCGCCACCGCCCGCACGCGCCCGGGCCGGGTGCAGGCATAGGCATAGGCAAGCTGCCCGCCCATGGAAAACCCGGCCAGGAACACCCGGTCGTGGTCGATGGAAACCCGCTCCGAGGTGACCGAGATCACCCGGTCGAGATAGGCGAGGTCGTCGCGCGCGGGCCGGAGCAGCGCCGCCGCCTCGCCCTGTCCGATGTTCCAGACCTTGCCGACCGCATTGGGATAGACGAGCACCGCGCCCTGATCGAGCGCGATCCGCTCCCATTGGTGCCGCGTGACGCGCGGCATGCCCCGATCGGATTGAAACAGCCCGTGCAGCACGACGATCAACGGCCTCGGTCCTTCGACACCCTCGGGGATCAGAAGCTGAAACCGCCGGTCGAGCCCGTCCTGCCGGAAATAGACCTCTTCCGCGACGGCGAAGCGGGGCAGGGCGAGCGCCAGGAGGACGAGCAGAATTTTCATCACCGTAGTTTCCTGCGACTTCACGCGCGGGGGCGGATGCCGATTTCGTCGAGCACCGCTTCAAAGCCGGTCGCATTGCGCGTCATACCGTCCTTCAGCGCCTCGAACCGCAGCTTGAGCGCCTCCTTCTCGGCGCCGCGGCAATCGTTCCACGGTCGTCCCTGCAGCCCCATGACGAGGGCGTAATAACCGATGAAATGCGGCGCCTCGCCGGCGGCGAGCCAGCGGCGATAGGCTTCGTCGGCCCCGAGCGCGAGGAGTTCCTCGGCACTGGCGATGCCAGCCCGGTGAAACCCCGCAGCGGTAGCGGGGCCAAGATTCGGAAGCGTGGAGATGTCGGCGCACATGAGACGGACTGTCGCTTGTCCGGTGCAGCCGGTCAATTCGGCGCGCGGGCGATGCTCGGATTGCCGCGCATCGCGAGGGCCCGAAAATGGAAGGGGCCCCACTGCGTTGTTACGCAGGGGCCCCGTCTGAAGCTCTGTCTCAGATCGCCGCCCAGTCGCGAAACACCGATTTCGGCGTATCGGTCGCGGAGAGCGCCGCCGTGATCGCAGGCGCCGTCTCCGGCGTCTGGCTCGCGGCCTCTGAGGCCGCGGCGCGGCGCACCGCCTCGTCACGGCTCTGAACGTCATTGTTCTGGCGTTGGTCGTTGTAGCTCGCCATGCCTCTTTCCTTCCTTGGACCTATGCTGGTCCTGTCTGGCAGGTTCAGGGTTCGTGCCCGGAGACCTTTGCCGTGGTGGGTTCGCCACCCTGTTCGTGAAGGGTCAATGCCTTGTGGCCGGCATCGTTGCCCGAATCCTGCGCTTGGGTTGGGGCGAAGGCGCGGCGGAAATAGGGCGGAAATGTGTCCTCCCACAAGACGGTAAATATGGCACATCGGCGAAAAAGCGCCGCGTGGCAGGGACTTGCGGGGGAAACGGGCAGGCCCGATCGGGCGTCACCCGCGCAATGTTGCACGAACGCAAAAGATTCTCGGAAATTTCTCGGAACCCGGATTCCAAACCCCGAACCAAAGCGCCATAGTGCGCCGCGCAAGACGCCCTTTCCCCCAGGATCCCCCGTGAGGTTTCGCATGTTCCGCTTTGTTGCCCTTTTTCTCTTCGTTCTGGCAGGTTTCTTGGCCCGCCCCCTGTCGGCGCAGGTCGAGGTGGAGAGTTTCGAGATCGAAGGCCGCATGGTCGAAAGCGTCTCGCCCGAACGGCTTGAGCTTTTGCCCGCGCCCCTTGTCATCATGCTGCACGGGGCCCGGCGAAACTCGGGTTACATGGCCGATTCCATTCCGCTCGAGAAGATCGCGACCGTCGGCGGTTTCCGCGCCGTCTATATCGACGGCAGCCGCCTGACCCGGCTTTACGACGACAACTGGAAGGGCTGGAACGCGGGCTATTGCTGCGGCGCGGCGGCGGCGCAGGGGATCGACGATCTTGGCACGCTGGACCGGATTATCGCGCGCTTCGAGGATGCGGGTCTCGTCAAGGACGGGCGCATCTACCTTGTGGGCCACTCCAACGGCGCGATGATGTCTTATCACTATGCCTGCAGCCGACCCGGCCGGATCGCGGGCGTGATCGGCATTTCCGGCAACTATGCGATGCGCGACTGCCCCGGCGCGCGCAATCTCGACGTGCTGATGATCCACGGCGATCTGGACAACATCATAACCGTGGCACCCTCCCGCTCGCCCGTGCTGGGCGCGATCAACACCGGGCTCGACGCCTTCTCGGTCTTCATGCGCGAGGCGGGGGCACGGGTCGCGGTGCTGCGCCTGCCCAACGCCGAACACGCGCTTGCCTCGGTCGAAGTCAACGTCGCGCGCGAAACCGGTCTCGGCCTCAACACCATCGTCGGCCGCTTCGTCATCGGCGCCCCGCTCTTCGACATCGCCATCGAAGAACAGGACATCGGCTACCGCCCTGAGATCTTCGAACCCGAAGGCAGCACGATCGCGCCGATCGAGGTCGCGCCGCTTGAATGAGGGCGCGTCTGTCGGTTCGTCAAATAGATCCGCGGCGTGCTGCCAGCACCGTCAAGCAGCTGGCGGTGGTGCCTGATGCGCCCCCTCGCAAGACCTCCAGCCGCCGGCGAGAGAATGCTCGCCAGCGGCCTTCGGTCTCGCACGGCCTGTGGGGTGAGGCCGGCGATCAATCCTCCCGGAACGCGCGCTGCATCTGGTCGGTGAAAGGCTTCGCCAGGTACGATAACGCGGTGCGCTGCTCGGTCTGAAAGAACACTTCCACAGGCATGCCTGGGACCAGTTCTACTTGCATGGCATCTTGCGCGTCCGCGATCAGGATGTGGCTGAGGTAGTAGGGCACCCCGTCGACCGGGTCGACTGTGGCCGCAGCCCCGATCACGCTCACCTCACCCGGAACTTCGGGAGTCGTGCGCTGGTTGAAAGCGGAAAAACGAAGCTTCACGGCTTGACCAACGGCGACCTGATCAACATCGGTGACCGGCACGCGCGCTTCAATGATCAGCTCGCCTTCGGGCACGATCGACATCACGGTTTCTCCAGGCGCGATGACGCCGTTGATGGTGTGGATCGCAAGATCGTTCACGGTGCCGGAAATCGGCGCACGCAAGTCGGTGCGCGACAGGCGGTCGGTGATCGCAAGGGCGCGTTCTTTCAATTCTGCAAGACGGGCGTCGATCTCGCCAAGCTGCTGTTGTGCGTCGGTGCGCGCCTGGTTTTCAAGTTCGAGGATCCGCAACCGCGTCTCGCCAATGCGCGACTTGACCCGGGCGATTCCGGCCGTTGTTTCGCCTGCGGTCCCATTGATGCGGGCGAGCTCGCGCTCGCCTGTCGTGACCCGGGCACGCTCGACCAGGTTCTTCCCGGACAGTTCGCGCATCCGGTCAAGATCCTCGGCAACGATCACCTGTTCGGCTTCAGTGGCGTCGAGCTGAGCCTGAAGCCCGTCGACTTCTTCTTCATACTGTTCGATCTGAAGGCCGAGCTGTTCGAGGCGCAGGCTGCGCATGTCACGGTCGTGTTCAAAAAGGCGCTGCTCGCTTTCGGCGATGGCGCTGGTCTGCGGACCGGCCTCGAACCCATCCGGGAAGACGATTGTCTCCGCGTCGTCGCGCACCGCGATGAGGCGGGCGCGACGGCCCTCAAGCACGGCGAGGTTCGAGGTGACCACGCTGAGTTCCGCCCGGATCTGGGTTGCGTCCAATCGGATCAGAACGTCGCCGGCCTCGACGGTATCTCCGGTTTCTACAAGGATCTCGCCGACGATGCCGCCATCGGGGTGCTCTATCTTCTTGAGCTGGCTACGCACGATGACTTCGCCGTGCGCGATGACTGCGCCTGCAAGTTGCGCACGTGCGGCCCAGCCAAAGCCTGCGAAGATCAGTGCCGCGGCCGCGACGAGGCTGAAGACTATGCGCCCGCGGATCGAGAAATCAGCGATCGTGCCTTTGGTTTTCGTCGAATTTGCAGTCATCCGTTTGTCCCCCACGTCTAAAAGTCCTGCATGGCCCGGTCGGGCGCGATGCGAATTACTTGCTCGTTCAGTTTTGGTGATCGAAGATGAAATCGTGTTCGTCGAGGTCATGATGGCCCCGCAGATCGAGCTCGAACTCATGGCCGTCATCATCATCGTCGTCGTCGTGATCGCTGTATCGGCCGCGGATGATCGTGTGCTCTTCTTCCTCTTCAAGCTGAGAAAAATAGTACTGGATCGCTCCGGTCGCCTGGAAAAACCCGGCGTAGGCACCAGCGAAGAACAGTTGTGTCAGGCCATAGCCCGAAAGTTCCGCGTTGATCAGCGACAAGTCGATCCGGTCGCCTACGGCGAAGTCAGTGATCTGGTCATTGCCGGACCCGTCATTTTCCAGATCGGCCAAGTTGTCGAAGATGAACCGGTCGTCGCCCGCGCCACCGGTAAGCACGTTCACCTGAGCGCTCGCGCCGATTTCGTCGTCCCCAGAGCCCCCGACGGAGTTCTCGATGTTCGCCAGCGTGCTTTCGGGACCGTCGCCGATCCTCATGGTCCCCGCGCCAAGGTCAATTCGGCTGTCCTCCTCGATCTGCGCCAGATTGATCGTGTCGTACCCTTGTCCGCCGTCAATCACGTCCTTGCCGCAGGGGTCTGACTGGACGATCATGTCGTCGCCGGCGCCGCCGTCGATGGTGTCGTCCCCGGCGCCGCCGTCGAGCACGTCATTGCCTTTGCATCCGGACAGCCTGTCGTTACCGTCCTCTCCCATCACCACGTCATCGCCGTCGCCGCCATCGAGCATGTCATCGCCATCGCCGCCGAACATGGTGTCATGGCCCGCATCCCCAAAAAGCCGGTCATGACCGTCTTCGCCGTAAAGGACGTCGTCGCCTTCATTGCCGTGGATCTCGTCATCGCCGCAGCCGCCGAAAATCACATCGTCGCCAGGACCGCCGAAAAGGAGGTCGTCGCCGCAATGCCCGTAGATCACGTCATTTCCGGCACCGCCGTGAACGGTATCGTCACCGTCGCCCGCCTCAACGAGGTCGTCTCCGTTTGATCCGATGATCACATCGTCACCGGGCGTACCGGTGAAGACGTTGTAACCCTTGTCAGTCACCTCGATCTCGGCTGTCCGAACGATGGATGATTTGCCGTCGCTGATCGTGAAACGCAGAGTAGCCGTGCCGATGAACCCCTCTTCCGGCGCAAAAAGCCATGTCCCGTTACCTTGCAGAGCGGCCCTGCCGGTATCGCTGGTCAAAGACGTGATGGACAAGGGATCGCCATCGGGATCGCTGGCTCCGGCCAGCAGCATGGAGGTGGCAAGGAAGACCGCATCGTCCGAACCAAGGCGCGGCAGGCGCACGCGCCCGGTCGCTACCGGCGGCCTGTTCCGACCCACCTCGACACGTTTCGTTGGTGTTTGGTCGTCGTCAGTCTCTTGTCGCGTCTCATTCTGCTCGGCCTGCCGGCGCGGGGCGCCTGGCCGCTGCGCACCCGAGTATGCTGGCTGGTCCGGCGCGCCGACCGGAATGAAGTCGTCGAAGTCGAATTCATCATTGAACAACCGCGCAATGGGAGCGCGTGGCATTCGCAGTGCATCAGGCTGGTTGATGCCTCGCCAGTGCCGATACTCCGACAAACGGACCACCTTCACGTCATCGTCGGGCAACGCCGACCCGGTATCTGGCGTATCGGGGCCCTCGCCTGCGTCAGGTTGCGCTACGCTCTGCGTGGCGGTGTGCCTGGCTTCGGGCGCGCCTTCGGCCTTGTCCTCACCGCTGTGCTTTCGGCTCTCCGCTCCATCTTCTTGGTCCGTGTCGGAACGTGTGGCCGCGACGTTCTTGTCACCGGCAAATCCGATCGCGCCCACGACGAGGGGAAAGATCCAGCGGGCCAGCAGACCGGTTGAAGCCACGGTCAGGCGGAACTTCTGTTTCGGAGCGATTGCGGCTTCGTCGTCCGGGATACCGATTTTCAGTTGGTCATCCATTGGTCCCACTCCTTTTCCTCGGCTTCGGTTTCCGGTCGGTCGGTGCGGGCCGTTCCGAGGTCTTGCCTTCTGCGGCCGAGAACGGGGTGACCTTCGCATCGCCTTGCAGGATCTCTTCCTTGCGGCCGAACGCGGCGAGGCGTCCGTTCTGGATCACGCCGACAAGGTCAACGGCCGCCAGCGCACTCGGCCGATGCGCGATCACGATCACCACTCCGCCGCGCGAACGCACCGTCTGAAGCGCCTCGGTCAGCGCCTTGTCGCCTTCTGAATCCAGGTTCGAGTTCGGCTCGTCGAGCACCACCAGAAACGGATCACGATACAGCGCGCGTGCGAGGCCGATGCGCTGGCGTTGCCCGGCGGAGAGCGACATGCCCTGCGGCCCGAGCGGCGTCTGGTAGCCGTCGGTGAGCCGCACGATCATGTCATGCACCCCCGCGACCTTCGCCGCGGCGATGATATCGTCATTGGTGGCCTTGGGATCGAAACGGGAGATGTTCTCGGCAACCGTTCCATCCATCAGCGCAACGTCCTGCGGCAGGTAGCCGATGCGCATCCCAAGCGCGTCCTCGCGCCACTGGCTCAGGTCGGCGTCGTCGAGGCGGACATGGCCGCGCAGCAGTGGCCAGATACCGACGATTGCCTTGGCGAGCGACGTTTTGCCGCCGCCCGATGGGCCGATCAGGCCAACGGCGTCGCCGGCCTCGAGCGCGAAAGAGACATCGCTTACCAACACCGCGCCACTCACCGGGGCGACTACGGTTACGCCTTCGAGCTTCACGTTTTGCGTCGGGGCAGGGAGCTCGACATAGTCGTCATCGAGGTCGAGCGAGGCGAGCGTGTCCTTCAGCCGGTTCAACGACCGGCGCGCGGCGGTGAACCCTTTCCAGTTGCCAATGGCGGCGTCGATCGGTGCAAGCGCGCGCGAGGAGGCGACCGAACAGGCGATGATCGCGCCGGGCGAGAGCTGCCCACGGATTGTAAGATAGGCCCCAAGACCCAGGAGCCCCGATTGCAGCATCATCCGCAGAACGCGGGAGAAGCTGCCGAAGGTTCCGGAGATGTCACTGGCGCGGGTGTGCAGGCGCAGGTGCTGGCTGTTGGCCTCGGCGTAGCGGGCGAGCGCACGCTCTCCGAAACCCATGGCCTTCAGCACGTCGGCATTGCGGGTGTTGGAATCTGCCACGGCGCTGCGCGCGATGGCCGCCTTCTGCATGTCTGCCGCCGCCTTGCGCGAGAGAAGCTCGGTAAACAGCGTAATGAGGATCAGAACGAAAGCGCCGGCCAAGGTGAGCAGCCCGAGGAGCGGGTGCAGGAAATACACAAAGGCGAGGAACACCGGCATCCAGGGAGCGTCGAGCAGCGCGACGGTGCCGGGTCCGGAAATGAAGCCACGGATCGTGTCGATGTCGCGTCCACGTTCGAGCGCCTCGGCGGTGGAATAGCCGTAGCGCGGCATTTCCATCGAGACGCGGTGTGCGAGCGGGGCGAGGCGGGCGTCAAACCGGGCGCCGACGCGCACCAGGATCTGCTTGCGCAGCGTATCGAAAACGCCCTGGAACAGATACAGGCTGATCGCGAGAACGGAGAGCGCCACCAGGGTCGGCACACTGCCACTGGTAAGGGCGCGGTCGTAGATCTGAAGCATGTAGAAGGCGCCGGTAAGGGCGAGAATGCTGATCAGGAGCGATAGCCCGAGAAGAAAAATGACCGTCCCCCGGTAATTGCCGAGCCGTTCCGAAACGGTTTCGGCGCTGGCGCGATTGCGGCGTCGTTTGTTGCTCATATGTCCGTCCCCCACCGGAAAAATGGTAAATCTACAAAGTCTTGAAGCATCGGTGGGAGGGCCCGGAAGGGCCCTCCGGTGTGCGACTACGAGATGATCGAGTCTGTCGCGGCCAGCGCATGATGGCCCGTGATGTCGATCTCGAAGTCGGCATCGTCGCCCCCGGAGACGTTGCCCGAGACAATCGTATGTTCGCCGTCGTCGTGCATTTCGTAGGTAACGTTCAACTGTCCGGCGGCGTTGAGGCCTCCATTGGTGAACAACACGAAGGACTGGTGCCCGGCGGTGGTCTGATCGGCGTCGATCCCGCTGAGGTCGATCTTGTCACCTATGTTGAAACCAACGATCTGGTCGCCGTCGGCATGCGTGGCAGAGCGGAAGACGAACACGTTGTCGCCGTCTCCACCGTCCATCACGTTGACAGCGCTGTTTGCGGTGATCGTGTCATCGCCGGAGCCGGTCGCGACATTCTCGAAGCCGAAGATGACGTCATGCTCGGTGCCGACGGTCACCTGGCCGTGGCCCATGATACCGCTGCCGAGATCGACATCGACGTCCCCGGTATGACCGGAGTAGTCGAGCGTATCGCTGCCCTTGCCACCCCAGTAGTAGTCGCTGCCGTCGCCTTCGCCGTCGACAACCCAGTCATCGCCGTCGCCGCCGAGGACACGGTCGTCGCCAGCATCTCCGAACACCATGTCGTCGCCGCCGCCGCCAAGCACGACGTCGTCTCCGCCGCCTGCAATCACGAGGTCGGCCTCATCGCCGCCAACCAGCACGTCGGCTTCATTGCCGCCGACCCTCGGTGCTCCGAGATCGTCGAAGTCGGGACCGGCCAGGCCGACCGAGCCGCCGGTGCTGCTCGCGCCATCGCCCTGCGGGGCCTCGGCCTCGCTGTCGTCGCTGCCTTCAGCATCTCCATCCGACGGCGTGCCGCTGCGGTTGACGACGTCCTGAGGACGGACGTCACCCGTCACGTTGCCGTTGGTGTCGGTGTTGAAGACGATCCGGTGACCGGAGGTGAGTGCGGAGATGTCGACCTCATCACCACCATCATCATCGTTGATGGTAATGGTGTTGTAGTTGAGCTGCGTCGGCGAGAAGTCTCCGACAACAGTGACATTGTCGGCGCCCCATCCCGTGTTGACCCGGATCTCTTCGATGTCGACCAGTTCCGCGATGACCGCACCATTGCGCGTTACCACGATTTCGGTTTCCGGGCGCAGACCAGCAATACCGGCTGCATCGGCTTCCAGGCGCGAGTAGATCACGAAATTCTCTGCGGTGGAGTTCCCGTTGACGACAAAGGTATCGCCACTGGAGCCTTCCGCTCCGCCATCAACGTAGTCGCGCCCATCGTTGCTGTTGGAGCCAGCCGACCACTCGATGGTATCGTCACCGCCGCCGGCAAATACGATGTCGTTGCCACCGCCTGCGTCGAAGGTGTCGCCACCGTTGTCACCGATCACGATGTCCGCGCCGTTGCTGCCGCTGACAGTTCCGAAGGTGTCGGTCCCAACCGAGACATTCTGGGTATCGGACGAAACTCCGTCGGTCGCGGTGTAGGAGAATGTTCGGTTGTTGCCGGTCGTCTTCGTCAGGCTGACAACTGTGTCACCGGTCGTGAAGGGATTGACGGAAAAGCCCGAGGTATTCCCCACTTCCGAGGCACCGGTGACGGTCAGTGCAGTGTCACCGAAGTCGTTTGCCAGCAGCGCCCAGGTCGGGACCTGGACAGCGCCGCTGAAGTTGACAACGACGGTTTCCGGCGCCGTGTTGACGGGGTCCACGACACCCACCACGTCGATGGTCGAAACCGCGACATTGCTGTTGAAGGACCCGTCATTCACGGTGACTTCGATCACGCGCGGGGTCTCGTCCGGCGCCTGCGAGGAGTTCTCGAAGGTCACCGCCGCGATCGCCGCCTGATAGGCCGCCAGAGATGCCTCGCCCGACATCGTCAGAGTGATCACGCCCGGCACCGAGGTGTCTATGCTGCCCGCGATGCCATCGCCACCAATGCCGTTTTCGTGCAGCACGTCGCCATCCTTGGCGTTGGTGAGCACGATCCGGGCCGAGGTCATCGTCGGGCTGTCGTCGGTGATCGACGGACCCGAGGCGATCGCAACCGCTTCGCTGTCTTCGGTGAAGGTGGCGGCGTAGTCGTTACTGCCGTCATTCACGGCAATCCCGATGTCGACATTGAGGTTGTCGATCCGGATCGTGCCGTTGCCATTGCCCGAGGTGTTGGCGGTGAAGCGGATGATCGCATCCGGGCCGAAACTTTCGCTGGTACCGAGCAGGGAGGCAAGATCGACGGTGAAGGTGCCGCCGTTGTTGGTTGACGCGTTCAGGTTCACGGCAAGGTCGTGCCAGACAGTGCCGCCGTCGAAAGACACCGCCGCAACGACGCTCTCGCCGAAGTCGAAGCTGCTTTCGGAGTAGTCGAAACTCAGCTCCGCGGAGGTCGCACCGCTCAGATCGAAACTGCGCTGGATGCTGGCGCCGTTGCCGGCGTCTGCGAGCCGCAGCTGGTTGGTTCCGTTGAAGCCACCGTCGATCTGGATCTGGCCATTGCCCGGGGTGCCGTCGTCGCCCGTTTCCGTCCAGGCCGAGGTCCAGGCGATCGTACCGTCACTGTTGGCGAAGCTCGATGTCGAGAACTCGTCGCGCAGGTTACCGCTGTCTGCTGCATGCAGATCAAGCACCGGCGGAGTCGGGGTGATATTCATGGTCCCGTCAGCAAACTCGATCGTTTCGATCCCCCAGAGGTAGTCGGTGCCGTCATGCGGCTCCGCCTGCGGGTCAGCGGGCACCGGGCGGGTGTCGACCACCATGACCCGGCCATCTTCCAGGAAAGACACTTCGTAGTCGGCCATATTCCCACGGTAGACCGCGACGTCTGCCGTGCCGTCGGTGCCGTTGTCGCCAAGGATGTGGCCGAGTTCGCCCGTGTCTAGGAACCGGACGCGGGTTTCTCCTGTGCCATACCAGTTCTCGATCACTTCGTATCTGGCCGTGTCGGAGTAGAGCGAGCCGTCCTCGTAAGCCCTCGTGGCGTCAAGATCGACCCAGAGATCGTTGCGGACCACCGCTGCGCCGCCGAAGAGCCAGTCGGTATCGCCGAGACCGATCAGTCGGTCATTGCCGGCACCGCCGATGAGCTGGTTGCGCGGACCATTGCCGGCCGTGCCGCCCGCGTCCGCACCTTCCAGTTCGTCGTCCTGGGCCGAGCCCACGATGCCTTCGTCCAGCGCGTAGGTGTCGAGCAGGTTCGACGAGGTCGCGTTGGCGTTGGCGGTCTGGAGGCTGGCAAACACGGCGATCGGAACATCTTCGTAGCTGACGATGTCCATGTCGCCTTCGGTGCCGTCCCCGTTCCACTCAATCACCGGAAGGGCGCCCGGCAGCGTGTCGCCGTTGAGGCGGTCGCCGTCGTTGGCCACGGCGCCGAGACCTCCTTCCATGAGGTCGTTGCCGGAGCCGCCGTTGATGTTGTCGTCGCCGACACCACCGCGCATCCAGTCGTTGCCATTCCCGCCGAACATCTCGTCGACGCTGTCGCCGCCTTCCATGTAGTCGTTGCCTTCACCGCCCATCATCAGGTCGGTGTCGCCTTCGCCGTAGAGACGGTCGTCGCCATCGTCGCCGAAGACTTCGTCGATGCCATCGCCGCCGTGCAGCTCGTCGTCACCCTCGTTGCCATGGATCGTATCAAGCACGCCAGGACCGGCGGAGATGTAGTCGTTCCCGGCACCGCCCGCGATGAAGTCGTCGTTCTCGTAGTCGGTGATCCAGTCGTCGCCATCGCCACCATAGAGGTGGTCGTTGCCCTGGGCGCCTTCGATGAGGTCGTTGCCGGCATCGCCGTAGATCGTGTCATCGCCAAGGCCGCCGATAATGTAATCGTTCCCCTCGAGGCCTGCGACAACGATGTGACCGTCGTTGGCGCTGCCACCGGGGGTGCTTTCCGTGAGCCTGACATTGTCAATCAGCACCTGCGTCGCGCCGGCGTCCTCGGCCGTCGCATCGCCAAGCTTATGGATGACAATCCGCAGCTGTTGTCCGGCCACTGCCGCGTCAATCGGCCCATACGCCGCCATCGGGTTGGATGTGTCGAACGTCACGTTGATCCAGCCGTCATCAGCGTTCTGCGCAACAGTGTCGGCCAGAAGCGTCGCCCCGGCGTAGAGGTAGGCATGAACCGACGATGTTGGCTGGTCCTCGCGGTTCCCCAAGGCGAAGGACAACGCGTAGGTTGCCCCTTCCTTCGCGGTGGCGTCGACATCCTGCGACAGCGTGCCTGTGCCGTTGATGTATGCGACCTGCGAACCCAACATTCCGGCAGGGTCCACCACAAAGTCCGGGTCGAGATCCGTTTCGGTATCTGGCGCCCAGATGCCACCTTGCGTCACCGTCCAGCTGTCCGGGCTTCCCGAAAGGTAGGTGCCATTGGTGTTCGTGGTGCCAAGGCCGTTGCCGAGCTTCTGAGCTTCGAAGCTGCTGTTGGCCAGCACAAACGGCGTCACCGAACCCGGCAGGGTCTCGTAAATCGCGTTGAAGTAGTCGTTGGTCCCGTAGGCATCATCGACACCGGTCCCGTCGCGAGCGTTGTCGTAGGTGTCGCCGTCGAGAATGAACGTGGCCGAGGCCTGGCCGAACACGTCGCCGTTGATGTGATCGAGCCCCGTCGTGCGCATGACCAGGTCGGCGAACTGCTCGCCGATGATCTGATCGCCAAGGTGGTGGCCCACCGGCATCCGGTAGAGGTAGTAGAACCGGTCGCCGTCTTGCATGCGCTGGGCGAAGTCCAGCATCACGAGGCTGAAAGTGGTGCCGAGCGGGCCGTCGAACAGAGGTTGTTCGGCAAGGCCACCGATCCACAGATCAATATCCCAGAAGCCTTGGTCGCCACCGTTGTTGGCGTTTACCTGCCACTGGCCGGTCCCCGTATCGAAGACCGGCGCCCCTGTGCCTCGCAGGAACATCACGGCTTCATCGTGGAGCGCGTGGTTGGTATCGGCTGCGGCATCAATGATCACCTGCGCATTGGCGCGAAGGTCCTGAAGCGTCATGGAGCCGTTTTCATAGGCCGAGCGAGCGGCCTGAAGGCCGAAGGTGGCGTCGTCCCGGCCGTAAGCGGCGATGAAGTTCACGAGCGATTCTGGCGTGCGCAGGTGGCCACCAAAGTCTGCCCAACTGGTATAGGGGGCGAGGCCCGAGCCGTTCGCGTTGTTGTTGGTGTTCTGGGTGAGGCCGTCAAACACCTGCTGGCGCAGTTCGTTCAGCGTGGGCAGACCAACGTCACGGCTGCGCGCCAGGTTGAGCGCCGCGAGATCGAGCGGCACGCCGACGAGCGACTGCTGAAGTGCAGAGGTGACGAATTCGTCGATCTCGTTGCCGGTCTGGTTGATCAGGCCCAAGGCGATCGCCGCCGCGCCGTGCGCGTCATAGACGGCCGGGTTCAGGAAAGCGTCAAACAGGTCGACTTCCGTGTAGTTTCCGGCGATGTAGCCCGGCTCGCCGGGATTCAGGCCATTGTCGTCGGGAAGGGCGACCTGGACCGTCTCACGCAGTTGCGAGTGACCAAGACGGAACACCGCCTGGGCGAACTCGAGGCTGATCGACATGTTGATGTCGGAAGAATAGGAGACGAACTCCGGCAGCATCGGATAGAGGCCGGTGACATACTGGTCGATGGCAATGTGGTTGTACTCCGACTCGGTGATGATCCGCGCCGCCTGGTAGAGCTTTTCGCCATCCCAGATTCCGGGCGATGCTTCCCAGTCTGCCTTGTAGGCATCTGCCGCAGCCTGCGCCGCACTGGCGTTGCCGCTCGCGGTCATTTCCGCATCGAACAGATCCTGCGCGATCGCCGTCACCTGATCCTTGATCTGTTGGACCTGGATGTTGTGCTCTTCATGGAACACGTGGTGTACCGCCGTGAGGCCGGCGTTTTCGTTCACCCGGCCATCGCCGGAGACGTAGTGCCGGGCGAGCGCGGCGTCGTCATAGTAGTGCACGCCCGGGATGAGCCCGGTGAAATCGCTGATGCCGGAAGCCGGGGGAAGCGGCATACCCATCGCGCTCAGCGGGCTTGCGCCGTGGGCGATGTCGGCGAGGATCCCCTGGTTCGACTGCATCACGGTGCCGCCGATATCGTTGCCCGCCGCATCGAAAGTGCCAGCAGGATGGCGCTCGAACGGGTCGTACATCTCAAGGGTAGCCGCGGCCACGTTGGTACGTGCTGCCATTTGGGCGAGGGTTTCGTCGGAGCGATACCCCATGCCCGACGGCAGAGTGCCGACCGGGATCACGTCAAAGGTGATCCGGCCGATGGCGTCGGCCTTGATCATGGGTGCATCGAGCACATCCATGTCGATCAGTTCGATACCGATGCGCAGGGCGTTGGCCTGCATGTCGGTCCATTTGCCGAGATCGTGCGCATCGCCGTTGCCGTCCTCGTTGCCGGTGATCAGTGCACCGGTCACGATACCGTTGGAGTCGTACTGGCGGACCAGCGCGTTGACCGAGACGTGCGAGCCGTAGGTCTGCGACTGGTCGATCAGAAGGCCGGTGTTGTTGTTGAACTGCGGCGTGAGGCCGTTCATCAGGTGCATGTTGCCGGTAGCGGGATCGAGATAGAAGTCGCCTGGACCGTTGGACAGGCTCGCCCGGCTGAGCATCATCATGTTTGCCATCGGGCCGGCGGCCGAAGCGTCATACAGGGGATCATTTGGCGAAATCGGGATCAACACATAGCCCGCGCCCTTCGAAATGAAGTCGAGGCCATGGTCGAAGAACTGGCCGAAAGCCACGAACCATTCGTTGTAAGGAACGCCCCCGAGAATGCCCGGGTTGGGCATTTCGGCCGTGACGGAGCTGCCGACCACCGTGTTGGACGTCGCCACCGCATGCCCGCCGAGCGCTTCCATGGCCGCAGCGGCGGCGGGGTTGTAAGTCGGACTGCTCGGATCGACATCCGAACTCGAAATCAGCTGCGCGATCGTGCGGGTCGATTGCCCCAGGTCTTGCACCACGAACTGCATCGGGTTGTCGATGAAGGTCGGGATCCAGGCGGGGTTCTGAACGGGTGTGCCAGGGTTGAGTGGATCATCAATTGTCGGGGTCTGACCGTTGGTATCTATCGCGGCCATCTTCACCGTCGGATCATAGGTCACGCCATATTGCGGAATCCCGGTATCGGGATGATCGGTCTGGAACAGGCGCAGGAAGTCGGTGTCGGCCTGACCCCAGTCGCCGTTGATGTTGTTGCCGGTCCAGGTGACCGTGCCGTCGCCGTTATACTGGAAGCCGCCGACGAGATTGTTGTTGGAACCCGATACTTCCCGCACGCCATTCGGGTCGAGCGGGCTTACGAGTTGGTCGTAGTGGTTGAGAATGTTGACCTGTGCAAGAAGGTAGTTCAGGTCGATTGCAGACAATTTGATCATTTTATCCCCCTGTCAAATCAAGCTGCGCGAAGGTCCAATTTGACCCGCCAGCGCGTGATGTTGCCGGAGTCCTGTCCTTTGGTTCGCTCCCGCCGGTCCCCCCTGGAAGTGGCGGTTTTCAGAGCGTTCCGTTCAAGTAGGACGGACATCCATCGCCCCATTGGACCAATCATTGCAGCTGTCGGGCTGCCGCAAAATTGCCTAAAGTCTTACGGAATCCGGTCGGAAGGTCCGGTACGGATGCTGGACGAAATGGCGGGATCGCATGCGCAAAAGGTCTGGTCCGATACGGACCTTTGTCGGGGTTTCAGGCGAAAAAGCGGCGAAAAAGGGTGCCGGGCTTTGGCAGCGGCGAATCAAGCTCAGCCTGGTGAACCAGGTCATCTTCGCGCTCGCTCTGGTGCTTGTGCTTGCCTTGTTTGCCCTGGGCAACTGGATCAACAGCCGCGCGACCTTGAGAATTCTGGAGGCGACCACCGATACGGCCGCAGTCTATCTTCAGACGGCCTTGCAACCCAACGTGCAAACCCTCGCGCAGGCCGTCGACCTGTCGCCACGCGACAGGGACGCGCTGGGCGAGATTGCGGCGCGGTTCGAGGATCAAGGGCAGTTTCTGGCGATCAAGATCTGGCGCCCGGACGGTTCGATCGTATTTGCCTCTGGCGCTGCGGCGCCCACGGATCATTCCCCCGAAGAGATCGGTCCTGCGCTGAGGGGCGAGGTTCTCGGCCGCCTTTCCGACCTGAACGACGAAGAGCACGCGAGCGAACGCCAACTGGGTGTGCGGCTCTACGAGGTCTATGCCCCGCTTTATGAAACCGGCACCGATCGCGTGCTCGCCGTGGGCGAGTTCTACCAGAATGCCGACTACGTCTCGCGCGCGTTGCTCAGTTCTGCCAAGGAAAACTGGCTCGGGTTCCTGATCGTGGGGATAGTGACATTCGTGATCTTGATCGTGATCGTGCGTCGCGCCAGCCAGAAAATCGAAGACCAGCAAGTCTTGCTCGAGAAACGCCTGCGCCAGCGGATCGAACTCAGCAGGGCCAACGAGGAATTGTCTCGCAGGATCAATGTCGCCACGCAGAATGCCATCCGGGTCGACGAGATGACGAAGAAGCGCTTCGGAGCCGAGCTGCATGACGGCGCTGCGCAGCTTCAGGGATTCATGCTTATTCGCATCGACCAGCTCGAAAAATGGGTGAAACGCCTGGGCCCTGAAGACCGTATCCAAGCCGTGGAACTGCTCGCGGACATCAGGGATTCCGCCAAGCAAAGCATGGCCGAAATCCGGGCGGTTTCGGCTGGGTTGATCGCGCCCTATCTGGACGAGAGTTCCGACCTCACCGAGACCCTGTCTGCGGTGGTGCGCAACCACGAGGCGCGCACCGGGACGACAGTGGAGGTTGATATCGAGAGGGTGGGTCTGCCTCTCAGTGACACGGCCATCCGCAACATTGCACGGATCGCCCAGGAGGCCTTGGCCAATGCCTACAAGCATGCCGCCGGCGCCGGCCAATCCCTTCTTGCCGAGATCGTCGGAGACAATCTGGTGGTACGTGTTTGCGATGAGGGACCGGGGCTTTCCGATCAGGCCGAATCGCGGGGGGAGGGCTCGCAACTCGGGGTGCTTGGCATGAAATTTCGTGCTGAATCGCTTGGTGGATCATGCATTCTGGGCAATCGTTCAACTGGTGGTGGAAAGATGGAATGCGTTCTGCCGCTTTCGAATATCAGGAAGTGACTCCCGCAAGCATGCAAAAAACTGCGCTAAAACAGTGTCTTGAGGCATGGTTTCCAATCTGAAGACAACAAGTTGCTCCGCGATTGGCAGTTTTTTTCCCGCTGATGCAGTTATACTTGCATAATGGAATCTCGGTTTTTGGGTTTCGAGTTGTTGTTTGCGGGGCTGGGGGGCCTCGTCAAGAGTTCTCGGGCAGGGGCGCATTTTCGTCCTGATGCTCCGGGTAAGGGAGTGGGTTTGTGGGGCAGAGGCATTTGTCTGTAGCGGTGGTTGATGATCACCCGTTGTTTCGCCAGGGCGTCGTATCAATTCTTGAGAGCAAGTCGATTTTTGCATCAATCCTGGAAGGCGCGAATGCTGATGACGCAGCCAGGCTCGCCCGGTTGCATCTGCCGGACCTGATGCTTCTGGACCTCGACATGCCGGGCGGTGGGATGCAGGCGCTGAAACGGGTCAGGGACGTGTCGCCGGACACCAAATGCGTGCTGCTGACGGTTTGCGATACGCCGGGCTCAGCAATCAAGGCGCTCAACGAGGGTGCGCGCGGCTACATCCTGAAAGGTGTGGGCGTTGAAGAGCTTTGCGGCGCACTGACGACGGTTCTCGACGAAGGCACGTTCGTCTCGCCGGCGTTCGCCACGACACTGTTGCGGGCCGCTCAGGTCAGAAACGCCTTGTCGACCGGTGGCGACGTTGCGTTGACGCAGCGGGAAGTGCAGGTGCTCCGCGCCTTGGAAGCGGGCGATACCAACAAGGAGATCGCCAGCAGGCTGTCGATCAGCGAGAAAACGGTCAAATTCTACATGACGAACATCATGCAGAAATTTGGCGTCAAGAACCGAGTTGCGGCGGTAATGGCCTTCCAGCGAATGTATGGCGCGAGGGAGGCCACCGCCCATCAGCCGCGGATCTAGGTGAGGGATCGCCTATCTCGCCATATTCTGGGCCATGGTGGTCGACCAGATCGGCGCCGAAGATGGATGCGTCGGCAGGTTGGCTGATGAGCTTTGTCTGCGCCCTTATAAGTCGGTCCTCGCCAACTCTGACTTGATCCCGCAGCCGCCTCGCACTCAGCTATACTGTCATCGTAGCCTGACATTTCAGTGTGTAACCAGTAACCGCCATCGGAATGATAGACCGGCTCATCATCACCAGCGGCCATCCAAGCGTATGCGTAGTAACGAAGGAGCTTTTCATCGGGACTAGCTCTGAACTCGACGTATTGCGCTCCGTCATCAGATTTGAGTTTGCTCTTTGACGGCCACATGCTCATGTTCTGAACTTCAGGTCCGGTTGGAACCGCACGCAAGTGCTGCGAGGTGCATGACGGGCTCCCTGCCTATGACCTGCTTATGGGGGAGGTCTAGAACTACAAGGACCGCCAATGGCGGTCTCGGTAAGCAGCTGTAATCTTATGGATTATTGGCTCCGGCGGTAGGGATCGAACCTACGACCAATTGATTAACAGTATCCCACGGGGGTCCTAACGGCAGATAGCGCAAGCTAGCGACAGCATACAAAGTCGTTTAAAAACAATGACTTGATGCCGTTGCGTGATAATGGCAGAATGTCCTAGGCAATCCTAGAGTGCTAGCATGGTGCTAGCATGTGCATAGGAGAACCACATGCCGAAGCTCACGAAGACCTACATCGACAAGGTGCAACTGCCCGCCTCGGGCTACGAGATTCATTGGGATGACAAGGTGGGCGGATACGGCCTGCGCGTCACCGCCAGCGGGGTCCGCGCCTTCGTCGCCCAGGGGCGGGTGAACGGGAAGGCGGTCATCATCACAATCGGCCGTTACGGCCTTTATACTGAGGCACAGGCACGCGAGAAGGCGCAGAGTCTGCTTCAGCAGATGCGCGAGGGGATCGACCCGAGGGCGGTCAAGAAGCAAGCCGAGGCCGAAAGCGTCACGCTCAAGGAGGTGTTCGACAGCTACCTGAGCCGCCCCGGCAAGCTCAAGGAGAGCACGAAGGATTGGTATCGGTTCTTCATCGAAAAGACCTTCAAGGACTGGGCCGACATGCCCGTGGTCAACATCACCCGCGACATGGTGAAGACGCGCCACGCTGAGCTGGTCAAGAACGGCCTCAAGGGGAAGAAGAGGAAGGGCGGGGCACCGGGCAGCGCCAACTCTGCGATGGTCGTCCTCCGCATCATCATGAACTATGCTGCCGATGAGCATACCCTCCCTGACGGAACGCCGCTCATCCCGCACAACCCTGTCGCCGCGATGAAGCGCCACTGGGCACCGGCAGGTGATCGGTCGATGCGCTACATCGAGTTCGACCGGGTCGGTCTAGTCTGGAATGCGCTGCACGACGCCCGCCTGACAGCCCGGAACCGCGACGCGCTGGCCGGGGTGAATTTCGTGATGTTCCTGATGACCACAGGTTGCCGCCGCTCCGAGGCCGCGCGTCTGCGGTGGAGCGACGTTCACATCGACAAGGACGACCCCGCCAAGTCGTATTGGTTCCTCGGCGACCGAAAGCAGGGCAAGCCGATCATGCTGCCGCTCTCAACCGCAACGACGAAGGTGCTTGAGGCCTGCGAGAAGGCGGACGGGAACGACCATGTTTTCCCGAGCCGTGGTAAGGCCGGGCACATCACCGATCCGCGCGCGGTGCTGGACGAGGTGGACAAGGTGGCGGGGCGCATCGTCGGGGCGCATGGGCTTCGCAAAACGCTGTCGAACATTTCGCAGCGCGAATGCCGCATCGAGAAGTTCAGAACAGATTTGCTTCTCGGCCATAAACCCGCCCAAGAGGACGTGACCAGCCGGGCGTATCTTGACCTCACCGACCTGCGGTGGCTTCACCCGGAGATCGAGCAGATCGGCGCGTGGATCGAGGAGAAGGGGCTGGTCGCGGCAGGCAAGAACGTGGTGGTGCTGGCGGATCGCGCATAGCACCCCGAAAAATGCCCGCTGTGCGCGAGGCTCGGGGTTGGCCGGGGGGTAGGGTGGCCCCCGGCGCGGGATCGCGGCTGTAGCCGCGCGCTACGCGCCGCAATTTAGCGCAACGGGTGTTAACTTCCATCCTAGAATCAATTGCTTGACCCGAATCGAACCGCGGCGTATCAAGATCAGGCGAGTTCTTAGGACATGGGTCGGGACCTCGCATCTTCCTTTCATATCTGCGGTGCATGGGCAGGCAGATGACCGTTTCAACAACGTTCATCCGTCATGGCGCGCCCAGCGGATGGCAAAGGAGACAAACATGAAAATTGAAATCACTCCCCCGTGGCTGCCGAAGCAGTTCACCATTGTCGAAGCAATTGCAGTTCTCGACGAGGCGATTCAATCGGTCTCGGAGAACTTTGATGCGGCCGATGAAGAAAGTAGCCGCCGGGTTGCGAACATCGACGATATTGTTCGTTCGGTTCTGATTGCGAGCACTTCCTTGAGGGCCAATAGGAACTAAGAAGTTCCGCCTCGCTTCAGCGGGGCGGGTTTCATCCATGTGCAGGTCGTCGTTGCCGACCTCACGAAAGCTAAGCTAGCGTAACCCTACAACCATCGTCCGCCACTACATTTAGTGGCGGACGCCCCGAGCCGGGATTGGGTCACCGCCGGTCACCAAATGGAGACCGACATGATCCAGAAAGAACCGACCTTCGAGGAATTGTGCGCTCAGTTCGCATACGTCCCTCGCAACCGCCCCCTGTCTGCCGCTGAAGTATCCGAACTGATCGGGGTTCACCCCGTGACCGTGGACCAGTGGCGTCTGCGTGGCACCGGCCCGCGCTATTTCAACCCGCGCGGCACGCGGCGTTGCTGGTATGCGGAGCCTGACGTGCTCGCGTGGCTGGCTTCGGGTGAGAAGCGCAGCACCAGCGAAACCGCTGCCTGAGCCGACCCATTTACCATGAATACGAATGCCAGCCGCCGATGTGCGGAACACAGCAAGGGTGCGCCCACCTCGGGCGTGCCTGCAATCCAGCACGGTCATAGCCGTGCCCAAGAAAAAGGGGACCGGCGCCACCCGATCCCCTCCATCAACAGGACTTTGAGCTGTGCCTCAGCCAAGTCGGACAAGAAAAGGACTGCGGCATGAGCAGTATGCGACAGGCCGGTAGGACCGGCAACGAGACCATGCACACCGATACGAAGGGGGTGCAGCATGGCTGATCAGCCTCAATGGGGGTCCGACGAATGGGTCGCCGACAACATCGTTGGGCCAACCGCCGACGCCGCGCGCGAGCGATTGGCGCTGGACCCGGAAACCCGCCGAGCGGAATACGAAGCGCGCCGGGCGGACGCAGAAGCTCGCAGGTCACGAGATGACAACGAAAAGGTCGACAAGCTGTTGGAGATGCAGCGGGAGGCCACAAAGACCGCCGAGAAGGAGCTTGAGAAGGAGCAAGTCAAAAAGGGCACGCACAGCAAGCTCCCGCCCCAGGCCGACCCGAACAGCATCGAATTGGAGTTTGCCATGTCCGACGACACCGCCAACATCACGCTGAATTATCTCCTCGACCCGTTCTTGCCCGAGCGGTGCGTGGTCGGTTTCTATGGCCGGGGGTCCAGCGCCAAGTCATCGTTCGTTGCCAGCATGGCAGCGGCCATCAGCGCGAACGCCTCCACCCTCTGGATCAGCGTTGAAGAACTGACTGACTGGATCAAGGTGCGGCATACGAAGGCGGGCGGCGCTGACAGGACGCTTCAAGTCGTGAAGGCGGTGGCTGTGAAGAAGGACCACCAAGGACGCACCATCGGCTCGAACTTCAATGTCTACGAGCACCTCGCACCCGCCATCGTGGCGGCATCCATGAGGATCCAGAACCTCCCGGCAGAGCAGCGGGTGCCCCCGCTCCGGCTCGTCGTTCTCGACACGGCGGTCGGCTTGACGACTTGGACCTCCAATGCCGGTCCCAACTCCGACGAGGGCGTCAAGAAGCTGATGGCCTACCTTCAGGGGCTTGCCGAGGCGCATAACCTGACCGTCGCGGTCATCGGGCACGCCAATAAGGGGAAGCATGACCACATTGCCGACTCCGTGATGGGCGCGACGGCGTGGGTGAACAGTCCGCGCCTCTCACTCCTGCACGCTGCGGACCAGCGTGAGGAGCACGAGTATGTCGCGGTCGTCGCCAAGACGAACCTCGCTTGGTTCGGTATCCCCTACAAGACGACCCCGGTTCACGTCCTCTACGAGCGTGCGGGCGAGATGCCCGACTCCGTTCTGGTGAAGGTGGAACCGGGCGCGATTGTGTGGGGCAGGAGGGGCATGGACGAGCTGTGGCACGATGCGACTACGATCCCGAAGGACGACGAGGGTGGCTTTGAGGACCGCCGCAAGCTGACGGTCGCTGAGATAGTGCGGAACAAGCTGGTGGAGATGGTCCATGCCGGTAAGGACCCGCACATTATGCGCGCTCAAGTCGAGTGCCAGTTGCCTGACGTGAAGGTGAACCGGGCGCAATGGGCGAAGGTGGACATGGACCTGCGCCAGTTCCCGTTCATCCACAAGGTCGAGGTTACCACAGGTTCGGGATTCAACATGATCCTCTACCGGCCCATCAGCGACGAAGTGCAGAAGTGATGCAGGCATTTCGCCGCGTAAGGCAGAGGCCGCGGCTTGTGTCGTTGTAAGCATCGCCCCCATACCCCCAAGGCCGTAACAACACTAACAACAGTTACATTCGGGTTTGCCGGCATTAAAGTCGTTGTTAGTGTTGTAACTGTTGTTAGTTGGCTGGGGGTATAGGGGCGGCCATTACAACGGCATAAGGCGGGCCCCTCCGCCTTATCATTGCTTTACCTTGGACCAAGGAGCGGGCGGATCTCTGATTCATACCATTCAGAAAAGGACTGCCTTTCGGGAGGCAGGCTCCTAAGCAGGTCCGTATCGAAACGGCGTCTCTCAAGAGTTTGGTTAGCAATGTCTTCAGGTTGAAGAAACATTATTCGACCATCTAGTATAGGCGTGAGATCCTCACCAAAATCGTAGCCAACAGCCAGGAATACGTCAGTTACTCTATGGACAACTATATAATGCCCGGCATCGTCTTGAAATTCGAGAAAATCAGTTTTTCCGTTGCCTTCCCGCGTGCCAACAAGTAGCCCGGCGGCATACGGAATAATAGTGACGAAAATAATTGCCAGCCACATGCTGTCGCCGATGAGGTCAACTATCTTTTGGTCTGCCGCTTTCTTGAGGAGCTGCTTCTGAATTCCGAGTTCTTCTTCAAAATAGCTGCTCAATGTACCGCCTCGAAGATAAGACCTGATCAATGAAAACAGAGCTACAGAAAACGCTAACATTCCTACCACAAAGAAGGTAACGGACCACCAATTGACGCCTGAGTACCGAAAGACCGGCAGAAAGAATGCAAAAATGAAAAGAATTGAGACGCGGAAGACGTAAATTATCTGGAACGACTTCGAGTAAAAAATGGACGGTAAGTGAAGAAAGTTGATGAAGAGCAATAGGAAGGCAACAAGTCCAACGCCAGCCCGAACAATGGCGTCAACCTCAACCGAAACAAAGGTTTCATCAATACCGAAAGTCCTTAAGTAGGCTCTCTGGTTTGAAAAGGTATATATATAAGACGCGACTGATAAACCCAGAAAAAGGACGGCTTCATTAGCTCGAAACAACTTACCTGTTGAAGTATCGCTTTTGGGGCCATCTGACATGTAGGTAACCTAACGAAGAGTTGGAACACTTTTGCTCACATTCGGATTGTTGGTGTCAACCGGACATTGATGATCAGCAGGCATATAGGTGGGACTTCACTTCGACCCACATATCCGCAATATGTTGGCCGACCCATTGCGCGCATGACCTAAGTAATTGGTTCACAACACTTTTCGCTCGCGGACCGAAAGCGGCTTGTCCTACCCTGCTAGCACCTCACCAGCCGCTAGCGGCATTTCATCAAGGGTTACAGGACATGAGCACCGAAGTTTCCACGCAGGTCACACCCGCGCTTCACCCGGACAACGTCAAGCACATCGACGGCTACAATGACGAGACCGCCAAGGTGCTCGGCATGACCGAGACCGCGTTCAGCACCGCCTACAACGGCATCATCAACGTGGCGAACGCGCGCGAAAAAGCCAAGACGAACCCGACTTGGAACGAAGCGCAGCAAATCATCCATACACAGGAACTGGCCGACAAGGTGATGGACACCATCTCCCGGAGCTTCGACAGCACCCGCGCCAACCTCGTGAAGGGCATCAACTTCCTTGAGGGTGAGTTGAACATGCCACTGACCGAAGCTGCGGCAGGTGCGTTCGGCAAGGAAATCCGTGACCACGTGAAGGGGCTGAACACCGGCGAGCGGCAGACCTTCATCCAGAAGCACATCGACGCGGGCGACGAACGGGTCGTCAGTGCCATACTCGGCGCGCCCCCGTTCCTGTCGGGCCTCGACGCGGACATGCAAAGCACCCTGACGCGCTTCTGGCACATGAAGCGCCAGCCCGACAAGGCCGCCCGCCTCAAGGTGATGCAGGGTGCCAGGGAACTGATCGAGACCCGCGCCGGGCTGGTGTTCAAGGAGCTTGAGAAGGCCGTCGGTATGCGCCCCGACAAGGTGCGTCTGTTGCGTCAGGCCAAGACCGAGGCCGAGAAGGCGTTCCTGCTCAAGGACGCCTGATCGCACCTGTAACATCAGAGGACAACGCATGACCGATGCATCTACACTGCCAGAGAAGGCTGGATGGTATCCGGGGATGAAGTCCCCGAACCCGGCTGGCCGCCCTGCGGGCCGCACTCCGATGGCTCAGCTACAGAAGCGGTTGCTTGAGGAAGGCCCCGCTGTGCTGGACGCGGTGCTTGAGAAGGCAAAGCAGGGCGACCCCGCCAGCGCGGGTCTCGTCCTCAGCCGCATCCTGCCGGTGCTCAAGGCGCAGGGCGAGAAGGTCAAGTTCCACCTCGACCCGTCGCTGCCGCTGGCCGCTCAGGTGGAGCAGGTGTTGGCCGCCATCGCGTCCGCACAAATTGCCCCTGACGTGGGGCGACAGATTATCGAGGCCATCGGCACGCTGGGCAACATCCGCGCGGTGGAAGAACTGGAACAGCGCATCATCACGCTGGAAGCGAAGGAGGTGGGCCGATGAGCTACATCGAGACCAAACGGAACCAAGTGCATGTCGGCAGGCCGCTGGCGACGGATACGGTTGTGGCCACATTCCTGCACGGCAGCACCGGGCCGCGCCGCCTGCTCTGCGTCCAGCCGCTCGCCAACTACCAGCGCGCGGTCAACTGGGCGCTGTCGATGGCCGACTACATGGCCGGCCCCATCGAACTGCTACCCTACGAGAGCGAGGAAGCGCTGCAACACGCGCTGTTCATGTCGGAGGTCCACCACCTCACCTTCGCATCCGACGACCCCGAGGTGAGACTGGAGGCGCGCGAACTGTTCCTGTCGCTCGCGGACTGGCCGACCATCAGGGAGCGGAGGAAGCAATGAGACAACCCGCACCGAGCATTCCATACTCAAACGCACGACCAGTCGAGTATGACCACAGTGACGATGGCGACATCACCTATGTCGACGGGAAGGCCTATCGCCGCGAGACCTCGCGCCACGACCTCGACAACACCATCACGCCCGACGAGCAGAAGGTTCTGCACCTGCGCCGTCTGGAGGAGGCCGAGTTTCGGCAAGCCCACAATGACGCAAACCTCGCTGCCGCGCTGCGCCTCGGTGAAGCGCTGCGCGTGCTGAAAGGCGAGGACTGACCACATGTCCAGCGCCCGCACCCTCCTGAATCGCGTCGCTCGGCTGGAATACGCACGAGCACCCAAGCACTCTCGCGTCGCTTGCGCCTACGGGAGCTTTGAGGCGTTCGCTGAGCAGATGCGGCAGGAGATGGCGGCGGGTGCGCTGGACCGGGACTTCCCGCTTCCGCACCTTGAGCGATGGGAGCGGGAGGGGTTGTGTTGACGGACCCCGATTGGCTGGTGGGCTACCGGGCCAAGCACCCCGCAGCCGCGCCCGCAGCCGCGACAGCGCCGCCCCCACAGCCGCAGGCCGCACCGAGCCAAGGCGGTAAGGACGGCGCGGTTGTGACTCGCGCTATAGCGCCAGCACAGACAGCGATCCGTAAAGACATCAGCCCGCAAGGTTTAAGCGAGCCGGTCTTCAAGGCATGGCCGTTTGACGGCGGCAAGTGCCGCGAGCCCGTTCTCGATCTAGATTACGACCCGCCACGCGTGGTCAGGAAGGTTGGATGGCGCGTGTGCATGTGCTGCGCCAAGCCGTTCTGGAGTGACGACACAATCCGCCAACGCTTGTGCGGTGAGTGCAAAGCGCCCCCAAGGGGGCAGAGACGAAACCCATAACCGTCGCGCGGAGTGGCAGCGACGGTGCGGCCTCGCCAGCCGCCCGAGGCATAGCGGTTCAGTTCCTCGTTAAGCTCAACAACCGCAGTCAGGGCGGGGTAACTCCTTTCCCCGTGACCTGTAGAGCGGTCCGCGTGCATGTGCAGCGGGCCGCTTTTTGCTGAGCGCTATGACTCGTGCACAGCGGCTAGCATAGCGCTAGCACGGGCCGCCAATAGCAAAACAGCCCCGTGAGAGGGGCCGCTTAAGTGCTTGCTGTAGCTAGGTAATTTGGCTCCGGCGGTAGGGATCGAACCTACGACCAATTGATTAACAGGAAAGCGTAATTGTGGTTAGTAGTGGTTAGCAGAGGTTTGCGTAAGTATACAAAACCCTTTACAGACAGGTGTTTGAGGCTCGTTTACATCAATTGGACGTTAGCGTAGGTTAACGCAAGTTAGCTGAAAAGTCTTACGCGAGTCTTACGCGAGGTTCAACGATGCCCAAAATGAAATTCACCAGAACTGCTATTGAGAAGCTGCGTCCCGACCCCGAGCGGGACACGCTGTATTGGGATACCGGTACGCGCGGCCTCGGCCTGAGGGTAACGAAGGGCGGGGTGTTCAGCTTCATCTGCCAAGGCCGGGTGCGCGGGACCACGAAGGACCGCCGCGTCACCATCGGGAGCTATGGGATTAAGGGCGGCCTGACATTGGAAGAAGCGCAGGGACGCGCGGATGACTACCGCAAGCTCTTTCAAGACGGTGTTGACCCGAACGACCTGAAGAAGAAGCACGAGGTTGAGATGGTGACGCTTGGCGCTGTGGCCAAGGAGTATCTGGCCATCGGCAACCTGAAGCCAACCACGGTCAAGTGGATCAACTACTACACCGACCGCGTGTTCGCAGACTGGAAGGACAAGCCCATCGCGTCGATCAACCGCGACATGGTGAAAGAGCGCCATGCTGAGTTGAAGCGGGGCGGCCTGCACGGCAAGAAGCCCGCACCATCCACCGCCAACGCCGCGATGGTCGTTTTGCGCACCCTCATCAACTTCGCCATCGAGGACTATACGCTGCCGGACGGCACGCAGTTGATTACCACAAACCCGGTGCATGTTCTGAACGGTAAGGGCAAGAATAAGCGGTGGGCACCCGAGGGCGACCGGACTGATCGGTATATCCCGGTGGATCGCCTTGGGGCGGTCTGGAACATGCTGCAAGAGCTGCGGCAGACAACGACGCATAGCGACACTCTGTCCGCAGTCGATCTGGTGATATTCAGTCTCCTGTGCGGTGGGCGGAAGAACGAGGGCGCGGGACTGACTTGGGATCGAGTGCATTTCGAGGACGACCCGGCGCGGTGCTACTGGCACCTCAAGGACCGGAAACAGGGCAAGCCCATTAACCTGCCGATGCCAATGCAGGCGATAGCACTGCTGAAAGAGCGGCGGCGCATGACGAATGGCGACCATGTGTTCCCAAGCCGGGGCAGGAAAGGTTATGTGACGGACCCTCGCGCGACGATGGAGAAGGTGAGCGAGGTTGCGGGGCTTCACCTTTCACTCCATGACATGCGGCGCACGTTTAGCGAAACCTCAGTAAAGGCCTGCCGCATCGAGCGGTTTCGCGGTGACCTGTTGATCGGTCATAAGCCCGACCAGCGCGATGTTGGCGCGAATAGCTATTTGGACCTGACCGATCTGCGGTGGCTTTACCCCGAGGTCCAGCAGGTTGCGGACTGGATTGAAGAACAGGCGCGCATTGCGGCTGCGAAGGCGGCGAGCGCGAATGTCGTGGACATGCAGCGCGCATAGTCGCCCCGTATCCCCCGAAAAATGCCGGCAGCAGCCGGGGATCGGGGTTTGCCGGGGGTAGGGTAGCGGCGGTTGCGGCTCGCCCTGTAGCGCGGCCCCTGCGCAAACGCTGTGTTTCGTATCCATGTGCAAAAAGCGTTTGCCGGGCGCAGGGGGCATAGGTTATCGGTAGTTATACGTGCCGCACTGGGGCGCGCCCACGAGGAAAGTTCCAGAGCCAGAACCAAGTGGAGCAAGGGTGAAAGCCCCCCAGGACACAGCTTAAACGCCCAAGACCGCGAAGGAGCGGCACGGGCAAGCTGGAGTCCTCATTATGGCCCCACAGGCTCTCAACTACGACCCCGACCAGATGCTGACGACCGAGGAAGCTGCGCCCCTCTGCGGCTACGCGGAGAGCACCATGAAGCTCAACCGTCACCTTAAACGTGGACCCAAGTTCATCAAGCTCGGAGACGGCAAGAACGCCGCTGTGCGTTACCGTCGCGGTGACATTGACGCATGGCTGACGGAGCGCACGTTCGCTTCCACCAGTGAATACAGCGCCGTGGCGCGTCATTCGCAGAGCCGTGCGCGCAACGGCATCCCCGCGCACGCCTCGCATGTCACTCCGCCGTGGCTTCGGCCGACCGTCTGAGGGTGCATACAATGTTCAGCAACCCTAACGGACTCAAGCTGCGGGCGCGTTTGCGTGCGCCCGCCACGCGAAAAGACATGCGTAAGAACCATCATGAAAAGCGGCCGGATGCTGGGGGCACCCGACCGCTGAAAGGACATTGGACAATGAACCCCACCGAGCAGGATAAGGAGCTCATGCAATGAGTATGGGAAATAACGCCGGTATCGGCAACGACGCCATGCACACGGATGTGCCCGAATACCTGGGGCCTGTGACGTGGGTGGACGTTTCGAGGATCTACGAACAGGCGGCGCGCATTGGCGAGGCTGACACGGCTGAAACCGAGGACGAGCCTGGGGTTGACCCCAACTACCATGCCGACATGCGGCGGATCATGGACAGCCGGGGGCTGTTCTTCATGGACGTTCCTGCACCTCCCGCGCCGGTGAAGCGCCGTCGCGTCACCATGCCCACGCCCGCGCCGCTGGACTGGCCGCCGGGGTTTGCAGGGGAGCTTGCGCAGTTCATCTACCGCACCGCACCGCGCCCGGTGAAAGAGGTTGCTATTGTCGCGGCCCTTGGCTTGCTGGCGGGCATCTGTGGCAAGGCATGGCATATCCCGCAGTCAGGCCTGAACCTCTACATTGTGCTCATTGCCCGTAGCGCCGTGGGTAAGGAGGCGATGCACAGCGGCATCAGCGCCATTATCCGTGCCTGTGCGCGCGAGAACCCGATGTTTCATAAGTTCGTGGACTTCACGGAATACGCATCCGGGCCAGCACTGGTGAAGGCCTGTGTGGGCAACCCCTGTTTCGTCAACGTGAGCGGCGAGTTGGGGCGCAAGATCAAGACAATGGCAGACGCTCGGTCGGACAGCCCGCAACATACCCTGCAAACGCAGCTCACCAACCTTTACCACAAATCCGGGCCTCAGGCGATCGTGGGCGGGCTGGGTTACAGCAACACCGACAACAACGTCCAGTCGGTCGCCGGGGTCAGCTACAGCGTCATTGGGGAAACGACGCCGGGGACGTTTCTTGAGTCCCTGACGAAGAACATGACGGAAAACGGCTTCGTGTCGCGCTGGCTGGTCGTCGAATACGCGGGCGAGCGCCCGCTGAAAAACGCGCGTGCCAACGTTACTCCCCCGGAGGCTATGCGACGGGCGCTTAACAACATGGCCACGCAGGCGGACTTGCTGATCGCCAAGGACCAGTCGCAGTTCGTGGAACGGGAGGTTGGGGCGGGCCTTTCGCTCGATCTGTTTAGCAACTATTGCGACGACCGCATTAACGAGAGCGGCGATGACGAAGCGCGGCGCGCCATGTGGAACCGCGCGCACCTCAAGGCGCTCAGGGTGGCCGCATTGCTGGCAGTCGCGGACAACTACAATGCGCCGGTGATCCGCCAGCAGCACGCGGACTGGGCAATCAACATTGTCCAGCGCGACATTGTGGCGTTTGCGAAGCGTCTGGACAGTGGCGACGTGGGCACCGGCGACGAGGCGCGGCAGGACAAGCTGTTCACCATCCTCCGGGAATACCTGACGCTGGAGGTGCCCGCGAGCTACAAGGTTCACCCCGAGATGAAGAAGAACGATATTGTGCCGCTGCATTACCTGCAAAAGCGGACCAAGAGGGCCGCAGCTTTCTATGACCACAGGTTCGGTGCCAACCGTGCCTTGGACGACGCGCTGGGGGCGCTGATCGCGGGCGGATACGTCATGGAGGTGCAGCGCGACAGGGTGGTTGAGGCGTATAGCTACCACGGCAAGGGGTTTCGCATTCTGCGCCTGCCCGAACCAGACTAATCGGTGAGAGGCACGGCAGATCGGTATGACCACAGTGGCACCGTGTAACGCGCGTAACATTCGCCAGTTACACGGTTTTCACCGGCATTTCCCTTCTTTTGCAGGTATTTATACAACATGTGTAACATGTAACTAGTGTAACACGGGGTATCCCATTTAGCCTTACGCTGGGGAGGGAGGCCCTTACGTAAGGCAGGGTAGCCCCACCCCCCGTAAGGCTTTTGCTCTCTCTAGGGTTACACGTTACACGGTTACACAAAGGGGCGGCCCGGGCTTTACGCGGCAGCCGGGAGCTGGCCCGCCTTACGCTTTACCAACACTCAAGGGCGGTCTGGACCCAAGCGGCTGGAACTGCATGGGTCTGGCATGTGGTTATACCGAGCGGCAAGGCGTGCGTAAGACGTTCTCACTCTTTCTTGTTTATTCCGTTTCTGAACTTGTCGACCAAGATGTTAAGGATTGGGTGAGGAACCTTTCCTTCGGGAATATCCTTCGACGGTGTCAGTTTGTCGGCAGGGTTAAAGGCGAGCTGTTCGAGAACAAGTGCAGCAATTTCACTTTCATAGCCTGCGGCTTGCTTTCTGAATCCTTCGACGGATACAGCCATTGAATACTTGTAAGCATAGTGCTCCCTCAGTCGGAACAGTGACGAGTGACGTATGGCTGAGAAGGAGACAAGCCATGCTGCCGGGAGAAGTATAATAAAACGAGCCAAGACCTGCCCCAGATATTGCCAACCACTAATCTCCGCATGCGTGTCGATTGCTGGCGCGGCACTGGCAAGCTCAGGGTAACGAGCCTGCAAGAAAGGAGCCAGAATTGGAAGGAATACATAGAGCATTAATGGGATCGCAGAGATGAAAAGAAAGGCGATGCCCACATAGAAGCTCACACGCGCCCAGAGTAGCTGCCAACCAAGTTTGCGGTGCGCTTCTGAGAAGCTGCTGGCAAGGCCCGCGACGGTCGCGCCCTTTAGCATGCTTTCGCTGCTTTCTATCAGCTCCTTTACCGCCTCCTTTTGTCCATCAAATTTGGCAAATAGACTATCCTGCTTCTCTTTCCCTAGCTCAAAGTCCTTATTTCGGTTTTCAAGTTGCCGGTCGAACGATTTGAACTTCTCCCTATACTCTTCCACCTCATTTTCTAATGATGATGCTTCGGTGTGAGCAGTTTCAATGGCGGTTTTCTTTTCAGTAGCGTCAGCGAGATATTCACCTATGGTCTTGCGATCCTTGGCGCCCTCATCCCTTGTGCGAATTGTTTCTTCAGCGGCTTCCTTGGCTTTGCTTGCTTGTGTTTCTGCGGCTGAGACTTGCTGTGAGGCTGCGGCAACTGCCTGCCTCAAAGCCTTATTCTCCTCATGCAAATTGCGGATTTGTTCACTGGATGACTCAATCAGCGACGACAGAGCATTTGCTGCTGCCTGAAAGCTGTAAGTAGAACGGGTCGGCCTAAGGACCGTCAAAACCAAATAGAACGCATCCAGTAGAGTTTCGGTGCTGTCACTGAAATTCTTGAAGTACCCTCTAAAGTCGTGGTTTTGTCCATTCGTCGTTTGGAGTTGAAAGTTGTCATAGTTGAACAACTGCATGCCGCCGCCACCTTTTATCACCTGGCGGAACTGATTTCCTAATGTGTCTAGGTGCTGTTGGGCTTCGTCTATTCTTTGCTTGAGCAGGGTTATCCTGTTGGCCGGGACCATCAGGAAGTGTTTAGAGCTTCCAAATTTGTCGGCAATCTCCGCTATAGCCGTGACTCGACTGACGCAATCAGCGAATGAAATGTCGGTTCCATGAATCGCCTTTGCAACATCGAAGCTGGGCGATGCGTCCTCGCCGGAGCTGTTGAAGAACCCAAGTAGTTCGGTTGCCGTCGAGGCTAAGTCTTTTGCGTTAAGGCTAATCTCATCAATCTTTGTCTTACGCATCACTGCTCCACACGTTTTGGGAGACTATACATCCGAAACTCCCGTTTCCTAGCGTGATGTTCTTCTGTGCCGACCGCACGAGGTTCGCTGGACCGTTTGATGTGCGGTCAGCCCGTCCACGTGACGAAGATTTGATGCAAGCAATTGATCGCAAAACAAAATCCTAGCGGACCTATTTGCGAAAGTCCTACGCTGAAACTGCAAGCATAAGTTTCACTCTGTATCCGAGGACAAAATGGCAACCGAGATTGACACCCGCGTCTCCATCGACCTTCACCCCGAAACCGTGATGAAGCTGGATGGCGTGGACGCCGACACCGCGCCCTTCATCGCCCCTGCGGTCGAAGCGTTCGAGGGCGCGTATTCCTACCTTACCAGCATCCACGAGGTGCGCGCGGCGGCGTTTGCCGACCCGACGCTGACTCCGGAAGCGGCGCTGCTCCGCACCGACGACCATGCGGCGGGCAAGTTGGCCGCTGTGACGCAGCGGTTCGACAACACCATTGCCCGGTTCACCACTACCATCAAATCGCTGGAAAGCGACCTGTCCGCGTCCGTGAAGGAACTGGCCGGCAAGGCGGTGAGTGGCGAGGTGCGGGCGCACATGAAGGCGAGCAAGGACCGCGTGAAGCTGATGGAGCAGGCGCTGGCGGAGAAGGACGACGAAGTTTTGTCCGCCGTGCTGGGCGCGCCGCCCATGCTGTCGGGACTGTCGAAGGAACTGCACGCCGTCTTCCTCCGCGCCTACAATGAGCAGCGCAAACCAGAGGCCAGCAAGCGGCTGAAGGCGCTCACGGCTGCCCGGACGCACCTTGAGAACCGGGGCGGGCTGATCCTGCGTGAGATGGAACGGGCGGTCGGCACCGTGCCAATCATCAAGCAGGACAAAGCATGTGTCTCCCGCATCGTCGGAAAGGTCACGCCCCGCGAGGTGCGTGCCGCGCGCAACGCTTCCGCCGCTGTCTACAAGAAACACGCCTGAACCGTCAGAGAGGCACCTTGATTCATGGATCAGCAAAACGATCGGGAGACCGAGGTTGAACAGCCTGACTGGCTGAAGAACTACACCCCGGCACCCGGCCCGTTGCGGGGCAACCCAAACTGGCACAAGGGCATGAGAAGCCCGAACCCAAGCGGCAAGCCTGCTGACTTTGGGGTCGCCCGCACGAAGATCACCAAGCTGCTCTTGGAGAACGCGGGCGGCATTCTGGAGCGTCAGATCGAGAAGGCGTTGGAGGGCGACAGTGCTGCGGCCCAGCTCATCCTCTCGCGCGTCATCGCTCCGCTCAAGTCCGACAGCGGGCGGGTCAAGTTCGACTTTGACGCTTCGCTACCGATCAGCGCTCAGGTCGAGAAGGTGTTGGAGGCTGTGGCCACAGGGAAGGTCAGCCCCGAGGTGGCGCAGCAAATCGTCTCCGCCATTGGCACGTTGTCGTCGGTGCGGGCGACCGAGGAGTTGGAGCAGAGGATTGTTCAACTCGAAGCCAAGGCGGTGAACTGATGAGTGTCGTTCATACAACGCGCAACATGGTGGCAGCCTACGAGATTCTTGCGGGCGACACGCATGTCGAAACATGGATTCACGGTTCGGAGGGACGCTACCTACTGCTCGTGCAGCCCATCGCCAACTACCAGAAGGCGGTGGCGTGGGCGACCAGCATGGCGGACCAGATGGCGCATCATATCGAGATCATGCCTATCTCAGCCGATGAGTATCAGCAGCGGTATGGAGGGCGGGCGCAGTGAGACGGACCCCATCGGAATTACCCTATACGGGCCGCTCGTGGGTGGATGAACCGCAACGGGTGCAGACTTATGACCACGACAACTACCGCAACCTCACCTTCCATGCAGGGCGATACTTCCGCGACGAAAGCACCATCCGCGACCCCGACTATTCGGCGAAGGCGGACGACTTGAAGGCGATACGCGAGCGGAGCGCAGAGGAAGCAGAAGATCGGCAAGCCCGCAAAGACGCGAACTTCGCCCGCGCCTTGGAGTTGGGCGCCGCGCTGAAAGTGCTGCGGGGCGAGGCATGAGCGTCCGGGGTCTCCTTGGCCGGGTTCGGCGTCTGGAAGAGGCACGGCTACCGCGACCCTCGCCATTCGTCCGCCTGTTCGGTTCATTCGCCACCTTCGAGGCGAAGTGCCTTGAGGAAATAGCGGCGGGCAAGCTGGCGAAGGACTTTCCCATCGACGCGCTGGCGCAATGGGAAACTGACGGAACGTGGCAGGCGGGACGGTAAGGGACGGACAAGGTCAATATGCCCGCGTGATTGGAGTGGCGTCACGCGGTGCAGGCTCGCCACCTGCACGAGCTTTAGGAAACCGACGCTCGCTAAACCATCGGGACCAGCTAGGGCGGGTCATCTCCTTGCCAGCGACCTAGCAAGCGGCTCGGGACATGCGTCCGGGCCGCTTTTCGTAAGCTCCTATCATCATTGAAGTATATCACGTCACGTGGCAGAGATGGTTTGCGGTGCAGCAAATTCTGCCCGTGGGGCGTGGAATCCCCTCGATGCGTAGCTCGGTCGAATTTTCGGCCGGGTGACCGTCGCGTATGTCCAGGCGCACGCTAAAGGCGGCGGTGCCTCGGGCTACGCACGAGGATTCCAACACCCGGCTTTGATCCGGGCAGCCTCTCAGATGCAGGGAGGTTGCGCCGATGGCTGCTCAAAGCTCACCGCCGATAAGGCACCAGATAACCGGCAACTCCGGGCTGAACTATGCAGCATGGCAGCTATCGCGGCGTGGTTGGCACGTCATGCCGACAATACGCAACGCACGGGGTTCCGACCTAATCATCACAGATGCCGATGAAACCGTGTTCTACGGCGTTCAGTCCAAGGCCTTGAGTAAACGCTATGCTGTGCCCCTCGGTCGGAAGATCGAGGAGCTACGCTCGGAGTGGTGGGTGATCACAATTCACGCCAATTCCGACAAGCCGACTTGCTTTGTCATGCGGAACTCTGAGGTGAGAGCGCTCGCGCAGCAAGACAAGAAGGGTGGCGCGTATTGGCTGGAGCCGACAGCATATGACCGCGACGAGTTTCGTGAGGCATGGGATCGTCTTGATGCCAAGTAGGCGGTTTGCGTTCTGATTCAGCAGCTTACACACCAGCCAGATCTACTGGCAGGTCTTACGCAAAACTTACGCAGGATTCATGAACTACTAAGACCGCCAGTGACGGTCTCAGTATGTAGCTGTTTTTATTGGGATTTTTGGCTCCGGCGGTAGGGATCGAACCTACGACCAATTGATTAACAGTCAACTGCTCTACCGCTGAGCTACGCCGGAACACGAGGGGCGATATAGCAATGCGATTCCGGGGGGGCAAGGGGGAAATTCACATTTTGCTACGGGCGGTAGCGATGCCGGTCAGGTCGGGTTCGTGCGGGGTTTCAGGTGGAACGCGGCGTTCGTTGTCAGCTTGGGCGTGGCGGTGATCCGGCCGTGACTTGCGAGGTCGATGAGGTGGGCGAAGACGTTGCGCTCCGCGGCGGGGAGGAGCTCGGGCGGGGTGTCGGTGTAGACGGCGCGGGTGATCTCGGGTAGGGTCTCGGAATGTTCGAGCGCGGCGAGAATGGCGCCCTCGCGAGCGAGGCGGTGGTCGATGAGCCAGTCCAGTCTGTCCCGGGGCGCCGTGATCGCGGGCCCGTGGGCCGGATAGTGAATACGGTCAAGCCGCGCGGCGAGCTTTCGGCAACTCTCCATGAAGGCCGTCAGGTCGCCGTCGGGCGGGGAGACGAGGGAGGAGGCCCAGGCCATGACATGGTCGCCCACGAAGACCGCGTCGCCCATCGCGAAACTCAGGTGGTTTGAGAGATGTCCGGGGGTCCATATCGCCTCGACCCGCACGCCGTCGAGGTCGAGCCGGTCGCCGTCGGCGATGATCTCGTCGGGAAAGAACTCCCAGTCGATGCCTTCGCCGCCCGACGTCATGCCCTGCGCGACGAGGTGAGCCATGACCTCGCTGCGGCCGGCCTCGGCCGGGCCGAAGGCATAGACGTCGGCGCCGGTGGCGTCCGACAGGGGCCGGGCGAGGGGGCTGTGGTCCACATGGGCATGTGTCACGAGGATATGGGCCACCCTTTCGCCCGGTTGGAGCCCGGCGAGAAGGGCCTGCGCATGGCTTTCGACCATCGGACCCGGGTCGATCACCGTCACGTTGCCTTCGCCCAGCACGAAGGTGTTCGTGCCCCAATAGGTCATGGGCGAGGGGTTCGGCGCGATGATCCGGCGGATGCCGGGTTCGAGCTCTTCGAGGATGCCGTGCGGCGGCATGTCGTGGGGGATGTCCATGGGCGGATGGAAGACCGACGGCCCGGGATTGGCAAGCCTCTTCGTCTGAAAAACAGCCTGATGCCAGTCTCCTGGCCGCGCGAACACCGGGGCCGATGCCCAAGGTCCGGGAGCGGTCTGGTAGGCCCGGAGGGACTTGAACCCCCAACCAAGGCGTTATGAGCGCCCTGCTCTAACCATTGAGCTACAGGCCCACCATGGGCGCGATCCCGCGGGGGCGCCGTGGCGATGTGAGTATCCAGAGGCGCGCGAGGGGTCAAGCGTCTGGCGCCCGCACGTAGCACTTGCCGATGCCTCGCGTGCAAGTGGCGTTGCCTTTGGCGGCGTCAAGGGGTAGGCGAGGGTCAATCAAATGGGGGCTGCCATGACCGATACGAAAACCTCGATCACCTATGCCGATGCGGGCGTCGATATCGACGCGGGCAATGCGCTTGTCGACCGGATCAAGCCGGCGGCGAAGCGGACCAATCGGCCGGGCGTCATGTCGGGTCTCGGCGGCTTCGGGGCGCTCTTCGATCTCAAGGGTGCGGGTTACAAGGACCCGGTGCTGGTGGCGGCGACGGATGGCGTGGGCACCAAGCTGCGGATCGCGATCGACACCGGTAACGTGGACACGATCGGGATCGACCTCGTCGCGATGTGCGTGAACGACCTGGTCTGTCAGGGCGCGGAGCCTTTGTTCTTCCTCGACTATTTCGCCACCGGCAAGCTTGCGGTGGACGACGCGGCCCGGATCATCGAAGGCATCGCCGAGGGCTGTGCCCAGTCGCGCTGCGCGCTGATCGGAGGCGAGACCGCCGAGATGCCGGGGATGTATCAAGACGGCGATTTCGACCTTGCGGGTTTCGCCGTCGGCGCGATGGAGCGGGGTAGCGATCTTCCCCAGGGCGTGGCCGAGGGCGACGTGTTGCTAGGACTTGCCTCGAACGGCGTGCATTCCAACGGCTATTCGCTGGTGCGCAAGCTGGTCGAGGTATCGGGGCTGGGCTGGGATGCCGATTGTCCCTTTGGCGAGGGCACGCTTGGCGAGGCGCTCCTGGCGCCGACGCGGCTCTACGTGACGCAAGTGCTGGAGGCGATCCGGCAGGGAGGCGTCCATGCGCTGGCCCATATCACCGGCGGCGGGCTGACCGAGAACCTGCCGCGCGTGTTCCCCGAGGGTCTTCAGGCGCTCGTTGATCTCGACGCCTGGACGCTGCCGCCGGTCTTCAAGTGGCTGGCCGAGACCGGCGCCATGGAAGAGCGCGAAATGCTCAAGACCTTCAACTGCGGCATCGGGATGGTGCTGGTCGTCGATCCGGCGCAGGCGGGTGCGGTGAAATCCACGCTCGAGGCGGCGGGCGAGACGGTCTACCAGATCGGGCGCATGAACGCGGGCGAGGGCGTGGGCTACCTCGGATCGCTCCTGTGAAGCGCGTCGCGATCCTGATTTCCGGGTCGGGATCCAACATGGTGGCGCTCGCCGAGCATATGCTGGCGGGCACGGTGGCGCGTCCGGTGCTGGTCCTGTCCAACGTGCCGGGGGCCGGGGGGCTCGCCAAGGCCGAGGCGCTGGGGATACCCACGGCGGTCGTGGATCACCGCGACTTCGCCGGGGACCGCGCGGCCTTCGAGGCGGCCCTGATCAACACGGTCGACCATTCCGCGCCGGATGCGATCTGCCTCGCCGGCTTCATGCGCATTCTCACGCCGAAGTTCATCGGACACTACGAAGGACGGATGCTCAACATCCATCCCTCGCTTCTTCCAAAATACAAAGGTCTTCACACCCACGACCGCGCCATCGAGGCGGGCGATGCCGAGGCCGGCTGTTCGGTGCACGAGGTGACGGCGGATCTCGACGGGGGGCCGGTTCTGGGTCAGGCGCGGGTGCCGGTGCTTGCGAAAGACGGGCCCGAGGATCTGGCGGCACGGGTGCTGCCGATGGAGCACAGGCTTTATCCCATGGTTCTGGAGCGGTTTCTGGCGGGAGACAGGTCGCGGATCGACCTGTCGTCGTCTCTTTCAATCAACGACGTTTCGCCGTAAACGGGACGGCGACGTGCAAAAAAGAACATCCGAATGAAGACGATTACGACGACCGAGGCGCTTGCCGACTACTGCAAGCGTGCAGCCAGTTTCCCTTACGTCACGGTGGACACGGAGTTCCTGCGCGAGCGGACCTATTACTCCAAGCTCTGCCTCGTTCAGCTTGCCGTGCCGGGCAAGGACGACACCGAGGATGCCGTGCTGGTCGATCCGCTGGTCGAGGGATTGTCGCTCGAGCCGCTTTACGAGCTCTTCCGCGATGAGGGCGTGGTCAAGGTGTTCCACGCGGCGCGTCAGGATCTGGAGATCTTCTGGGTCGAGGCGGGGGTGTTTCCCGTGCCGCTTTTTGACACGCAGGTGGCCGCTATGGTCGCGGGCTTCGGCGATCAGGTCGGATACGAGACGCTGGTGCGCAAGGTTTGCCGGGCGTCGCTCGACAAGTCGAGCCGTTTCACGGACTGGTCGCGCCGGCCCTTGACCGATGCGCAGAAGAAATACGCCATCGGCGACGTCACCTATCTGCGCGAGATTTACGAGTTCCTGAAGGCCGAGCTCGACAAGTCGGGGCGCGAGAAATGGGTGCGCGAGGAACTGTCGGTGCTGACCGATCCCTCGACCTATGACATTTCGCCGCGCGAGGCCTGGCGCCGGGTGAAGACGCGGACCAATTCGGGGCGGTTCCTGTCCGTGGTGCGGGAACTTGCGGCCTTCCGCGAGGACTATGCCCAGACCCGCAATATCCCCCGAAGCCGTGTCTACAAGGACGACGCGCTGATGGAGCTGGCCTCGACCAAGCCCAAGGATCTGGCCGAGCTTGGCCGGTCGCGGCTTCTCCTGCGAGAGGCACGCAAGGGCGAGATTGCGGATGGTATCCTCGCCGCTGTCCAAGCCGGGCTGGCCTGTCCGCAGGACGATCTGCCCCAGGTCGAAAGCGACGGACGCGACAAGCTTCAGGTGAACCCGGCACTCGCCGACCTTCTGCGCGTGCTCCTGAAGGCGCGGTGCGAGGAGGCCGGCGTTGCCCAGAAGCTGGTCGCCTCGGCGGCCGATCTCGATATGCTCGCGGCCGGGCGCAAGGACGTGCCGGCGGTCAAGGGCTGGCGTGCCGAGGTCTTCGGCAAGGATGCGCTGCGGCTTTGCAAGGGCGAGCTGGCGCTTGGCGTCAAAGGCTCGAGCGTGCGGGTGATCGTGGTCTGAGGCTTGCACAGATGCCGTGAAGCGGTGTCCCGCCCGGGGTCAGCGCCGGCCCGACGACAGGCTGTTGGTCGCGCCGACCACCCGGATCGTGCGCGTGTCGCCCAGACGGACATCCGAGACATAATGCGCAACGGTGATGGTGCGGGAATAGGGCGTGCCCTGACGTTCCTGCCAGACCGGGGGGGCTACCTTGAAGGTATAGGTCATGACACCATTGTCCGGCTGTTCGTTATTCTCGGCCACGAGATCGGCGTCCCAGTAGCCCAGCGTCGCCGGCACACCTTCGGCCCGAATGATGACGCCACCGGAAGCGCGTTCGACGGCCAGCCGCGTGACCTGCTGGATCGGACCACGATAATCCTGTCCCGCGTAATCCCAGCCTTCTTCCGGCTCGAGCACGACGAGCTGCGTGTCGGACTTGGGTCCGAAGAGATTGAGGGGATTGAAACCGCCGCCGCCCGAACAGCCGGAAAGCGCAACCAGTAGCGTGGTGGTGGCGATGGCACGGAAAATCATGTGTGTCCCCCTGATCCTGCCAAATTGACTAGCCGAAAGCGCGGCGTTTGAAAACCCGAAACGCGCGGGGTTTGACCTTTGGCCCTTGCGGGCTTACCTCCGGGGTTCAAGGGCGGGGCGCGCATGTGCCGCGCGACGACAGAGCTGCGGGGAAGCGACATGGCCACGGGTGCATTCGAAGAGATCGTTGAGGATTTCGAGTTTCTCGACGACTGGGAAGACCGCTACGGGCTGGTCATCGACATGGGCAAGGCGATGCCTCCGCTCGAGGAAGGGCTGAAAGTGCCCGCGACCAAGGTGGACGGCTGCGCGTCTCAGGTCTGGCTCTTTCCCGAGATCGAGGGGGGCGTGTTCCGGTTCCGGGGAGATTCGGACGCGCTGATCGTGCGCGGGCTGATCGCGGTGCTGGGCGCGCTCTACAACGGCGTGCCGGTGGCCGAAGTCCCGGCGATCGACGCCAAGGCGGAACTTGCGCGCCTGTCGCTCGAGGACAACTTGTCATCGCAGCGGTCGAACGGATTGAAGGCGATGATCCAGCGGATCAACAAGCTGGCACTCGAGGCGGCCTGACCGCGGTTCGAATTTCGGCTGCGCCGAAATCCGACCGGTTGGGGGCTCTGCCCCCAAACCCCCGTTATCCCGTGGGGGCTCTGCCCCCACACCCCCGAGGTATTTCTGAAGCAGTGAAGAGGCGGCGTCAGAGCCGGGCGAGGGCCGTGGCGAGGTCGCCGTAGCCGGTGAAGCGGCGCTCGTAGGCGAGGCCCAATGTGCGGGCAGCGGCTTCGGCGGCCGCGTCGAGGGCCGGATCATCGGTCTGGGCGAGATAGACGAGGGTCTCATAGTTCCCGAAGTAGGCGTCGCGCAACTCCGGGTGGCGGTCGAGGCCCAGGGGACGCGTCACGAAGGCGTCGAATTGGCGGGCCAGAAAATCGGTAAGGTAGAAGGCGGTGACTTCGTCGCGGGCGGCGAAGCGGTCGTTGCCGTCGAAGAAGCTGTAGCAATGCGGCCCTGCGATCATCGCCGCGCCGTGTTTATCGCAGGTTTTCGCGATCTCGCCGCCGGACCCGCAATCGGCATAGGCCACGAAGACGCCGCTGTAGGCCGGGGCTTCGGCGGTGAGGAGCGCGTCGAGGGCCGGGGCGATCTTGTCCGGGCGGTTATGGAGGATCGCGGGCAGGCACGTGAGGTCGAGATGATCCATGCCGTTCGCGTCGCGGATCGCGATGATTTCCCGGGCCAGTGCGCCACAGGCGACGACGAGCACACGGCCTTCGCCACTTGGGGCGAGACCATCGTTCGTGAGGGCGGCGTCGGTGAGGTCGGTCACGCCAGCTTCACCGCGGTTCCATAGGCGAGGATCTCGCTCGCGGCCTGGGTGATTGTGGAGGTCTCGAGCCGCGCGCCGACGATGGCGTCGGCCCCGAGGGCGCGGGCCTCGGCGATCATGCGGTCGATCGCCTGTTCGCGGGCGCCGGCGAGGAGGGAGGCGTATTCCTTCACCTCGCCGCCCACGAGGTTGCGCAGGCTCGCAACGATGTCCGACCCGATGTGTTTGGCGCGCACCGTCGATCCGCGCACGAGGCCGAAGGTCCGGGCGATGTCGCGGCCGGGCACGCTGTCGGTGGTGACGATGATCATTTCTCGATCCGGTCGTAATTGTCGTCGTCACGATTGCCGAGGCGCTCAGCGATGATGCGCCAAAGGATCGCGACAACGAGCGCCACCGGGACGAGGCCGAACCACCCCAGGGGCATCTCGACAGAGGCCGCCACCAGTGTGCCGATCCAGACCGTCGCCCCGGCTGCCGCGATGACGATCACGAGGATGAGGACGAATTTGTCGGTGGGCATTGGCTCTCCTATTCCTCTGGGAAAGATGGGGAGGCAGGGGGCCGGCGTCAATCGCGGGGTTTCCTGAGTGCGTTCACCGCGAGGGTGCACAGGAGCACGAGAGGCAGAAGCGCGTAGATCACTTGTTGCGTCAGGTGATCGGTGATGATGGCTTCGATCAGCACATATCCTGCGAGACTTGCGGTGAGAAGCGCGAGGGTTGCGAGGAAGATCTTGCGCGGCATCGCCTGTCACCGGTCCTGAAGGTCTTGGCAGAGGTGGGCGCGGACCGGCCCCGGGTCAAGCCCGGGGCGGGATGAGCATGCAAGGCCCCGGGGCAAGCCCGGGAATGGTGGTCAACCGACGGCGCGCTGGTTGTGCTTGCGGGCCATGAAGGTCTTGGCTGTTTCGACGGCCACGGCGGCATCGCGGCAGTAGGCGTCAGCACCGATGGCCTTGCCGAATTCTTCGTTCAGGGGCGCGCCGCCCACGAGGACGATGTATTTGTCGCGCAGGCCTTCGGCCACGAGATGGTCGATCACGATTTTCATGTAGGGCATGGTCGTGGTCAGAAGCGCGGACATGCCGAGGATGTCGGCGTCGAATTCGTCGCAGGCGGCGACGTAGTTTTCGACCGGGTTGTTGATCCCGATGTTCTTCACTTCGAACCCGGCGCCTTCCATCATCATGGTGACAAGGTTCTGGCCGATGTCGTGGATGTCGCCCTTGACCGTGCCGATGACCATCTTGCCGATGGTCGGCGCGCCGGTTTCGGCAAGGAGCGGCTTCAGGATCGCCATGCCCGCCTTCATCGCGTTGGCAGCGAGAAGCACTTCCGGCACGAAGAGGATGCCGTCGCGGAAGTCGTGGCCCACGATGGTCATGCCCGCGACGAGTGCTTCGGTCAGGACCTTGTAGGGGGTCCAGCCGCGCTCGAGGAGGATATGGGTGCCTTCCTCGATCTCGTCCTTCAGGCCGTCGTAAAGGTCATCCATCATCTGGGCGACGAGATCGTCGTCCTCGAGCTCTGACAGAATGATGTCGTCTTCGTCTGCCATGGGGAAGTCCTCCGATGGGTTCGCGCAGTTGGGTCAGTCCTTACATGCGGTGATTTGCCCCGGCAATGCCCGCTATTTGCGACATTCGGCGTTTCGCGGGCGACCTGCGGCAGGTGCTGGCATTCGTTCTTGTTTTGTTCTATATTTGAGCCATGAGCGAGTTGCAGGGAATCGAAAAGGCGCGCCGACGCGGGCGCGGGGTCGGGTCAAACGAGACCGGACGTTTCGAACGCCTGTCGCGGGTCGAGGTCGACGACGGCTGGGCGCGGGAGGTCGAACCGGGGTTGCGCACCGAAGTGCGGCTGGAGGTGCCGCGCTCGGCAATCACGAAGAACACATCGCCCGACGTGCCTTTCGACAGGTCGATAAACCCCTATCGTGGCTGCGAGCATGGCTGTGTCTATTGCTTTGCGCGGCCGTCCCATGCCTGGCTCGGGATGTCACCGGGGCTCGATTTCGAAACGCGGCTGGTGGCGCGGCCGGGGATCGGGGCGGTGCTGGCGCGCGAGCTTGCCCGGCAGTCCTACCGGCCCGCGACCATCGCGATCGGGACGAATACCGACCCTTATCAGCCCATAGAAGGTCGTATGCGGGTCATGCGCGAGGTGCTGGAAGTGCTCTGGGAGCACCGGCATCCGGTCGGGATCGTGACGAAAGGCACGCTGATTGAGCGCGACCTTGATCTGCTGGCACCGATGGCGGCCGAGGGGCTCGTCCACGTGGGCATCTCGGTGACGACGCTCGACCGCAATCTTGCGCGGCGGATGGAGCCGCGCTGTCCGACGCCTGCGCGGCGGCTCGAAACGATCCGCGCTCTGACACAGGCCGGTGTGCCGGTGCGGGTCATGGCCTCGCCGATGATACCGGGGCTGACGGATGCGGAGCTCGAGGCCATCCTGGCGGCGGGGCGCGAGGCCGGGGCGCGGGCGGCAAGCTGGATCCTGCTCCGGCTGCCGCTCGAGGTGTCGGCGCTGTTTCAGGCCTGGCTGGCCGAGCATTACCCGGACCGGGCGAACCGGATCATGGGGCATCTGCGCGAGATGCACGGGGGCCGGGACTATGACCCGGCCTTTGGCAAGCGGATGCGGGGCGAGGGGGTTTATGCCGATCTCATCGCGCGACGGTTCGATGTGGCGAAGGCGCGGCTGGGGTTCGAGGAGCGTTTGCCGGGTCTCTGTCTGGACAAGTTTCGGGTGCCGCGGGAACCTTCGGCACAGCTCGAGTTGTTCTGAGAGGATTGGAGGACTGGACAATGAGTGAAGATCACTACACCGGCGGCTGCCAATGCGGGGCGGTGCGCTATGAGGTCGACCTGGATCTGGCAGGCGCGGTGACCTGCAATTGCTCGCGCTGCGAAAGGATGGGGTTCACGCTCGCCTTCGCGCCGCGCGGGGCCTTCACGCTTCTGAAGGGTGAAGATGCCGTGACCGAGTATCGCTTTGCGAGCCAGACGATCCAGCATCTGTTCTGCGCGACCTGCGGGATCGAGAGTTTCGCCTATGGCAAGATGCCGGATGGCACCGACATGACGGCGGTCAACGTCAATTGCCTGGACGGTGTCGATCCGCGCAGTCTGAAGACGCAGCACTACGACGGCGCCTCGGCCTGAGCCGTCACTGGGTGCGGTCAGCCGCGGCGACGTCCCCGGCGTTCGCGGGGCGCGGGGCCCTTGTCGTCGGTGCCGTCGGAGGCCGAGGAGAAGCCGCCGAGCGCCGCCTCGATCGCCTCGAGCGTCGGTGTGTCGCCGCGCGGGCGGGTTTCCAGCGCCTCGCGCATGGAGCGGAGGTGTTCGGTGGTCGTGCCGCAGCAGCCGCCGATGATGGTCGCGCCACAGTCGCGGGCCAGGACGGCATAGTCGGCCATGAGTTCGGGGGTGCCATCGTAGTGGATATGGCCGTGGACGTATTTCGGGATGCCCGCGTTGCCCTTGGCGATGGTCGGAATCGTGGCCCCGGCGGTCTTGAATCCCAGCACGGTGCGCAAGAGGTCCGAAGCGCCGACGCCGCAATTCGCGCCAAAGCCGAGGGGCGGATTGGGCAGGTCTTCGGCGAGCTTGACGAAGGCGGCCGACGTCACGCCCATCATGGTGCGCCCGGCGGTGTCGAAGCTCATGGTGCCGCACCATGGCATGTCGGCCAGTTCGGCGGCGCGCGCGGCGGCCTTGTATTCCTCGGGCGCGGAAATCGTCTCGACCCAGAGCACGTCGGCCCCGCCCTCCTTCAGCGCTTCGGCCTGTTCATGGAACATCTCGACCGCGCCGTCATAGGACAGCGGGCCCATGGGTTCCATGATTTCGCCCGTGGGTCCCATGGAGCCCGCGACAACGACGGTGCGACCGGCGGCATCGGCGATCTCACGGCCAAGCTCGGCCGCGATGCGATTGAGTTCGCCCACGCGGTTCTGGGCGTCGTGCAATTTCAGGCGCGCAGCGGTGCCACCGAAGCTGTTGGTCAGGAAGATATGCGAACCCGCGTCCACCGCGCCCTTGTAGAGCGCGCGGATGCGGTCGGGGTGTTCGACGTTCCACATCTCGGGCGCATCGCCAGAGGTCAACCCCATGTTGAAAAGCGTGGTCCCGGTCGCCCCGTCGGCCATGAGCCAGTCGTTCGTCTCGAGCAATTTGGAGAGCGCGTTCTGGGTCATATGCGGGCCTTTCATGGGGCGAGGTCGTGCGAGCGTCGTGGTCGCGCCCCTCGTGCCATGAATGTGGCGCGGGTTCAATCAGGGTCAACCCCACGCGCGCGGTCGTTGCGCCGGGTGTGACCGATCCTCCCTGAGGGTGATTTCCCGCAGGATGTCGATCGCGCCAAGGACCAGCGCAGCGCGAGTCGGCGCGGAAAGGTAGAGCGTTTCCCAAGTGGGCGCGAAGGCGGCCTTGAACTGGCGCAATCCCTCGGCGCCGCTGGCACCGTCAAGAGCGCGGCGCAGGCGCCTAAGGATGCGAGGCTCGCCCTGGGTCGCGCCATGGGGGACGGAGGCCAGCGAAAACCGCTTGAGACCCGCGTTCCCCGCCGCCCCGATCGCGGTGAAGACGAGCAGATGCATGAGACCGTCGGGCGGATCGCTGTCCTGGCGCATGAGGTCCAGCGTCGCCTCGTTTCGGTTCATGTGGCAGGTGACGAAGCCGCGCAGGTGGCCCTGCTTGTCGTGTGCGAGCACGATCATCGCGTGGCGCAGGACCAAGGGGTCCCAGACGCCCATGGAAAACCCCCGTTCCTTGCCGCGGGCCGCGCGCCACCGGGCGGCGATACGATCCATGTCGTCAAGCGGCAGGGGCGTCGCTTCGCCGGGATACACGGTGGTCAGGGACAGCCCGGCGGCGCGGGCCTTGCGCAGCTTGCGCCGCAGGGTCCGCCGGTCTGGCCCATCCGCGCAGAACCCGCGCGGGTCGATCCAGCCTTCTCGCGCGATGGGAAGCACCTTCCAGCCGCGGGATCGGGCACCTTGGGCAAGTCGCGCGCCGCATTTGTAAAGGACGGGGGCGGCAAAGCCCCGTTGTGCCCGCTCCGAAAGGCCGGTGAGCGATTCCTCCGCCCCCTCGCGGGTCAGAGGATCGCCCAGCATGACAAGGCTTTGGCCGCTCCGCGCGACGAGGGCCAATGGCCAGTGTCGCCGATTCCACAGGAGCGCGAAACGTCCGTGCCGCAGGAGCGCGGCCTCGGCTCGGGGGGCGGCATCGAGCGCGGCCTCGACCTTGAGGGGCAGGTGGTCGGCAACCACAGCGGCCAGGGTTATGCCGCTGGTGCGGGAGGCCGGAACCCGGGCCGGCGGGCGGGCGAGGAAGATGGCGGCGATCAAGGCAGGCAGCGTATAGTAGACGGCGCGATAAGCGAGGACGGCGGCGAGGAGGGGCTCTGCGGGCACCTCGGGCAAAAGCGCCAGCAGCGCGACCTCGAACGGGCCGACGCCACCGGGAGTGGTCAGGACGAGCCCCGCGCCGAGTGCGAGGAGATAGGCAGAAAAGAGCGTGCCGGGCGCGATGCTCAGACCGTCGGGAAGCATCGACCAGAGCGCGGCACTCGCCGCCGCCGTGTCGATGGCCGTGAAGACAAGGATGAGCCCCATGGCGCGCAGGGGTGGCAAAGGCAGCCGGGCCAGCACGCCGGGCCGCCAGACCGAGACGATCACGAGCGCCGCAGCCGCGCCAAGGACCAGCGCCGACCATAGGCGGCCATGGGGCAGGGCTGCACCGACCGTCGCGACGGTGAGCGCCGTGACAACGGCCCAGGCGGCGAGAAACGACAATGACACGATGACCGAGATGCGCGTCGCGTCGAGAAGCCCGAGACCGGGCAGCAGGCGCCACCTCACGAAGGTGCCGGTGATCGCGCCCATGCCGATTGTCTGACCCAAGGCGATTGCCGCCATGCCGCTTTGGGCAGCGCGGCCGGGATCGGTGCCCGCGCCGATGAGCCGGTGGACGACCACGTCGTAGCGCCCGAGCGACCAGAAGCTCAGTGCCGTGAAGCCGATGCCGAGCGCCCATTGAAGCGGGGAGACGGTGGCGAGCGCCTCGAAGATATGGCCAACATCGAGATCGGCAATACGGTGGCGCAGAAGAAGGGTCAGAACCAGAATGACGCCGAGAGGTGGCAGTTGGCGTAGGAAGAGCCGCGCGGGGGAGATTCGTGGCGCGGTGGAGGTCGCAGCGAACCCACCGACCGTCCCGGGTGAGCCGTCGTCATCGTCGGACACACGCGCCCCATGAAGGCCCGATTGCTTCGGCGGCCAATTGCCCATCCTCTGTCGCCCCTTCCCGTTCGTCGGGGCGACGTTAGCCTCTGCCACCTAAGGTCAGGTTAACGGGCACGGTGGGCGGCGAGGGCACAAAGTTCGCTCAGCCGGCGATACGCTCCATCGGTTCATCTTCGAGAAACAGCATGAAGTCGCAGATGAAGGGCGAGACACGCTCGGGCTGTTCATCGTGCATGGCGTGCGTGGAGTAGGGGATGATGCCCAGATGCGCGTCGGGGATCGACCGGGCGAGGTCGATAGTCTCGTCCACGCTGACCAGATGGTCGTGTTCCCCGCCCAGAATAAGCGCGGGACATTGGATGCGGGTGGTGCGATCGCCGGGATAGGCCCCCGGGGTCTCGTCGCACCACATGGCGACCAGTTGGCGGAACAGCCCGTCCATGTCGGGCTCCGGGTTCAGACGCTCGTAGAGCGAGACCCCTTCCGAGTACTGGGATCGCCAGTCTGACGGGGTCATCGCGCAGAGTTTGTCGCGCACCTTTCGGTTGGGCACATAGCGGTGTGCCCCGATCGTGACGATGCCGCCGAGGGCGACATGGCCCCGGGCGGCGACTTCGAGAGCGGCGACGCCTCCGTCGGAATGGCCGATAAGCGCCGGGCGGTGCAAGTTCATCGCGCGGATCAACGCCTCGACGTCGTCTGCCAATTGCGCATAGCTTTGTCCAAGACCGCCACTTGTCGACTTCCCGTGACCGCGGGTGTCGAGATGGACGCAGTGGAAATCCGAAAAATCTTCCATGAGCGGCTCGAAGTCGGCGAGCGTTCCACCACCTCCGTGCAGGAACAGCATCGTGCGACCGTTCGGGTCGCCCGAGGTCTGAACATGGAGCTGCGCTCCGGCAGTTGTTATCTTGCGTCCTTCCGTGTGCATGGCGTCACCTGTCGATGTTGTCAGGAAATAACACGGATATCGTCCATCGGGTTCAAAAAATTTTTGGACAAAGCATACAGAAAGGGCGCGCAAATCACTGCACGCCCCTGAAACCGAACGGTTTTTATTTGATCAAATTTCGCCCATCAACTGGGCCTTGGCTTCGGCGAGGAAGACCACGCGTTGGGCGCGCACCTCGTCGGCCGAACTCTTGGAGCCCAGGTCCCCGGCCACCTTGCGCACCACGTCCTCGTGTCCGGCTTCCTCGAAGTCGGCCTTGATCACCTCTTTGATATAGGCGTCGAGGTCTTCCCCGGTCTTGCCCAGCAGCCCGGCGGCCCAGATCGCGAGGAGCTTGTTGCAGCGGGCCTCTGCCTTGAACTGCATTTCCTGATCGTGGGCGTATTTGTTTTCGAAGGCGTTCTCGCGGTCGTCGAAGGTGCTCATGTCTCTCGTCCCTTGGCCGATGGTTGGCGGTCGGGACCGATATGCCCGCTCGGGGGCGCTGCCGCAAGACCCGGTAGCACTGCCGGATGCGGTTTGGGCAGTTTGGTTAACTAAGAATCCACATGCTTTGGCCACATTCGGGCCGTTGTCTCCTGCGAGACAGACCTGAACGAGTGGAGAGGTATATGACGATGGGATTCCTGAGCGACTTCAACGATGCCCGCATCGCGGAGGCTCTGTCCGTGGGGACCGCAGCGCCGCGGTCCGCTTCCGACGCGCGGCACCAGCCCGGTAAGGACGCGATCCGCGCGATACTGACCATGCCGGTCGCCATCGCTGCGCCAGATGGCGTGCTTCGCAGCGAAGAGGCCGGCGTGCTTGCCGCGCTTTGCGCCACGACGCCGGTGTTTCAGGCGCTGGGAGTGGATACGTCGCAAGACCTGGCCGAGGATATCGCGGCCAGGATCAAGGCGGAGGGCTTCGATCCCGTGATGCGCGCCGCCGTCGTCGAACTGACGATGACGGAGCGGCGTCTCGCGTTGTCCCTCGCGATGGACATGGCCCGCTACAACCCGACTTTCCAAATCGGGGACGTCCTGTTTCTCATGGAAATGCAACTGGCCATGGGCATTCAGGACGATGATGCCGACCTTATTGCCGAAGACCATAATCTTTTCGGCACCACCTGGGCGGACTGAGGACGACCGGACAAAGCCGAACCCGTTCGGGGCCGGGTCGCTTTCCGGCCCTTGCGCCGCTTGCTCCTGTGCCCACCTTGGTCTAAGAGGGCGCGGACATCCGTGCGGTCGGTTCGCGCGGCAAGGAGATATTCCCGATGGCGCGTCGCAAGAAGATTTACGAGGGCAAAGCGAAGATTCTCTATGAAGGCCCGGAGCCGGGAACGCTGGTCCAGTACTTCAAGGATGACGCCACCGCCTTCAACGCCGAGAAGAAGGCGACCATCGAAGGCAAGGGCGTGCTGAACAACCGGCTCTCCGAGTTCTTCATGACGGGGCTGGCCAACATCGGGGTGCCCACGCATTTCATCAAGCGCCTCAACATGCGCGAGCAGCTCATCCGGCAAGTCGAGATCATTCCGCTCGAGGTGATCGTGCGCAACTTCGCCGCCGGCTCCATGGCCAAGCGTCTGGGTCTGGAGGAAGGCACGCCGCTGCCGCGTCCGATCATCGAGTTTTCCTACAAGGACGACGCGCTCGGCGATCCGCTGGTGCCCGAGGAATACATCATTGCTTTCGGCTGGGCCTCGCAGCAGGACCTCGACGATATCGTGGCACTGGCGCTTCGGGTGAACGATTTCATGTCGGGCGTCATGCATGGCGTCGGCATCAAGCTCGTCGATTTCAAGATCGAGATCGGGCGGATCTGGGAAGGCGACTACATGCGGCTCATCGTGGCGGACGAGATCAGCCCGGACAGCTGCCGCTTGTGGGACGTGGAAACCGGTGCGCATCTGGACAAGGACGTGTTCCGCCGCGATCTGGGGTCGCTCACCGATGCCTATACCGAAGTCGCACGGCGACTGGGCGTCATGCCGACCAACGTGACCCATACCGGCGCGAAGCCGAAGCTGATCAACTGAAGGAGCGGGCGATGAAAGTGCGTGTGGACGTGATGCTGAAGAACGGGGTTCTCGATCCGCAGGGCGAAGCGGTGCGTCATGCCTTGGGCTCGCTCGGCTTCGAGGGCGTGGAGGGCGTGCGTCAGGGCAAGGTGATCGAGCTCGACGTGGCAGAGGGCACCGACGAGGCGACGATCAAGGACATGTGCGAGAAACTTCTCGCCAACACGGTGATCGAGAGCTACGCGATCCACATGGCGTGACCTCCGGCGCGACCAAGCAGAAAGCCGCCCCGAAACGGGCGGCTTTTTGTTTTCGATCAGGCGCTTGCGGGCGTCTGTTTGAGTGGGAAGTGAAGTCGCGCGGAGGTGCCGATGCCGCCAAAGACCGGCTCCCATGCACCGCCCAGCTGCGCCACCGAGGCTTCGATTACGGCAAGCCCGATGCCCGTGGTATGCGACACCGCCCCCATGCCGACGCCGTCGTCTGACATTTCGAGCACGAAGGTGTCGCCGTCGACGAGCCTCCCGTCGAAGCGGATCGTGCCATCGCGCCCTTCAGGGTAGGCGTGTTTGATCGAGTTCGACGCGAATTCGTTCAGGATCACGCCCACCGCGCTCGCCTGCTCGGCGGTGACCATGGCGCGGTCGCAGGTGGTGACGATGGAGACATTCGCGGGCGCGGTGCCCCCGAGGATCACGCCGACCTTTTCGACAAAGGCGCCGAGGTTCATCTCGTGACTGGCACTCGTCTTGTAGAGTTGTTCGTGAAGGGCCGCGACCATCTCGATGCGCGATTGCACCTGCGTGAGGGCGGCGCGCACTTCGTCGCTCTTGGTCTTGCGGGCCTGGATGCGGGTTAGGGCCGAGATCGACTGAAGCGAATTCTTGACCCGGTGGTCGACTTCGCGTTTGAGCATCTCGGCCTGTTGCACGGCCTGTTTCAGCTCCATCTGGGCGACGACCTGACGGGCCATGACGCGCAGGGTTTCGCGCTGCATGCCGGTCAATTGCCGGGGCACAACGTCGATCGCGCAGAGGGCCCCCATGACCTCGCCGGTCGAGAGCCGGAGCGGCGCGCCGGCGTAGAAGCGGATGCCGTCCTTCTGCGTTACCAGCGGGTTCAGCCGGGTGCGCGGGTCCTGCGAGAGGTCCATTATTTCGAGAAAGTCGTCCTCGAGCACCACATAGGCGCAGACCGAACGATCGAGACTGGTTTCCGATCCGTCGAACCCCGTGCGTGCCTTGAACCACTGGCGGTCCCGGTCCACGAGCGACACGAGCGCGGTGGGCACCTCGCAGACGCGGGCGACGAACTCGGTGATCTCGTCAAAGCCCGGTTCAGGGTCGCTGTCGAGGATGCAGAGCGCCTCGAGCTTGTCGAGACGATGGTCATTGCCCGTCGGTTCGGGCGGCAGCGGGGGCGTGGAGGTCATGTCGGGGTTCCGGGTCGGCGCTGTCGCGTTGAGGGGTTGATCGGAAGGCACGTCACCGGGCCGGACGCTATAACCGATACTCTGGCTACGCAATAGAGTTCGCAGCCCCGGCCAGCGGCTTGACCCGGTCCGGGTGGGGGACTATCAGCAGGCCATATCCAGCCCGTCCTGATCCGATCGGAGTGCGTCTCATGAAAGCTGCCGTCATCGTCTTCCCCGGTTCCAACTGCGACCGCGACATGGCCGTCGCCTTCGAGCGTGCGGGTGCCGATGTCACGATGGTGTGGCACAAGGACACGGCGCTGCCCGATGGGCTCGACATCGTCGGCGTACCGGGCGGCTTTTCCTTCGGCGATTACCTGCGCTGCGGGGCCATCGCGGCGAAATCCCCGATCTCGGCATCGCTCAAGAAACATGCCGAACGCGGCGGTTACGTGCTGGGCGTGTGCAACGGCTTCCAGGTTCTGACCGAGACGGGGCTTCTGCCAGGGGCCCTGATGCGCAACGCGAACCTCAAGTTCATCTGCAAGCCCGTGGACCTGAAGGTCGAGACCTCCGCCTCGGATTTCACCGCCGGATACAACGCGGGCGACGTGATCTCGGTCCCCGTGGCGCATCATGACGGCAACTACACCATCGACGACGAGGGCCTTGCCCGCCTGCGCGGCGAGGACCGGGTGGCTTTCACTTATGCCGAGAATCCCAACGGCTCGGTCGGCGATGTCGCGGGGATCCTGTCCGCGAACCGCCGGGTGCTGGGGATGATGCCGCACCCCGAGCGCGCTGTGGACGCGCTTCATGGCGGCACCGACGGGGTGGCAATGTTCCGCTCGCTCGCGCAGGGGCTTGTCTCCGCCTGACTTGAGCGCGCGCCCGGCGGGGCGTAAGACTGTTTCATGACGGATCGGGACGACACCGAGAGCACGCAGTTGCGGCAACCGGCGCCCATCGGGCTCGTCGGACGGATTGCCATCGTCGTGGCGCTGGCAGCGGCCATCGCCGTCGTCTGGGTCTCGAACAAGCTCCTGACCGAACGCTATACCGAAAGCACCCGCGCACGAGCCGAGCTTCGGCTCGCGCTCTATTCCGGGAACCTCCTGTCCGAGCTTCAGCGCAATTCCGTGGTGCCGTTGCTCCTGTCGCGCGACCCGGCCTTCATTTCGGCGCTGTCGTCGGAAGATTACCTCAATTCCTCGCAACGCCTGATCTCCTACCGTGACGAAATCGGCGCCGCGTCGCTTCTGCTTCTCGATCAGGGCGGGCGCGCGGTGGCGGCTTCGGACCGGGAACGGCTGGGGTCGCAGCACCGCCAGTCGCCTTATTTCGTGGAAGCGCTCCGAGCGTCGGATACGGTGTTCACCACGGCCCAGACCGAAGCGGGCGGCTATCAGTTCGCCTATTCCCGCAAGATCACCAACGGCGGCGCGCTGATCGGTGTGATCGTGGTCGAGGTGGATCTGACCAAATTCGAGAAAAGCTGGGCCGGAATCTCCGACGCGGTCTTCGTGACCGACAGCACCGGCACCGTGATCCTGACCACCGAACCGCGCTGGCGCGGGCTGCCCGAGAACGAGGCGCTGAACGTCATGCCAGCGCCCTCGGCCATCGAGACCGCGCTCAACAAGACCGCCGAATGGGCCGCGCTGCCGTCGGAGGCCTTCTTCGCCGGCGACGACGTAATGCGCCAGGACGCACGTATCCCGTTCCAGGGCTGGCGCATGACGAGCTTCACCACATATGCTTCGGTCCGCGAGCGCGTGAACGGCGTCCTCGCGCTCGAAATCATGGCCTTTGCCATCCTGCTCGCTCTTGGCTTTTACGTGATGAGCCGGCGCGCCACCTCGGCCTCCCGGTTCTTCCAACTGGAAAGCGAGGAGCTTCGCCAGCTGAACGACCGGCTCCAGAGCGAAATGAGCGAACGCAAGAAAGCCGAAGAGAACCTTCAGGTGGCCGAGCAGACGCTCCAGCAATCCTCGAAACTCGCGGCCCTGGGCGAGATGTCGGCGGCGGTGAGCCATGAGCTCAATCAGCCGCTCGCCGCGATGAAGACCTATCTGGCGGGGGCGAAGCTCCTGTTGCAGCGCAAGCGTCCCGAAGAGGCACTGTCGTCCTTCCAGCGGATCGACGATCTGATCGAGCGGATGGGCGCGATCACCAAGCAGCTCAAGTCCTATGCGCGCAAGGGGGGCGATGCCTTCCAGCCGATGGACGTGCGCCAGTCGATCTCCTCGGCGCTGTCGATGATGGAGCCGCAACTCAAGCGCCGGCAGGTGCGCATCACCCGCAACGTGCCGCGTGAGCCGGTGATGGTCATGGGCGACAATGTGCGGCTCGAGCAGGTGCTGATCAACCTTATGCGCAACGCCATCGACGCGACAAAGACGATCGACGATCCGCAGGTGGATATCCTCCTGACCGGCGGCGATCAGGTCAGGATCTCGGTGCGTGACAACGGGCCGGGGGTCGCGGACCTCGACCAGTTGTTCGAACCCTTCTACACGACCAAGGCGCCGGGCGACGGGGTCGGACTTGGCCTCGCCATCTCGTCGGGTATCGTGACCGACTTCGGCGGACGGCTGACCGCGCGCAACGGAACTGCCGGGGGGGCTGTATTCGAGGTAGAACTTCCTATCTTGAAGGACAGGAACAAGCAAAACGACAGCGGCGTTCAAGCCGCAGAATAAGAGAACAGGCGAAGGCCGGGTGGGATGGACCCGGATGTAGGCCCCAACGGGGCGCGGAGGGTACATAACCAATCATGGCACAGGCAATGAAAATAGCGATCGTCGACGACGAACAGGATATGCGCCAGTCGATCAGCCAATGGCTCGCGCTCTCGGGTTTCGATACCGAAACCTTTCCCTCGGCTGAAGAAGCACTCAAGACGGTGGGGACCGATTACCCTGGTGTGGTCATCTCGGATATCCGGATGCCCGGAATGGACGGGATGCAGTTTCTCAAGAAGCTGATGAGCGTGGACTCCGCGCTTCCCGTCATCATGATCACCGGCCACGGCGACGTGCCCATGGCGGTGGAGGCGATGCGGGTCGGCGCCTACGATTTCCTCGAAAAGCCCTTCAATCCGGACCGGATGACGGAGCTCGCCAAGAAGGCCACCCAGAACCGGCGCATGACGCTCGACGGCCGCATCCTGCGCCGCGAGCTTGGCGACGGCACGACCATCATGAAGAAGCTCGTGGGAGCCAGTCCCCTGATGGAGCGGCTGCGCGAGGATATCCTCGACATCGGCCAGGCCGAAGGTCACGTGCTCATCGAAGGTGAGACCGGGACGGGCAAGACGCTCGTCGCCCATGCGCTTCATGCGGTGGGGGCCAAGACCGGGCGCAAATTTGTCGTGGTGCGCTGCGCCGGACAGGACGAGGACGAATTGGGCAAGAAGCTCTTCGGTCCCATGGATGAGGGCGGGCAGCTGCCGCTCGTGGAAGAGGCGCGCGGCGGAACACTTGTGCTCGAGGACATCGAGGCCCTGCCGCATGCGCTTCAGGCCAAGCTTTTGTCCTGGATGAACGATCAGGGCACGCCGCCCGAAACCCGCGTGGTCGCGGTCTGCAACCTTCAGGAAGCCGGCAAGACCTGCGAGGACTGCCTGCGACCGGACCTGTTCTACCGGCTCGCGACCATGACGATCACCTTGCCGCCGCTGCGCCAGCGGGGCGAGGACATCCTCATGCTCTTCACCCGCTTCGCCGACGGCTTCGCCGAGGAATACGGCTGCCCCGCACCGGGCGTCTCGGCGCAGGAGGCGGCCCAGCTTCTCCAGGCACCATGGCCCGGCAACATCCGTCAGCTCATCAACATCGCCGAACGCGCGGTGCTGCAATCGCGGCGCGGCACGGGAACGATCTCGTCGCTCCTGATGAACGACCACGACGACGTCTCGCCGGTGGTGACGACCGAGGGCAAGCCGCTCAAGGAATACGTCGAAGCCTTCGAACGCATGCTCATCGACAACACGATGCGCCGTCACAAGGGGTCGATTGTGGGCGTAATGGAAGAGCTCTGTCTGCCGCGCCGGACGCTCAACGAAAAGATGGCGAAATACGGATTGCAGCGGTCGGATTACCTCTGACCGGATGCGATGCCGGAAATGCAAAACGGCGGGCCTTTCGGTCCGCCGTTTCGTATTCCGTGGTGCTCAGGTTCAGGCGAGCGAGAGGTTCGCAGCCGACTCGCGGCCGTCGCGGCCCGACTGAAGCTCGTAGGTCACTTTCTGACCGTCGGGGAGCTCGGTGAGACCGGCGCGCTCGACCGCAGAGATGTGAACGAACACGTCCTTGCCGCCGTCTTCCGGCTGGATGAAGCCGAAGCCCTTCGTTGCATTGAACCATTTCACGGTGCCATTGGCCATCGTGTTGTCTCCTATTGATATGCTGCCCACGGTATGTGGCAGCTCGGCTTGTCAGAGCGAAGAAGCAGACTGGGCCGGTGAAGGAGACAGTAGGCGGTCGGTAACGTAGCACCCCCACCATAGCGCAGGTTTTCACACGCTTCAATCGGCCTTGAAGGGCAGGCGGCAATGCAGCCGGGTTCAGCCGAGGATCAGCAGGACAAGCGGAATCGTGACGACCGAGGCGAGGGTCTGGAGCGTGACGATGCCTGCCATGAATGTGCCGTCGCCACCCATCTGCCGGGTCAGGACATAGGCGGAGGTCGCGGTGGGGATGGCCGAGAAGATCACGAGGACCAGCGCCTCGGTCTCGGGCAGGTCGAGCGCCCAGCCGATGCCAAAGGCAAGGACGGGCAGCGCAGCGAGGCGCAGCGCGGCATTCCCGGCCAGAACCCCGATCTCGCGCCTGAGCGTCGCGGGCTGGAGCGCCGCGCCCACGCAAAGAAGCCCGAGTGGCAGGCTTGCCCGGGCGAGGAGATCGAGAAAGCCGTCAGTTCCGAAGGGCAGGCCGATGCCCGAGAGGGCGAGCGTCGCACCGATGAGACAGCCCAGGATCAGGGGGTTGGTGAGCAGCATCCTGGCCAGCATCCCGGGACGCCTGAGCGTGCGCCCGTCGGTGAGCGCGAAGATCGAGATGACGTTCACCAGCGGCACAGCGACAGCGAGGTAAACGGCGGCACGGGTCAGCCCCTCGGTGCCCAGGAGGCTCCCGGTGACGGCGAGACCGAGGTAGGTGTTGAAGCGGATCACGCCTTGCAGCGCCGGGCCGAAGCGGGAGGGCGGTGTCGGGCGCAGCGCGCGGCCGGCGAGCATGAGCGCCGTGGCGACAAGTATAGTGACCACCGCCGCGCCGCCAAGTCGCAGGATCGCGGGGTCCCCCATCGGCGCGCGCACGAGGCTGGTGATGAGAAGCGCCGGGAACAGGGTGTAGTAGTTGAGCCGCTCGGCAGAGGCCCAGAACTCCCGGCTCGGAAACCCCGCGCGGGCGAGGCCAAAGCCAAGGACGATCAGCGCGAAGAGGGGCCAGATGGTGGTGAAGAGCAAGGGGGACTCCGGGTCGTTGACACCGGGTTAGCAGGCTGCGCGGGGACGGGCCAGTCCGCCCAAAACGAAAACGGCGCGCCGGGTGGGGCGCGCCGTTCGTGATCTCGGACAGGGCTTACTTCGGCCCGATCATATCCTCGGGCCGGACCACGCGGTCGAACGTCTCTTCGTCCACGAAGCCGAGGCCAATCGCCTCTTCCTTCAGGGTCGTGCCGTTCTTATGCGCGGTCTTGGCGACCTTGGTGGCGTTGTCGTAGCCGATGGTGGGGGCGAGCGCCGTCACCAGCATCAGGCTTTCCTTCATCAGCTTCTCGATGCGCGCCTCGTTGGCCTCGATCCCGTTCAGCATCCGCTCGGTAAAGCTGTCGGCGGCGTCGCCCAGAAGCTGCATCGACTGGAGCAGGTTGTAGGCCATCATCGGGTTATAGACGTTAAGCTCGAAGTGCCCCTGCGAGCCTGCGAATTTGATCGCGGCGTCGTTGCCCATGATGTGGGCGGCGACCTGCGTGAGCGCCTCGGCCTGCGTCGGGTTCACCTTGCCGGGCATGATCGACGAGCCGGGTTCGTTTTCCGGCAGGATCAACTCGCCGAGGCCCGAGCGCGGGCCGGAGCCCAGGAACCGGATGTCGTTGGCGATCTTGTAGGCAGCACCCGCCGTGGTCGCGATGGCGCCGGACATGAACACCATGGCGTCATGGGCCGAGAGCGCCTCGAACTTGTTCGGCGCGGTCACGAAGGGCAGGCCGGTGATCTCGGCCATGTTCGCCGCGACATCCTCGCCCCAGCCGGGACGGGTGTTGAGGCCGGTGCCGACGGCGGTGCCGCCCTGCGCCAGCTCGTAAATCCCCGGGAGTGCGAGCTTGATCCGCGCGATGCCGTTCTCGATCATCTTGGCGTAGCCCGAGAACTCTTGCCCGAGCGTGAGGGGTGTGGCGTCCTGCGTGTGGGTGCGCCCGATCTTGATGATGTCCTTGAACTCATTGGACTTGGCGACGAGGCCCTTGTGCAGCTTCTCGAGCCCCGGAATGAGCACGTCGCGCGCCATCATGGCGGCGGCGATATGCATCGCGGTGGGGAAGGTGTCGTTGGACGACTGGCCCATGTTGCAGTGATCGTTGGGGTGGACGGGCTTTTTCGACCCGATCTCGCCGCCAAGGATCTCGATCGCGCGGTTCGAGATGACCTCGTTCGCGTTCATGTTGGACTGGGTGCCCGACCCGGTCTGCCAGACGACGAGCGGGAAGTTGTCGTCGAACTTGCCCTCGATCACCTCGCCAGCCGCCTCGATGATCGCGTCGGCGATGGTGGCGTCCATATCGCCCGAGGCCTTGTTCGCCTGTGCGCAGGCCTTCTTGATCACGCCCAGAGCACGCACGATGGCGACGGGCTGTTTTTCCCAGCCGATGGGAAAGTTCATCAGCGAACGCTGGGTCTGCGCGCCCCAGTATTTATCGGTCGGAACTTCGAGCGGGCCGAAGCTGTCGGTCTCGGTGCGGGTCTGGGTCATGGGAAAGGCCTCCGATGCGTTGTCGGGGCCTTCATAGCACCTGTTTTCCAAGGTTCAATGTCAATGCTGTATACGATGGAATGCAAAGACATGCGCGGGCGGCAGGTTGGCCCAGACCATGCCACGGTAGCTAGCGGTAACACCAAGCTCTGCCTGCATCGCGGCGGAAATCGGGGCGCGGGGCGAGTAGGTGATCTGGCTGAACCAGCCGCCGGGTGCCATGATGTCCATGGCGCGCCCCACCACCTCGCGCTGGATCTGTGGGCGCGCGAGAACGGGCACGCCCGAGATGACCGCGCCCACGTCGGTGAGGCCGATCTTGCGGATGTCCTGTGCCGGACGATTGAGAACGCGGACGCCGGGAAAGCGTTCGCGCAGGATGCGACAGAAGTTCTCGTTGGTTTCGAGCAGCGTGAGACGCGAGGGCGCGACGCCGCGGGCGAGGATGACCTGCGTGAAGCTGCCGGTGCCGGGTCCGATTTCAACCACGGGACCTTCGACGGTCTCGAGGCCGCGCGTCATCTTGCGGGCGACCGCTTGGGAGGAAGGCGCGATGGCCACGACCTCGGCGGGGCGGCGAAGGGTTTCCTTCAGGAACAGGCGGGCGGTGGACATGCGCGGAACTCCTCTGGCGGTTGGCCAGTAGGAACACCGGGGCGGTGTCGGGCGTGTGACGGAGCTGTGAAGCTTTGGTAACGCTCAGGACTTGCGGAAACTGTCCAAGCTGACCACGTCCGCGTCCTTCTTGGGCGCGTCCTCCGACTTGCTCTTGGCCTTGGGCGCCGTGCGTTTGTCGGACAGGCTTTCGACCTCGGCATCGACCTCGTCGTCCTCGTCCTCGTCGTCGCCCTGGGTTTCGAACCGCAGACCGAATTCGACCGAGGGATCCACGAAGGTGCGGATCGCGTCGAAGGGGATGAACATGCGCTCGGGGTTGTCGCCGAAGTTGAGCGTGACGGCGAAGCCATCCTCGCCCACCTGGAGGTCGTCGAACCAGTGCTGCATGACGATGGTCATGTCCTCGGGGAAGCGGTCCGAGAGCCAGTCTGCCAGTTCCACGTCGGGGTGCATGGTGTCGAAGGTGATGAAGAAGTGATGCGCACCGGGCAGGCCGTGGTCCGCCACGTCGGTCAATACCTGACGGATGAGGCCGCGCATGGCCTCGTGCATCAGGTTTCCATAATCTATCGACCGCGACATCTTGTTCCTCAAAGGCCCTTTTCCTTCACCATACGGGATTCGGAGGCGATGGAAAGTGGGGGCCGACGGGTTTTGATCCGGGCCTTGGGCAGAGCGAAATCAGGGGAGCCAACCCAGAAGCCCCCCGGCTCCGGCCAGGAAAAGCAATGTCACCGGAAGCGGCCAGCGCAGGGCGATGAGCAGGAGTGCGGCCAGGGTGGTGAGAGCGAAGGCCTCGGGTGCCGCACCTGCAAGCGAGAGGCCACCGGGAAACAGCGTGTGGCCCATGAAATAGAGCGCAAGCGCACCGATCACACCGGTGACGGCGGCCGAAACCGACGACAGCGCGGCGGAGAGCCTCGGGTGCGTGGTCAGGCTGTCGAGGGCGGGGGCGAAGGTGAAGACGAGCCCGAAACAGGGCACGAAGATCGCCCAGAGGGTGAGCGCGCCCGCCGCGAGGACCGCGCCCGTGCCGTGCTCGGCCATGGCCACCATCCCGGCGAACTGGGTGACGAGGATCAACGGGCCCGGCGTGGTCTCCGCGAGCCCCAGTCCGTCGAGCATCTGGGCGGGAGTCAGCCAGCCGTGGGTTTCCACGAGGGCCTGGCTCATCCAGGCGAGCGCGGCATAGGCGCCGCCGAAGGAAAAGGCGGCGAGCCGGGTGAAGAAGCCGATGAGGTCGGCCATGGGCTGAGTCTGCGTGGCGTAGAGGGCCGCGATCGGCGCAAGCCAGAGGAGCGCCCAGAAAAGGGCGGTCATCGTGGCCTGACCGACCGGGATCTCCAGCGGCGCGGTGCCCGTGGCGCGGACATAGCCGAAGGTCGCGGCGCCGAGTACGACGAAAGGGAAGGGGAGCCCCGCCAGCAGCAGCGCGAAAGCCGCGAGTGCGACAAGGCGCGCCGGTGTAGAGGTGAGGTTCTTCCTGACGAGCCGGGCCAGCGCCTGGGCCACGACCACGACCACGGTGGCCTTGATGCCAAGGAAGGCGGGTGCGATGGCGGGAAGGTTGCCCCAGCGCAGGTAGGCCAGCGTGATCGCCGCCATGAAGACCGCGCCCGGCAGCACAAAGAGCGCTCCCGCGAGCAGGCCGCCCAAGATGCCGCGCAGACGCCAGCCGGCATAGGTGCAAAGCTGCATCGCCTCGGGACCCGGTAGCAGCATGGAGAACGACAGCCCGCGCGAGAACTGGTCATCGGTGAGCCAGCCGCGCTGCTCGACAAGCTCCCGGTGCATGACGCCGATCTGCGCCACCGGCCCGCCGAAAGACAGGAGGCCGATCTTGGTGAAGGCGGCGACCAGGTCGCGGTAACCCTGCATCATTTGCCCTCCGGCGCCCAGTCGTGCCCTTCGCCCTGGCCGTCGCGTGCCCAGCGATAAAGCGCGTCATAGAGTGCGAGACCCGCGTCGAGCTGATGCAGATCGCTCTTGAACTGGCGCGACAGACCGACCGAGAGAGCAAGGAGCCCGGCGGCCTCTGGGGCGAGGTCGTGACGGTTCGTGTCGGCCGCGCGAACGACTGTCGCCAGCCGGGACAGCGCGGGGGTCTCGAGGGTCCAGACCTCGATCATCGTGTCCAAGGTGCATCCCGGTCCGCGATGGCTGAAGGGTACGTCCGCCACGTCGAACGGTGTCGCGCCAAAGCGCTCGGCGACCGCCATGACCTCAGCAGGTTCGACGAAAAGAAACACGGCTTCAGGATCGACGAAGCGGCGGATGAGCCACGGGCAGGCGATACGGTCGATCTTGGGCCGGTGCCGCGTGACCCAGACCGATCCGCGACCGGGGTGCGTGGCGAGCGGTACCATCTGCGCGTCGGGCAGTGCCCGCCATCTCTCGGTCCCGCCGTCGAGAACCTCGCAGGCAATGCCACGGCTTCGAAGGAGCGCAGCTGCCCCCTGACTGATTTTGCGCCCACCATGGCAGAGCGCGACGACGCGTCTGCCAACGAGGCCGGGCACCTCGTCCAGCACATCGGATGACATGACCCGGCGCGCGGTTGGGATCAGCGCGGGATGGGCCGCGACATCCTCGTCGGTCCGAAGGTCGAGGAGGACCGGGCAGTCGGGCGTGCCGACGAGGCGGTTAAGCTGGGCGGGGGTGATATGCTCCGGCGCGGGCATGGCGGCTCCTATGAGGGAAGTGACCATGCGAACGTCCGGCTTGCGCCTCACGGGGTGTTCGCTTCGAACCCCATGGGGTTTAGATGACGGACACCTGAAGGGTCTGTCAAGGATCGCGCAGGGGGAGTTGTCCTGAAATCGGGCGTGACCAGACTACCGTCGGCGCGGGCTGGAAAAGTCGATGCGGGAGGCAGTAAGGTGCAGGTTTCTGTTGCCAGGTACCTGCGAACCCCGCCTTACGCTGCTAGGCGCAAGGGCTTAGATTTCGGTTTTTCTCACCGCTTACGCAGCGAGAGCGACCGGAGCACGATTGTCGTTGGCAATTATGCATTGTGAACCGATAACGGTGGTATCTCACCGGGACAAAGCTAACCCCTTTAGACGTTCGTCGATCCTGTTTCGGCCCCAGAACCCCCCAACGAAGGGATTTTGGTGGAGCCGCCGGGTACCGCCCCCGGGTCCGATCCGCGTATTACGAGCGCGTTTATGTCCATAGTCCCCGAAGGAACGAGACAGATATAGGCAGAGGGGACGCACTTGAAAAGGGGGATGTGGCGCCGCGTTTCGCTCGAGCCCTTCTCATTGCCTCCCGACGCCGTTACCACGTCCATGAATCGTATCTGCAACGAGGGAGGCACCGATGTTCAACGCGCTGATGATGGTCCAGAACGACGAAGGGCTGGCGACCGCAGAAATCACCGAGATCGACGAGAGCGCGCTGCCCGAAGGCGACGTGACGGTGGCGGTGGACTACTCCACGGTGAACTACAAGGACGGGCTCTGCCTGTCGGCCAAGGGCGGTGGGCTCGTGCGCAAGTACCCAAATGTGCCGGGGATCGACTTTTCCGGCACGGTCGAGACCTCGGACGATCCGCGCTACAAGCCCGGCGACAAGGTCGTCCTGACCGGCTGGCGCGTGGGTGAGATGCATTGGGGCGGCTATGCCCAGAAAGCGCGGGTCAAGGCCGACTGGCTCGTTCCGTTGCCTGATGGGCTGAGCACGAAACAGGCGATGGCCGTGGGCACGGCGGGCTTCACGGCGATGCTTGCCGTCATGGCGCTCGAGGATCACGGCCTGACGCCAGAGAAGGGCGAGGTGCTGGTGACGGGCGCCGCCGGCGGCGTGGGCAGCGTGGCGACCGCGATCCTCGCCCATCTGGGCTACGAGGTGGCCGGGGTCACCGGCCGGCCCGAGACCGAAGCCTATCTGCGCGACCTCGGGGCGTCGCGGATCGTGGCGCGCGAGGACCTGAACGAAACCGTGAAACGCCCGCTGGAAAGCGAAACTTGGGCAGGTTGCGTCGATGCGGTCGGAGGCGAGATGCTTGCCCGGGTTCTGGGTCAGATGAAATACGGTGCCTCCGTCGCCGCGGTTGGCCTCGCCGGTGGTGCGGCGTTGCCTGCGACCGTGGTGCCGTTCCTTCTGCGGGCGGTGAACCTTCTTGGCATCGACAGCGTGATGAAACCCTACGAGGGGCGCCTGCGGGCCTGGGAACGCATCGCGACCGACCTGCCGATGGACAAGCTCGAATCGATGGTGCAGCCCGCGACGCTTTCGGATCTGCCGAAACTGGGAGCCGATATCCTGAAAGGTCAGGTCAAAGGCCGCGTGGTGGTGGATGTGAACGCCTGAGCGCGGCACCTCCGACGTTTTGAGGTCCGTTTGCGACGCGAGCGTCGCGAACGGACTTTTTCATTCCAAATCAAGCCGTTTTCCGCTACCCTTTGTCGCAGGCGCCTGTCCGCAAGGTCAGGTGACTGACTGAATCGCAATCAGGGCGCGGGGGCGTCGCGATCGGGATCCTGAGCCTGCTCGTCCGCAGCGACGGGTCCCTGCCTGAGCGCCTCCAGACGCCGTTCGACGAAGACGCGCGAAAGGGGAGCGATGTTCAAGAAGATCATGATGGCCATTGATCTGGCCCATGTGGACAAGCAGGGACGAGCCTTGCAGGTCGCTACAGACCTTGCTGGGCACTACGGTGCCGAACTCACCTTCGTGGGCGTGACGGGCGCGGAACCCGGCGCCCTCGGGCACAATCCCGAGGAATACGCCGACCGGTTGGCTACTTTCGCCACCGAACAGGCGGAGCGCACCGGCCTCACCACATTCAGCCATGCTGTCACCTCGCATGATCCGAGCACCGAGATGGACGACGCGCTTCTCAAGGCGGCGAAAGACCTGAAACCGGATCTGATCGTGATGCAAAGCCATATCCCCGCGCTGGTCGACTACGTCTGGCCCTCCAATGGCGGCAAGGTCGCCGCGCATGCCTCCTGTTCGATCATGGTCGTGCGGGACGGGTGACCGCGGCAGGGGGCCCGACACAGGCAAACGAAAACCACACGCGAACGAGAACAACAGGTGAAGGGAAACGCGCATGAGCGAAACTGAGGAAACGCAAGGCATTCCAGCCCCGGAAGGCCATTCTGACGTGATCGAGACAGACTATGAGATCGGTCAGGACAACATAAGCACGTCGATTGGGCCCTTCGGGCTCGATATTCACAACCCGGTCTTCGCGATTTCCGGCCTCGCGATCGTGGCCTTCGTCTTCTACACGCTGGCACTGCCGGAACAGGCCGGCGCCGCCTTTTCGGCGATGTTTTCCTGGGTGACACAGGGTTTCGACTGGTTCTTCCTGAGTGCGGCCAACATTTTCGTGCTGTTCTGCCTTCTGCTCATCGTGACGCCGATGGGCAACATCCGTCTGGGCGGCGTGAACGCCACACCCGACTACGGCTATGTCGGATGGTTCGCGATGCTCTTCGCGGCGGGCATGGGGATCGGCCTCATGTTCTACGGTGTGTCCGAGCCCATGACGCATTTCTCGACCGCTCTGGGCGGCACCACCGTGGAAGACGGTGTGCGCACCGACTGGGCGCCATTGGGCGGGGCCGAGGGCAACACTTCCGAGGCGGTCCGGCTGGGCATGGCGGCGACGATTTTCCACTGGGGCCTGCACCCTTGGGCGATCTATGCCGTGGTCGCGCTGGCGCTGGCGCTCTTCAGCTACAACAAGGGTCTGCCGCTGACGATCCGCTCGGCCTTCTACCCGATCCTGGGCGAGCGTGTCTGGGGCTGGTGGGGCCATGTGATCGACGTGCTTGCGGTCTTTGCCACGCTTTTCGGCCTTGCGACCTCGCTCGGCTTCGGGGCGACACAGGCGAATGCGGGGCTGCACGAGCTTTTCGGCGTGCCGATCAACAACACCGTCGAGGTGCTCCTGATCACCGGGATCACGGCCATCGCAATCATCTCGGTGGTGCGAGGCCTTGATGGCGGGGTGAAGATCCTGTCGGAAATCAACATGGGGCTTGCGTTCCTGCTGCTGATCTTCGTGCTCTTGGTGGGCAGCTTCGTGGCTGTTGCGACCGGGTTCTTCGACTACCTCGGTGCCTATCTTCAGTATCTGCCGGCGCTGTCCAACCCGGTCGGTCGTGAGGACGTGAACTTCATGCAGGGCTGGACCTCGTTCTACTGGGCCTGGTGGATTTCTTGGTCGCCCTTCGTAGGCATGTTCATCGCCCGCGTGTCGCGGGGCCGGAGCGTGCGCGAGTTCATCATCGCCGTGCTTCTCGTCCCGTCGCTGGTCTGCGTGCTCTGGATGACGGTCTTCGGCGGCACTGCGATCCAGCAGGTCGTGCAGGACGGCTATACCGCCGCGCAGGATGCCGAATTGCCGTTGCAGCTCTTCAAGATGCTCGACGTTCTGCCGCTGGCGGGGCTCACCTCGCTCATCGGGATCGTGCTGGTGATCGTGTTCTTCGTGACCTCGTCGGATTCCGGTTCGCTGGTCATCGACACGATCACGGCGGGCGGAAAGGTCGACGCGCCCGTGCCGCAGCGCGTGTTCTGGGCCATCTTCGAAGGCGCGGTTGCCATCGTGCTCCTGCTGTCGGCGGGCGGTCTCGCCTCGCTCCAGTCCATGGTGATCTCGACGGGCCTGCCGTTCACGGTCGTGCTTCTCATCATGTGCTATGCGATCTGGCGGGGCCTCGCGTCCGAGCGGCGATCGGTCAAGCTCGCCGAGGGTGTAACGGCGGAGTAAGCCGACCTCTCGCTAAACCTTTGACCCCGGCGGGAAATCCTGCCGGGGTTTTTCTTCATCCGCATTGAACTGACATCAGGTTTGCGGCGTAGTCCCGTCATGAGCACGCCCGTCATCCTTTGGCTGCGCCGCGATTTGCGGCTCACCGATCATCCCGCCCTTGTCGCCGCCGCTGCCTCTGGCCCGGTCATCCCGATCTTCATCCGGGATGCAGCCGTGGACAGGCTTGGTGCTGCCGCGAAATGGCGACTGGGCGAGGCGCTCCGGGTCTTCGGCGCGCGGCTCGCGGACGAGGGGTCTCGGCTCATCCTGCGCCGGGGCAACGCGCTCGACGTGTTGCGCGAGGTGATCGCCGAGACGGGCGCCGAGGCGGTGCATTGGTCGCGGCTCTACGATCCCGACGCGATAGAGCGGAACACCGACGTGAAATCGGCGCTGAAGGACGCAGGTATTACGGTTGAAAGCCACGCCGGCCATCTGCTGTTCGAGCCCTGGACGGTCGAGACCAAGGCGGGCGATCCCTACAAGGTCTATTCACCCTATTGGCGGGCGGTGGCAGAGCGCGATCCCGGTGCGCCCCTGTCCGCGCCAACGCTCAAAGCACCGCGCGACTGGCCCGACAGCGATGATCTGGCGGACTGGGAGCTCGGCGCGGCCATGAACCGGGGGGCCGAGGTGCTCGCCAGATACTCGGACCCGGGCGAAAAGGCCGCGCAGACGCGCCTTGGCGTCTTCATTCGCGACAAGGTCGCCCACTATAAACAAGCGCGCGACATGGTGGCCGAGGATGGCACCTCGGGTATGTCCGAGTATCTGACCTATGGCGAGATTTCTCCGCGCAGCCTCTGGGCCGCCGGACAGCGCGCGATGGACGAAGGCAAGGCAGGGGCCGAGACCTTCCTGAAGGAGGTCGTCTGGCGCGAGTTCGCCTATCACCTCATGTATCACTTCCCGCGCATCGTGGATCGCAACTGGCGCGAGGAATGGGACGGGTTTCCCTGGAAGGACGACGAGCGGCTGGCCGAGGTGAAGGCGTGGAAACAGGCGCGCACCGGGGTGCCCTTTGTCGATGCGGCCCTGCGCGAGATGTATGTGACCGGGCGCATGCACAACCGGGCGCGCATGATCGTGGCGAGCTACCTGACCAAGCATTGCATGATCCACTGGCGGGTGGGTCAACAGTGGTTCGAGGACTGCCTGACCGACTGGGACCCGGCGTCGAACGCCATGGGCTGGCAATGGGTCGCAGGCTCCGGCCCCGACGCGGCGCCCTATTTCCGGATCTTCAACCCGGAGACGCAAGCAGAGAAGTTCGACCCCGAGGGAGATTATCGTGACCGCTGGGTCGCCGAAGGACAGGATGACCCGCCCGAAACCGCGCGCGATTACTTCGCGGCGATTCCCCGGGCGTGGAAAATGGATATGCACGGAAACTATCCAGACACGCCCATCGTGGGTCTGAAAGAAGGGCGGGACGCTGCGCTCGATGCTTATCAGAACCGGCCAAACGCCGGGGAAGATTAAGAATTTCTTGCGGGACTGAGAAAAATCCGTTCACCATAACAAGAAGACAAGGGTGATGCCGATGATCCACATGACGACGAAGGGGCAAAAGGACCTGCCTCGATACTTTCCTCAGGTCTATGCGCTGGCCAGCCGGATCGGTCAGGGGCGGCTCGATTTCGTGCTCTCCGATGGCCGCGTGTTCCGCGCCGAGGGCGACAAGCCCGGCTTCGTGGCCGAAGTGCATGTCCACTCCGACGATGTCTTCGCCCGTCTCGTGCGTGAGGGCGATCTGGGGTTTTGCGACAGCTACATCGAAGGTGGCTGGTCGACCCCGGATCTCCAGGCCTTTCTCGATTTCATCCAGACCGAGAACGACGATCTCTATGGCGGCTTCCGTGGCGCCAAGCTTGTCCAGATGGCCGAGCGTTTCCGCCACTGGCTCCAGTCCAACACCAAGAAACAGGCGAAGAAGAACATCGCGGCGCATTACGATCTGGGCAACGATTTCTACACGCTCTGGCTCGACGACACGATGACCTATTCCTCGGCCCTGTTCAAAACCGGGCAGGAAAGCCTCGAGAAAGCCCAGGAGCAGAAATACGCGAGCATGGTGGACGAGATGGGGGCCCAGCCCGGCGACCATGTGCTCGAAATCGGCTGCGGCTGGGGAGGTTTCGCGGAATACGCTGCGAAAGAGCGTGGCTTGTCCGTCACTTGCCTGACCATCTCAAGAGAACAGTTCGACTATGCGGTCAATCGCATTGAAAAGGCAGGACTTTCCGACAAGGTGACGATCAAGCTTCAGGATTACCGCGATGAGGCCGGGCAATATGACGGGATCGCGTCCATCGAGATGTTCGAAGCGGTGGGCGAGAAATACTGGCCGGTCTACTTCGAGACCGTGAAGAAGAACCTCAAGCCCGGCAAGCAGGCGACGCTCCAGATCATCACACTGACGGAACGTCGCTTTGAGAAGTACCGGAAAAGCGTTGATTTCATTCAGAAATACATTTTCCCGGGTGGGATGCTGCCGTCGAAGACCGTGCTGCGTGGCGAGATCGAGAAGGCAGGACTGGCTTTCAGGAACCAGATCGCCTTCGGCCAGAGCTACTCCGATACGCTCCGGCGCTGGATGGAGACCTTCAACGACCGTTGGGACGAGGTGACCAAGCTCGGCTTCGACGACAGGTTCCGGCGCATGTGGAATTTCTATCTTGCGGGTTGCGCGGCGGCGTTCCGCGCGGAAAACTGCGACGTGGTGCAGGTGACGGTGGGCAAGCCTGCCTGATGCGGTTCTGACCGGAGGTTGATGGATGCCCACATTCGCGCGCCTTGTCGCGGCGGTCCTTTTGGCGGCGCTTGGCTGGGTGGTGGCCACACTCGCCATTCCTTACTTCGACGAGGGCACGCCACTAGGGATGATCCAGATCGTTTCGGCGGGCTGGGGGCTGGTGACGGGGTGGATCTTCACCGCGCCGAAGCTGGCCCGGGGAATCGGGAGTGCCTTCGCGATCGGGCTATCCTCGGCCGTGGTGCAGGCCTTTCTCACGATCCTGAGCTTCTCGGTCCGCCAAATGGTCGATCGCGCTTTCCGCATGTCCTACGGGACGGTGATGGACGCGGTGGCCGGAGTCTTCGAGAGCGGGCTCGACTACGCCATCATCGTGGGCAAACCCGATGTGATCGCGGTGGCGGCCATCGGCGGCATCGTGACCGGCTATGTCACCCGCTACGTGGCGAGGCATTACCGGTGAGCGACGCGACGCTGTTTCTGTTCGGAACGCTCTGCCATGCGCCGTTGCGCGACGTGGTGATGGGGGGCGAGACCAAGGTCGAGGTGAAGACCGCGAAACTGCGGGACCACGCCGTCCACTGGGCCGGCGGGGCGGATCATCCGATGCTGGTCGCCGCGCCCGGCGAGGTGGCCACCGGGGTCGTCGTCACCGGCATGACCCGGGAACAGCGCGCGCGGTTCGATTTCTTCGAGGGCGGGTTCGATTACGACCTCGTCCCGGCGCTGGTGGACGTGGACGGGGCCGAGGTCATGGCGCTGCGCTATGACGCGCCGGCCGGTGTGCGACCGGGCGGTCGCTGGCGACTGGTCGACTGGGCGGAAACCTATGCACCCCTTTGGGTCGCTGCAGCGGAAGAAGCCATGAGTTACTTCGGCCAGATCGGTCCCGAGGTGCTGGCCGCGCGCATGGGGATGATCCGGCTCAGGGCCGCGGCGCGCCTCAGGGCGGAGGAGGGGCTTCCCGCCACGCTGCGCTCGGATATGGAGGTGGCATCGGATGTGGAGATCGAGACGTTCGACAGGCCCTATTCCCACTATTTCGTGACGGCGGAGGCGGACCTCCGGTTCCGGCGGTTCGACGGCACGATGAGCGCCACGGTCAACCGGGCGGGCTTCGTCATGGGCGACGCGGTGACGGTACTGCCCTATGACCCGGTGCATGACCTCGTGCTCCTGGTCGAGCAGTTCCGCATGGGGCCGATGCTCCGGGGCGACGCGCGGCCCTGGATGCTGGAACCCATCGCCGGACGGGTCGATCCCGGCGAAGCGCCCGACACCACCGCCCGGCGTGAAACGCTGGAAGAAGCGCGGCTGACGCTGGGAAAACTGCATTTTGTCAACGGTCATTACCCGTCGCCCGGCGCGGTGACCGAATTCGTCTATTCCTACGTGGGCGAAGCGCGGCTTCAGGGGCGCGGTGGCGATGTCGCGGGTCTCGTGACCGAGGATGAAAACATCCGGTCTCATGTCATCCCCTTCGACCAGTTGATGGAACTCGTGCGCAGCGGCGAGGCGGCGGCCGGACCGCTGGTGATCTCGGCCTTCTGGCTTGCGCTGAATCGCGCACGACTGCGTGGGTCTGCTTGAGTTACCCCGCGCGCGCCATTACGACTTGGGCAAACCAACGATAACGGACGGGCCCAAGATGGACACGCGCGCAGATCTCATCCACCTCATCGGCAATACGCCCCTCGTGCGGCTGAACAAGATCTCGGATGAGACGGGATGCGAAATTCTTGGCAAATGCGAGTTCATGAACCCCGGCCAGTCGGTCAAGGACCGGGCCGCGCTCTTCATCATCCGTGACGCGATTGCGCGCGGCGATCTGAAGCCCGGCGGGACCATTGTCGAGGGCACGGCGGGCAACACCGGCATCGGGATCGGGCTGGTCGCGGCGGCCATGGGGTTCCGCTCGATCATCGTCATCCCCGAGACGCAAAGTCAGGAAAAGAAGGACATGATCCGCATCGCCGGGGCCGAATTGGTCGAGGTGCCGGCAGTGCCCTACAAGAATCCCAACAACTACGTGCGTTATTCCGGGCGGCTGGCCGAAGAAATCGCGAAAACCGATCCCAATGGCGCGATCTGGGCCAACCAGTTCGACAATACCGCGAACCGGCAGGCGCATCTTGAGACCACGGGCCCGGAGATCTGGGAACAGACCGACGGCAAGGTGGACGGCGTGGTCTGCGCGGTCGGCTCTGGCGGTACACTTGGCGGGGTGGCCCTCGCGCTCCAGCCCAAGGGGGTAAAGGTCGCCATCGTCGATCCCGAGGGGGCGGCGCTCTACAGCTATTACAAGACCGGCGAGTTCAAGTCCGAAGGCTCTTCGATCACGGAAGGCATCGGGCAGGGGCGCATCACGGCGAACCTTGAAGGGATCACGCCCGACATGGCTTACCGCGCGACGGATGCCGAGGCGCTGCCCTATGCCTTCGACCTGCTCGAGGACGAGGGGCTCTGCGTGGGCGGATCCTCGGCGATCAACATGGCCGGCGCCGTGCAGATGGCCAAGGAGATGGGACCGGGCAAGACCATCGTCACGATCCTTTGCGATTATGGCACCCGCTATCAGGCCAAGCTCTACAACGCAGCCTTCCTGCGCGAGAAGGGTCTGCCCGTGCCGGGCTTCCTGGACCGCGAGGCACGTGAGGTGCCCACCGTATTCGAGGACGTCTGATGCAGGCGCTCTCACGGCTGGCGGCGCTCGTCGCGCTGCTGACGTCTCTGGCCGTGTCCTCGGCTTGGGCTCAGGAAGCAGCGAATGAAGGCGACGGGGCGGGGGGCGAGATTGACGCTCCTCTACTGGACGCCCCGGCGGACACCGAGGCCGCCCGAGCCGAAGCGGAACAGGCGCAGGCAGAAGAGTCCGAGGCGGACGGGGAGTCAGCGGCCGAAGCACTTGCAGAAGGGATCACCCTGCCGTCCGGCGCTCCGGACTACGAAGCCTGGGCACGGATCGCATTGCGCGCCGAGCAGGCGATCGAGGCGGGGCGGGCGTCGGATCAGGCGCTCGGATCGCTGCGCGACCAGATCGTCGAATGGCGTGACCGTTTCGCCGAGGCTCGAAGCGAAAACCGGGTGCCGCTGGCGACCCTGCGCAACCAGATCGCAGCGCTGGGTCCGGCGCCGGCGGAAGGGGCGAGCGAGAGCGAGACCCTGGCTGCCGAACGTGAGGCGCTGAACGCCCGGCTGGCCGAACTGGAACGCCCCGTGATCGCCGCCGATCTGGCGTATGCGCGGGCAGATACGATCATCTCGGAAATCGACGACCTGCTGCGCACCCGACAGGCCGAAGAGCTCATGTCGCCGGGGGCAAGCCCCCTCGCGCCCGGCAACTGGAGTGCAGCGGCGGGCGCGATGACCACCTCGTTCAACGTCTGGCTGCGCGAGATCCGGCAGAACCGGGACTCACCGGCCGAGATGAAGACCATGCGCAACCAGCTCGCGTTCACCATCTTTTTCGCGGTCTTTGGCCTCGTGATGATCTTTGGCGCGCGGCGTCTGCCCATCATGCTGGGCAACCGGATCGTCACACGCGGCACGGGGCCGTCACAGGGGGTCTGGTCCTTCCTTGTGTCCCTGGGCGAGGTGGTGATCCCGGTGGTCGGCATCCTGTCGCTGCTGATCGCCTTCGACACGCTGTCTCTCTTCGGGCCACGATCGCTCGCCGCGCTCAACGCCTTTACCTATATCGGCGTCGACGTGGTCATCGCGGGCTGGATCGGGGCGCGGGTCTTTGGTCGGAACGACGCCCAGTGGGAGGTTCTGAACCTCTCCCGCGGCGCGCGCACCGAGGGGCGGATCGAGGCTTTGCTTCTGGGTCTCGCCTACGGTGTCCACGTCTTCGTCCGCACCGTGTCCGAGGGCGAAGGCTACGCCGAAAACGTCGCGGTCGTGCTGCAATTGCCGGTCATGGTCTTCACCGCCATCGTGCTGTGGCGGATCGGACGGCTCCTGCGGACCCATGCCCGGCAAGCGGGTGAAGACGCCGAGAACGGCCCGAGTTTCCGCGACCGGCTTCTGAGCCTCGGCGGGCAGGCGGTGATGCTTGTCTCCATCCTGGGCCCGGTGATGAATCTTCTGGGCTATAACGCTCTCGCCGATTTCGTGGTGTACGGTACGGTCCTATCCTTGGCTCTCGTCGGCGTGCTTCTGGTGGTGCATGTTCTCCTGGTCGATCTCTACGGCACGGTGACGAAGCGCAGCCTCGAAGAAGCCCAGCAGGCGCTGGTGCCGGTCCTTGGCAGCCTCGTCGTCTTCATCCTGTCCCTGCCGCTCTTTTCCCTGATCTGGGGCGCGCGGGCGGCCGAACTGGGCGAGATCTGGACGCGGGTCGGGCAGGGGATCCAGCTCGGCGAAAGCCGGATCACTCCCTACGACATCCTTACGATCCTGATCGTCTTCGCGGTCGGTTTCGGTGCCACGCGGCTCTTGCAGGGGATGTTGAAAACCTCCGTCCTGCCCAAGACCCGGCTCGACATCGGGGGGCGCAACGCGATCACCTCGGGGATCGGCTACGTGGGTTATTTCCTCGCCGCGATCATCGCGGTGACCACGGCCGGGATCAACCTGTCCTCGCTGGCGGTGGTTGCCGGTGCGCTCTCGGTGGGCATCGGCTTTGGCCTTCAGAACATCGTGTCGAACTTTGTCTCGGGGATCATCCTGCTCATTGAACGCCCCGTGTCGGAGGGCGATTGGATCGACGCAGGCGGCCAGATGGGCATCGTGAAGGACATTTCCGTGCGCTCCACGACCATCGAAACTTTCGACAAGACCGATGTGGTCATTCCGAACTCGGATCTGATCTCGGGGGTCGTCACCAACTACACCCGCGGCAACCGGGTCGGCCGCCTCGTGATCAACGTCGGGGTGGGATACGCGTCCGACACGCACCGGGTGAGCGAAATCCTGATGGAGGTTGCGGAAAACCACCCGATGGTGGCGGTGAACCCCGCGCCACAGGTGAGCTTCATGGATTTCGGCGCCGATGCACTCATGTTCCAGATCCGCGCGATCCTGTCGGACGTTTTCTACATCAACGTGGTACGCGACGAATTCAATCACGAGATCCTCACGCGATTCCGCGCCGAAGGCATCGAGATCCCCTTCGCGCAGCGCGACCTGTGGCTGCGAAACCCCGAGGCACTGGTTCCGCCACGCACCCAGGCAGAGCCTGCGCAACCCACGACCCTGGCCCCGGACCCCGGCGATCCCGACCCCGACGTCGAATGAGAGGCTTTGGACGGGCACCGGGCAAAAGATTTTGCCCGTGGCCCCTTGCAAGCGTCGGCAGTTGTTGGATATATCGCCCGGCACGGAGAGGTGGCCGAGTGGTCGAAGGCGCACGCCTGGAAAGTGTGTAGGCGGGAAACCGTCTCCAGGGTTCGAATCCCTGTCTCTCCGCCATCGACCTAGGTCATTGTTTCATATACGAAATTTCACGATTTTCCCTGCGAGAGTTCAGCAGGTTGTCGGCACTTGAGTCCCTCTGAGACGCCCTATTCCCCATAATTCCCGTGTGATGTCCGCCCCGGTCTCAGGCCACCCATTTGCGCGGTGCGGTTTCAGGGAGAATTCCCTGTTAACCCCCGATTAACAGGGAAATTCGGAGAAATAAGGCCGCTTCTCTGATGATGAAGGCGCAATACGCATTACTTTTCAATGGATTGCGCGCGAATTCCCTAAACGCAGGAACAGGGAATTTGTTTTCAGGAACAGGGAATTCCGGGTGAGGGAACAGGGAGCCGATCGCGTCGTTCAGGGAACGGTGCTCAGGTGAGCCGGAACATCCGCTCCTGGTCCTCGAAGCGGATCGGAAGCTGTCGGCGCACGAGGGTCTCGAGGGTGAGGTCGATGGGCTGACGGCCCGTCACGATCGCGCGCTGCAGGCTGGGGGACAGGGTGGCGAGCGGCGTGATGCGCCGCACGTAGCTCTGGGAGACGCCGTCGCGTTTGGCGATGTCGGTGAGCGAGATGCCGGACTTCTGTAGATCGGCCCAGCGATGGGCATGGCGCAGGGCACGCAGGAGAGTCCGGTCCGGTTCCGGCGTCCGGTCGCCGGCCACGAGTTTCATCTCGATGCCACGCCGCTTGAGGGTCACTGCTGTCTCGAAGGTCAGAAGCTCGTCGGTCAGGATCTCTGCTGGCATTTCGAGGTCCGAGGCGACCGCATCTCGGTTCAACCCGATGGTCATGGACCGGCGCGTCAGGGTGACGGAATGGATCGCCTTGGCGATCCGCAGGATCCCTTCGGTCTCGATGGCCTGCGCGATGCTCACGATCCTGTCCGTTGCGGCTTTCGTGTCCGCAATGGATCCGGCCATGAGGCCCGCGTGACGCGCCGCGGCGGCTTTCAGGTGATCGGAGATAGCCTGTGCAACAGCCTCCTCGAACGCCTTCGCGGGCAGGCGCCAGCCGGTCTTGTCCGGTCCACCGGAGACGAGACGGTTCGAGATGTAATAGCGAAGGCGGCGACCGCGCCGTTTTGTGTGGGTCGGCGTCAGGAGATCGCCGGTCTCGTCCCGGACCTTGCCCATGAGCGCGGCGTCGACGTGAGCCACGAAACGATCCGGTACACGCGCGGGTCGATCCCGGCCAGCGCACAGGCTCGCCGCTGCGAGTAGCTCTTCTCCTTCATGGCCCAGTCCACGGCACGCCGCCTCGAACCGGGCCTCAGAAGTTTTTTCCAAGCATCTCCTTCAGCGTCGCGACGTCGAGCATCTGTTCGGCCACCCGTTCACCCCCCGATTGGCCGGCAGGGTGTTGTTTGAAGACCTGGCCTTGAAATAGGGGCATGAGGCCGATGGGTGGTGTCAGAAAACCTGACTTGAGCGGGGCAGGGTGTCCTCATGGTTCCTCCGCCCCCCCCAATGCTTCCGCGGGATGTCTGCACCGGTCTCAGCCGGTCCAATTTCGCGGCGCGGTTTCATGGCGAGTTCACGCATGAACCATCGCTATCAGTCCACCGAGACCTGGAACGTTCGCACGCCCGTCGGACAACAGTGCGGATCGTTGTCTCGTGGCACGGTTGTCGTGACCGAGATCTGCCCTGGAGAAAATGTCACGTTCCGGGGATCATAGCCAAACAACTCCTCGTTGCTGACATCTTTTCCAACTGTGTAGGTTCCAGACCGCTCCTTCAACACCCACGTCGTCAACATCTCACCGCTCCCGCCGGATGCGTGGTAGACGAAGACGATCGCATCGGCCGTGCCGGTGCCAGTCAAATCTCCGAAGATCAGGTTGACGGACGGGTCGCGCAAACCGAGCTCCCTGATCCGCGCCTCAACGAGACCGAGAGCGGCCGCGGTCAACGGATCCTCATCTTCGGCTGATGCGACAACTGGCATGAGTGCGAGCAGGATCATACTCACGACAGATCGTTTGAGATTGTAAATGGCCATTCCAAGTGTCTCCCTCATTGAAAAAAGAAAGTCCTGAATGATCCACTCAGGGCGAAACTCCGGAGTGGCCGTCACCTTGGTTTCACCAGATCGGGCAAAGAGACAACCGGCGAGCACTTCGATCTTCTTCTGCCGGGGCCTCCGACCTTGGCCCTCCCCCTACATTCCACCAAATCGGGTGGAGAAAATTTGGACGCTCCAAGGAGAAATGACCACTTCTGCCAGTATCTGATCCGGGAGCGCGCCAAACACCACATAGCGGTACGTGTCAGGTTCGACCCCTGACGTGCCGCCGGCCCCAAGGGCTACTGCGGGCATTGAGCCACCTGCAAAAACCACGCCCGACCGAGAGCCAATGTCCTTCAGCAAGGCCTCGTTCAAGTCCTCCGAGGCGATGGGATCGCCGTCCAAATTGGCGAAGACCTCGCAGCCTTGGAGCCCACGGTTTCCGACCAGCATGACCGTGTACGAATGACTGGACGCAACTCCAGTGGTCCCGCCCCACCTGATTTGCCGATCCGGTGTTTCAATATAGTAGCTGGAGGCTGCGCCATCGCCCTCGGACTTGGTGCCCAGGTAGCCTTCCGGATCCTCGTAGGCGTCCTCGCACGTCTCGAGGAACAGCATCCAAGGATGGATCGTGTCCATCCGATCTTGTGCTCTTGCCATCGAGGTGATCAGGCAAAATGAGGTGACCAGAAAGGCGGCAACGCGCAGAAGCGGTCTAGATCGCACTCTAACCATCCTAAACAGAAGAGCTGGCGATGCGCGCTCGACAAATGCCTCGAGACCCCGGGCTCGATCGGGGCCGCATTGCAAGGTGATACGGTCTTGCAAACACCGGCGCGTATTGCATGGGCGAGCCATTGGTTTATTTGCCCCCCACGACGTGAGACGAGAATATCTCGACGACCTGTTCACCGAGATAGACCCTGACGACGATTTCCTCGGGCAGAGCCCCCAGAACCGCGTAGCGGTAGGTTTTCGAGCCAAACCCGTTAAATCCGGCGCCTTCCTCCGTCTGGCCACCGGATACCACCAATGCGGATCGTGATTTCACATACTCAAGAAAGTCCGCATTCAAGTCGGCCGATGGTGTGGGACTGCCGTCAAACCAACCCATCACGTAGCAGTCCTGTTTCTGGTAATCTCCGACAGCGGACACCGTGTAAGTGTCGTGCAGCACGGTTCCCGTTGTCCCTCCCCAAACGATACTCCCATCGGATGATGTCGAAACATTGCCCGGGTACGGCGCAAGACCTGCGATAAGTCCGTCAAAGTACTGCAGCGGGTCGGAATGTGCCAAGCCGCATCGGTCCAGGAAATATTGCCACGTTTGATCGAAAGCAGTCGCATCTTGCGTCTGCCCCGCGGTACCCCAGAGGACGAGAGCGATGACGATTTTCGGACCATGTGGGCCTAAGGACATTTTTCTAATCGTTCGCTTCAGACCACCATGACGTGGCTAATGTGCTGGCTGCCAATGAAAAAATATGCGTACCTAGTACAGAACCGGTGGATGCGTTTGTCATTGTAATCTCCTTCCATGGCAGAAAGAGGTTTGGCCGCGAGACTTCACGATATGTCCAGCGGAGCTTTGCATCAAGTCTTCACATAGGCAGATCGTCGGAATGGCGGTCGTCACTCTCGACCAGCCAGCACACCGGCGACGCTACGTGACCTTGGCGTCAACGTCGGCGCTCGCCCTGCCCAAAAACAATGCGAAGGCGGACTCTTTCCCGCGCTCGGGAATAAACCCGGCGCCCAGCCGTAAACTCCATGCATCGCCAAGGATGCTCACACTCTTGATGGAGATACCGATGAAGAAACTGAAAACGGCTATCGTCACAGCCATCGTCGCTTCGACCGCGATCGCAGCGCCGGCCAAGGCAGACAGCAACCGCGACCCGATTGCGGCCTTCCTGAACCAGTTGTTCTATGGTCACCAGACCACCCAGCAACGGTCCCGGTCGGAAACCCGCTTCCAGACGCGCACCTATCGCGGCGACGATGATCGCGGGCGTCGCTTCGGAGGGTCGAACAGCAACAGCAACTCGAGCTCAAACTCGAGCTCCAACTCCAACAGCAATTCGAGCAGCAACTCGAGTTCCAACTCCAGCAGCAACTCGAGCTCCAATTCCAGCTCCAACTCCAGCTCCAACTCCAGCAGCAATTCGAGCAGTGACGACGATTGATACCGATCGGTCGCACCAAGCAGGAGAGCGCCGCCCGATTGGACGGCGCTCTTTCTTATTGCTCGCACCTGTTGACCTAGCGCCGGGCTCGGGCGTCGGTCCGGTACCAACCGGCAGCGGCCTGCGTGTTGCGGGTGACGGACTTGCGCGCGGCCTTTTCCGCCCCGGTTTCCGACCGGATCTCTGCCGGCAGTCCGGCGCTGTCTCGACGAAAAGGAATGACCTGCACCAAGGGAGATCCTTTCTCGATCACGTGCAGCCCGTCGGGCGCGATCGGGAAGAACGGGAAATGCACCGGGGCCTTGTAGCTGTCGGTGTCCACGATACCCGCGATCACCTCGAAGACGCCGTTGGGCCGGTTGAGTGGGTTCACGAAAAGGCAGCTCCACCCCGGCGGTGTCACGATGGTCCAGAAATTGTGGAACTTGCAGGCGACTCGCGGTGCCATTGGATTGCCTCGCACCTGATGCGCACCGTGAAAGCTCACCAAGGTCCGGTCGAAATCCCAACCCGCCTCGACACGTTCGCCGCCGTCGCGGATGTCGAGGCGTACCGTCGCGGGCAAAGGGATGATCCAGCCGGTGCTCATCGCGTCGAGGAACGGCATGCAGCGCTTGATGGTGAGCCCGGTATCCTGTGGCGATACCTGTGTCTCGTCGATGGCGGGGAGTCTGCGGAACCAGTCGGGCAGATAGGTTTTCGCGGGAACGGGAGGTGCGATGACACTCTTGTCCTGAGGTTCGCAGAGAAACTGAATCCTGCCAGGCTGTCTTGCAAAAAGGCTCATGGCTCGTCCTCTAGAGTGTTGGGTCGCACAGACCACTGATGTTCAAGAGACCTGCGCCGAATGTGTCGTCATGCCCCGGATCTCCGAGGTCCGTCGCCCACTCGCGCAACCGTTGCCCGACGGCGACGGCATCCAGATCGGGTCGCGCTTCGCGGACCAGAGCGGCGGCGGCCGTGACGAAGGGCACGGCGAAGGAGGTGCCGGTCTTGAACCTTGCGCCCGAGACCGAGGCCGCTGTCCAGACATTCACGCCGGGCGCAGCGAGGTCGACATGGGCACCGCGTACGGCGCGCCGGTATATGGCGCCGTCCCGGTCGACCGCCGTTACGGCGATAACGGCGTCGTAGCCCGCGGGATACTCGGGGTCGACGCCCGGGCCGCTGTTGCCGACCGCCGAGACCACGACGATGTCCTCGTCGAAGACCAGGCGACGCAGGCTTTCCTCGAGCACCGCGTTGGCGGGCCCGGCGAGGCTAAGGTTGATGACCATCACGCCTTCGTCGGCCAGATGGCCGAGGGCCTTCAAGAGAGTGAAGATGTCGGCCCGCTCGTCCCCGTCCGTGCGGTAGAAAGCATCGACCGCGACAAGCCTCGTGCCGGGGACCAGACCGGGAGATCGGGTTTGCGGATCGCCCACCAACAGGGCGGCGACGGCCGTTCCATGCAGGGCGCGCGAGCGGTCGAAGTTGTCGGGGCCAAGTCGCTTCACATCAAGGTGCGCGCCTGCGAAGGTCTCGTGCTCCTCGTTGATACCGGTGTCGATCATGCCGATGGGAACAGAGTTGCCGCAGGTGGAGGTGCGGTCCGGTGGAATGTCCCAGTCGATCATCCGCCGGGCGGGACAATCGCTGCCCTGACAATCTTCGGAAAAGCCCTGCTCGCTCCGATAGAAATGGTTGAAGTCGGCGTCTTCCCCGGTCGGAAGGGCGCGGATCACGTCGCGGGCATCGGCGAGAGTCAGCCCGTCCGGCGGGGCGAGACGGCGCGGCGTCGCCGCGAGACCGGGCACATCCGTCTCTTCGATGACGGCGAAGCCCTGGACCACAAGGAGAGCAAGGTCGTCACCGGAGAGGCCGAGGGTGACGATCTCGTCCGGCGCGAAGTCCGGTTGAGGCGCGGGTGCCGGCGTGGCGGTGCGGGGGCGTGGTGCGGTCCTTTGGGGTTGTCGCGTGCGGGGTGAGAATGGGGTCAGACCGCTGTCGTCGCGCCTTGTCCTTGGCGATGACCGTCGGTCATCATCGTCATCGTCATCATCCGCCCAGGCAATACCTGAGGGCGCGTCGGGTCGTGTGATCAAGGGATCGAGTCCTGTGGTGAAGAGCAGGGCCAGGACAACAACGGATGTGAGTCGGGTCGGCATGGTTCAAGATCCGAGTAGAAATGCGTTGATGATTGACTAACGTGTCTGGAATGAAGTTATTCCAGTTCGATCAGGAAAAAAGCCATCAGGCGGTCGGTTTTGCCAATTCCAGGTTTCGAAGAGCTTCTGATTGCGGCTTTGCCGAAGCTGCGGCGCTATGCGCTTTCGCTCTGCCGTGCGCCGGATGTGGCGGATGATCTTGTCCAGCTCACGGTGGAGCGGGCCATCGCGTCCCGAAACCGTTTCGCGCCGGGAAGCAGCATTGACGCCTGGCTGTTCCGGATTCTTCGCAACGCCTGGATCGACCAGACCCGACGTCGGCGTACCCGAGGGACAGAGCTCGACGTCACGGAAATGCCCGAGGCCGCGACGCAGGACGGCGATCGGCTTCTGGAAGCGCGGATGACCTTGCGCGAGACCGAAGCGGCGATCGCGACGTTGCCTGTGGAACAGCAGGACGTCCTTCGGCTGGTGTGTTTCGAGGAGCTCTCCTATGCCGAGACCGCCGAGGTTCTGGATATTCCGAAAGGCACGGTGATGAGCCGGCTTGCCCGTGCGCGTGTCGCTCTGGCTGAAAAGATGGGAATAAAATGAGCGCCGGGACGTTGAGCCGGAGAGACAAGGAGCCAAGGCATGACCAAGCCCGCCTTTCCAGATGAGATACTCATGGCCTATGCCGATGGGGAACTGGATGAAACGACCGCGCGGGCCGTCGAGGAGGCTTTGCGCGGGGATGATTATCTGGCGGAGCGGATGGCGATTTTCACCAGCACCGGCAAACTTCTGAAACAGGCGGCGGCCGAGCGGGAACATGAGCCCGTACCCGACGCGCTCATGTCGCGTGTGCGGGCCACGATGGAGTCCGCCCGCGTGGATGCAGCACCCGATGTCGTTCCTTTCCCCGCCGCTCCGAAGCAACGGTGGGAACCTGTCGCGCTGGCTGCGAGTATCGCGCTTGCCGTGGGGCTTGGCGCCGGCTGGCTGATAAATGGGCAGGACACCGGGGCACTAGAGGTGGCGCTGCTGGATACACCGGGTCTGGCCCAGGTTCTGGCTGAACTTCGCAGTGGTGAGACGCGGCAGCTTGCGGCAGGAGAGGCGCGCATCATTGCCTCGTTCACCGACGCCGACGGGACCTTCTGCCGGGAGTTCGAGCTGGACGGAACGACCGGCAGGACCGTCGTCGCGGTCGCTTGCCGGGCGGACGGTGACTGGCAGACGCGACTGGCGGTCGCGACGGCGAACGGAGATGCGCAAGGATACGCGCCGGCGTCCTCCATCGATTCCCTCGAAGCCTACCTGTCCGCGATCGGTGCCTCGGCGCCACTGTCACGCGAGGCAGAGGCGGAAGCGCTGGACGCTCTGACGCGCTGACCCCGATCCGGAGGTGCTCGGCAATGGCCCCTCAAGGCCATGCGCATTCACGTGGGCCACCGCGTCACGTTCATCCGATTTTGGTGGCACAGGATCGGTCCAATGTTTGCGACCGAGATCCGCAAACGCCGGATCGAGGGCATGCGATCGAGCCATTGGCGGTGGCATCTCGACGAGATGTTCGTGAAGATCAACGGCGAGATGCACTACCTTTGGCGCGCTGTGGACCATGAAAGCGAGGTCCTCGAAAGCTTAGTCACGAAGACACGAGACAAGAAGGCAGCATTGAAATTCCTTAGGAAATCAATGAGACACTATGGCCGGCCTCATAAATTCATCCCGCGGCAATGCTCTACATCCGGTTCCCACCGTCTTTGCGAAATGTCGAGGACCTGCTCCATGAGCGCGGTGCCGATGTCAGTCACGAAACGGTACGACTTCTCCAGTCGAGGCATTTTCAAGCAGAACCGCAAGACCGCTCACGCCGAGTAGCGCCGTCCACTCGTGGCGCAAAGGACAGCGTCTCTGTCCAAGTGGAGACGAGTTCGATTTGGTCCGCGACCACCCCTGGGTCGAACGGCAGGAGCGGCGTGATAGTGGTTGCGGGCGGAAATACGTTGCCCTATACCGCGCGCACGGCACCCGTAGCTCAGCTGGATAGAGCGCTGCCCTCCGAAGGCAGAGGCCAGAGGTTCGAATCCTCTCGGGTGCGCCATTCACCACAGGTAAGCCACTGTTTTCCCTCGAGTTGTTCTCTAGGATGCGGGCGGCTAAGGCGATTATGGAGACCAAATCAGCTGCTTTCACATTTGTTAGACACGGGGATGCCGCCGCTTCGCCCCGACAGCCTTGGTCGCGGCCCTCGCATCGGCATCGTCAGGCCGCACGCTGCGATAGCGCGCGCTCATCCACAGACAAGGCCCCGCATGCCCGTCGCTGGCTCACCCCGTGGAATTCCACAACGTGTGCCACGGCTTCCCGCCTGACGCCAAGCGTTACCACTTGCGCGAGGCGACATCCTTTAGGATCGCATTGTCGAGCATCGCTTCCCTGTTTCACCTATCGCGGCGAGGACGTCGGGCAGACACTGGAGAAAGTCTGCGCGAGGATTGGCTATCTGGACGCCGGGATTCTGGAGCTTCTGCGTCAGGGCGCAGAGGGATTTTCTGCCCCGAGCCAACTTTCCGGGCAAGAGAGAAGCCCGCAAGACTTCGCGAGAGAGATCGCACAACTTTTGCGTCCCGCGCCAGCAACCGCTCCACGGCCGAATGAGCGCACTGCGCCTGATCATCCGTAGGCCAGAACGTCAGCGACGAGGCCAGGAAGCGCGCTCCAATCCGTGAATGCGGCGGTGTGTGGAATGCCCGTGACAGGTGCCTTGCGATAGCCCTCGGCGAACAGGAGGAAGGGGACGCCAAGCGACTGTGCCGTCTGTGCGTCGATTTCGCTGTCGCCGACATAGAGGCCCGTCCCTCCCAGATCCGCAAAGGTCTTCGCCAGAGGGGCCGGGTCCGGTTTTCGGGTGGTCAGGCTGTCGCCTCCGATCACGCCGTCGAAATATCCGTCGATTCCCAGCCTGGCCAGCAGGTCCCGCGCCGGCGCAAACGGCTTGTTCGTGCAGATGCCAAGCGGATGGCCCGCTGCCCGCAAGGCTTCGAGCGCTTCGAGGACGCCGGGAAAGGGCCGCGTCTTTGCGCCATTCTCCCTATCATAAGCGGTGGCGATCTCGGCATGGAACGGGGCGAAGGTGAGGGTAAGCCCGCGCGCGGCGATGACCCGTTCGGTCAGCTTGGGAAGGCCGTTGCCGATGAAACCGATGATCTCGGCCAGGGAAAAAGGCGCTACGCCGTGGCGCGCCAAGACGTCATTGACCGCCGTCCGGATGTCGGGGGCGGAATGGACCAAGGTGCCGTCGAGGTCGAAGACGATCGGGCTCATCGGTGAAACTCCTTGCTGCTCCTGGGACCGGCTTTTTGCCCGCTCGGGCGCACGATGGTCCGGGCCCGGCGGTCTTCGTCGAGCTGCGCGAACGTCACCCGCGAAACCGCCTTACAAAATTCCGCAGGATCTCGCCTGGCCAGGTGACATCGGCGGCGTGGCCCATGGCGACCAATGCCTCCGCCGTCTCGGGCGGGAAATAGCCGCGGTGACGGTAAACACCAATCCGCGTCTCGAGGCCTTGGGCGTCGAGCTCGGGGTGGAACTGGGTGGCATAGACATTGCGGGCGAAGCGGACCATCTGGTTGGGGCAGGGACCGGAGGTGACGAGCCGCACGACCCCTGCGGGCAGGCGGTCGAGCGCTTCCTTGTGGCCCACGAAGGCGTCAAAGGCGTCGGGGAGCCCGGTAAGGAGCGGATCGGCCCGCCCTTCGACCGTCACACGGCAGGTGCTGGGGCCGACGGCTTCGCCGTAATGATCCTTTGATACCGACCCCGGGGCAAGGTGCTGGCCCAAAATCCCGATGCCATAACAACAGCCCAGAAAGGGCAGGTCGCGGTCCGTGATCTTCGGCATGAGAGACAGGATCTGCGCCTCGATACGCGCTTCGACGGGGTCTTTCGCTTCCGGCGGATCCGACACGCAGCCAGGACCGCCGCCGACGATGATGCCGGCAAAGTCGGCGGGATCGAGGCCAAGGGGCAGGTCCTCGTGGTCGAGTTCGATGCGACGGACCTCGCCCCGGTCAAGGCCGCCCTTGGTCAGGATGGCTGCAAACTCGTCGTCGCTCGCCACGCGTTCGGGGCGCAGTTGCAGGATGAGGAATGGCTTCATGTCGGATCTCGCTCTGGCGCCCGCGTCCTTCTCGCATGCACCACGGATCAGGGCGAGTCCCTGCCTGGGAAAAAGAAAACCCCGGCGCTTGGGCCGGGGCGTTTCGTTCAAGGGAGAGCTGGCTCAGCTACCCCAGGTGCGAACCTGGCCGCAATCCATATGCACGAAGTTGGAGCCGGAATACTTGCCGACGCCACCCGCGTTGCAGGCCGCTGCCGCCTTGTAGATCTGGCTGACCGAACGCGATTGCAGGCGCAGGTCGGCGGCTTGTCCGACCATATGGAGCGAGTTCTTCGCCACGCCGCGCGAGCGGGCCCGAAGCATGTTGTTTGTGGCGGGTGAGCGGTAGCCGGAGAGGAGCATGTAGGGCTCGGAACTGTCGAGGAGCGAATGCGCGGCGGCCGCGATGTCGACGGTGCGGCTGTCGATCACCTTCTGCTCGTCCGAGCGCCAGTCACGCATGAAATAATTGATCTCGCCCAAGGCTTCCTTGATGTAGTCGCCTTCGATCCAGTAGATCGTGTTGATGCTTTCACCTGTCCGGCCGGAATACATCGCGATACGGCGCACGTCGCCCGCACCCCGAAGAAAACCCGCTGCCTTGGAATAGGTCGGTGCGGCCACTACCGCAGTTGCCGCGAAGGCACCCAGCAGTGCCCGGCGGCTCAAGCCGTTCTGACTCGACATGGTCATTGTCCCAATCGTCCCAGTTTCTTGCCTGTGCCCACTCGGTTCAGTGGACCGTCGTTACGCCTATCCCCCAGGCGATGACGGGACTATTGCATGGTACGATTCGTGCGCCAAGCCCCTTTGGTTGCCCTTGGAAACGAATCAAGGACTTTCGGCAAGTTTTGGCTGAAAAGCCCAAAACTTCCGTTAATCCGTGTCCATTGTGTCGCAGAGGCCTCTGCACCCGGTCAAACCCCCAGATATGCCGGGTTTGTGATTTTCTCGCGCAAGAGGCTGTGGCAAGAATTGGCCTATCGCCGCAAAACCTTTGGCCATGATATCTGAGGGGACAGAATGATTTTTCACCGGTACCGCGTTTCTGCGTTCGTTCTTGCCGCATCTCTCGCCGCGTCGACGGCGATTTCCACGCTTCCCGCGCTGTCACAGACCATCTCGACCTTCGCGCAATCGGTGGCCGAAGCCGCCGTGGGCGACGAGGAGGTGGCCGCCTTCTACCGTGACAACGGTTACGAGCCGATCTGGACCTCGGGTTCGGACGCGCATCAGGCGCGGATCCTTGCGCTCTTCCAGGCGATCCAGCATGCCGACGACCACGGCTTGCCGCTTGCCGATTACGACACTGCCGCGCTCGAAGCCGAGATGCGCGCCATCGACAGTCCGCGCGACCTTGGCCGGGTCGAGGTCGAATTGTCGAAGTTGCTCCTGACCTATGCCCGCCAGATCGAGACGGGTATCCTGACGCCTGCCGCAGTGGACGACGGGATCAAGCGCGAGGTGCCCCTGCGTGACCGAACCGAGATCCTCAAAAGTTTCGCGGCCGCGCAGCCGGCACCCTTCCTGCGCTCGCTGCCGCCCAAGTCCGAAGAATACGCGCGCTTGATGCGCGAGAAGCTCCACCTTGAACACCTGCGCGCTTCCGGTGGCTGGGGTCCGACGGTCACGGCATCCGCCCTCGAGCCGGGGGCCACGGGCCCGCAGGTCATCGAGCTTCGCAACCGGCTCATCAAGATGGGCTACCTCGACCGCAGCGCGACCCAGACCTATGACGACAACATCCGTCGCGCGGTGCAGCGGTTCCAGACCGATATGGGGCTGGGCACCGACGGTGTCGCGGGTGCCGGAACGATGTCCGAGATCAACACCTCGATCGAAGACCGGCTCGAGTCCATCGTGGTCGCGATGGAGCGCGAGCGCTGGATGAACATTGAGCGGGGCGACCGCTATGTCTGGGTCAACCTGACCACCTTCACGGCGCGGATCGTGGACGGCGGCAAGGTGACGTTCGAGACGCGGTCCGTCATCGGAAAGAACATCTCGACCCATCGCACGCCCGAGTTCTCGGACACGATGGAGCATATGATCGTGAACCCGAGCTGGCATGTGCCGCGCTCCATCATCGTGAGCGAGTATCTTCCCGCGTTGCAGCGCAACCCGGGGGCCGCGGGGCATCTGCGGATCACCGACGGGGCAGGCCGTGTCGTGAGCCGCGCGACGGACTTTTCGAAATATTCGGCCCGCAGCTTCCCCTTCGCGATGAGCCAGCCGCCGGGGCCGGGCAACGCGCTGGGATACGTGAAGTTCATGTTCCCGAACCAGTACAACATCTACCTGCACGACACGCCGTCCAAGAGTCTCTTCGACCATGACGTGCGCGCCTATTCCCATGGCTGCATCCGGCTCGCCCAGCCCTTCGACTTCGCCTATGCGATGCTCGCGCCCCAGACGAACGATCCGGTCGGGGACTTCCAGCGTGTCCTGAAGTCCGGCGCTGAAACCAAGATCGACCTGGAACAGCCGGTTCCCGTGCACCTCGTCTATCGCACGGCCTATACCGACACGCGCGGCGTGATGAACTATCGCGACGATATCTATGGGCGCGACGCCCGGATCTGGGATGCGCTGCAGGCCGCCGGAGTGACATTGCGCGCGCTCGAGAGCTGAGACATCGAACCATGCGAGCCGGGCGCGGGGGCATCCCGCGCCCGGTGTCGTTGCGGCCCGCCGTCGCATCCCTGTTTCATTTGGGTGGCATAGGCGCGTAAAAAGCAGCTACCATGGGGCAAAGCGATGAAAGACATGACCAACACGATCGAGCACACGATTATCGACATTCTGGCGCGTCAAGCGGTGCTGGAGCCGTCCGAGATCGCGTTGGAGCATCGTCTAGATGCGCTTGGCATCGACAGCCTTGGCATGGTCGAAACGATCTTCGCGATCGAAGAGACCTTCGACATCTCGGTGCCCTTCAACGCGAACGAACCCGGAGCGGGAGGACTCGACCTCTCGACCGTCGCCGCGCTGGTCGCGGCGGTGCGCGGTCTGCTCTCTGAACCGGCCGCCTGAAGCGGCACATGCGGCGCGTCGTCATCACCGGTGCGGGCACGATCAATCCGCTGGCCTCGACTTACCCGGAGACGCTCGCAGCGATGACGGCCGGAACCGTTGCCATCGGTCCGCTCGATATTCCCGGGGTCGAGAAGCTTTCGGTCAAGATCGGCGCGCAAGTCAAAGGCTTCGAGCCGTCCGATCATTTCGACAAGCAGCAACTCGGCCTCCTTGACCGTTTCTCCCAGTTCGCGCTGGTCGCCGGGCGGGAGGCGATGGAGACCTCTGGCCTGAGCGTGACCGAGCGTCTCGCGCCACGGATCGGAGCGATCCTGGGGAATTCCGGCGGCGGCATGGGCACGCAGGACGATGCTTTCCGGGCCGTCTATGCCGAAGGCAAGTCGCGCGTGCATCCCTTTACGGTGCCGCGGCTGATGTCGAACGCGCCGAGCGCGCATCTCGCCATGGCCTTCGGTCTGCGCGGACCGAGCTTCACCGTCTCCTCCGCCTGCGCATCGTCCAACCATGCGATGGGCGAAGCGGCGGCGATGATCCGCTCCGGCCGGGCCGATGTGATGCTGACCGGGGGGACGGAGGCCATGCTCACCTTCGGCGGCCTCAAGGCCTGGGAGGGGTTGCGGGTCATGTCTCAGACGGGCTGCCGGCCCTTCTCCGCCACCCGCGACGGCATGGTGCAGGGCGAGGGCGCGGCGGTCTTCGTCTTCGAGGACCGTGACCACGCCAAGGCACGCGGTGCGCCCATCCTGGCCGAGGTTGCGGGCTTCGCCATGACTTCGGACGCGAGCGATATCGTCATGCCGGACCAACGCGGCGCGGCCTCGGCGATGGCAGGCGCGCTGATCGACGCGCGTCTCGCTCCGGGCGAGATCGGCTATATCAACGCCCATGGCACGGGGACCGCGGCAAACGACAGGGTCGAGGCCGCGGCGATCCGCGAGGTGTTCGGCACGGCGGCGGACGGTATCCCCGTCTCGGCCACCAAGTCGATGCATGGTCACCTGATCGGCGCGGCCGGCGCTGTCGAATTGATCGCCTGTCTGGCGGCACTCGGGGGCACCATCCCGCCCACCATGGGCTGCGACACGCCGGATCCGGACCTGCCGCTCGACCTCGTCACCGGCGCCGCCCGCGCGGCGCGCCCACGCGCCGTCCTGTCCAACGCCTTTGCCTTCGGTGGCATGAACGCGGTGATTGTCCTGACGGCAGGGTGAAGGGGAACGCCACCCGACGTGAAAAGGCCGCGCAGGGTGCTGCGCGGCCTTTGTCTTTGAGAGCGTTTGCCTGGGGGCGACGCGTTACTGCGCCGGTGCCTGAGCCGCCGGTTTCTCCAGTGAGTTCCAGGCGTCGGTGAAGCCGGAGAGCGACAGGGGCAGTTCGACCTTCTGGTCGGGCGCAGCGGTCGGGACGACGGTCACGATCGCCTCGTTGCCCTTCATGAAGCTGTCGACTTCACCCGATGTATAGCCGATCTGGGCGACGCAGCCGTTCGGATCGCAGAAGCGGAACGGATAGCGCTTGGGCGCGGCGGCATCGACGCCGACGGTGATCTGCTGGGTGAGCAGCACGCCGAGCGGGACGATGACCATGGAGCCCGCGACCGCCTCGTTTCCGTCCGGCAGCTTGCCGATCGAGACCTTGCCCACGGGCGCGCCTTCGGGCTCTTCACGCAGGAACTGGGTGATCTGGCAGGGCGCGGGGCCTTCGTTTCCGGGGATGCGCAGGCATTCACGCTGCCAGTCACCGAAGACCTCGTCCACATAGGTCTCGATCTGCTGTGAGGCGTCGCCTTCGGCGCCTGTCGCCTCGCCCATGTCGAGATCCGGCAAGGTGGTGTCGGGTGTCGCGGGCGTTTCGGCCTCGGCTGCAGGCGCCTCTTCGGCGGGGGTTTCGGTCGTCGTATCCTGTGCAAAGGCCGGGCCGGCGACGGCCAGCAGAGCGGCGAGGCTCAGCGGCGTCACGAGCGAGGTCAGGCTGAAAGGTTTCACAGTATCTGCCATCTTGGTTTCCCTGTCTGGTCGTCTTGAATTGCTGCTGTCGGTATCATGGGCCGGAGGCAAGGTCAGCCCCCAATCGGAGGCCTGCATCTTTTCGCCGATCGGGCCGCCAGACCATAAGAAAAAGGGTCCGCAGATGCGAACCCCTTCCCATTTTTTATTTCTCCCTGCCGGACTGGCCGACTTATGGGCCGAACGCTACGACAGGATCACGCACCCGTCAACAGCGGTTTGATCAATATTTCCGGAACCTTCGCGGGCTTGGTTCAAGGACCGTGGAGCTCGGGCGATCGCATCATTGCTGAACATGGCCCGGGTATGCAAAAAAACCGCGCCCCGAAGAGCGCGGCAGTCAGACAGGGAGGACGTCGCCCGGTGACTTGCGGCATCGTCGGATGTGCGAGGCCGGGCAAGAACACACTGGCACCAAGGGGTTAAGAATGTATTGTCCTGACAGAACGTTGCGTTTTCATTGAAAGGGTCGGGCATGGAAGGGGCTGTATTCATCGGCGGCGGGGGCGAGGGCTACGGCATGCAGCAGGGTCTCTTGCTCAAATACGCCAACCGGCACGGACTGGTCGCCGGCGCGACCGGGACCGGGAAATCGGTGACCTTGCAGATCCTCGCCGAGGGCTTTTCCAAGGCGGGCGTGCCGGTGTTCCTGGCCGATGTGAAGGGCGACCTGTCGGGGCTCGCGGGCAGCATGTCGGAGGCCCACAAGCTGCATGAGGCCTTCCAGAAGCGGGCGGGCACCATCGGGTTCACCGATTATGTCTATGAAGCCTTTCCGGTGACCTTCTGGGATCTTTACGGCGAACAGGGCCACCCGATCCGCACGACGGTGTCGGAGATGGGGCCCTTGCTCCTCGCCCGGTTGCTTGAGCTGTCCGACGCGCAGGAGGGCGTGCTCAACATCGCCTTCCGGGTCGCGGACGAACAGGGGATGGCGCTCCTTGACCTCAAGGACCTGCAGGCACTCCTCGTCTGGGTCGGCCAGAACGCCGAGGACCTGTCGCTGCGCTATGGAAATGTCGCGACCGCCTCGGTGGGCGCGATCCAGCGTGCGCTTCTCGTGCTGGAGAACCAGGGCGGGCAGTTGCTCTTCGGGGAACCGGCGCTGGAATTGTCCGATCTCATGCGCACCGAAACGAACGGGCAGGGTCGGATCTCGATCCTCGCGTCGGACAAGCTCATGGCCTCGCCCAAGCTTTACGCGACCTTCCTGCTGTGGCTCCTGTCCGAGCTCTTCGAGGAACTGCCCGAGGTGGGCGATCCCGACAAACCCAAGCTCGTGTTCTTCTTTGACGAGGCGCATCTGCTCTTCGATGACGCGCCCAAGGCACTTGTGGACAAGGTCGAACAGGTCGCGCGGTTGATCCGGTCCAAGGGGGTCGGCGTCTATTTTATCACGCAGAACCCGGCGGATGTGCCCGAGGATATCCTCGGACAGCTCGGCAACCGCATCCAGCACGCTCTGCGCGCCTTTACGGCGAAGGATCAGAAGGAACTCCGGCAGGCGGCCGAGACCTATCGCGACAATCCGCGCTTCTCGACGGAAGAGGCGATCCGCGAGGTCGGCACCGGCGAGGCGGTCACCTCGATGCTCGAAGCCAAGGGTGCCCCGGGGATCGTGGAGCGCACGCTCATTCGCCCGCCCTCGTCCAATCTGGGTGCGATCGACCCGGGGCTCAGGGCACAGGTCATCGCGGCCTCGCCGATCGCCGGGAAATACGAGACCCTGATCGACCGCGAAAGCGCGTTTGAAGTCCTGACCAAACGTGCGGCGGAGGCCGCGAAAGAAGCGGAAGAGGCCGAGCGCAAGGAAGAACAACAGGAGGAGGCCGAGCGCGAATTCGCGAACGCGCGGCGTTATGACGGCGGGCGCAGTTCGGGTGCTTCGACCCGGACGTCAGGGTCCCGGTCGCGTAAACCCGCGCCGACCTTCGGCGAGGAGGTGGCGAAAGTGGTGATCAAGGAACTGAAGGGCACGACCGGGCGACGCATCGTGCGCGGCATTCTGGGCGGCATCTTCAAGGCGCGCTGAACGCCCCTGTTTAGTCGAGCGTATAGACCTGCGAGCCGCGCGGGGACGTGATCGTCGCGCGGCCGCCGTTGATCTCCATCCGCTGGCATTCCGACCCGGCCAAGCGCTCGGGCGCATTGATCGTGCGGCAGAAGCGCCCGTTCGAAATCGACCAGTCCCCCTCGAGCGTGTCGGGACCGACCGACCCGTGCAGCGCCCCGCCCGTGTCCAGCGTGAGGACCGTTGGTCCCGCCGTCAGCGTGCGCCCTTCGAGCGCGGCGAACATCTCGTCGTCGTCGGCAAAGGCCGGCACGGGGGCGACAAGAAAAAGGGAGCTCAAGATGGAAGCGCCTATATGTGCCATCTTCGACATGGCGATCTCCTTCTGCGGACCTTGGACACCTCCGGCCAAGGCTGCGCTCATGCGGGGAAAGTCAGGCTGGACGGGCGTCTCCCGTCCGGCGGAGGTAACGATCCCTCGCTTCGGGCACAACGCGGAAGTGCACCGATAGGTTCATGATAACCTGAAAGTTGTTGCGCTGCGGTAAACTCTTAGAGTGCGCCCGTTCGTCCGCAGGCGACCGGATAGGTGATCCGGGCCGGATCATAGCGGGTTGCCGTGCGAAAGCAGGTCACGCGCCCGATGCCGTCGGCCCACAGGGTGTTGGGGTCCTCCTGCGCCATGCCTTGCCACCAGTTGAGGCCTGACGCCGTTCTCGCGCCAGGTGCGGTTTCGCGCAGGACCTCGAAATGCAGGTGGGGATAGGATGACAGCATCCCGCTTTCTCCCAGTGTGCCTATCTTTTGCCCGCGCCGAACCGTGGCACCGGTTTCCACCAGGCGTCGGTCGAGGTGGTAATAGGCGGTGACGACGCGTCGTCCGGTGGCATCGGGCGCATGTTCGACATAGATCCGGTTGCCGTAGATGGGTTCGTTGAAGGAGGCGGTCACCCTGCCGTCGGCGGCCGCGAGAACCGGCGTCCCGACCACCGCGGCCACGTCGACGCCCCGGTGCCCCGGCTCGCCGTCCTTGGTCAGGGGCATGTATTGTTGGGCGATGGAGGGCGCGTCCGGCGGCATGATCACCGCGATCTTGGGTTCCACATGGGCGCGGTAGGGCACGGCCGTGCCGAACCCCGCGCGGTCACAGCCGGAGAGGGTGATGAGGATGAGGAAGATGGTCGTGAACCGCATGGAGACCCCGTCGTCGGGGGTCACCTACACCCGGACCCGCTGATCCAGCCAGTCTTGTTTTTGGTCAGGACAAGCCTTCAGAACGTCAGCCGTAGCGGCGGGCGTGCCGGCGCAGTTTCCTGTCGACATGCGACAGCGCATGCGCCATCGCATCCACCAGGCGTTCCTGACCCAGCGCTTCGGCGCGCAGGACGCCTGCGTGCGCCACGCAGAGCACCTCGGCATCGGCCCAATCGGCCAACAGTTGCTCGCCCCAGGCCTCGAAATCCCGCGCCGCGCCTGCGCGTTTTTCGAGCGCGAAGGACAGGGTCGGGTGCACCGAGAGCTTGCCTGCCTTGCCGGGCTTGGCGCCGCGCAAGTTGAAGGTGTCGTCCACATGGATGACGCGGCTCGCCGGATGGTATGCGAGCACCGATCCCGCGTGGATGTTCTCGTTTCCCGGCACCAGAGCTACGCCCGCAGGCACCGAAAAGGCGAGGTCGTCCTTGAACAGCGCCCATGTGGCTGGGTCTTCGCTCGCCGTCGCGGCCCAATCGAGATGCGGGAATTTCGCGATATGCCGGGATGTTCCGAAATGGACGGCCTCCGGGAAGGCCGTGCGCATGGTTTCGGTATGGAGCGTGTGGAAAGGGTGGAGGTTGATCACCGCAGCAACCTTGTCGCGCCCGCCGGTGATCGCGTCGATCCGCTCCAGCGTTTCGGGCGCGTAGCTGTAACTGTCGAGGATCACGAAGCGCCCGTCACCCATCCGCAGAAGCGAGGTCTGCGTGCCAAGGTCGATCAGGCCGGCGAGCTTGAAGCTGCCCCTTATGTTCCAGAACCCGTTTCCGCAGTCGATGATCTTTTCCTTCATGGGCGCGCCCCCGTCGTCAGCTTGCGGATCCGGAGCCGGGCGATGCGATTGTCGATGCGTTTCGTTACCTCGAAGCGAAATCCGTGGAAGGAAAAGACCTGTCCTTCGTTCGGGATCATCTGCGCCTCGTGGATGACGAGCCCCGCGATGGTGTTCGCCTCGTCATCGGGTAGCGACCAGTCGTTGGCACGGTTGACGTCGCGGATGGTCATGCCGCCGTCCACGGAATAGCTCCCGTCGGCCAGCGCCCGAAGATCGCCCGCGTCCGAGGTGTCGAACTCGTCGGTGATCTCGCCCACGATCTCTTCGAGAATGTCCTCGAGCGTGATGAGGCCCTGAAGCGAACCGTATTCATCCACCACCAGGGCGAAATGCGTCTGGCGCTTGAGGAACTCGCGCATCTGGTCGTCGAGCGTCGTGGTCTCGGGGATGAAATAGGGCTCCATCGCCACTTCCAGAACGTCGAAATTGTCATAGGCCTCGCGCCGGTTGCCGTCCCCCGCGGCCTCGCCCGCCGCATACATGGCGCGGCTCAGGTCCTTTGCGTGGATGACGCCCACGATGTTTTCCTGTTCGCCCTCATAGATCGGCAGGCGCGTGTGCGGCGAGGCGAGTGCCTGTTCCAGCACCTCGCGCGGGCCGAGAGAGGCGTCGATCATCTCGATCTGGCTGCGGTGAAGCATGATCTCCTCGACCGTCCGGTCGCCAAGGTCGAGCGCGCCCAGAAGCCGGTCGCGGTCCTCTTTCTCCACCGCGCCCTCGTGGTGGCCGAGCGTGATGGCCCCGACGATTTCCTCCCGCACCCCCAGAAGCTGGGCATCCGGGTCCGTCTGGACCCCGAAGGCCCGCAAGATCACGCGGGTCAGGAGCCGCACGATGCCCACGATGGGCGAAAGCACGATGATGATCACCCGGATCGGCGCCGAGACCCAACCAGCGGCCTCTTCGGGCCTGGTGATGGCATAGGTCTTGGGCAGCACCTCCGCGAAGATGAGGACGAGGAGCGTCATGACCAGCGTCGCCATAGCGATTGCCCCGTCACCCAAGAGGCGCGTGAAGAGCGAGGTCGCCAGCGCCGATGCGAGGATGTTGACGAAATTGTTGCCCAGCAGAACCGAGCCGATCAACCGCTCGGTGTCCTCGGTGATCTTCAGGGCGCGTTCGGCTTTCTTGTCACCCTTGTCCGATTTCGCACGCAGCTTGCCGCGCGAAGCGGCCGTGAGCGCGGTTTCCGAACCCGAGAAGAAGGCGGAGAACACGAGAAGGAGGAGGATGGCACCGGCCGTGATCCAGAAGGCGGTGTCGAGGGCGCCGGTTTCGGCAGGGTTCATTTTGATTTCTTTCCAAGGGGTTTGGCGTGTTATGGTTGTCAGGCCGCTTCGTTTCAAGACCTCAGGTCGAAGCGCGGCGGTGGATTTGGGAGGATCCATGACGTCCAGAGACCTCGGCGAGCTGTCCGGGACCGTCGTCCTGTGGGGCGGCGCGCTTGGCAATCTGTCGGCCTTGATGGCGCTCGAGAGCGAGGTATCGCGCCTTGGGGTCCCGCCGGATCGGGTCATCTGCACCGGCGATATCGCGGGCTATGGCGCCGAAGGGGCGACCTGCGTGGACCGGGTGCGCGCTTCGGGTTGGACCGTGGTCGCGGGCAATGTCGAGGAGGGCCTTGCGACGGGCCGGGCGGACTGCGGCTGCGGCTTTGACGCGGGCAGCGCCTGTGACCGGTTGTCGGGGCCATGGTGGACGCATGCCATTGCGACCATCGGGGAAGGCGCGCGGGCGTGGATGCGCGGGCTTCCCGACCTCGTCGCGTTTTCGCATGGCGGCAAACGCCATGCGGTCATTCACGGCGGGCAAACGGACCGGGCGCGGTTTCTCTGGCCGGTGTCGCGCCAGCCCGAGTTCGCACAGGAAATCGCGGCGATCGAGAGCGCCGTCGGCCCGGTGAACGCCGTGGTGGCGGGACATTGCGGTATCGCCTTTTCCCGGATCGCGGCCGGTCGCCACTGGATCAACGCAGGCGCTATCGGGATGCCGCCCAACAACGGCGTGCCCGGCGGGCAATTCGTCGTGTTGGACGGGCAGGGGGCCCATATCCGACGCTTGAACTACGATCCCGCACCAAGCGTCACGGCGATGCGTCGTGCAGGTCTCACTCAAGGCTACGACAGGGCGCTCCTGTCCGGCATCTGGCCGTCGCAGGAGGTGCTGCCCCTGACGATGCGGCGCCGAGGAGCGCAGGTCGAAGTGCCAGAGATCGAAGGCGGAATGCCGCGGTAACGGGCGCGGCGTGCAAAACGTCTCTTGCGAATGGTGGATGGGCCGATGGTGTTGTCCGTCGGGATACCGGGATTCTAGGATCCTAGAATCCCGGTATCCCGGAACTCCGGACGACCACGCAATACGACAGACGCCGGGCGATCGTCCCCAATCGCTCGGCGCCAGCCATGGTTCAAATGTCGTCCGGTCTTATGACGCCGTGTCGTAGGCGCGCTCGCCGTGGACCGCGAGGTCGAGCCCGTTCACTTCGGTCTCTTCGTCGACCCGGAGGCGGGTCAGGATGGAAACCCCCTTGATCAGCACGAAGGTCACCACCAGCGTGAAGACACCGACGATCGCCAGAGACCCCAGTTGCGCGGCCCAGGACCCGGCCCCGAAGACCGCGATCATGATGGTGCCGAAGATCCCGCCCACACCATGCACCGCGAAGACGTCGAGGGTGTCGTCGATCCTGAGCCGGTTGCGGATAAGGTTCACCGCTTCCTGACAGAGGATGCCCGCGACGCCACCGATGATCAGCGCAGCGACCGGACCCACGAAGCCCGAGGCCGGCGTGATCGAAGCGAGACCCGCGATGGTCCCCGTGACGATACCCACGAGCGACGCGCGCCCGAACTTGATCTTCTCCCACAGCGCCCAGGACAGCGACGCGGCAGCCGCCGAGATGTGCGTGACGGTGATCGCCATGGCCGCACCGCCGTCGGCGGCAAGCTGCGAGCCGCCGTTGAAGCCGAACCAGCCGACCCAGAGCATGGAAGCGCCGATCATGACGAAGCCCGGGTTGTGCGGGGGATGCTTCGTGTTCTTGCGCGGTCCGAGGAAGACCGAGATCAGGATCGCGGCGAGGCCCGCGGTTTCATGAACCACGATGCCGCCGGCGAAATCGCGCACGCCGGTCTCTCCGAAGATGCCGCCATCCGACAGGAACCCGCCGCCCCAGATCCAGTGGGCCACGGGCGCATAGCACAGGAGCATCCAGAGGCCGGAGAAGGCCAGAACGAAGCCGAAGCCGATCCGCTCGACATAGGCGCCGACGATCAGCGCGGGCGTGATGATGGCGAAGGTCATCTGGAAGGCAAAGAACAGGACCTCGGGCAAGGTCCCCGAAAGGCTGTCGGCATCGACGCCGTTGAGGAACATCTTGCCCAATCCGCCCCAGACGGCATTGCCGTCGCCAAAGGCGATGGAATAGCCGAACATGAGCCACAGGATGCTCATGAGCGCCGCGATGGCGTAGACATGCATGAAGACCGACAGCACGTTGCGCGCCCTGACGAGTCCTCCGTAGAAAAGCGCGAGCCCCGGCAGGCTCATGAACAGCACAAGCGCCGTCGCCACGATGATCCAGGCGGTATCCGCTCCGTTCATTGGTCCCTCCATCCCTATCTTTGCTTGGGTTTCGGGCGGGTGTAGCGGCCGCGGTCCTTCGCGCAAGGCGCAAGCGTTAAGCGGCCTGCTGAACAAGCGAGCAATTTCGGAACTGCAAAATAATCAGGACATCTGGCATGTGCGTCGCCTAAAAATGACGCACAAATGAAACTCGGTCAGATGCGGGCGAGTGCGCCTTCGATCAGCCGAAGCGCGTGGTCGCGCGCCGCCGCGCGCACGTTCGGGCGTCCGGTCGCGCCGAAGTCGACCGTCTCGGTCCAGGTCGCACCCGCGCCTGCCAAGCCGAAGCAGACCCGTCCTTCCGGCTTGTGTTCGGACCCTCCGGGACCCGCGATGCCTGTGATCGACACAGCGATCTGGGCGTCCGAGCGCGCAAGCGCGCCGTCGGCCATCTCGCGCGCGACGTCCTCGGACACCGCACCGACCCGGTCGAGCGTGGCCTCGGCGACGCCCAGCATCGCGACTTTCGCGGCATTGGAATAGGTGATGAAACCGCGGTCGAAGACATCGGACGATCCGGCCACATCGGTCAGGGCTGCGCCGACCATACCGCCGGTGCAACTTTCCGCCGTGGCAAGCCGCACCCCTTTGGACCGGCAGGCGGCGAGGAGGGCTGCGACGTCCACGCTCATGCCATCAGCACCGCGTGCGAGAGCGCCGCGAGCACCAGAACGCCGATAGCCGCGAAGATGCCGGCGATGACATCGTCCCCCATCACGCCCATGGCGCCGCCACGCCGGTCGGCCCAGCCGACGAGCCAGGGTTTCCAGATGTCGAAGAGGCGAAACAGCAGGAACCCCGCGACCCAGCCAGGCCAGAGCGCGAGCACGTCGACCCCGACCCCGGCGGCGCCGATCGAGACCGGCAGAATGGCAATGGCTTGCCCGACCACTTCGTCGATCACGATTTCCGAGGGGTCCTCGTTCTCCATGTCCGCGGTCATTTCGCGGGTGGCCCAAAGGCCCGCAACGAAGGCCACGACGATGCCGGCCGCCAGAAGCCAGGGCCCGCCAAGTTGGTGCAGCGCCCAGATCAGCGGGATCGCGGCGAGCGAGCCCCAGGTGCCGGAGGCGGGCTTCAGGTAACCGACGAAGAGGAAAGTGGCGATGATCCGGCTCATCGGTCAGGTCCTGATCAAGGTGGCGATGGCCTGCGACGCGATGCCTTCCTCGCGCCCGGTGAAGCCGAGTTGCTCCGAGGTGGTCGCCTTCACGCTCACCCGGTCTGCCTCCACCCCCATGATTTCCGCCAGGGCGGATTGCATCGCGGCGGCATGGGGCCCGATCTTGGGACGTTCGCAGATGAGAACGACGTCGCAATTCGCGAGCTCGTATCCCTTGGTCCGGGCAAGGTCGATGGCATGGCGCAGGAAGATGTGGCTTTCCGCCCCCTTCCACTGCATGTCTGACGGCGGGAAATGGCGACCGATGTCGCCCTCTGCCAGCGCGCCATAGATCGCGTCGGTCAGCGCATGCATCCCGACGTCGGCGTCCGAGTGACCCTTGAGCTTTTTGTCGTGGGGGACCGCGACACCGCAAAGGATGCAGGCCTCACCCTCCTCGAAGGCATGAACGTCATAGCCAATGCCGGTTCGGATATCCATGCGACCTCTCAGATACTGCTCGGCCCGGGCGAAGTCCTCGGGTCCTGTGATTTTCATATTTCTCTCGTCGCCCGCGACGATGGTGACGTCAAGACCTGCGCTCCGGGCCACTTCGACGTCGTCGGCGGCACCGCCGGGTTGGGCCGCATGGGCGGCGCGAATGGCCTCGAAATGAAAGCCTTGCGGCGTCTGCGCCCGGAAGAGCCCGCTGCGGTCCTGCGTGCCCGCGACCCGCCCATTGTCGCCGCGCCAGAGCGCATCGGTCACGGTGAGCGCCGGCGCGGCGCCGGGGGCGTGGGTGAGTGCATCGATCACGCGGTCGATGGTGTCGGGCGTCACCAGCGGTCGCGCGACATCGTGGATCAGGACAATGTCGGGGGGATCGGAGGCCAGCGCCGCCAGCCCGCAGGCAACGCTTGCGTCCCGCGTTGCCCCACCGGGAGTGAGGAGGATGTCCTCCATGTCCCGCAGCTCGTCCAGGTCCTCGGCGTGGTGGACCAGCACAATGCGTTCCACCCGGGGGTGGTTGCGAAAGGCGTCGAGTGTCCAGTCCGCGACCCGCCGCCCGGCCAGTGGCCGCCACTGTTTCGGCGCGCCCGGACCGACGCGTGTCCCCCGTCCGGCGGCGACGATGACGGCGGCAATCCGGGGCGAGGGGCCGGCGGGGGCACTGGGGTCGTTTTCCATGGCAATCGTTTACTGAATGCGCATTGAGACGACAATGACCCTAGCATTTCCCTTTCGATCTGCACAAATGTTGGGCAGACGCGGAATAATTCGGCCACCCTCTGACCTGAAATTGCACCCAATTCGCGGCCGTCCTATATCGGGGGCACTTGCACAAGGATTAAGCAGTGAGCATTTGCTTGTCGGATAGCCTTACCCTCGACGCGCCCGTGTTCCTGGCCCCCATGGCAGGAATCACCGATTTGCCGTTCCGGGACCTCGTTTCGTCCTTCGGTGCGGGGATGGTCGTGTCCGAAATGGTCGCGAGCCAAGAGATGGTTCAGGCCAAGCCCGGCACCCGCGAACGGGCCGAGCTTGGGTTCGGGATCGCGAACACGGCGGTGCAACTGGCCGCGCGCGACCCCTTCTGGATCGCGGAAGCCGCGCGCATGGTCGAAGACGCCGGCGCTAAGGTCATCGACATCAACATGGGCTGCCCCGCGAAAAAGGTGGTGGGGGGCCTCTCCGGCTCGGCGCTCCTGCGCGACCTGCCGCTCGCCCTCGCGCTGATCGAAGCCGTGGTCGAGGCGGTGTCGGTGCCTGTCACGCTGAAGACCCGGCTGGGGTGGGACGACGGTTGCCTCAATGCGCCAGAGCTTGCCCGGCGGGCCGAAGCGGCGGGCGTGCGCCTCATCACGATCCACGGGCGCACGCGCTGCCAGTTCTACAAGGGCAGAGCCGACTGGGCCGCGATCCGGGCGGTGAAAGAGGCCGTGACCATTCCCGTCATCGCGAACGGAGACATCGACGGACCCACTTCGGCGCTGCGGGCGCTCGATCAATCGGGGGCGGACGGTGTCATGGTCGGGCGGGCGTCCGGCGGGAAACCCTGGCTTCTGGCCGAAATTTCCTCCGCGCTCTACGGCACCCCCGCGCCACGCGTCCCGAAGGGGGCGGCGCTGGCCGACATGGTGACCGGGCACTACCGCGCCTCGCTCGATTTCTACGGGGCCGATCTGGGCAAGCGGGTCATCCGAAAGCACCTGGGCTGGTACATGGATCACGCGAACACCGACGCGGACCTGCGCCGCAGGGTCCTCTCCGAGCCTGACCCCGATCGGGTAATCGACCTCATTCCGGATGCGCTTTCGCCGCAGAGAGAGGTGGCGTGATGGACAATGACAGCCTTTGGAATTCGCTTCCCGTGCCGGGTCTGATCCTCGACCCCGAAGACGCGATTCTCGAAATCAATTCGGCAGGCGAGCAGTTTCTCAATGCCTCGTCCAAATCCGTCATCGGCAAGCCCGTTCTGGACCAGCTGGCCATCGCCACCAACATGGAAGGCGCCTTCGCCCGCGTGCGGCGCGACCATGGGCCGATGTTCATCAATTCGGTCGACGTGGGCACGGGCTTTGCCGCCCCGGTCGAATGCAACATCCAGATCGCGCCCCTTTCCGGGTCCGAGGGCCATATCCTAATGCTCATGGAGCCGCGCAAGCTCGCCGACCGGATGGGCAAGGCGCATGGGGTCAAGACCGCCGCGCGGTCCGCCATCGGCATGGCCGAGATGCTGGCGCATGAGATCAAGAACCCGCTGGCGGGCATCACGGGGGCGGCGCAGCTTCTGTCCATGGGGCTCTCTCAGGAAGACATGGAGCTGACCGACCTCATCGTGGCCGAAAGTCGCCGGATCGTCGCGCTCCTCGAGCAGGTCGAACAATTCGGCAACCTGCGCCCGCCGGAAAAGCGCGAGGTAAATGTCCACGACCTTCTCGACCGGGCGCAGAAGTCGGCCGAGGTGGGCTTTGCCGCCAAGATGAAGATCATCGAGGACTACGACCCGTCGCTGCCGCCGACCTTCGTGGACCCGGACCAGCTCATGCAAGTGTTCCTGAATCTTCTGAAGAACGCGGCGCAGGTGGCCGACGACACCGGCGGGCAGATCCGTATCCGCACCTTCTATGACCACTCGCTGCGCCTGCGCCGGTCCGACGGATCGGGCAACCGGCTGCCGCTTCAGGTCGAGATCATCGACAACGGCCCCGGCATTCCGCCCGAGATGGTCGACCAGATCTTCGAACCCTTCGTTTCGGGTCGCGAGAACGGCACCGGGCTCGGGCTGGCGCTGGTGTCGAAAATCATTTCCGACCACGACGGATGGATCTCCGTCGACTCGGTCCCCGGCAAGACGGTGTTCCGGATTTCTCTCCCGGTCGCCCCGAAAGTGAAGGAATAACGAGATGGATGGAACGGTTCTTGTCGCGGATGACGACCGCACGATCCGCACGGTTCTGACGCAGGCCCTCACGCGGGCCGGGTGCCGGGTTCATGCGACCTCGTCGCTCGTCACGCTCAAGCGCTGGGTCGAAGAGGGGCGCGGCGATCTGGTGATTTCCGACGTGATCATGCCCGACGGGAACGGGCTCGAGGCATTGCCGGAAATCTCGAAGATGCGCCCTGATTTGCCGGTGATCGTGATCTCGGCCCAGAATACGATCATGACCGCCATTCAGGCCGCCGAGGCCGAGGCCTTCGATTACCTGCCGAAACCTTTCGACCTGCCGGACCTCATGAAACGGGCAGCGCGCGCGCTGGAACAGAAGCGCCGGATACCAAGTGCAGCGCGTCCGGGGACGTCGGAGGCGAAAGAGGCGGGGGATGACCTGCCGCTGGTGGGGCGGACCCCTGCGATGCAGTCGCTCTACCGGCTGGTCGCGCGCGTGATGAACACCGAGCTTCCCGTGCTCATCACCGGGGAAAGCGGCACTGGCAAGAGCCTTATCGCGCGGGCGATTCATGACTTCTCGGATCGGCGGAACCTGCCCTTCGTGGTGGTGACGCCTGACGATCTGACCCCGATCGACGGTCCGGCGCGTATCCTGTCGCGGGCCGGGCAGGGGACGATCCTCTTCGACGAGATCGGCGACCTCGATTCCGACGCCCAGGCGCGGATCACCCGGATGCTCGACAGTCTGACCGACCCCGCGCCCCGCGTCATCGCAACTTCGCAGAACGACCTGTCGCGGCGGATCAAGGAGGGCGACTTCCGTCAGGACCTGTTCTACCGGCTTGGCGGGGTGACGATCCCGGTGCCCGCGCTGCGCGAGCGGCTCGAGGACATTCCCTCGCTCGCCGAGCACTTCCTCGCCCGGGCAGAGCGTGACGGCTTGACCGCGCGAAGCCTGTCGAAGGACGCGATCGAGCTTCTGCGCGCCTATCCCTGGCCCGGCAACGTGCGCCAGCTCGAGAACACGATCCAGCGGCTCATGGTCACCGGCGCCGAGGCCGAGATCACCCGGTCCGAGGTGGAAGCGACCCTCGGGACGCCGGCGGGCGGGCCGGTCGCGACCTCGGACGAGGGCGAGAAACTGTCGACATCGGTCGCCCGTCACCTGAAGCGTTACTTTGATCTGCACGGCGGCACGCTTCCGCCGCCGGGACTTTACCAGCGCATCCTGCGGGAGATCGAGGTGCCCCTGATCGAGATCGCCCTCGATGCGACCGGCGGAAATCAGGCAAAATGTGCCGACCTCCTCGGGATCAATCGCAATACTTTGCGCAAGAAGATCACGGAACTGGAAATCGAGGTGACACGCCGCCGCAAATTGATGTAAAAGTGCCACAGCGTGGCAGGGGGGCGTCAGCGAACGAGAATCCCCCGCCCGAGGGGCGCATGGCCCCGGCACGGAGCATGGTACGTATGGCGGCGCAGGGCGTGGAACGCAGATGGACATGGGAGCGAGTCGCCCGTTTGCGGCGCATTCGCCGTGTGCAATCCGTCGCGACGCTGGGCATCGTCATCATGGCGCCGGTGCTCGCGCTCGCGACCTACCTGATTCTCGGACCTTTTGACCAAGGCAGTTCCTCCGCAGCGCTGCGGATCATCCTGCTGACCGACTTCGTTTATATCCTCGCCGTGGCAGCGATGGTGACGGCGGGTGTGTCCCGCATGGTCATGGCCCGACGCGCCAAGTCGGCGGGCTCGCGGCTCCACCTACGTCTGACGGGGGTCTTCTCGCTCATCGCGCTCATCCCGACCGTGCTCGTGGCGGTCTTCGCGGTGCTTACGGTGAACGTCGGGCTCGAGGGCTGGTTTTCCGACCGGGTGAGCCGCGTCGTGGGCAATTCGCTCGAGGCCGCGCAGGCCTATGAGGACGAACACCGTCAGGGTCTTATTCAGGACGCCGAGGCGCTCGGCGCCTATCTCGACCTTTCCAAACAGGCCAATGCGCTCCTGTCTGAAGCGCAGTTGCGGCAGGTGCTGGCACAGGGACAGACCCAGATCCAGCGCGGGTTGCGCGAGGCCTATGTCATCAACTCCGATGGCGAGATCCGGGTGCGGGGCGACCGGTCCTACCTTTTCGACTACGAGGCGCCATCGCCCGAAGCACTCGGGCAGGCGATGGAAGGCGAGACCATCGTCATCGAAGACTGGGACCTCAACGAGTTCCGGGCGCTTCTGCGTCTGACGGCCTTTCCCGATCATCTGCTCTACGTGACGCGCGAGGTGGACGGCGAAGTCCTTTCGCTGCTCGACGAGACGCAGGAGACGGTGCTCTTCTACCAGCAGCTCGAAAACCAGAGGGGCAGGGTGCTCTTCGAGTTCGGGCTGCTCTATCTGGGGTTCGCTGCGATCCTGATCCTGGCCGCGACCTGGCTGGGCATGTGGTTCGCTGAACGGCTGTCGCGGCCCATCGGGCGGCTGGCCGGGGCGGCGCAACGCGTGGGCGAGGGCGATCTGGACGTTCAGGTGATCGAAGAGGACGGCGACGACGAAATCGCCACCATGGGCCGACAGTTCAACGCCATGACGCGGCAACTCAAGGCGCAGCGTGCCGCATTGATCGAGACCTCCGACCGGATCGAAGAACGGCGGCGGCTATTCGACTCGGTGCTCTCGAGCGTGACGGCCGGGGTCGTCGGGCTCGATGCGGAAGGCAAGATCACCTTCCTGAACCGTGCGGCCGCGCGGCTTCTGGACCTGCCCACGACCGAGCCGTCCCACGTCCCCCTGTCGCTTCTCATCCCCGAATTCAGCCCGCTCTTCGACCGGCTCCGCAATGAATCCCGCGCGCAGGTGCAGGAGGAGCTTGGTCTGACCCGCATGGCCAAGGCCGAGCGGCTCCTGGTGCGCATCGCGCGGCGCTACGGGGCCGACGATACGCTCGAGGGCTATGTGATCGCCTTCGACGACGTGACCGACCTCGTCAGCGCGCAGCGCATGGCGGCCTGGGGCGACGTCGCACGGCGCATCGCGCATGAGATCAAGAACCCGCTGACGCCGATCCGGCTGTCGGCCGAACGCATCGCGCGCAAATACGGGCGGATGGTCGAAGGCGAGGACGCCGACAAGCTCGAAGAATTGACCGGGGTCATCGTGCGCCAGACCGAGGACCTGCGGCGGATCGTGGACGAGTTCTCGAAATTCGCCCGTATGCCCGAACCAGAGCGCAGGTCGATGGACCTGGCCCGTCTCTTGCGTGAATCCGTGACCTTGCAGGACGCGGGACAGGAGGGCGTGACCTTCACGACCGACATTCCGCCGGGTGCCTTGCCCGCCGAGCTTGACGAAACCATGATCGGCCAGGCCTTTACCAATCTCATGAAGAATGCGGGAGAGGCCATTGAAACCCTTTACGAAAAGGGCATTCCGGAGGGCCATGTTCCCGAAATCCGCGTGACCCTGTCCCGTGATGCTGAGGGCGACGCCCGCATCACGATTGCCGACAACGGCATCGGGCTTCCCGAAGACCGGGCGCGGCTCTTCGAGCCTTATGTGACGACCCGCGAAAAGGGCACCGGTCTGGGCCTTCCCATCGTGAAGAAGATCATCGAAGAACATGGCGGCACGCTCGTCCTGACCGACGCGCCCGCCTTTGACGACAGGAGCGCCCACCGTGGCGCCATGGCCGTCATCACCTTGCCACTTCCACCCGCAGCGGGCGCCACCCGCGCGGCGGAATAAATCAGAACGGGGGAAACCATGAGCGATATCCTGATCGTCGACGACGAGCGCGATATCCGGGAGCTTATCTCGGACATTCTAGAGGACGAGGGCTACAGCACCCGGCTCGCGGGGACCTCGGACGAGGCTATGGCCCAGGTCCGCTCCGAACCGCCCGGGCTCATGATCCTCGATATCTGGCTCAAGGATTCCACCATGGACGGGATCGACATCCTGAAGGTGGTCAAGCGGGAGCATCCGCAGGTGCCGGTGGTGATCATCTCGGGGCATGGCAACATCGAGATTGCCGTGGCAGCAATCAAGCAAGGCGCCTACGATTTCATCGAAAAGCCTTTCAATATAGACCAGTTACTGGTGGTTATTTCACGTGCGATGGAAACCTCGCGCCTGCGCCGCGAGAACGTCGAACTGAAGCGCTCGGGTGGCGGGCCCGTCGAGATGATCGGTGCCTCGGCGGCTTTCAAGTCGCTGCGCTCGAACCTCGAGAAGGTCATGCGCTCGAACGGTCGGGTGCTGCTCACGGGGCCTGCGGGATCGGGCAAGGAGCTCGCCGCGCGGACCATCCATGCCGGCTCGGACCGGGCCTCGAAGCCCTTCGTGATCGTGAACTCGGCCGCGGTGGAGCCCGACCGCATGGAAGAGGTCCTCTTCGGCAAGGAAACCCCGGAGCGCGGCATCGAGCCCGGCCTTCTGGAAAAGGCGAACGGCGGCGTGATCTATTTCGACGAGGTGGCCGACATGCCGTCGGGCACGCAGTCCAAGATCCTGCGCGTTCTGGTCGAACAAAGCTTCATGCGCGTGGGCGGCGGCGACAAGATCGAGGTCGATGTGCGCGTGATCTCCTCCACGACCCGTGACCTGCAGGCCGAGATCGCCGCGAAGCGGTTCCGCGAGGAACTTTATCACCGCCTGAACGTGGTCCCGATCGGGGTGCCTCCGCTGTCGGATCGTCGTGAGGACATCCCGGTTCTCGCCCAGCATTTCATCAAGGTCTTCAACGCCACGCAGGGCCTTCCCCTGCGCGACATTTCGGACGAGGCGGTCGCGGTCCTCCAATCCATGGCCTGGCCGGGCAACGTGCGTCAGCTGAAGAACATCGTCGAACGGGTGCTGATCCTCGGTGACGGATCCGGGCCCATCGACAGTGGTGAACTGCCCGGGGCCGAGGGCGGTTCTGGCGGCGGAACGGACTCGGGCATCGTGCTGCCGACGGCTCTTGCCACCCTGCCGCTTCGCGAAGCCCGCGAGGCTTTCGAGCGGGAATACCTGATGACCCAGATCAACCGTTTCGGGGGCAACATCTCGCGCACCGCGAACTTCGTCGGGATGGAACGCTCGGCGCTCCATCGCAAGCTCAAGTCGCTGGGCGTGGTCACGGGCACCAAATCAGGAGCACGGGTGGCCTATGTCGCGGAGGGCGAGGAAGAGGGCGACGCAGCCGCGGAATGAGCGCTGCCGGTTGACCCCGCCGATTGACCCTGCCAGCGAAGCCTGCCAAGGCTAGGGCGACCAGAACAGGAATACACGGATGAAGGTCATCATCTGCGGCGCGGGCCAGGTCGGCTGGCAGATCGCGCGCCATCTCTCCGGTGAACGAAACGACGTGACGGTGGTGGACAACAACCCCGATCTCGTCGCGCGGGCGACCGAAACGCTGGACGTGCAGGGGATCACGGGCTTCGCGAGCTATCCCGACGTGCTCGACCGGGCCGGGGCGCGCGATGCCGACATGGTCATCGCGGCGACCTATTCGGACGAGGTGAACATGGTCACCTGCCAGGTCGCTCACTCCGTCTTCAACGTCCCGCGCAAGATCGCGCGGCTCCGGGCGCAAAGCTACCTCAACGTCATCTACCGCGACCTCTATCGCCAGGAGCACCTGCCCATCGACGTGGTGATCTCGCCCGAGAAGGAGGTTGCCGAGGCCGCGCTCCGCCGTCTTCAGGCACCGACCGCTTTCGACACTGAGCGTTTTCTGGAAGGGCGCGCGACGCTTCTGGGGATCGCGCTGGACGAGGATTGCCCGGTCCTCAACACCCCGCTCCGCCAGCTCACCGATCTGTTCTCGACCCTCAACGCCATCGTGGTCGGCGTGCGCCGCGAAGGCACGCTTTTCGCTCCGGAAGCGAACGACCAGCTCTTTGCCGGCGATCAGGTCTATGTCTTTTCCGAAACCCAAGATGTGAACAGGACGCTCGAGATCTTCGGCAAGCAGGTCAAGCGTCAGGAGCGTGTCGTGATCATCGGCGGCGGGAACGTCGGCCGCGCGGTCGCTGCCGCGCTCGAAAGCCGGACCGACCGGGTGCGCGCCAAGATCATCGAACTGGACCGCCCGACGGCGGAGCGCGCGGCAGACAGCCTCGAGCGCACGGTGGTCCTGCACGGCAACGGCATGGATCAGGAGCTTCTGCGCGAGGCGGGCATCAACCGGGCCGATGCGGTGCTCGCGGTGACGTCGGACGACAAGGTGAACATCCTTGCGGCCGTCCGTGCCCATTCCATGGGGTGCCCGATGTCCATCTGTCTTGTGAACGATCCGACGCTGGTGCCGCTCATGGACCCGCTCGGGATCGACGCCTACATCAACCCGCGCCAGACCACCGTCTCATCGATCCTGCGCCACATCCGGCACGGGCGGGTGCGCGGCGTCTATTCCGTGGGCGACGCCGAGGCCGAGGTGATCGAGGCGCAGGTTATGTCGACCTCGCCCATCGCGGGCCAGTTGATCCGCGACATCGACTTTCCCGAAGGCGTGCTGGTAGGCGGCGTGCTCAAGTCGGGGACATATGTGAAACCGCACGGTGCGCTGCGAATCGAAGACGACGACGTGGTCGTCATCTTTGCGATGTCGGGCGACGTGCATGAGGTCGAGAGACTCCTGCAGGTCTCGATCGACTATTTCTAGGCAAGGACCGTGCTCGACCAGATTGCAAAACTTCCGCTTCTGGTCATCGTGATCGGCTTTTCCGCCTTCATGATGCTGCTCCCGGCGGCCCATGCGAGCGTGACCGGGGACGATTGGGTTGCGGGGACCTTCTTCCTCTATGCCGCGCTGACCTTCTGCCTCGCGGTGCTTCTGGCCATCGCGATGCTCGGACGTCCGCGCACCGACCGGCCAAAGCGTCATCTCATCTCGCTCGTGGTGCTGTTCGTCTTCCTGCCCGCGCTGCTCGCCGTGCCCTTCCATCAGGGCATCCGCAATACGACCTATCTCAATTCCTACGTCGAGATGGTCTCCTGCCTGACCACGACGGGGGCGTCGCTCTTTCACGAGCCGGGGCGGCTGTCGCCCTCGCTTCATCTTTGGCGGGCCACCGTGGGCTGGATGGGCGGGCTTTTCGTCTGGATCAGCGCCATCGCCGTGCTCGCGCCCATGGCGCTTGGCGGGTTCGAGGTGCGCACGCGCCGGCATCTGGCTACGGGTGGCCAGTTCACCCAGATCGAGCGGGTCGCTGACCTATCGGCGCGCGTGCGGAGATATGCGACGCAGCTCCTCCCGGTGTTTGTGGGGCTGACCGCAGCGCTTTGGCTCGGGCTCATCGTCGCCGGCGATCGCCCGCTGGTGGCGTTGATCAACGCCATGTCGACCATGTCGACCTCCGGCATCACCCTGCCTTTGTCGCCCACGCTCGATCTCACCGGATCGGGCTACGGGGGCGAGGTCATGATTGCGATCTTCCTCGTCTTCGGCGTCTCGCGGCTGGCCTTCACCCGCGACGGCTCCGGGTCAGAGATCAACGCCTTTCGCAACGACCCCGAGGTGCGGCTCGCCACTTTCATCATCGTGACCGTGCCCATGTTCCTCTTCGCGCGCCATTTCTTGGGCGCCTATGAGGTGTCGTCGGAGATGACGATCTGGTCCGGGCTGGGGTCGCTCTGGGGATCGGTCTTCACGACGCTCTCGTTTCTCACCACCACCGGCTTCATTTCACAAGCGTGGGACACCTCCACCGCTTGGTCGGGCCTGTCGACCCCCGGTCTCATCCTCATGGGCCTCGCGCTGGTGGGCGGGGGCGTGGCCACGACGGCGGGCGGGGCGAAGCTCCTCAGGGTCTGGGCGCTCTATACCCATGGCCGGCGGGAACTCGACAAGCTCATCCATCCCAACTCTGTCGCCGGCATGGGCAGCGAGGCGCGCCATATCCGGCGCGGCGGGGCCTATTCGGCCTGGCTCTTCTTCATGCTGATGACCCTTTCGGTGGCGCTGATCATGCTGGCCTTCTCTTTCACGGGAGAGGACTTCGAGCAATCGGTGGTGCTGACGGTCGCCTCGCTGACCACTACAGGACAGCTGGCCGAGGTCGCCGCCACACAACCGATCCGCTACGGGCTTCTGTCGGATTCCGCCAAGCTCGTGCTCTCGGTCGGGATGATCCTTGGACGGCTTGAGATGCTCGCCATCGTGGCGCTGTTTTCGCCCGACGTCTGGTCCCGCCGCAACGGTTGACCGCGCCAGAGGGCGCCACGCGGCGCCGATTGCGCAGTCGCAGAAAATCGGGGCTTGGAAATCCTATATGAGCGATTACTATTGGAACTATCAGGGATTTTCTGCCGGTGATGCGGCAGCACGAGACAACAAGGGCAATAAGCGATGGCTGCCGATAAACAGAACTTGCAGGACGCGTTTCTCAATCACGTCCGAAAGGCAAAGGTGCCGGTGACGATCTTTCTGATCAACGGCGTGAAACTGCAGGGCGTGATTTCCTGGTTCGACAATTTCTGCGTGCTTCTGAAACGTGACGGCCAGAGCCAGCTCGTCTACAAACACGCGATTTCGACGATCATGCCGGCCTCTCCGATCAACCTCTACGACGGCGACGACAACTGACCGATGATACCCCCCTTGGTCCGGGTATCACCCGGGCTTGGGTGATACATCCGGAGTTGACCTCAGACCGCGACCGGCGCGATGCCGGGCCCGCGCTCGAGGAAGCCGTGTCGCTCGCCGCCGCGCTTCCAGGGCTCGAGGTGGCGGGGGCCGAGATCGTGCGCCTTGCCAAGCCGCATCCCGGCCATCTCTTCGGCACCGGCAAGACCGAGGAACTTGCCGAACGGCTGAAGGCCCACGAGATCGAGCTGGTCCTGATCGACGGGCCGGTGTCCCCGGTTCAACAGCGCAATCTCGAGAAGGAATGGAAGGTGAAGATCCTCGATCGCACCGGCCTGATCCTCGAGATCTTCTCCGACCGCGCCGCGACCCGCGAGGGCGTGTTGCAGGTGGAAATGGCCGCGCTGACCTATCAGCGTACCCGGCTCGTGCGCGCTTGGACCCACCTGGAACGCCAGCGTGGCGGGCTCGGCTTCGTTGGCGGTCCCGGCGAAACCCAGATCGAGGCCGACCGCCGCGCCATCGACGAACAGCTCGTCCGCCTGCGCCGGCAACTGGCCAAGGTCGTGAAGACCCGAGAACTCCACCGCGCGGCGCGCGCCAAGGTGCCGTTCCCGGTGGTGGCGCTTGTGGGCTATACGAACGCGGGCAAGTCCACGCTCTTCAACCGGATGACCGGGGCCGAGGTGCTGGCCAAGGACATGCTCTTCGCCACGCTCGATCCCACCATGCGCTCGATTGACCTTCCGGGCGGGCGGCAGGTGATCCTGTCCGACACGGTCGGCTTCATCTCTGACCTGCCCACGCAGCTCGTCGCCGCCTTCCGCGCCACGCTGGAAGAGGTGCTGGGAGCGGATCTCATCCTCCACGTCCGCGACATCTCGCACCCGGGAACCGAGGAACAGGCCGAGGACGTGGCCGCCATCATGGCCGCTCTCGGGGTGGATGAAAGCGTGCCGCAGATCGAGGTCTGGAACAAGATCGACCGGCTTGCCCCGATGGACCACGACGCGCGGATGACCGAAGCCGCCCGGCGCGACGACGTGGTGGCCATCTCGGCCCTGACCGGGGAGGGGTTCGACCGGCTCTATGACGTCATCGATTCATGCCTTGCCGAGGATGCCGTCGAAGAACGCATGACCTTGGCCTTCGCAGAGGGCAAGGCGCGTGCCTGGCTTCACGACGCGGGCGTGGTTCAGGGTGAAACGCAGGGCGACGAAGGCTGGACACTCGATGTCCGCTGGACCCCCAAACAGCGCGCGCAGTTCGGCAAGGAAACCGGCTGACGCCGCATAGGTCGTCCGTCGCAAGAGGGCACCCGCGACGAACGACCTACTACCGTGAGTGACGGCAGGCTGCTCGCGCGTTTGTTTCCGTCACGTTCAACCGTGCCGCTATATGAGGTCCGACTTTGCTGATGGGAAGCATCTTCCCGGGTTCGGAAATGAGCCGAAACGCACCAATTCAGCAACTTTTTTGACTGTTCGGTAAAATTTCAAAACATTTCAAGGTTGTACGTAGTCGCCAATAAACGTGGGCGATTTTCGTGACGTTGCGTTATTTATCGTGATAAATATCCCGGCTCGCGTGTCATTCGGCCGTCCGCGGCAAGAGGACCGTGATTCCCACGTTCGCCGCGCGGGCGAGCTCGGGATCGAGCGACATCGGAACGTATTCCCCGCGACGCCACAGATCGCCCAGATCGTCGTAGTGGCGGGACAGGAAATGCCCCGATTGCCCGGTCGAGGAGATGAAGAGCGAACTGTCCGGATCGGCGAAATCGTAGACCCCGCGATACCCCGCGCCATGAACGTTGAGGAAGGGTTCCGGGTCGCGTCCGCTCGTCCTGCCCCGCATCAGGGTGTTGTCGCCCCCGCTCGTGGACTGACGGATGTTCACGAACCATTTCAGTACGGGCACCTCGCCAAGGACCTGATGGTCATGCGTCGCCTGATGCTGGTCCCCCCATCGCAGCGCCTCAAGCTCGCCGCCGATGTGCTCGTCGATCCAGATGATCGCGTCGTCCAGCGCCGCGCGGGCGATATCCGTGCAGGTCTCGACCGGGGCCGACTGGACCACGTCGCACCAGATGCCCGCGCCGTCGACGTCCCTGAACACCCGCTCGACGAAGATCGGCTCCACATGGTCGAAGCTGAGCGCGAGAGGGCCAAGCTCGTCGCGGATGAGCCGGGTCTGGAGCGCGCGCATCCAGGCCATGTAGATCACCGGCTCCGGCAGATGCTCGTTCATCTCGCCGTTCCAGTTCGCCAGAAGCTCGAGCGCACGCTGGCGCTCGCGTTCCGGCGTGCCGTCGGGGGCCGGGTCTCCGGTGAACCACAGGTCCGCACCGACCAGCGGCAGAAGGTTGCGCGCGGTAATGGACACGGTGTCGAGTTGTGCCTCCATGAAGCTTTCCCGGGTATGGACCTCGCGGCTCTGCATTAGCCGTTGCCAGCGCTGCACACGCTGGCTGTCGCCCCAGTCGAAGCTGACGTGAAGCGGGAAGGGTCGTTCGAGGAGCTTGTTGTTGGTGTTGCCGACGATGCCGCCGGAGGGGGACAGGAACTCCGGGTTCGCGGCATAGGCCTCGCGTCCGAGCCAACGGTTCTCGGGCCGCCACCCCGGCGCGGGCATCCGGCCGAAGGTCATGTGGTTGGCATCCCGGCGCGGCGCAAAGCCGATGGTCTTCATCGCGATGGTGTCATGGTCGATCATCGTGACGTTCTGAGAGGGGGCCACGAAATCCTCGCCCGCCGCGATCCCCTCGCGAACAGACTTGGCGTGCATCAGGCGGAAGGCCGAGGTCATCGAGCGATCCTCGGGCACGAGAAGCGACCAGGCGAGCGCGGGGACATGGCCCGCCGGTGTCACCGCGCCCAGACCGAACTGGTTGCCCGGCAGGATCGGCCCGTTCGGCGACCACTGTAGCGTGATGGTGCGCGGGGGCTGATCCTTGATCCGGATGATCGAGTCGCGTGTCACGATGCGGGTGAAGCCGTCGGGGGTCTGCACTTCGTTCGCGTTTTCGGGATTGAGCCGCTCGATCATCACGTCCTGATCGTCGAGGTAACTGGAGGTGAGCCCCCAGGCGAAATCGGCGCTGCGTCCGAGAAGCATCACGGGCATCCCGGGAATGGTCCCCCCGATCACCGCCCCGTCCGACAGTTCGAGCCGTGCAAGATACCAGATCGTGGGCGCGGTGAACCCAAGGTGCGGGTCATTGGCCAGAAGCGTGCCGCCCGCCGCCGACCGGTTGGGCGCGGCAGCCCAGGCGTTCGATGCCCCGGCCATACCGCGCGCGGCCACCGGCGACAGGAAGGGCGTGTCCCGGGGCGGGACATGGGCCGCGAAACGCTGGTCCTCGGGGGCAAAGAGAGAGGCGTACTCGGGCAGGGCGGCGACCCCCGTTCCCGGCATGTCGGGCAGGATATCCGCGACCCGGTCTTCGGAAATCGACAGCGACACACGGGCCCGCAGCACCTCGTCCTGCACATGGCCGGCAAGCTGCACGCCCATGAGCTTCATGATCGCGATGCTGTCGGCGGGCACCCAGGGCGAGATGGTGTTGGAGAACAGGAAGAACTCCGGCGCTCCACGTCCCAGCGCCTCGTCGTTGACCCGGTCGAGCCAGGCGTTAACGCCCCGCGCATAGGCTTCGAGCGCGGCGAGCACGTCCGGGTCCTGCGCGGCCACGGACTCCTGCGCGAGCCGGTAAAGGTCGAGCCTGCGCATCAGCTCGTCCGTGGACAGCGTGCGTTCGCCGAACATCTCCGACAGGCGCCCCTGCACCGTGCGCCGCATGGTGACCATCTGCCATAGACGATCCTGCGCATGAGCATAGCCCAGCCCGAAATACACGTCCTCGTCAGCCGTCCCGAAGATATGCGGCACGTCGGCATTGGAGCGCACAATCTCGACCCGGTCGGAAATGCCGTTCGCGGTGCGCGTCACATCGTAGTCGGGCAGGGAGCGCGACGCGAGGTAATAGGTGAAGAGAAGCGCGAGCGCGGCGAGGATCAGCACGGCGCTGACGATCCGCACCGTCCATCTGAAAAGCGTGGCCATGGCGACTTTCTGCTGGTTCGTTGACCTGTCCGATGGGGACGGTCATTAAAGGCTCCAAAGGAAATCTGCAATCTGAGGGACGACTGACATGGCGAAATGCGCGTTTTTGGGACTGGGTGTCATGGGCTACCCCATGGCGGGGCATCTGGCAGCCAAGGGCCATGCGGTCACGGTCTACAATCGCACGGCTGCCAAGGCCGACAGATGGGCGTCCGAGCATGGTGGCCGCGCTGTCGCAACACCGCGCGAAGCCGCCGAGGGCGCGGATTTCGTCATGGCCTGCGTCGGCAACGACGACGACCTTCGGGCGGTCTGCACCGGCGAGGACGGCGCCTTTGCGGGCATGACGCCGGGCGCGACCTTCGTGGATCATACGACGGTCTCCGCCATGGTCACCCGCGACATGGCCGCCGCAGCCACCGAGGCCGGGCTCGGTTATGTCGATGCGCCGGTGTCGGGCGGGCAGGCCGGGGCCGAGAACGGCGTCCTCGCGATCATGTGCGGTGGCGACGAGGCGACCTGGCAGGCCTCGGTCCCGGTGATGGAGGCCTATGGAAAGTCGATCAAACGTCTGGGCGAGGTCGGCGCAGGCCAGCTTACCAAGATGGTGAACCAGATCTGCATCGCGGGGCTGGTGCAGGGCCTGTCCGAAGCACTGGCCTTTGCCGAGAAAGCGGGCCTCGACGGGCGCGCGGTGGTAGAGGCGATTTCCGGCGGCGCTGCCGGAAGCTGGCAGATGGTCAACCGCCACGCCACCATGCTCGACGACCATTTCGAGCATGGCTTCGCGGTCGACTGGATGCGCAAGGACCTGGCCATCTGCCTCGCCACGGCCGAGGAAACCGGGGCGGCGCTGCCCGTCACCGCGCTCATCGACCAGTTCTACAAGGACGTGCAGAATATGGGCGGCAAGCGCTGGGACACTTCGTCCCTGATCAAGCGCCTGCGGTAATGGTTGAAACAAAACCGGCGGCGTGGTCGTATCTGCCTGAAAACAGGGAGCCTCTCATGAACAAAGTCCTCGCCGCCCTTCCCATGGTGCTTTTCGCCTCCGCCGCCATGGCCCACACCGACGGGGACGTTGGCGGGTTCGTATCGGGTTTCACCCATCCGATCCTCGGCTGGGACCACGTCATCGCCATGGTCGCGGTCGGTCTTTGGGGGGCCTTTCTGGGCAAACCCGCGATCTGGATCCTGCCGGTCGTCTTCCCGCTCGTCATGGCCCTCGGTGGCGCGCTCGGCGTCATGGGGGTGCCGCTGCCAGCGGTCGAGGCGGGCATCGCATTGTCCGGGGTTGTGCTCGGGCTTCTCATCGCCTTCGCCGTGCGTGCGCCGCTCTGGGTCGCCGGCGTGATCGTCGGGATCTTCGCGATCTTCCATGGCCACGCGCATGGGACGGAACTGCCCGATGCGGCCAATCCCTTCGCCTATGGCATCGGCTTCGTGATCGGCACCGGGCTCTTGCACCTTGCGGGGATCGCGCTTGGGCTCCTCGTGGGCTTCACGGCAGGCCGGGTCGTCGTGCGCGCCGCCGGGGCCGCCATTGCGGCTGTGGGCGGGGCGTTCCTTTTCGGTCTCGTATGAACCGACCTCTGACGTTGGCCACTCTGGGCGCACTCCTCCCGGGTGCGGCCTTTGCACATGCCTTCGACACCGGGCGCGACGCTTATGGCCTGTTCCTCGAAGGGACGGGCGTCATCCTCGCTACGCCCGCGCTCCTCCTGCCGCTTGCTGCTCTCGGTGTGGCGCTTGCGCTGTGGAAGTCCGAAGGGATGCTCGCCGCCTGGCCCGCGCTGCTGATCGGGATGCTTGCGGGTTTCGCGCTCGCGCCTCTGGTGCCGCCCACCGCCGCGCTGGTGCCGCTTGCCTTCGGTCTGGTGATCGGCGTCCTCTCGGCTCTTTTTCCGCTGGAGCGCATTGCACCCGCGATTCCGATCCTCGCCGGGCTGATGGGACTGGCCGTGATCGCCGCCGCGCTCGAAGGGCACGGCTTTGGCGAGATCGGTGTCCTGATCCGTGCCGGTATTTTCTTTGCGGCCAATGCAGTGGTCGCGGTGGTCGCCGGGGCCGTCCGATGGATCACCGAGCACTGGCCGGGCGAGGTGACGCGCATCGGAGGCCGCATCGCGGCCTCCTGGCTCGCCGCGATCCTCGTCCTTTACCTCGCCTTCGCGATGGCCGCCTGACGGCCACAGGTGAGCCGGAAAAGACAACGCCCGGCACGGGGCCGGGCGTGTTTCGATACCGGTGATGCCCGCCTTACGGCACGATCCGGGTATACTTGGAGCCTTCCACGGTCGCCCCGACCAGCAGGCCGGAAGCGGCAAAGACGATGGCCACGATGGGCGAGGTGCCTTCGAGCGTGTCCGCCGTAAACCGGTCGCCTTCGTTCAGGACGGCGTACTTGATGTTGGCGCCCGCGACCCAACCCGGTGAATAGCGGAAGTTGCCCAGTGCGTCCTGCGTCATGAAGAAGAGCACATGCGCATATTGCTGGGCGCCGGCCTGAATGCCGAAGCTCGCCTTGGCGTGGCTGTAGTAGTCCACCGTCGCGCCGTTGATCAGGAGCGCGCCGCGACCATAGGCGCCGCCGAACCCGAGGCCCGCCTCGGTCACCAGCGGCATCACGAGCATGCCCGCCGACTTGGCGGCGAGGCTCTGCGCTTCCGGGTAGCTTGCGTAGAGCTGGTTCAGGGTTGCGTTGACCCGCGCGTCGATCTTGGCGCCGCCGTTGGTGCCGATGGAATTGTCACAGGCGGCAAGCGTCACGATGCCCGCGCCGCCCAAGGCTCCCATGAAGCCGCGCCGTGTCAGTCCACGACCGTTGAAATCGGATGTATTCATTCGCCTGTGCCCCGTTCTGTTCGAACTGTTCTGCTTTGTGCCGCCGGGTCTTTGCCCAACCTCTGGGTGAATCCTAGGCGAAACCGTGCCACCTGTCACCCGGCTTGTGCCGATGGGCGAATTTCCGCCCCTAGCGACGGGTGCTCAGACGCGGGCCACCAGAAGCACCGCGACCCAATGGAGCACGGCAGCGGTGAGCACATGCCCGTGCCAGATCGCGCGGGCATAGGGCAGGGCCTTGTGATAGAAAATCGTGCCGACGGTATAGACCACGCCGCCCACGCCCAGGAGCACAAGCGCTGCGAGCGGCAAGGCGGCCACGATCGGCCCGGCGGCTGCCAAGGCAAGCCAGCCCATGCCGATGTAGAGGTAGAACCCCAGTTTCTCGAAGCGGTCGAACCACACGAGTTTCGCAAGCATGCCGATGGTCGCAAGGCTCCAGTTCGCGACCGCCAGCGCGATCCCCCAGCCGCCGCCCACACCGATCAGCGCGATGGGCGTGTAGGTGCCTGCGATCATGAGATAGATTGCCGCATGATCGAAGCGCCGCAGCACCGCGCGGATGCGCCCGTGCAGGGTCAGGTTGTAGGCCGCCGAAAAGGCGAAGGTCGCGACAAGCCCCACGGCATAGGGCACGAGCGCGGCAACATGCGCGCCAGGGAGCGACATGATGGCCATGGTCAGAAGGACCGAGGCCAGCGCCACCGCCGCCACCACGCCCAACACATGCATGACACCATCGGCCACATGCTCGGGCCAGCTGTGGTCAAGGACAAATCTTTCGAGAGTCTCACGCGCGGTCATTGAACCAATCTAACGCGACGGGCTGGTCGCGCGAGGGTGACGTTGGTGCCGGTTGCGAAAAAACAGCGGGTCTTTGCCGATCCCGGGCCTACCACCGACCCGAGGCGCCACCGCCCGAGGACGACCCCCCACCGAAGCCGCCGGACGACCCGGAGGAGGACGAGGTGATGCGCGGGATCGAATAGGGTGTCACCGCATGATAGCCGCAATGCGGGCAGTCCATGATCTTCTCTCCCCGGCCCGTGGCGCTTCGTGTCGGTGCGACGAGGCGGTGACGCGCGGTCTCCACGCCGCGTTCGCCGCAGGAGGGACAGCGCGACAGCCGGTCGATGATCTTGCGCGAAAAGACGGCGACGAGCGCGCCGAGCGCGGCAAGGGTGCCGAAGACCCAGCCGATGACGCCACTGCCGTTTCCCGAGGGCTCCCAGCTATCGCCGGGAACATTCCCTGCCACATGGTCGCGGGCGATGCGGGTGATCACCGCGTCGGTCCCGTCCTCGATCCCATCGGAGAACGTGCCTTCGCGAAATGCCGGCAGGAACACCCGGTCAATGATGTCCTGCGCCTGCCGGTCGAAGGCCGCAGGGTAGCCCGAGCCAAGCTCGACGCGCATCTCGCGGTCATTCACCAGCACGAGGATGAGAATGCCGTCATTGCGGCTCGCGTCTCCGATGCCCCAGTGATTGAACAGCCGGGTCGCGAAATCCTCCATCGTCGGCGTCGCGGTGAAGCCCTGTCGCGTCGGCAGGGTCAGGACCGTCGTTTCGACCCCGGTCTCCTCCCGCAACAGCTCGAGCCGGCCCTTGATGCGCGTTTCGGCGTCAAGATCGATGACCCCGGCGTAGTCGTTGACATAGACGTTCTCATAGACCGGCCAGCTTTCGGCGGCCTCCTGTGCCGTCAGCGGCGCAAAGCCGAGAGCGAAGATGAAAGCCATCCAACGCAGCATGTCGCAATCCTCTCCGGCGCGTCCGCGCCCTTTGTCCGCGACCCGTCAGGACGCCTCGAGTGCCGTGATGATGGGCGAGAAATCCGCGACCTGCAAACTCGCGCCGCCCACAAGCGCCCCGTCCACGTTTCCGACGGCAAAGATCTCGGCCGCGTTGCCGGATTTCACCGAGCCGCCATAGAGCAGGCGCATCTCGTCTCCCGCCGCACCGAAGCGGTCGACCAGAACCCGGCGCATGAAATCGTGAACCTCGGCGATCTGCTCGAGCGTCGGCACCTTGCCGGTCCCAATGGCCCAGATCGGCTCATAGGCGACGATGAGCGAACCGTCCGCGCCATTTGGAATGGAGCCCGCCAGTTGCGCTCCGATCACGTCGAGGGTCATGCCTTCCTCGCGCTCGTCGAGACTTTCGCCACAGCAGACCACCGGGACGAGCCTGGCGGCCATCGCGGCCTCGGCCTTGGCGGCGACCAGCTCGTCTGTCTCGCCATGATCGACGCGGCGTTCGGAATGGCCAAGAATGACGTGGGTCGCCCCGGCATCTGCGAGCATCGGGGCGGAAATGTCGCCCGTGTGGGCGCCCTTTGCGGCGGCGTGGCAATCCTGCCCGCCAATGGCCACCGGCGCGTGTCCTGCGCAAGCCGCGACCAGAGTGGCGGGCGGGCAGATCAGCACATCGACCATGGGGGAAGGGTGGGCCTGCGCCAGATCGCGGATCACCGCGATATTCGCCTTGGTCCCGTTCATCTTCCAGTTGCCCGCCGCCAGTTTTCGCCGCATCCCGTGCTCCTTCGGTCTCGCTCGTTCGCCCGGGCGAGCCTATCCGCGACGGAGAAAAGGGGAAAGGGTCCTAAAGCGCCGCCAGCGCGCGCCGCGCCCAATCGGACGCCGCGTCGGGGTCGTCTAGGGCCACGTCGGGCAGGGTCCAGTAGTTCATCCCGCGCCCGTCCTCCATCTGGAACTTCTCGGCGCCTTCGGCGGCAAGGTCGTCGGCAAAATTGCCCGACGCCTTGAGGTAGACACGGCCCTGCGACGACAGGATCGCGAAGATCTGGCCGTCGGAGTAGATCGACAGACCCCCCATCATCTTGCGATGGGTCAGGTGCCCGACACCCTCGAACAATTCGTGAATCCGTTCGATGTCGGCGTCGGACACGGCCATCGCGCTATTTCGCCGAAAGGCTTTCGTCGAACTTGATCGACTCGCCGCAACCGCAGGCATCGACCACATTGGGGTTGCGGAACTTGAAGCCGGACTCGAGAAGCGAGACCTCATAGTCGATTTCCGTCCCGAAGAGGAACATCTGCGCCATCGGGGCGATCATGACCCGGGCGCCGTCCTGTTCGACGACTTCGTCCAGGGGATCGACCTCGGCCACGTAGTCCATGGTGTATTCCATGCCCGCGCAGCCGCCTTTCTTGACGCCGATCCGAAGACCCTGCGTGCCGTCCCTGGACATGAGCTTGGCAATCTGCGTCGCAGCCCGTTCGGTGATCGTGACTGCCTGTTTGCCGGGAATGCTGAACATGCGTTTCTCCTTCGCCTTATATCTAGGCGTCTTGCGCAACCTGAACAAGCGTGGGCGAGGCGGCGGGCGAATGCGATCCCGGCGGCCTGTTCACAAGCCTGTCATATGCAGGATTTCGTGCCGGTCCCGATCGAATACCCTCGGGTCCTGGGCAGCCCGCTCACATGAAGCCGAGTTCCAGCCGGGCCTCGTCCGACATCATGTCCATGCCCCACGGCGGATCCCAGGTGAGTTCCACCTGCACGTCTTTCACGCCCTGAATCGGGCTCACCGCGTCGATGATCCAGCCGGGCATGTCGCCCGCCACCGGGCAGCCCGGCGCGGTCAGGGTCATGGCGATGAACACTTCGTTCTCGTCGTTGATGTCGATCGTGTAGACCAGCCCAAGGTCATAGATATTCACCGGGATTTCCGGGTCATAGACGGTCCGGCAGCCTTCCACGACCGCGTCGTAAAGCGGGTGCTCCGTCGTCGACGGCTTGATCAGGGGCGTCCCTTCGAGCTTGGGGCTTTCGGTATTCATCGCGTGTCCTCGGTATTCCTGACCAAACACATAAGGATTTAGCGCCCTCGCGTCCAGTGCCCCACCGTGTCGCAGCGGCAGAGGGTGCGGCAAAAGGCGACGATTCAGGGCAGGAAATCGGGAGTTTTCCGACCGAAGCCTTTCCAGATGGGCCCCGCGTGGCTATCAACGGGGCGGGAGGATGCCCGATGACCCGACTTGCCGACAAGCATTGCACCGACCTGCCGAAAGGCACGCCCGCCCTGACCGAGGCGCGCGCGACCGAGTTCCTCGACGAGCTGGCCAAGGGCTGGCGGATCGAGGACGACGTCCTGTCGCGCCGCTTCAAGACCCGAAACTTCAAACAGGCGCTCGACGCCGCCAATGCCATCGGCGCGCTGGCCGAGGCTGAAAACCACCACCCGGACATCAAGCTCGGCTGGGGCTATTGCGAGGTGGGCTTCACGACGCATTCCGTGGGCGGGCTGTCGGAGAACGACTTCATCTGCGCGGCGCGGATCGACGCGCTCCACCTTTCGTCGGGAGACTGAGCCAAGGTGTGGCGGGGGCTCCTGTGGGTGCTGGCCAGCGTCGGCCTGTTCGGCTGCGCGGCGCAGGCGCCCCTGACCACGGCGCAGGGCCCGGACATCCTCGCCCCCTATGAGACCGGCCCCTGGCCCGAGTTCATGGCGGGTGCCGATCTGGACCCGGGTCGTGACTACGTGGTGCTGGCCTATGTGCCGCCGGCCAATCCGATCGACCTGTCCTCCCCGGACGCCGCGCGCAGGACACTCGCCCTCATGGTCTTCGACCAGCTCGGCGCGATGGAGGCGGGGACGACCATCGGGCACCTGATCGTCGGCTGGCAATGTGGCGGGCGTCGCGGCATGACTTCGATGACCGGCGAGCAGGCGCGGCAGGGGCAGAAGATGTTCTTGTCGGGCTGGGGGGTGACGCCGGTGTTCTCGACCTTCCTTGACGGTGCGCTCGTCGGGCTTGCCGATATCCCGCCCGCCCAGACCCGCGCGCTCGTCGAGGGCCGCGGGCTCATCCTCGCTGCCGAGACCACGCGCGCCGACTGCGAGGCCGCCCGTTCCGAGGTCGCCCGTTTCGCCCGCCACCCCGACCGCCCGCATCGCCGCTATAGCCTGCTCGAGGACCCCACGCTCTACGAAGGCGGCGGCTGCCTCTCCTTCGCGCTCCACATCGCCCGGACGGCCGGCGTGCTTTCGCGCCTCCCGGACCTCGTGCGCCGCGACCTGGACCTGCGCGCCGTGCAGCTTGGCACGCATCCCGTCGATCCGGAGCACGTGGAGGTCTACCGCAGCCCCAAGGGCCACCCCGAGCGCCCGGTCTTCTGGCTCGATCTTCTGATGGCCGACTGGGAGGAGGGCCCGGTCCTCGACACCGTCACTATCCCCGACGGCGAAGCCATCCTCGCCGCCATGGCGCTCGCCCACGAGGGGCTCATAGCGAAGTCCGACTGGCGCTATTCACGGATGATGAGCCTCGAGGACCCGGTGGTGCTGGCCGCGGCCCGCTATGGCGCAGGCTGGGCGCGGGGGTTTGGGTCGCGCAGGCTCTCGGACGCGGACGGGGCGGGGGTGCTGGTGTTGGAGCGGTGAGGGCGGCGCGGACCCATGCCTGTACTCAGCCAACCGGTTGTCGATCCTCCCACCCTATGTGGGGATTGAATCAGCCGACGGCCCTTCGATCAAGGGCAAGTATTTCAACCAAATAGGCCCATTCCCGACACTTCGTCCGGCGTCCGCATCTCGATTGTCCCCAACACCACCGTTGGCGAAAGACCTTTCGTAAAATCGTTCATAGGGGAACCTCCTCTCCACGGGAGGCGTCAATTCCTCATGTAAAAAGGGTGTCAGTTTGCCGTGCCGTTGGGCCGTTCACAACTCATGACAGGCTGTTGAAATCCGCCCCCCGAATCGTGCGAGTGTTTCGATCTTACAGCTCATCAGGAGGACACCATGTCCAATACGTACAGAGGCCAATGCTTCTGCGGAGCCATTGAAATTGAAGTCACCGGCGAACCCGAAGGCATGGGATACTGCCATTGCGAAAGTTGTCGCGCTTGGTCGGCTGGACCGGTCAATGCCTTTACTCTTTGGGACCCCAACAACGTAAATGTGGTCAAAGGCAAGGAATACCTGCGGCAGTACAACAAGACAGAAAACAGCTACCGGAAATGGTGCGACAAGTGTGGCGGTCATTTGATGGCGGGACATCCGGGCCTTGGCCTCACCGACGTCTATGCGGCGATACTGACAAGTCTGGAGTTCGTGCCGGCTCTTCATGTCAACTACGCAGAAACCGTGCTTCGCATGAAAGATGGTTTGCCGAAGATGGCAGACTTTCCGTCAGAGTTCGGCGGGACCGGAGACAAGCTGCCCGAATAAGATATGCAGGGTGATTGTTGTCGCCTAAAGGTGTCGCTGTATGTGGCTCCAGCGGCTACTTCTGCTTTGTCCCGCTGTGCGGACCGTAGCCCCGACCGCACCGAATTTCCGCAATCGGGCGATCAATGTGTTGAATACAACGTAGATCGACCCTCGCCCCCTGTTTCCCTCAAACCCACCCGAACGCCCGCCGGATCACTGCGCCCCCCCGCGCCGCCACCGGCGTTCCATGCGCCATGAGCACTCGCTCCACGGGCCAGCCCTGCACGCGCGCCACCGCCCCGCGCAGCGCTGTCTTGTCCCTAAACCCCATGCGGAACTTGCGGGGGACCGTCGGCTCGGGTTCGGTCATCCGGTCGAGACGGGCGACCACGCGTCGCCAGCCGCGATACCAGTCGGGGGGCATGTTCTGGAGCATGTCCGTGAAGATCGCCGTGCCGCTCGGGCGGTGGAAGAAGACAAGCTCCCGCATCAGCCGGTTGTCGAAGGTCACCACGTCGAAGGTATCGCCCCAGTCCTCGGGAAGATCGGCCTCAAGCGTCCGGTCGATGCTGAAATCCACCGCCTTCTGCGGGGCGCCCAGCCCGGGTGCGGCGGCAATCCTCGATTTGGGGAACTGCGCCTTCCAGGCGGCGACATGAACGTGGTGGAGCGTGTTCGGGGCGACGATCCAGCGCGGTGACCCGAGCGCCTCGATCGCCGCGAAGATCGAAGGGTCGGGCCGCACCGGTGACCAGAGCCAGAGCCCGCCCTCCGGCAGTCGTGCCACGGCCATGCGCGTCGGGTAGTGAAAGCCCAGTGCCGCCGTGATGTGCGGTCCGTCGATAAGCCAGAGATCGGAGCCGAAAGGGGTCATGGCGCGACGCTAGGGCGCGGTCGGGACAGCGACAAGTCCATTCGGATTGCAGCGGGCGGGCCTTGGGGCTATCGGAGGCCCATGACCCAGCGCTTTTCCTTCTCCCTCAAGGCCACCGACGGCAAGGCCCGCACCGGCCTCATCTCGACCCCGCGCGGCGACATCCGCACGCCCGCCTTCATGCCGGTGGGAACCGCCGCCACGGTCAAGGCGATGCTGCCCGAAAGCGTCCGGGCGACCGGGGCCGATATCCTTCTGGGCAACACCTATCACCTGATGCTTCGTCCCGGGGCCGAGCGTGTCGCTCGGCTGGGGGGACTGCACCGCTTTATGAACTGGGATCGCCCGATACTGACCGACAGCGGCGGCTTTCAGGTGATGAGCCTCGCCGAATTGCGCAGGCTCACCGAGGACGGGGTGACGTTTCGGTCTCATGTGGACGGCTCGAAACACATGCTGTCGCCGGAAACCAGTATGGAGATCCAGCGGCTCCTGGGTTCGGACATCGTCATGTGTTTCGACGAATGCCCGGCGCTTCCGGCGGACGAGGCGACCGTGGCGGAGAGCATGCGGCTCTCCATGCGGTGGGCCCGGCGGTCACGCGATGCGTTCGGGGACCGGCCGGGACATGCGCTCTTCGGGATCCAGCAGGGAGGCGTGACTGAGGCGCTGCGCGGCGAATCCGCTGAGGCGCTCAAGGCGATCGGCTTCGACGGCTACGCGATCGGCGGGCTGGCGGTCGGCGAGGGGCAGGAGGCCATGTTCGGCGTGCTCGATTATGCGCCCGACATGCTGCCCGCGGACAAGCCGCGCTACCTCATGGGGGTTGGAAAGCCCGATGACATCGTGGGTGCGGTAAAGCGCGGCGTGGACATGATGGACTGCGTCCTGCCCTCGCGCTCAGGTCGCACGGGGCAGGCCTGGACCCGTCGCGGGCAGGTCAACATTAAGAACGCGCGCCATGCCGACGACCCGCGCCCCCTCGACGAGGCCTGCGGCTGCCCCGCCTGCACCGGTTATTCGCGAGCTTATCTGCACCACGTCTACCGAGCCGGCGAGATCATCGCCTCGATGCTCCTGACCTGGCACAACCTGCATTACTACCAGGAGCTCATGGCCGAGATGCGGGCGGCGATTGCCGAGGGGACCTTCGCGTCCTTCGAAGAGCGGTTCCACGCGGATCGGGCCCTGGGCGACATCGACCGGCTCTGACCGCGCCTCCGGCCGATTCTGTGCCATCTGGCAGGCCTTGGCGTGTGGACCCGGCGGGTCCGGTGTTGACGCGCCGAACAGTTCTTCAGTTCGGACCGAGGGTTACGCCGAGGCCGTCACCCGCGCCCGCCGATGACTAAAGTTTTGTGACACTAGGACTTGTTCATCGAATGGTGCGCGCGCACAATGACGGCTAACAGGTGAAGATATCGCGGTTGAAAGCGGGGAATGCGAACCCCATTTTTGATCGGCGAACAGGAGACGTGCCGAGTTGCCGATGGTCGGGACTGGCGGGTCTTGCCTGAGACAAGGAACGACAATGACCGAGCAACTCACGAAATCCCATCCGGTCCTGCCATTGCGCGACATCGTGGTCTTTCCCCACATGATCGTGCCGCTTTTCGTCGGTCGCGAGAAAAGCGTGAAGGCGCTGGAAGAAGTGATGGCGGATGACAAGCAGATCCTGCTGTCGTCGCAAATCGACCCCTCCGTGGACGACCCGGATGCAGACGGGATCTACCGCGTCGGCGTTCTGGCCAACGTGCTGCAACTGCTCAAGCTGCCCGATGGCACGGTGAAGGTGCTGGTCGAGGGGCAAAGCCGCGTGCGCATCACGGAATTCTATGAAAACCCCGACTATTTCGAGGCCGAGGCCGAAATCCTGATCGAAACCATCGGGGACGATGAAGTGGTGACCGCGCTGCTTCGTTCTGTCGGCGAGGAGTTCGAGCGCTACGCCAAGGTCAAGAAGAACATTCCCGAAGAAGCGCTCTCCGCTGTCGCCGAGACCACCGAGCCTGCGAAACTCGCGGACCTCGTCGCCGGTCATCTGGGCGTCGAAGTCGCGCAGAAACAGGAACTGCTCGAAACCCTGCCGATCGATGAGCGGCTGGAGAAGGTCTATGGCCTGATGCAGGGCGAAATGTCCGTGCTGCAGGTCGAAAAGAAGATCAAGACCCGCGTGAAGTCCCAGATGGAGCGCACTCAGCGCGAATACTATCTGAACGAGCAGATGAAGGCCATTCAGAAGGAACTCGGCGAAGACGGCGAAGGCCAGAACGAGGTGGCCGAACTCGAAGCCCGGATCGAGGCGACGAAGCTTTCGAAGGAGGCCCGCGAAAAGGCGGACGCCGAGATCAAGAAGCTGAAGTCGATGTCGCCGATGAGCGCCGAGGCGACCGTGGTGCGCAACTACCTCGAGTGGATGCTGTCGATCCCGTGGGGCGTGAAGTCCCGCGTGAAGAAGGATCTGATCAACGCGCAGCGCGTGCTGGACGAAGACCACTATGGCCTCGAGAAGGTCAAGGAGCGGATCGTCGAATATCTCGCCGTGCAACAGCGGTCCAAGAAGCTCAAGGGCCCGATCCTCTGCCTCGTCGGTCCTCCCGGGGTGGGTAAGACTTCGCTCGGGAAATCGGTGGCCAAGGCGACCGGGCGCGAGTTCATCCGCATCTCGCTGGGTGGCGTGCGCGACGAGAGCGAGATCCGCGGTCACCGCCGGACCTATATCGGCTCGATGCCCGGCAAGATCATCCAGGCGCTGAAGAAGGCCAAGACCACGAATCCGCTCATCCTGCTCGACGAGATCGACAAGATGGGGCAGGACTTCCGTGGCGACCCGGCCTCGGCCATGCTCGAAGTGCTTGATCCGGAACAGAACGGCACCTTCGTGGACCACTATCTCGAAGTGGAATACGACCTGTCGAACGTCATGTTCCTGACCACGGCCAACAGCTACAACATGCCCGGCCCGCTGCTTGACCGGATGGAGATCATCTCGCTCGCCGGTTACACCGAGGACGAGAAGCGCGAGATCGCGAAACAGCACCTCGTCTCCAAGCAGGTCAAGAACCACGGTCTGCGCAAGGGCGAGTTCTCGGTTACGGACGAGGCGATCACCGACATCATCCGCTACTATACGCGGGAAGCCGGTGTGCGGAACCTCGAGCGTGACCTGGCCAAGCTGGCGCGCAAGGCCGTGACCAAGATCGTGCGCAAGGACGTCGACAAAGTCGAGGTGACGCCGGAGACGCTCGAGGATTACCTCGGCGTCCGGAAGCACCGCTACGGGCTCGCGGAGAAGGACGACCAGATCGGCGTGGTGACCGGGCTTGCCTGGACCAGCGTCGGCGGCGACCTGCTCCAGATCGAGGCGCTTCGTCTGCCCGGCAAGGGCCGCATGAAGACCACCGGGAAACTCGGCGATGTGATGAAGGAGTCCATCGACGCGGCAAGCTCCTACGTGCGCTCCATCGCGCCCGACATCGGGGTGAAGCCGCCCCAGTTCGAACGCTGGGACATCCACGTCCACGTGCCGGACGGGGCGACGCCGAAAGACGGGCCTTCGGCCGGTCTGGCCATGGTGACCTCGATCGTCTCGGTGCTCACGCGCATTCCGGTGCGCAAGGACGTGGCGATGACCGGCGAGGTGTCTCTGCGCGGCAACGCCATGCCCATCGGCGGGCTCAAGGAGAAGCTCCTTGCGGCGCTCCGGGGCGGGATCAAGACCGTGTTCATCCCCGAGGAGAACGCCAAGGATTTGGCCGATATCCCGGAGAATGTGAAGAACGGGCTGGAGATCATTCCCGTCACCCACGTCCGCGATGTGCTCAAGGCCGCGCTGGTGCGCGAACCCGAGCCAGTGGAATGGGATGAAGCCGCAGAAGAAGCCGCCGCCGCTGCGCTGCGCGAGGAGCAGGGCAAGGGCGCGCAAGTCGCGCATTGATCCCCCGGTCCATGTGACCGACAGAAAAGCGGACGCCCGGCATGTGGACCATGTGCCGGGCGTCATCGTTTTGGACCCTTCAGTCCAAAACACTGGATTTCAAGGCCAAATACGTGTACCAAGGCCCCGTCGGAGCCTTGTGGAGCGAACCCTTGGCCGACGATCGAGCAGCACTGGCCAGAAGAGCCGGGCAACACAGACAGGCAGTAGCATGACAAAGACACCGACAACCCGCACGACGGGTGCCCGCGCCAAACCCTCGACCACCCGGAGCCGGACAACGCGCAAGACCGCGACGACGCCCCCGAAGAAGACACGAGCGCCAGCCAAGTCGGCGAAGCCGGTCGCGACGGCGCAGGACAGCGCAGCGGAAAGCCTCACCGACATCATCGCGCAAGAGGCGCAGGCGCTCGTCGCGCAGGAAGACATCGACGACAGTGCCAGCGGCGCACGTCTGGGGGTCATGGGGGTCACCCGCCCGCTCGACACGGTCGCGCAGGACACGACGAACGAGGCGGCGGCCGACGATGCCAGCGCCGAAGGAAAGCTCGCCAAGAAGGACTTGATCGACCGGGTTATCGCCCGCGCCGGCGTGAAGCCGCGCCATGTCCGCCAGGTCGCCGAGGCACTCCTTGCCGAGATGGGAACGATGCTCGACGAAGCGGAAACCCTTCAGGTTCAGCCGCTTGGCACGCTCAAGGTGCAACGGCGCAAGAACGTGGGCGACGGCGCGGTCATCATCTGCAAGCTGAAGCGAAAAAAGTCGACGCCCGAAGGCAATGACCCTCTTGCGACCGCAGCGGAGTGAGGCTAAAAGCCGCCGCACCGGGTGATTAGCTCAGTGGTAGAGCGCTTCGTTCACATCGAAGATGTCGGGGGTTCAAATCCCTCATCACCCACCATTATCCTCTTACCGTCATTCAAGGCCGCGCCAACCGCGGGCTTCGATGATCTGTGGCCAGCAGGCAAGTCCACGTCGAAACCGGCTTGCAAGCCGCAGTTCCGACCGTTACATGCCGCTTCCACGGGTGGTTAGCTCAGTTGGTAGAGCGTCTCGTTTACACCGAGGATGTCGGGGGTTCGAGCCCCTCACCACCCACCATTCCCACACCATGGGTTGACTGCGCGACGCGTGGCTCAGAGGAGGCCGCGCCCTGGACTCGCTCTCCTTCGAGCCGTCATGACCGACGATCAACGTGGATTCGGATCGGCCCGGCGTGGGTAAGAAATTTTGCCGGGAATTCTGTCAAAGTGCCGCTTGACGAAACACGGGCGGGGGCCTAGAAGCACCGAACGCAGCGGGCGGTTGTAGCTCAGTTGGTTAGAGTACCGGCCTGTCACGCCGGGGGTCGCGGGTTCGAGCCCCGTCAACCGCGCCACTGCTGCGATCCGGGTGAAAGCCCCGGATGAAAGGGCGGCCTTCGGGCCGCCTTTTTCCTTTGGATCGTCCGTTTCCATCGTCGTTCCGCGCCGATCATTTTTTCCGCTCCCGGCCCGATTTCCACGTTGACCCGGTCCGCGCGATTGCCTAAATCCCCCGACAACGCGGTTGTAGCTCAGTTGGTTAGAGTACCGGCCTGTCACGCCGGGGGTCGCGGGTTCGAGCCCCGTCAACCGCGCCACTTCAATTCATTCAGAAGATGGAATATGTATCGCCCCGTGACAGGAGGCGACCATGCATTTCATCGACAAGCTCCCTTGGAGCACCGTTCTGATCCTCTGCGCGACCATCGGGCTCGCGCCTTTTGCGCCGCCGCATGTCTGGGAGAAGCTCCAGATGCTCGTCGCGGGCGATCTGGTGGCGCCGATCGACATCTTCGATCTCGCCATGCATGGGGCACCTTGGCTTCTGGCGGCGGCAAAAGGCCTGCGTACGCTTCAGGCGGGTAGGGCGTAACCCAGAGCGGCTTCGAGACGCGGGTCGAGCGCGGCGGCGAACCAGGCGCGGTCCTCGGCCGACATCTCCTTCGGCGTCTCGGGGCGGTTTTCCACGTTGGGCAGAAAGCGCGCGCCGAGGCGGCGGGTGATCGGGCGGAATTCCTCGACGGGGGGCAGGTCGAAAGCCTCCGACACCGCGACGACGAAGCCCTCGGGGTTCGCCTGCACCTGGTCGAGCCGGGCGAGCACGAGGTTCACGCCTCGATTGCGCCACCCGAGCAGCGAGGCCGCTTTCATCCGGCGCAGCTCGGCCAGATTGGCGAAGGGCGCACCGGAAATGGGATGGCGGTCCTGTTGCAGGGGTGTCTCGGTCCAGCCCGACGCCCGGTCGCCGCCGAAATAGCGTGGCCGGTCGATGATCGTGGTCCAGGGGCTGCGCAGGAACTCCGGAAAGTCGAGCGCCTGCAACGCCGGCGGGCAATGCCAGGGCTTTGCGTGCATCGACAGCGCCCAGCCGACGGGTTCACGCACGACGCAGACGATCACGGCGGATCGCGCGACACCGGTCATCTGCGCGAATCCGTGCTTCCAGCCGTAGTCGGAGGTCGACCGCAGCGTGGTGTTGCGATCGAGAATCCGGTCGACATAGTTGGTGCCGGAGGAGCGTTCGCCGAAGACCTGAAAATGATCCGGCACGCCGCGCTGGCGGCGATGGATCTCCAGTCCGGTGTCGGCCAGCGTCATCTGCATCCTTTCCGCGTCCCGCTCGCGCTTAGATGTAGATCATGCGCGTGCCGCGATATAGTGTTTTGCAAACACTATCAGTGAGATGAGGCAGGGAAGCGACATGCAGACGACAGCCGCCGCGGTCACCATGGTGCGCGACGACGCGTTCTTCCTCGAACGCTGGGTGGCGCATTACGGCGGCCTGTTCGGTCGCGAGAACTGCTATGTCATCAACCACGGCGGCGGCGAGGTCGTGGCCCGCGTGGCCGAGGGCTGCAATGTCATGGCCATTCCCGGCACCACCGAGAAATTCGACATGCGGCGCTGGCGGCTTCTGAACAACCTCGTTGGCGGTCTCAGGCAGTACTTCAAATATGTGGTCGTGGGCGATGTGGACGAATATGTCGTCACCGACCCGCAGAGCAGGATGAACCTGCTCGAGTTCCTCGAGCGCGCGCCCGCGCGCAAGGTGCTCACGCCACTTGGCCTCGAGGTCATGCACCGGGTGAATGAGGAGGTCGATCCGATAACCGGCCCGATTTTGGGTCCGCGTCGCTATGCTCGGGTGACCTACCATTACTCGAAACCCTGCGTGGTCGGTGCGCCGGTGAAGCTGTCGCGCGGCGGGCATTTTGCGAGCTTCAAGGAGCTCTTCACGCCCGACGCGCTTTATCTGTTCCACATGAAGTACTGCGATCTGGAGCAGTATGGCGGCGTGATGGACCGGCGCAACGTCGCGGTGGCATCGTCCGGCATCAAGAAGGGCGAGACCGGGATCGGCGGCCACTGGTTTCCCGATGAGCGTGGCGAGGACGAGGCGATCTTTCGCGCCATTCTTTCAAAGCCCGTCGTGCGGGGGTTCGAAATGAGCCAGTATCGCAAGAAGATGCACGATGGCTGGTCGAAACGCGGCGAGGAGCTCTGGCAATTCCCGCGCGGGGAGTTCGAGCATCTTCATGAGCTCCCGGAGCGGTTCTTCGGGTTAGTCTAAGAGCTTGGGGAGAGGCTTTGCCTCTCCCCAAACCCCTCTCCAAGGTATTTGTGAAGCAGTGAAGGGGGCGGGTTTTTTCGCTTCATCCAGTGGGCGTGAGCGCGGACAGGATGCGTGCCCAGCTGCGCATGCCCTTGTGAAAGCTTGCGAGGTCGTATTTCTCGTTCGGCGAATGGATGCGGTCGTCGTCCTTGGCGAACCCGATGAGCATGGCGTCCATGCCGAGGATCTCCTTGAAATGGCCCGCCACAGGGATCGAGCCGCCGGCACCGACGAAGGCGGCCTCGGTGCCCCATTCCTCCGAGAGCGCCTGTCGCGCTTTCTCGAAGGCCGGGTCAGAGGTCGACATGACCGATGCCGGCGCGCCGTGTCCGTTGGAGAATTCGCAGGTCACATCCTCGGGAAGCCGCGCGTTGACGAAATCGACGAAGGCCGCGTGAATTTTCTCCGGGTCCTGTTGGCCCACGAGGCGGAAGCTGATCTTGGCCGAGGCTTCGGCGGGCAGCACCGTCTTGAAGCCGTCGCCGGTGTAGCCGCCGGTGATCCCGTTCACCTCCGCCGTCGGGCGCGACCACATCCGTTCGAGCGTCGTGCGGTCCTTTTCGCCGGCCGGGACCGAGAGGCCAACGTCGCGCAGGAAATGGTCGGGGTCGAAGTCGAGCGCTTCCCACTGGGCCTTCAGCTCCGGGGCCAGTTCCGGCACGTCGTCATAGAAGCCGGGCAGGGTGACACCGCCGTTGTCGTCGCGCAGGTCGGCGCAGATCCGCGAGAGCACATGGATCGGGTTCGCCGCCATGCCGCCGTAAAAGCCCGAATGCAGGTCGCGCGTGGCGGCCCTGATCGTGATTTCCTCGGCCAGTAGCCCGCGCAATTGCGTGACGATGGCGGGTGTTTTGCCGTCGAAGAGACCGGTGTCGCAGATCATCGCGATGTCGGCTTTCAGCTCCTCGGCGTTCTCCTTGAGAAAGGGGACGAGCGAGGGGGAGCCCGATTCCTCTTCGCCTTCGAGGAAGATGGTGATCCGGCAGGGCAGTGCGCCATGGGTGGCGACCCAGGCGCGCATCGCCTCGATGAAGGTCATGAGCTGGCCCTTGTCATCGGACGAACCGCGCGCGCGGATGACGCGGCCTTTGTCAGTGTCCTCGAGCTTCGGCTCGAAGGGCGGCGTATCCCAGAGTGACAGCGGATCGACAGGCTGCACGTCGTAGTGGCCGTAGAAGAGCAGGTGCGGGATGCCCTCGACCGGGGCGGGGCCGCCATGTGCCACCACCATCGGGTGGCCGGGAGTCTCGCGTTTCGACGCCTCGAAGCCGATGGAGCCGAGATCGCGCACGAGCCAGTCAGCGGCGGCGTCGCAGTCGGCCTTGTAGGCCTTGTCGGTCGAGATCGAGGGAATCGCCAGCAGCGTCATCAGGCGGTCCAGCGCCGCGTCGAGGTCGCCGTCGATCCGTGTCAGGACGGTATTATGGGGCATTCTTGTTCTCCTGTGCGTCGGCGGAAACCGTAGCATTGTCGTGAGCGTAGTCCAGCCGGGGTAGCGCGAGGTCAGCTTTGACCCTATGTTTCGCGCCAGCCGGGCGACTGACCCGGGCCAGTTGGGACATCGAGGAGATGGAAATGCGGAAAGCCATTGCAGCGCTTGCACTTGGTGCGATGTGCGTGGGGGCTATGGGCGGGTCGGCCATGGCCGAGGTCATGAGCGGGGACGCCGCCAAGAAACAGCTCTTCAGCGCGAGGAACATGATCCTCCTGCCGCAGGACCTGTCCGTGTTTCAAGGCGCGATGCGCGACACCGTGAACCTTACGCTCGATCAGATGCGCGGCAACAGCCAGATGTCGAAGTTCGTCGAAGGCGGTTACGGGTATTACGGAGCCGTGGCCTTTCCGGTGGCAGGGGCGGAAGCCGTGCCGCCGGTGATCGTCGCCCAGCTCAACACGCCCCAGGCGGCGGCGAGTGCGGCCGTGACCACCTGTCAGCAACAAAATGGCGGCCAGTGCGCCGTTGCGGCGCTGCTCTTGCCCAAGGGCTACAAATCGCGCGACCTGACCCTGTCGCAGGCCGCGACGCAGCGCGTGATGGAAGGTTGGGACGAAGGCCTTGCGCCGAAATACCTCGCCTATTCCCCCTCGACGAGCGGCTGGGGGATCGCGAAAGGCGCGGCCGCGACGCCGGAGGCCGCGCTCCAGTCGTGCAAGCAGAGCGACTGCGTTATCGTGATCGAGGATCGTTGACCCCGCGTCAGGCTGGAATCCTGGCCGATGCGACGAAAGAAGGGTCCCGGTCGATCCGGATTTCGTGCCATGATCGACGGGAAATTTGACGCAGGTCAATGTATTGAGACTGCGACACCGTGTATCAGGGTTTTTGCATATGTTTGCCGGATCTAAATTTGTATGGTGCGACGGTGAACAGGAGAATCGGATCCCTGGGGAGGGACGCGCGTGAACTATGAGAACCAGCTCGATGTGGCCCTGAAGCGGCTACATGACGAAGGCCGCTATCGTGTCTTTATCGACGTCGAACGCGAAAAGGGGAACTTCCCCCACGCGTTGTGGCGCAAAGACGACGGCACGGAGGCCCCGGTCACGATCTGGTGCGGCAATGATTACCTCGGCATGGGTCAGCACCCGGTGGTTCTGGCCGCCATGCACGAAGCCATCGACGCGACGGGTGCCGGTTCGGGCGGAACGCGCAATATCTCGGGGACGACGGTCTATCACAAGCGGCTGGAGGCGGAGCTTGCCGACCTCCATCGCAAGGAGGCCGCGCTGCTCTTCACCTCGGCCTATATCGCCAACGACGCGACGCTCTCGACGCTGCCGAAGCTGTTCCCGGGTCTCATTATTTATTCCGATGCGCTCAACCATGCCTCGATGATCGAAGGCGTCCGTCGCAATGGCGGGGCGAAGCGCATTTTCCGCCACAACGACGTGGCCCATCTGCGCGAGCTGCTGGCTGCCGACGATCCCGATGCTCCGAAGCTCATCGCCTTCGAGAGCGTCTATTCCATGGACGGCGACTTCGGTCCGATCAAGGAGATCTGCGATCTGGCAGATGAATTCGGCGCTCTGACCTATATCGACGAAGTCCATGCGGTCGGCATGTATGGCCCGCGTGGCGCCGGCGTGGCCGAGCGCGAGGGCCTCATGGGCCGCATCGACATCATCAACGCGACGCTCGCCAAGGCTTACGGCGTGATGGGTGGCTATATCGCGGCCTCCGCCAAGATGGTCGACGCGATCCGCTCATACGCGCCGGGGTTCATCTTCACCACCTCGCTGGCCCCGGCCATCGCGGCGGGTGCGGCGGCTTCGGTGGCCTTCCTCAAAGGCGCCGAAGGTCAGAAACTGCGCGAGGCGCACCAGACCCAGGCGAAGATCCTGAAGACGCGGCTCAAGGGCCTCGGACTGCCGATCATCGACCACGGATCGCATATCGTTCCGCTGATCGTGGGCGACCCGAAGCACACCAAGCTCATGTCCGACATGCTGCTCGACGGTTATGGAATCTACGTGCAGCCGATCAACTATCCGACGGTTCCGCGCGGCACTGAACGGCTTCGGTTCACACCCTCGCCGGTCCATGGTTCCAAGGAGATGGACGCTCTTGTTCGCTCGCTCGATGAGCTCTGGTCGCATTGTGCGCTAAATCGTGCCGAGCTCTCTGCCTAAGCCCTTATCCGCTCGCGGGAATCGTTGCGCCATGGTAATCACCGAGTAATACGGGCGGCGCGGCTGAGAATCGTCGCCACACTTGGGGAAGAGCCGTTAAGGCTAGACTGTTAGGGGCAGGCTGTATGATCAGGCGCTGGATTTCGCCTCGGGTCACCGAAGAAGTTCAATCCACCGGGTTTGACTCTTTTGAGTTGCGGCTTGGCGATGTAATGCGCGGCGAACGCGCCACCCTTGGGAAATCGCTCCTCGACGTCCAGCGCGAGCTCAAGATCAAGGCCACCTATATCTCCGCGATCGAGAACTGCGACATCACGGCCTTCGAAAGCCCCAGCTTCATCGCCGGTTACGTCCGCTCCTATTCGCGCTATCTGGGCATCGACCCGGACCGCGCCTTCCGCAGCTTCTGCGCCGAAAGCGGCTTTGAACCGGCCCACGGGCTGTCGGCCTCTGCCTCGGTGGTGAAGCCGCAGCGTGCCGAAACCCGGGTCGAGGGCGATCCGCTGGCCAATCCCAACGCGACCTTCGTGCCCCGGACCAGTTCGATCTTCGAAGGTATCGAACCGGGGGCGGTGGGCTCGGTCGCCGTTCTGGCCGCGATCATCGGCGTGCTCGGTTTCGGGGGCTACTCGCTTCTCAAGGAAATCCAGAAGGTCGATTTCGCGCCGGTTGAACAAAGCGTCGCCGTGCTTGACGAGCTTCCCGAACTCAACGTGCCGGTGGGCGACGCGGAGGTCCCCCAAGGTCAGACGACGCAGACCGCCGGGCTGAACTCTCCGCCCTCGGCAGAGGCGCTCGACCGACTTTATCGGCCCGAGGCGCTGGATGTGCCGGTGCTCATCGCGCGGGACGGCCCGATTTCGACCCTCGATCCCCGCGAGGTCGGCGTGATGCCGGGCGCGGGCAGCGATCCCCGGGTTGCCCGTAACGCACCGGTGGTCGGGCAGCCGGACGCCGTGGAGCAGGCGGTCGAGACCGTTGTCGCCGATGCGGGACCTGCCGCCGGGGTGCGGGTCTTCGGCCCCGACGCGCCGGAAGTGGCCATCTTCGCGGTGCGCCCGTCCTGGGTGCGGGTGCAGGCGGCTGACGGGTCCATCCTGTTCGAGAAGATCCTCGATGCGGGCGAACAATACGTCCTGCCCGCCACCGAAGCCGCGCCGCTTCTTCGGACCGGCAATGCCGGCTCCGTCTACTTCGCGGTCAATGGCACGGCCTATGGTCCGGCCGGCGAGGGGGCAAGTGTCGTCTCCAAGGTCGCGCTTGCGCCCGATGCAATTTCGGCGTCCTACACGGTCGCTGACCTTCAGGCCGATCAGGATCTCGCGAATTTCGTGGCGGTCGCCGACGCCAGCCAATAGGTCCCGTCCGGCCCGTCCCTGTCACAGTCTCTTGCCTTGTTCCTCCTGCCTCTGCGGGGTATCCAAGGCGCGAGCAACGCACACCGACGAGGCACCATGTCGCATAATCCGATCCGCCCCTGGCGCAACATCGAGCGCAGGAAATCCCGTCAGATCATGGTCGGCAACGTTCCGGTCGGGGGCGACGCCCCCATCGCGGTCCAGACCATGACCAACACCCTGACGACCGACGTCAAGGGCACGCTGGGTCAGGTCATCGCGGCCGCCGAGGCGGGGGCCGATATCGTCCGCGTCTCCGTGCCGGACGAGGCGAGCGCGAAGGCCTTGAAGGAAATCACCCGCGAAAGCCCGGTGCCGATCGTCGCCGACATCCATTTCCACTACAAGCGCGGGATCGAGGCGGCTGAAAACGGTGCCGCCTGTCTGCGTATCAACCCCGGCAACATCGGCAGCGAAGCGCGGGTCCGCGAGGTCATCAAGGCCGCGCGGGACAACAACTGCTCGATGCGCATCGGCGTGAACGCCGGGTCGCTCGAAAAGCACCTGCTCGAGAAATATGGCGAACCCTGTCCCGAGGCGATGCTGGAATCCGGTCTCGATCACATCAAGATCCTGCAGGACAACGACTTCCACGAATTCAAGATCAGCGTCAAAGCCTCGGACGTCTTCCTGAGCGCCGCTGCCTACTACGCGTTGGCTGATGCGACGGACGCGCCGCTGCACCTTGGCATCACCGAAGCCGGTGGGCTCGTCTCCGGGACGATCAAGTCGGCGATCGGGCTTGGCAACCTCCTCTGGGCCGGGATCGGCGACACGATTCGCGTCAGCCTGTCTGCGGATCCAGTCGAAGAAGTGAAAGTCGGGTTCGAGATCCTGAAGTCGCTCAACCTGCGGCACCGGGGGGTGAACATCATCTCCTGCCCGTCTTGCGCGCGTCAGGGCTTCAACGTGATCGAGACGGTGGCCGAGCTTGAAAAACGGCTCGCGCATATCCACACGTCGATTTCTCTGTCGATCATCGGCTGCGTGGTGAACGGCCCGGGCGAGGCCCTGATGACGGACGTCGGCTTCACCGGCGGCGGGGCGGGACACGGCATGATCTACATGGCCGGCAAGCAGGACCACAAGATCAACAACGATGGCATGGTCGACCATATCGTCGAACTGGTCGAGAAGAAAGCCGCCGAGATCGAAGCCGAGGCCGCTGCCGCGGAAGAAGCGGCGGAGTAGGCGCCGCCGACAAGTGAACCGGGCAAAAAAAGGGCGCCGTAACGGGCGCCCTTCATCGTTGGTGGAAGTGGATGCGTTCAGCCTTCGCCGCGCAGTTCCTCCACGATCTCCTTCATCGCGTCGATCGGCACATAGCCCCGGACCATCTGGTCGCCGAAGACGAAGGTGGGCGTTCCGGAGATCTGGAGCGCCTGTCCAAGCGCGTGGTTCTCGGCGATCTGGCGTTCCACTTCCGGGTCGTCCATCGCCGCGAGGATAGCCGCGCTGTCGAGCCCCATGTCATCTGCGAGCCTTGCCAGCACCTCTTCGGTCGCATTGGCGCGCAGGTTCATCAGCTCGTCATGCATCCTGGCATAGGCCTCTTCCCCGGCCACGAGGTTCGTCGCGATGGCGAACTTCGAGGAGGTCAGGCTCTCGGGCCCCAGGATCGGAAATTCCTTGTAGATCAATCGGATGTTGCCGTCTTCTTCGACCAGTGCATTCACTTCGGGGAAGGCCTTGCGACAGTAGCCGCAGCGATAGTCGACGAACTCGACGATGGTTACGTCGCCCTCGGGGTTGCCGACGACAAGCGAATAGCCGTCATCGAGAAGCGCGTTGGCGTTGTTCTCGACCATGGCCTGATCGTCGGCGACCTGCTGTTCTGCCTGCCGGTTCTCGAGCACGCCGATCGCTTCCATCAGCACTTCGGGGTTCTCGAGCAGATAGGCCCGGATTTCTTCGCGGAAGGTCGCGCGCTCGTCCTCGGACATGCTTTCGATGTCGAAGGAAAACGCGGGCGCTGTGGCGAGGCCAAGCGCGATGGCGGCGGCGGATACGAGGCGGGTCATCTTGTCTCCCAAATGGTGCCGGGCGAAGCTAGGGCCGGGGCGAAGGTTTCACAACCCCGCGCGTCACCCGGTCGCGCCCGTTGACCTTTTCCCGCTCAGAAGGCAGGTCAGCGTCACGGAATGTTACGGCCAGTTAGCGGGGAGAGAATGCGCAGATCAAGGCGAAGCGAAGTCGATCCCTTCATCGTGATGGATGTGATGGAAGCGGCACGTGCCGCGGAAGAGGCCGGGCGGCACATCATCCATATGGAGGTCGGCCAACCCGCGACCCCCGCGCCAGAGGCCGCGCGCCATGCGGTGGCCAGCGCGCTCGACACGGATGCGCTTGGCTATACGGTCGCGCTTGGCCTGCCGGCGCTTCGCAAGCGGATCGCCCGGCTATATGGCGATTGGTATGACGTCGACCTCGACCCGGGCCGGGTGGTGGTGACGGCGGGGTCCTCGGCGGCTTTCCTTCTGTCCTTCACGACGCTCTTCGACTCGGGCGACCGGGTGGGCATCGCCGCGCCGGGGTATCCGTCCTATCGTCAGATCCTGAAGGCGCTCGGCATGGAGCCGGTGGTGTTTCCGGCCTCGGAAGCGAACCGTTATCAACCGGTGCCGGATGACCTTCCGCAGGGAATAAGGGGCCTCATGGTCGCCTCGCCCGCGAACCCGTCGGGAACGATGCTGGGACATGACGCGCTTGGCGCTCTGGCGGAGGTCTGCGCGGCCAGGAACATCTCGCTCGTCTCCGACGAGATCTATCATGGGCTCCACTACGATGCGCGGGGTGTCTCGGCGCTCGAGATCACGGACGAGGTCCATGTGATCAATTCCTTTTCCAAGTACTTCTCGATGACCGGCTGGCGCATCGGCTGGATGGTCGTGCCCGAGGATCACGTGCGCACCGTGGAGCGGATCGCCCAGAACATGTTCATCTGCCCCCCGCATGTGAGCCAGGTGGCCGCCCTTGCCGCGCTGGACGCGGGCGACGAGTTGGAAGCTAACCGGGCCGTTTATGCCCGGAACCGCGCCCTCATGCTCGAGGGCCTTCCCAAGGCCGGGTTCACGCGGATCGCGCCTCCTGATGGCGCTTTCTACATTTATGCGGACGTGTCGGAGCACACCGACGACAGCCCGGCCTTCGCCGCCGAGATCCTGCGCGAGGCGGGCGTCGCGGTGACACCCGGGCTCGACTTCGACCCGGACAGGGGGGCGACGACGATCCGCTTTTCCTATGCGCGGGCGACGGCGGATATCGAGGAAGGGCTCGCCAGACTGCGCGCCTTCATGGAGACCCGCACCTCAAGAGGGCTTGGCGGGGCGCGGCGCGCGCCCTAGGCTTCGGGAAAAAGGACAGGTCATGTTCGGGCGGCTCATTCTCGTTTTCTCCTTGCTGCTGGGAAGTGCGGCATCCGCGCAGGACGGTCTGACCGCGCTGTCGCGGCTTAACGGCGAGGGGCTGACGATTGCGGAAACCGAGAGGGGCGTGACCATCGGCATTTCGATGAACCGAAGCGTGCCCTGGCGGGTGTTCACGCTCGAGGACCCTCTGCGGCTCGTCGTGGATTTTTCGGAACTCGACTGGGACGGGGTGGACGGTGACACGGGGCTTGGCTTGCCGGCCATCGCCACGGTCAATACGGGGCTCTTTCGCCCCGGCTGGTCGCGGCTGGTCATCGAAATGACCACGCCTCTCGCCGTCGAACGCGCCGCGATGCGCGCCGAGGGGCAGGGTGCAAAGGTGGAGATCGCTCTGGTGCCCACCGATCCGGAGCGGTTCTCGGCCACTGCGGGCGCCCCCGCGAGCGCGACCTTCGATCTGGCCGAGCTTCCGGTGCCGCCTGCGTCCGGGCCCGGCGACTTCGTGGTGGTCATCGACCCCGGCCACGGCGGCATCGACCCGGGCGCCGAGCGGGAGGGTGTGCGCGAGGCCGATCTCGTTCTCACCTTCGCACGCGAGCTGGAGGAGGCTTTCCTGCGCGATACCGATGTGACCGTCGTCCTGACACGCAACGAGGACGTCTTCGTGCCGCTTGAAGAACGCGTCAGCCTTGCCCGCAAGGCCGGTGCGGACGTGTTCCTGTCGCTGCACGCCGATGCCCTGTCAGAAGGACGCGCCAGCGGGGCGACCGTCTATACGCTGTCGGACGATGCCTCGGACATCGCGAGCCAGAAGCTCGCCGAGCGGCATGACCGGGGGGACCTTCTCGCCGGTGTGGACCTCACGGAAGCCGACGACACGGTGGCTCTGGTGCTGATGGATCTGGCGCGCACGGACACGCAGCCGCGGTCCGACGCGCTTGCCGACGCCATCGTCGAAGGTATCCGGGAGGCCACAGGTTCGACCTACAAGACGCCGCGCATGTCGGCTTCGTTCTCGGTGCTCAAGGCCCCGGACATTCCTTCGGTTCTGATCGAGCTTGGGTTCCTGTCGTCGAAACGGGACTTCGACAAGCTCAATGATCCCGAGTGGCGGGCCGCCATGGCGGCGGGGATCAAGGGCGCTGTCATGGGGTGGTCCGAGACAGATGCGGCCACCGCGCCAAGACTAAGACAATAGACCCGGTCTAGCCCCGATAGCGCGCGAGCCAGACCGAATGGCCGTTGCAGGTCGGATCCTCGGGCACGAAGGCCAGCTCCTCGAAGCCGTGCTCGGCCAGAAGGCCACGATATTCCGACGGATCGAGCGAGGCATGGTAGACCGTTTCTCCGCCCACCCGACCAATGGCTTCGCCCGCCGAGGGGCCGGTTGTGAACAAGAGCACCGTGCGGTCGTGGGCATGGGTCCAGAAGGTCGAGAACATGGCGCGCTGGTCGTCCACCGCGAGGTGGAAGAAGCTGTCCCAGGCAACGATCATGTCGAAGCTTTCCTGAAGATCGAGCCCACGCATGTCGGCGTGAAAAACCCGGGACTGCGGCAGGTTCTTCTGGAACAGATGGACCATCGCTCCGGCCCCGTCGACGCCCGTCACCTCGCAGCGCCGGTCGGTCAGATAGGTCGCGATCGGCACACCCGGCCCGCATCCCAGATCCAGCACCTTGCGTCCGGGCGCACAGGCGATGGCCCGGTCGAGCCATTTCCGCTCGAACAGCGTGCGGTCGCGGGTCCTGGCGAATTCCGCGGCGACACGGTCGTATGTGGGGAGGATATCTTCAGGGCGCATGATCATCCCGGTTAGGGGCCAATCGCGGCCCGGTCCAGTGGTTTTTCAGAGGTTTAGCACGTTTCGCGCGAAATCTCGCCCATCTTGTTGCACGACAAGGTGAGTTTCGCCGATGCCTTTGACCCACTATTGCTTTCTCAGTATGTAGGGCTCCACTGAGTTCTGGGGGCAGGCGTGATCCGATTCATCCTTGGCATTTTTGGCGGCATCTTCTCGGCGATCACGCTGGGTCTCGTCATGTCCGCTCTTTTCCTGGGTGCCGTCTTCTGGATGTATTCCCAAGGGCTTCCCAGCCACGAGCAGCTCGAGAACTACCAGCCGCCGACGATCTCGCGCATCTATTCGGGCGAAGGGCAGCTCATGGACGAGTTCGCCCGTGAACGTCGTCTCTACACGCCGCCCGAGCAGATCCCGGCGCTGGTGAAAGAGGCCTTCATTTCGGCCGAGGACAAGAATTTCTACCACCACAAGGGCTATGACCCGCGGGGCATGCTGGCGGCGGCTGTGGATGCCGCACGTGGCGGGCAACTGCGCGGTGCCTCCACGATCACCCAGCAGGTGATGAAGAACTTCCTGCTGTCTTCGGACCGCTCGGCGGAGCGCAAGATCAAGGAACTGATCCTCGCGTCGCGTCTCGAGAAGTCGCTCGACAAGGAATCGATCCTCGCGCTTTACCTCAACGAGATTTTCCTGGGCCAGAACTCCTACGGGGTGACCGCCGCGGCCCAGACCTATTTCAACAAGACGCTGGACGAGCTGTCGCCCCACGAGGCCGCGATGCTGGCCGCGATGCCCAAGGCGCCGTCGGATTATCACCCGGTGCGCAACCACGACCGCCTGCTCAATCGCCGGAACTTCATCCTCAAGGAGATGTATGAGAACGGCTATATCGATGAGACGACCTACCTCTCCGAGCGCGAGCAGCCGATTGAATCGGTGCAGGGTGGTGAATTCGAAAGCTTCCGTTCGGCCATGCCGCCGCGCGACTACTTCACCGACGAAATCCGGCGGCAACTGTCGCGCGACTTCGGAGAGGAGGAGTTCTTCGGGGGAGGTCTGACCATCCGCGCGACCGTCGATCCCGAGATGCAGGAACTTGCCGCCTGGTCGCTGCGCAAGGCGCTCGAGGACTGGGACCGGGCGCGGGGCACCTGGCGCGGCACGGGCAAATCCATCGATCCGGCCACGCTCGATGACGGCACATGGGAGGCTGCGCTGAACGAAACCCGCGTGGCGCGCGACATCTTTCTCGAAAACAAATGGCATGTAGCGGCCGTCGACCAGATCGGCGACGCCGAGATGACACTGAAGATCGAGGGCCAGCCGGAGCCCGCGAACTGGGTCGTCCCGCGCGAGGACATCCGCTGGCTGCGCGGGTCGTTCCGCGACAATTTCGAGCGCGGCGACGTGGTCCATGTGCGCGCGATGACCACCGGCGACAACGGCGAGGGCGACTTCATGCGCTGGTCGCTGCGCCAGGTGCCGCTCATCCAGGGCGGCTTCATGGCGATGGACGTGAACACGGGGCGCGTGATCGCGATGCAGGGCGGGTTCTCCTATGAGAACTCGGTCTTCAACCGCGCGACGCAGGCGACGCGTCAGCCGGGGTCGAGCTTCAAGCCCTTCGTCTATGCCGCTGCGCTGTCCTCGGGCTTCTCGCCCGCCTCGATCATCATCGACGCGCCGATCGAGGTGCAGACCGGGGCAGGGGTCTGGCGCCCGAAGAACGCCTCGAACCAATTCTATGGCCCCACTCCATTGCGCACCGGGATCGAGCGGTCGAGAAACCTCATGACCGTGCGGATCGCGCAGGAAATCGGCATGGAGACGGTCGCGCGCTATGCCGAACGCTTCGGCGTCTATGACAAGATGAACCCCTTCCTCGCGAACTCTCTCGGGGCCGAAGAGACCACGCTTTACAAGATGGTGTCGGCCTATGCGATGTTCGCCAACGGGGGCGAGCGGGTCGAGCCGACGCTCGTCGACCGGGTGCAGGACCGCTGGGGCAACACGATCTATCGTCACGACCAGCGCGACTGCGAGGACTGCAAGGCCGCGCGTCTGCCCACGGGCGAAGCGCCGACGATCACCTCGAACCGCGAACGCGTGATGGATGCGATCACGGCTTACCAGCTTACCTCGATGATGCAGGGCGTCGTGCAGCGCGGCACCGCCTCGGGTGCGGTGAACCTGCCGGTGCCGACGGCAGGCAAGACCGGCACGACCAACGACGCGAAAGACGTCTGGTTCATCGGCTTCACCTCGAACATCGTGGCGGGCTGCTACATCGGCTATGACCAGCCGCGTTCGCTGGGCGGGGCCTCGGGCGGCGGCACTTGTGGTCCGGTGTTCCAGCGCTTCATGGTCGAAGCCGTGAAGAAATACGGCGGCGGCAAGTTCAAGATCCCGCCGGGTGGCCACTTTGTGAAGATCGACCGTTATTCCGGCGCCCGTCTACCTGACAGCGCCTCGGGACCGAACGTGGTGGCGGAGTATTTCCGCGACGGTGAGGAGCCGCTCTTCGGCATCGTCTTCGACGGCGGTTTCGCGATGGGGGCGAACCTGCCCCTGTTCGACGAACAGCAAAGCTACGAGCAGCAAATGAACCGTGTGCAGACGTCGACCGGGCGCGTGGTGGACGTGCCCAAGCAGAACGCACCCTCGGCGTCGCTCTCCGCGGGCGGGCTCTATTAACGAAAACATAGGGTTGTGGTCGTTTTTCGACCGGGTTCCCGCGCGCCAGGATGGGCGCGGCCATTTTCGCCATTGTCAGGCGTATGGTCCCGCCACTATGTTGGGCGGGTGGAGGACCGTGCATCGCCCGAGTCCGCCCGAAGGTTTCGCTGCACCGAGTGGCACCCCGCGTTGGCGAGAGGACGCTTGGAGGCAGACCGAATTGGCCGAAAGGTCAGAGCTGAAGGGGCAACCCGAAGCGCAAAGATTGTCCGGCGTGCATGCGCATGCCCGGACCCGAACGGGCCCCGTCACAGGGAGCCGGAGAAGAAACGCGATGAGGCGCGGTGAGACACTGATGGAGACGGGGAGAGGGCTGACGCCCCCCGTTTCTGTGTCGGCCAGCGCGCCCAGCCTCGCCCAGACAAGTCACCCCCACAATCTGCCACTGCTGACAACAGGGGCAGATCCGTGCCCGGGTGCAATGAGAACACATGGCAAAGAAAATGCTCATCGACGCCACACATGCGGAAGAAACCCGCGTGGTCGTGGTGGACGGCAACAAGGTCGAGGACTTCGACTTTGAATCTGAAAACAAGCGCCAGCTCGCTGGCAACATCTACCTCGCCAAAGTCACCCGCGTAGAGCCGTCGCTTCAGGCGGCCTTCGTCGACTACGGCGGAAACCGTCATGGCTTCCTGGCCTTTTCGGAAATCCATCCGGACTACTACCAGATCCCGGTCGCCGACCGCGAGGCGCTTCTTGAAGAAGAACGCGCCTATGCCGAAGCGATGGAAGCCCGTGAGGACGAACGCTCGCGCTCCCGGAACACGCGGTCCAAGGCCCGCGCCGAAGACAGCCTGCCCGACGATGAGGTCGTGACCCGCGACGTCGAGATCGGCGGCATGGACGTCATCGACCTTGACGCCGGCAGCGAAGACCCGGACGAGGGCCTGTCTCCCATGGAGACAGTGGAAGACACCCCGGTCGAAGAGCCCGACGAGGCATCGACCGACACCGACACCGACGACGGTGACGAAACGGACGAGGGCGACGCCGATAGCGCGGAGTCCGATGAGGACGACAACGGCGGGGACCGGCCTTCGCGCTCGCGCAGAAGCCGCTCGCGCAGCCGCCGCTCCCGGTCGCGTCGCTCCGACAGCCCGGATCAGGATGAAGACGACGACAGCACGACTCCGGCCCATGAAAAGGACTCGGACATCGAATCCGTGGCCGACGAGGACGTGCACGAGGAAATCCGCTCGCCGCGCAAGCCGCGCCCGCGGAAATACAAGATCCAGGAGGTCATCAAGGTCCGCCAGATCCTGCTCGTGCAGGTGGTGAAAGAGGAACGCGGCAACAAGGGCGCCGCGCTCACGACCTATCTCTCGCTCGCGGGTCGCTACTGCGTCCTCATGCCCAACACCGCGCGCGGTGGCGGCATCAGCCGCAAGATCACCAATGCCGCAGACCGCAAGAAGCTCAAGGAAATCGCGCAGGAGATCGACGTGCCGCGCGGTGCCGGCCTCATCGTGCGCACGGCGGGTGCCCAACGCACCAAGACCGAGATCAAGCGCGACTACGAATACCTCCAGCGCATGTGGGAACAGATCCGCGAACTGACGCTGAAATCCATCGCGCCGGCGAAGATCTATGAAGAAGGCGACCTGATCAAACGGTCGATCCGCGATCTCTACAACAAGGACATCGACGAGGTTCTGGTCGAGGGAGAGGCGGGCTATCGCACCGCCAAGGACTTCATGAAGATGATCATGCCGTCCCACGCCAAGAACGTGAAAGCCTACAACGAGCAACTGCCGCTCTTTGCGCGCTTCCAGGTCGAAAGCTATCTCGGCTCCATGTTCAACCCGGTGGTGCAGTTGAAATCCGGCGGCTACATCGTGATCGGCGTGACCGAAGCACTCGTCGCCATCGACGTGAACTCGGGCCGGGCCACGAAAGAGGGCTCGATCGAGGAAACCGCGCTCAAGACCAACCTCGAGGCGGCCGAGGAAGTTGCGCGCCAGCTTCGTCTGCGTGACCTCGCGGGGCTCATCGTCATCGACTTCATCGACATGGAAGAGCGCAAGAACAACGCCGCCGTCGAGAAGCGGATGAAGGACAAGCTCAAGACCGACCGTGCGCGCATCCAGGTGGGCCGCATCTCTGGCTTCGGCCTCATGGAGATGTCGCGTCAGCGGCTGCGTCCGGGGATGCTCGAGGCGACGACCCAGCCCTGCCACCATTGCCACGGCACGGGCCTCGTGCGCTCGGACGACAACCTTGCGCTGACCATCCTGCGCCAGCTCGAGGAAGAGGGCACGCGCAAGCGGTCGAAAGAGGTTCTCTTGAAGGCTCCCGTGGGCATCGTGAACTTCCTTCTCAACAACAAGCGCGAGCACATCTTCCAGATCGAGGCGCGTTACGGCATGTCGGTGCGGATCGAAGCCGATCCCTTCCTGATCTCGCCTGATTTCTCGATCGAGAAGTTCAAGACCGCGACCCGTGTGGTGACTGAGGTCCTGAGCCCCGTGGTGACGGGCAACGCTTCGCTCATGGAAGACCTGGACGAAGAGGACGAGGATCTCGTTCTCGAGGATCAGGACGACGACGCGGCGGAGGACGATCAGTCCGGCGATCAGGACGACAGGGAGACCTCGGACACCGACGACGAAGACGGTGAACCCAAGAAGAAGCGCCGGCGTCGCCGCCGTCGCGGTGGTCGCGGGCGTAGCAAGTCGAAGTCGGATGAAAACGGATCCGATGAAAACGGGTCTGATGAAAATGGGCCGGATGGGACCGGGTCGGAGGACGACGCAACTGAAGCCGATGAGCCGGCCGAAGCGCCTGCCGCGGTGACCGAGCCCGAGGCGACCCCCGAGCCGGAAGTCGCCGCCGAGGCCGAGGTGGCGCAAGCCGAACCGGAAGCGGCGCCCAAGAAGCGCACGACCCGGTCGCGCAAGAAGAAGACCGACGTCGAAACGCCCGAAGCCGCTGAAGCGGCGGCGGAAGCTCCCGCGGAAGAGACCGCGGAAGCCCCCAAGAAGCGCACGACACGGACGCGCAAGAAAAAGACCGACGATGCGGAAGTGACTCCTGAGGCGGCCCCGGAGGCGGCTGCCGAAGAGGCCCCGAAGCCCAAGCGCACGACCCGCTCGCGCGCGAAGAAGAAGGTCGAAGAGGCTGAGGTCACGGAAGAGGCCGGGACCCCGGCTGCGGACGCCGCGCCTGTGGCCGCGGAACCCTCCGCTGCGCCGGAACCGGTCGCGGAACCCGAGCCTGTGGCGCAAGAGCCCGCGCCGGACGTCGCGCCCGAACCCGAAGCCGAGCCCGCCCGCGAGCCGGCCATGGCCGAGGCAGAGGCGGAAGAGGCGCAGGACGACGACAAGCCCAAACGCAAGGGCTGGTGGAGCCTTGGGCGCTAGGCCGTTCCGACAGAACCGAAAAAACGAAAGGCGGGCCGAAGCGGCCCGCCTTTTTGCTTGTGTGTGCTGGTCGCCGAGCCTACCGGGCTTAGCCCTTCTGGATGAAATACCGGACCGAGGAGCCGTCTTCCTCCACGTCGAGGAGCACATGACCCTCCTCGGTGCAGAAATGCGGGACGTCGATGAAGGCGACCGGGTCCGTGGCCATGAGGCAGAGGACCTCGCCGGTCGCGAGGTCACGCAGCGCTTTCTGCGCCTTGAGCACGGGCCAGGGGCAGAGAAGCCCGATCGCGTCGATTTCCTGTGTCACGTCCATCCGGTTTGGGTAGAACGCGGCACCGGGGCTGTCCAGAGGACGCGTTTCACCCTTCAACGAACATGTGACGATTTGGGACCGTGACGGGACCGCCGTGGCGGGATAGGGGAAAGCATGTTCGGAATTGATCTCATCGATGCGAGCCTTCTGCCCGCGCTTCTGATCGCCCTCGTGGCGGGGCTCTTGTCGTTTCTGAGCCCCTGCGTGCTGCCCATCGTGCCACCCTATCTCGCCTATATGTCGGGGGTTTCGGTGACGGAGCTTTCCGAAGGGGCGAAATCGTCGCGCCGGGCGACGGTGGCGGCGCTTTTCTTCGTCATGGGATTATCGACGGTCTTCCTGTTCCTTGGCTTCGCGGCTTCGGCTTTCGGGGCGTTCTTTTTGCAGAACCAGACCATCTTCAACACGCTTGCGGGCGTGGTGGTCATGATCTTCGGGGCGCATTTCCTTGGCATCGTCACGATCCCCTTCCTCAACCGCGAGGCGCGGCTCGACGCGGGGGATCAGGGCGGCTCGGCCTTCGGGGCCTATCTGCTGGGGCTTGCCTTTGCCTTCGGCTGGACACCCTGTATCGGCCCGCAACTGGGTGCGATCCTGTCGCTCGCCGCCTCCGAGGCCAATGTGGCGCGGGGAACGGTTCTGCTCGCGGTCTATGCGCTGGGGCTGGGCGTGCCCTTCCTGCTGGTCGCGGCGTTCTTTCCCCGGATGCGCGGGCTCATGGGTTGGATGAAGCGGCACATGGAGCGGATCGAGCGGATCATGGGGCTGCTCTTGTGGACCATCGGGCTTCTCATGTTGACGGGCGGGTTTTCGTCGTTTTCCTACTGGTTGCTCGAGACCTTTCCGGGGCTCGCCACACTGGGATGATATCGAACGTAGCTTTGCGACGTTCGACCGGCCGGGGAGGCTCTGCCTCCCCGGACCCCTCCGAGGTACTTGTGAAGCGATGAAGGGCACTTCCGGGGCTTATTTGCGCCGGATTTTCGGGGTAGCGTTACGGCAGGGCAAGGTTTGGTTTGGGCATGAAACGCTTCGGTGAGGTGCAGATACGGCGCGACGTGCGGCGGCGGCGGGTGTTCTATATTCCCGGCTATGACCCCATTCACCCCCGCCGGTATCGCGAGCTTTATCGGAGCGAGGGCGCGGCGCAGGCCGGGATTTCTGGATACGAGGTCGGGCTCGTCGGGCGGCAGGGGCGCGGCACTTACGGCTGGACGGTGAATGGCGACATCGAGGGGTTTTCGACCGAGGCCGAGGTCGACGTGCTCGTCTGGTCGGACATCGTGCGCGGGTCGATGGAGCTAGGGATTCTTCAGACCTATGCGCTGATGGTTCGCACGGCATGGACCTATATCGCGAGCGGGGCGCTCCGGCGGCTCATGCGGCTTCGCAAGGGGCCGGTGATGGCGGCGCTCTATCCCGTGGGGATGCTGGTCGTGCAGGCGGTGGTGGCGGGCTTGGTCGGTTGGCTTGTGGCCGTGACGTTCGCCTTGCTCGCGGCATTTGTGGTGGAATCGATCGCGGGGCCGCGGCTTTTCGCTCCGCTTTTCTATGTCGAGCTGCTCGGTGGGCTTGTCATCGGCGCACTTGCGGCCTGGGGCGTGCTTCGATGGTTCAAGAAAAAGGACAACAAGCTCTTCGTCTATTACCTCATGCATGATTATGCTTATTCGGCGCGTGCCAAGGGGGCCAATCCGCCGGAGCTCGAGGCGCGGATGGCGGACTTCGCCGACCAGATCGCCGAGGCGATGACGAGCGACGTGGATGAGGTGCTTGTGGTCGGACATTCCTCGGGCGCCCATCTTGGAGTGTCGATTCTTGCCGATCTGATGCGGGACGGGCGGCTGCCTGAAGAGGGACCGGCTCTCGGATTTCTCACGCTGGGGCAGGTGGTGCCGATGGTCAGCTTCCTGCCCGACGCCGGCCGGCTCAGGCGCGATCTCCACGACCTCGCGCGGTGCGAGCGGATCTTCTGGCTCGACGTGACGGCACCGGGGGATGGCTGCGCCTTCGCGCTCTGTGACCCGGTCGCGGTGTCGGGGGTCGCGCCCGAGGGGCAGCTCTGGCCACGCGTCATCTCGGCGGCCTTCACCCAGACCCTGTCGCCGGAACGCTGGCGCGCGCTGCGCTGGCGGTTCTTCCGCCTGCATTTTCAGTATCTTTGCGCCTTTGACCGGCCGGGCGATTATGATTACTTCCGGATCACGGCGGGGCCGAAGAGCCTCGCGGCCCGGTTCGAGGATCGCAGGCCGTCGAAGAGCCTGATCTCTGCCCCAGTGAACAAGTTCACGAGCATGCCGTCATGACCGCGACACGCCAGCCACCAAAGCCGCCCGCGCGTGCGGGGAAGGTGTCGCTGCGAGAATATGCGCGGCTCTTCCGGGAGGATATCTTGTCGGCGCAGCCGGGGCACCTCTACCGGGCCTGGATGGCCGAGTTTCGCACGCCGTTCTTCCGCTCCTACCTCTGCAACGACCCGAACCTCGTCGATCTGGTCCTGAAGGCGCGGCCCGATGATTTCCCCAAGTCGGACCGGATCCGCGAAGGGCTCGCGCCGCTCCTTGGAAATTCGGTCTTCGTGACGAATGGTGAGACGTGGAAGCGGCAACGGCGGATCATCGACCCGGCCTTCGAGGGCGGGCGGCTGCGCGATACCTTTCCGGCCATGTGGGCGGCGGGCGAGGCGGCCGTGGCGCGGCTGGGCGCAGTTGCGGACGGGACGCCGACCGAGGTGGAGTTCCATACCTCGCATGCCGCGGCGGACGTGATCTTTCGCACGCTGTTCTCGATCCCCATCGAGAACGACATCGCGGCGCAGGTCTTCGACAGGTTCCGGGCGCATCAACGCGCGCAGCCGGTCCTGAACCTCGGCGCCGTGCTGCCGCTCCCGAGGTGGTTTCCCCGGTTCCATTCCCGCGAGACCAAGCGGACAGCGCAGGAGATCCGGGCGCTTATCACTCGGCTCACGACCGAGCGGATGGCGCGGATCGACGCGGGGGATGCGCCGGACGACCTCGCCACCAAGATCATGACGACGGCGGACCCGGTGACGGGCCAACGCTTTGACACCGAGGAGATGGTTGATCAGGTCGCGATCTTCTTCCTCGCCGGGCACGAGACGAGCGCCTCGGCACTCGCCTGGACGCTCTATCTGCTCGCGATGTTCCCCGAGTGGCAGGACCGGGTCGCGGCGGAGGCCGATGGGCTGACCCAGGACTTCGGCGCGGTGTCGCGGCTGCGCGTGGCGCGGGACGTGTTTCGCGAGGCGCTGCGGCTTTATCCCCCCGTGCCGATGATGGTGCGGCAGACGACCTTTCCTGAGGAGTTTCGCGGCCGCGAGGTGGCGAAGGGATCACAGGTGGTGCTGTCGCCCTGGCACCTCCAGCGGCACGAGCGGCTTTGGGACCGGCCCGACGACTTCGATCCGGGGCGGTTCGGGACAGAGAACGGGAAGCAATGCCTGCGCGACGCCTATATGCCGTTCTCAAGCGGGCAACGGGTCTGCACCGGGGCGGGCTTCGCGATGATCGAGGGGCCGCTGCTTCTGGCGCTCTTGGTGCGGGCCTATCGCTTTGACCTGGTCGCCGAACGGCCTGCCATGCCTGTCGCGCATCTGACGGTGCGGGGCAAAGACGGGATCTGGCTGACGATCACGCCGCGCGCCTGAACATGGCAAAGAAAAACGCCCGACGCAGGCGCCGGGCGATTCTTGCTCTTTTCCAGCATCTTAGCCGTCGAAGTCGACTTCCTGCATGAGGCGCAGCGCGGTGGGGCGAGCTGCGGCCAGTTCGGGCAGGCTCAGGTCGTCCGGCGTGAAGCTGCCCCAGCTCTGCACGAGCTCCGAGGCTGCCACATTGGCGTCCACAGGATATTCGCTCACGGCTTCGGCATAGATCGCCTGCGCCTCGTCTGACGCGAGGAACTCCATGAACGCCAGCGCGTCGGCCTTGTTCGGCGCGGCCGCGGTCATTGCGACGCCCGAGACGTTCACATGGGTGCCGCCGTCCTCGAAGGTCGGGAAGACGATGCGCACGGAATTGGCCCATTCGGTCTGTTCCGCGTCGGCCAGCATTTCACCCATGTAGTAGGTGTTGCCGAGCGAGATGTCGCACTCGCCGGCCCAGATGGATTTCACCTGAGCGCGGTCGTTGCCCTGCGGCGTCATTGCGAGGTTGGCCTTGAGCCCCTCGAGCCATTCCTTGGTGTATTCCTCGCCGTGGTGCACGACCATCGCGGCGGCGAGCGCGACGTTGTAGGGGTGGGTGCCCGAGCGGGTGCAGATGCGACCCTGCCATTTCGGGTCGGTCAGATCCTCGTAGGTCGTGATCTCGCCGTCTGCCACACGTTCTTTCGAGGCGTATACGATGCGGGCGCGGGTGGTGAGGGCGAACCACTGGTCATCCTCGGCGCGCAGGTTTTCAGGCACTTGTTCCTTGAGCACAGCGCTGTCCACCGGCTGCGTCACGCCGGCGTCGACCAGTTCCACGAGGCGGGAAATGTCGGTGGTCAGCACGATATCGGCGGGCGAACGGTCGCCCTCGGCCTGCAGCCGCTCGACCATCCCGGTGTTGAGGAAAGCCACGTTCACATTGGTGCCGGTCTTTTCCGTGAAAGCGTCGACCAGCGGCTGGATCAGTTCGGGCTGGCGATAGGAATAGACATTGACGTCGGCGAAGGCGGGCAGGGCCGTAGCGGCAAGCGCGGTCGCGGCGACAGTAGTGCGAAGCATGGTATCCTCCGAATTGCGTTCGCAGGAGGTTAAACCCGACAATTTTACTTTGGTCAATACCTGACAGTCTTAGTCGGATTTTGATTTCGCGACCTTTGAAGCCTTTTCCTCGGCCTTCACGGCGTTCCAGAGAGCGTCCATTTCGTCCAGGTCGCTGTCCTCGGGTCGCTTGCCCATTGCTTCGAGCCGCGATTCGATCCCCTTGAACCGGCGCACGAATTTCGCGTTCGCGCGGCGCAGCGCGGCTTCCGGGTCGATCTCCAGGTGCCGGGCAACATTGGCCATGACGAAGAGAAGATCTCCGAACTCTTCGGTCAGGTCGTCGTGGGTCAGATGGTCGCGGGCCTCCACGACTTCGCGCGTTTCCTCGGCCACCTTGTCGAGCACAGGGCCAAGGTCTGGCCAGTCGAAGCCGACGCGGGCGGCGCGCTTCTGAAGTTTCACCGCGCGCAGGAGCGCAGGCAAGCCCATGGCCACGTCGTCGAGGACACCCGTCGCCTGTTTCGCGGCGCGCTCGGCCGCCTTCAGCGTTTCCCAGTCCTTCGTCTGCTGTTCGGCGGATTTCTCGCGGCTCTCCTCGCCGAAGACATGGGGGTGACGGGCCACCATCTTGTCCGACATCTGGTTCGCCACGTCGTGAAAGCTGAAGAACCCGCGTTCCTCGGCCATCTGGGCGTGAAAGACCGACTGGAACAGCAGGTCGCCAAGTTCGCCTTTGAGCTCGCCCCAGGCCTCGCGCTCGATGGCGTCGGCGACCTCGTAGGCCTCTTCGATGGTATAGGGGGCAATGGTCGCGAAATCCTGTTCGATGTCCCAGGGACAGCCCGTGGCCGGGTCGCGCAGGCGGCGCATGATTTCGAGAAGCCGCGGCATCCCGCCGTCGGGGTCGAAGACGATGTCGTTGGAACGGTCGCGCATAAGGGGCCTCCTGTCGCCCGTTTGGTAACAGTCGGCGTGGCGCAGCGCCACCGCTTGCGGGGGCGCGTGGGCGCTGGCAGGGTGCGGAAAACGCGGTTGCCCTTTAGGAGACGGATATGGCGCTCGAAGATGCGAAGAACGAAATCGACGCGGCCTTCACCAAGGAAAGCCTGAAGGGGCCGGGATTCGAGAACACCTTCTCGGGCGCGACGAGCTTTCTCCGGCGGCGCTACACGAAGGACCTGAGCGCGGCGGACATCGCGATCACAGGTATCCCCTTCGATCAGGCCGTGACCAATCGGCCCGGCACCCGCCTGGGCCCCCGCGCGATCCGCGAGGCCTCGGCGCTGCAGTCGCCCGACGCGCCCTATGGCTGGGGCTTCGACGTCATGAGCGAGTTCGCCATCGTCGATCACGGCGACATGCCCTTCGACTATGCAAAGCCCGCCGATGTGCCGGCGCAGATCGAACGGCACATCTCGAAAATCCTGCTTCAGGATTGCGCCGTCGTGACCCTGGGCGGGGATCATTCGATCACGCTGCCGATCCTGCGGGCCCATGTGGCCAAGCACGGGCGGCTCGCCCTTATCCAGTTCGATGCCCATACCGACAGTTGGGCCGACGACGATCCGAGCCGGGTCGACCACGGCACCTTCGTCTACAAGGCGGTCAAGGAAGACCTGATCGACGTCAAGCGTTCGGTCCAGATCGGGATTCGCACGACGAACGACGACACCCTGGGAATCACCGTGATCGACGCGGCCGAGGTGCACCGGATCGGTTCCGAGGCCGTCGTCGAGATCGTGAAGCAGGTGGTGGGGGATGCGCAGGCCTATCTCACCTTCGACATAGACGCGCTGGACCCGGCCTTCGCCCCCGGCACCGGAACGCCTGTCTGGGGGGGGCTCACGTCCGCACAGGCGGCCGCGATCCTGCGTGGTATGGCCGGGATCGACGTGATCGGCGGGGACGTGGTCGAGGTGTCTCCACCCTTCGACACCACCGGGGCGACCGCCGTGGCCGCCGCCCATGTGGCGACGGAAATCCTGTGTCTCTGGGGTTGGACCCGGCGCTAACCGTTCGTTTCGGTCGACGGGGGAATCCTGACCGTGGGTCCCGGATTGCGCGCGGGACTGGTTCTCGCGCCGGAAAACGCTAGGCTGGCCCCATGGGAAAAGGAGCCTGTGCCATGGGTCTTCGCATCGTTCTGGGTCTTGTCCTGCTCCTCGTTATCGCAGGTGCCTGGGTGCGCTTTGCGCCCTTGCCACAGGGGAGGCTGACGGCCACCCCTGGACCCGACGAGCCGGGCGCCCACAAGCTCACCGGCGGGATCAAGCTCGTCGTGCCGCTCGACACGCTTCCGCCGGATGCGTTCGACAGGCTCCTCGAGGTGGCCGCCGCGACCCCACGGACAGAGCGGATCGGCGAGGGCAGGGACCCGGCTGCCTTCGTGACGCGGTCAAAGCTCTGGCGTTTCCCCGATATCGCGACGATCTGGCAGGCGGAGGGAAACCTCCACGTCTACTCACACCTTGTCTTCGGGCAGGGTGACATGGGGGTGAACGCGGCCAAGGTCACGCGCTGGATGCAGGCGCTGGAAGCGGGCGGCGATGCCTGAGCCCACTGGCGGCGTGCGGGACATCCGATCCGACGTCACTGCGCAGGTTTCGCCGGTCGGACGCCACATTGGAACGTTCTGGCTCATCTCGCAGCGGGCCATGAAGCTCCGGTGGTCGACGGTCAGACAGACAGAAACACCCATCTCGACCCGCGCGCCGGCACGGTCGGTGCAATAGCAGTCGGGATCGGCGCTGGCGGTGCCAGCAATCATCGGCACCCCTGTTGCCAGAGCCAGGCCGACGACATGGACGGCTTTGACAGTCACCGGGAGAGTGTAGCACGTCGGCCCGGCAATCCCCAAGGACGCGTTCGAGGGTCCGCGATCCACCTTGACCTGCCCTGATATCTCGGTAACGAAGCCCGCCATGGTGCCCTTGGACAAACTCGACGCGATCACCCAACGTTTTCAGTTTCTGGAGGCGAAGATGTCCTCTGGCCTCTCGGGCGAGGACATCGCCAAGGTCGGGCGGGAATATGCCGCGCTGAAACCGGTGGTCGAGGAAATCGCGGTCTTTCGCCAGTTGCTCTCGGATATTTCCGAGGCCGAGGCGATGCTGGCCGATCCGGAAATGCGCGCGCTCGCGGAAGAGGAATTGCCGGACCTGCGCGCGCGGCTTCCGGAGATGGAACAGGCGATGCGCGTGGCGCTCCTGCCGCGAGACGAGGCTGACGCGCGTCCTGCCATGATCGAGATCCGCCCCGGCACGGGGGGCGACGAGGCCTCGCTCTTCGCGAGCGATCTGCTTCGGATGTATCAACGCTATGCCGAAGCGCGGGGCTGGACCTTCGACATCCTGGAGCAAAGCCTGACCGAGCTCGGCGGCATCAAGGAAGTCGTCGGCCGGATTTCGGGCGAGAACGTTTTTGCGCGACTGAAATTCGAAAGTGGCGTGCACCGGGTCCAGCGGGTGCCCGAGACCGAAAGCGGCGGTCGCATCCACACCTCGGCCGCGACGGTGGCCGTCCTGCCCGAGGCCGAGGACGTCGATATCCAGATCGACCCCAACGACCTCCGCATTGACACGATGCGGTCTTCGGGGGCTGGCGGGCAACACGTGAACACAACCGATTCAGCCGTGCGCATCACCCATATCCCGAGCGGCATCGTGGTCACGAGTTCCGAGAAGTCCCAGCACCGCAACCGCGAGATCGCGATGCAGGTGCTCAAGACCCGGCTCTATGACGCCGAACGGCAGCGCGTGCACGACGCGAGGGCCGCGGATCGCAGGGCACAGGTGGGCTCGGGGGATCGGTCGGAACGGATCCGCACCTACAATTTCCCGCAGGGCCGGATGACCGACCATCGCATCGGCCTGACGCTTTACAAGCTGGGCGAGGTCATGGCGGGCGATCTGGACGAAATCATCGACGCGCTGACTGAAGCCGACCAGGCGGCGAAACTGGCCGAGATGGAAGGATGAAGCTCATCGACGCGCTGCGGCGCGGGGTGGGGCGCCTTTCCGAGGCTGGAATCGAGGGCGCGAACCGGGATGCCGACCGCTTGCTGGCACATGTGCTTGGGGTCGAGGCCCCGATGGTGCGGCTTGGTGCGTTGCATGCGTTGACGGAAGAGGAAGCGCGCGCCTTCGACGCCGCAGTTGACCGTCGCGTCAAGCGTGAGCCGGTGTCGCGGATCGTCGGGCGGCGGCTCTTCTGGGGCCGCTGGTTCGAAGTCACGCCGGATGTGCTCGACCCGCGTCCAGAGACCGAGGGGATCATCGCTCTTGTGGCAGAGGGTCCCGCCCCGTCACGTCTGCTCGATCTGGGGACCGGATCGGGGATTCTCGCTGTGACGCTTCTGGCCGAATATGAAGCTGCACAGGGCGTGGCGACCGACATTTCCCCCGGCGCGCTGGAGGCGGCGGCGCGCAACGCGGCGATGCACGGCGTCGCAGGTCGCCTCGAATTGCGCCGGTCGGATTGGTTTGCGGGCGTAGAAGGGACATTCGACCTCATCGTATCGAACCCGCCTTATATCGCCGCCGACGAGTTGCCGGATCTGGCGCCGGAGGTGCTCAACCATGACCCGGACCTCGCGCTCACGCCCGGCGGCGATGGGCTGTCGCCCTACCGTGTGATCGCAGGCGATGCCCGTGACCACCTCGAGCCCGGCGGTCGGCTCCTGGTCGAAATCGGTCATCGCCAGGGGGCATCGGTGTGCGACATCTTCCGTCAGGCAGGCCTTGACGCCGTGACGGTTCATCCCGACATGGAAGGTAAGGATCGCATCGTCAGCGCGCTTGCCCCGCGATGATCCGGGCCGAACCCGACGTGCGATCAAGGCCATATCAGCGATTTGGTGCCAAAAAGGCGCAAAAAGACCGCTTATGCCGCCGATATACGCAAAATCCCCTTGTCACGCGCAACGGCGCGTGTTTACTCAAGAACAGCGCCTGATGAGGAAAGTGACCTCTCGGCGCGGCAAGCCGAAAAACCGGACCATTTGGGCGCTGCACGGAGGCAGCGGGGATCGGTAGCCAGAAAAAAGGCTGGATACAGGAACTTATGAGATCGTCTAAATCACGTTCGCGCGGGAAGAATAATCGTAACCGCTCGCCTTCCAACAACCTCAATCGGGTCTTCGACAGTTCGGGTCCCGAGGGCAAGGTGCGCGGAACTCCGCAGCAAATCATCGACAAATACACCCAGCTGTCGCGGGACGCCTTTCTGGGCAACGACCGCGTCGCCGGCGAGAATTTCCAGCAGCACGCCGAGCATTACGCGCGTCTTCTGAGCGAAGCCCAGAAGGACGCCGACTCAAAGCGCCAGAACCAGCAAGGTCAGCAGGGCGGTCAGAACCAGCCCGACACTGACGGAGCCGAAGGTGACGCGACGCAGGGCAATGGTGGTAACGGCGGCAACAACGGTGGGGCGCCGGACGGACGACAGTCCGATGGCCGTCAGAACCGCGACGAACAGCGCCGCCGCGAAAAGCAGGGGCGTCGTGAACAGCAGGAGATGTTCACCGACCCGGGTTCCGCACCGCAGCCCGACGTGATGGACACCAGCGCCGAGGAAGATCAGGACAGCGGACTGGTCGAGACGCCGGAAGAGAAACCGAAAAAGCCCCGCACTCGCAAACCTAGGGCGAAAAAGACCGATGGTGACGGCGCGACCGAAGCCGCCGGCGGCAAAGAGGCGCCGGAAGCCGCGGAATAACGCGGTTTCGGGACCAGAGTTCATGCCCCGGCCAAGCGCCGGGGCATTTGCTTTCGGCCAGGCAGCGCAGGTTGTGAAGCCGAAGGCCCTGCGCTAATCCGGGCGCGTACCCTCTGACACCTCCCCAGACATCCCAAGGAACTGCACATGACTGTCAAACACCGCGTCGTTCTGTCCAGCGACCACGCCGCCATCGACCTGCGTCAGACGATTGCCCGGCATATCCAAGCTCAGGGTCACGAGGTGCTCGACATCGGCCCCACCACGACCGAGAGCACGCATTACCCGCTGCATGGTCAGGCCGCCGCGCAGAAGGTGGTCGCGGGCGAGGCTGATCTGGGGATCATCCTTTGCGGAACGGGGCAGGGCATCATGATGGCCGCGAACAAGGTCGCCGGTATCCGCTGCGGCGTCTGTTCGGACACGTTCTCGGCCCGGATGATCCGTCAGCACAACGACGCCAACATGCTCTCCCTCGGGGCGCGGGTGGTGGGCGAAGGCCTCGCGCTCGACATCGTGGACGCTTATCTCTCGGCAGAGTTCGAGGGCGGCCGCCACGCCACGCGCGTGGACATGATCGAGGGCTGATTGCCGCCACCCGGAACGACGAAGGCCGCCCGGATGGGCGGCCTTTTCATGTGCATCAGCAGATGGCGGTTCAGGCCGTCGCTTTCGCGTTTTCCTTGAGCCAGGTCAGGACCGTCTCGGGCGAGCTTTCGCCGTAGGGGTCTTCGCCGTGGTTGTCGCACATGCCGGGCTCGACGAAGAGCGCTTCGATGGTGCCGTCGTTCACGATGGCCGCGTAGCGCCAGGAGCGGGCACCGAAGCCCAGGTTATCCTTGGCGACGAGCATGCCCATCTCCTTTGTGAACTGGCCGGAGCCGTCCGGGATCACCTTGACGTTTTCGAGGCCCTGGTCGATGGCCCATTTGTTCATCACAAAGCTGTCGTTGACCGACATGCAGTAGATGGCGTCAATGCCTTCCGCCGCGAAGTCGCCGAAGCCTTTTTCAAAGCCCGGGAGCTGGTAGGTCGAGCAGGTAGGCGTGAAGGCGCCGGGGAGCGAGAAGAGCACGACGCGTTTGCCGGCGAAGTAATCGTCGGTGGTCATGTCCTGCCAGCGGAAGGGGTTCGGGCCGCCGACGGATTCGTCGCGGACACGGGTCTTGAAGGTCACGGAAGGGACGCGATCGCCAACTTTCATGGGTGCTCTCCTGAGGTTCGGTTAATCTTGACTGTTCCTGTCGGAATCGCCCGACAGTTTATAACGGTTCTAGATCATACTGCGGGCGCATCCTCAATGCCGCATCTGCAAAATGAACGGGAGGCCCAGGGCCGCACCCTGAACCTCCCTGATTTTGCGCGGTTTTTCAGCGTCCATGCCTGTCGCACAGACGCTGTGCGATCACTTCAGATCGAAGCGGTCGGCCTCCATCACCTTGACCCAGGCAGAGACGAAATCGCAGACGAATTTGCCCTTGGCGTCGTCCTGCGCATAGACCTCGACCAGCGCGCGAAGCTGGCTGTTCGACCCGAAGACGAGGTCGGTGCGCGTGGCTTTCCAACCCTTGTTTCCGGTCTTGCGGTCCACGGCCTGGAAGAACTGGTCGTCCTCGATCGCCTCCCACTTCGTCTCCATGTCCAGGAGGTTCACGAAGACGTCGTTGGTGAGCGCGCCGGGGTTTTCGGTCATCACGCCGTGGCCCGTGTCGCCATGGGTCACGCCCATGGCGCGCAGGCCTCCGACGAGCACGGTCATCTCGGGTGCCGAAAGCCCCAGAAGCTGGGCCTTGTCGACGAGAAGCTCTTCCTGCGACATGGAATACTTCTGCGCCTGATAGTTGCGGAAGCCCTCGGAGTGCGGCTCCAGCGGCTCGAAGCTTTCGACGTCGGTCATCTCTTGCGTCGCGTCGGTGCGACCGGGGGTGAAGCGGACGTCGCAGGGCTCGCCGCCGTCCTTCGCGGCCTTTTCAACCGCCACGACCCCGGCGAGGACGATGAGGTCGGCAAGCGAGATCTTCTTGTCGCCCTTTGCGTCGAAGTCGGCCTTGATGCCTTCGAGCACCGGCAACACCTTGGCCAGCATTTCGGGTTCGTTGGCCGCCCAGTCCTTTTGCGGTGCGAGCCGGATCCGCGCCCCATTGGCCCCGCCGCGCTTGTCGGAGTCGCGATAGGACGAGGCGGAATACCACGCCACCTTGGCCATTTCCTGGACCGAAAGCCCGCTGTCCAGAAGCTTGGCCTTGAGCGCCTTCACGTCGGCCTCGCCCACGAGCGGGTGATCGACGGCCGGAACCGGATCCTGCCAGATCAGGTCCTCGGCGGGCACCTCCTTGCCGAGATAGCGCACCTTGGGCCCCATGTCGCGGTGCGTGAGCTTGAACCAGGCGCGGGCGAAGGCATCGGCGAACTTCTCGGGGTTGGCGTGGAAATCGCGGCTGATCTTGTCATAGGCCGGGTCCATGCGCATCGCCATGTCGGCGGTGGTCATCATGGTCTTGACCTTCTTGCCCTTGGTGTGTGCGGCGGGGGCCATGTGGTCCTCGTCCACGTCCTTGGGCGCCCATTGCTGGGCACCGGCGGGCGACTTGGTCAGTTCCCATTCGTAGCCATAGAGCATGTCGAAATAGCCCATGTCCCACTTGATCGGGTTCGGGGTCCAGGCGCCTTCGATGCCGGACGAGATCGTGTCGTCTCCCATGCCTGAAGCGTGGGTTGAGGCCCAGCCAAAGCCGAGCGCGGTGATGTCGCTGCCTTCCGGCTCTGCCCCGACGAGGGCCGCATCACCCGCGCCATGCGCCTTGCCGAAGGTGTGGCCACCGGCGGTCAGCGCGACGGTTTCCTCGTCGTTCATCGCCATCCGGGCAAAGGTGTCGCGGATGTCACGGGCCGAGGCGAGCGGATCGGGATTGCCGTCCGGCCCCTCGGGGTTCACGTAGATGAGGCCCATCTGCACGGCCGCGAGCGGGTTTTCCAGATCGCGCTCACCCGAATAGCGGCTGTTCTCGCCGCCCGAAACCTCGAGCCATTCCTTCTCGGACCCCCAGTAGACGTCTTGTTCGGGTTCATAAATGTCCTCGCGACCGCCGCCGAAGCCAAAGGTCTTGAACCCCATGGATTCAAGCGCGACGTTGCCGGTCAGGATGAAGAGGTCGGCCCAGGACAGGCTGTTGCCGTACTTCTGCTTGATCGGCCAGAGCAGGCGCCGCGCCTTGTCGAGGTTCACGTTGTCCGGCCAGGAATTGAGCGGTGCGAAGCGTTGCGAGCCGTTCGAGGCCCCGCCGCGACCGTCCGCCGTGCGGTAGGTGCCCGCCGCGTGCCATGCCATGCGGATGAAGAAGGGGCCGTAGTGACCATAGTCGGCGGGCCACCACTCCTTCGAATCCGTCATGAGGGCGGTGAGGTCGGCCTTCACCGCGTCGAGGTCGAGCTTCTTGAAGGCCTCGGCATAGCTGAAGTCCGGGTCCATCGGGTTCGAGGCAGGCGAGAACTGGTGCAGGACTTTGAGGTTCAGCGAATTGGGCCACCAATCGGTGTTCTGGGTGCCGCGCGAGCTTGATTTACCGGTAAATGGGCAGGCGCCCGGTGCTTGTCCGTCCATGAGGATCCTCCGCTAATATGCCGGTTTCCGGCTGTTATGGCTGGGGCACGGCCAAGCGGGAACGCCGCCTGTGCCTCGCCGTGATGTGACCAATCTGGGCGGTCGTCGGGATAAAGGGAAATTGCATGTTCGGATGGAATTGATAATATTTGGTTATGAACATCACGCTCCGTCAGTTGTCCTATCTGGTCGCGCTGGCCGAAGAACGTCACTTCGGGCGGGCAGCGGCGCGGGTGCATGTCACACAACCCGCCCTGTCCACGCAGATCAGGGAGCTGGAGGACCGTCTCGGCGCGCCGCTTATCGACAGAACGGACCGCGAGTTCCGCCTGACGCCGGCCGGGCGCGAGGTGCTGGAAGGCGCACACCGGATCATGGCCGAGGTGGAGCGGATCGAGACCCAGGCGCGCTGGGGCGAGGGGCTCTCGGGTCGGCTGAAGCTCGGCATCATTCCGACCGTCGCGCCCTACCTACTGCCCGTCGCCTTGCCGATGCTCCGGATGCGCGACGTGACGCTCGACCTGCGGCTGACCGAGGCCAAGACAGAGCGGGTGCTGGCGGCGCTGGCCGACGGGCAGCTGGACGCCGCCGTTGTCGCCATCCCCGCGGGCCTGCCGGGGCTGATCGAGCGGCCGCTCTTTCGGGACCGATTCCTGCTCGCGGCGTCCCGAGCCTCGGTCGCCGCGGTGACAGCCAAGGGGCCCGTGCTGCCCGAAGAACTGAACCCCAACGCGCTCCTCCTTCTGGACGAAGGCCATTGCCTTGCCGATCAGGCGCTCGAGGTCTGCGGAACCTCGCGCGGGCAGACGCGGGTGGACCTTCGGGCCTCGTCTTTGCCGACGCTCTGCGGCATGGTCGCGGCGGGTTTCGGCCAGACGCTCTTGCCCGAAATCAGCCTCTCCAAAGAATGCGCCGCCGCGCCGGACATGGACGTTCTGGCCTTTGCTGAACCGCAGCCTGCGCGGACCATCGGCCTCGTGCGGCGCGATCTTGGCGGGCCGGAGGGCTGGTTCAGCGAGTTGGGCGAGATTCTCGCCACGGCGGGCCGGGAACTCCTGGGCCATGACGCCGCCGCATAGCCGTTTCGCGGTGACAATCCACCGCACAGGCGTTAGGAAACAGGGAACTGGAGGACCGTCCATGCGTGATCTCAAAATTCCGACGAGCCGTCATCCCGAAAAGGCGCATCGCCCGGACAATGCCCAGCCCAAGAAGCCGGATTGGATCCGCGTGCGCGCGCCGGGGGGCGAGGGCTATGCCTCGACCGCCCGGATCATGCGTGAACATGGTCTGGCCACGGTCTGCGAAGAGGCCGGCTGCCCGAACGTGGGAGAGTGCTGGAACCAGGGCCACGCCACCATGATGATCATGGGCGAGATCTGCACGCGCGGCTGTACCTTCTGCAACGTGGCCACAGGCCGCCCCGATGCGCTCGACGTCTTCGAGCCGGGGCGCGTGGCGGACGCGGTGAAGAAGCTGGGGCTCAATCACGTGGTCATCACCTCGGTCGACCGCGACGACCTTGACGACGGCGGCGCCGAGCATTTCGCGATGACGATCCGGGCGATCCGCAAGCAGGCGCCCGACACGACCATCGAGATCCTGACGCCCGACTTCCTGAAATGCGGCCCCGACGCCTTGGAGAAGGTCGTGGAAGCTCGCCCCGACGTGTTCAACCACAACCTCGAAACCGTGCCGGGTCTCTACCCCGAAGTGCGCCCCGGAGCCCGCTATTTCCATTCTCTGCGGCTCCTCCAGCGGGTCAAGGAACTGGACCCGATGATGTTCACCAAGTCGGGCATCATGGTCGGTCTGGGCGAGGATCGCCAAGCGGTGCATCAGGTCATGGACGACATGCGCGCCGCCGACATCGACTTTCTGACCATCGGTCAATACCTGCAACCGACGCCGAAACACCATGCGGTGGCCAAGTTCGTCACTCCGGACGAGTTCAAGGGCTACGAGAAAGCGGCCTACGGCAAGGGCTTCCTCATGGTTTCAGCGACCCCGTTGACGCGGTCGTCCTACCACGCAGGCGACGATTTCGCACGGATGCGGGCGGCACGGCAGGCCAAGGTCAACCGCGCGTGACGGAAGCGGAGATCGAGGCCTATGCCCGCAAGATCCTGAGCGAGCAGGCCTTCAGCCAGATGCTCGGCGTGGAACTGGTCTCGATCGCGCGCGGCAGGTCCGAATTGCGGATGCCGATCACCAACAGCCACAAGCAGCACATGGGGTTCACCCATGGCGGCGCGGTCGCGAGCCTGGCCGATATGGCGCTGGCCTATGCCGGCGGGCCGATGATGGGCGGCGGCGCGGTGACGCAGGAGTTCAAGATCAACTTCCTGCGCCCGGGCATCGGCGAGACCCTGATCGCACGGGGCGAAGTGATCGGTGCGGGCAAGATGCAGGCCGTCGTGCGCGCCGATGTTCTGGTGCTTGCCGAAGGTGCGGAGAAACTCTGCGCCACAGCCCAGGGCACCATCATGAAGGCTGCGCCGTAACCGCGACGTCGGGCGCCTAGTTTCCGGCCCAGGCCTGAACCGTGCGGCGCGTGCCCCATTGGTCGACGTAGGAGCCATCAGCCGCCCGCGCCGCGACATATCCGTTGGCCGAATAGAAATTGCCGTCCATGCTGGTGTAGACCACGCCGTTGTTGCCCGGCGACATGAGCGGGTTGTCGAGGTTGAAGCCGGCGGGCGCATCGGCGCGGGCGGCCGAGAGCGAGATCTGTCGGGCGAGCGCGTCGTTTCCGCCTGCCTGCGATGCCCCGATCCCCCAGTAGTTGCCGGCGTATTTGCCGGACCAGTTGGTCCAGTCGCCCGCTGTATAGGAGGGCACGGAAGGCGTTTCGGGTTCGGTCTCCTCTCCTTGTTCTTCAGCCGGTTCCTCTTCGGTTTCGGTCGCGTCCTCCCCGGAAGAACCCCCTTCGGTCTCCGGGTCAGCACCTTCGGCTTTTCCTGCGCCGACATCCAGGGCAGCGAGGACCTCGGAGACCCGGGTGCCGACGGACCCGACCCCTCCCGCCACGCTGGCGAGCGTCGTTCCTCCCATCAGGACGATGGCGGCGGTCAGGACGACCCAGTCGACGGTGACGGCGCCGCTTTCGGAGCGGAGAAAATGCAAACGGTCGGGCATGTGGAAGCCTCGGGGCTAAATGGTGGGGCAGCATAATTCGTTGTTGCGGCTCTGGATGCGCACGGTTCCGGGCGGAAATCGCCCCGGTTTGAGAAAAAATCATGATCAAGATGTCCCTTTTCGCGGCACTGGACGTGGGGCCACAACAGAGGCCAGGCGTTTCACTTATTGTCTCACAAGTCGGACCAGTCGACGCGCTTGACGCCATTGCACTGTCTTGTCCATTCTGACCCTGCGAACAGGGCAACCTTTCGTGTGGGAGGACAGCTTGACCGAAACCAAGACGGTGGCCCAGACCGAGGCCGCGCCGATGCCCGCGATCGGGCCCGTGACGCTGTCGGACATTCCGGACATCCTCGCCTTGGGTGTGCGGGACTTCCTGCGCGCACCGGTTCTTGGGCTTGCCTTCGGCGCCTTCTACACGGTCGGCGGGTTGATCCTTCTGTGGCAGTTCGAGGCGATGGACCAAAGCTACCTCGTCATTCCGGTCGCCTTCGGCTTTCCCCTTCTGGGCCCCTTCATCGCCACCGGGCTATACGAGATGTCGCGCCGGCTGGAATACGGCATTCCCTTCCGCCCGCGCGAAGTCCTGGGCGTGATCTTTCGCCAGAAGGACCGACAGATTCCTTCCATGGCTGTCGTGGTCATCATGATCTTCCTGTTCTGGGTCTTCCTGGCCCACATGATCTTTGCGCTCTTCCTCGGGCTCATGCCGATGACGAACATCCTGTCGGACTGGCAGGCGACGATCTTCACGCCCGAAGGGATCAAGATGCTGGGGTTCGGAACTCTGGTGGGCGCGGGCTTTGCCTTCGTGCTTTTCGCGCTCACGGTGGTGAGCCTGCCGCTTCTTCTGGACAAGGAGATCGACTTCATCTCGGCGATGATCGTGAGCTTTCAACTCGTCATGGTGAACACCGTGCCGATGCTGGTCTGGGGCCTCGTGATCGCGGTGCTGCTCTTTCTGGCGATGCTTCCGGTCTTTCTGGGCCTGATCGTGGTGCTTCCGGTCCTGGGACATGCCTCCTGGCACCTCTACCGCCGCGCCTTGATCCATCCTGACGCCTGAGCCGATGGACGTTCTCTGCCAAGTGCCGCATACAGGGCGCGACAGATGCATGGAGGTGCCGCGATGGGGTCATCGCTCAATTTACCCGGGATCGGGGAAGATCGTCTCGCCGCGCTCGAGGCCGAAGCCTCTGCGCAGGGGGTGAGCGTCGAGGCGCTGGTCCTGACGTGGATCGACCAGGGCCTCTCGCGGAGCCGAGCCGAGCGGGACAGGGCGGACCGGGCGCAGACATCACCAGACGCGAAGGACGGACTCTACAGCCACGGGACGAGCCTCGGGCGCTTCGTGAAGGACTGAGCGCCGGTTCGCTTCCCCCGGGAACGACCAAGGCCGCCCGAGGGCGGCCTTTTTCATTGAATGACGCTACGAAGTGGCCCGGGTCAGCCCCGTGTCAACCCTGCGCGGGCTTCGGCGCGGCGGCCTGCGGCTGCGGCGCGGGCTTCTGGCTGCCACCTTCGAGGGGGTTGTCCTGACGCTGGACCGACCCTTCGAAATGCGCGCCGCTCTCGATGGCGATCGTCTTGTGGATAATGTCGCCTTCGACACGGGCGGTCGAGGTCAGGCGCACCTTGAGGCCACGCAGACGGCCCACGATACGGCCATTCACGACCACGTCGTCGGCGACCACTTCGCCCTTCACGGTCGCACTTTCGCCTACGGTGAGCTGGTGGGCCCGGATGTCGCCCTCGATGGTGCCTTCGACGAGGATGTCGCCGGTCGAGCGCAGGTTGCCCACAACATGAAGATCGGAGGACAGGGTCGAAGCCGGCGGTTTCGCCTTGGGGGCGGTCGACGCCGGGGCAGAGGACCCGCCCATCAGCGGCATGGACGGTTTGGGCGCGGTGCCTTCCGGTGCCTTGGCGTCGGTTTCGCCCGCCTTCGGGCCGGGTTCGTTGATACGGCTTTTAGAAAACATTTCGTCCTGCCTGAATGTAGGTCATCGGGTTGATCGCGTTACCACCAACGCGGATTTCGTAGTGAAGATGCGGTCCCGTGGACCGGCCGGAATTTCCCATATCACCGATAAGGTCGCCGCGCGAGACCCTTTGGCCCTTGTTGACGCGAATGCGCGACATGTGACCATAGCGCGTTTCGATGCCGAACTCGTGCTGAATCTTCACCAGACGGCCATAACCGGACTGCCAGTCGGCATGGGTGACGACGCCGTCGGCAGTGGCATAGATCGGTGTGCCCACGGGGCCGGCCATGTCGGTGCCGGCATGGAGCCTGCCCCAGCGGGAACCGAAGCCGGAGGTGTAGCGGAAGGAACCGGGGCGCAGCGGCATGTAGAAGGGCAGCTTCTCGGCCGCAATGCGATAGATGTTCATCCGGTCGAGCTCGCCCAGGATGTTGTTGGCGCGCGCCATGTCGCTGTCGGCGGCGCTCCCCTTGGTCGAGAGGATCATCGGCATGAGCGGACCGCCTTGTCCGGAATAACCGCGCCGAACTGTGGCGAGGATGCTGTCGGTGGACATGCCCGCCGCCGAGAACATCTTGTCGAGTGGTTCGAGGCTCACCGTCACCGCATCTTCAAGCTGGCTGAAGATCTGGTTGTTGCGCTCGTCGCGCAGGCGCGCCTCGTAGATCAGTTCGTCGGTCGCCTCGCGGGCCTCGCGGGCTTCGGTGCGGGCCGCGTCCCGTTCGGCCGACGTCATGTCGAGGGCTTCGGTCAGGGCGGTCACGGTCTGGGAAAGGTCCGGGCCGGCGGCCATCTGGAAGCTGCCGGCAGGAACCTCGCCACCATTCTCGGCGAGCATGGCTTCGACCGAGCCGCGCGCCGCGTCGCGTTCGTTCATGGTCCGACGCAGGGTCGACTGGATGACGTTGATCCCGGTTTCGAGCTCGCGGCGCCGTTCTTCGGACGACAGAAGCTCAGACTGCATATCGGAAATCTGGGCGAGGGCGAGGTTGAAGCGCTCCTGTGCTGCGGCGGCTTCGGCTGCGCGAGTATCACGTTCGGTTGCGAGAATCTGCAGACGTTCTTCATACAGGCGCTGTTCGCGCTGGGTCTGCTCACGCACATTCCCGGACCCGATCGAATCCATGATGAGTACGGCGGTCGCAATGATGGCCCAGGCCACGAAGGCCGCCGAAACGGTCCAGGCTATGAGCTGTGTGAGCGGCGAGAGGATGACGAAGCGGGTGCCTTGTTCGGATCTCAGGAAAAGCCGTTGTTCCGGGAAGCTCGTTTCGAGCTTTCGGTTCATATCGTGTCCGAGCTTGTTCAGCACTGTTCTACCGTTCGTTGCCCCATATCCCAGCGCATGCGGAACCCGACGGTGCCGCATGCTTGGGGTTCTCTAACCTGCCATGTTGGATTGGTGCAAGGAATTTGGCCCAAGTCGGCCGAGACCCGCTGTCGCAGGCGGCAGATGTTCGCCGATCTCAGGAGGCGGCAAGGGGCCAGTAGAAATCGGGCGGTAGACCCGCTTCAGCGCGCTTTTCCTCGTTGAAAGGCGGCTTCAGCGCCCCGTGGAAATAACGCCGGACAAGGTCGTGAAACGCCACTTTCGGATCGAGGTCTTGGCGACCGCAAAGGAAGTGGAACCACTTCGAGCCATAGGCCACATGGGCGACTTCCTCGGCATAGATGACCTCGAGCGCGGTCACCGCCTTGGCGTCCTGCGCGCGGGTGAAGGTCGCGATCATGGCGGGCGTCACATCGAGACCGCGCGCCTCCAGCACCATGGGCACGACCGCCAGGCGACCGAGGAAATCCCGCGCGGTATCGGTGGCCGCCTGCCACATACCGGCATGGGCGGGCAGGGCGCCGTAGTAGCTCCCCAGGTTCTCCAGCGCGTCGCAGACGAGCCCGAAGTGCTTGGCCTCTTCGTCCGCCGCCTTTACCCAGTCGTCATAGAACCCGAGCGGCATCGGCGTGTCCGCGAAGCGTGGGATGATGTCCCAGTGGAGGTCGACGGCATTGAGCTCGATATGGGCGATTGCGTGAAGGATGGCCTTGCGCCCCTCGATACTGCCGGGGCGGCGCCTTGGCACGTCGCGCGGATCGAGGAGGTCGGGTTTGGTCGGCCGCGCCGGGCGGTCGGGCGGCGTGGCCCGACCGATGGGAATGGAGGTTCCTGTTTCGCGTGCCGCGAACCACGTTGCGGCATGACGGCGCGACAACGCGGCCTTTTCGCGTCCGTCGGCGGTGGACAGAACCTCGACTGCCATGTCCGACAGGGTGATTGCCGTCCGGTGGCTCACAGGGCGCGAACCGCGGCGAGCACGTCGTCCGCGTGACCGTCCACCTTCACCTTGTCCCAGACCTGCGCGATTTTCCCGTCGGGCCCGATCAGATATGTCGTGCGGGCGATGCCCATGAAGGTCTTGCCGTACATTTTCTTCTCGCCCCAGACCCCGTAGTCTTCACAGACGGTGCCCTCGGCATCCGACAGGAGCGCCGTGGCAAGCTCTTCCTTCTTCGCGAAATTCGACTGTTTCTTGACGCTGTCCTTGGATACCCCGATCACGACCGCGCCGGCCGCCTCGAAATCACCGAGCTTGGCGGTGAAGTCCCGCGCTTCCAGTGTGCAGCCGGGGGTTGAAGCCTTGGGATAAAAGAAAAGGACCACGGGCTTGCCGGCGAACTGGGACAATTCCACCAGATCGCCCGACTGGTCGGGAAGGGCGAACTCAGGCGCTTTCGCGCCGACCTTCAACAGCGATTCCGTCATTTCCTTCACAAGCTCCTTTGCATCTCGTAAGCACCTGACCTAGACATTTCCGACGCCGTTTTGAAGACGGCATGAACCCCCAAGGCCGATGACCGACAGCGACAGGACCCCAGATTCAACGGTGCCGGAGAGCAGCCATTCGAGTCTGGAGAGCCCGGCGCGTCGCTGGCGGCCGCGCCGGTTGCACTTCCATCTGGGTCTGTGGTCGGTCCTCACCATCGGGATCGGGGCTCTCTTCCTTCTGCTCGTCTCGATGTCGGTCACGGGGCGCGCCGTGCCCTTGCCGGGCTGGGTCGCCGAGAATGTCGAGACGCGGATGAATACGCTCATCCCGGAAGGCTCGTTCACTCTGCGCCGGATCGAGATCGGCGTCACGCCGAAGGGCCGGCCCCGGCTGAGGCTGGTCGACGTGGGGATCCGCGATGCCTCCGGGCTCGACATCGCGCAGCTCAACTCCGTGGAAGGCGGCGTCCGGCTCGCGCCGATCTTCAAGGGCGAACTGGTGCCGCGCACCGCGATCCTCTCCGGCGCGCAGGTGACCTTTCGCAGGCTGGCGGATGGCAGCTTCGCCCTGCAATTCGGGCAAGGGAACACGACCACCGGCAATCTGGCCGAGGTCTTCGATGCGATCGACGGGCTCTTCGCCGGCGGCATTCTGGCCGAGGCCGGTCGCGTCGAAGCCAACGGTCTGACCATCACGCTCGAAGACGGGCGCACGGGGCGGCTCTGGCAGGTGACGAACGGCCAGATGGAGATCATCCAGTCCGAAAAGATCATCGAGACGAACATCAGCTTCGAGGTCTTCAACCAGACCGAAGAACTGGCGCAGGTCGAAGTGGCCCTGCGGTCGGACAAGACGAACTCCGCGGCTTCGCTGTCGGTGTCTTTCGACAATGCCGCCGCCGCCGATATCGGGGCACAATCGCCGGCGCTGTCGTTCCTGTCGCTCGTCGATGCGCCGGTCTCGGGCGCGCTGCGCACCACCCTTGGCCCGGAGGGAGAAATCACCGACCTTGCCGGGGCGCTCCAGATCGACGAGGGCGGGATCAAGCCCGCCGAGGGCGCGCGCACGGTGCGGTTCGGGGGCGCCAAGGCCTATGTCGACTTCGACCCCGAGGCACAGGCGATCAACGTGTCGGGGCTGGGTCTCTCGAGCGAGCTTGGCGAGGCCGAACTCGAGGGCAAGCTTCTTTTGACCGACCTGGTCAACGGCTGGCCGCAGGGCGTCGTCGCGCAGCTTCGCCTGAACCGCGCCGTTGTGCGCGACCAGCGCGTGTTCGACACGCCCGTGGAACTCCAGAGCGGCTATATCGACGCGAGGGTGAAGCTCGCGCCTTTCAAGCTCGACATCGGGCAAGCGGTGTTCTTTCACGATGCCACGCGGATCGAACTCTCGGGTGATATCGGGGCCACGAAGGACGAATGGGACCTGTCGCTCAACGTCCAGATCCCCGCGCTTGACGTGGCCGAGTTGAAGACCCTCTGGCCGAAGCCCCTTTCCCCAAATCCGCGCCGCTGGGTGTTCCAGAACGTCCGGAGCGGCGAGATTCGCGATGTTCAAGTGGCGCTGCGCGGCCCCTCTCTGGAAGACGCGCAAATGCTTCTGGGCGCGCGCCTGACCGATGCCGTCGTGAAGCCGATGCCGGCGCTTCCCAACGTGGTCGGGGCCTCCGGCTACCTGATGCTCGCCGAGCAACAGTTGACGATCCGCGCGAACGCCGGCCGCATGACTGCGCCCAATGGCGAACAGATCGACCTGTCCGGATCGACCTTCACCGTGCCCGACGTGCGCGACAAGCCCGGCGACGGGGTGGCGGACCTCGCCCTGCGGGGACCGCTTCAGGCCGGGCTGTCGCTTCTCGCGATGAAGCCTTTCGATGTGTTCAAGGACACGGACCTTGGTCCCGATCTGGCCGAAGGCCGGTTCGAGGCACAAGGACGGGTCGAATTTCCCATGCTGAAGGACCTGCCCTTCGAGCAGGTGAAATTCGAGGTGCGGGGCAAGGCCTTCGACGTGCGGTCAGAAAGGCTGGTCGAGGGCAGCGTGCTGACCGGGGCAGAGCTGGATTTCCGGGCCTCGCCGGACATGGTCGAAGTGTCCGGGCCCGGGCGACTGGGCGATGTGGCCGCCACTGCCACCTGGCGGCAATCCCTGCGGGCGGAGGACAAGGGGCAGGGGTCGACGGTGACGGGCACCGTGACCCTGAGCCAGGCGGCGGTAGAGGAATTCAACCTCGGGCTGTCGCCCGACATGCTGGGCGGCGAGGCGCCGGGTGCGTTTTCGCTTAGCCTCAAGCCCGACGAGGCCCCGCGTCTGACCTTGACCTCCAACCTGGAAGGCCTGAGCCTGTCGATCCCGGGCACCGGCTGGTCCAAGGGGCGTGGATCGCGCGGATCGCTCGAGGTCGAGGCCTTGCTGGGTCCACGTCCGACGGTCGAAACGCTCGCCATTTCGGCACCGGGGCTCACCGCCTCGGGCACGCTGACCACGCGGGAGGGCGGCGGTCTCGATCAGGCCCGTTTCGCACGTGTGCAGCTCGGAGGATGGCTCGATGCGCCGGTGACCCTGACCGGACGCGGCAACGGCATCGGCATCGCGGTCGAGGGGGGCACCGCGGACCTGCGCAAGGCCAGTTTTGGCAGCGGTCCGGCCGGCGGCGGTGGTGGCGGTGGGAGCTCGCAACCGCTTTCGATCCGCCTGAACAGCCTCACGGTCGCCGAAGGAATCGTCCTGAGCGACTTCCGGGGCAACTTCGATCTGAACGGCGGCCTGTCCGGCACCTTCCTTGCCAATGTAGAGGGCGGCGCACCGATCGAAGGGACCGTCGCCCAGACGCCCCAAGGCGCAGCCTATCGCATCAAGTCGGCGCAGGGGGGCGAGGTCTTGAACGGGATGGGCGTGTTCAACAAGGCGCGCAAAGGCAACCTCGAGGTCATTCTGGTCCCGACCGGGGTCTCGGGCACATTCGAGGGCACGCTGTCGCTGACGAGCACCTACCTCGTGGATGCGCCCGCCATGGCCGAGCTGCTGTCGGCGATTTCCATCGTGGGCCTGCTCGACCAGATGGACGGTCAGGGGATCTTCTTCTCCGAGGTGAAGGGCAAGTTCCAGCTCTCGCCCACGCGGCTCACGCTCTATTCGTCCTCGGCGGTCAGTTCCTCGCTCGGCCTGTCGATGGACGGCTACTACAATCTCGACCAGAAGACCCTCGACATGCAGGGGGTGCTGTCACCCTTCTACCTCATCAACTCCATCGGTCGTCTCGTCTCCGCGCGTGACGGCGAGGGGCTCGTGGGCTTCTCCTTCAACCTGACCGGGCCCGCGAGCGACATGAACGTGTCGGTAAATCCCCTGTCCATCCTGACCCCCGGTTTCCTGCGCGAGATCTTTCGCCGCCAGACGCCGCAACCCGACCAGACGTCACAACCCAATCAGTAGGTTCCCATGCCCCAGCACGACGACGGCACCCGGCTGTCGGATTACGATTTCGACCTTCCCGAAGACCTGATCGCGACCCGGCCTGCACGGCCCCGGTCGTCGGCGCGCCTTCTGGTGGCGACCGCCACTGCCATCCACGACCGGACCGTGACCGATCTTGTCGACTGGTTGCGCCCGGGCGACAGGCTCGTGCTCAACGACACCCGCGTCATTCCCGCGCGGCTCGAGGGCCTGCGCCGTCGGGGCGAGGCTGAGGCCCGGATCGAGGTCACGCTGCTCGAGCCCGATGCGGCACCGGGTGCCTGGCGTGCGCTGGTGAAACCCCTGCGCAAGGTCGCCGATGGCGAGGAGATCGTATTTGCCGCCGGGCTGTCGGCGCGGGTTCTGCGGCGCGAAGAGGGGCAGGCGGTGCTGGCCTTCAACCGGCAAGGGCCGGATTTCGACACCGCGCTTGTAGCCGCCGGTCGCATGCCGCTGCCGCCCTATATCGAGGCCAAGCGCAAGGCCGATGCCGAGGACCTGCGGGATTATCAGACGGTCTGGGCCCGGAACGCCGGAGCCGTCGCGGCGCCGACCGCTTCGCTTCATTTCGACGAGGATCTTCTGTCCGCGCTGGCCATTCGCGGCGTCGACACCACCCATGTGACCCTCCACGTCGGGGCCGGGACGTTCCTTCCCGTGAAGGTCGACGACGTCACTGACCACAAGATGCATTCCGAATGGGGCGAGGTGACCCCGGCCGCCGCCGCCGAGATCAACGCGACCAAGGCGGCAGGCGGGCGCGTGATACCGGTCGGCACCACCGCGCTGCGCCTGATCGAAAGCGCGTCAAAGGACGGCAGCATCGCACCCTGGCGGGGGCCCACCGATATCTTCATCCGGCCCGGCTATGCCTTCCAGATGGCCGACGGGCTGATGACCAACTTCCACCTGCCCAAGTCGACCCTGATGATGCTGGTCTCGGCCCTGATGGGGATCGACCGGATGCGCGCGGTTTATGACCATGCCATCGCGACGCGCTACCGCTTCTTCAGCTACGGCGACGCCTCGCTTCTTCTGCCGAACGAACCCTAATCCTTGCGGGCAAGCGGATGGTGCGTGAGGACAAGGTCTTTCAGCCGTTCGTCCAGAACATGGGTATAGATCTCGGTCGTCGAGATGTCGGCATGGCCCAGTAGCGTCTGGATAGCGCGAAGGTCCGCGCCGTTCGCCAGCAGATGTGTGGCGAAGGCATGGCGCAGGCGGTGCGGCGTGACTGAGGCGGGCGACACGCCGGCGGCCACGGCAATCTCCTTGATCAAGCCGTGAAAGCGGTGCCGGGTCAGGTGCCCCTCTTTCCCGGTCGAGGGAAACAGGAAACGCGAGGGCTTGCTGCCGGTCTCGACCCGGTGCCGGTCCTCGACCTCGTCGCGCACGGCGAGCCATTCCACAAGGGCGGCGCGGGCTGGTGGTGACAGCGGCACCATTCGTTCCTTGCCGCCTTTGCCAAGGACCAGAAGCATCCTCGTGTCGCCCCGCGCGGCATTGGCGGGCAGGGTGACGAGCTCGCTCACCCGCATCCCGGTGGCATAGAGCACTTCCATGAGGCAGGCGTTACGCAGGCGGTCCCCCGGCGTGCGTCCATGACTGCGCGCGGCGGTGAGCAGGGCGGTCACTTCCGCCTCCGACAGGGTCTTGGGGAGCGATTTCGACTTGCCGGGGCCCTTGATCCGCAGGGCGGGGTTGTCCGTCCGCCAGCCTTCCTCGAACGCGAAGCGAAAGAGTTGCTTGATCGCCGACAGCCGTCGCGCACGGGTCGACGCGGCGAGCCCCTGCGCCTCGCAATGGATGAGGTAGTCCTCGATCAACGCCCGGTCCGTCGTCTCAAGGTCCCGTTTCGCCGTCGCCACGAAGCCCGCGAAATCCTGCAGGTCGCGCCCATAGCCCAGGAGGGTGTTGCGGGCGGCATCGAGTTCTGCGGATTGCGCTTCGAGAAACGCCGAAATCCACCGATCCGACGACGCGCTCATCCGAGCCGCTCCAGGATAAGGACATCGAGCGCGGCGCGACGCGCCAGTTCCTCGAGCCCGATGCCGCGAAAGAACGCAATGGCCTGGGCCAGATCGGAAAAGTCGCCACGCATCCCGTTGTCGAAAAGCGCAAGCGCCTGGAGGATGGCCTCGCCCAGGCGGTCGGTTCGGGCCAGCCGGAGCAGGTCGTCCGGTGGCGCGGAGGTGAAACCTTCCGCCACCGCGCGGGCCGTTTCGTCATAGGGAGCGAGGCCGGCCACGTTGCCTTTGGCCACACCGAGGAGAAAACGCGTTTCGTCTGTCGCGCCCGATGCGGCAAGCGCCACCGTTTCGTAGTCGTCTGACAGGAGGCCCAGCTTCAGGGCGAGGTCGCTGCCCTCGGCCGGCAGATCCAGCGCCGCCAATTCCGCGCCGTGGATGCGCGCGATCACGGCGTCGGTCTCGACCACGGCGAGGCGGTCCCAGATCGCGGGCAGGGCGGCGGATATGGCCGCCTCGTCGCTTTCTGCCAGGGCGGTCTCGAGCGCCTGAACGGCAGCGACCCGGTCCCAGACGCCGCCCGAGGCCGAGGCCTTGCGCTCCATGTAGAGGCCATGCATCTGGTTGTCCGTCACAGCCCCGGTGCGGACGAGCCGTTCGCCGGCTTCGACCCGTGCCTTCCAGCCGATATTGGCCCTGAGATCCGCCTGCGCGAAAGCGACGGGCAGGCCCGAGGTGGGAACCGGTTCGCCCACCGCTTCGAGCATCCGAAAGGTCAGGGGGGTCAGGGGGCGCGGCACCGACAGGGGCGGTTCACCCTCGAAAAGGTCGGGGTCGAGGAACCGCGCGATGAGCGCGTCTTCCTCGTCGGTCGTCAGGTCAAGTGCCCGTGCGGTGCCCATGAGAAGCACCGCGCCGTCCCAGTCCCCCGCTCGCGCGAGGCAAAAGATGCGCGCGGGATACGTCGGGGACAGGTCGGTCCGCTCCTCCATCGCACGGCATACAGTATCCTCGTGGCCGATGAGGAGCGCGGTGTCGAACCAGCGGCGGGTGATCTCGGGTGTGATCGCCCCGGCGCGCGACAGAAGCTCATAGGCCGGATCGAGCGCCCCCATCTGAAGGAGCTTGTCGATGCGGGCCAGAAACAAAGTCTGGCCGGTGCCTCCCACGGGCGGATCGAGTTCGGCGAGGAGGAGTTCCTGAAGAAAGGCGGTGAGTGTGGGCGAAATCGCGGGACCTTCGGCGCTGATGAGCGCGGCAAGCGTCGTCGCCTCCGACTGCCCCCAGAGACCCACCGGCAGCCCGGTGATCGCGGGAGAGGTCAACCCGATCGCGTCTGCGCGGGGGACATCGGTCTGGTCCAGTCCTGTGACCGTCACATCGGGTGTCGTCGCGCCGCCGTCGACCGGAGGTTCGCCCCCGACGACTGCGCCAGTCTGGGTATCGGGGCGGGTGAGCGAATCCGACAACCAGTCGATCGCCGACATGGGTGCGTCCGTCTGCGCCCCGGCAGTCGGCGGCACCAGGGCGCCACCAATGAAGAACAAGGAAAGAAGAAGCCCTGTGGCCTTACTTGTGGCCCTAATTGCCATCCAGTGTCACCGTCAACGAATTCTGGCTCGCAGGCGGTGTGAGGTCGCCGACGAGCGCATATCCGGCTATCCCGATGGCTCCGACAACCACCACGAAGAGCACAAATTTGATAAGCCGCGCCAGCATGGTCCCTCGCTTTCAACTTCGACCGATCCGAACGTCTCGCGCGTTCGATTTCCGATCACGGGTTTTGCCCCGCGCGCACTTCATATATGGCATGTTCGGCAAGGTCACGCCACGGCGGTGTGACAATTTCGAGATCGGCAAGGCGCTGCCACTTTGGGCTACAAACTGAAAAAGCCGGTGACGGTCGTCGGCATGATGGGCGCGGGCAAGACAGCCGTGGGCAAATCTCTGGCCCAGCGGCTTGGCGTGCCCTTCGTCGACAGTGACGCCGAGATCGAGGCCGCCGCCGCCATGACCATCCCGGAGGTCTTCGAACGCGACGGCGAGATCTTCTTCCGCCAGCGCGAATCTGAAGTCATCGCGCGCCTTCTCGCGATGGGGCCCATGGTGCTCTCTACCGGGGGCGGGGCCTTTCTGGCGGAGCGCAACCGCGAAGAGATCTCGCGTGCCGGCGTGTCGCTCTGGCTCCGGGCCGACGTGGAACTCCTGTGGCAACGCGTGCGTCACAAATCAACGCGCCCCTTACTCAGGACGGCGGATCCCAAGCGGACACTGACCGATCTCTACGAGGCGCGGCGCGATATCTATGCCTTGGCCGATCTCGTGGTCGACAGTCACAAGAGCTATTCGATCACGACCATGACGGACCATGTAATCCGGGTCCTTCTGACCCGCCCCGATGTATTGGAGGAGCTGTGATGGAAACGGTTCACGTGGCGCTCGGCGACCGCGCCTATGACGTGCGGATCGGCGCCGGCCTTCTGGCGGACGCGGGCAAACATATGGTCGGACTCCTCAACCGCCCGCGGGTCTGGATCGTCACCGAGGAACGGGTCGCGGGCCTGCATCTTACCGCACTTCAGGCGGCGCTATCCGCCGCGGGGATCGAGAGCGATGCGCTGATCCTGCCGCCGGGCGAGGCGACGAAGGACTGGGCACATCTCACCCGGACCGTGGAATGGCTTCTCGCCCAGCGGGTCGAACGCAAGGATGTGGTGGTGGCCTTTGGCGGCGGCGTGATCGGCGACCTCGTGGGCTTCGCGGCTGCGATCCTTCGGCGCGGTGTGCGTTTCGTTCAGATGCCCACAAGCCTTCTGGCACAAGTGGACAGTTCCGTGGGTGGCAAGACCGGAATCAACTCGCCGCATGGCAAGAACCTGATCGGCGCCTTCCATCAACCCTCGCTCGTGCTGGCGGATATCGACGTGCTCGGCACGCTGGCGCCGCGCGATTTTCTGGCGGGCTACGGGGAAGTGGTGAAATATGGCGGGCTTGGCTCGCTCGACTTCTTCGAATGGCTGGAAACGAATGGCCCGGCCCTCGCCGCCGGAGACGTCGGGCTGCGCACCGAGGCGGTCCGGCGTTCGGTCCAGATGAAAGCCGATATCGTCGAGCGGGACGAGACCGAACAGGGCGACCGCGCGCTTCTCAACCTTGGCCACACTTTCGGCCACGCGCTCGAGGCCGCGACGGGATACTCCGACCGGCTCCTCCACGGCGAGGGCGTCGCCATCGGGTGCGCGCTGGCCTTCGAGACCTCGGCCCGGATGGGGCTCATGCCGCAGGAGTCGCCGTCGCGGTTCCGGGCGCATCTGGCCGAGATGGGGATGAAGCGCAACCTGTCGGACATTGCCGGTGATCTGCCGGACGCCGCCGGACTGATCGACCTCATGGGGCAGGACAAGAAGGTCGAGGCGGGCAAGATCAAGTTCGTTCTCGCGCGTGAGATCGGCGAGGCCTTCGTGTGCTCCGAAACGGACCTGGACGTCGTCCGGGACGTGCTCGACGAGGGGCTTTCCGGGCGCTGATGCGTCCGGGAGCCGTCCACTACTTCAGATGCTCCATCACGGTCTGCTGCGTCACGTAGCCGACCGTCTCTCCCGTGGCTGTCACGACGCCGACGCCGGAAGCCCGCTGCAAGAGCCGCAGGACCTGGCCCAGGGGCTGGCCCTCGCGCACATGGGCGACATTGCGCGCCATGACGTTTCCGACGAACTCGGCCCCACCCTGTTTCGCGTGGATGTCGAGCACATGTTTCTTCGTCACGAAGCCCACGATGCGCGACGTGGCGCTGTCGACGACGGGGAACTCCAGAACGTCATGGGAGTCGAAGGCGGCCTTGGCCTGATCGAGCGTGAGCGTGGGCGAGAGCGCGGTGAAATGGCTGCGCATCACGTCTTCGACCCGGGCGGTCCGGGCCAGATCGCGCAACCTGACATCCTGCGCCTCGGCCCGTGCCGCCATGAAGATGAAGACGGCGATGAGCGGATAGATGAAGCTGCCGATGTAAAGCCCGTAGATCCCGAACCCGATGGCGAGGGTCTGGCCGATGAGGGCCGCGATCCGGGTCGCGGTCACGCGTGTGGTCATCAGGGAAAGCACCGCGCGCAGCACGCGACCGCCGTCCATCGGGAAGGCGGGGATCATGTTGAAGCCGGCGAGGATCAGGTTCAAGAGCGCGATCTGCGCGGGAAGCTGCGCCAAGGTCATGCCGCCTCCGAGGGGCGCACCGTTGAAATCGGCGCTGCCCATGAGGAAGAGGATCCCGAAGATCACGACGTTCACGGCCGGGCCCGCCAGCGCGACGAGAATCTCCTGCACCGGGTTGTCCGGAATGCGTTGCAAGCGCGCGAGTCCCCCGATTGGGAGGAGCGTGATGTCCGGTGTCGGGATGCCGAAGGCCCGGGCGGTCAGGGCGTGACCGTATTCATGCGCGATCACGCAGGCGAAGAGCGCGAGCACATAGATGACGTTGATGACGGCCGCCGATGGACCGGCGGCCATCCAGGCGCTGCCGCCGATGAAGGCGAGCAGGAGGAGGAACGTGTAATGGACACGAAGCTCGGAGCCGAGAAGGCGACCTATCGGAAAAGACCAGCTCATGAGAAAGACATAAGTGCAGAGCAGGGCGCTTGCCAGCGCCCTGTCAGGTCTCGTCGGACCTTTTGCGCCACTCCGCCTCGTCAGAAGGGGATTTCGTCGTCGAAGCCGCCACCGGCCGGGGCGCGGTCGTTGCCACCGCCGGACCGGTCGTCATAGCCGCCGCGGTCGTCGTATCCGCCACGGTCGTCATAACCGCCGCCCGAGGACCCGCCCCCGTAGGTTCCGCCGCCGCCGCCTTCGCCGCGGCTGTCGAGGAGGGTCAGTTCACCACGGTAGGGGCGCAAGACCACTTCGGTGGAATAGCGGTCCTGACCGGACTGGTCCTGCCATTTGCGGGTTTCGAGCTGGCCCTCGATATAGACCTTGGACCCCTTGCGCAGATACTGCTCGGCAATGCGGCCGAGCGGTTCCGAAAAGATCGCGACGGAATGCCATTCCGTCTTTTCCCGGCGCTCGCCGGTATTACGGTCTTTCCAGTTCTCGGAGGTCGCAATGCGCAGGTTCACCACCTTGCCGCCGTTCTGGAACGTCCGCACTTCGGGGTCGCGCCCGAGATTGCCGACGATGATCACCTTGTTCACGGAACCAGCCATGGTGCCCCCCGAATCTGAAATTTCCGATTTCCTCGGTTACATCACCCGAGCGTGGTGAAGGAAAGGTTAAAGTGCCCCGGTCCGCGCGCGGTTTCGGTCCGACGCCCGGATGATCGGCGAGGGTGGCGAAAGGCGTGGAATTGGTCTAGTCTTCCCGGCGAACCTCTTCCACAAGGCGGAGACAGGGCGGTGAAGGACATTCTGGGGGGCGCTTTGGCGCTGACGCTCCTGACAGGCGCGCCGCTTATTGCGGACACGCTGTTTTCGTCGTCAAGCGGACGGGCGAATTTCGAGAACGCTTTGAAAGTGCTCGATAATCGGGCGGCGAGCCAATATCAGGGTTCGGTCCGCTACCAGCCCAACCCGCCCGCCCGCGATGCCGCGATCCCGCGCTACAACGGCAATTACAAGGGGACCTATCTGGCCGCCGCGAAAGAGGCGGCGCGCAAGCATGGTATCCCGGAAGACCTGTTCCTGCGACTCGTTCAGCAGGAATCGGGCTGGAATCCCTCGGCGAAGAGTCATGCGGGAGCCTTCGGCCTCGCGCAGCTCATGCCGGAAACCGCCGCGCGGCTGGGTGTGGATCCCGCCGACCCGCACCAGAACCTCGAAGGCGGCGCGCGCTACCTTCGTCAGCAATACAACCGGTTCCAAAGCTGGAAGCTTGCGCTGGCCGCCTATAACGCGGGTCCCGAGGCGGTTGCGAAATACGACGGCGTGCCGCCCTATGACGAGACGCAGGGCTACGTGAAGGCGATCCTCGGCGGTTGATCCGTCTCAGAGCTCGCGGTGGACGAAGTCTATGCCCCGGCGGCTGAACCCCATGAAAGACCAGGACGTCAGAAGCCGCGCGAAGAGCCCAAGCGAATAGCGCGGCAGGTTCTTGCAGTCATCCGGCAGGCGATCTCCGCCGACCCGGTCCCTGAGCATCACGCGCATTTCGGTCTTCGGTCGCTCCTCGGGCGGGAGCCGGTCGCGATAGATCGTGGCCCATCCACCCTTCGTGTAATCTAGGAACATGGGCGTGCCGCAACAGGTCGCAATGATACGGCGAGTCGCAGACTGTCTGGACAGCCGGTATTCGGCCAGATGCTCGGCCCCGCGCAGGCACCGGACGCGGTCCTTTCGCCAGACCACGTGATCGGTTCCGCCATCCTCATTCATGATGAGAATGCCGAAGCGATTTTCGAAGTGAAGTGCCGCAGTTTGACAATCAGAACAATAGCATGTGGTCGTGACGACCGGCGTTCCCCGCAAGTCCAGCACCACTTCCCCGCAACGGCATGTCGCCTGCACCGCGCTGTCTCCTCGTCCCTGAGCGGTGCCGATGTTACGGTCCGCTGTCCCAAGGCAAAGGTGTCGCGCGCAAAGCGCACGGCGTCAAGTAAAAGAGGGTGGTGGTCTCGGAAAACCCGTGGATCAGCCGCCGCGCCGGAACTGCGAGGGCGTGCGCCCGGTGTGCTGCTGGAACGCGCGGGTGAAATAGGCCGCGGAGGCGAAGCCGAGCGAGGAGGCGATGTCCTTGATCGGCATGTGAGTCTCGGTCAGCAGACGACGCGCTTCGTAATGCACGCGATCCGCGAGGATCGAAGAGGCCGGGCGACCGCAGGCCTTGTTGCAGACGCGGGACAAATGCGTGGGCGTGACACCAAGGTCCTTGGCGTAATCGCGCACCGTCTTGGCCGAATGGAAGTCCTGTTCCACCAGCGCGGTATAGGCGGCGGCCAGTCGGGAGGAGGCGTCCGCATCGGGTTCCTCGATGTCGAGCGACCGCATCTGCCGTTCGACCCAGACCGACAAGAGCCCGGCATGGCAAAGCATCGCGCGGTCGGAGGCGAGGTTGCCGCCCTCGAGCTCGGTCTGGAGATTGTCGATCAGGCGGTTGAGCTCGATATGCTGTTCGCTTTCGGGCAGGCGCATGTGCACGGTGTCTTCGGGTAGTTCGAGCTGCCGTTCGACGCCGACCGGAAAGACCACGATCATGCCCTGCACCGAGGAATTCATCTCGAATCCGTGCATCGTGCCGGCGGGAATGAAGATCGCATTGTGGGCGGTATAGCCCGCCGTCTTGCCGTTGACCGTGATTCGGCCCTGGCCACGGGTGAACCACAGAAGGACCGGCGCGCCATAGCTGCGCATCGCTTCAGTGCGCCAACGGCCACCATTCGCCAGTCGCGCAAGGGGAATCACACGAAACGGGGACGATAGCCTGTTGGTCTGATCCATGCGAAAATCTCTCCCATCCCTCGGAGGCTTCGACCGCTTGTCCTGGCTACTTACAGGCGAAATTTCCCTGTCGTTCACGGGGTGGACCGGGTGACCTCTCGTTCGTGTGAGGATACGGGTACCCGATTCCCGCTCACCTGTCGCCCCTAGCTATCCACAGGGTGCCGGTTTGCCTGTGGATAAGTCTGAGGCAATTTCCGTCTGTTTCCAAGAGGCCACAGTTTACCTTCAGACGTGTTCGCTCGGAATCGGGAAGTTGCACCATTTCGACATTCGGGCCCGGAACCAGGTCATTTGACGCTTTGCGTATTGTCGTGTTGCGACCACGGCGCTGTCGCGGGCATTTTCAAGCGTCATTTCACCCCTTAGATGGGCAATCAACTCCCGGGCACCGATCGCCTTGGACGAGGGGGCCGTGGGGGACCAGTCGGGCAGGTTCGCGCGGGCTTCCTCGAGCGCGCCCTGAGCGATCATGGCATCGAAGCGTCGGGTGATCCGGGAGAGGAGCCACTCTCTGTCTGGGAGAAGGCAGATCGGCGTCACGTCGTCCAATGGAAGAAGTGGCGCGGGCGTCGTGTCCTGCCAACTGGCCAGACCGTGTCCGGTCGTGCGCTGGACTTCCCAGGCACGGGCGACACGGGCCGGGTTCCGCTGGTCGATCCTTGCGAGGGTTTCCGGATCGAGGTCGTCGAGAAGAGCCTGAAGTCCGTTTCGGTCCAGAAGGGCTTCGCCTTCGGCCCTGATTTCGGCAGGGGTCTGCGGAATCTCCGCGAGGCCCTCGGTCAAGGCCGTCAGGTAAAGCCCAGTGCCCCCAACGATGATGGGGCGGTCAGGTCCGGCGAGGATCGGCGTGACATCCCGAAGCCAGTGTCCGACGGAATAGGCGGTGTCGCCGGACACATGTCCATAAAGCCTGTGCGGCGCGACCTCTTCCTCCGACAGGCTGGGGCGCGCCGTGAGGATGCGCCAATTGGCAAAGACCTGAAGCGCATCGGCGTTGACGACGACGCCGCCACCGTCGCGTGCGAGGGCAAGGGCGAGGGCGCTTTTTCCGCTCGCCGTCGGTCCGGCGATCAGGACCGGCCGGTCCGGCGGCACGTCCTTCAGAAGCGCGTCCAAGTCCATATCCGCGTGGCACCCCTCAGGTCCCGGCCATAGCGCATTGCGCCTCCGGGGTTTTTCCGACATTACAGGCGCGATCCATACATGAGCCCCGAGGACGACGCAAAGACATGACCGAGGCCACGCCGACCGCATCTTCATCTAAGACCAAATACAGCCGTGTCATGCTCAAGATCAGTGGCGAAGCGCTGATGGGCGACCAGGGATACGGGCTGCATCCACCCACCGTCGCGCGCATCGCGCAGGAGGTGAAATCGGTTCATGATCTGGGCGTCGAGATCTGCATGGTGATTGGCGGCGGCAACATCTTCCGGGGGCTTGCGGGTTCCGCGCAGGGGATGGAGCGGACCACGGCGGACTACATGGGCATGCTCGCGACGGTGATGAACGCACTCGCGATGCAGTCGGCGCTCGAAGCGCTCGGCGTCTTTACGCGGGTGATCAGCGCGATCCCGATGGATCAGGTCTGCGAACCCTATATTCGTCGCCGGGCCGTGCGCCATCTCGAGAAAAAGCGGGTCGTCATCTTCGCGGCCGGGACCGGGAACCCTTATTTTACAACCGACACGGCCGCGACGCTGCGCGCCAACGAAATGACCTGCGAGGCGATCTTCAAGGGCACCAAGGTCGACGGCGTCTACGACAAGGACCCGAAGAAATTCGACGATGCCAAGCGCTATGACACGGTGAGCTATGACGAGGCGCTCGCGAAACGTCTTGGTGTTATGGACGCCTCGGCCATTGCACTGGCACGGGACAACAACATGCCGATCATCGTCTTCAGCCTGGATGAGCCGGGCGGGTTCCGCACGATCCTCGCGGGCGAGGGGACCTATACGCTGGTCCATGGCGGCAAGACGGGCGCCTGATCCCGGGTCGCCGGGTCGGGAAAGCCGCGAAATGAGGGGGCGCCACCGCGTGCCCCCGAGACTATACAATAGCGCCGGATTAGGGATATACCGACGCAAACGAGCGGGCAGGGGACAGGTCCCCGCAAAAGCCCGGACAGCCAGGAGGTATGAGCCATGAGTGACGGTGATTTCGAGATTGACACCGATGACCTCGAACGGCGCATGGATGGGGCCATCTCGGCGCTACGCACGGAATTCGGGTCGCTTCGGACGGGGCGGGCCTCGGGCTCGATCCTCGAGCCGGTCATGGTCGAAGCCTATGGCCAGCGCACCCCGATCAACCAGGTCGGCACCGTGAACGTGCCGGAACCGCGCATGGTCACGATCAACGTCTGGGACCGTGGGCTCGTGGGTGCCGTGGAAAAGGCGATCCGGGAAAGCGGTCTGGGGATCAACCCCCAGACCAATGGCACCATCGTCATGCTGCCGATCCCGGAGTTGAACGAAGAACGCCGGCGCGAGCTGACCAAGGTGGCCGCGCAATACGCCGAGAGCGCCCGCGTCGCGATTCGCAACGTGCGCCGGGACGGCATGGAACAGCTCAAGAAGGCCAAGGCCGACGGCATGAGCGAAGACGACCACAAGGTCTGGTCCGAAGAGGTTCAGGAGCTGACCGACAAGTATATCAAGCTGGTCGACAAGTCGCTCGAGACGAAACAAGAAGAGATCATGCAGGTCTGAGGCCGGCATGACCCCGGGCATGGTCCGGGGCAGGACAACCGGGGGTCGCGTCGTGAACCAGCAAGGCAGCATCGAAGCGCGTGATGGGCTGCATGTGGCTTTCATCATGGACGGCAACGGCCGCTGGGCCAAAGCACGCCGCCGCCCGCGCCCCTTCGGCCATCAGGCCGGCGCAAAACGTGCGCGTGAAGTCGTGGCCGCCTGTCCCGATCTCGGCGTGAAATACGTCACGCTCTATGCCTTCTCGACCGAGAACTGGAAACGTTCCCGCGCGGAGATCACCGCGCTGATGGCGCTCTTTCGGCACTATATCCGCAAGACATCGCACGAGCTTCACGCCGAAGGCGCAAGGGTGCGGTTCATCGGCGACCGGGGGCCGCTCGACAAGAAGCTCGTCAAGCTCATTGGCGAACTCGAGGACCTCACCCGCGACAACGACCGTGTCCATGTGACCGTCGCCCTGAACTACGGCGGGCGCGACGAGATCCTGCGCGCGACGCGCAAGATGGCGGACGCGGTGAAGGCTGGAACGCTTGCCCCCGAGGACATCGGGGAGGATACCATGGCCTCTTATCTGGATACGGCGGGCATGCCCGACCCGGATCTCGTGGTGCGGACCTCCGGCGAAAGCCGGACCTCGAATTTCCTGACCTGGCAATCCGCCTATGCGGAATACGAATTCACCGAGACGCTCTGGCCGGACTTCGGGAAAGAGCAGTTCGCCCAGGCGCTCGACAAATTCGGCCTGCGCGAACGGCGTTACGGTGGCGTGAGCTGATGGCGGAGGCCGCCGCTTCGGCCAGCAAGTGGTCCGACCTTGGCACGCGCGTCCTGTCGGCCGGCGTGATTGTCGCGCTGGCGCTCGGTGCGCTTTATGGCGGCGCTCTGGCCTGGTCGGTCTTCGTCCTCGTCATTTATGTCTTGATGCTGCGCGAGCTGGCGAAGCTCTGCGAGCCCGAGATCACGACGCTTCGGCGCTGGTCCATCGCGCTGGTGCCCCTCGGGGTTCTGGTGATCGCGCTGCTCATGCAGAACAGCGGCGACGTCCGCGCCGAAGAGCTTTGGGACATCTACCGTCTCGGCATCCTGCGCGCGGCGTTGGTTGTGCTGGTGCCCATCGCGGTGGGGCTTCTGGTCTTGCGGGACGGGCACAGGATCTGGCTCGCCTACGGGATGCTCCTCGCGGCGGCCGCGCTCGCGCTCGATTTCGGCCACGCCGTGATCGGGCCCCGGTCGATCCTGATCCTCGTAGGAATCGTGGTCGTGTCCGATGTGCTTGGCTATTTCGCGGGCCGCATGTTTGGCGGACCCAAGTTCTGGCCCCGCATCAGCCCCAAGAAGACCTGGAGCGGGACCGTCGCCGGCTGGATCGGCGCGGGGATTCTTGGCGCCGTGTTCGGGCCCGAGGTCTGGCCGGTGAACGCCGGGGTGGCCGCCTTGGCCGCCGTGGTGCTGGCCTTTGCCGGGCAAATGGGCGATATCGCCGAAAGCTGGATGAAGCGCAGGGCAGGGGTGAAGGACAGTTCCACCCTCATTCCCGGTCACGGGGGCGTTCTGGATCGCCTCGATGCGCTGGTGGCAGTGGCGGCGCTTGCCGGTGTTGCCGGGTTTGTTGCGGGAATTTTCTGAGATGGCACGCAGGGTTTCGATCTTCGGCTCCACGGGGTCGATCGGGGTGTCGACCATCGACCTGATCGCGCGCGATCCGGACGCCTATCACGTCGTCGCCCTGACCGGAGGCCACAACGTCGCGAAACTGGCCGAACAGGCCAAGACGCTTCGGGCCGAGATTGCTGTGACCGCACATGAGGAAAACCTGCCCGCGCTGCGCGACGCGCTGGCCGGCAGCGGGATCGAGGCGGCCGCAGGCGAAGCGGCAATCGAAGAGGCCGCGCGTCGTCCGGCCGACTGGGTGATGTCGGCCATCGTTGGCGCGGCGGGGCTTCCGCCGGGTCTTGCGGCGCTGGAAAGCGGGGCCTGCCTCGCACTCGCCAACAAGGAAAGCCTCGTCACGGCGGGGCCCCTCATCCTCGCCACCGCGCAGAAGCACGGCAGCCGCATCCTGCCCGTGGACAGCGAACATTCCGCCGTCTTTCAGGCCCTTGTTGGCGAAGACCTGGCGGCGGTCGAACGGGTCGTCATCACGGCTTCCGGCGGGGCCTTTCGTGACTGGCCGATCGAGGACCTGCCGAACGCGACCCTCGCGCAGGCCTCGTCGCATCCGAACTGGGACATGGGACAGCGGATCACCATCGACTCCGCCTCGATGTTCAACAAGGCGCTCGAGCTGATCGAAACGCGTGAGTTCTTCGGCGTCGATCCGAAGATCATCGAGGTGATCGTTCATCCGCAAAGCCTCGTCCATGCGCTGGTCGGCTTCAACGACGGCGCGCTCATGGCGCACGTCGGCCCGCCCGACATGCGCCATGCCATCGGCTATGCGCTACACTGGCCAGAGCGCCGCAAGCTGCCGGTGGACCGCCTCGACCTCGCGCGGGCGGGCACCTTCGAGTTTCGCGCGCCCTGCGACGACCGTTATCCCGCGTTGCGACTGGCGCGCGACGTGATGGACCAGCACGGCATGTCGGGGGCGATCTTCAACGCCGCCAAGGAGGCCGCACTCGACGGCTTCATCGACCACAGGATCGGCTTCATGCGCATGGCTGAAGTCGTGGAAGAGGTTCTCACGGATTTGTCGGGTGACGCGGGCCTGATCAATGCCGCATTCACCCTTGATAACGTGCGCGCGGCCGACCAGATGGCACGCAGACGAGCAGTAGAGATTATTGGCGGGGCCTAACCCGCCAGAAGGAGCGACCTTGGACATGACCGGGCTCATCCCAGACTTCGGCAATCTGGCCTTCACGCTGTTGGCCTTTGTCGTCGCGCTGACGATCATCGTCTTCATCCATGAATACGGCCATTACATCGTCGGCAAATGGACGGGCATCAAGGCGGACGTCTTCTCCATCGGGATCGGTCCGGTCCTGTTCAAACGCACGGACAAGCACGGGACCCAGTGGCAGGTCGCGGCCTTCCCGGTGGGCGGATACGTCAAGTTCCGGGGCGACGCGAATGCCGCCTCTGCCGGCGCGGACGAAGACGCGATTCGCGGCCTTACGCCCGAGGAACGCCGCGCGACGATGCCCGGGGCCCCAGTCTGGGCGCGGGCGCTTACGGTGGCGGCGGGGCCAGTGTTCAACTTCGTGCTCTCGGTCCTGATCTTCTTCGGCATGGCCTATTACCAGGGGATCGCTACCGATCCGCTGACCGTGAAGCAGATGGTGCCGATCTCCGGCGTCGAAAACACGCTCGAGCCGGGTGACCAGATCCTGTCGATCGCGGGCCAGACCACGCCACCGCTCGAGGAGTTCGGGGCCTATGTCGAAACGCTCCCCGACGACAGTCCGCTCCACTATGTCGTTCTGCGGGACGGCGCGGAGGTCGAGGTCACGACCCTGCATCCCTATCCGGCCTTTGTCGGATCGGTCACGCCCCAGACGGCGGCCGCGGACGCGGGGCTGGAGAAGGGCGACCTGATACTCGCGGTCAACGGCACGCCGACGGCGACCTTCGAGGATCTGAGGGGGATCGTGGGCGAAGGGGATGGCGAGGCCCTGACGCTGACCATCGTTCGCGATGGTGAGCAGTCAGACGTCACCCTGACGCCGCGGCGCATGGACCTTCCGCTCCCGGAGGGCGGCTTCGAGACCCGCTGGCTCATTGGGATCGGTGGCGGGCTGATCTTCGAGCCGGCGACCCGTGCGCCCAGCATCGGCGAGGCGATCACCGGCGGCGTGTCCCAGGTGCAATACATCATCACCTCGTCGCTGTCGGGCCTGTGGCACATGATCACGGGTGCCATTTCGTCGTGCAATCTGCGTGGGCCGATCGGGATCGCGGAGACCTCGGGGGCCGCGGCAAGCCAGGGCATGCCGGACTTCATCTGGTTCATCGCCGTTTTGTCCACGGCGGTTGGACTTCTGAACCTGTTCCCCATCCCGGTGCTGGATGGCGGACATCTGGTCTTTCATGCCTACGAGGCCGTCGTGGGGCGCCCGCCCGGCGACCGCGCCATGCGCGTTCTGCTTGCGGCGGGACTGGCGATCATCCTGTCGATCATGGTGCTCGGGATCACGAACGACCTGTTCTGCCCCTGAGGAAAGGGGATGCCGCAATAATGCCCCACTTCAGGGCAGCTTTGGACACAGAACCGGGCGACGGTCGGCCCGGGATCTGGCGAGGTAGGCATCATGGAACGGATCGAGCAGGGTTACCGCGGTCTCCACCTGTTGGTGGACCTGAACTGGGACCGTATCCTCTATGTGGGAACGCTTGTCGCGGCGCTTGGCTGCGGCGCGCTTCTGGGTGGTTTCTTCCACTAGCGAGCGCAGCGCGCGCCGGCCATAAAAGAAAGTTCGCGAACGTGGCCTAGTTGCCACGCCGCAAGCCCCGGATTTTGCGTCAATAAATCATCTTGCCTCATGGGCCGCGTCACAGCGGCCCATTTGTGTTTCACATGCTTTGACAACCCATCGCGTAGCCGTTACTCACACAAGGGACTGGGATGTCAGAGCGGATGATAACAAGATGACGTATAACGAGCAGCGCAAAGCCCGGACGGCAAGCATGCGCAAATCCGTACTCAAGCCGGCTGCCACGGCGATTTTCTTCGGGATGACAGGACTGGCGGTCCTGGCGCCGGCGTCGGTTCAGGCGCAGTCCTACAATTTTCAATCCGTCCAGATCGTCGGCACCGACAAGGTCGAAGCCTCGACCGTGCTGTCCTACCTTGGCTTCGGCAAGGGGCAAACTGTCTCGGCCGGGCAACTCAACGACGCCTACCAGCGGCTCGCCGGCTCCGGTCTGTTCAACACCGTCGAGCTTCAGCCGCGCGGCAATACGCTGATCGTCCGGGTTCAGGAATACTCCGTCATCAGCCGTATCAACATCGAAGGCAACCGTCGCAAGGATGACGAGGACCTTCTGGCCCTGATCCAGTCGCAGCCGCGCCGGGTGTTCTCGCCCTCCGTGGCGGAACGCGATGCCCAGATCATCGCCGAAGCCTATGCTGCCGACGGTCGCATCGCCGCCGAGGTCACGCCGCGGATCATTCGCCGGGGCGGTGGCCGCGTCGACCTCGTTTTCGAAGTGATCGAGGGCAAGAACGCGGAGATCGAAAGCCTGACCTTCAACGGCAACCGCAGCTTCTCGGACGCGCGTCTGCGCCGGGTCCTCACCTCGAAACAGGCCGGGCTCCTGCGCACCTTCGTCCAGGTGGACACCTTCGATCCCGAACGGCTCGAGTTCGACCGTCAGGTGCTGGGCGATTTCTATCGCTCGCGCGGCTTTGTCGATTTCGAGGCACAGGCGCTGGTTGCCGAGCTTCCCGAAAGCCGCGATGGCTACAAGGTCACCTATCAGATCGTCGAAGGTCAGCAGTTCTCGCTGGGCCGGGTCAACACGATCTCGGAAGTCGACGGCGTCGATCCGGCCGAGTTCGAGCGTGTCGCGCGGCTTCGGACCGGTGCGGTCTATGACCCCACGGACATCGACAATGCCATCGCGCGGATGGAACGTCTCGCGATCCAGAAGGGCCTTAACTTCATCACCGTCGAGCCGCGTGTGACACGCAACGACCGGGAAGGCACGCTGGACATCGAACTCGCGATCACGCGCGGTCCCCGGGTCATCGTGGAGCGCATCGACATCGAGGGGAACCAGACCACGCTCGACCGCGTGGTGCGTTCGCAGTTCACTACTGTCGAAGGCGACCCCTTCAACCCGCGCGCCATCCGCAACGCGGCGGAACGCATCCGTGCGCTCGGCTATTTCTCGGACGTGCAGGTGGAAGCGCGCGAAGGCTCGGCCTCGGACCGTGTCGTCGTCGACGTGGATGTGGAAGAGCAGGGCACGGGGTCGCTGTCCTTCGGTGCGTCCTACTCGACCGCCACCGGCCTTGGGCTCAATGCGAGCTTCGTGGAAACGAACTTCCTTGGCCGCGGTCAGTATATCTCGGCCGAGTTCTCGGGCGGCGCCACGACCCGCAACTATTCGTTCAGCTTTGCCGAACCGAACCTGCTCGGGCGTGACCTGACGCTCGGGATCGACGCGTTCTATTACACCACGACCTCCTCGACGATCGCGATGTATGACACCGCGCAGTTCCAGGTTCTGCCCTATGTCGAGTTCCCGATTTCCGCATCGAGCCGCGTGAGCCTGCGGGTCGGGGCCGGCGGGTCCAACATCACCAACGTCGACCCGGCGTCCTCGGCCGTGCTCATGGCCGAAGCCGCGCGTGGCTGGCAGTACGGGGCACAGGCGGGGCTCACCTACAAGTTCGATACCGCCTACAACGCCATCGACCCGACCTCGCGCCTGTTCCTGCGCTTCGACGGGGATATCGGCGGGCTGGGGTCCGACAATACCTGGCTTCGTGCCACGGCACTGGCGCGGGCGCAGACCCGGGTCCTGAATGACGAAGTGACCCTCCGGGCCGAGGTCGAAGGCGGTGCGCTCTATTCGCTCTCAGGCGCGGGCAGCCGTGTCACCGATCGCTTCCAGCTTGGCACCGACAAGGTGCGAGGCTTCGCACCCTACGGCGTCGGGCCGCGCGATCTTCTGGCCGGCAACCAGGACGCGCTTGGCGGCAACTTCTACGCGGCCGCACGGGTCGAGGCACAGTTTCCGCTCGGACTTCCCGAGGAATACGGTATTTCGGGCGGCGTCTTCGCCGACGTCGGCAGCCTCTGGGGCCTCGACAACACGCTGGGCGGCGCGATCGACGACTCGGCCTATCTGCGGTCCTCGGTGGGCGCCTCGCTCTTCTGGGAAACGCCGATCGGCCCGCTGCGCTTCAACTACTCGGTCCCGGTCGTGAAACAGGGCTATGACCGCGAAAACCGCTTCGAGATCACGATCTCCACGTCGTTCTGACATGGTGATCCGGGATTGCCTGTGCGGGGGCCTTCTGGCCCTCGTTCTCGCGGTCGGCACACAGGCCGCATCCCCCGCCTTGTCCCAGTCGCTTGGCCAGGTCGTGAGCGCGGTCGTGGTGATCGACCGCGATGCGCTTTTCTCCGGCACGGCCTTTGGTCAGCGGGTGAACGAGGAACTGGACAGCGAACGTGCCTCGCTTGCCGAGGAAACCCGCAAGATCGAGACCGCGCTTGAACAGGAAGAACGCGCCCTGACGGAAGAGCGGGCGAACCTGACCCAGGAAGAGTTCCGCGCGAAAGCCGATGAATTTGACGAACGGGTTCAGGCACTACGGACCGACCGCGACCGGGCCCAGACCACCTATGTCCAGAAATACGAGGCCGCGCAGCGGGATTTCTATGCGCGGGTCGGTCCCATCATTGGCCAGCTGATGACGGACCGCGGTGCGGTCGTCGTGCTCGACAAGCGCATGGTGCTTCTGTCGAACAGTGCGGTGGACGTGACCGAGGAAGCGATTTCCCGGATCGATGCCGTCCTGGGTGACGGGTCCGCCGAAGACCTTCCAGAAACCGCGCCCGAAGGCGAGAACACGGACGTCATCCTGCCGCCTCTCGACATGGGAACCGAGGCCACGGAACCCGTGGAACAATAGCGCGCCCGATGTGATATGCCTGTGATGCCCGCGCGGCGTCGCTTGAACGAATGCCAATGCCCGCCCAGGAAAGGGACCACGAGATGACCGACGCAACCCCCGCGACCGACAGACCTACGAGCGCGGATATCCATCTGATCCAGCGCTGCATTCCGCATCGCTACCCCTTCCTCCTCGTGGACAAGGTCGTCGATATCGTCGCGGGCGAAAGTGCCGTCGGGATCAAGAACGTGACCTTCAACGAACCGCATTTCCAAGGCCATTTCCCAACGGCTCCCATTATGCCCGGCGTGACGATCATCGAAGCGATGGCGCAGACCAGCGCGGTGATGGTGGCCATCACGCTCGACCTCGTCGACAAGGAGCCGCTGGTCTACTTCATGGGGATCGACAAGGTGAAATTCCGGCGCAAGGTCGTTCCGGGCGACGTGCTGCGCATGGACATCAAGACCCTGCGTGGCGGATCGAAGATCTGGAAATTCGAGGGCGTCGCCACGGTCGACGGAGAGGTCGCCTGTTCCGCCGAGTTCTCGGCGATGATCGACCTGTCCAAGAACGCCTGAGCGGCCTAGCGGCGGCCGGCCCAGATCCAGCCGCCGCCAAGCACCCGGCTGCCCTCGTTGGCATAGAAGACGCAGGCCTGTCCCGGGCTCACGCCTTCCTCGGGGGTGATAAGCTCGACCTCGGCTTCGGTGTCGGACAGCGGTCGGATGATCGCTTCACGCGGCGGGCGCGTCGAGCGCACCTTGACCGATACGTGCCATTCGGACTGCGACGTGAAGGGCGCATCGCCCAGCCAGTTGATTTCGCGCACGGGAACGGTCCTCGTGGCGAGCATTTCCTTGGGTCCCACGATCACGCGGCGCGCATCGACGTCGAGCTTCACGACGTAAAGCGGATCGGCGAGCCCGCCAATGCCAAGCCCGCGCCTTTGCCCGATCGTGTAATGAATGACGCCCTCATGCTGACCCAGCACGCGCCCGTCGGTGTGCACGATCTCGCCCGGTTCCGCGGCACCGGGGCGGAGTTTCTCGATCACCCCGGCATAGTTGCCGTCGGGCACGAAGCAGATGTCCTGACTGTCGGGCTTGTCCGCGACCATGAGCCCGAACTCCCGCGCGAGCGCACGCGTTTCGTCCTTGGTCGCAAGATGGCCCAGCGGGAAGCGCAGGAAGCCGAGTTGTTCCGGCGTTGTCGAAAACAGGAAATAACTCTGGTCGCGCGCGGGATCGGCGGCGCGGTGCAACTCGGGTCCGGTCGCGCCCTCGAAGCGCTGGATGTAGTGACCCGTCGCCATGCAGTCGGCATCAAGGTCACGCGCGGTGGCGAGCAGGTCCTTGAACTTCACCCGTTCATTGCAGCGGATGCAGGGAACCGGGGTCGCACCGCCGAGGTAGCTGTCGGCAAACTCCTCGATCACCGCTTCGCGAAAGATGTTCTCATAATCGAGCACGTAATGCGGGAAACCCATCTCGTCGGCCACGCGGCGCGCGTCGTGAATGTCGATGCCCGCGCAACAGGCGCCCTTCTTGGCCAGTGCCGCACCGTGGTCATAGAGCTGGAGCGTGACGCCGATGACGTCGTAGCCTTCGGATTTGAGCTTCGCCGCCACGACGGACGAGTCGACGCCGCCCGACATCGCCACGACGACGCGCGTGTCCTCGGGGCGCTTCGCAAAGCCCAGTGAATTGACGGTCATCTTGCTGTCCAACGCCATGGTCGTGCTCCTGAAGAGCTAGGGAATATAGGAAAATTGCAGATATCTGCAAGGCCGGGGTTCACCCATCCTTAAATCCCTTGGGCGAAGAAGATGCCACCTTTGACCGAGGGACGAATGATGTATCTGAAAAAAGTGGACGGCCCCCGTGCTGTGAAGTTGCCGGACGGGACGCATATGACCCGCGCCGACCTGCCGCCTGCGACCACGAAACGCTGGGTGGCCTCCCGCAAGGCCGCTGTTGTTCGCGCGGTGAAATACGGGTTGATCACGCTGCCGGAGGCTCTGACGACCTTCGGCCTGTCCGAAGAGGAACTGGCCGAATGGTCCCATGCGGTCGAGGAGCATGGCGAGGCGGCCCTGAAGGCCACCGCCTTGCAGAAATATAGACAACCATAGGTAGAAAACCCTATAGCGGTCTGAATAGTAACCGAACATTAACTAATTGCCCCGAAAGTGTTGACGAACAGAACGGGAACTATTCAGGAGATTGACCTTTGCGTATCCTGCTTGTCGAAGACGATCCGACGACCTCGCGGTCGATCGAGCTCATGCTCACCCATGCGAACCTGAACGTCTATTCCACCGATCTCGGGGAAGAGGGCATCGACCTCGCGAAGCTCTATGACTACGATCTGATCCTTCTCGATCTCAATCTGCCGGACATGACCGGGCACGAGGTCCTGCGCCAGCTCCGGATGGCCCGGATCGCGACACCGATCCTGATCCTGTCGGGCGCGGACGACCCGGAGAACAAGCTCAAGGGCTTCGGCTTCGGTGCGGACGACTACATGACGAAGCCCTTCCACCGCGACGAGCTCGTGGCGCGGATCCATGCGATCATCCGCCGCTCCAAGGGGCATTCCCAGTCGATCATCCAGACCGGACGCGTCTCGGTGAACCTCGATGCCAAGTCGGTCGATGTCGGGGGCAAGCCCGTGCATCTGACCGGCAAGGAATACCAGATCCTGGAACTGCTCTCGCTGCGCAAGGGCACCACGCTCACGAAGGAGATGTTTCTCAACCATCTCTACGGCGGGATGGACGAGCCGGAGCTGAAGATCATCGACGTGTTCATCTGCAAGCTGCGCAAGAAGCTCGCCGAAGCCACCGACGGCGACAACTATATCGAAACCGTCTGGGGCCGGGGCTACGTGCTGCGCGATCCCGCACCCTCGGTGATGGACAGCCAGATCGCGCTCGGGGCCTGATCCCTGCGGGCCATTCCTGCGTGGTAACCCCCGCATGAGAGGTATGGACCCGCTCCACCCTGACGCCTAGATTTCGCCGGAACAGGCGGAGTTGAACGTGCCCGAAGACAAGCAAAAGCCCGTAGAGGACCTGACCGAAACCGAAGCGGCCCGCGAACTTGCGCGTCTTGCCGATGTTCTCGCACGCTCCAACGTCGCCTATCACACGGAAGACGATCCTTTTCTGAGCGATTCGGATTATGATGCGGCGAAGCAGCGCAACGCGCGGATCGAAGAGCTTTTCCCTGACCTGAAGCGGGACGACAGCCCGACCGAACAGGTGGGAAACGCCCCGTCCGAGGCCTTTGCCAAGGTCCGGCACCGCGTGCGCATGCTGTCGCTCGCGAATGCTTTCGAGGACGCGGACATCACCGATTTCGACCGGCAGGTCCGGTCCTATCTCGGTCTTGATGCCAGTGCGCCGCTTGCCTTCACGGCGGAACCCAAGATCGACGGCCTGTCCCTGTCCCTGCGATACGAGCGCGGCGCGCTTGTCGAAGCGGCGACTCGCGGCGACGGGGCCGAGGGCGAGAACGTGACCGCGAATGCGCTCACCATCTCCGACATTCCGAGGCAGCTGAAGGACGCGCCGGAGGTCCTGGAAGTCCGCGGCGAGGTCTATATGAGCCGGAGCGACTTTGCTTCGCTGAATGAACGGCAATCGGAGCGGGGCGGAAAGGTCTTTGCCAACCCTCGCAACGCCGCGGCCGGATCGCTGCGCCAGCTTGATTCGGCCGTCACCGCCGAGCGGCCACTGAAGTTCTTCGCCTATGCCTGGGGCGAGCTTTCGGCACCGCTCGCCGACACACAGTCCGGCGCCATCGAGCGCCTCGCAAGCATGGGCTTTCGCACCAATCCGCTGACGGTCCGGGTCACGTCACCCGACGAAATGCTCGCGCATTATCACGCGATCGAAGGACAGCGCGCGACGCTCGATTACGACATCGACGGTGTGGTCTACAAGGTGGACGACCTCGCCCTGCAAGCGCGGCTCGGATTCCGGTCGACGACGCCCCGTTGGGCCATCGCGCACAAGTTCCCGGCCGAGCTCGCCTGGACCCGGCTCGAGGCCATCGACATCCAGGTGGGACGCACCGGGGCCCTGTCGCCGGTCGCGCGGCTTCTGCCCGTGACCGTGGGCGGCGTGGTGGTGTCCAATGCGACGCTGCACAACGAGGACTACATCGCCGGACGCGACAGCAAGGGCGGTGAGATTCGCGGCGGCAAGGACATCCGCGTCGGCGACTGGGTGCAGGTCTACCGCGCCGGCGACGTCATTCCGAAAGTGGCTGACGTCGACCTCGCGAAGCGCCCCGCCGACACCGAACCCTATCGCTTCCCGGACCATTGCCCGGAATGCGGCTCCGAGGCGATCCGGGAAGAAGGCGACGCGGTTCGTCGCTGTACCGGCGGGATGATCTGCCCCGCGCAGGCGGTGGAAAAGCTAAAACATTTCGTCTCCCGCGCGGCCTTCGACATCGAAGGTCTCGGCGCCCGGCAGGTCGAGATGTTCTACCATGACGACCAGCTTCCAATCCGCGAGCCCGCCGACATCTTCACCCTGGCGAACCGCGATGCCGAGAACCTGACCAAGCTGCGCAATCGCGATGGATATGGCGATAAGTCGGCGTCCAACCTCTTCGCCTCCATCGAGGAGCGGCGCCGGGTGCCGCTCAACCGGGTCATCTTCGCGCTCGGGATCCGCCACGTGGGCGAGAGCGCGGCCGGACTGCTCGCGCGGCACTACGGCGACTGGCCCCGGTTCGAGGTGGCCATGACCGAGGCATCGCCCGAAGGGGGCGAAGCCTGGGACGAGCTCTTGTCCATCGACGGCGTTGGTGCGGTGATGGCGACGTCGCTCGTGACCACCTTCCAGCAGCAGAACGAACGCGAGTCGATCGACCGTCTGGTGGCCCAGCTCGACATCCAGCCCGTGGACATGCCCTTGACCGAGGGTTCGCCGGTCGCCGGCAAGACCGTCGTCTTTACAGGAACGCTCGAAAAGATGACGCGCGCCGAAGCCAAGGCCCGGGCGGAAGCGCTGGGTGCCAAGGTCGCGGGGTCCGTCAGTGCCAAGACCGATCTGGTCGTGGCCGGACCGGGCGCCGGCTCCAAGGCCAAGAAAGCCAAGGAGCTGGGCGTCGAAACCATTGACGAAGACGGTTGGCTCGAGCTGATCAAGGGCGCATGAGCACACGGCCCGAAATCCTTTATCCGCTCTTCGCGGAGCTCGAGACGCTTGGCGGCATCGGTCCGAAGTCGGCGAAGCTTTTCGAGAACCTCGGGGTCACGCGCCCGCGCGACCTGTTGTTCTTCCTGCCGCATTCCGGGGTTGACCGGAGGTTTCGTGCCAGCGTCGCCGAGGTGACACCGCCCGCGACCGCGACGGTCGAAGTGACCGTGGGGCGCCACCATGTGCCCTCGGCACGGAACCGGCCCTACCGGGTCGAGCTGACCGATGCCCTGACCACCTTCCACGCCGTGTTCTTCCACGGCAATCCGGACTGGATCTCAAAGCAATTGCCGACGGGGCAGAAGCGGATCGTGTCGGGCAAGGTCGAGCATTTCGACGGGATCGCCCAGATGGTGCATCCCGATCATATCCTGAAGCCGGGCGAAGCGGATCAGATCCCGGATTTCGAACCGGTCTACAGCCTCACGCAGGGGCTGACCCAGAAGGCGGTGATGCGCGCGGTGGGTGAGGTTCTGACGCGGATCCATCCGCTGGCGGAATGGGTCGATCCCACGCTGAAGGCGCAGGAGCATTGGCCGGACTGGCACGATGCCGTCCTCAAGGCGCATATGCCCCATGGTCTCGACGACCTGTCACCCCATGCGGCGCCGCGCCGGCGTCTTGCTTATGACGAGTTCTTCGCCCATCAACTCACGCTGGCGCTGGCCCGGTCCCACATGCGCCGCGGCAAGGGAATCGCCACGGTGGGGACGGGGGTGCTACAGGCCAAGGTGCGCGCCGCGCTTCCCTATGCACCGACCGGGGCACAGGAACGCGCCGTGGCCGAGATTGTCGCCGACATGGCGAGCGGGCAGCGGATGAACCGGCTCCTGCAGGGCGATGTCGGCGCTGGCAAGACGCTCGTCGCGACGCTGGCGCTCCTGATCGCGGTCGAGGCGGGTGGGCAGGGGGTGATGATGGCCCCGACCGAGATCCTCGCGCGGCAACATCTGGAAAGCGTCCGCCCGCTTGCCGAAGCCGCGCAGGTCGTCGTCGAGGTCCTGACGGGGCGCGACAAGGGGGCGGAACGGCGGGCCAAGCTCGAGGCGCTGAAGGCGGGCAAGATCCATATCCTCGTCGGCACCCATGCGGTCTCTCAGGATGACGTGGAATACCGCGACCTGCGGCTTGCCGTGGTGGACGAACAGCACCGGTTCGGTGTGGCGGAGCGGATGCGGCTGGGCAAGAAGGGGCAGGCGGCAGATGTGCTGGTGATGACCGCGACCCCGATTCCCCGGTCGCTCTCGCTCGCGCAATACGGCGACATGGATGTCTCGGTGCTCGACGAAAAGCCGCCCGGGCGCAAACCGATCACCACTTCGGCGCTCTCCACGAGCCGGATCGGCGACGTGGTTGAGCGCCTGCGCAGCGTGACGGCAAGCGGGCGTCAGGCCTATTGGGTCTGTCCTCTTGTGGGTGAGAGCGAAGTGAGTGAACTGACCGCCGCCGAGGAACGGTTCAAGCTCTTGCGGGCCGCGCTTGGCGAAGGCGTCGTGGGGCTGGTCCACGGCCAGATGCCGCCAGCCGAGAAGGACGCCGCAATGGCGGCCTTCCAGCGCGGCGACACGAAGGTCCTGGTGGCGACCACGGTGATCGAGGTCGGCGTCGATGTGCCGAATGCGACGATCATGGTGATCGAACGGGCCGAGCACTTCGGCCTGGCCCAATTGCACCAACTGCGCGGGCGCGTCGGGCGGGGGTCGGAGGCCTCGACCTGCGTGCTTCTCTATCAGGCGCCGCTCAATGAAAGCGGGGAGAAGCGGCTCGCGATCATGCGAGAGACCGAGGACGGGTTCCGGATCGCCGAGGCCGATCTGGAGATGCGCGGCGCGGGCGACCTGATCGGGACCGCACAATCCGGGCTGCCGAAGTTCATGGTGGGCGACCTTGAGCATCAGGCCGGGCTGATGGCGGTGGCGCAGAAGGATGCGCGCAAGCTCCTCGCCGACGATCCCGATCTGACGAGCCCGCGGGGCGAGGCCGCGCGTGTTCTCCTCTGGCTCATGCGGCAGGACGAAGCGATCCGTTTGATATCAGTGGGTTAGGGGAGTCCTTGGCGAAATTTCGCAGAAAGTTCGCATTTGTTCTCAAAAAGTTCTTTACAGCGCGGGGCTCGTTGTGAGAACAAAGCGTTAACAAAGAACAAACGCAGCACATTGAGAACAGGAGCGCCTCGATGATCAAGGATATCCAAGCCGTATTCGCCCGGTCCCGCGCCACGATCTGGCAGGACCTTGCCGGCGGCGCCGCTCTCATGATCGGCCTCATGGCTGCGCTTCATCTTCCAGGAGTCCTCTGACCCCACACGAGTTTCTGCCTGCGGATCAGGGTCCCGGCATCTGTCCCCAACTCGATGCCGACGTTTACCCAAGCGTCACCTGTCCTGCCCGGAGTTCTGCCTCTTTCCCCGGGTCCGACCCAACCGCATACCTTCCGCCGCCTCCCATGGAGTGCGGCGGTTTTTTTTGTTCAGCAGGGGGCGGGGTCAGGCGGCCGCCTGTGCCTCGTCCATGGCGGCGAGGGTGGCTTCCCAGGCGAGCAGGATCGAGGGGTGCCGGTTCTTGAAGTCGCGCGCCGGGCGCAGTACCTCGAGGTCCTCGAAGGGCGCGGGCGGGGTCGGCCCGTCCTCGCGCAGCATCTTGATGAGCGCGTCGCGCGCGGCCTCGACGGTGGCGCGGTCCTGCCCGATCACATGCGCGCCCAGGATCGAGGAGGACGCCTGACCCAGGGCGCAGGCCTTCACGTTCTGGGCGAAGTCGGCGACCTTGCCATCCCGCACGACGACCTGCGCGGTGACAGTCGATCCACAGAGGGGCGAGCGCTGCTTGGACATGCCTTCGGGCGCATCGAGGCTGCCCAGATGCGGAATATCGGCGGCCAGCGCCAGAATGCGTTTGGAGTAGAGCTTGATCAGGTCGCTGTCGCTCATCACTTTCCCTCCGGTAGTCTTCCCCCTAGATAGGACGGAAATCTTGCTTTGGGAAGGAAGTGCCATGTCATTCGATGTCACGACTTTGGTCTACGACGACAAGGGGCTTGTCCCCTGCATCGCGCAGGCGGCGGGCACGGGCGAGGTTCTCATGATGGCCTGGATGAATGCCGAAGCGGTGGAGAAGACGCTCGAGACGAGACGTGTGACCTATTGGAGCCGCTCGCGGCAGGCCTTCTGGGTCAAGGGCGAGACATCGGGTCACACGCAGAGGCTGGTGGAGTTGCGGGTGGACTGCGACCGGGATTGCCTGCTGGCAATCGTGGAGCAGGAGGGGCCGGCCTGTCACACCAACCGGCGGTCGTGTTTCTACACGGGCGTGGAGACGGGCGAAGAGGTGGAACTGTCCCGGCCCATGGTCTGAGGTTTCGCGCCGGGCTGCGCCCGCCACGACCCGCTGGGGGAGGCCAGCCTCCCCCAGACCCTCTCCGGGATATTTATGAACCAGAGAAGAGGGGACCCGGCCTAGACTCCGATGAGGCTCCAGATGTCGTCGGGTGTGAGACCTTCTTCGCGGTAACTCGCGATGGCGCGGCTCTTGTCGATCTTGGCAAGGCGTTGGCCCCGGGGATCGCGCACGAGGTCGTGGTGGTGATACATGGGGGTCGGCCACCCCATGACGGCTTGCAGAACGACATGCAGGAACGTCGCGTGCCAGAGGTCGGCACCGCGGATGACATGGGTCACGCCCTGCGCCGCATCGTCATGGGGGCAGGCGAGGTGATAAGCCGGATCACCGGTCTTGCGCCAGAGTACGGGGTCGCCGATGTGGGTGAGAAGGTCGGCGGGGCCGGGCCGGTGGTCGCCCGCGAAGAGCGGGCCGGTTTCGGTGAAGGCGAGCGGTCCGATCCCCGACAGCGCCGCGGCGAGGTCAAGACGCACCGCATCGCGGGGGCCCCGGTCGGACATGGGCCGCGCGCGGCAAGTGCCGGGATAGACGTAGCCGTCCCAGCCGATGGCAGGAGCATGGGCGGCGATGTCTGTCCGTGTGCAGGAACAGGGATAGACGAGGCCTCTTTCGTCCAGCGCCGCCAGCGTGGCGCGGTAGGCGTCGAGGTTGGTGGATTGCCTGAGAACCGGCTCCAGCCAGTCGAACCCGAGCCAATGCAAGTCGTCGCGGATCGCCTGGTCATAGACTGGCCGACAGCGTTCGCTGTCCACGTCCTCGATCCTGAGAAGCACCGTGCCGCCGGCCCCACGGGCCAGTCGCCAGACCTCAAGGGCCGAAAACGCGTGGCCCAGATGCAGGAGGCCGGTGGGGGATGGGGCGAAACGGGTGATCATGCGCAAGCTATGCGAAATCGCTCGCGCAAGGTCCAGACGCCGCGCGGCGGCTCAGGCGTCGGGATCGTAGCGCCGCATCCGACGATCTTCCCGTGACTGGAAGATGATGATCCAGGCAAGGATGATGAACATCGGGTGCGTGAGCCCGCCCGAGAAGATGAGCGCAGGGACCCAGATCAGGAACACGATGATCGCGAGGATCGGGCGCCCCGTGAGGAGGATCGAAACAGGCGGCAGCAGGAGAGCGAGGATGTAATTCATGCGACGACAACGCGCGAGGCTTCAAGCCAGTTCCGCCAGTCCGCCTTGGCCCGGTCCGTATAGGCCTGGTAGCGATCCTTGCGGCCCCGACGACCACCCTTGAGCCCCTCGACGGGCGGGAAGAGACCGAAGTTCACGTTCATGGGCTGGAAGGTCTTGGCATCGGCCCCGCCGGTGATGTGGGTGACGAGCGCCCCCATGGCCGTGGTCTGCGGCGCGGGAGGCAGGCTCTCGCCGGTCAGCTCGGCAACGGCGAAGCGCGCGGCGAGAAGCCCCATCGCCGCGCTTTCGACGTAACCTTCAACCCCGGTGACCTGCCCCGCGAAACGGATGTTGGGCCGCTGGCGCAGGCGCATTTCATTGTCCAGAAGCGTGGGCGAGTTCATGAAGGTATTGCGATGGATGCCACCCAGCCGCGCGAAGCTGGCGTTCTCCAGCCCGGGGATCATCTTGAACACCTCGGTCTGCGCGCCGTATTTCATCTTGGTCTGGAAGCCGACGATGTTGAAGAGCGTGCCGAGCGCATTGTCGCGGCGCAGCTGCACCACGGCATAGGGCTTGTGTTCCGGATCATGGGCATTGGTGAGACCGATGGGTTTCATCGGCCCGAAGCGGAGGGTTTCGCGGCCGCGTTCCGCCATGACCTCGATCGGAAGGCAGCCGTCGAAATATCCCGCCGTCTCGCCCTCATGAAACTCGGTCTTGTCGGCAGCCAGTAGCGCGTCGATGAAGGCCTCGTATTGGTCTTTCGTCATCGGGCAGTTGAGATAGGCTTTCTGCTCTTCTTCCGTCTCGCCCTTGTCATAACGCGACTGCGCCCAGACCACGTCCATGTCGATCGACTCGGCATAGACGATGGGGGCGATGGCATCGAAAAAGGCGAGCCGGTCGGCGCCGGACATCTCCTGGATCGCCTGACCGAGCGCGGGCGAGGTAAGTGGACCCGTAGCGAAGAGCCAGTGGCCCTCAGCGGGCAGCGTCGTCACTTCTTCATCCACGACCGTCACGTTGGGCAGGGCGCGCAGCGTATCGGTCACGGTCTGTGAGAAGGGTTCGCGGTCAACGGCGAGGGCTCCACCGGCGGGCAGGCGGTGCTTGTCCGCCGTGGCCATGATGAGCGAGTTCGCGGCGCGCATTTCCCAATGGAGGAGGCCGACGGCGTTCTGTTCGTCGTCGTCCGAGCGGAAGGAGTTGGAACAGACCATCTCGGCCAGCTTGCCGGTCTGATGCGCGAAGGTTTCGACCTTGGGGCGCATTTCGTGGATCACCACGTCGAGCCCGGCATTCGCGGCCTGCCAGGCGGCCTCGGACCCGGCCATGCCACCGCCGACGATATGTAATGTCTTATCCATAGGCGGGAGATAGGCGGTCGCGGGTCAAAAGGAAAGCGGGGGCGCCAAAGAAAAGGCCCGCTCGGAAGAGCGGGCCAGTTGCACCCTTAGCAAGGCATTCCAGTCAGGCGGAATTGGTCAGATCTCGTCTCATGCGGGTGAGGGGGCGCGGTGTGCCGGGCCGCCCTCGTTGGGTTGAGATTGTTATGGCTGGCAATTCGGGCGGGATTGCGAAACGGGCGCGGTGATTGTTGGGAATGAAAAAGAAATCCCGGCGCGGGGCCGGGATTGTCTGATTTTGCGAAACGATTTCGGAACGTCTATTCTTCCGCGGCTTCCGCCGCTTCCACGACGTCGTCGGCCTCTTCGCTGGCTTCGGCGATCCAGGCCACCGAGACGACGCGTTCGCCCTTGCCGGTGTTGAAGACCTTGACCCCGCCGGCGCCGCGCGAGCGGAAGGAAATGCCATTGACCGGGCAGCGGATCGACTGGCCCTTAGAGGTCGCGAGCATGACCTGATCGTCCATCCCGACCGGGAAGCAGGCGACGAGGTCGCCCCCCGGCATCGCCTTGGTGAAGGCCGTCACGCCCTGACCGCCGCGACCCCGGACCGGGTAGTCGTGCGAAGAGGAAAGCTTGCCCAGACCCCGTTCGGTGATGGTGAGGATCAGTTCCTCGGCGGCCTGCATGGCGTCGAACCGGTCTTGCGTGATCGCGCCTTCGACCTGTTCTTCTTCGTCGTCCGTGCTCTCCGTGTCGTCCACGCCGGCCATCTGGCGGCGCATCTTGAGATAGGCGGTCCGTTCTTCCGAGGTGGCGTCGAAATGGCGGATCACCGACATCGACACGACCTCGTCGTCCTTGCCCAGAAGCCGGATGCCGCGCACGCCGGTCGAGGCACGGGAGTTGAACACGCGCACGTCGGTGACCGGGAAACGGATCGCGCGACCCTTGTTCGTGACGAGCATGACATCGTCGCCCTCGTCACAGATCCGCGCGTTGATGAGACGGGTGTTCTCGTCCTCGCCCTCGAACTTCATTGCGATCTTGCCGTTCGCCTTGACGTTGGTGAAGTCAGACAGGCGGTTGCGGCGAACCGAGCCTTTCGAGGTCGCGAAGACGATCTGGAGATCGTCCCAGTCGAGCTCGTCCCGGTCGATGGGCAGGATCGACGAGATGCCGACACCGGTAGGGATCGGCAGGATATTCACGAGCGGCTTGCCCTTGGCCGTGCGCCCGCCCAGCGGCAGGCGCCAGGTCTTGAGCTTGTAGGCCATGCCGTCCGTCGTGAAGATCAAAAGCTGGGTATGGGTGTTGGCCACGAAGAGCGTGGTCACCACGTCCTCATCCTTGGTCGCCATGCCCGAAAGCCCCTTGCCGCCGCGTTTCTGTTCGCGGAAGTCGATAAGCGGCGTGCGCTTGGCCCAGCCCGACTGGGTGATCGTGACGACCATATCCTCGCGTTCGATCAGGTCCTCGTCGTCCATGTCACCCGACCAGTCGACGATCTCGGTGCGGCGCGGCACGGCGAATTCGTCCTTCACCGCCGTCAGCTCGTCCGAGATGATGCCCATGATCCGTTCGCGCGAGCGCAGGATTTCAAGGTATTCCTTGATCTTGCCCGCCAGTTCGGCCAGCTCGTCAGTCACCTCCTTGACACCGATCTGGGTCAGGCGTTGCAGCCGCAGGTCGAGGATCGCACGGGCCTGCGTTTCCGACAGGTTGTAAGTGCCGTCGTCGTTCATCGTGTGGCTCGGGTCGTCCACGAGCCGGATGTAGTCGGCGATATCCTCGGCAGGCCAGCGCCGATCCATCAGCTTGAACCGCGCTTCGGCGGCATCTGCAGAGGCGCGGATGGTCGCGACCACCTCGTCCACGTTCGACACGGCCACGGCCAGACCGCACAGGATATGCGACCGGTCGCGCGCCTTGCGCAGCTCGAACGCCGTGCGCCGCGCGACGACTTCTTCCCGGAAGGTGATGAAGTGGCGCAGGAAATCCCGAAGCGTCAATTGTTCGGGCCGACCGCCGTTGAGGGCGAGCATGTTGCAGCCGAACGAGGTCTGAAGCTGCGTGAAGCGGTGAAGCTGGTTCAGAACCACCTCGGGTGTAGCGTCACGTTTCAGCTCGATGACGACACGCACGCCCAGGCGGTCGCTTTCATCCGCGATCGAGGAGATGCCTTCGAGTTTCTTGTCGCGCACAAGCTCTGCGATCTTTTCGATCATCAGCGCCTTGTTCACCTGGAACGGCACCTCGTCGACGACGATGGCGTAGCGTTCCTTGCGGATCTCCTCGACCCGGGTCTTGGCCCGCAGGATGACCGAACCACGGCCTTCGAGATAGGCCTTGCGCGCACCGGCGCGGCCAAGGATGACGCCGCCGGTGGGGAAATCGGGGGCCGGGATGATCTCCATCAACCGCTCGTCCGAGATGTCGGGGTTCTCGATCATCGCGAGCGTGGCGTCGACGACTTCGCCCAGGTTGTGCGGCGGGATGTTCGTGGCCATGCCGACCGCGATGCCGCCGGCCCCGTTGACGAGCATGTTGGGAAAACGCGCAGGGAGCACCACGGGCTCGCGTTGCTTGCCGTCGTAGTTGTCCTGAAAATCGACCGTATCCTTGTCGATATCCATGAGAAGCGCCTGCGCGGCCTTCTCCATGCGGACTTCGGTGTAACGGAAGGCGGCCGGTTTGTCGCCGTCCATCGAGCCGAAGTTGCCCTGGCCGTCGAGAAGCGGCAGCGACATCGAAAAGTCCTGCGTCATCCGGGCGAGCGCGTCATAGATCGCGCTGTCGCCATGCGGGTGATACTGGCCCATCGTGTCGGCCACGGGGCGCGAGGATTTGCGGTAGGGCTTGTCGTGGGTGTTGCCCACCTCGTGCATCGCGAACAGGATCCGGCGGTGCACGGGCTTCAGCCCGTCACGCAGGTCCGGAATAGCCCGGCTCACGATCACGCTCATCGCGTAATCGAGATAAGAGGTGCGCATTTCCTCTTCGATGGTGATCGAGGGGCCAGCGAAGGTCGGCCGTTCGGGAGGCATATCGCCCCCGTTTTCAGGGGTATCCGGAGTATCGCTCAAGGTGTCCGCCGTGCGTTGTTATAGGTTCTGATCACGGGTGGCGTCACGCCACATCTTGTCTGGGCACTCTATACCAAACCCAAGCCGTGGGGTGCAATCGGAAGGGCGCAGAAAGGGGCGGAAAAGCGGGTTTATCCTTCACTTTTCCGGGGCCATCCCCCATGTTCCGCAAAACCAGAAAATTCGGGGGTGAGCCATGTCCCAAAAGCGCAGCATTTTCGAAGAGGTGGACCACGATGCCGCCGCGCGGACCCCGCGCGAAACGGGTATGATCGACGCCGGAACGCGGAGTGGCGCGCGGCGCTTTCTGCGCGGCTGGCTCATTGCGCTCTTCGCGCTGATTACGGTGATGATCGTCGTCGGTGGCCTGACGCGGCTCACGGACTCCGGCCTTTCGATCACCGAATGGAACCTCGTGGGCGGCTCGCTTCCCCCGATGAACGCCGAGGACTGGGCGTCGGAATTCGACAAATATCGCGAAAGCCCGCAATACCGGAACATGAACGCGGGCATGGACCTCGCGTCTTTCAAGGCGATCTACTGGTGGGAATGGGGACACCGGCAGCTTGGCCGCTTCATCGGCCTCGTCTGGTTCGCCGGTTTCCTTGGCCTTCTCGCGACCCGTCGGATGCCTAAGGGCTGGACCAGCCGGACCCTGACCGTGGGCGCCCTGATCGGCGTGCAGGGGGCCGTGGGCTGGTGGATGGTGCACTCGGGGCTGCAAGGGGAAATGACCAGTGTGGCCTCCTATCGACTGGCCACGCATCTGGGCCTCGCCTTCGCCATTCTGGGGCTGATCCTGTGGTACATCCTGCTTCTCGGCCGAACCGAGGCGCAGAACATTCAGGCGCGTCGTCTCCGTGAGCGAAGCCTCTTCGGCATGGGCACGGGGCTCATGCACCTCGCGTTCCTCCAGATCTTGCTGGGCGCGCTGGTGGCCGGCATCGATGCGGGGCGGAACTTCGTAGACTGGCCTTATATGGCGGGGCAGGTCTTTCCGCCGGACGCCTTCTCGATCATGCCGGTCTGGCGCAACTTCTTCGAGAACCCCGGACTCGTGCAGTTCTTGCACCGGATCGCCGGCTATCTCCTGTTCCTCTTCGCCATCGGCGTCTTCTTCCGGGGTCGCATGGCCGCTTCCCCTTCGACGCGGCTCGCCTTCACTCTCGCGGCGGCGATGATCGTGGTTCAGATGGTGCTGGGAATCGTGACCGTGCTCAACGCAGCACCACTTCATATCGCGATCACCCATCAGGCCGGTGCCATCCTGACATGGGCGCTCATCATCGTCGCGCGGTTCCGCGCAGGCTATCCCACTGCAACTTCCGTCCGGGGCTAAGACCATGACCGCATACGATGACCTCATGGCGTTCGAGCGCCAGACCCAGGCCCTTGGTCAGGTGGCCGGGCGGCTCGGCTGGGATCAAGAGACCGTCATGCCGCGCGGGGCTGGTCCGCAGCGGGCGGAGGAAACGGAAGCTCTGGAGCATGTCCTTCACGAGCGCCGCACCGACCCGCGCGTGGGCGACTGGCTCGACGACATCGACACGACCGCGCTGGACGCGATCGGGCAGGCCAACCTGCGGCAGATCCGCCGCCGCTACATCCGGACCAAACGCGTTCCGATCAAGCTCGCGGGCGAGATCGCGCGGGTGACCTCCTCGGCGCAGGGCATCTGGGCGGACGCGCGGGCCAATAACGATTTCACCATGTTCAGGCCGATACTCGAGACGGTCGTCGCGTTGAAACAGGCCGAGGCGCAGGCGCTGGCGGACGGGGGCGACCCCTATGACGCGCTACTGGACGACTACGAGCCGGGAGCGACCTCAGCGCAGCTCGAAGCGATGTTCGACGCGCTTCGTCCGCGCCTCGTATCTCTGCGGGACCGGATCATGGGCGCGGCACATCAGCCCGCGCCCCTCGTGGGCACCTTCAGCGAAAACGCCCAGATGAAGCTCACGCGCGAGATCGCCAAGGCCTTCGGTTATGACATGGCCCATGGCCGCATCGACAAAGCGGTGCATCCGTTTTCGTCTGGCTCCGGGCTCGACGTCCGGATCACGACGCGGACCAATGCAGCGGACCCCTTCGGCTCGATCTATTCGACGGTGCATGAGGTCGGCCATGCCTGCTACGAGCAGAACATTGACCGTGAGCATCTTCTCACGCCGCTGGGTGCGGGGGTGTCAATGGGGGTGCACGAGAGTCAAAGCCGCATCTTCGAGAACCAGCTTGGCCGTTCGCGGGCCTTTACCGGCTGGCTCTTCGCGCGGATGGGCGAGACCTTTGGTCCGCTCTCCACGCCCGACGCCGAGGCGTTCTACGGGGCCGTCAACCGGGTCACGCCGGGGTTCATCCGGACCGAGAGCGACGAGGTCCAGTATAATCTCCACGTCCTCCTGCGCTTCGATCTGGAGCGCGACATGATCGCCGGTCGCCTGGCCGTCGCCGACCTCGAGGAGGCCTGGAACACGCGGTTCGAGAAGGATTTCGGCGTCGCGGTGGACCAGCCGTCGCACGGTTGTCTGCAGGACGTCCACTGGTCGGTGGGGCTCTTCGGGTATTTCCCGACCTATTCGCTGGGCAACGTCTATGCCGGCTGCCTGATGAAGGCGCTTCGGGCCGAGGTGCCGGAGGTCGACGATCACCTTGCAGCGGGCGAACCCGGCAAGGTCACGCGATGGCTTGCCGAGAACCTTCAGCGTCACGGCGGTCTTTACGAGCCGCGCGAGGTGATCACGCGGGCCTGTGGCGGCGAGGCGCCGTCCGAGGTGCCGCTTCTTGAGTATCTCGAAGAGAAGTTCGGGGGCATCTACCGGCTGTAGTGCAAGGACCCGCAGGTGCCGGTCCTTGCCACGCGGCAGGGGCCGGGGTCAGACGCCGTTGGCCTTGCGCAGCTGCGCGATGAGTTCGAGCGCGCGCATCTCGGCGCGACGTACACGGACGGCGGTCATATAGGCCTCTTCCAGCGTCTGCGACGAGGTGCCGATGACTTTCTTAACCTCGTCGATCAGATCGACGTTCCCGGTCTCGTCCACCAGTTTCAGAACCTCGATCGCGACCCGGTCGGCGACGTCGTCGATAAGCTGCATCGGGCGGCTCCCTTAGCGCGTATTCTCGGTCAGACGGCGGCGCACATATTCGTCCACGGCGCCGATCATCGTGTCCATATGCGCACCTTCATAGAAGTGCCCGGCACCGTCCACCTCGGTATGGGTGATGGTAATGCCCTTCTGTTCATGAAGCTTGTCGACGAGCGAATGGGTATCGGCCGGCGGCGCGACACGGTCGGCGGTGCCGTTGATGATAAGACCCGAGGACGGGCAGGGGGCGAGGAACGAGAAGTCATACATGTTCGCAGGCGGCGAGACCGAGATGAAACCGGTGATCTCGGGCCGGCGCATGAGAAGCTGCATCCCGATCCAGGCACCGAAGCTGAAACCCGCGACCCAGCAATGTTTGGCGTTCTGGTTCATCGACTGGAGGTAATCGAGCGCGGAGGCGGCATCGGACAGCTCGCCGATCCCCTGGTCGTATTCGCCCTGCGACCGGCCGACGCCCCGGAAGTTGAACCGGAGCACGGTGAAGCCCATCTTGTAGAAGGCGTAATGCAGATTGTAGACGACCTTGTTGTTCATCGTGCCGCCGAACTGCGGATGCGGGTGGAGCACGATGGCTATGGGAGCGTCACGGTCCTTCTGCGGGTGGTAGCGGCCTTCGAGCCGGCCTTCGGGGCCGGGAAAAATCACCTCGGGCATATTGTCTCGGTCTCTCCCTCGGAACCCGGTTTTCTTGACGGCGAAGCCCGGGCTGAATAAAAGCGGTCCGTCCACGGTGCGACATCCAATGTCGTCATGGTGAACGGGTTCCACGTCACCTAAAGCCGCGATGCGGTTTCGTCAATGTTTCGGGGGGATATATGAAGCTGTCGACCAAGGGACGTTACGCGATGGTGGCCCTGAGCGACCTCGCCCTCCAACCGGAGGGCGCGCGGCTCTCGCTCACGGAGCTTTCCGAACGGCAAAAGATATCGTTGCCCTATCTCGAACAGCTCTTCGTCAAGCTGCGCCGGGCCGAGCTTGTCCAGAGCGTGCGGGGGCCGGGCGGCGGCTACATGCTGTCACGACCGGCGAGCGAAATCCGGGTGGCCGATATCCTCGCCGCCGTGGATGAAACTGTGAGCGCGATGCATATGGGCGCCGGCGCCTCCGGCGGGGTCAGCGGCACGAGGGCACAGTCGATGACCAACCGCCTGTGGGAGGGGCTGTCGGCCCATGTCTATGTCTTCCTGCATCAGACCCGGCTTTCGGACGTCGTGAAGAACGAACTCGCGCCCTGTCCCGCCGTGCCGCACCTCTTCGAGGTGGTGGACGAGTAATCCTTCTGGTCCGGGCGGGCGTATCCCCGGAAAGTGAAAGGGGAAGCGTTTGGCGCGGACCTATCTCGATTTCAACGCGACGATGCCGCTCCGGCCCGAAGCGCGCGACGCCATGGTCGCGGCCATGGACCAGTTCGGCAATCCGTCCTCCGTCCACGCCGAGGGGCGCGCGGCCAAGGGGATCATTGAAACCGCACGTCGGCAGGTGGCCGCGCTGGTCGGATGTCAGCCCCGCGAGGTTGTCTTCACCTCCGGCGCGACCGAGGGGGCCTCTGTCCTCGCGCACCTGCGCCCTGCGATGGACGTCCGGGTGGATGCCACCGCCCATGATGCGCTCTGGGCCCATGCGACCTCGGACGCTTCGCCGCAGCCCTCGGGCGACCGTCCGCAGGCCTTCGCGCTTGGACTTGGCAACAGCGAGACCGGTGTTCTCGCTGGCATGCCGGACAAGGTCGACGGCACGTGGCGGATCGAGGGGGGCGAGGCGGATCTGCTCCTCCTCGACGTGACGCAGGCGGTCGGGCGCGTGCCCTTCGCCTTTTCCTGGAGCGGCGCGGACCTTGCCGTGCTCTCGGCCCACAAGATCGGCGGGCCGAAGGGCGTCGGTGCGCTCATCGTGCGTCAGGGCCTTGATATCGAGGCGCTCGCCGTCGGCGGCGGGCAGGAAATGGGGCGGCGTTCAGGCACCGAAAACGTGATGGGGATCGCGGGATTCGGCGCGGCTGCCGAGGCGGCGATGCGCGACCTGGACGTTGGTCTATGGGACAAGATCCGCGAATTTAGAACTTTTCTAGAAAAAGCCCTTTCCGAATCCGCAAAAGAAACTATTTTTGTCGGGAAAGACGCGAACAGGCTCCCCAATACGTCCTGCTTCATAACGCCGGGCTGGAAAGGGGAGACACAGGTGATGGTGATGGATCTGGCCGGGTTCGCGGTCTCCGCGGGCTCCGCTTGTTCATCGGGCAAGGTCCGTGCAAGCCGGGTCTTGCAGGCGATGGGTTATGACGAGGGGCTCGCGGCGAATGCGCTGCGGGTGTCCTTGGGTCCCACCACCACGAAGGACGAGGTCGAACGCTTCTGCGAAGCATGGCTTCGTGAACACGAGAAATTCCGCGCCCGGTCCATGTGATCGGCGGCGGCGAAACAGGAAGGCACACATGGCCCAGGATCATGACGTTGTCGTCAAGACCAGTGATCACGACGTAGTCGTCAAGGAGGGTGTCGAACAGGACACTGTCGATGCCGTCAAGTCGTTGGGCGACAAGTACAAATACGGTTGGGAAACCGATATCGAAATGGAATATGCCCCGAAGGGGCTGACCGAGGATATCGTTCGCCTGATCAGCCAGAAGAACGAAGAGCCGGAGTGGATGACCGACTGGCGGCTGTCGGCTTACCGGCGTTGGTTGCTGATGGAAGAACCCGACTGGGCGATGGTCGACTACCCCGAGATCGACTTCCAGAACCAGTATTATTACGCCCGCCCGAAAAGCATGACGGAAAAGCCCAAGTCGCTGGACGAGGTCGACCCCAAACTGCTGGCGACCTATGAAAAGCTCGGCATTCCGCTGAAGGAACAGATGATCCTCGCGGGCGTCGAGGGGGCCGAGGAGGTTCCCGCCGACGGCGCGAATTCCGAACGTAAGGTCGCGGTGGACGCGGTCTTCGATTCTGTTTCGGTGGGCACGACCTTCAAGAAAGAGCTCGAGAAGGCCGGGGTCATCTTCTGCTCGATTTCCGAGGCGATCCGCGAGCATCCCGAACTTGTGAAGAAGTATCTGGGCAGCGTCGTGCCGCCCACCGACAACTTCTATGCCACGCTCAATTCGGCGGTCTTCTCGGATGGCTCCTTCGTCTACATCCCGCCGGGCACCCGTTGCCCGATGGAGCTGTCGACCTATTTCCGGATCAACGCCGAGAACACCGGCCAGTTCGAGCGCACTCTGATCATCGCGGACCGCGAAAGCTATGTGAGTTACCTTGAGGGCTGCACCGCGCCCCAGCGCGACACCGCGCAGCTTCACGCCGCCGTGGTCGAGATCGTCATCCTCGAGGATGCCGAGGTGAAATATTCCACCGTTCAGAACTGGTATCCCGGAGACGAGCAAGGCAAGGGCGGTATCTACAACTTCGTGACCAAGCGCGCCGATTGCCGGGGCGACCGGGCCAAGGTGATGTGGACGCAGGTGGAAACCGGCTCGGCCGTCACGTGGAAATACCCCTCCTGCATCCTGCGCGGTGACGATAGCCAAGGTGAGTTCTACTCGATCGCCATCACCAACAACAAGCAGCAGGCCGATACCGGCACCAAGATGGTGCATCTGGGCAAGAACACAAAGTCCCGGATCGTGTCCAAGGGCATTTCTGCGGGCAAGTCGAACAACACCTATCGGGGCCTCGTCTCGATGCACCCGAAGGCGACCAATTCCCGCAACTACACCCAGTGCGACAGCCTGCTCATCGGGGACAAGTGCGGGGCGCACACGGTGCCTTACATCGAGGTCAAGAACCCGTCCTCGCGGGTCGAACACGAGGCGACGACCTCCAAGGTCGATGACGACCAGATGTTCTACTGCCGCCAGCGCGGCATGGACGAGGAGGAAGCCGTCGCGCTCATCGTGAACGGCTTCGCCAAGGAGGTGCTTCAGGCGCTCCCCATGGAATTCGCGATGGAGGCCCAACAGCTCGTCGCGATTTCGCTCGAAGGTTCGGTGGGCTAGGGCAGATGGCCAAGGACGCGGCAAAGCTCGGGCCGGATGCGGCGCGCACGGAGTTTCTCCTGCGTGTTCTCGACCCTGCGCGGCGTCTGGTCATTGCCGACGTTGGGGCGCGGAAGATTTCCACGCCGCCGCCCTATGACGAATTGCGCGCCAAGAACGGCTGCGAGGTCGTGGGTTTCGAGCCGAACGAGGCCGCCTTTGCCGTGCTCCATGCCGAGAAGTCGCCGAACTCGACTTTCTACAACGTGGCCGTGGGCGAGCCGGGGCCGGCGACCTTCTACAATCACCCGATAGGGTCGATTTCCTCGCTGTTTCCGATTTCGGAAAAGGCCGCGGTCTTCATGGCCAAGTTCCACTGGATCAACCGGCCGGAACTCGAGAAGATCCCGCTGACGCTCACCGCGCTGGACGACGTGGAGGGGCTCGACCACCTCGACGTGCTCAAGATCGACATTCAAGGTGGCGAATTGGGCGCGATCAGATCGGGGAAGAAGCTCCTCTCCGAGGCGGTCGCGATCATCACCGAAGTCGCCTTCCACCCGGTCTACGAAGGCGCACCGCAATGGCGCGACGTGGATGCGCTGCTCGTGGACATGGGCTTTGTGCTCCACAAGATCACCACGACCCATCACGCCATGGTCCGCAACTCGCAGCGCAAGAGCTTTGCCCACAAGGCCCACCAGAGCCAGCTCATCGACGGAGACGCCGTTTATGTGCGTTCCGCCAATGCCTTGGGCGAGCTAAGCGATTTGCAACTCAAACATCTGGCGCTCGCCGCCGACACGATGTTCCAGAGCTTCGACCTGGTCATCGCCTGTCTCGATGAACTTGTCACGCGGGGGGCCATTCCCGACGGCGTCCCGCACCGCTATTTCAAGAAACTGCCCGACGCGCTCAAGGCTGAGGCCTGAGTGCGCAAGGAGAAAAAGATGCTGAAAATCAAAAACCTGCACGTGAAACTTGAGGAAGAGGACAAGCAGATCCTCAAGGGCGTTGATCTCGAAGTGCCCGCCGGCAAGGTCCATGCGATCATGGGGCCGAACGGGTCGGGCAAGTCGACGCTGTCCTATGTGCTATCGGGCCGCAATGGTTATGAAGTCACCGAGGGGACGGCGACGCTCGACGGGCAGGACCTGTTGTCGCTCGAAGCCGAGGAGCGCGCTGCTGCCGGTCTGTTCCTCGCTTTCCAATACCCGGTGGAGATCCCCGGCGTCGGTAACATGACCTTCCTGCGCACTGCTGTGAACGCCCAACGCAAGGCGCGCGGGCAGGAGGAGATGTCGGCTGCCGATTTCCTCAAGTTCATCCGTGCCAAGGCCAAAGAGCTCAAGATCGACGCCGAAATGCTGAAACGTCCTGTGAACGTGGGGTTCTCGGGTGGTGAAAAGAAGCGCAACGAGATTCTTCAGATGGCGATGCTGGAGCCGAAAATGTGCATCCTCGACGAGACCGACTCCGGGCTCGACGTCGACGCAATGAAACTGGTGTCGGACGGTGTGAACGCGTTGCGCGATGAAAACCGGGCTTTCCTCGTCATCACGCACTACCAGCGTCTCCTTGATCATATCCAACCGGACGTCGTGCACATCATGGCCAATGGCCGGATCATCAAGTCGGGTGGCCCGGACCTCGCCCTCGAAGTGGAACGGAACGGTTACGCCGATCTTCTCGCGGAGACGGCGTGATGGCGGGTGTCGCAAAAGGAACGGCCAAGCAGACGGCGCTCGCGAAGAAGCAGGAGGTTCTGTCTCAAAGGCTCGCCGCGCTGACGATGCCGGAAGGCGGCGTCTGGGCGACCGAGGCGCGCAAATCCGCGCTCGCGCGTCTGAACGGGATGGGGCTTCCGGCCCCGCGTGACGAATACTGGCGCTTCACACGCCCACATGGGCTCAACGCCCCAGAAGCAGAACGCGCGGCAATCTTCCATGCGGATGAGCCGCCGTTGTTCGGCGCCTTTGACAGCCTGCGCATCGTCTTTGTCGACGGCGTCTTCTCGGCCGAAGACTCGAGCGACCTGACCGGCGAGGGCGTCGTGATCGAGCGTCTGTTGGACGCGGCGCGCAAGGACATCCATTGGGTCAAGGACCTGTATGGCGTGCTCGAGGCCCGGGGCCAGACCCCCGTCGAACGGCCCCATGCGGCGCTCAACACCGCCTTTGCCACTGATGGGGTGGTGGTGCGGGTGACAGGCAAGGCGACCAAACCCATCCATCTGACCTATCGGCACGAGACCGAAACCTCGGACGCTTACCTCCACAACGTGGTGAAGCTGGAACCCGGGGCCGAAATGACGTTGCTTGAGAACGGCCCCGCCGCCGCGCGGTTCAACAAGGTGCTCGAGGTCGAGGTCGGAGACGGTGCCCGGTTCCACCACATCCGGGCACAGGGCCGGGATCACGAACGTCAGGCCTTCACGGCCATGTTCGCCCGCCTGGGCACCGAAAGCCTGTTCAAGTCCTTCACGCTCACCGCCAATGGCAAGCTCACACGCAACGAATGCGTGATCGAGATGACCGGCGACGACGCTTCCGCCCATGTGGCAGGGGCGGCGCTGGGACATGGTGACTTCCACCACGACGACACCGTCTTCATCACCCATGACGCCGAGCGCTGCGAGAGCCGTCAGGTCTTCAAGAAGGTGCTGCGCAAGGGGGCCGTGGGCACGTTCCAAGGCAAGATCCTCGTCAAGCGTGGGGCCCAGAAGACCGACGGTTACCAGAAGTCGCAGTCGCTTCTTCTGGACGATACCGCCAACTTCCTGGTGAAACCCGAGCTCGAAATCTATGCCGACGACGTGGCGTGTTCGCATGGCTCGACCTCCGGCGCGATCGACGAGGACATGCTGTTTTACCTGCGCGCGCGGGGGATCGACCGCGACACCGCGATGGACCTTCTGGTCCTCGCCTTCGTGGCAGAGGCGATCGAGGAGATCGAGGACGAAGGTCTTGCCGCCGAGATGACCGGACGGCTGGAAGGCTGGCTGATGCGGCGGCGCGGTGCTTGATGTCGGCCGCGCGTGACATCATCGGCGCCTACCGCGCGCCGCGCCGCGTCTTCGCGCGACGGCTCGCCGCCACGGGCACCGAGGCGCAGGCGCTCGTCATTCTTATGACCGCCTGTCTCCTGGTTTTCGTGTCGCAGGCGCCGGTGCTCCAGCGGCAGGCCATCGCCACCGGCGAAGACCTCAACCCTCTGCTCGGCGGGGCGCTTTTCGCCTGGCTCTTCATCATGCCGCTGGCGGCCTATGCCATTTCGTGGATCAGCCATCTGATCGCGCGGGCCATGGGCGGGCAGGGATCGCCGCTCGCCTCCCGGCTGGCGCTCTTCTGGGCGCTACTCGTCGCGGCGCCGCTTTGGATGCTGAACGGTCTCGTGCTCGGGTTCCTGGGCGAGAGCGCCGAGGCCAACATCGTCGGGGCCATCGCGCTCGGAGCCTTCGTGATCCATTGGGCGGTGAACCTCGTCACGGCGCAAAGCCCAAGGGAGCTCGCCGCGTGAGGTACGAGCCGGGGTATCTGATCGGCATGGTGCTCCAGTCGGTCCCGGAGCCGCGCAAGGTGGCGCGCGATCTTTTTGATGAAGGCTATCCGCGCAACACGCTCTGGGCGCTTCTGGCGCTCATTCTTGTTCTGGGCGCAATGCTCGGCGTCATATCGGGGATGATCTTCCCGGTTGCGCCCGAGCTGCAGGGCACAATCATCGCAAATCCGATGATGGTCGCCATCGCGGAGGCCTCGATCGCGGTCCTGACCACGTTCTTCATCTACTGGGTCAGCCGCGCGGCCGGCGGGCAGGGACGGTTCGAAGACGGGCTGATCACCGTGATCTGGGTGAACTTCGTCCTGCTCATCGTGCAGACCGGCGTTCTGCTTTTCACCCTCGTCGCCCCCGGGCTTGCGGTGCTCCTGTGGATCGGGGGCAGTTTCGCCGGGGTCTGGATCATGTCGCACTTCATTGCCGAGGCCCATGGCTTCGCCTCTGCGGGCAAGGTCTTTCTCGGCATCATCATGACGGGACTGGTCGCGGCGCTGGTGCTGTCGATCATCCTGACACTCCTCGGCGTTATGGCCGGGGCCGATTTGACGGAACTCTCCAATGTATGACGTCGCGAAAATTCGCAGCGACTTCCCGATCCTCGCGCGGGAAGTCAACGGACAGCCGCTCACCTACCTCGACAACGGGGCCTCGGCCCAGAAGCCGCAGGTGGTGATCGACGCGATCACGCGCGGCTATGCCGAGGAATATGCGAACGTCCATCGGGGGCTGCATTACCTGTCCAACCTCTCGACCGAGCGATACGAGGCGACGCGCGGCGTCGTCGCGCGGTTCCTGAATGCGGCGAGCGAAGACGAAATCGTGATGAACACCGGCACCACGCAGGGGATCAACATGGTCTCCTATGCCTGGGCCGCGCCACGTATGGGCGAAGGCGACGAAATCGTCCTTACGGTGGCCGAGCATCACGCGAACATCGTGCCCTGGCATTTCCTGCGGGAACGCCAAGGGGTCAAGCTCGTCTGGGTCGAACCCGACGCCGACGGGTCGATCCCGGCGGAGAAGGTGCTTGCGGCCGTGACCGAGCGCACGAAGCTCATCGCCGTGACGCAGGTCTCGAACGTGCTGGGCACCGTGGTCGACGTGAAGGCGATCTGCTCGGGATCGGGCGACGTGCCGGTGCTGGTCGATGGTTCGCAGGGCGCGGTTCATATGCCGGTCGACGTGCAGGACATCGGCTGCGATTTCTACGTGATCACCGGGCACAAGCTCTACGGTCCTTCGGGATCGGGCGCGATCTTCGTCAAGTCCGAGCGGCTTGCCGAAATGATCCCCTTCCTTGGCGGGGGCGACATGATACGCGAGGTGACCCGGGAGACCGTGACCTATGCCGACCCGCCGATGAAGTTCGAGGCAGGCACGCCCGGCATCGTGCAGACCATCGGTCTCGGGGTGGCGCTGGAATATCTCATGGACATCGGTATGGCGAACATCGCCGCGCATGAACAAGGGCTCGCGGCCTATGCGACCGAACGTCTGTCGGGGCTCAACTGGCTTCACCTGCAAGGCACGGCCCCCGACAAGGCCGCGATCTTTTCCCTGACCATCGACGGCGGCGCCCATGCGCATGACCTGTCGACGGTGCTCGACAAGAAGGGCATCGCGATCCGCGCGGGCCATCACTGCGCCCAACCGCTCATGGACTGGCTCGACCTGCCGGCGACGGCGCGCGCCAGCTTCGGGATGTATAACACACAGGAGGAAGTCGACCGGCTGGTCGATGGCCTCGAGCTGTGTCACAGGCTCTTCGGCTGACCTGATTTCGACTTCCGCTGGCGCGAAAGCCGACCCGCTGGGAGGGCTTTGCCCTCCCAGACCCTCCCAAGGTATTTGTGAAGCAGTGAAGGAACGCCGTTCGCCTTAGGCGTCGGGCTTGATCAGGCCAAGACCACGCAGATAGACGCCGATCCCGGTTTCGAGCAGATCCTCGGGCGGGAAGGGTGATTTGGTCCCCGGCGAGCCACGCGCGAAAAGCTCGACCACTCCATGCGACATGGCCCAGATATGGGCCGAAACCATCCGCGCAGGCGGGCGTTTGTCGTCGGGCAATTCTGCCATCAGGGCCGAGGCGGCCCGTTCCAATGTGCCGAAGGCGCGGTTCGCGACATGGGCGAGGTCGGGGTTCCGGTTCACCGAGACGCCGCTTTCGAACATCGAAATGTAATGCCCCGGAAACTTCCGCGCGAAAGCGAGGTAGGCGCGTCCCGTCGCCTCGAACGAGGCGAGCGGAGACGGCTGACCCTTCTCGAAGGCATGTTCCATGAGGTCGGCGAAGATCTCGTAGCCCTGGCGGGCGGCTTCGGCGATGAGGTCCTCGCGCCCCGCGAAATGGCGGTAGACGGCGGCCGGGGTGACCCCGGCCTGTTTCGCGGCCTCCGAAAGGGTGAAGCCGGTCGGACCCTTTTCTTCGATCAGGTCCAGCGCGGCTTCGACCAGCGCCTGACGCAGGTTGCCGTGATGATAGCCGCGCTTCTTCGTGGTCATTTGGGGCGTTCGTCCCACAGGCCGGGACCGCCTGCGATGGCGCTGTCAGGTGAACAGGCGATTTCCGGGATCTTGCCGGCGTAGTCGAGCCCGCACAAGACCGCGCGGATCGAGGCGATCCGGGCACGCCGTTTGTCGTCGGACTGGATCACGGTCCAGGGCGCATAGGAGAAATGGGATTTGTCGAGCGTTTCGGCGATGGCATCGGTGTATGCGTCCCACAGGGAGAGGCCCTTCACGTCAATCGACGAGAGCTTCCACTGCTTGAGCGGGTCCTGCTCGCGCGACAGGAAGCGGCGCAATTGCTCGGCGCGTCCCACGTTGAGCCAGATCTTCACGAGGTGTATGCCGTCGTCCACGAGCATGCGTTCGAAGTCTGGCAGTTGCCGGAAGAAGGCCGCGCGCTGGTCATCGGTGCAGAAGCCGAAGACCTTTTCGACCACGCCGCGGTTGTACCAGGAGCGGTCGAATAGCACCATTTCACCCTTGGTCGGAAGCTCGTCCACGTAGCGCTGGAAATACCATTCCCCGGCCTCCCGGTCCGAGGGCTTCGGCAGTGCCACGACGCGTGCCACTCGGGGATTGAGGTTTTCGCGCATCCGCTTGATCGAGCCACCCTTGCCGGCGGCGTCGCGCCCCTCGAACACGACGACGATGCGCTTGCCCGTAGCCTGCACATCGGCCTGAAGCCGGACGAGTTGCCGTTGCAAGGCCTCGAAGCTGACTTCGTAGTCGTCCTTGTCCAGCCAGCTGTCGTAGGGATAACCTGGGTCGATGATCTCTTTCTTCTCGCCCTCGCGGATCGCCTCGCGCACCTCTTCGGGTGCCTCTTCGGCGAAATAGCGGCTTATCGCGCCGTCGAAGGGAAGGTCGGTGGTCGTCGCTTTGCCGTCTGCCATGGATCGTTCCTGCCGTGCTCCTGCCAGTATGGCTACTTTGCACCGGCGCGCAACGCCGCGCGGTCGATGGCGGCGATGACCTCGTCCATGGCGACATGCTGCGGCATATGCCCGACGCCGGGCAGCACGGTAAGGTTCGCGCCCGGCACCTCTTGCGAGAGCGGGATCGAATGGATGGACAGACCCACCGTGGTATCGGCGTCGCCGTGAATGATCTCGAGCGGCACGTCGACCTGCGGATAAAGGGCCATCTGTGCTGGTAGCTGGTCGAGCAACGCATGTCGTTGCTGTGCGTTCGCGACGAATTGTTCCGGAAGGAGGATGATACCCGCGCCGATATGGTCGGCATATCCCGGCACCGGGTCATTGGGCGCGAAGACACTCTCGATCTGGGCCTCGAGGTAATCCTCCGGGAGCCATGCGGCGATGAGATGGGCCAGAACCGGTCCCACGACAGGCTGCGCGAGGATCCGGTAAAGGAGCGCGCGCCCTGTGTCCCAGGTGTGGGTGGCGCCCGAGATATCGACGGCGGCCGCCATGTAATCGGAGTGGCGCACGGCCCAGTTCATGAGGACCGCGCCGCCGAAGCTCTGACCCGCGACGACCGGGCTCTCCACCCCGACGGCGCGTGATGCCGCCACCAACAGGTCGGTCTGGTCATCGAGCGTGACCCCCGATGAAGCGAGCGGGGGCGTGTATCCAAGCCCGGGTCGGTCGAAGATGGTGACGCGATAACGGTCGGCCAGCACCGGCGCGATGTCGAAGGTCCAGTCGCGTGTCGAGCCCGAGGCCCCGTGGATCAGGACAAGGTCGGGACCTTCGCCTATCTGCACCACATGCACCGGATGCCCGTCCACTTGGACGAACCGCCCCTCCGGTGGATGTGTGCGGTAGGCGGCAAGGCGATGGTTCTCGACCCGGATCATGGTCCAGACCGCGAAAAGCGCGAGGATCAGGGCGAGACTAACGACCAATTTCATCGAGATCGTAGGGCGTCGTCTGGTAGATTTCGTTGATCCAGTTGCCGTAGAGCAGATGGGCGTGGCTGCGCCAGCGGTTCTTCGGCGGCTGCGATGGATCATTGGACGGATAGTAGTTCACCGGCACTTCGATCGGGGTGCCGGCAGCGACATCGCGGTCGTACTCCTGCTTCAACGTGTCCGAGTCGTATTCGAAGTGGTTGAAGATATAGAGCGCACGGTGGGCCGGGTCCTCGACAAGGCAGGGGCCTGTTTCCGGCGATCCCAGTAGGGTTGTCAGGCCATCGGCCGCGTCGATGTCGTCCTGTTTCATTTCTGTCCACCGGCTGACCGGGATCATGCAAACGTCCGAGAAGCCACGCAGATAGGGCGAGGAAGGTTTCAGGTTCTCCTGCGGGAAAAGCCCGAAGCTCTTAACCGGCAGGATATGTTTCGGCACCCGATGGAAGTGATAGATCATCGCCATGCCGCCCCAACAGACGCCGAAGGTCGAATGGACGTTGGTCTGGGTCCAGTCCAGAACCTCCTTCATTTCGTCCCAATAGGTGACGGCCTCGAAGTCGAGATGCTCGATGGGCGCGCCGGTGATGATGAGCCCGTCGAACTTCTGGTCCCGCACCTCCTGGAAGGTCCGGTAGAAGGTTCCCATGTGCTCCTCGGGCGTGTTCTTCGAGAAGTGCTCGGTCATCTTGATGAGCGTCAGTTCGATCTGGAGCGGTCCTGCACCGATCAGCCGCGCGAATTGCGTCTCGGTCTGGATCTTCTTCGGCATGAGGTTCAGCAGGCCGATCTTCAGCGCACGGATGTCCTGCCGCGCCGCCTGGTTTTCCGGCATGACCATCACGCCCTCGTCACGCAGGACGTCGGTCGCGGGCAGGTCGGCTGGGATCTTGATGGGCATGGTCGGCTCCGGATGGGGCCCCGGACGGGGCTTTTGGAGATAGGGTGTTCCTCAGCGCGCCTCAAGGGCCGCGCAGATCATGACGTTGAAGTCCTCGAGCGTGCGGATACGGGCCACGTCATCGGCGGAGACGGTGATGCCCCAGTGTTCGGCCATGGCTGCGTAGCGCGGCTGGCGATGGGCGAGCGCTGCGGCATAGGTCCAGCGGATGAAGTCGTCCGGGTCGACCGCCTCCTCCGCGACGCGCTTTTCGTCCAGATAGGCGCCCCAGCTGTCCTCGAGGAAGCTCTCCATGTAGCACATGGGCTTGGGCGCACGGTCGAAGCGGCGCACGAGTTCCTCGGTATGGGCGGCGTCGCCCTTGATCCAGACCATGAGCGTTCTCGACGCAAGCTCGGTCAGCACCGGGTCGTTCGCATCCTCGGGCTCCACCCATTCGCAGATCGACCCGCCGGTATCGCAGACGAAATGCGGATAGCCGTAAAGCGCCTGTGCCCGGTCGATGAAATGCCCGGTGTCCATGAGCGCCGCGATTTCGGCGCGTTTGAACTGTTCGAGCCGCCGCTTGTATTCGGCGTAAGGCAACCCGCCCTTGGCCGGATCGCCGGGCTTGCCCAGATAGGTCGAGACGGGCTTGAGGTTGTCGAAGGTGATATTGGACGCGATATAGACGCTGTCGGTCAGCAAGAGTTCCCGTAGGAACGGGTTCTTCATGGCTTCGCGCTTGAAATTGTCGGCGATGTATTCGCCCATGTAGCGCGTCCCGATCCGGTAATCGACCGAGTAGTGGAACCAGTCGCCCGACCGCCGCAGAAGGTTTGACACATGGGTCTTTCCAAGGCCCGACATCCCGAAGAACAGCACACGCTTGTTCTCCGCCCCGAGCCAGTCTTTCGCGGTCTTGTAGATCATCGCTTACCCCGTTGAACCCGCGCCCGTCCTAACCGCTCCCGGCGGGACCGGCAAGTTGCCTAGGCGCCGCGTGCCTCCCGGGCGCTGGCGCGCAGGTTGATCCAGTTCGCAAGCAGGATCAGGGCTGCCCCGGCAATGAGCGCTACACCGACCGTTTCGCCGTAGAAGTAGAAGCCGAGGACCGCGATCAGGGGCAGCCGTGCGAAGTCGATGGGCATCACCACGGTCGCCGGGGCCAGCTTGAGCGCCGAGGTCAGGCAGAAATGCGCGAAGAGCCCGGCAAGCCCGATCAGCACGAGCCACGGCCCGGTCACGGACGTCGGCAGTTGGATGTCGCCGTCGAACCCGGCAAGGACCAGCCCGAAGACCGCCTGCATGACCGTGAGGTAGAAGAGGATCGCGACCATGGTCTCCGTCCGGGTCAGGAGCCGGGTGAACACGGCGGATCCCGCGAAACCGATGGCGGCACAGGCGGCGGCTATGGTGCCTGCCGATAGCGTGGCCGAGAAGGGCTGGGTCAGCACAAGGATGCCGCAGAACCCGATCCCGGCCGCCATGGCACGGACCGGGGTCACCCTCTCGCCCAAGATCAGCGGGGAGAGGAGCAGCGCCCAGAGCGGGGCTGTGAACTCGAGCGAAAAGACCTGCGCGAGAGGGATCACGCCCACCGCGAAGAACCACAGGTTCTGTCCCGTGAAATGCGACACGTTACGCAGGAAATGAAGACCGATCCGGTTGAAAGTGACCTCGTGCCAGCGCCGGCCGAACGTGGCGACCGCGACGATGATCACGACGCCCACGCAGGAGCGAAAGAACATCACTTCGAAGGTGTCGTGGGTGCCGGAAACCGTCCGCCCCGCAATCGCCATGAGCGAAAAGCTCAGGATCGCGCCGACCATCCAGAGCGCCGCCACGAGGGCGTGATTGTCGCGTTTCGCGGGTTCTACGGGAAGGGTATCGACCATGCGTCTGGATAGACCGGGCACGACGGCCCTTCAAGCCGGATCAGCACAGCCGAACGGGCCGTGTCATTCCCACTCGATCGTGCCCGGCGGCTTCGACGTGATGTCATATGTGACGCGGTTGATCCCCTTGACCTCGTTGATGATCCGGGTCGCGGTTTCGCCCAGGAAATCGTGGCTGAACGGGTAGTAGTCCGCCGTCATGCCGTCCACGCTCGTCACGGCCCGCAGCGCGCAGGCATAATCATAGGTGCGCCCGTCGCCCATCACGCCCACGGTCCGCACCGGAAGGATCGCGACGAAGGCCTGCCAGATCTCGTCGTAAAGCCCATGCTTGCGGATCTGGTCGATATAGACCGCGTCCGCTTCCCGCAGGATGTCGAGCTTTTCCCGAGTGATCTCGCCCGGGCAACGGATTGCGAGGCCCGGACCGGGGAAGGGATGGCGCCCGATGAAACTTGCCGGAAGGCCCAGCTCGTGCCCCAGAGCGCGCACCTCGTCCTTGAAGAGTTCGCGCAGCGGCTCGACCAGTTTGAGGCCCATCTTCTCCGGTAGCCCGCCCACGTTGTGGTGCGACTTGATCGTCACGCTCGGGCCGCCCGAGAAGCTCACGCTTTCGATCACGTCCGGGTAGAGCGTGCCCTGCGCCAGGAACTCGGCGCCCTCGATCTCGCTCGCATATTTCTGGAACACGTCGATGAAGAGGCGACCGATGGTTTTGCGCTTGGTCTCGGGGTCCGAGACGCCCTCGAGCTCGCCAAGGAACAGGTCGGCTTCATCCGCGTGTATGAGCTTCATGTTGTAATGATCACGGAACATCGTGACCACTTCCTCGGCCTCTTTCTTGCGCAGGAGCCCATGGTCGACGAAGACGCAGGTCAGCTGGTCGCCGATGGCCTCGTGCAGGAGGACCGCCGTCACGGAGGAATCCACGCCCCCCGACAGCCCGCAGATCACATGGCTGTCGCCGACCTGCTCGCGGATCACGCGGATCGCTTCTTCGCGATAGGCCCCCATGGTCCAGTCGCCGTCAAAGCCCGCAAGCCGCACGAAGTTTTCGTAAAGCGTCTTGCCGTTGGGGGTGTGGTGCACTTCCGGGTGGAACTGCACGGCGAAGAAATTGCGGCTGAGATCGGCGGTGATGGCAAAGGGCGCGTTGGGCGAGGTGCCATAAACCTCGAACCCCGGCGCGATGCGCGACACGTGGTCGCCGTGGCTCATCCAGACCTGTTCGCGCCCCGAGCCATCCATGAACCAGCCATTGAGTATGTCGAGCCGGGTTTCGGACGGGGTCACATAGGCGCGCCCGAACTCGGCGGTGCCGTGGCCGCGTTCGACCTTGCCGCCCAGCATCTCCATCATGACCTGCTGGCCGTAGCAGATGCCGAGGATCGGCACGCCCAGATCAAAAACGCCCGCGGGCGGGCGCGGCGAGCCTTCGTCGATCACGCTCGCGGGTCCGCCGGAGAAGATCACCGCCTTTGGCGCGAAGTCGGTCAGGAAATCCTCGGTCACGTTCTGGAACGGGTGGATTTCGCAATAGACGTTCAGCTCCCGCAGGCGCCGCGCGATAAGCTGCGTGACCTGGCTGCCGAAGTCGATGATGAGAAGGCGGTCGTGGGAGGTCTGTGTCATGAGCGGTGATTAGGCTGCAGGCGCAGGGCTGACAAGGGGCCAAGAGGCGGGGGACGGCCTCGGAGGTGGTTTTTTCAGCCCTGGCGCGGGCCGGGCCGGAGGGCGCCGGAAAAGGCGACGATGACGAGGGCGATGACGGCGACCAGCCCGAACGACAACCGAAGCGAAGTCGCATGGGCCACGAACCCGATCACGGGTGGGCCCAGAAGCAGCGCGCCGTAGCCCAGCGTGGCCACCGACGCGATGGCCTGACCCGCCGAGACCTCGGGGTCATTGGCCGCGCGCGAGAAGGCCATGGGGATGACGGCGGCATATCCCATGCCCATGAGGACGAACCCCGCCAGCGCGACCCAGAGCGACGGGGCGAGGGCGCAGACGAGGTATCCGCTGGCCGCGAAAGCTCCCGAGAGGTGCGCCATGGTGATAGGTCCGAAGCGGTTGATGAGCCAGTCAACGTTGAGCCGCATCACGACCATCGTCACGGAGAAGACCGTGTAGGCGAGCGTCGCCTGCGCCTCGCCGACCAACAGCACGTCCCGCAGGAACACCGCGCTCCAGTCTACCGCCGCCCCTTCGCCAAGACCGGCGGCCAGCGCCATGACGCCGACGAGGATCAACGCGCCCCGAGGCAGGGCGAAGGCGGGCGCGGCGCTGCCGGTCGGACGGACGCGGGACGTCCAGGGGAGCAGGAGAAGGGGTCCCAGTACGACAGCCGCGATCACGACGACCGCGCCGAAGTGCGGCCAGGTCGGCGCACCAAGGCTCGTCGCGAGATACCCGCCCGCCGCGCCGACCCCGGCGCCCAGGCTCCACATCGCGTGGAACGACGACATGACGGAGCGGCCCATGTGCCGCTCGACCTCGGTCGCCCAGGAGTTCATCGTCACGTCCATCGCGCCGTGGCTCATGCCGAAGACGAAGAGCGCCATGCCAAGCGCGAGGGGCGTGCCGGCCAGTCCGACGCAGAGCGTGGTCACGAGGTAGGCGACGGTCAGCCAGCGCGTGACCCGGACCGCCCCGCGTTGGTCCGCGACGCTTCCCGCGACGGGAAAGGACACCAGCGCCCCGATCCCCATGAAAAGAAGCAAGACTCCCAGCGCTCCTTCGGTCAGGTCCAGCCGTTCCACATAGGTAGGCACGCGCGACGCCCATGTGCCCAGCAGGACGCCGTTCAAGGCGAAGGCTGCCGCGACGGAGGTCCAGGGGGGCAAGAGCTTACGCATGGATCACCTCCATGCCGGCAACGGCGAAGGGATCGGTCACGTCGGCGGTCGCGGTCGTGACGAGGGTGTGAACAGCGTCGCAGGGCGCGACCCGGTGGCGAGCGCGGCGGCCCAGCTTGTCCGGTCCTGCGATCATCACTCTCCGATGCGACACGGCAACGAGCGCGCGCTTGACGTCGGCTTCGTCGGCATCGTCGGCCCCGAGCCCGAAGGTCGTGTCGAGCGCGCAGACCCCCAGAAAGGCGATGTCGGCGGACACGTCGGAGATGTCGGCCACGGTGCGGTGGCCCACGCTGATCGCTCCCGCGCCTGACAGGCGCCCCCCGATCAGGTGGACGTCGATTCCCGTCGTCAGACAGGCCAGCGCCACGGCGGGCGCAGGCGTGACGACGAGCGCGCCGGGCAGGGGTGGCAAGGCCCGGGCGAGGGCGAGCACGCTGGTCCCGCCGTCCATCGCTATGACCATGCCGTCTTCCACCAAACCCAGCGCCGCACGGGCCATTGCTTCCTGTTGAGGGGAGACATCGGAAAGACGCGCCGCGAACCCCGCCATGGGCCGCGCCACCGGCATCGCGCCGCCGCGTATGCAGCGCGCAAGCCCCTGTTTTTCCAGGGCCTTCAGATCGCGTCGGACGGTATCGACCGACACATCCCATTCTTCGGCCAACCCGGCGATATCCAGCGTTTCTCCACCTTCGAGGCGCTTGCGGAGCCGTGATTTTCTGTCTTCGGGCAGAGATTTGGACATGCTGATCTCGGGACAGGGAGTTGCTTGCTATTGCCGCTTTCTGCCGCATTTTGCGGTTTTTTGCAATGCACGATCCCCGAAGGGTCGGTTGAGCCGCGCAGGCTTATGTTGCCATCGTGCAATTGGTCGTTTTCAAACGCCAAATGTCGCAATCTCTTGTCTGCCGGGGTGCGCGGCCCGCTATCAACGGGATAAGGCAACCGGAGGACACCATGGCCGACGAAACGATCGAAATGGGCGCGCGTCGCCGGGCCCGTGGCAGCGGGGGCGGCGCCGCGCGTCGCGCCGAACGCACGACGAGACGCATCGAGCTTGTCCCGATCCTCGAGCGAATGACGCCGACCATCGACATCCTCCACGACGAGGCGATCGAGATCATCGAACGCAATGCGGAAACGATTCTCGAAGAAATCGGCGTGAACTTCACCGAAAACCCGGCCGCACTGCAGCGTTGGCGCGACGCGGGCGCGGACGTTCGCGGCGAACGGGTCCACATTCCTCGTGGCCTCGCCCGCGAATTGTGCAAAACCGCGCCGTCGGAATACACCCATCACGCCCGCAATCCCGAGCGTTCGGTCAAGGTCGGCGGCAACAACCTTGTCTTGGCCCCGGTCTATGGCCCGCCCTTCGTGCGCGACATCGACGGTGGCCGTCGCTATGCGACGATCGAGGATTTCCGCAATTTCGTGAAGCTCGGCTACATGTCGAAATGGCTGCACCTCTCGGGCGGCACGGTCTGCGAACCGACGGACGTTCCGGTGAACAAGCGCCACTTCGACATGCTTCACGCCCATATCACCCTGTCCGACAAACCCTACATGGGTGCTGTCACCGACCGGGAATGGGCGCGCGACAGCGTCAACATGTCCAAGATCGTCTTCGGCGATGATTTCGTGGACCAGAACGCCGTGATGACCTCGCTCATCAACATCAACTCGCCGCTCAGTTTCGACCTGACCATGATGGGCGCGCTCGAGGAATACGCTGCCGCAGGTCAGGCCGCGATCATTTCGCCCTTCATCGTCGGCGGTGCCATGGCGCCGGTGTCGGTGGCGGGCACGCTGACGCAGGTCTATGCGGAAGTCATGGCGGGGGTCGCCTACTCCCAGCTCGTGCGCAAAGGCGCGCCGGTGATCTTCGGGGCCTTCGTGACCTCGATCGACATGAACTCGGGCGCACCGACTTTCGGCACGCCGGAGGCCGCGCATATCACTTATGGTGTCGGCCAGCTGGCCCGGCGGATGGGGCTTCCCTATCGGTCGGCGGGTGGTTTCACCGGCTCCAAGATCCCGGACGCACAGGCCGGTTACGAAAGCGCCAACAGCCTCAATGCCGGGCTCAACGCCGGGGTGAACTTCATGCTTCACGCCTGTGGCTGGCTTGAAGGCGGTCTTGTGTCCTCCTACGAGAAATTCGTGATGGATGCCGACCAGCTTGGCGTTCTGCACCGTATGGCGCGGGGGGTGTCCATCGACGAGGAAGCTCAGGCCATGGACGCGATCCGCGAAGTGGGTCCGGGCGGGCATTACCTTGGCTGTGCGCACACCCAGCGCCACTTCAAGGAAGCTTTCTGGCGCACCGAGGTGCTCGACTACAAGCCCTTCGAGACATGGGACGAGGAAGGCGCGCGTGACACCGTCACGCTGGCCAATGCCAAGGTCAAATCCATGCTCGAAAGCTACGAGGCGCCGGCGCTCGACCCTGCCATCCGGGAGGCGCTCGACGCCTATATCGCGCGGCGCAAGGCCGAGATGCCGGACGCTTATACCTGACTCGCGGTCGCGGATACGACACAGGTCCGGCGTCCGTCATGGAGCGAAAACGCCGGCCAGCCGCCCCTCGGCGATCAGGGCGACGAGAAGCGCGACATGGCGTGCCGGCCGATAGGTCGTGACGCCGTCGCGCCTGTCGCGATCTTCTTTCGCTTCCTCCTCCGCCAGACGGAGCATTGCATCCCCCGGGGGCGGCAAAGCGGCCTGTCCGATCACATGGGGCAGGTCGCGGTCCCTGTCGTAGGTGCCAAGCCTCACACGCGCCGTTTCGATCAGGAGCCTCGGCCGGAAAAGGGCAGGGGTTTGGGCTTTGGAACTTTCCTGAGTGGCAGTCAAATCAACCTCCATCGGCTATGATTCGCCTCCAGATTGCACAACCTAAGCGGGTGTTGCGGAGGTGGTCGGAGCACCGCGCGCATTGATAGCGTCTGGTTAACAAACTGTTTCCATTGTGTTTATAGAGCATTCGGATGAGCCAATGTTGCAATTGGTACAGAGCATTGCACAAACCGAACGACTCGCCTTAAAGTTGTTTTCACCTTCGGGGGGAAACGTTTCGACACAGGAGGGTCCCATGCCCAAAGATGCGGATTTCCACGGTGGCGACGGCCGGCAAATGCCGGCGCTGTCTCCCGTCTGGGTGCCGGATCGCGTGGTAACCTATCTGGCGCATGTGGAAGGCGGGACGAGCCTCAGGGCGCTCGCCGAGCGGGACGGATGCCACGCTTCGACCGTGATGCGGAAAGTGCGGCGGACCGAAGGCCAGCGTGACGATCCCCTCACGGATCGGGCGCTCAATTCCCTTGGTGCAAAATGGCGAAACGGGGCCGGCAACGGTCATCCCTCCCTCAAGACAGAGGGCCGGACCTTGTCCCAACGCACCACGGACCTGGATGACGAAAAACTGGACCGCGACATGCGCCGTTCCCTGCGCGCGCTGGCCGATCCGGGGGCGATGCTGGTGATTGCGGAGGGGGTCGAGGATGCGGCTGTCCTGGGCCGCGCCGCCGATGACCCCGACCGGCCTGTGCGCAAGGCCGTGGTGCCGCGCGAAGTCGCCGAGCTGCTTGCGCTCAACGAATGGATATCGGGGGAGGTCAGCGGTCGTCTGTCGCGCTACCGGATCACTCCCTCGGGGCGGACGAAACTCCAGCACCTGATCGCGGAAGAGGAAACGCGGCGCGCCGACGGCCTCGAGGCGATGGATCGCTCAAAGCCGCGCCCGCCGGGGCAGACGCGCGGTCGCAGCGTGGGGGCCGAACCGCCTTTGCGTGTGCTCGCCCGACGCAAGCGGTCCTGCGGGGAGCCGTTTCTCGACCGGCCCATGACGCAGGCGGCCGAGCGGTTTCGCGAAAGCTATGAAATCGCGCGGGCAGGGGGCGCGATCGGGGACGACATTGGGCGGTTGCTGTCAGGCGGCTACCAGTCCGTGGCGCCGAACGCGGCCTCGCCGGGCAGGGGGGCCTTGGTCATGAAAACCCCTCGCCACATCGTCGCCCATGAAAGCCTGCATCGCGCCCTCGCGGCTCTTGGACCGGAGCTTGCCGAGACCGTCATTCTGTCTTGCTGCCATGAGGACGGGATGGAGGCGATCGAGGAGAAGCTCGACTATCCCGCGCGCTCGGGCAAGATCGTCCTGCGGATCGCGCTCGGCACGCTCGCCCGTCACTACGCCGCCGTGGGTGATGAAGGACAGGACCTGATCTATTGACCGATGTGGGCGGTCAGCTTGCCATGGAAAAGGCGCCGGAGCCGACAAGGACGACGTCGAAGTCGATGTCGGGAAAGGATGCGCGCACCTCGCGGCGCACCATCTCCGGTCGCGGCAGCTGAGGCGTCAGCGCGCGGTATCGGCCACGATATCCCGCCTGCGCCAGTCTGTGCGCCACTTCGAGGCAGTCGAACTGGCTGGTCACGAGCGGGGAAATCACCACATCCGGTTCGAACTGCGCGAGCACATCCGGGCAAAGCTCCGAAAAGCTGAGAAAACGGGTGTCCGGTATGACCGCCACACCATCGCCCGGATGGTGATGTGCAGGGCCAATCGCCAGAACCCTGAGCCCCGCAGTCCGGGGTTTCACAGCGGTCGGCGCCTTGAGCGCCGCCGAATTTCGTCGAACTTCTACCATTCCGATCCCCAGACGAGATATCTCTGCTTGGTTCGGTCCGGATCCGACGGTCACGCCGTTTGGTGATAGTGGATAAACCATTTTTTGCAAAGAATAGTTTTCCCCTGCGGCAAGCGACATTTCGGCACGGTGTGTTTCGCGACGGGGCTTTACACGCTCGGACCTTCGACACACTCTCCGCCGCAAAAAGCGCGTTCCCCGGGGTAGCGAAAGAGGCGTCCATGACCGTTGAAACCCTCGTCAAGGCCCTGCCTATCCCCTGTGCGGTGATCGACCGTTCGATGCGTGTAACCGTTCTGAACGATGGCGCATCCGCGCTCTTCGGGCGCGAAACGTTGGGGAGGCCCGCTGCCGCAGTCTTTCGCCAGCCCGCGCTTCTCGATCCCATCGAACGGGCCATGGCGACGGGCTCTGCGGGCACAGGCAAGCATCTCGCCGTGGCCGCGAACCAGCGGGAGCGCGTCTTCGAAGTGAGGATCGCGCCCTACGAAGGCGGGCTGGTGCTGTCGTTTCAGGATCAGACCGCGACTGCGGAGGCGGGGGAAAGGCGTTCGGAATTCGTGGCCAACGTGAGCCACGAACTGCGCACGCCGTTGACCGCGATTTCCGGCTTCATCGAGACCCTGCGCGGCCCGGCCCGCGATGACGCCGTGGCGCGCGACCAGTTTCTCGAGATCATGGAACGTGAAGCGCGACGGATGAACCGGCTCGTGGACGACCTCCTGTCTCTGGCCAAGGTCGAGGACCTCGAACGGCTGCGCCCGACCGAGGACGAAGACATCGCCGAACTGGTCGAAAGCGCCGCACGCTCGCTTCGGGGGCTTGCCGCGGAGAAAGGTGTCGAACTGACCGTGAAAGGGGCCGAAACGCCCGTATTCCTGCCCGCCGACGCCGACCAGATGACCCAGGTCTTCACCAATCTGATCGAGAACGCGATCAAATACGGCGGCAGCGGCGGCATCGTCACCGTCAGCGTCGAAACGGTGGACAGCGATCCACGTCTGCGGGGGCCCGGGATCATCGTGACGGTGGCCGACCGGGGCGAAGGCATCGACGAGCGTCATCTCGGGCGGCTGACGGAACGGTTCTACCGAATCGACAGCCACCGGTCGCGCGGCATGGGCGGCACCGGGCTCGGGCTTGCCATCGTGAAGCACATCGTCAACCGGCATCGCGGGCGGCTCCGGATCGAGAGCAAGGTGGGGCAGGGCAGCCGTTTCAGCGTTCTCTTGCCCAAGAGCTGACGTGTCGCGGCCCGTCATTTTGAGAAGCTTTACAGAACTGTTACAAATTCGTCGCAAAACCATCGTGGACTCACCTTAGGCCCCAGCCTCAGGACAGCGCGGGAAACCCCGTGCTCCTGACGCAGAACCGAAACAGGAGAAACTGATGTCTTTTGCGAAACTGACCGCCTCGACCCTGGCGATCGCCGCCGCCACCACCGGAATGGCCGTTGCCCGTGATCAGGTCCAGGTGGCCGGGTCCTCCACCGTGCTTCCCTATGCCTCGATCGTCGCCGAAGCCTTCGGCGAAAACTTCGACTTCCCGACCCCGGTCGTGGAATCGGGCGGCTCCTCGGCCGGTCTCAAGCGCTTCTGCGAAGGCGTGGGCGAGAACACCATCGACATCGCCAATGCTTCGCGCGCCATCAAGGACAGCGAAGTCGAAGCCTGTGCCGCCGCCGGCGTGACCGACATCATCGAAGTGCGCATCGGCTATGACGGCATCGTCTTCGCCAGCCAGATCGACGGCCCGGCCTTCACCGCCTTCGAAGCCGCCGACCTCTACAACGCGCTGGCCGAGCAGGTCGTCGTTGACGGCGCGCTCGTCGACAACCCCTATACCACCTGGAACGAGTTCAACGCCGACCTCCCGGACGCCGAAATCGCGGCCTTCATCCCCGGCACCAAGCACGGCACCCGTGAAGTCTTCGAAGAGAAAGTCCTCCTGCAGGGCTGTGAAGACACCGGCGCAATGGAAGCCATGATCGCCTCCGGCATGTCCGAAGACGACGCCGAGGGCGCCTGCATGGCGGTCCGCACCGATGGCAAGTCGGTCGACATCGACGGCGACTACACCGAGACGCTCGCCCGCATCGACGCGACCCCGAACGGGATCGGCGTGTTCGGCCTCGCCTTCTACGAAAACAATACCGACAAGCTGAAGACCGCGACCATGGGCGGTGTGGAAGCCACGACCGAGACCATCGCCGCTGGCGACTACCCGGTGTCGCGTCCGCTCTATTTCTACATCAAGAAGGCCCACATCGGCGTGATCCCTGGCCTGAAGGAATTCGCCGAGTTCTTCGTGGCTGACGAAATCGCCGGTCCGTCGGGCCCGCTCGCCCAATATGGCCTGGTGTCGGATCCCGAGCTGGCGTCGACCCAGTCGATGATCGCGAACGAAGAGACGATGAACTAAGGTTCGGCGTTTCTAGAAAGGGTCTGGCGCGGGACGGAAGTCTCGCGCCAAACCTTCCCCGCGGGGACGATCTCCGCGACTGACATCCCAAGACAGGCCGAGGGAGCCCTTCCCGAAGCCCTCAAGCCGGAAAGCCGATGTCCCCCCTCATACTCCTCGCCATCGTCATCGCCCTTTCGGTCGCCGGCTACGTCCTCGGACGCGCCCGCGCCGTGGCCTCCGTGGACGACGTGCGCAAGCTGCACTCGCTGCCGAATTTCTACGGAATGAATGTGGCGATGCTCGCCTTCGTTCCCGCTGTCCTGCTCCTGGCCGTCTGGGTCGTCGCCCAGCCGATGGTGATCTCCGGGCAGGTCAGGGGGATGGTCCCCGAGACCATGTACGATGACACCGGCGCCCTGAGCCTTATCATGTCGGATGTGAGCCGGGTGGCAGAGGGCCTCTCGCTTGCCGTTCAGCAGGGCGTCGTGAGCGCAGAAGAGGCCGCGTCGCTCGACGCCGGCACGACCAACGTGCGCGAGATGCTCGCTGGCGTCGGTGTCGCGATCGGGTCGGACGTGGCGCCCGAAGTGCTCGAGGCCGCGCAAAGCTACCGCGCGATGAACAGCACCGGCCATTGGATCATGACGGTGCTCGTGCTGATCGTAGCCGTCGCCGGCTTCCTTTATGCCTATCGCTCGACCACCGGCGAGATGCGGGCGCGCAACCGGGTGGAGCAGGGCATCCTGATCCTTCTCATATCGGCGGCGCTGATCGCGATCCTGACCACGGTCGGCATCGTGCTGTCGCTTCTCTTCAACACGATCAAGTTCTTCCAGCTCTATCCGGCTGACGAGTTCTTCTTCGGCACCACCTGGGCGCCATCATTCGGCGGCGGATCGGAGCTTGGGATCCTGCCGCTCCTCTGGGGCACGCTCTACATCTCTCTCATCGCGCTTGCGGTGGCCGTGCCCATTGGGCTCTTCGCGGCGATCTACCTGTCGGAATACGCCGGCCCCAAGCTGCGCTCTGTCGCGAAGCCGCTGCTCGAGGTGCTCGCCGGTATTCCCACCATCGTCTACGGTCTCTTCGCGCTTCTGACCGTGGGTCCGCTCCTGCTCGAGGTGTTCGGGGCAGGGGGCATCCTGAGCCTGGGCTGGATGCAGGGCGGGACGGCGGTCATGACAGCGGGGCTCGTGATGGGCATCATGCTCATCCCCTTTGTCTCGTCGCTCTCGGACGACATCATCAACGCGGTGCCGCAGGCGATGCGTGACGGGTCCTATGGGCTCGGCGCGACCCAGTCCGAAACGATCCGCAAAGTCGTGCTTCCGGCCGCGCTTCCGGGCATCGTGGGGGCGATCCTCCTCGCCGCGTCGCGCGCCATCGGCGAGACCATGATCGTGGTCCTGGGCGCTGGGGCGGCCGCTCGCCTCAGCCTCAATCCCTTCGATGCGATGACCACGGTCACCGCCAAGATCGTGAGCCAGCTCACCGGTGACGCGGACTTCGCGAGCCCCGAAGCGCTGGTCGCCTTTTCGCTCGGAATGACGCTCTTCGTCGTCACGCTCTGCCTCAACATCCTCGCGCTCTACATCGTGCGCAAATACCGGGAACAGTACGAATGACCGACATCACGCCAGACAACATCGGCGCCGGCCCGAGCCGTTCGTCGATCCTGCGCCCGGATGCGCGGACCACGAAACGCAACGCCGCCGAGAAACGCTTTCGCATCTATGGCATGATCGCCATCGCGATCGGGATGTTCTTTCTCGTGGCACTCTTGACCACGATCATCTCGCGCGGCATTCCTGCCTTCCAGCAGACCTTCATCGTCCTGAATGTCGACCTGCCGGAAGAGACGCTCGACAAGTCCGGGACCCGGGACCTCGATGAGATGAAGAAGGTCTCGACCTTTGGATATTCTCCGCTGATTGACCAGGCGATGGCCGATGCGTTGGCCGGGCAGGGGATCGAGAACCCATTCGAAAGCGCCAAGGACCTTGGTGCGCTCCTCTCGGCCTCGGCTGCCGCGCAGGTCCGCGATCAGGTGCTCGCGAACCCGGACCTCGTGGGCACGAGCCATGAATTCAAGGTACTCGCCAGTTCGCGCGTCGACGGCTACCTCAAGGGGCGTGTAACCCGCGAGAGCATCGAACGCGACAAGAGCATCAGCCCGGCGCACCTCGACCTCGTCGACGCTTTGCAGGATGAAGGCGTGGTCACGAAGAGCTTCAACTGGAGCTTCATCACCGGGGCCGATGCGTCGGAAAGCCGCCCGGAGCAGGCGGGGATCGGCGTCTCCATGCTGGGGTCCCTCTACATGATGTTCGTCGTGCTGGCGCTCTCGCTGCCCATCGGTGTCGCCGCCTCGATCTATCTCGAAGAGTTCGCCAAGCAGAACCGCTTCACCGACCTGATCGAGGTGAACATCTCGAACCTCGCCGCGGTGCCTTCGATCGTCTTCGGGATCCTGGGCCTCGCCGTATTCATCCAGTTCGTTCACCTGCCGCAGTCCGCGCCACTGGTCGGGGGTCTCGTCCTCACGCTCATGACACTGCCGACGATCATCATTTCCACCCGCGCGGCAATCAAAGCGGTGCCGCCCTCCATCCGGGAGGCCGCTCTGGGAATCGGGGCGTCCAAGACGCAGACCGTGTTTCACCACGTTCTGCCGCTCGCCATGCCCGGCATCCTCACCGGGACGATCATCGGCCTCGCCCAAGCGCTTGGCGAAACCGCGCCGCTGCTCCTGATCGGGATGGTGGGCTACATCGCCTCGAACTATCCGGACGGCGTCATGGACGGGTTCCTCAGCCCCAACTCGGCGATGCCCGCCCAGATCTATGAATGGGCGAAACGCGCCGATCCGGCCTATTACGAACGGGCCTGGGGCGGGATCATCATCCTGCTGATCTTCCTCATGACCATGAACATCATCGCGGTGATCCTGCGCCGCCGGTTCGAGCGCCGCTGGTAAGCGCGCCCCATTACAAAAGGAGCGGGGAGTTCCTATGATGAAAGACAATATCGAAGAAAAAATCGGGGTGGACGCGATGGAAACCAAATTCTCGGCGCGCGACGTTCAGGTCTATTACGGCGACAACCACGCCATCAAGGACGTGAATGTGGACATCCTCGACAAGACCGTGACCGCCTTCATCGGTCCCTCGGGCTGCGGCAAGTCGACGTTCCTCAGGTCGCTCAACCGGATGAACGACACCATCGACGTCTGCCGGGTGATGGGTGACATCCTGCTCGATGGCGAAGATATCTACGATCCCAAGGTCGACCCGGTGCAGCTACGCGCCAAGGTGGGCATGGTGTTCCAGAAGCCGAACCCGTTTCCCAAGTCGATCTACGACAACGTGGCCTATGGCCCGCGCATTCACGGGCTTGCCCGCAACAAGGCCGAGCTGGACGAGATCGTGGAGAAATCGCTCCGCCGCGGTGCGATCTGGAACGAGGTCAAGGATCGGCTCGACGCGCCGGGGACGGGGCTTTCAGGCGGGCAGCAGCAGCGCCTGTGCATCGCGCGCGCCGTGGCGACCGAACCGGAAGTGCTCCTGATGGACGAACCGTGCTCGGCTCTGGACCCCATCGCGACCGCGCAGGTCGAGGAACTGATCGACGAACTCAAAGCCAACTACTCGGTCATCATCGTCACCCACTCAATGCAGCAGGCCGCGCGGGTGAGCCAGAAGACGGCATTCTTCCACCTGGGCCATCTCGTCGAATACGGCGACACGAACCAGATTTTCACGAACCCGACCGATCCCCGGACGGAAAGCTATATCACCGGCCGGATCGGGTAAGGAGCACGAAGACTATGAGCGAACAAAGCCAACACATCGCCTCGGCCTTCGACCGGGATCTGGAAAGCATCCAGGCGCTCGTGATGAAGATGGGCGGGCTCGTCGAAGCCGCCATCCGGGACAGCGCTCAGGCGCTCAAGGCGCGGGATCTGGAGCTTGCCGAAAAGGTGCGCAAGGGAGACCAGAAGATCGACGAGCTCGAAGACCTGATCAACACCCATTGCGCGCAGGTCATCGCCATGCGCCAGCCGATCGCGAGCGATCTGCGCACGGTGCTGACCGTTATGAAGATTGCCGGCAACCTGGAGCGGATCGGAGACTACGCCAAGAACCTTGCCAAGCGGACCGAGGTCCTGAGCCACATGCAGCCCATCGGTGATGCCACCAGCGCGATCAAGCGGATGGCGCGGGAAGTGGAGCATATGCTCAACGACGGGCTCGACGCCTATATCCGTCGCGACGCGAAACTCGCCGACGACGTGCGCCACCGCGACCTCGAAGTCGACCAGATGTACAACGCGCTTTTCCGCGAGTTCCTGACATTCATGATGGAAGACCCGCGCAACATCACGGCCTGCATGCACCTCCATTTCATCGCCAAGAATATCGAGCGGATGGGGGACCACGTCACCTCGGTCGCCGACCAGGTGATCTATCTCGCGACAGGTACCATGCCCGGGGACCCGCGTCCCAAGGACAACCAGTCGATCTACAAAGTGGACGGAGCGCTTGACGAGGCTGATGAATGAGCGCCGATAAACCGTTGGTCTTGCTGGTTGAAGACGAGCCGGCCCAACGTGAGATCCTGCGCTACAACCTCGCGTCCGAGGGCTATGACGTGTCGATCGCCGAAAATGGCGACGACGCGCTGGTGCTGGTGGAGGAAATCGGTCCGGACCTGATCCTGCTCGACTGGATGCTTCCGGGTGTCTCGGGGATCGAGATCTGCCGCCGCGTGAAGAGCCGAAAGTCGAGCGTGGATATTCCGGTCATCATGCTCTCGGCGCGGTCGGACGAGCTGGACCGGGTACGCGGGCTCGAAACCGGAGCGGACGACTATATGGTCAAGCCGTTCTCGGTGCAGGAGCTCATGGCCCGCATCCGCACCCAGCTTCGGCGCACGCGGCCAGCCAGCGTGGGGCAGCGGCTCGAATACGAGGATATCGTGCTCGACGGCGAAACCCATCGTGTCACGCGCGATGGCGCCGCGATCAAGCTCGGGCCGACGGAATTCCGGCTCCTGACGACCTTCATGGAAAAACCGGGCCGCGTGTGGAGCCGTGAACAGCTTCTGGATCGTGTCTGGGGCCGCGAGGTCTATGTCGATACGCGCACGGTTGACGTCCACGTGGGCCGATTACGCAAGGCGCTGTGCCGCGACGGTGGAGAGGATCCGCTGCGCACGGTGCGGGGCACGGGCTACGCGCTGGGGTAGGTTCCGGGGCATAGCGGCTTCGCCACATGCCTCCGTCGCATAATCAGTATTATGTAAAATTTATTGACGTGCAAACCCGCGCTCACGCTTGGTATCGGGCATTCCCTCAACCGACCGGCAAGCGTTGCAATCCGCAAGATATTTGCAACTTGGGGAGGATTTGTCTCGACAAGTCTGCCCCTGCGCCCTTGAATGAAGGGAACGATCGACCAGCGATGTGCCCGTCAGAGGCGCATGCCGATCTTGGAATGAAGGGGTTGGGATGCTGGCATTCGCCGGTCCTCTCGTGAGAGCGAAGTCGCTGCAGCAGGTGTGGAGCCTTCTGTCGAGCGAAATGGCGCTCTATGGGTTCGACCGCCTGATCTATGGCTTCACGCGCTTCGCGACGCCCAACGGTGTCGGTGCGCTTGAAGATGCGCTGTTCCTGACCAGCCACGACCGGCAGTATTTCAATCGTTTCATCGGCGACCGGATGTTCCTGCATGCGCCGCTGACGCGGTGGGTGCAGGAAAACAAAGTCGGATCCTGTTCCTGGGGCGCGCTCTGGACGAAGCCGGAGGACCTTCGGCCAGAAGAGCGTGACGTGGTCGCCTTTAACATCGCGATGGGTGTAACAGCCGGATACACCATCGCGGTCCCTACCCCGTCGCCGCGTTCCTACGCGCTCTTTGCGCTGACCGGCATGCGCGGATTGACCCAGAAGGATCTGGATGAGACCTGGGCAGCACATGGCCCGGAGATCGAGGTGAAGTGTAACCTCGCCCATCTCAAGATCGCCTCCCTGCCGATCGACACGGCGCGTACGAAACTGTCTCGGCGGCAGCTCGAGGTGCTCGAATGGGTCGCCCTCGGCAAATCGAACCAGGACGTCGCCACGATCATGGGCGTGTCGGTTCCGACGGTGGAAAAACACCTGCGCAATGCCCGTGAAAAGCTGGTCGTCGACACCACGGCACAGGCCGTGGCCAAGCTGACCTTCCTCAACCAGATGTATGTCAGCGCGACCGAGGGAACCGAAATGGATCTCAACCGGGAAGCCGGCGACAGCATGCGCCGCCTCTTCGCGACCGTTCCGGCGCATGACGGCTAGGACGCCCCCGAGCAGTGCGCGCCTGCAACAGTGAGGAGTCAAAGTCTCAGTAAGGAAAACCTTACTGGATCATGGGCGGTGAATCGCCGATGTTTGAGCTGTTCCGTGAGTGGTGGCTTTTGCCTGGGAACGGGGGTGGGGCGCTCGCGATTACGGGAAAGCTCCATCCCGCTTTAATCCTCAAGACAAAGAAATTGCGCGCATCTTTCTGAAAAGGTTGGGATAAATGGTGGCGCGGGTGCGGGCGCTGCTTGCGCTCGCCAAGGTGTCCCAAAGAAAAACGGCGCATCCTGAGACACGCCGTTCGAAGTTCAACGAGAGCCGGCCATGACCGGCCCTGTCCCTCAGGCGGTCAGCCCTGCATCGCTTTCGCGACTTCGGCCGCGAAGTCTTCTTCGACCTTCTCGATGCCTTCGCCCACTTCCATGCGGACGTAGCCGACGATCTCGGCGCCCGCCTCTTTCGCGGCGGCAGCCACGGTCAGGTCGGGGTTGATCACGAAGTTCTGGCCAAGCAGGGTCACTTCGCCCAGGAATTTCTTCATGCGGCCTTCGATCATCTTCTCGATCACGGCTTCCGGCTTGCCGGATTCACGCGCGATGTCGATCTGGATCTGACGCTCTTTTTCCACCACGGCCGGGTCGAGGTCGGCTTCCGACAGCGAGGCCGGGTTGGCAGCGGCGACGTGCATCGCGACCTGTTTGCCGAACTCTTCCGAACCACCGTTCAGCGCGACGAGCACGCCGATCTTGCCCATTCCGTCCGCGGCGGCGTTGTGGACATAGGAGACGACCGTTTCACCCGACACGGCGGCCATGCGGCGCACGCCCATGTTTTCGCCGATCTTGGCGATGGCGTCGGTGATCATTTCCGACACCGGCTTGCCTTCGACCGAGGCGTCTTTGAGCGCGTCGACGTCGGCCACGTTCAGAGCGGCAGCGGCGATTTTCGCGACCATGCCCTGGAAGTCGGCGTTCTTGGCGACGAAGTCGGTTTCCGAGTTCACCTCGACGGCGACGCCCTTGCCACCCGACACGGCGACGGCGACGAGGCCTTCGGCGGCGGTGCGGCCCGATTTCTTGGCGGCAGTGGCAAGACCCTTGGTGCGCAGCCAATCCATCGCGGCGTCCATGTCGCCGTTCGTTTCGGTCAGCGCTTTTTTCGCGTCCATCATGCCCGCGCCGGAAGTCTCGCGGAGTTCTTTTACCTGTGCAGCGGTAATCGCCATCTTGGATCTCCTATTGATCGAATGGGTCCGAGGGCGCGGTACACGCCCCCGGTATCAACTGTGTGACGATGAATGGCGACGCCCTCAGGCGCCGGCTTCCTCGGCGAGGGCTTCTTCGTTCAGCGTCTCTTCGAGCGCGCCGACGTCGATGCCGGCGGCTTCGAGCTGACCGGACATGCCGTCAAGCGCGGCGCGTGCGGCGAGATCGCAGTAGAGCGCGATGGCGCGTGCGGCGTCGTCGTTGCCGGGGATGATGTAATCCACACCCTTGGGCGAGCAGTTGGTATCGACGACGGCGACGACCGGGATGCCGAGCTTCTGGGCTTCGGCGATCGCGAGGTCTTCCTTGTTCACGTCGATGATGAAGATGAGGTCGGGAAGACCGCCCATCTCACGGATACCGCCCAGCGAAGCCTGGAGCTTAGCCTGGTCGCGTTCCATCGAAAGACGCTCACGCTTGGTGAGGCCTTCGGCGCCCGAGGCGAGCTTCTCGTCGATTTCCTTGAGGCGGTTGATCGACTGCGACACGGTCTGCCAGTTGGTCAGCGTGCCACCGAGCCAGCGATGGTTCATGTAGTACTGGGCCGACTTCTCGGCGGCATCCGCGATCGGCTTCTGGGCCTGACGCTTGGTGCCGACGAAGAGGATGCGGCCGTTCTTGGCGACGGTGTCACGAATGACCTTGAGCGCCTGATCGAGCATCGGCACGGTCTGGGTCAGGTCGAGGATGTGAATGCCATTGCGCTCACCGTAGATGAACTCGCCCATGCGGGGGTTCCAACGCTGAGTCTGGTGGCCAAAGTGAACGCCAGCTTCCAAGAGCTGACGCAGGGAAAATTCGGGGAGCGCCATGTCCATGTTCCTTTCCGGTTTGCGCCTGAGCGGGGTTTCAGGGTTGGCCTTTTCTGGCCGTCCCAACCGGTGGACCTTTGCGGGATGTCTCCCCGCAGGGCCCGACCCCGCCTGTGAAGTGCGCGCGGCATAGACCGCTTTTCCCCCTATTGCAACCCCCTGCCCCACATGCTCCAAGCGAAGCATGACCAAATCACCCGACATTCTGTGTATCGGCTCGGTCCTGTGGGACGTCATCGGCCGCACAAGCGCCCGCATGCGTCAAGGCAACGACGTTCCCGGCCATATAACGCGCATTCCCGGCGGCGTCGCCCTCAATATCGCGATGACGCTTCGGCGTTTCGGCCTCTCGCCGGGCCTTCTGTCCGCGGTGGGCACGGATCCGGCCGGGGACGAGCTGGTCGATGCCTGCGACGACATGGGGCTTCAGACCGCGTTCCTTTTGCGGGACGCACGGTTGCCGACCGACACCTATATCGCGATCGAGGACGAGGCCGGGCTGGTTGCCGCCATGTGCGACGCCCATTCGCTCGAAGCGGCGGGCGACCGCATTCTCGCGCCGCTCTTCGACGGACGGCTCGGCTCCTACGACGCGCCGCATACCGGCGCCATCGGGCTTGACGGCAACCTGACGGAAACGCTGCTTGCCGATATCGCGCGCAATCCCGCTTTCGCCAAGGCCGATCTGCGCGTCGCGCCCGCCAGTCCCGGCAAAGCGACCCGTCTGGTTCCGCTCCTGGCCCACCCCGGCGTGACTCTCTACGTGAACCGCGAGGAAGCCGGGCTTATCCTTGGCCGGGATTTCGATGACGCCGCGTCGGCGGCCGAGGCCTTGGTCGGTGCAGGTGCCGCGCGGGCGCTCGTCACCGATGGCGCCGGTATCGCGGCCTGCGCCGACAAGCGCGGCGCGATCACCGCCCGACCGCCGGAGGTGGCGCAGAAACGCGTGACCGGGGCCGGCGACACTTTCATGGCGGCCCATATCGCCGCCGATCTGTCCGGCGCTGCCGTTCAGGACGCGCTGACCCGCGCCCTGGCTGCGGCCGCACGCTATGTTTCAGGAGAGGACGCGACGTGACCGACCCCATCACCTATTCCCCCGAGGTCGCCTCGGCCCTGAAGGACGGCGCTCCGGTCGTCGCGCTCGAGAGCACGATCATCACCCACGGCATGCCCTATCCGCAGAACGTCGAGACCGCCCGTCAGGTCGAGGCCGACATCCGCGCCGAGGGCGCCGTGCCAGCGACCATCGCCGTGCTGGAAGGGGTGCTCCATATCGGCCTGACCGAAGCGGAGCTCGACAGGCTCGCGCAGGCCCGGGACGTGGCCAAACTGTCGCGCGCCGACCTTGCCGCCTGCATGGCGCGGGGCGGCACGGGGGCGACGACGGTGGCCGCCACGATGATCGCGTCGCATCGCGCGGGCATTCATGTCTTTGCCACCGGCGGGATCGGCGGCGTGCACCGGGGAGCGGAGACGAGCTTCGACATCTCGGCCGACCTCATCGAGTTGGCCAAGACACCGGTCACGGTGGTGGCTGCCGGCGCGAAAGCCATCCTCGACATTCCGAAAACGCTCGAGGTGCTGGAGACTCAGGGCGTGCCCGTCATTGCCTTCGGTCAGGACGAGGTTCCGGCATTCTGGTCGCGGTCATCCGGCCTCGCCGCGCCGCTGCGGATGGATGACCCCGCCCTGATCGCGAAGGCCGCGCTCACCCGGTCGCGGGTCTTCGGGCTCGAGGGCGGGCAGCTTGTCGTGAACCCGATCCCCGAGACCGACGAAATCCCTCGCTCGGTCATGATCCCCGTTATTGAAGAGGCGCTCGCCGCCGCAGAGGCACAGGGGATCACCGCAAAGGCGGTGACGCCCTTCCTCCTCGATCACATCTTCCACGCCACGAAGGGCGCATCGCTGACCGCGAACATCGCGCTCGTGCGCAACAACGCGCGCCTCGGAGCCGCGATCGCCCGGGAATTCAGCACCATGGACGGCTGACGAGGCCCTCGGCCCCCATTTCAATCGCGGCGCGCAAAGCCCCCGAGCGCGCCATTGCCCCCGCTGCGGTCCATGCCTAGATATCTTGGATTGCCCCCGGATCCGGACCCAGATGAACGCCCAGCACAATCCTCTCGACCCTCATGCCAAGAAGAAGCGCGGGCGGTTTGGCGCTCTGCGCAGCAATTTCTTCACAGGGCTTATCGTCGTCGCGCCCATCGCGGTGACGCTCTGGCTGATCTGGACCTTCATCGGCTGGATCGACGGCTGGGTCCTGCCCTTCATCCCGAAGAGCTATCACCCGGACATGCTCATCCAGCGCTGGATGGGCGAAAAACAGTGGTTCGTCACGGTCTTCGGCGAGAACGCGACCTTCAACGTGCGCGGCGTGGGACTGTTGGTGTTCCTGATCTTCACGACCCTCATCGGCGCGCTCGCCAAGGGATTTCTTGGCAAACGCCTGATCGCCTGGGCCGAGAGCATCCTCGACCGCATCCCGATCCTGTCCTCGCTCTACAACGGTGTGAAACAGATCGCCGAGACGATCTTTGCCCAGACCGACACGAAATTCGATCAGGCCTGCCTCGTCCAGTATCCGCGCGAAGGTGTCTATGCGATTGCTTTCGTGTCGACCAAGGCGAAGGGGGAAATCAAGGAGAAGTTCCCCGAGGAGAACGACATTCTCTCGGTCTTCCTGCCGACCACGCCGAACCCGACCTCGGGTTTCCTGCTCTTCGTGCCACGCAAGGAATGCATCATTCTCGACATGTCGGTTGAGGATGCGGCGAAGCTCATCATTTCGGCGGGCCTCGTCTATCCGAACCGGGAAAAGGGCACCGTCAAAGTCGGAGAGTCTCTGGAAATCCCGATTGCCGACAGAACCTGAGGCAGCGCGAAGGTGCTTGGCCCTGCCCTGACCGGCTTTGCGACCGGGTTTTCCCTCATCCTCGCCATCGGGGCGCAGAACGCCTTTGTCCTTCGGCAGGGGCTTCTGCGCTCTCACGTGTTCTGGCTTTGCCTCTTCTGCGCGGCCTCGGACGCGCTCCTGATCTCGGCGGGTGTCGCGGGCTTCGGGGCCATGACCGCGGCCCTGCCTTGGCTCCCCATCGTCATGTCGCTCGGTGGCGCCGCCTTCCTTCTGGTCTATGGTATCACCCGTCTCCTGGCCGCCTGGCGCGGTGGCGAGGCGATGGAGGTCAAGGGACAGGACCATAGCCTCGCCCGCACAATCGCGATCGCCGCGGCATTCACCTGGGCCAATCCCCACGTCTACCTCGACACCCTCGGGCTCATCGGAGCCGTCTCGACGCAATATGGTGACTGGAATGCCCGCTTCGTCTTTGGAATCGGAGCCGTTACCGCGTCTTTCGTGTTCTTCTTTTCGCTGGGGTATGGCGCGCGGCTTCTGGCCCCTGTGATGGTCCGGCCCGGCGCGTGGCGGGTGCTGGACACGATCATCGGTCTGACCATGATCGCCATCGCGGCGAAGCTGATCACCGGAGTGCTCTAGCGGATCGCCTCGCCAAAGAAGACGAGCGTGCAATCCTCGTCCGCGACATGGAATTCGCGCTGTCCGTAGTCCTGATCGAAGGGCGCGCGGACGCGTCCGGCGGGAAGCTGCGCAAGCCTTGGCGCGAGGTCTGCATAAAGGCTGTCGATCCCGTCGACGTCGATGTAGAAGGACCCCTCCCGTTCGGGGTTCCCCAGATCGACGCCGGGTCCGACCTCGACAAGCCGGAGAGCGACCGAATCGCGTTTGAGGAAAGCATAGTTTTCAGCTTGGTATCCGACCTCGAAGCCGAGCATGTCGCGATAGAACGCGATCTGGCGCGCGAGCGACGTGCAGGGGACAAAGGGGGTGATCTGGGTCAGGCGCATGAAAAACCGTAACATGCGCCCCGTGATCGAGACCAAAAAAAACGCCGGCACAAGGCCGGCGTTCAGTCATTGAGGCAGGTTTCATACAGGCAAGAAACCTATCGAGCAGTGACCTCAATATAGGGCGAGCCTGCGAAGAGTCCAAGCTAAAAGTTTGAAAAGCCAAGGTTCGCGCTCTAGGCTCGGCGCAAATCAGGCAACAGGGGGCAGACCGGCATGAAACATGTCGCCGTTCAGGGAATCATTCAACATATGCGGGCTTTCGGCCTTGCCGCCACTATGGGAGCCCTTGCCGGCTTGGCCCAGGCCGAGCCGCAGCATGGCATCGCGATGTATGGCGACCCCGCGCTGCCCGCCGATTTCGCGCATCTGCCGCAGGTCAATCCCGACGCCCCCAAGGGCGGGCGGCTGGTTTCCGCCGAATCGGGGAGCTTCGATTCGATCAACCCGCTGATCACCAAGGGCACCCCGCCCTGGCAATTGCGGTTCCTGCTGTTCGAGTCGCTCCTGGGCCGGTCCTATGACGAACCCTTCACGCTCTACGGGCTCCTCGCCGAGACGGTCGAGACCGGGCCTAACCGCGAATGGGTCGAGTTCACGCTGCGGGACGGGGCGCGGTTCTCGGACGGCTCACCCGTGACCATCGAGGATGTGATGTGGTCCTACGAGACCCTCGGGACGGTCGGGCACCCCCGCTATCTGGGCGCCTGGGACGCGGTCGAGAGCATGGAACAGACCGGCCCCAAGTCCGTGCGTTTCACCTTCAACCGGGTCGATTTCGAACTGCCGCTGATCATGGGTCTGCGCCCGATCCTGAAAAAGGCACAGTGGGAAGGCCGGGATTTCGGCGACTCCAGCCTGGACGAGGCGCCCATCGGGTCGTCGCCGTATGTCATCGGCGACTATGAACCGGGGCGGTATCTGGAGCTTGAACGGAACCCGGATTACTGGGGCAAGGACCTGCCCCTCATGAAGGGACAGGCAAATTTCGACACGATCCGCTACGACTTCTATGTCGACGCCGACGTGATCTTCGAGGCGTTCAAGGCCGGTGCTGCCGACTTCTACCGGGAATCGAACCCGGAACGCTGGGCCACGCAGTATGACTTCCCGGCCGTCCAGTCGGGCGAGGTGGTTCTCTCGGAAATCGCGCACCAGCGCCCCACCGGGATCGAGGGGCTCGTCATGAACACGCGCCGTCCCCAGTTCGCCGACTGGCGGGTGCGGCAGGCGCTCATCGAGGTCTTCAACTTCGAGTTCATCAACCAGACGCTGAACGGCGGGCGCGAGCCGCGCATCGAGTCCTATTTCGCCAATTCCGTTCTCGGGATGGAGGTGGGCGCGCCGGCCACGGGGCGTGTGGCAGAGCTTCTCGAACCCTTCGCCGAGGAATTGCCACCCGGCACGCTGGAGGGCTATGCCCTGCCCGAAGGCGACACGACCGAGCGCAACCGCGCCAGCGTCGCGCGTGCCCTCGACCTTTTCGCCGAGGCGGGCTGGACGCCGCAGGACGGCGTCATGAAGAACGAGGCCGGCGAGACCTTCGAGATGGAGATCCTGATTAGCCCAACCGCCACCCGTGACTCGACCCGCGATCGGCAGGTGGTGGAGATGTATCGCGGCGCCCTGTCCCGCGTGGGCATCACGCCGACCATCACCTCGGTCGATACCGCGCAATACACAGAGCGCACGGATCGCTTCGACTTCGACATGACGACCTATTGGAGGTCGGTGTCGCTGTCGCCGGGCAATGAACAGTGGCTCTACTGGGGGTCCGAGGCCGCCGGGATCAACGGCTCGAAGAACTGGATGGGGGTCGAGTCCCCGGCCATCGACGCGATGATCACGGCGATGCTCTCGGCCGAAACCCGTGAGGACAGCCTCGCGGCGACCAAGGCGCTCGATCGCATACTCACGGCAGGTCGCTATGTGATCCCGATCTGGTATGCCGACAAATCACGCATCGCGCACAAAGCGAGCCTCAAGTTCCCCGATCACGTGCAGATGTATGGCGACTGGCAAGGGTTCCTGCCCGAGGTGTGGTGGTCGGAGGCCGAATAATGTGCGAAGGCCCGGCATCGTCCGGGCCTTTTCTTTTCGGGCTCAACCGTAGAGCGCCCTCGCCCGTGTCTCGAAGGCGCCGACGATCCGATGCATTGCCTGGTTGAAGACCACGCCGATCAGGTTCTGGAGCACCAGGTTCTTGAACTCGAAATCGACGAAGAACTCGACCTCGCAGCCGCCCTCCGGCCGGTCGCGGAACTGCCAATAGCTCTTCATGTATTTGAACGGCCCGTCGAGATACTCGGTGTCGATCCGCTGGGCTTCGGGGTCCAGGACGACGCGGCTTCCGAAGCGTTCACGGAAGACCTTGAAGCTGATCACGAGATCTGCCTCCATCACCTCGGTCCCGTCGGGCTGCGGCGTCACCGAACGGATACGTGCGGCCGAGTTCCAGGGCAGAAATTCGGGATACTTCGCCACATCGGCAACCAGCGCGTACATCTGTCCGGCCGAATAGGGCAGCGCCCGCTTCTCTGTATGTGTCGGCATCTGCGCTCGTTACCCCGCGTCGCTTTTTGACCCCGTGACTCGGCCCGCAAATTCCATAGGATGGCCCCGAATTGCAAGGGGGGCCAAGGGGGTCATGGGTATGTCGCAGCCGTATGTGATCGACGAGATGATCAGCGCGAAAGCCATCGCCGCCCGGATCGAGGCGCTCGCCCGGGACATCAAGGAGAGCTTTCACGACACCGACAAACTGGTGGTAGTCGGGCTTCTGAGGGGCTCTTTCGTCTTCATCGCGGATCTGGTGCGCGAACTCGATCTGCCGGTCGAGGTCGATTTCCTCGAGGCCTCCTCCTATGGCGACAAGATGGAAAGCTCGCGCGAGGTCCGGATCCTGAAGGACCTGCGGGGCGAGATCGCGGGGCGCGACGTGCTGCTGGTCGAGGACATCGTGGACACAGGCTTCACCCTCAAGCATGTCGTGGCCCTCATGCAGACGCGCAGCCCGCGCAAGCTGGCCACCATTGCGCTCCTCGACAAACCGTCCCGGCGCGAAGTGGACGTCAAGGCGGACTGGACCGGATTTGAAATCCCCGACGAATTCGTGGTCGGCTACGGCATCGACTATGCCCAGAGAAACCGCAATCTGCCCTTCATCGGCAAGGTCCGGTTCGTCGAGGCATGAACTTCAACCCCCGCCACTTCATCCGCATGTCGAAATGGGCGCGCAATCCGCCCAATGCGCGTCAGGTGAAGCTGTTCTTCATCGTGCTGGGTCTGTGTCTCGTGCTGTTCGGGATTGACCGCGTCATCGGCTGGCCCGAGTGGCTCACCGTCGATGGCACGCCCTCGGGCAAGATCAACCGTTAGCCGTTGGACGGGCCGAGAAGCTGATCCCGGTCAAGATCGAGCGCGCGCACGATCAGGTCGCGCACGGCGCGGATGCGCGGCACCTCGGCGAGGTCCACATGGCTGGCCACCCAGATGTCGACCTTCGTGGGCGCCATCATGCCGTCCAAACGGACAAGCCGCGGGTCGCCGTCGCCCAGAATGCAGGGCAGGATCGCGCGCCCCTGCCCCGCGGCCGCCATCTCCCGAAGCACCACGAAGCTGTCCGATGTGGCGCCGATGGGGCCGTCGCCGACAAGGTCGCGGAACCGGTCGAGGGAGAACGCCTCCGCCAGCGTTCCCGAAAAGCCCAGCCAATGGGTGCCTCCACCGGGCGCGGCATAGACCGAGAGACCAAGTTGCGCGGCGACCGTTCCGGTGAGCTCCGGCGGCAGCGACGGCGCCGGACGCACCGCGATGTCGGCATCAAGCCGGGCGAGGTCGGAGCGGATGTTCTGGGAACTGAGCTCGACCTGAAGCCCTTCGGCCTGCGCCTCGATCTGGGCGATGATCGGCGGCAGCACCGAAACACAGAGGGAGTCCGTCGAGGTCACGCGCACCACACCGGCCAGCGGGGACCGGGCCGCCGTGATGGCCCGTTCGACGCCGAAGACCGCATCCTCGACCCCCCGCATCGCCTCGAGGATCCGGGACCGCCGCGGCGCGATGCGGTAGCCCCTTGCCGTGCGGTCGAAAATCGCCATGCCGACCCCGTCCTCGAAGCCGTTGATCCGCCGGAGCACGGTCGCGTGATTGACGCCCAGCACCCGCGCCGCCCCGGAAAGCGAGCCTTCCTGCGCGACAGCGAGCACATAGCGCAGATCGTCCCAGTCCATCTGTTTCATTTCGCACAGACCCAATGCGTGATTGCCTACTTCACAGCTAATCCCGAACAGATACGCTTCTGTCCAGCCAAAAAGCCAACGGGAGAGATCACCATGACACGACGTCGCACTCTTTTTCTGGGCCTTGCCGGGGGAATTGCCGGAGCCAGTATCGCCGCAACCGCAGTGCTCGCCCAGGAGGGCCTGAACCCGGTCGTGAAGGCGCGTCACGCGCAAATGACGCTCTTTGCCTTCAACCTGGGCACCCTCGGCGCGATGGCGCAGGACAAGGCCGAATATGACGCCGAGGCCGCGACCGCCGCTGCCGGAAACATCGTGAAACTCTCTTCTCTCGCTGCCGGCCCGATGTGGGCACCCGGCACCGGTGTGGGCGACGTGGAGGGCACCCGCGCCCTTCCCGCGATCTGGGAAAACATGGACGACGTCATCACCAAAGCCGTCGCGCTGAACGAAGCCGCCGTTGCGATGGAGGCCGCCGCCGGTGAGGGGCTCGACTCGCTCAAGGCGGCTTTCGGACCGCTCGGAGCGGCCTGTGGCGAGTGTCACAAAAGTTACCGGGAACCCGAATAGGATCGCATAGGTTCGGACAGGCCGGGGTCGCATCCCGGCCTTTGTCTGTCTATTGTGGAGTTCGCCCATGCGTTGGATCATCGCCCTCGTCGTCGTCTTGGCCATCGGTGTTGGCGGAGGATTGATCATCGCGCGCCCAGCAACGGACGGATCAGATATTCTGGCGGGTCTGACCCCGGATGTCGCGAACGGCCAAACGGTCTTCACCGCGTCAGGCTGCGCCTCCTGCCACATGGCCGAGGGTGCGACCGGCGAAGCGAAGCTCGTCTTGTCCGGTGGGCAGGCATTCGCGTCGGACTTCGGCACATTCCGCGCGCCGAACATCTCGCAGCATCCTGACGAAGGCATCGGCGACTGGACCGATCTCGACATGTGGAACGCGCTTCACAACGGCACCTCGCCCGATGGCCAGCACTACTACCCGGTCCTGCCCTATGCCGCCTATGTCCACCTCGAGCCACAGGATGTTGTGGACCTTCACGCCTACATGAAAACGCTGCCCGAGGACGCGACGCCCTCTCTGCCACATGAGGTCGGATTTCCCTTCTCGGTCCGGGCCGCGGTGGGAGGCTGGAAGATGCTTTTCTTCAAGGATGACTGGGTGATGCAGGGCGACCTTTCGCCCGAGCTTGAACGCGGGCGGGAGCTGGTGGAGGCGATGGGACACTGCGCCGAATGCCATACGCCCCGCAACCTCCTAGGCGGGCTCAAGACCGGCGGAGACTGGCTCACGGGCGCGCCCAACCCGTCGGGACGCGGAACCTTCCCCGATCTCGTCACGCTCGAGTGGAGCGAAGGCGAAATCGCGGAATATCTGTCGTCGGGCTTCACGCCGGAGTTCGACAGCGCGGGCGGCCACATGGCGCTGGTGGTGGAGAACTTCGCGGCCCTCTCGCCCGAGGATCGTGCCGCCGTCGCCGCCTATGTCAAGGCACTGCCGATCCAGTGAGAACTGCGGGCGCTGTATGAACCGCGTCCGTCAATCCTCTGAAACAAATGAAAAATCAGTCGTCTGAATTGGCTTCCGCGCGGCTCTTGCCGGAGACGTCCATGGCGAGCGTCGCGGCCATCAGCCCGTCGATATCGCCGTCCAGCACTCCCTGCGTGTCCGAGGTTTCGAACCCCGTTCGCAGGTCCTTCACCATCTGATAGGGCTGGAGCACGTAGGACCGGATCTGGTTCCCCCACCCCGCTTCGCCCTTGGCGGCATGGGCCTCGTTGATCGCCGCGTTCCGGCGGTCGAGCTCCAGCTGGTAGAGCCGCGATTTCAGGGCCTTCATGGCGATATCGCGGTTCTGGTGCTGGGATTTTTCCGAGGACGTCACCACGATGCCGGTCGGGATGTGGGTGATGCGCACGGCGGAGTCGGTCGTGTTCACGTGCTGCCCACCCGCGCCCGACGACCGATAGGTGTCGATGCGAATGTCGTTGGGCTGCACGTCGATCTCGATGTTGTCGTCCACGACCGGATAGACCCAGACCGACGAAAAAGACGTGTGCCGCCGCGCGGCCGAGTCATAGGGCGAAATGCGCACGAGCCGATGCACGCCTGACTCCGACTTGAGCCAGCCATAGGCATTGTGCCCGGAAATCTTGTAGGTCGCGGACTTGATCCCTGCCTCTTCACCCGGCGTCGTGGATTGAAGCTCGACGGTGTAGCCGTGCTGCTCGGCCCAACGCACATACATGCGCGCGAGCATCGAGGCCCAGTCGCAGCTTTCCGTGCCGCCCGCGCCCGAGTGAACCTCGAGGAAGCTGTCGTTGGGGTCGGCCTCGCCATTGAGGAGCGCCTCGAGTTCCGCCTGCGCAGCCTTCTCGCGCAGCTTCTTCAGCGCGCCCTCGGCATCTTTCACGACCTCGGCGTCGTCTTCCATCTCGCCCAGTTCGATCAACTCGACCGAGTCGGAGAGCTCTTGCGCCATGTCCTTGTAGCCGTCCATGGCGCCCACCAGCGCCTGGCGTTCCCGCATGAGCTTCTGCGCCCGGTCCGGGTCGTTCCAGAGATCCGGGTTCTCGGTCATGGCGTTGAGTTCTTCCATCCGGTGCTCGGCGGTTTCCCAACCGATCCGTTGCCGAAGAAGCTTCAACGACTTCTCGATCGCCTCGACGTTGTTCTGAGCCTCTGCCCGCATGGTCGCCTCTGTCCTTGGTTCGTCCGGTCACATATCAACGGGGGGCCTGTGCGGCAAGGCCGCCGCTAGTGCGGCGTGCCGATCCGCCGCTCGATGGCGAGCGCGAGCCCGTCGATCACCGCCGTGAAGGCCTCGGTCCGGGCGACGCGTGCCTCCGGGCAGACCGCGCGTCCGGCTTCTTCCACCAGCGACATGAGCGACGAGCCCCCGACCATGACCAGCGTGCCGACCTCACCGGGGGTCACTGCGGCCAGGTCGAGCGTGTCGCGGATCGCGTCCTCGAGCCGGACCTGCATGTCCGCCAACGCCGTATCGAGCGAGGCTCGCGTGATCTCTGCTGAGAGCCGCGCTTCGATCAGTCCCAGTGCGATTTTGCCTGCACCCTCGGGCTTGTTCGCGGCGATCTTGCCCCTCTCGACGGCGAAGGCGATATCATGGCCTAGCTCGGCTTCCAGCACGGTCTCGAGCCGCTCCACCCGCACCCGGTCGACCGCATATTTCACCAGATGCGCGACCTCCCGGCGGGTTTCGGCGGTGTAGAGAAAAGGAATACGCGCCCAGGTGGCCAGATCGACGAAGATCGCTTTCGGCATGGGGAGAAGCCCGGGTCCGAACTCGCGTCTGAGTTCTCCGCCATGGCCGAGAAGCGGCATCACATGGGTCAGTGACAGGTGCTGGTCGAAGTCGGTGCCGCCCAGCCGGATCCCGTGGCTCGCGAGGATGTCCGGCCCATCGTTTCCGGTCCGGAACAGGGTGAAATCCGACGTGCCGCCACCGATGTCGACGACGAGTCCCAGCTTTTCAGTGTCGTTCGCCCCTTGATTGGCCAGCGCGGCCGCCTCGGGTTCCAGCACGAAGCGCACATGGACGAACCCCGCGGCACGCAGACAGGCGGCAAGGTCCGCGGCGGCGCGCGCGTCACGCTCGGGGTCGGCCGAGTGGAAATGCACCGGCCGACCACAGACGACGCGGGTGAAGGTCAGCCCCGTCATCCGTTCGGCCCGCTCTTTCACCTCACAGAGAAATGCCGTCACTATATCCGCGATCGTGCGACGCTTGCCGCCGATGAGCTTTGCTTCGTGAAAGAGCGTCGTGCCCAGCACGCTTTTCAGCGCACGCATGTAACGGCCCTCCTCGCCCGCGATCAGCGCCTCGCCCGCGGGCGCGCCGATCTTCATCTTCCCGCCGGTGGGAAAGAACACGGCGGTCGGCAGGGTATCCTGACCCTGTTCCAGCGGCAGCCGGAAGACGCGGCCCCGGTCCACCACGGCCACGGCGGAATTGGACGTGCCGAAGTCGATGGCGAGCGTTTCGGTCACGCGGTCTGTCATGGTGGTCGGCGTGGCGGTCGGCATGGGCGGCTCCCGGTCGGAAAGCGGCCTGCCTATCCTGCCCCGACGCCCCGCGCAAGCGTGTCAGCGCATGGTCTGACCGTTGGAGAACAGATGCACCTTCGCCGGGTCCGCGGTCAGCCGAACCTTGTTTCCGCGCAGCCCCTTGTGGATGCCGGGGAGCTTCGCGATCACCGGCGGTGCGTCGCCCTCGGTCTCGAAGTAAAGGACTGTGACCTCGCCCAGCCGTTCGACATAGTCGACGGTGCCTTCGTAGACGGCCGGTTCCCCGTCCTTGGCAAAGACCATGTCCTCCGGCCGCACGCCCACGTTGACGGCGCGGCTCTTGTCGGCCTCCTGCGTGGCGATGGCGCTGATCGCGGTTTCGCCATGTGCAAGGCTCACCGTCGTCTGCGCCCCCGTCCCGGTCACTTCGCCCGGCAGGAGGTTCATGGCGGGCGAACCGATGAACTGCGCCACGAACTCGTTGTCCGGCGTCTCGTAGAGCTCGAGCGGCGAGCCGACCTGCGCGATGCCCTTGTTGGCCAGCACCACGATCCTGTCGGCCAGCGTCATCGCCTCGACCTGGTCGTGGGTGACATAGATCATCGTCGAATTGGGCATCGCTTCCTTCAATTGCGCAATCTCGATCCGGGTCGCGACGCGCAGCGCCGCGTCGAGATTCGAGAGCGGCTCGTCGAAGAGATAGACCTTGGGATCGCGCACGATGGCGCGGCCGATAGCGACGCGTTGGCGTTGCCCCCCGGACAGCTCCTTGGGCAGCCGGTCCAGAAGCACGTCGAGTTGCAGGATCTTGGCCGCGCGGCGCACCGCCTGGTCGATTTCGTCCTTCGATTTCTTCGCGATCTTCAGCGAAAACGACATGTTGTCGTAGACTGTCATATGCGGATAGAGCGCGTAGCTCTGGAACACCATGGCGATGCCGCGCTCCGATGGCGGTACGTCGTTCACCAGCAGCCCGTCGATCTCGAGGGTTCCGGAGGTGATCTTCTCGAGCCCCGCGATCATCCTGAGAAGCGTGGACTTGCCACAGCCCGAAGGCCCCACGAAGACGATCAGTTCCCCGGTCTTGATGTCGAGGTCGATGTTCTTCAACACCTCGACCTTGCCGCCGTAGGTCTTGCCCACATCGGTCAGTTTCAGATCGGCCATGGTTTCCTCCCTGCCTACCCCTGGTTCGCGCGTTCTCTGAGCAGGATCGACGGCTGCCAATGCGCAAGATGTATCTGTCCCTCGTGGCGCGGATGCGCGGCGTTGAGCTCGGCGCCGATTTCCAGCCAGTCACCCTTGGGCGGGGTGAGCGTCACCGGCACCTCACCCAGGTTGATCGCGAAAAAGATCTCTTCGCCGTCATGGATGCGCCGGAACGACAGCACCTGCCCGTAGGCGCGCAGATCCTCGATCCCACCCTTCTTGAGCGCCGGATGCGTGTTGCGGAACGCGATGGCGCGGCGGTAGTGATGGATGAGCGCGCCGGGATCGGCATCGGCCCGGTCCACCGCCAGCGCGAGGTGGTCCTGCGGCACGGGAAGCCAGCTCTTGGCGCCATGCGTGAACCCGCCAAGCGCGCGGTCGTGGTCCCAGACCATCGGCGTGCGGCATCCGTCCCGGCCCTTGAATTCGGGCCAGAACTCGATCCCGTAAGGGTCCTGAAGGTCCTCGAAGGCGATGTCGGCCTCGGGCAGCCCCAGTTCCTCGCCCTGATAGATGCAGGCCGAGCCCTTGAGGCACATCAGGAGCGTCATGAAGCCCCGCGCGGCGGCGGGCGAGAGGTTCCAGCGGGTGATATGGCGCACCACGTCGTGGTTGGAATAGGCCCAGCAGGCCCAGCCATCGGGCGCCACATCCTCGACCGCCTGAAGCGTCTCGGCGACGTAAGCCGCGCTTGGCGTCGCGCCGGACAGCAGTTCAAAGGCGTAACACATCTGCATGAGGTCATCGCCCTTGGTGTATTCGCCAAGGATATCGAGCCCGCGCTGGTCGTCGCCCACCTCACCCACGGCGGCGGCGTTATAGTGCTTCATCACCTCGCGCAGCTTGCGCAGGAACAGAAGGTTCTCGGGACGCGACTTGTCATAAAGGTGGTTCTGCCAGGTATAGGGGTTCACCGAGGGCGCGGTCTTGGACTGGCGTTCCTCGGGTTTGAGCGCCGGGTTGTTCCGCAGTTCGGCGTCATGGGTGTAGAAGTTGATCGTGTCGAGCCGGAATCCGTCCACCCCGCGTTCGAGCCAGAACCGCGCGACGCCCAGAAGCGCCTCCCGCACCTCCTCATTATGGAAATTGAGGTCGGGCTGCGACGTCAGGAAGTTATGCAGGTAGTATTGGAGCCGTCCCGGATCCCATTGCCAGGCGCTCCCCCCGAAGATCGACAGCCAGTTGTTGGGCGGCGTCCCGTCATCCTTGGCGTCGGCCCAGACATACCAGTCGGCACGCGGGTTCTCGCGGCTCGCCCGGCTTGCCTTGAACCAGGGGTGTTCGTCCGACGTATGCGACAGGACGAGGTCGATCATGACCTTGATGCCGAGCGCATGGGCCGTTTCGATCACCGCATCGAAATCCGCGAGGCTCCCGAACATCGGGTCCACGTCGAAGTAATCCGACACGTCATAGCCGAAGTCTTTCATCGGCGAGGTGAAGAAGGGCGAGATCCAGACCGCATCCACACCGAGCGAGGCGATGTAGGGCAGCCGCCCCACGATCCCCAGAAGGTCGCCGATCCCGTCGCCGTTCGAGTCCTGATAGCTGCGCGGATAGATCTGGTAGATCACTGCGCCCCGCCACCAGTCAGGGTCCTTGGCAAGATGCGTGTGGTTCTGGGTCGTCAAGTCTGTCGGTCCTTACTTCACCGAGCCGGCCAGAAGGCCGCGCACGAGATAACGTTGCATGAGGAAAAACACGGCGAGCGGCACCGCCATGGAGACGAAGGCCGCGGTGGCCAGTACTTCCCAGTTGCCCCCGAAGGTGCCCAGAAGCTCGACGATGTGACGTGTCATGACCGTGGTCTGTCCCGTGCTGTCGACGAGGAACACGAGTGCGACGAGCAGGTCGTTCCATGTCCAGAGGAACTGGAAGATCGCAAAAGAGGCGAGCGCGGGGAAGGACAGCGGCAGGATGATCCGGATGAAGATCTGGAAATCCGTCGCCCCGTCCACGCGCGCGTTCTCGATGATGTCGCGCGGCAGGCCCGCCATGTAGTTTCGGAGCAGGTAGATCGCGAGTGGCAACCCGAACCCGGTATGTGCGAGCCAGACCCCGAGATAGCCCTTCCCGATCCCCAGCGCGAGATGCAGCTTCAGGAGCGGAATGAGCGCCAGTTGCAGGGGGACGACCAGCAGCGCGACCACGAAGGCGATCAGAAGCGCGCGCCCGGCGAAATCCATCCAGGCGAGCGCATAGGCCGCGAAGGCCGCGAAGAGGATCGGGATGATCGTCGCGGGAATGGTCACCGTCAGCGTGTTGAAGAACGCCTTCGAGATATTTGCGTTGCCGCCCGAGAAGAGCATGTATTCATAATTGGCGAGCGTGAACTCCGGCGGCTGGCTCGCCGTGACGAAGACGCGCTGGCCCCGGCCCGAAATCTGGTCCTCGTTGCCTTCCCAGCGGTAGCTTCCGTCCTGATTGAGTGTGAAGCGCTCGCCCTCGCCCATGTCGGCGGTGTCCCCTGGGGCATAGGCGCTCACATCGCGCGACGACACGCCCCAGGCGCTGATCTGGGTGGTGGAGCCCTCCTCGCCGTAAAGATTGCCTTCGACCACGAACAGGTCGCCCTCTTCGACGCGGACGTCGTCGGGTTCGGCGGTGCGAAGCTGTTCGGTCTGTTCCGTCGGGATGAAGGCCTTCCACCAGCCCGAGGCAGCGATCTGGTCGGCGGTGCGGAAGGAACTCACCAGAAGTCCGACGGTCGGGAAGAGCCAGAGCGCCACCAGAAGCACGACCGAGATGTTCACGGCCCAGCCGAGGGCGGGCTTGCGTCCTGCGATATTGTCCATCAGCGCATCTCCCTGCGGGCCGTGCGCACGTTCCAGACGAGGATCGGCAGCACGAGCAGCATGATCACCATCGCGCTTGCCGAACCCACGCCCCAGTCGTTGGCACGAAAGAGCTTGTCATACATGTAGTTGGCCAGAACCTGCGTGCCCCATTGCCCATTGGTCATGGCAAAGACGATGTCGAATATCTTGAGCACCACGATGGTGATCGTGGTCCAGACCACCATGATCGTCGGCATGATCTGGGGCACCTTGATCTTGAAGAAGATCTGCCAGGGGTTGGCCCCGTCCACGATGGCCGCCTCGATGGTTTCCTCGGGGATACCGCGCAGCGCGGCCGAAAGGATCACCATGGCAAAGCCCGTCTGGATCCAGATGAGCACCACCATGAGGAGGAGCGAATTGAGCCAAGGGATCGTGAGCCAGGCCTGCGGCGCGTCGCCGCCCAAGGCCAGGTAGACGGCGTTCAGGATGCCGATCTGCTCTTCCCCCGCAGGTCGGTAGTCGTAGACGAGCTTGAAGATGACCGATGCCCCGACGAAGGAAATCGCCATCGGCATGAAGATCAGCGACTTGGCGATGTTGCCCCAGGCGAGCCGGTCGGTGAGTTGCGCGATGATGAGCCCGAAGGCGGTCGAGGCCGCCGGCACGATGAGGAGCCAGAAGAAGTTGTTCCAGAGCGCCTCCCAGAACTTGGGATCGCCCAGCATCTGTGCGTAGTTGTCCCCGCCGGCCCAGACATAGGCGCCGCCTGCGACCCGGTCGGTCAGCGACAGGCGGATCGTCTCGACCACCGGATAGGCAAGGTAAAGGCAAAGGGCCGCGAAGGCCGGGAAAAGAAAGAGCCAGGGGCGGATCAGGTTCGCCCGGTTGATGTTGCGCCCGGCCTTGGGGCCGCGGGCGGGATACAGCACCCGGTCGAGAAAGAGGTTGGACAGGTAGAAATACCCGATGGCCACGACGACGGCGACACCGACCGTCAGGACCGCTTGGATGGCTGGATGCATGTCGTTCCCCTCTCCTCGAAAGGGCGGCCCACGTCACGCGGGCCGCCAGTCGTTCGGCGACAGCGCTGCGCTTACTTCAGCGCTTCCCAGCTTGCCTGAATCTCGTCGGCCACTTCCTGCGCCGATTTCGCGCCGGAGGTGTAGTCGACCATCCCGGTCCAGAAGCTGCCGGCACCCACGCCACCGGGCATGAGGTCGGAGCCGTCAAAGCGGAAGGTGGTCGCTTCGAGCAGGATGTCGTTCATCTTGCCCAGCGTCGGGTCCGAGAAGAGCGCCGTGTTCACGCCCTTGTGCGGGGTGAGGAAGCCTTTCTGCGCCATCCAGAGTTCATGCGCGATGGGCGTGGTAAGCCACTCCATGAACACATGGGCCGCTTCGTTGTCGTTCGTGATGCCCCAGACGGTGCCCGCGCCCAGAACCGGCGTGCCGAGATCACCTTCACCCGAGGCCGGGAAGTAGAAGAAGTCCACATCCGCACCGACTTCCGTGCCTTCGGGGAAGAATGCGGGAATGAAGGACGCCTGCCGGTGCATGTAGCACTGGGGCGGCGCGCCGAAGAGCCCCTTGGGGCTGTCGCGGAAGTCGGTCGTCGCCGCGCCCTGCTTGCCGCCCACGACGTTCTCGTCGACGGTTGCGAATTCGCCATAGGCTTCGATGGCGCTGACCACTTCGGGCGAATTGAACGGCAGTTCATTCGCGACCCAGGCGTCGTAGTTCTCGGGCGTGGTCGTGCGCAGCATCATGTCCTCGACCCAGTCGGTCGCGGGCCAGCCGGTCGCGCCACCGGACCCGAGCCCGATGCACCAGGGCGTCTCGCCGTCCGCCACGATCTGCTCGGTGAGGGCCTTCAGTTCCTCCATGGTCCCGGGCACCTCGTAACCGGCGTCCTCGAAGTTCTCCGGCACATACCAGACCAGCGATTTCACATCGACCTTGTAGAAGAAGCCATAAAGCGCCTCGGTCCCGTCAGGTCCGGGCACGGTCGCGAGATCGACCCAGGATTGCCCAGCGGCGTAGTTTTCGGCAGTCCAATTGGCGAGGTCCTCGCCCAGCGGCGTCACATAGCCAAGCTCGGCCATATCAGCGAGCAGCCCAGGCTGTGGGAACACCGCAACGTTGGGGGCCGAGCCCGCTTCGGCGTCGATGCGGATCTGCTGCTCGAAGCTGTCGGAGCCGACGTAAGAGACATCCGCCCCGGTCGCCTCTTCGAAATAGGCCAGCATGTTCTCGACCATGTCCTGGTCAGGGCCGAGCCAGGGGCCCGCGACCGTCAGGGTCTGGCCCGACAGGTCATTGGCGTCTGCAAAGGCAGTGTAGCTGTCCCAATTGAAGTCGCCCTCGCCGATGGGCATCATCAGGTCCTGTGCCGTTGCGCCGCCCGCCATCAGCGCAAGCAAGGCCACGCTCGCGGACAAGCGCTTGTTGAATGTCTGTTTCATGAAAACCTCCCAGATTTCGATCTTGCCCCGAAGGGCAATGGCTCATCGCGGCTCATTTTCTCAAACCGCTTTGGATGCCCATACCTCTCTCATGACCGTGCCAGAGTCAATTCCGCTTTCCGCATCTCCCGGGAAATTCATTGCCGCGCTGCAGAATAACAAATATTTCTGCCACCCTTTGACGAAGTGGTGGGAGGTCGCTAGGGTCCGCGATAATCCAAACCGGTTTGAATGATATGACCCTGAAGGAACTCGCCAAGGCTCTGGGACTGTCCCCGACCACCGTCAGCCGGGCGCTGAACGGGTTTCCCGAGGTGTCGGAAGAGACGCGCAAGAAGGTGCGCGCGGCGGCCGAAGCCTATGGATATCGCCCCAACATGCGCGCCCGCAGCCTCGCCACAGGGCGGGCGATGGCCATCGGCCACGTCATCCCGATCCAGTCCGGGCACGAGATGGTGAACCCCGTCTTCGCCGATTTCATCTCCGGCGCGGGCGAGATCTATTCTCAGGCCGGATACGACATGCTGATCTCGATCGTGCCGGACGACCGGCAGCAGCAGGCCTATCAGGACTTCCGCACCAAGGGCAGCGTGGACGGCATCATCGTTCATGCGCCCCGGGCCGGCGACCGGCGCATCCACCTCCTGAACGAGGTCGGCATTCCCTTCGTGGTCCATGGCCGTGCCTCTGACACGCATGAAGACTATTCCTGGGTCGATATGAACAACCTCCGGGCCTTCGAGCGCGCAACGAAGCTGCTTCTCGACCTCGGCCATCGCCGGATCGCGCTCATCAACGGTCTCGAGGATATGGATTTCGCCATTCGCCGCCGCGCCGGTGTGCGCGCAGCGCTCGAAACACAGGGGATCGCGCTCGACGACCGGCTCTGTTTCACGGGGGAAATGACCGAGCAATACGGCCACGCCGCGATGACGAAGCTTCTCGCCCTTCCCGACCCGCCGACCGCCGTCCTCACTTCGTCTATGATTCCCGGCATCGGTATCCGCCGCGCGATTCGCGAATCCGGGCGCGAGATCGGGCGCGACGTGTCCGTCATCATCCATGACGACGACCTGTCCTATCTGCCCAACGGACGCGACGACCCGCTGTTCACCGCCACAAGGTCTTCGGTCCGCGAAGCCGGCCGCGCCGCCGCGACCATGCTCCTCGACATCATCGCCACCGGCGATTTCACCCCCCGTCACGTGCTGCTGGAGGCCGATCTTATCCTCGGTCGCTCCACTGGTCCCGTTCAGGCCCTGACCCCGACATGACGCAACTTCCCGATCGATCCGTTTTCCCCAACGACTTCCTTTTCGGCGTGTCGACCTCGGCCTACCAGATCGAAGGTCACGCCCAGGGCGGCGTCGGCAGCACGCATTGGGACAGCTTTGCCGCGACCCCCGGCAACGTGGCCAAGGCCGAGGACGGCGCCCGTGCCTGCGATCACTACCACCGCTGGCAAGACGACCTGGACCTCATCCGCGACGGGAATTTCGATGTCTACCGGTTCTCCACTTCTTGGGCGCGGGTGATGCCCGAGGGACGTGGCGCGGTGAATGCCGAAGGCCTCGATTTCTACGACCGGCTGGTCGATGGGATGCTGGAACGGGGCCTCAAGCCCGCGCTCACGCTTTATCACTGGGAGCTTCCCTCTCCCCTCGCCGACCTCGGCGGCTGGCGCAACCGTGACGTGGCGGGCTGGTTCACCGATTATGCCGAGGTCGTCATGAAACGTCTTGGCGACCGGATCTGGTCCACCGCGACGATCAACGAATTCTGGTGCGTCGCTTGGCTGTCGCATTTCATCGGCGCCCATGCGCCCGGTCTGCGTGATATCCGGGCTGCCGCGCGGGCGGTGCATCACGTCCTTCTCGCGCATGGCACGGCCGCGCGAGCCATGCGGGACTGGGGTGTCGACAACATAGGCGCGGTCTTCAACTTTGAGTATACGCAGCCAGAAACCGACAGCGCCGAAGATACCGCCGCCGCCCGGAACTGGGACGCGATCTACAACCGCATGTTCCTTGGTGCGGCCTTCCACGGCGCCTACCCGGACGAGGTGCTCGCCGGAATCGCCCCGCATCTGCCGGACAACTGGCAGGACGACATGGCAACCATCGCCGCCCCCCTCGACTGGTGCGGGGTGAATTACTACACGCGCAAGGTCATCGCTCACCAACCCGGCCCTTGGCCGAACACGCACGAAACCAAGGGCGACCTGCCGGTCACGGATATGGGGTGGGAGATCTATCCCGACGGCCTGCGCCACTTCCTGTCCATGGTGCACCGCGACTATGCGCGAGGCCTGCCGATCTATGTCACCGAGAACGGCATGGCTGCGCCCGATGCCCTCGTGAACGGCAGGATCGACGATCGGGACCGCATCGCCTACCTCGCGCAGCATCTGGACGCGGCGCGCGCGGCGATGGCCGGGGGCGTGCCGCTCAAGGGCTATTTCACCTGGTCGCTTCTGGACAATTACGAATGGGCCTATGGCTATGACAAGCGCTTCGGGATCGTCCACGTCGATTTCGACAGCCTTGAACGCAGGCCGAAAGCGTCCTACCACGCATTGGCCCAAGCCCTTGAGCGAGTTCGGAAATGACCCAGAGATCTGACCGCCTGTCCCTTGTCGCAGACATTGGCGGCACCAACACGCGGGTCGCACTCGCCTCGGGAACCGAACTGCGCGCCGATACGATCCAGCGCTTCAAGAACGCCGATTACCCTGGGCTTGAGACGGTCCTGAGGGCCTATCTCGATGCGCAGGGCAACCCCGATTGCGACGGCGCCTGTGTCGCGCTCGCCGGTCCGGTGCGCGATGATGTGGGCTCCATGACGAACCTCGACTGGACGATCGACGCCGCCACGGTGGCACGGGCCGCCCGGGCTGAACGCGTTGCCGTGATCAACGATCTGCAGGCTCAGGGCTATGCGCTCGGCCATATCGCCGAGAACTGCCTGCACACCATCCTTCCCGGCCCTTCGGCTGGCGATCATGCGTCCAAGCTCGTGATCGGGATCGGCACCGGTTTCAACTGCGCGCCGGTCCACGAAACCGCCGCCGGCCGCATCGTCACGCCCTCGGAATCGGGTCATGCGAACCTGCCCATCCGGACGGACGAGGAACTGGCGCTTTGCCGTCACTTCGAAACCGCGCATGGCTTTCCCGCGGTCGAGGACGTGCTGTCAGGTCGCGGCATCGCCCATGTGGCAAGCTGGATGGCCGAACGCGCGGGCACGCCCCGGGACTATGCCTCGCAAGACGTGATCGCGGGCATGGAAAACGACGACCCCCTCGCCCGCGAGGCCCTTCGCTTCTTCGTCCGCATCATGGGGACCGTCACGGGAAACCTGTCACTCATCCACCTGCCCTTCGGTGGCGTCTTCCTTGTGGGAGGCGTGGCGCGGGCCGTGGCGCCCTGGCTCGGCGAGCTTGGGTTCGCCGACGCCATGCGCGACAAGGGACGGTTCGCAGGGTTCATGAAGAATTTCCCCGTCTACCTCGTCGAGGACGATTACGCCGCCCTGACCGGCTGCGCCCATCGACTCGCCCGCTGAAAAAGACGCGCGCGGTAAGCCAATCTTAAGACCTTCTGTCCTATGCCGTTCGCAACGCGGGCGACGAAAGGGGTGCTTGAGATGAACATTACTGCAATCGCCAACGGGGGCGCAGGATGAGCGCCACCCTCCTTCTGCCCGAAAAGCTCGATCTGCGTGCCGCCGGTCCGTTGCGAGATTTGCTCCTCGCGGAAACTGGCGGTGATCTCGAACTTGATGCCTCTCGCGTCACGCACCTCGGCGCCCTGTCGTTGCAGGTCATTCGCGCGGCCGCCCGGACCTGGGGCGAAGCGGGCCACACTCTTACACTCACGGGGGCGTCTACGAATCTTGCCGATCAAATGAGCCTCTTGGGTTTCACGACCGACTCTCTCACCCATTGGGAGCGCCGACCATGAGCCTCCATGTCTTGGCCGTCGACGACAGTCGCACGATGCGCGATATGGTGCGCCTTGCGCTCACCAGTGCCGGGATCGAGGCGCATCTTGCCGAGGACGGTGTGCACGGGCTGGAAGTTCTCGACGAAATGACGCCGCCGGACGCCATCATCACCGACATCAACATGCCGCGGCTGGATGGCTTCGGATTCATCGACGCCGTGCGCGCACGAGAGGAATTCAGGTCGATCCCGATTCTCGTGCTCACGACCGAAAGCGCGGAAGACATGAAAAACCGCGCGCGCAACGCGGGCGCCACGGGTTGGATCGTCAAGCCCTTCGATCCGGCGAAGCTGGTCAAGGCTCTAAAGATGGTGACGGGGTAGTTCCATGTCAGACCCGATGGCCGAAATCCGGGCGTCTTTCTTCGTGGAATGCGAAGAATTGCTCGAAAGCCTGCAAGACGGGTTGCAGACGATCTTCGACGGCGCCGGTGACAGCGAAACGGTGAACGTCGTCTTCCGGGCGGTCCACTCGATCAAAGGCGGTGCCGGCGCCTTCGGTCTCGATGCCCTCGTCGCCTTTGCCCACCGGTTCGAGACCGCTCTCGACGACATGCGCGCCGGGCGCCTGGCCCCGGAGCCGTCGGTTTTGAAACTCTTCTTCTCCTGTGGCGATGTGCTCGCCGATCTGGTGCGGGAAAGCCGCGAAGGTCTTCCCCATGACGGCGCGCGCAGCGCCCCAGTTCTCACGGACCTCGACGTCCTCCTGGGCAATATACCCACGCCCGAGGAGGATCCGATCGACTTCGAAGTCACGACCCTCTCGCTCGACCTGGGCGATGGCTTGCTTGACGATGCGCCGGTCGCGACGCCCGCATGGACCATCGACTTCAAGCCCCGCGCGATCCTTTATGCCAATGGGAATGAACCGCAATTCCTGTTTCGGACCCTGCGCGATCTTGGCGACTTGACTGTTTCCGCCGACGACACGGAGCTTCCCGATCTGCACCACCTCGACCCCGAGCACGCCTATCTCGGTTGGCGGATCAAACTCGAAGCGTTCGTGGAGGCCGCCGGCATCCGGGAGGTCTTCGATTTCGTCGAAGGTCTCTGCGATCTGACCATTGCGCAACCGCTCGCCCCTGTCCCCGAGGACGGCTTCGAGGACCTGCCCGACCTTGCGCGGCTGCAGAGGGTCGAACCAGTATCGACGCCGCTGATGGTCCCAATGCCGGACCCGGCGTCGATCCCCGCCCCGCCGCCGCAGACGCCAGCCCCCCGCGCGACCGTCCGCGTCGACCTCGACCGCATCGACCGTCTGGTCAACCTGGTCGGCGAGATCGTCATCAATCAGGCCATGCTGAGCCAGAGCGTCGCCGCCGCCGGGTTCCCGCCCAATTCCCCCGTGCGCACCGGGCTTGAGGAGTTTCAGCAACTCACCCGCGACATCCAGGAAAGCGTGATGATGATCCGGGCCCAGCCGGTGAAGTCGCTCTTCCAGCGCATGTCGCGCATCGTGCGCGAGGCCTCGGCCACCGTGGGCAAGGACGTGCGCCTGCGCACCGAAGGCGAGAATACCGAAGTCGACAAGACGGTCATCGAAAGGCTCGCCGATCCGCTGACCCATATGATCCGGAATGCGGTCGATCACGGTATCGAAGCGGGCGACACACGCGAGGTGTCCGCAAAACCGCGTGAAGGGACGATCACCCTCACCGCTCTTCATCGGTCCGGTCGCGTCGTCATCGAAATCGGCGACGACGGCGCCGGAATCAACCGTGCGAAGGTGCTCAAGAAGGCGATCGAACGGGGCCTCGTCCCTCCGGACGCGCAACTCGGCGAGACCGAGATCGACAACCTTCTGTTCCTGCCGGGCTTCTCCACCGCGGACGAGATCTCCAACCTGTCCGGGCGCGGCGTCGGCATGGACGTTGTGCGCAGTTCGATCCAGGCACTGGGTGGCCGCATCACCATCCAGTCCGAACCGGGCAAGGGCACGACGTTCTCGATATCCCTGCCTCTCACCCTCGCCGTGCTCGACGGCATGGTCGTGAGCGTCGCCGATGAAACCCTCGTGGTTCCGCTCAACGGCATCCTCGAAACCCTTGCCCTGACACAAAGGGATCTGCGTGTCTTCGGTCCGGCCACTCATGTGATCGACATCCGTGAGACCATCGTCCCCCTCATCGATCTGGGGGCCGAACTGGGCTATCGCGAGCCGCTCGAGGACTATACCGGCACCGTGGTGCTTCTGATCGGGCAGGAAGACGGGCTGAACGCTGCCATGGTTGTCGACAGTATCGAAGATCAGCGCCAAGTCGTGATCAAGGGGCTGCAGGACAATTTCGGCCGGGTTCCGGGCGTCGCGGCCGCTACGATCCTCGGTGACGGGCAGATCGCCCTCATTCTGGACCCCGTCGACCTGATCACTCATGCCAACGGCCGCACGCGACCCTTTGCGGCGCGTGCACTCCCTCCATCACAAACGTCCCCGACCAGTTGAGGTGCCTCGATGAGCGAACGATTGACCCCCGACGGCAAACGCAGCGACTCTCAGCATCGCGAGTATCTGTCGTTCCTCGTGGGCGGGCAGGACTACTGCGTAGACATCATGCAGGTTCGCGAAATCCGGAGTGGGGCCCGTGCGACGACGCTCCCTCATGCGCCCGACTACATGCGCGGCGTCATCAACCTGCGCGGCACCGTCCTCCCGATCATGGACCTGGCCACCCGCCTCGGCATCCTGGTCGACACCGCGTCGGCCCGCAGCGTGATCATCGTCGTGGCCCTCGGAGACCAGATCGTCGGTCTGATGGTCGACGCCGTGTCCGACATCCTTGCCGTGGCGAGCGAAGACCTCCAGCCCCCGCCGGAGCTTCCCGCAGACGACCAGCGCCGCTTCGTCTCGGCACTCACCATCAAGGATGACACCATGATCCGGGTCCTGGACCTCGCCACTGTCTTGCCCCGCAAGGTCACCGAGGTGGCATGACCGAAGCAGGGACCGCCCATGACCCATTCTCTGGCCAACGTCGCGTTGTCACCGGACGCCTTCAGGGTGATCGCGCGCCTCGCCCATGACGAGGCGGGGCTCGCCATCCCCGAGACGAAATCCGCCATGGTGCGCACGCGGATCGCCCGAAGGCTCCGCGCGCTCCACCTCTCGTCGTTCGAGGATTACCTCGACCTCATCCAGTCAGACGCGGGGCACGCCGAGATCACGATGATGATTTCAGCGCTCACCACGAATGTGTCGAGTTTCTTTCGCGAAAGGCACCACTTCGACACTTTGGTCGCTTGGCTCGCGAACCGCGGTTCCGCCTGGACGGCGCAAAGCCCGGTCCGGATCTGGTCCGCCGGATGTGCGCTCGGGCAAGAGCCGTTTTCGATCGCGATGTCCATCCTGAAGCATTTTCCGGACAAGGCATCCTGCACCCGGATCCTTGCGACCGATATCGACCGGGAGGCCCTGCGATTTGCGCAGGCGGCGATCTATCCCACTCACATGTGCGAGGGGCTTGCAGCCGAGGATCGGCACCAGTTCCTTTCGCAGGTCCCCTCGGGTCACCGCGTCACGCAAGACCTGCGGGACATGGTCCATTTTCGGACGCTCAACCTGCTCGAATCCTGGCCAATGAGAGCGCGCTACGATGCCATCTTTTGCCGCAACGTGGTCATCTATTTCGATCAGCCCACGAAGGAAGACCTCTGGCACCGGTTTCGGACCCTCATGACCCCCGAGTCGCGCCTCTTCGTCGGCCACTCCGAACGGCTGCCCGAGACCGAAGAAGCCCATTTCGAAAAGGTGGGCGTGACCTGCTACCGTCCCCGCCCGAACACCCCATAGGAGATCATCGATGTCGTTGAGAGACCAAATCAAAGTTCTTGTCGTCGACGACATGTCGACGAGCCGCGGCCTTATCACACAGGCGCTCGATGCCATCGGGATCAGGCAGATCGATACGGCGACGAACGGTCGTGACGCCTTGGAGTCCATCCGCAAGCGGTCCCCTCATCTGGTGATTTCGGACATGAACATGCCGGAAATCAACGGCTTGCAGCTGCTCCATGCCATCAGGACCGACCCCCGCACCACGAATACCGGCTTCTTGTTGATCACGTCCAAGGTCGACAAGTCGATCATCGAGACCGGCAAGAAACTCAGGATGAACAATTTCCTGCCCAAGCCGTTCCAGCCCGGCGATCTGACCAAGGCCATCGAGGCGATCTTCGGGAGGCTTTGATTTGACGAGAGACCTGAAGGATCTGTCGGTTCCCGCCCTCGCAAGCCTGCTTTCCACCGAGGTAGAGCTGGCACATTCAACCGTCGGCGATATCGAAAAGGTCGCGATGTTGCTGCTCGCGAACGTCGATGGGGATCAAGACTCGATGATCTCCATGGAAATGCAGAATCTCGATTATCTGCGGCAGCATCTGGAGGATGTGTCGACCTTCCTGAAGGCGCTGGTTCTCCTGCACGGATCGCAAGACAACGCCGCGTCCGAGGTCAACCTCAACCTCGAAGCGGTGCGGGAGCGCCTGCTGGGCCAAGGGCTGGGTCCCACCCCCCGCCGCGACCAAACAGATGTCGAATGGCTCTGATCCTGCTCGGGCGTTCCGAGGCAGGAGCCAGTGACCTGTCTTCAGCAGATCCAGAAGGACCGAATGACGCGGCAGATGCGCACTCGGTCACAGTTCGACGCTCGTAGTTGCGAGAGCCGTTCCTGACGGTTCACCTCTGCATCGCTCAGGGTGCCGGGCTTGGAGCCCGGCTCCCTGCCCGCTAGAATAGGATCGGGTCCGAAGGTCCCACGCGAGCGATCTTTCCGTCCTCTGGCAACTCCGTGTCCGTGACCAGTTTCACGCGGGCTCGGCCAGTGCCGGGCCAGAATTCGACGCGCCGCGCCTGTGTCCCGCCGGTGTCCTTCGCGGCTATGTCGATGCCCTCGTCCCTCAGGAAGTCGGTTACGAAGGCCGCATTCCGCTGTCCCGCGTCGGACGGTTTGCGCAGCAGGTGCGAGCCCCCGAAAACCTTGGCCTTCAGTTGACCGCGACGGGCGCCGAGCCTGTAGAGACCGTTCAAGAGAAGCTCCATCGAGTTCACGCCGAAGCCAAAGGCCTCCGATGCGTTGCGGGTCTGGTCGACGAAGAGCACATGGTTCATGCCACCGATCTGTCGGCCGGGATCCCAGATGCAAGCCGCGACGCAGGACCCGAGGAGCGTGGTGATGGTCGCCGTCTCACCACCATCGATCGCGTATTCTCCCTGGGATATGTGTCGGCGGCCTGCTCGATGCGCGAAGATGTCTGTCATCAGAAGGTCCGATCGAAGCCAGCGGTCCTAGAACTCTTCCCAGCCGTCGGACAGGCCCGCGACGGCCGGCCCGGCGTTGACCACGGCGACGAGGGGCTGAACCGGTCTTGGCTGGGGGGCCGGTTCGATCTTCCGGTGTCTGACGGGGTCATTCGCACCCCCGGTCTTGAACCGGGCCATGGAGGTGGACAGGGCTTCCGCCTCTCTCGTCAGGGCATGGCTCGCTGCGGTCGTCTCCTCGAACATGGCGGCGTTCTGTTGCGTGACCTGATCGAGCTGCGTCATGGCCGCGTTGATTTCGCCAAGGCCCACGCTTTGTTCATTCGCGCTTGTGGCGATCGAAGCCACGTGGCGGCTGATCTCGGAAACGGAGGCGACGATACCCTTGAGTGCTTCGCCGGCCTCTCCAACAAGGTCCACGCCACGGCGCACCTGGCTATCGGATTGGGAAATGAGCGCGTTGATCTCGCGTGCGGCGTCGGACGAGCGCTGAGCCAGCGCCCGAACTTCCGAAGCGACGACCGCGAAACCGCGTCCCGCCTCGCCGGCTCGGGCCGCTTCGACGCCGGCGTTCAGGGCGAGCAGGTTCGTCTGGAACGCGATGTCGTCGATGACTCCGGTGATCTTGGAGACCTGGACGGACCCGGCTTCGATCTCGCTCATCGCAAGAACCGCTTCCTGTACGATGGAGCCCGATGCTTCGGCGTTTTCCCGTGCCTTCAGGACGATTTCGCTGGCGTTCATGGCCCCTGCGGCGGCAGAGCGGACAGAGGATGTCAGCTCGTCGATGGCCGCAGCGGTTTCTTCGAGGGTCGCGGCCTGTTTTTCCGTCCGCGCCGAAAGATCGTCGGCCGCCGCTGAGATTTCCGAGGCCTCTCCGGTGATCAGGTTTGCGTTCTCGATCACCCCGCGCATCGCGTCGAGCATCCGGTCGGCAGCGCGGTTGAAATCGTCCCGCAATTGTTCGTAGTCCGGCGCGAACTTGTCCTCGATCCGGTTCATCAGGTCCCCTTCGGCCAGACGTTCAAGCGCGTTGCCGAGCGCCGCGACGACTTCGTCCTGCGACTGCTTGGCTGCCAGGCGGGCGGCTTCGGCCGTGTGGGTGGCGCGGCTCGCGTCCGTGACATCGTTGCCGATCAATATGATGCGCAGCAATTGACCCCGGGCATCGAGCACGGGAGTGAAGCCGCCGTCGATCGTTGCGACCTCGCCGTCCTTTCGGACCAGGCCGAACCTGCCATAGACGGATTCTCCGGCCCGCAGGCGTTGGAAGGCATCGCCCCGTTCACGGGTGAAAGCCTCGTCGAACCGGAACATCTCGTCGCTGCGCCGAGATTTCAGGTCGTCCATGCCGCACCCCATCGCCGAGAGAAAATGGGCATTGACCGAAAGGACCGCACCTTCGACGCCGAAATCGGCCTTGATCTGGTTGGCCTCGATAGCGGTGAGAACTGCCTTGTTCATGAAATCCGCGGTCTGATCCGACCATTCCACGACATAACCCTCGATCACACCGGCCTCGGAATCGACCGCACTGATCGAGAGGCGGAAACGGGCCTCTCCTACGTTGATACTTGTCACGTAAGGAAGGTTTTTGGGGTTCTGGAGTAGCGCGCGAATGCGTGCCTCGAGTGCCGGGGCATGGAAGGTGCTCATGTCGCTTCCCACCACGCGGGCGGCGTCGAACTTGGCCGAAGTCTTCACGAAGTCCTTCTCGTAGTGGCGAATCAACTCGGTCAGCGCTTCGTTCGTGGCGTCGATCCGCATGTCGCGATTGACGAGCATCATCGGTGCGGACGAGCTTTCGAACGCCCGGCTGCGGAAGCGGGCGACCCGGGCGGACTCGGCCCCGGCTTTCAGGGTCTGGCGCAGCTGGTCGACGGCCTTGCCGATATCGCCAAGCTCATCTCCCCTCTGGGCCGTATCTACGGGCGTGTCGTAATCCTCTTCGGCCACGCCCGCCACGAGGCGTGCCGTGCGCACCATGGGCGTCGTGATCCATCGACGGATACCCAGAACCAGCAGCGCCATGCCCAACGAGGCCGTCGCGGCGGCGATCGCGATGACCCGGCGTTGGCCCCGCATGGCATCCGCAATAGCGGCGTCCGACGACCAGGCAAACGCGATGGCACCCACCACCTTCCGGTCCACCCCATATCGGACGGGCGCGGCCACAAGCATGCCGTCGTCGGATAGGGCGTCGGCGTTCGTGCGGATCGCGTCGTCCGAGATTGCCACCAACATGGCGTGGACATGGTCCCCTGGCCCATAGGCCGATATGACAGCCCCCGTCGTGTCGACCGCGAGGCCGTAGACGGCGCCTGCACCCGTGTCGTCGATGACCGAGCCGAGTGACAGGACGAGGGCGTCCTTGTCGGCGAAGGCCACCGCGCCACCGACGGTCGTGGCTTGCGACTGGGTCACGCTCAGCGCCGAGCGCGCGAGGGCAGCGTGGAGTTGCGCCACCGTCGTCCTCGTATAGAGCGCCGACGTCAGGACGGTCATGATGGCGACCATGACGAGTATGACGGCGGCGAGTTTCAGGAAGATGGAATTGACCCGGAACGCGGGCTTCAAGGGCGTGGCGTGGCTGCTCATGGTAGGCTCCGTCAAGATGATGTGCATGAGGGCGTCAGAACAGGATTTCTGCGTCGATGCCCACGGTCATCGCGCCGATGATCAGACCCGTTTCGGGATCCCTGATCGCGAAGGAGGCCTGCGCCTGATAGCTGTTGGAGGACTCGTCCTTCTCGATCTCCGAGAAATGGCGCGCAAACGGACCCTTGCCTGCCGTTTGGGAGAACTTCTCCTCGTCGCCCTGCCAGTAGTCAGACGTCGGACCGCTCGCCGCGACGTTGAGACCCTGCGAGTCCATGACGAAGATTTCCGTGATTCCGGCTACCTGTGCGATCCTCTCCCTCAGGAAAACCGAGGCGGCATTGTCGACCACGGCCGAGATGGTGGGCGTCTCAGGCTGGCCGACTTCGGCGCGCCAGGTGGCGTCGAGCCGGTCGATGTCCGCCTGAGACAGCCCGTCATGGACGATGTTCTGCGCCCGGATCGCATCCAGAAGAACCGGGTCCGTGGCCCAGCCGATCACATGCGTGTCGAGAAAGGCGCCCATGGCGGACGCGTCATCATCGGCAAGTGCGGGACAGATGGACGTCAGGGCGAAGGCAGTGGCAAGCAGTGCGGATTTCATGGTCTCTCCAATCCAGGTCGTCCCCACGGATGGGGTTCCTGTAGAGAGACTATGTCCGGGCTCTTTCGATACCGTTAACGCCCGCCCGGTCGGCGGCGCGGTCGGAACACGAAGGCAATGCATTGCCTGCCCGAAAAGAAAAGGGCCGCCAGATCGGCAGCCCTTTTCCTGTAACAAGATCCCTGGGGATCAGCGCTTGGAGAACTGGAAGCTCCGGCGGGCTTTCGCCTTGCCGTATTTCTTCCGTTCGACCACGCGCGAGTCGCGGGTCAGGAAACCTGCGGCTTTAAGCGCAGGGCGCAGCGAGGGTTCGTAAAGCTGGAGCGCTTTCGAGATGCCGTGCTTGACCGCACCGGCCTGACCCGAAAGACCGCCACCGGCAACCGTCGCGTAGACGTCGAATTCACCTTCGACACCGGCCACCTGGAAGGGCTGGCGCAGGATCATCTGGAGCACGGGACGTGCGAAGTAGGCGTTCATTTCCTTACCGTTCACGGTGACCTTGCCTGAGCCCGGCTTGATCCACACGCGAGCGACCGCGTCTTTACGCTTGCCGGTCGCGTAGGAACGGCCGAGCGCGTCGCGCTGGGGTTCACGCGGGGCGGAGATTTCGGCGACGGCGGCAGAGGTGCCGGAGACAGCCGCGTTCAGCTCGTCGAGCGATTTGATTTCTTCAGCCATGATCAGCCCTCACGCGAGTTTTTCTTGTTCATCGACTTGACGTCGATCACTTCCGGCGACTGCGCTTCATGCGGGTGCTCGGCGCCGGCATAGACGCGGAGGTTGGTCATGATCTGACGCGACAGACGGTTGCCGGGAAGCATGCGCTTGACCGCGAGGGTCAGGACGCGTTCGGGGTATTTGCCTTCGAGGATCTCACCGGTGGTGCGGTTCTTGATCCCGCCCGGGAAGCCCGTGTGCCAGTAGAACCGCTTGTCGGTGCGCTTCTTGCCGGTGAGCTGGATCTTGTCGGCATTGATCACGATGACGTTGTCGCCGCAATCCATGTGGGGGGTAAAGGACGGCTTGTGCTTGCCGCGCAGACGCATGGCGACGATCGAGGCAAGACGGCCCAGAACAACGCCCTCGGCGTCGATCACGACCCATTTCTTCTCGATGTCTGCCGGGGTAGCAGAGAAAGTTTTCATGTCATTCGGCCCTTGGTGGGTTTCGGATGACGCGCTTCTAATGGTTTTCGCGGCCCGGTCAAGCGCCACGTAGCACGCAAAAGCGTTGCTTTTCAGAGACTTGCGTTTTCGGTATTATTTTACCCCAGCCATTCGCACGATAAAACTGCGCAGACGGCGTCAATGGGCCGTCAGAATGGCCTGCACCTCTGCCGAGGCGGTCAGGCGGCTTTGGAACGCCTCGAGCCGCGAGCGGTGGTCGTTTTCGGTTTGAAGCGTGAGGAGACGGCCGTATTCCTCCACGACATCGAGGCTCCGAGTCTGCCAGGCCCGGATTGCGAGAACATGCTCGGCACGCCCGCCTCCCCGTCCCGCTCCTTCGCGGAAGAATTGCAGGATATGGCGCTCATCGGCGAGATCCAGGATCGCTGGGACAAGCTCCTTCTTCGACAGTTGTGCGAAACGGTCGAGCACGCGACCGTCGACCTCGGGATTGCGAAATTCGACCGGTCCGATCTCGCGCGAAGGGAGCTTGAGCCTCGAGCGCGTGACCGATGCGGGCCCCCAGGGGCGATACCCGAGACCCCTCACGCAGGCGACAATCATCTCGACCGGTTCCCAGACGATCTGGAGCACCGGGATCACGCGAACCATACCAGAGCCATGCAACCGGACCTGCATCGCGATCCCACCCCACATTTCGTCATTCATCTGCCACACGGCCAGCCCGCGGCGCTGCCGGGTCATCCCCAGCGCGACCAATTGGCCCGTACAGGCCTCGAGCACCGCTTTCGTGTGTTCATCCATCTTGCAGCCCGCGCCCACCCCGCGTTCCAATTTGCCTGATCATACTCTCCCGCCGCAGGTTTGAAGAGGGCAATCCGGAGTTTTCCCCTGAAAACAATCGGTTTCCAAGGTGCCGAAAGGACAATTCGCGGCCCAAAGGCGCTTCTTCCCGGATTGCGAAACGGCCGTGACGTCGAGCGCACTTGATGGGCAGGGATTTTTATCGTCCGGCCCCTAGTCCGGCTGAAGGATCTCACCCCGGATGAGGCCGAGAATCGTGCGTAGGCCAAGGCCGATGACGACCACCACCAGCAGAAGAAGCACGAAGAACCCGGCCGCGAGGTGGAAGGTCGTGCCCTCCAGCCGCGCGAAGAGGAAGGAGGCGATGGCGAGCGCGGCAAGGGGGAACGACAGCGCCCACCAACTCAGCGCGAAGGGCAACCGGACGAGGCGCGGCACCTGCGCCAAGACCAGCGCGGCGAAAATATAGGCGAGCGAGATCAGAACCCGCGCGAAACCGTCGACATGTCCGACGAGGCCGACATAGCTCACGAAGGCGACCGACGGCGGTGCGATGAGGATGACCATCGTCGGAAAGAGCCGGGCGGGGATCGGATCGTGAAACACGAGGCGGTTCATCACCATCGTGAGGAGCACGCCCCAGAACATCATGCCGCCGGAAAAGAACAGCCATGACGTCTCCAGATATCCCATCCGGACGCCGGCGACGGGCACGATCACATTTCCCACGGCCGGTATGAACCACGCGGGCGTCAGGTGCCCCACCTCGAAGCTGCGATGGCTGATCCAGCCGCTGACCACCGCGATCGTCAGCACGCCCTGCCCGACCACGCCCACCAGCCAAAGCCCCTGGGCCACAGCCGGCGCAAGCTCGAGAAGCGCGGTCGCCGTGAGGAGAAGAGAAATGGAGAAGGTCGGGAAGAAGGCCAGTTTCACCGGATGTTGCCACTCGGCCTTCACCGCGGCGAAATGCGCCGCGAGCTTGCTTCCGTAGAGCGCCGCGATCACTGCGAAGATGCCAAGGGCGCTCCAGAACACCCCTTGCGACAGGATTTCGGTCCAGGGGGAGAACGGCGCGGCCGCATTCAGTGCGAGCGCGAGCCCCATGAGCCCCATGACCACGGCAAAGAACGTTACCGGAAAATACTCGAGCCTGTGCATCCACGCCGTCCCTTGCCTGTCCCTTTGCCGCCCAGATGACGCGGGCACCGGGCCCGCGTCAATGGCGCGCGGCCTTGCCGGATCGGCGCTTAGGGCCCCGGTGGAATGGAATAGGTCATCGACGCACGCGCCACCGGCCTGTCATCGCCTTCCGAGAAGATCAGCACATCGCCCACGGCCAGGACTTTTCCCAGCTTCAGGATACGGGTTTCTCCGCGCAGATTCGTCGCCGCCGCCGGTTTGCGCATGAAGTCGATGGCGCAATTCGTCGTGACGGCGAGCGCCTTGGGACCCACCATCGCCAGAATGGCGAGATAGACCGACACATCGGCCAGCGCGAACATCGTCGGACCCGAGACGGTCCCGCCCGGACGCAGGTGCTTGTCGGCCACGTTGGCGCGGGTGACGAGGTGCATCGGGGTCACATCCATCACCTCGAACTCGCCCGCCACCTGTGGGAAGTGGTCGTCCAGAAAGCTGTTCAGTTCATCGAGCGTCATCGAAAGTTGCATGTTTTCCACCTCGCTGTTCCGGCCTATCGTTGGCCAAAGCCACGCAGGAGGACAAGATGGCCGAGCTTCTGATCCGGGAGGACGCGGCGTCAGTCGCGCATCTGACGCTGAACAATCCGGGCGCACTCAACGCGCTGTCTGACGACATGCTCGCCGCGCTGAAGGCGACCTTCACGGACCTGATAGCCGACACGAGCGTCAAGGCCGTGATCCTTTCCGGTGCGGGCAAGGCCTTCTGCGCGGGTCACGACCTCAAGGAAATGCAGGCCGGTCGCCAATCGCCCGACGGGGGTGCCGCCTATTTCAACGATCTCTTCGCGCGTTGCGGCGAGGTGATGCAACTGATCCCCACCCTGCCCCAGCCGGTCATCGCCCAGGTCCACGGCATCGCCACCGCCGCCGGGTGCCAGCTTGTTGCGTCCTGTGACATGGCGGTCGCCGCCGAAGGCACGCGCTTCGGCGTGAACGGCGTCAACATCGGCCTCTTCTGCTCCACCCCCATGGTGGCCCTCTCGCGCAACGTGCCGCGCAAGCAGGCTTTCGAGATGCTCACCACCGGCGAGTTCATTGACGCCACCCGGGCCCGCGAAATTGGCCTCGTCAACCGCGTGGTCGCGCCCGAACATCTCGAGGACGAAACCCGCGCCCTGGCCGCGACCATCGCGAGCAAGCTCTCGTCCGCCGTCAAGATCGGCAAGCAGGCCTTCTACGAACAGATCCAGATGCCGCTCGACCAGGCCTATGACTTCACGCGCGAGGTCATGGCGGTCAACATGATGAACGCGGACACGGCGGAAGGCATTCAGGCCTTCATCGAAAAGCGCAAACCAGACTGGCCGCAGTGACGTTTGCTCGAAAACAGGGCTAACGCGGAGGGGCCCCGCTCCACCTTCATCGCCCGCGCCGTCATCCGTCCCCTCGGTTCGACGCGCCCACCCCCTTCACATTTGATCAAATTCGGCGGATAAGGTCACGCCCTACATCTTCCGGTTCCAGATGCCCTACTCCGTAACAGATCAAACACCGACAGCAGTTCTCATCGCAGGGCTCGACCCCGCGCGGATCGGTGCGCTGGCGCAGGCTTCCGCCACCGCCTATCTCGCCGCTCGTCCCCGCATCCGCGCTGCGCAGGTGACCGGCACCTCGCCCTTCCTCGACGCCGTCCCGATGCACTGGATGAAGGACTGGCCTTTGCCCGCCCCCCTGCTCGTGGCCGAGGCCAAAGGCTCCATCATCACCGATATCGACGGCAACCGGCTCGACGATTTCTGCCTTGGCGACACCGGGTCCATGTTCGGCCATTCCCCCGCCCCGCTGGCCGAGGCGATCCGCGAACAGGCGGCGCGCGGGCTGACCTACATGCTGCCGACCGAGGCCGCGGACCTTGCGGGAGAGCACCTCACACGGATCTTCGGCGACTACCGCTGGCAGATCGCGACGACCGCGACCGATGCAAACCGTTTCGCCCTGCGGGCCGCCCGCGCGATCACCGGCAGACCGAAGGTCCTCGTCTTCGATGGCTGCTACCACGGCACAGTGGACGACGCGATGGTGACGTTGTCCGACGGACAGACCGTAAATCGTCCCGGCCTCGTCGGTCAGGTCACGGATCTCTCCACGCTCGCCGTGGCCGCGACCTTCAACGACCTGGCCTCGGTCGAGGCCGCGCTGGCGAAGGGCGACGTCGCCGCGATCCTGACCGAGCCGGTAATGACGAACTCCTGCATGGTGCTGCCGGCTGCGGGTTTCCACGACGGTCTGCGGCGACTCGCCACTAAGTATGGCGCGCTCCTCATCATGGACGAGACACATACGATTTCGACGGGCCTCGGCGGCTACAGCCGGACCCATGGCCTCGATCCCGACGTCTTCGTCGCTGGAAAATGCATCGCCGGTGGGCTCGCCACGGCGGTCTGGGGGCTTCGGCCTGAGGTTGCGGAGCGCTTTCTCGCGGTCTACCGCGCCAAGCCCGCCGGCCATTCCGGCATGGGCACGACGCTTTCTGCAAACCCGCTCCAGTTCGCGGCCCTGACCGCGACACTGGCGCATGTGATGACTCCCGCCGCCTATGCCCATATGGAGGCCGGCGCCGCCCGTCTCGAAGCGGGCCTCGCTGCGGCGATCGAGGCCCATGCGCTGCCTTGGCACGTGGTCCGCGTCGGCGCCCGGGTCGAGTTCATCTGCGCCCCAGGTCCGCTGCGGAACGGCGCCGAAGCCGCCCGCGCCCATGTGCCCGACGTCGAGCGCGCGCTTCATGCGGCGCTCACCGTGCGCGGTTGTCTCATTGCCCCCTTCCACAACATGATGCTCGTCTCGCCCGTCACAACCGACGCCCAGATCGACCGCCTGATCGCGGCCTTCGACGAGATCCTTACGGAGCTGACCAGATGAACACCTGCCCGTCCGGCGCCACCCTTGCCGAGGCCGAAGCCTTTCTCGCCGCCCATCCCGAGATCGAAGCGATCGACATCGTTCTGCACGACTCAAACGGCATCGGTCGTGGCAAGATCATCCGGCGGCACGAGCTGATCCCGCTCTTCACCTCGGGCCGGCACATGCCGATCTCCATTCTCGGCCTCGACGTGGTGGGCGAGGACGTGCATGAAACCGGCCTCATCTGGGATCAGGGCGACGGTGACCTGCGCGCCTGGCCGGTGCCGGGCACGCTGAAGCGGCTCCACAACACCAGCCCGCCCCGCGCCGAGGTGTTCCTGTCGCTCTATGAACTCGACGGCCGTCCGATGACCTCGGACCCGCGCCATGCACTCGCGCGCCAGGTTGCGGCCTTTGCCGAACGCGGCCTTACCCCCGCCGGGGCTTTCGAGCTCGAGTTCTTCCTCCTCGACAATTCGCCCGGCCCGGACGGCAAACACATGCCTGCGCGCGACGTCCTCGACGGTCGGCAATCGCGCAAGACCGAGGTCTATTCGCTGGACCACCTGCACGGAATGCTGCCGCTTTTCTCCGACATCTATGCCGGGGCCGACGCGGCGGGCATTCGTGCCGAGACGTTGATCTCCGAATATGCCCCAGGGCAATACGAGCTGACGCTTCATTACCGCGACAACGTCATGCAGGCCGCCGACGACATCGTGCGCCTCAAACGCATCGTGCGTGCGCAGGCGCGGGCCCATGGCGTGACCGCCTGCTTTATGGCGAAACCCGTCGAGGACTACGCGGGCTCAGGCATGCATTTCCATGTCTCGGTGCTGGATGAAGCTGGCACCAACATCTTCGCCGAGGAGGAAGGAGCCGACTGGACTCCGACGCTCCTGCACGCCTTGGGCGGGCTCAAGGCCACGATGGGCGAAGCGATGCTGGTCTTCGCCCCGCACCTCAATTCGTGGCGGCGTTTCGCGAACCAGAGTTATGCACCGGTGTCCACGGCCTGGGGCCTCAACAACCGTTCGGTCGCCCTGCGCATTCCCGAGGGAAGCCTGAGCGCGCGCCGGATCGAACACCGCCCGGCAGGGGTGGATGCGAACCCCTATCTCGTGGGAGCGACGGTGCTGGCGGGCATCCTCCACGGCCTCGACAACCGGATCGATCCCGGCCCGGAGACCACCGGCAATGCCTATGAGGACGACAGCGCCACGACCATCCCGCGCGACTGGGGCGCCGCGATCCGCGCCGCGACCGCATCCGACTTCCTGAAAACCGCTCTTGGTGACGACATGCACCGCACCTTCACCGCCGTGAAAGCCGCCGAATATGCCCGCGTCGCCCGAACCGTGAGCGAAGTTGATTACGATCTCTACCTTCACAGCATCTGATGACGGAAACTTAGGTATACCGTCGCATACAGACTTTCGCTGCACCTGCAAATGGGTCTAGGGTTCCCCCGAGTCGCAGCGCGTCGCATCAACAGGAGCCCGTCATGGACAAGATCAAGGTCGCCAACCCCATCGTGGATATCGACGGGGACGAAATGACCCGCATCATCTGGGACCTGATCAAGAAGCAACTGATCGAACCCTACCTCGACGTGGACCTGCTCTACTACGACCTGTCCATCGAGGAACGCGACCGCACCGACGATCAGGTCACCGTGGACGCGGCGATGAAGATCAAGGAAGTCGGCGTCGGCGTGAAATGCGCGACGATCACGCCGGACGAGGCGCGGGTCGAGGAGTTCGGCCTCAAGAAGATGTGGAAATCCCCCAACGGGACGATCCGCAACATTCTGGGCGGGGTCGTCTTCCGCCAGCCGATCATCTGCCGCAACGTGCCGCGTCTGGTGCCGGGCTGGACGAAACCCGTGGTGGTGGGCCGCCATGCCTTTGGCGACCAGTATAAAGCCACCGATTTCACCTTTCCCGGCAAGGGCAAGATCACGCTGAAGTTCGAGGGCGAGGACGGCACCGTTATCGAACGCGAGGTCTATGACGCTCCCGGCGCCGGTGTGACCATGGCGATGTATAACTTGGACGAGTCGATCATCGACTTCGCGCGGGCCAGTTTCAACTATGGTCTCAACCTCAAGTGGCCGGTCTACCTCTCCACCAAGAACACGATCATCAAGGCCTATGACGGGCGCTTCAAGGATCTGTTCCAGGAGATTTTCGACAAGGAATTCAAGGCGCAATTCGACGAACTTGGCCTTTGGTATGAACACCGGCTGATCGACGACATGGTGGCCTCGTCGCTGAAATGGTCGGGCGGCTATGTCTGGGCCTGCAAGAACTACGACGGCGACGTGCAGTCTGACACGGTTGCGCAGGGCTACGGCTCGCTGGGTCTCATGACCTCGCAACTCATGACGCCCGATGGCAAGACTGTCGAGGCCGAGGCGGCGCATGGCACCGTCACCCGCCACTACCGCCAGCATCAGCGCGGCGAGGCGACGTCGACGAATTCCATCGCGTCCATCTATGCTTGGACCGGGGCCTTGAAGCACCGCGCGAAGCTTGACGACAACGACCGGCTCATGGGCTTTGCCGAAACGCTGGAACAGGTCGTGGTCGGCACCGTGGAAGCCGGCGAGATGACCAAGGACCTCGCGCTCCTCGTCGGTCCCGATCAGGGCTGGCTCACCACCACGGGTTTTCTCGATGCGGTCGACCGGAACCTGCAGAAGGCGCTGGGGTAGAGGCGCGGACACGACCGTTCCGCCACTGGTCGAGGTGAAACCGGCAACAGGTCCCGGGCGCGCGTCCCGATCGGGCGTTCGACGGCTTCCCTTTCGCCGGTCCGCGTCCTAGCGTGGCGGCAAGAGGACCCGCCATGACCGACGCCGTCGAACTTCAAGTCACCTTCCCCGACGCGCGGTCCGCGCAGGACGCCGCACGTGCGGCGGTGGAGAACCAGCTCGCTGCCTGCGCCCAGATCACCCAGGTCCAGTCGCTCTATCTCTGGCAGGACGTGATCCAGAACGACGCGGAATGGCTCGTCACCTTCAAGACACTCGCCGCGGCGGTGCCGGATCTGAGCGGCTTCCTTCGCGACATCCATCCCTATGACGTGCCCCAGATGACGGCCTTGCCCGTGGTCTGGACAACCGAGGACTACCTCGGCTGGATCGCGCGGAACGTGAGACACTGAATGCCCTACCTTATCCTCTTCTTCGCGGTGGTCGCCGAGACCATCGGAACCACCGCCCTGCAGGCGAGCCAGCAGTTCACCCGCCTTGGTCCTTCCATCGTCGTGGTGATCGCCTATGCCGTGGCCTTCGTGCTTCTGGGCTGGACGCTCAAGTTCCTGCCGGTGGGCATCGCCTATGCGATCTGGTCCGGTCTGGGTATCGTGCTCATCGCGGTGATCGGCTTTCTGGTCTTCGGGCAGAAACTCGACCTCGCAGCGCTTCTTGGCATGGCGATGATCCTTGGCGGTATCCTCGTCATCCACCTCTTTTCCCGCGCGACGCCGCACTGATGGCGTTCCTGTCGTCCCAGTCAGACCGTCATTCACTGATCGAAGATGCCTTCGCCTTTCTCACCGGCGCCGCGCTCATGGCGCTCTCGGTGCAGTTCCTGCAGTCTGCCGGCCTCTTCACCGGGCAGGTCGCCGGCGCGTCACTAATCCTGTCCTACCTGTCGGGCTACAGCTTCGGCGTGGTGTTCTTCGTTCTGAACTTGCCCTTCTATGCCTTTTCGCTCCTGCGCATGGGATTGCGTTTCACGTTGAAGAGCTTCGGGGCCGTGCTTCTGATGGCGGTGGTTGCGAATGCCATGTCGCGCCACATGGTGATCGAAGTTGCGCATCCCGCCGCCGCCGCGGTGCTCGCCGGTCTGATCGCAGGCGCGGGGCTGCTCGTCCTATTTCGCCACGGGGCGTCGATGGGCGGGATCGGAATGATGGCGCTTTTCCTGCAGGACAACCTCGGCATCCGGGCGGGTCTGGTGCAACTTGGCTTCGACGCCTGCATCTTCGTCATCGCCCTGTTCTTCTTTCCCTTCCCGCTCGTCATCTGGTCGCTTCTGGGAGCCGCCGTGCTCAATATCGTGATCACGCTGAACCACCGGCGCGACCGCTATATCGCAACGTCCTGAGCGCGCGCCCTTTCGCCATCCGCCAGAGCGTGGCACAATAAGGTCATGAATGCTGACCTTACGCCGAGACCGGACCCCGCGATGACCCATCCGCATCCCACGCCGCAGCACCCGCCCCATGTGGACGTGCCCCGCGAAGAGCCGCACTATTCGCTCTTCGAGGACTTGCAGGGCATCCTCATTGCGTCCGTGCAGGCGGCGCTCGGGATCCACCTCCTGCGCACGGCGGGGCTCATGACCGGGGGCACGGCCGGGCTCGCCCTCGTCATCGCCTACGCGACGGGCTGGAACTTCTCGCTCACCTTTTTCGCGATCAACATTCCCTTCTTCGCGATCGCCTGGTGGGCGCGCGGGCCGGTGTTCTTCGTCAAATCCATCGCTACGGTCACGCTCGTGTCGCTCATGGCCGAAGCGATCAAGCCGCTCCTCCAGATCGCCTCGATCCTCCCCGCCGCCGCTGCGATCCTCTTTGGCGTGAGCGCGGGCGTCGGGCTTCTGGGCCTGTTTCGCCACTCGGGGTCGCTTGGCGGCGTGTCTATCATCGCGCTCATCCTTCAGGACCGGTTCAACTTCCGCGCGGGCTATACCCAGCTCATCCACGACAGCGCGCTCTTCGTCATCGCCTTCCTCATCCTGCCCGCCGACAGGGTGCTCTGGTCGCTGCTGGGCGCGCTCATCCTCAACCTCGTGATTGCCTTCAACCATCGTCGCGACTGGTATGTGGTGACGTAACGGCCCGTTTGACTTGTGCACCTGCCCCGCGCCCCATGGCGGCAGGAGGACATCATGACGGAACCGGCATTGATCGAGGTGAACGGCATTCGCCTGCGCACATGGACCCTGGGCGATGGTCCGTTGGTGATCCTTGTCCACGGCTTTCCCGAGACGGCTCATAGCTGGCGTCATCAGGTCGCCGCCCTCTCCGCCGCAGGCTACCGCGTCGCGGCGCCCGATGTGCGCGGTTACGGCGGATCAGACGCGCCGGAGCCGGTCGAGGCCTATGCGATGGAGGAGATGACCCGTGATTTCGCCGACCTCGCGACGGCGCTGTCCCCCGATCCGGCGGTGATCGTGGGTCACGACTGGGGTGCGCCGCTCGCCTGGAACACGGCGCGGCTGTTTCCCGAGCGTTTCCGCGCCGTCGCGGGCCTGTCAGTGCCTTATGCCCCGCCCGGCGACCACGCACCCATCGACATCTACCACAAGCTCTTCACCGAGAAGGACCGCTTCTTCTATCAGGTCTACTTCCAGGACGAAGGCGTGGCCGAGGCCGAGCTCGAGGCCGATCCCGAGGATAGCCTCGTCAAGTTCTACTACGCATGGTCCGGCGACGCGCCCGAACACGGCTGGCCCACGGACAAGAAACACGGCGACAAGGTGCTGACCGGGCTCACCCGCCCTGATCTCCCGCTCTCCTGGTTCACCCAAGAGGACCTCGACGCCTATGCCGCCGCCTTCGAGGTCTCCGGCTTTCGCGGTCCGCTCAACCGCTACCGCAACCATCGGCGCGACCACGACTTCCTGAAGGCGCATCCGTCGAACCCGATCATCCAGCAGCCGAGCCTGTTCATCTATGGCGACCGCGACCCGGTCTTGACCATGTTCCGCACCCCGCCGGAAAAGCTCCTGCCCGCCACCCTCGCCGACCTGCGCGGTGTGCACCGCTTGCCGGGGATCGGCCACTGGACCCAGCAGGAGGCCCCGGAAACGGTCAATCGCCTGCTGATCGACTGGCTCAGGGCGCTATAGCACTGGCCTTTCCGGTCCTCCCCATGTATGCGCCCCGCAAGACGCGCATAAGGACGGACCATGGATCTTCGCAACATCGCCATCATCGCCCACGTCGACCACGGCAAAACGACGCTGGTGGACGAACTTCTGAAACAATCGGGCACCTACCGCGCCAATCAGGCGGTCGCCGAACGGGCGATGGATTCGAACGATCTCGAACGCGAGCGCGGGATCACCATTCTTGCCAAGGCGACCTCGGTCGAATGGAAAGGCACGCGGATCAACATCGTGGACACCCCCGGCCACGCCGACTTCGGCGGCGAGGTGGAGCGCATCCTGTCGATGGTCGATGGCGTCGTCCTGCTGGTCGATGCCGCCGAAGGCCCGATGCCGCAGACGAAATTCGTGACCTCGAAGGCGCTGGCGCTTGGCCTGCGCCCGATCGTGGTCCTGAACAAGGTCGACAAGCCCGACGCCGAACCCGACCGGGCGCTTGACGAGGTCTTCGACCTCTTCGCGAACCTCGGCGCCGATGACGACCAGCTCGATTTCCCGCATATGTATGCCTCGGGCCGCTCCGGCTGGGCCGACAACGAGCTCGACGGGCCGCGCAAGAACCTCGACGCGCTGTTCAAACTCATCGTCGACCACGTTCCGAAACCGCGCCAGCAGGCGCATCAGAACGAAGATTTCCGGATGCTCGCCACCACGCTCGGCGCCGACCCCTTCGTGGGGCGGATGCTGACCGGACGGATCGAGTCCGGCAAGATCAAGCCGGGCGCGACCATTCAGGCGATCTCCCGCGTGGGCCAGAAGATCGAACAGTTCCGCGTGTCCAAGATCCTCGCCTTCCGCGGCCTTGCCCAGACCGAGATCGAAGAAGGCGTGGCCGGTGACATCGTCTCGCTCGCCGGCATGTCGAAGGCCACCGTCTCCGACACGCTCGCTGCCCTCGCCGTGGACGAGCCGCTCGAAGCCCAGCCTATCGACCCGCCGACCATCACCGTGACCTTCGGCATCAACGACAGCCCGCTGGCGGGCCGTGACGGGAAAAAGGTGCAGTCGCGCGTGATCCGCGAGCGGCTCATGAAAGAAGCCGAATCCAACGTCGCGATCAAGGTCAAGGACACCCCCGGCGGCGAGGCTTTCGAAGTCTCTGGCCGTGGCGAATTGCAGATGGGCGTGCTCATCGAGAACATGCGCCGCGAGGGCTTCGAGCTGTCGATCTCCCGTCCGCAGGTCATCATGCGTGAAGAAGACGGCAAGCTCCTCGAGCCGGTCGAAGAAGCCACCATCGACGTGGACGACGACTATACCGGCGCCGTTATCGAAAAGCTGACCGGTCCGCGCAAGGGCGACCTGGTCGAGATGAAACCGGCGGGTGCCGGCAAGACCCGGATCATCGCCCATGTGCCGTCGCGCGGTCTCATCGGCTATCACGGCGAGTTCCTGACCGACACGCGCGGCACTGGCGTGCTGAACCGCGTGTTCCACGGCTGGACCCCGCACAAGGGCCCGATCGAGGGTCGGCGCGCCGGCGTGCTCATCTCCATGGAAGACGGCGAGGCGGTCGCCTATGCGCTGTGGAACCTTGAAGAACGCGGCAAGATGTTCGTCGTGCCGCAGGACAAGATCTATCAGGGCATGATCATTGGCGAGCACTCCCGTGACAACGACCTCGAAGTGAACCCGCTCAAGGGCAAGAAGCTGACCAACGTGCGCGCCTCCGGCACCGACGAGGCGGTGCGCCTGACCCCGATCACCAAGATGTCGCTGGAACAGGCCATCGCCTACATCAACGACGATGAGCTCGTCGAAGTGACGCCCAACGTGGTCCGGCTGCGCAAGCGCCACCTCGACCCGCACGAGCGCAAGCGCGCGTCGCGCGGGGCCTGAGGGCCTGCGATTGATCCGAAAGGGGCCCGGCGGTGATCGCCGGGCCTTTTTCGTTGTGCGCCATGACAAAGGGCCGGCGCTTTCGCCCGGCCCTTTCGCGTGTTGGTCCTGCGCCGATCACTCGGTGGTTTCGACGATCACCAGATCCCGTTCGCTTGCGCCCCGTGCATGATCGAGCGCCGCCTGGTATTCTTTCGAATGATAACAGGCTTCTGCTGCCTCGAGGGTCGGAAACTTGGCCACCACGTTGCGCGGCCGGTCCTTGCCTTCGAGCTGAACATAACGACCGCCGCGCGCGATGAAGGCGCCGCCGTGTTGCGCGATGGCGGGTCCGGCAAGCTCGGCATATTTCTTGTAGCTGTCCGGGTCCGTGACGTCGACATGTGCGATCCAGAGTGCGGGCATCTTAACCTCCGATGACGGCTTCGGCCGCCTTGATAGCATCTTCCGCTGCCGAGGCATCGCTGCCTCCGCCCTGCGCCATATCGGGCCGGCCACCGCCGCCCTTGCCGCCGAGCTTTCCAACCGCAGCGCGCACCAGATCGACCGCCGAAAGGCGTTCGGTCAAATCCCCGGTCACGCCCGCAGCCACGGCCGCCTTGCCTTCCACGTCCGCGATCAGAAGCACGGCGCCCGAGCCGAGCCGCGCCTTGTGTTCGTCGATGAGCGGCGGCAGATCCCGCCCGGAGACCCCCGACAGCACCTGTGCGAGGAACGTCACCCCATTTACTTCGCGGGCTTCGGCGGAGGCGCTCGGCCCGCCCGACATGGCAAGCTCCCGGCGCAGGGTCGCGACCTCGGAGGAAAGGGCCTTGCGTTCGTCCAGAATGGCCTGCAGGCGCGCCAGCACGTCCTGTTCCCCGGTCTTGAGCAGCCCCTCGACCTCGGACATGAGCACGTCGCGGCGGCGCAGTTCGCGCATCGCCTCTGCCCCGGTCAGCGCCTCGATCCGGCGCACACCGGCGGACGACGCGCTCTCTGCGGTCAGCACAAAGGCCCCGATGTCGCCCGTGCGCGCCACATGGGTGCCGCCGCAAAGTTCGATCGACCAGGTGTTCTTGTCCACGCCCTTGCCGGTCGGGGCGCGGCCCATCGACACGACGCGCACCTCATCGCCGTATTTTTCGCCAAAGAGCGCCTGCGCCCCCATCGCGCGGGCATCGTCGGGCGTCATGATCCGGGTCTCGACGGGCGAGTTCTGCCGGATGAAGGCGTTCACGTCGTTCTCGACCTTGGCCAGTTCCTCGCGGGTCAGAGCCTTCTGGTGCGTGAAATCAAAGCGCAGCCGGTCGGGCGCGTTGAGCGAGCCACGTTGTGCCACATGATCCCCGAGCGCCTCCCGCAGCGCTTCATTGAGAAGATGCGTCGCCGAGTGGTTGGCCCGGATGGTGGACCGGCGGTCGTGGTCCACGACCAGCTTCGCGCCCTGCCCGCGTTCGATCTTGCCTTCTTCGACGTCCGCGAAATGGATGAAGACGCCAGCGACCTTCCTGGTGTCGGTCACGCGGGCGCGTCCCGTGTCGGTCGTGATCGTTCCGGTGTCGCCCACCTGACCGCCCGCCTCGGCATAGAAGGGCGTCTGGTTCACGACGATCTGCACCGTGCCGGTGGCCGCCTCGACCTGTCCGCCCTCGGCGACCAGCGCCACGATCTGCCCTTCGGCGCTCTCCGTGTCATAGCCCAGAAACTCGGTCGTGCCCTTCGCCTCGGCGATGTCGTACCAGACGCTCGCATCAGCGGCCTCCCCCGACCCGGCCCAGGCCGCCCGCGCCTTGGCCTTCTGTTCGGCCATGGCGGCATCGAAACCGGCCGTGTCCACGATCCGGTCCCGCTCGCGCAGGGCGTCCTGCGTGAGATCGAGGGGGAACCCATAGGTGTCGTAGAGCTTGAACGCCGACTCGCCCGGCAGAGCGGCGCCTTCAGGCAGGCGGTCCAGTTCCTCGTCGAGCAGCTTGAGGCCCCGGTCGAGCGTTGCCTTGAACCGGGTCTCTTCGGCCAGCAGCGTCTCTTCGATCATCTTCTGGCCCTGACCCAGCTCGGGATAGGCCTGCCCCATCTGCTGGACGAGCGCCGGAACCATCCTGTGCATCACCGGGTCCTTCGCCCCCAGAAGATGCGCGTGGCGCATGGCACGGCGCATGATCCGGCGAAGCACGTAGCCACGCCCTTCGTTCGACGGCAGCACGCCCTCGGCAATCAGGAACGAGGTCGACCGCAGGTGATCCGCGATCACCCGGTGGTGGACGTTCTGGTCGCCATAGGGGTCGACACCGGTGGCCTGCGCCGAGGCCTCGATCAGCGCCTTGAAGAGATCGGTCTCATAGTTGTCATGCGTGCCCTGCAGGAGTGCTGCGATCCGTTCGAGCCCCATGCCGGTGTCGATCGACTGCATGTCGAGCGCACGCATCGAGCCGTCCTCGAACTGCTCGTTCTGCATGAAGACGACGTTCCAGATCTCGATGAAGCGGTCGCCGTCTTCCTCGGGCGAGCCGGGAGGACCGCCCCAGATATGATCGCCGTGGTCATAGAAGATTTCGGTGCAGGGGCCGCAGGGGCCGGTCGGGCCCATCTGCCAGAAGTTGTCCGACGTCGGGATCCGGATGATCCGGTCCTCGGGCACGCCGACCTTCTTCCAGATCTCGAAGGCCTCGTCGTCGGTGTGATAGACCGTGGTCATCAGGCGCGACTTGTCGACACCGAAGTCCTTGGTGATCAGCTCCCAGGCAAAGGGGATCGCTTCGGACTTGAAGTAATCGCCGAAGCTGAAGTTGCCCAGCATCTCGAAAAACGTGTGGTGGCGCGCGGTGTAGCCCACATTGTCGAGGTCGTTGTGCTTGCCGCCGGCCCGCACGCATTTCTGCGCCGTGGTCGCGCGCGTGTAGTCGCGTTTCTCGAGGCCGGTGAAACAGTTCTTGAACTGCACCATGCCCGAATTGGTGAACATCAACGTCGGATCGTTGCGCGGCACCAGGGGCGAGCTGTCGACGACCGTGTGGCCTTGACGTTCGAAATAGGAAAGAAAGGTCGAGCGGATATCGTTCAGGCTAACCATGGGTCCGGGGCTTCACTGGTTTCGGTTCGCCCGGTTTATCGACGGCATCACGGACTGTCCACCACGACAGGCGACGGACGAGCGGCCCATCACGAAAAAGGACGGGTCATCGTCGCCGATGCCCGTCCTCTCGCAGTATTCTCCGCCCCGGCGTGCCGGACCGTGGGCCGTTTCCGGAGTCAGCCCTCTCCGTTCCCGCGACGGAGGATCAGTCCTCCATGACCTCGCCGGTTTCCTCGTCGTAGTCGCCCGCGCTCATGTCGAAATCGAGCCCGTGCGCGGCCCGGATCTTGTCCTCGATCTCGGCGGCGACCTTGGGGTTTTCCTTCAGGAAGGTCTTAGAGTTCTCGCGGCCCTGCCCGATCCGTTCGTCGCCATAGCTGAACCAGGCGCCGGACTTCTCCACCACCCCGGCCTTGACGCCAAGGTCCAGAAGCTCGCCGGTCTTCGAGATGCCCTCGCCATACATGATGTCGAATTCCACCTGCTTGAAGGGCGGGGCCACCTTGTTCTTGACCACCTTGACGCGGGTCGCGTTGCCGACCACCTCGTCACGGTCCTTGATCGCACCGATGCGCCGGATGTCGAGACGGACCGAGGAATAGAACTTGAGCGCGTTGCCGCCCGTCGTGGTTTCAGGCGAGCCGAACATAACCCCGATCTTCATGCGGATCTGGTTGATGAAGATCACCGTGCATTTGGACCGGGAAATCGACCCGGTCAGCTTGCGCATGGCCTGCGACATGAGACGGGCCTGCACGCCGACCGAACTGTCACCCATGTCACCTTCGAGTTCCGACTTCGGTGTCAGGGCGGCGACCGAGTCGACCACCACCATGTTCACCGCGCCCGATCGCACCAGCGTGTCGACGATTTCGAGCGCCTGTTCCCCGGTGTCGGGTTGCGAGATGAGAAGCTCGTCCAGATCGACGCCCAGACGTTTTGCATACTGCGGGTCGAGCGCATGTTCGGCGTCGACGAAGGCGCAGACGCCGCCCTTCTTCTGTTCTTCGGCCACGCAATGCAGCGTGAGCGTCGTCTTGCCCGAGCTTTCAGGCCCGTAGATTTCGATGATCCGCCCCTTGGGAAGGCCGCCGATCCCCAGCGCGATGTCAAGCCCGAGCGACCCGGTCGAGGTCGACTCGATCTCGGCCACGGGATTGTCGGCCCCGAGCTTCATGATCGAGCCCTTGCCGAATTGGCGTTCGATCTGCGCGAGTGCGCTGTCGAGGGCTTTCTGCTTCTCGCTGTCGCGTTTCATTTCAAAGTCCAGAAGATTTGCTGTCGCCATGGTTTTCCATCCTTATTCCACACCCGGGTCCGGGCGGCAATTGGTGCTCTTGTTCACCTCTTGTTCTTGCGGTCCTTCATGAAGAACAAAGGAGAACATTTCAAGAATTTTCTTTCCTCGTGATCTTGCGGCAGGACAGGTTAACAAAGACTTAGCGTCGGTCGGGCCTTGGCGAGGATCTGCCATACGTGACGCAAGCGAATGACAAACCTAGTGAATTTGTGCCGAAACCGTGGCGGTCAATTCCGACAACGAGAAAGGTTTGGGCAGAAAAACCGAATTGGGGATTCGCTTCTGGTGCTCGGATACCGACTCTTCGGCATAACCTGACACGAAGACCACCTTGACGCCCGGCCGGGTCAGGATCGCCTGCGCCACCCAGGTCGGGCCGTCCATGCCGGGCATGACGACGTCCGTCACCACCACATCGACGCGAAGGTCCGGATCTTCGAGGAGCCGCAGCGCAACTTCGGCGTTCTCCGCCTCGATCACCTGATAGCCGCGCAGTTGCAGGGCGCGGGAGGCGAAAGCCCGCACGGGCGCCTCGTCCTCGACGAGGAGCACCGTGCCGCCCCGATCCGGCCCCGGCTCGTGTGTCGCGCGGGGCAGAGGAACGGTGGTCGGAGCCATGCGGACGCCGGGGTCTGACCCGTCGGTGGTAACGGGCAGAAGGACGGTCTCGGGCTCTGCCGGCGGATGATAGACCGGGAAATAGAGCGTGAAGGTCGTGCCGGATCCTTCGACCGAATCCACGAAGATATAGCCACCCGACTGCTTCACGATCCCGTAGGCCATGGAGAGGCCGAGACCCGTGCCCTTGCCCGCGCCCTTCGTTGTGAAGAAAGGCTCGAAGATCTTGGTCAGTTTATCGGGCGCGATCCCAGTCCCCTCGTCGATCACCCGAAGCGAGACGTATTGCCCCGGCGGGACCCGGACCTGGTCGCGTTCGAGGACCCGGTCGAGGGCGATATTGCGCACGTCCAGCCGGATCAGCCCGCCCTCCGGCATCGCATCGCGCGCATTCACAACGAGGTTCATCACCACCTGTTCAAGCTGCCGCCGGTCGGCGCGCACCGGCGCGATGTCCCTGTCATGGGCAAAGTCAATCCGGATTCTTTCGCCCACGAGGCGACCGAGGAGATGGGACAGGTCGGCGACCCCGTCGGCAAGGTCGATGACATCGGGCTTCAGGGTCTGCTTGCGGGAGAATGCCAGAAGCTGGCTCACCAAAGCAGCGGCGCGATTGGCGTTCTGGGAAATCTGGGTCAGGTCGGCAAAATCCGGGTCGCGGCTGTCTCGCCTGAGCAGAAGCAGGTCGCAGTGACCGGAAATCGCCGTGAGCAGGTTGTTGAAATCATGTGCGATTCCACCGGCCAACTGCCCGATCGCCTGCATCTTCTGGCTTTGCACGAACTGATTTTCGAGCGACTTCAGCTCGGTCGCGTCGTTCATCACCACGATAAGCGCGGGACCGCCGTCTTCCTCCATGAGATCGAGCGAGATCTGCAGGAAGGTCTCGTCCCGGCGGCGCACCGCCTTCACGGTTTCGGTCCGGCCGAGGTTGCGGCCCTGCCAGGCCTCGGCGAGCCAGTCGGTAATCGGCCGACCGAGCCCGTCGATCAGCCGGGCCAACGGTTGTCCGACGATGTCTTCTTCGCTCAGAAGCCGACGTGCCCGCGCGCTTGCCATCACGACGGTGCCATCGGGCGCGAGCTTCAGGATCGGCACCGGCAGCCCTTCCACGACGCCCCATTCGGTAGCTCCGGCCACCCGTTTGCGCGGCTCGGGCAGCAGAAAGACCTCGCGTCGGCCGGCAGAGAGATCGACTTCCGACACCAGCATCGGGACCGGCCCCTGCGCCGTCTGGACGAGGTTCACCTCACCCGACCGGAGCGGCAATTCGGGAAACACCTTGTCGATGGTCCTTTCCTGCCCGCCCAGCAACCTTTGGACAGCCTCGTTCATGGAGAGGATGACTCCGCTGCGAGCGACGGTCAGCATTGGAAGCCCCACGACTTCTGTGGCCTGAGCCTCGGCCGGGCTGTCGTCTATCCAGTCCAGACGCCAGAGAAACCCGTCGCGACCGATCGTATGGACCGAAATCACCGCCCGCCCGGCGCCAAGCACGACTTCGTCGCGGGCCGAGCCCGTCGCCAGTGCCCGGTTCTGCAACCGGCAAAGTAGCGCGCCGGGTTGCACCAGCAGATCGCCCAAGGCGGCGATTATGGAGCCTCCCGCGGCGGCGCCAAAACGCGCGATGGCGGCGTCATTCACGAAATGCACTTCGCCGTCTCGGTCCGTTGTCAGAACGGGAGAGGGATCGTCGGCGGCAATCGCCGTCAATGTCCGGGCCAATGTCCCATCGGACATCCGCGCGCGCCAGTCGATGGCCAGCGCCATAAGCGCGAAGGTCAGGACGGAACCGCCCAAGATCAGGAGCACCAGCGCCGGTAGCGGCGCGCTCATGAAGACGCCCGCGAACAAGGCTCCCGCGCCGATCAGGAAGACCCAACTGCGCGACGCTACATCGCCTGCGGCATTGCGCAACGCGCCCGCGGTCAGGACGAAGGTCGGTGCAGAACGGGGCAAGCTGTTTCCTCCGGTCGGGTCCGGCCACGCCGGATGGCTCTTCGTCCATATGCCGGGGTCCGTATTAACAAGCCCTTAACCCCGCACTGAAGCCTAGCGCGGCGACGGAATACAATCCAGAGTTGATTATCGCTACCTCACTGCACCTGCGACGTTGGCAGGTCAGCGCCGCTCAAACACGGCGACGTAGAACCCGTCGCCCCCGTCGAGCGGCGTGAACTGGCGTTCGGTCACGAGATGCCAGTCCGGATGGCGGGAGAGGAACGCCTCGACCTGCGCCCCGTTTTCCTCGTGCAGCAAGGAACAGGTCGCATAGCCGATCCGCCCGCCCGGTGAGACATGCGTCACAAGATCGTCAAGGATCCCGGCCTGAACCCGGCACAGCCGGTCGAGGCCCGCTTCGGTCAGGCTCCATTTCCCCTGCGGCGCCCGACGCCACGAGCCCGAGCCGGAACAGGGTGCATCCGCGAAAACGAGATCGAAACGCCCCTGCACCGCGCCGGACTTCGACAGCTTGATCCGCACGCCGGCCCGCTTGGCCCGGTCCGGGATGTCGCGCATCCGGCCGGCGTCCACATCATGCGCCGTCACGTGTGCCTCCCGCGCGGCGAGCGCGAGCGCCTTGCCTCCGCCACCTGCGCAATAGTCGAGCACGTCCAACCCGTCGACCGGCCCGAGCGCCTCGACCACGGCCTGACTGGCGGCGTCCTGCAATTCGACGAGACCGTTCTGATAGGCCTTGGACTGGCGCAGCCGTCGCGCGCCCTCGGTGATTTCGAGCGCCGTCCCGGCGAGCGGATGCGGGCGTGTCTCGATCCCCTCTCGGGCCAATGCGGCCTGCGACTCCAGAACCGCATCGGCGCCGCCCTTGGCGAGATTGACCCGAAGGAAAACGGGCGCGCGATGTCGCAGGACCGCCGCGACCGCGTCGAAGTCTGCGCCCAGCGAGGCCCGCATCCGGGGCAGGATCCAGTCCGGCATGTCGGATGCCACGTCTTCCGGCAGGTCTTCGAGCCCAACTGAAAGCGCCGCTTCGGCCTCGGTCAGCTCGTCGGGCGCAAAGCGCGCTCCGGTGAAGACCTCGGCCGGATCCCCACCCTGCGCCCGGATCCCGCCCAGCACGAGCCCGCGTCCGGTCTCGGCCCCCGGCGCGTCTCCTGCGAGCGCGGCAAAGGACCGGCGGCACCGGATCGCGTCATAGACGATGTCGCGCACGGCGGCGCGGTCGCCCGACCCGGCATAGCGGTTGGACCGCGCCCAGTTCGTGAGGAGCTGTTCCGCCGCCCCGCCCGCGAGCCAGTCGTCCAGAATGCGGATCGCGGCGGCATGTCGGGCGGCCGGGGTCATCAGCCGATCCGGTAGTTCGGGCTTTCGCGGGTGATCTGGACATCGTGGACGTGGCTTTCCTTGAGCCCCGCGCCGGTGATCTTCACGAACTGGCAATTCTTGCGCATCTCGTCCACCGTCGCGTTGCCGGTGTAACCCATCGCGGCCCGAAGCCCGCCCACGAGCTGGTGAATGACCGCCCCGGCCGAGCCCTTGTAGGCCACCTGCCCCTCGATCCCTTCTGGCACGAGCTTGTCGCTCGCCGCGTCCTTCTGGAAATAGCGATCCGCCGAGCCGCGCGCCATGGCACCAAGCGACCCCATCCCGCGATAAGACTTGAAGCTCCGGCCCTGATAGAGGATCACCTCGCCGGGGCTTTCGTCGGTGCCCGCGATCATCGAGCCGACCATCGCGCAGGAGGCCCCCGCCGCGATGGCCTTGGCGAAGTCGCCCGAGAACTTGATGCCGCCGTCGGCAATGACCGGAACGCCGGACTTGTCGGCCTCTTTGGATGCGTCCGAAATGGCGGTGAGCTGCGGCACGCCGACGCCTGCGACCATCCGCGTCGTGCAGATCGAGCCGGGCCCGATACCAACCTTCACCGCGTCGGCCCCGGCCCCGATGAGCGCCTTGGTCGCCTCGGCTGTGGCAACGTTGCCCGCGATCACCTGCACCTCGTTGGACAGCTTCTTGACCCGCGTCACGGCGTCCAGAACACCTTGGGAATGGCCATGGGCCGTGTCCACCACGACGATGTCGACGCCTGCGTCAATGAGCGCCTCGGTGCGCTCGAAACCGCTGTCGCCCACACCTGTCGCCGCCGCCACGCGCAACCGGCCCAGCGGGTCCTTGCAGGCGGTCGGGTTCAGAACGGCCTGCTCGGTATCGCGCAGCGTAAGAAGTCCGGTCAGTTTGCCCGCCGCGTCAGTCACGAGCAGTTTCTCGATCCGCCGCGCCTTCATGAGGCTTTTCGCTTCTTCGAGGTCCGCGGGCTCGCGCAGGATGGCAAGATCGTTCGAGGTCATCATCGCCTTGACCGGCGTCTTGTCGGAGGAGGCGAAGCGCATGTCGCGATTGGTGAGGATACCGACGACGTGGCCCTTTTCATCGACCACCGGGAACCCCGTGAAGTTGTAGCTGTCCACCAGCGCCTGCGCATCGGCCAGCGTCTGCTCGGGGGTCAGCGTCACGGGATTGTAGACGATCCCGCTCTCGAACCGCTTCACACGGCGGACCTCGTCGGCCTGCTGTTCCACCGTCAGGTTCTTGTGAATGACCCCGATCCCGCCAGCCTGTGCCATGGCGATGGCCATGCGCGCTTCGGTGACTGTGTCCATCGCCGAGGACAGAAGCGGGATATTCATCCTGATCGACTTGGTCACATAGGTCGTGGTGTCCGCCGTTGAGGGCAGAACGACACTGGCCGCTGGCACAAGCAATACATCGTCGAAGGTAAGAGCCTCGCGAATCTCCATGACCGGTCTCCTTTGGAGCTTTCGTTTGGCACTTCCCTATTTCATGGGGCGGCCGGAATGGAAAGGGCCGCCGGGCGATTTTGTCCGCCTCTTACGGGCAGCCGCCCGCGGTCCGAAAATCGCTGGCCTCAGCCCTCGCGCGTCACGTCCACGTCGTAGATCCAGTCGAACTGGCCGATCATGCGCGCGGGTGCGAACTGGCCTGCGAGGCGCAACGCATTGTGGCCCATGAAGCGGAGAACCGGGTTCGCGTAGTGATAATTGCGCGCGTTTCCGTTCGCCGCCTCGATCACCCGGGCCACGCGGCTGCGGCGCCGCGCCTGATAGAGCGCGGGCCCTTCGTCGAGCCCCGCCACGGCGAGGCAATGCGCCAGCACCCAGGCATCTTCCAGCGCCATCACCGCCCCCTGCGCCATGAAGGGCAGCGTCGGATGGGCCGCGTCGCCAAGGATCACGGCGCGATGCTTGTGCCACTGATCCGCGACCGGATGTCGAAAGAGCCCCCAGATATTGACCTGCTCGACCCGGTCCAGAAGCGCCCGGGACCCCGGCGCGAACTGCGAAAAGGCCCGGCGCAGGGCCTCGGGGTCGTCCTCGTGATGCCAGCCCTCCTCGGCCCAGGCCTCGCGTTCTTCGACCGCGACGATGTTGATCTCCCGCCCGCCGCGCAGCGGATAGGTCACCATGTGCCGGCCCGGCCCCATGAAGACCCGCGCCCGCGCCTTGGCCAGATCCACCTCACCCGGCTCTGCCGGCACGATCGCTCGCCAGGCCACCTGCCCCGTGAAAAAGGGTTTGCGCACGCCGTTGAGGACCGGGCGCAGCACCGAGTGGAGCCCGCCCGCCCCGACGGCGAAATCCGCGCTCCGGTCGCCCGCCTCGGTCGAAAGTACGGTCTGGTCAGGTTCGAGTCTGACCCCCGTCACGCGCTGCCCTGTCTCGATCGTAACGCCCAAGGCACGGGCACGTTCGGCCAGAACCGCGATCAGGTCGGCCCGGTGGAGAAGCAGGAACGTCTGCCTTGGCCGATGCGTGGCGAGGTCCATGTCGATGACCTGCCGCCCGGACAGACCGTCCATAAGCGTGACACCCTGGGACCGGACGGCCTGCGCGCGCGCCGCGTCGCCCAACCCGAAACTCTCGAGCACGGCCAGTCCGTTCGGGCTGATCTGGATGCCAGCCCCTGCTTCGCGTATCTGGTCGGCCTGTTCGAGGACCGTCACCCGCGCCCCGCGCATGGCGAGTGCGATGGCCGCCGCCAGCCCGCCGATCCCGGCGCCCAGAACCGTGATTTCCTGCCCGATCACCATCCGTCGATTCCCTTTCGCCGCTTCCCACGGTCTCATGACGGCCCTCCGGAGTGCAGGCCCCTTGCCAACAAAAAAGCACCGGGCGCGTTTGCGCCACAGTGCCCCGGCCCCATGGACCCTTTTCCATCAGTCCCGCCCGACCTGCCATCAGCGGTCCCTGCACTGCTTTGGCAAGACCTCGACCGCCACAGCCCCGAGGGCTGCCCGAACGATCCGGCGGACTGCGACCTCAGTCGTCGCGATGCACCCGTTCGCGTCGCTCGTGCCGTTCCTGTGCCTCAAGGCTCAGGGTCGCGATCGGACGCGCATCCAGCCGCTTGAGCGAAATCGGCTCCCCGGTCTCGTCGCAGTAGCCGTATTCGCCTTCTTCGATCCGGCGCAGCGCCGCGTCGATCTTGGCGACCAGCTTGCGCTGACGATCCCGCGTGCGCAGTTCCAGGGCCCGGTCCGTCTCTTCCGAGGCCCGGTCGGCGATGTCGGGAATGTTGCGGGTGGAATCCTGCAGCCCCTCGATCGTATGTTTGCTTTCGTTAAGAAGTTCGGCCTTCCAATTCAGGAGCTTGCGGCGAAAATATTCGAGCTGCCGCTCATTCATGAAAGGTTCGTCCTCGGCCGGAATATAGTCCTCCGGCAGGAAGGTCTCTGCCCTCATCCCACTCTCCTCTTCACCCGAGCGCGAGCCTGAAATGCCAAGTCTTGCAACCATATCGACCACCTAGCTCGCTCCTCAGGGCACGCTTTACTCCACGCTCCACGGGATGTCACTAGCCAAACGGGACGATGTGTTCACGTTTTGGCCGCCCGTGGACTAGGGGTTACAATTCTGTGCTCTTTCAAGCCCATTGGCAAGTGTAAGTAATTGATCAATCGCGGCATTTGCATGATTTGACACTGGGAGTCTCTGCACACCCGGACCGCCAGGTGGTTGACATCCGCTCAATTCTCCGGGCCCGTCAGGCACCTGCCCCGCGGATCGCAACGTAAGTGTCCCCCGCCCTTGCCTTTCTGGCCCCGAGACGATTACTTCCCCGGAACCACGAGGACCCGCGAGGAAGACCCCATGCGTTTTGAGAGCACCGACAGCTACGTCGCCACCGAAGATCTCAAGGTGGCCGTGAATGCCGCCGTGACGCTGGAGCGGCCGCTTCTGGTCAAGGGAGAACCGGGCACCGGCAAGACCGAGCTTGCCAAACAGATCGCCCAGTCGCTGGGTCTGCGGATGATCGAGTGGAACATCAAATCCACCACCCGCGCCCAGCAGGGTCTTTACGAATACGACGCCGTCAGCCGCCTGCGCGACAGCCAGCTGGGCGACGAACGCGTGCACGACGTCGCCAACTACATCAAGAAGGGCAAGCTCTGGACCGCCTTCGAGGCCGACGAAAAGGTCGTGCTCCTGATCGACGAGATCGACAAGGCCGACATCGAGTTTCCGAACGACCTCCTGCAGGAACTCGACAAGATGGAGTTCCATGTCTACGAGACTGGCGAGACGATCCGCGCGCGTCACCGCCCGGTCGTGATCATCACCTCGAACAACGAGAAAGAGCTGCCCGACGCCTTTCTGCGCCGCTGCTTCTTTCACTACATCAAGTTTCCCGACGTAGAGACGATGCGGAAGATCGTCGAGGTTCATCACCCCGGCATCAAGGAAGCGCTGCTCACCACCGCTCTCACGCAGTTCTACGAGATCCGGGAACAGACCGGGCTCAAGAAGAAGCCCTCGACCTCGGAAGTGCTCGATTGGCTGAAGCTCCTTCTGGCCGAAGACATGACGCCCGAGGACCTCAAGCGCGATGGCGGCTCGGCTCTGCCGAAGCTTCACGGCGCGCTCCTGAAGAACGAACAGGACGTGCATCTCTTCGAGCGTCTCGCCTTTCTCGCCCGCCGCGATGGCCGCTGACCATCTCCTGACCGAGACTCCGCGCCCGATATAAGGGCGCGGGTGGTATCTGCGGCCGGAATGAAGAAGCTGCCGCGCGGATACCCCGTAAAGACCGCCTCCTCGCCCCAAATTCGAGCGAAACGACCGCGACCGTGAACCTGATATGGTTACGATTCGCAGGTCATACGCCTTTGCGCCCCGCGGCGCGCCACAGTTTCGCCCTATTTCGGGGCGTCACCTTGTGACGCACGGACACAGGCCCGCAACATCTTGTGGGCCGATTGTTTCCCGCCACGCGACAAACCATCTTTCGCCCCATTTCGGCCATTTTTCGTTTTGGGAATCAGGGAAACCGTGTCTTACCCTAGGACTGCCTGGGGGGGCACAGAACGGTGAGAGAGTATTGGTCTTGGGAGACAATACGCATATCGCCGTCCGTTCGCTGATGCGAGCCGACGCGCCCCAGTGGCCCTGCCCCTGGTCAGTGCATCCGCCATCCGAACGGTCGTTGACCGCGCAAGGGGTGTGCCTGCCTCCTGCCCGGTTCCACGACCGAAGGACACGCGGAGACCTGACCACATGGTGGTCGGGACATTCGTGTCGCGTCACGGGCCGGACGCCCGGGGATCTGCCCCCCGGTTGCCCTGCCCACCGACCGACCCGACGCCACGTCCATCGGCCAAACCGCCCCCTGCCACGGGTCGGTCTGCGCCGCCAAATGCCTGAAATCGCGGAACAACGCCGCGTCATGGGCATTGGATCCTGGACAGATGGCGACGGATCGCAGCCGGGCAAGCTCCATTCAACGACAGGACAGCGTTCGCCGGACTCCCGTAACCCTGTAAGGTGAGGTTGAAGGGGATGACGAAGAGCTACCTGAGAAGCGCGGCCCTGGCAGGCCTGTTGGTCATGGCCTCCTGCTCCACGAATGGGAGTGACGCGCCCGCCCGCGACGACACCGCGCCCGAGGTGACGGCGCGCCAGACGAACCTGCCCACCGAATTGCCGCCGATGCGCGCATTCACCTCCGGGGCGGTGCTGCCGGTCAGCCGGTCGAATGCCGCCATCGCCGCCGATTTCCTCGATCTGTCCTTCGAGCTTGAGAGCGGTCGGGCATTGCCCGTCCTGTCACGCTTCGAGGGCCCGGTCACGATCCGCGTCACCGGCCGCGCGCCCGCCGTTCTGTCGGACGACCTCAACCGGCTTGTCGTGCGCCTGCGCAATGAGGCGGGGATCGACATCACCCGCGTCGCGCCGGCCACCGACGCGTCGATCACGCTCGAGATCATATCGAAGGCCCAGCTTCAGCGCCTCGTGCCCGGTGCGGCCTGTTTCGTGGCGCCAAACGTGGCGTCCTGGTCGGAGTACAAGTCCAAGCGCGGCACGGCGGACACTGACTGGACCGCGGTCCGCGAGCGCAGCCGCATGTCGATCTTCATCCCGGGCGACGTCGCCCCGCAGGAAATGCGCGATTGTCTGCACGAGGAAACCGCGCAGGCACTGGGGCCCGTGAACGACCTCTGGCGTCTCTCTGACAGCGTCTTCAACGACGACAACTTCCACACGGTGCTGACCGGCTTCGACATGCTGGTTCTGCGCACCTACTATGCGCCAGATTTCCATTCCGGCATGACGAAAGACGAGGTCGCGGCCCGGCTTCCAGGTGTTCTGGCCCGCCTCAATCCCGGCGGGGGCAGTGGTGCACCTGTCCCCGCCTCGAAGACCCCGGTCCTTTGGAAACAGGCGATCGAAACCGCGCTCGGCGGCCGCGTTCCGGCCGCAACGCGCCGGGTCGCTGCCGGGCGGGCCGTCGACATGGCGCGGGTCATGGGCTGGCGCGACACGCGGCTCGCCTTCGCGCTTTTCGTGCAGGGTCGGCTGAACCTCGGCGTGAACTCCGACGTCGCGCTCGCGTCGTTCCGGGAAGCCGAGGCAATTTATGGATCGACCCCCGGCAACCGGCTTCAGGCCGCCCATATGGGGGTCCAGCTCGCCGCGCATGCCCTGTCTATGGGCAATTCGGCCACCGCGATCCGCATCGCCGACGCGCATCTTCCATCGGTCCAGAACGCCCAGAACGCCGCCCTTCTCGCCACGCTCCTCATGATCAAGGCCGAGGCGCTGACCCTCGAGGGACGCGTGACCGAGGCGCAGCTCGTTCGCCTCGACAGCCTCGGCTGGGCACGGTATGGCTTCGGCTCTGACAGCGAAGTGACCGCGCGGCTCAATGAAATCGCGGCCATCTCGCCCCGTTCCCGCGGCTAGAACCCGATGAACCGGGCGGCCGCCCTTACAGGAGGCCGCCCTTGATCATTCTCGCCTTCGCCGTCTTCGGCGCGCTGCTCGGAGCCCTGCAGGCCCGCAATCGCAAGGGCAAACCGCTGGACATCGCGCAATATGCCGCCGTCTTCGCGATGATTTTTGCCATTCTCGGGGTTTTTGTTACGGTGTTCCTCAGCCGAGGCGCCTGATCAGGAGAACCCCCTTGTTCGTCCCCTTCTTCGAAACCCTTCGCGCCAACAAGGTGCCGGTCTCGCTGCGCGAGTATCTATCCTTTCTGGAAGCCATGAAGGCCGGGCTCGTCACTTATGACGTGGAAGGCTTTTACTTCCTCGCCCGGGCAGTGATGGTGAAGGACGAACGCAACCTCGACAAATTCGACCGCGCCTTCGCGATGACCTTCGAGGGGCTGGAGGCGATCACCTTCGACCAGGTGCTGGAAGCCGTGGATATCCCCGCGGGCTGGCTCGAGAAGATGGCCGAGAAGCACCTGACCGAAGAAGAGCGCGCCGAGATCGAGGCTTTGGGTGGTTTCGACAAGCTCATGGAAACGCTCAAGAAACGTCTCGAGGAACAGAAGGACCGCCATCAGGGCGGCTCGAAATGGGTGGGCACGGCCGGCACGTCGCCCTTCGGAGCCTATGGCTACAATCCCGAAGGCGTACGCATCGGTCAGGACAAATCGCGCCACCAGCGCGCGGTCAAGGTCTGGGACAAACGCGAGTTCCGAAACCTCGACGACAGCGTCGAACTGGGCACCCGCAACATCAAGGTCGCGCTCAAGCGCCTGCGCAACTGGGCGCGCGATGGCGCGCATGAAGAGCTGGACCTAGACGGCACGATCCGTTCGACGGCCGAGCATGGCTATCTCGACGTGAAGGTCCGCCCCGAGCGGCGCAACGCCGTGAAAGTGCTCCTCTTTCTCGACGTGGGCGGCAGCATGGACCCGCATATCAAGGTGGTGGAAGAGCTCTTCTCCGCCGCCCGCGCCGAGTTCAAGCATCTGGAATACTACTACTTCCACAACTGCCTTTACGAAGGCGTCTGGCGCGACAACCGCCGCCGCTGGGCCGAACAGACCCCGACCTGGGACGTGCTGCGCACCTATGGCTCGGACTACAAATGCATCTTCGTGGGTGATGCGAGCATGTCGCCCTATGAAATCGCGATGCCCGGCGGTGCCAACGAGCACTGGAACGCGGAAGCCGGCGTCACGTGGCTTGCCCGGGCCCGCGACCAATGGCCGGACAACCTCTGGATCAACCCGCTGCCCGAGAAGCACTGGCGCTATACCCAGTCGGTCGAGATGATCCGCGAGATTTTCGAGGACCGCATGGTGCCGATGACGCTCGAGGGCATCGACCGCGGCATGCGCGCCTTGGGCCGGTAGCCATGCCCGACCCCGCGCCGAAGCGGCCGCGACCGGCGACCGACCGGGCCTTCCGCCGACACCCGGTCCTGTTCCCGCTGTTTCTACTCGCGCTTCTCGCCATCGTCTGGTTCGGCGTGAAGTCCACGCAGGACATGATCGGCATGAAGTCGCGCTTTTCCGCCGATCCCGAGGTCGCAGGCTGGATGACGCCTCGCTACATCGCGCGAACGTGGAACATTCCTCCCGAGGTCATCCTTGAGTCGCTGGACCTCACCGCCGAACCGAGAAAGCGCATGACGATTTCCGAGATTGCCTTGGACAAGGGGCTCACCACACCGGACTACGCCGCCGAGGTCGAAGCGGCCCTCGACGCATGGGTGGCGGCCAACCGATGACCGGCGATCTCGTGGCCCTCGTGCCGACCTACGGGCTCGCGCTCCTTGGCGCGGCGACCTTCTTCTCCTGCATAGCGGTGCCGATCCCGGCTTCGCTCATCATGCTGGCAGGCGGCGCCTTCGCCGCAGGGGGCGATCTCGACGTTGCGACGACTTTCATTGCCTGCCTCGCCGGGGCGCTCGCGGGCGATCAGGCGGGCTATGCCATCGGCCAGCGGGGCGCAACGCTGATCGACCGGATCGAAGCGCGTTATCCCGCCCGCGCCGTTGTTCTCGCCCGTGCGCGCACCTTCACGGCCAAGTGGGGCGCGCCTGGCGTGTTCCTGTCTCGCTGGCTGGTGAGCCCGCTCGGTCCCTATGTGAACCTCCTCTCCGGCGCTTCGCGCACCCACTGGCGCGTGTTCACAATCTGGAGCGCCCTGGGCGAGGTCATCTGGGTCGGGCTCTACGTGGGGCTGGGCTTCCTCTTCTCGGCCCATATCGCCGATATCGCGCAGATCGCCGGGAACTTCTCGGGCCTTCTCGTCGCCATTCTCGTGGCCGTGCTCCTAGGCCGGATCATCTGGACCCGCATCGTGGAGCACAACACCGACGCGGCCCCCGACCCGACCTGATAGCGCCTGTGCAGGCTCCTGCCTCACGCTCCGGTGTGCGCTCTCACCAAGGCACTTTCGCGCAGGCGCAAAAGGCCACATATTCCACCTATGCTCAAACTCACGCCGCTTCTCATCGCCGCGCTCTATGGCTTCATCTTGTGGTGGTTCTCGGCCCTGCGCCTACGCCACGAGCTCGACGCCAAGTCGACCGAGCTTGCCGATCCGAAGCTCAAGACCCTGACCGACCGGATGGCCGGCGCGCTCGATCTGCCGCGCATCCGGGTGAACATCTATGAAATCGAGCCGGTGAACGGCCTCGCCTCGCCCGATGGACGCATCTTCATCACCCGCGGGTTCTTCGACCAGTATCGCGCCGGCAAGGTCACGGCCGAGGAAATGGCCAGCGTTATCGCCCACGAGCTTGGCCATGTGGCGCTGGGTCACGCGCGGCGCCGGATGATCGACTTCTCCGGGCAGAACGCGCTGCGCACCGCGCTCATGGTGGTGATCGGGCGCTTCATTCCGGGGCTCGGCCCGATCCTCGCGAACGTGTTGACCTCCATGGTGGCCGCACGCCTGTCGCGCGGCGACGAATACGAGGCCGATGCCTATGCCACGGCACTCCTCATCAAATCCGGGATTGGCGCGGGCCCGCAGAAAACGCTGTTCACCAAGCTCGAGGACCTCACCAAGATGCGTGGCAAGGGTCCGCCCGCCTGGCTCCTCAGCCACCCCAAGACCGAACAGCGGATCGCCGCCATCGAGGCGAACGAGGCGAAATGGACGGCGCCGGTCACGCACTGAGGCGCTGACAGACGTCTCGCAGTTATTCGACCCCTGCCGCCTCCAGCGCCTTGCCATACCTTGGCAGCCGCGCCTTCTTCATCAGCCGCCGCGCGCTCCAATTCTCGCCGGAAAGCCGCACCGCCTCAACCAGAATGGCGCGTCCCACGGCGATCATCGCCGCCTCGTTCGCGGCCCAGCATTCCATCACGAAGAGGTCCGGCACCGCAAGACGGAGCCCCTCTTCCGCAACGGTCGAACGGGGGAAGTCCTTCACGTTCATGGTCAAGAGCACATCTGCCGACCCGGCAATGGCCGCTGCCAGCACATGGACGTCGTTCGGATCGGGCAGCCAGAGCCGCGCCATATCGCCAGCCCGGACCTGAACGCTTGCCCTTGGAAAGGCCGCGACGAGTGCCGCGACCTCGGCCCGCGCCAGAGCCTCCTGCCCGGGGCCCAGCTTCGCCGCCGCCCGCGCCCATTCCTCGAGGATGCGCTCGGACCACAACGGCTGGAAGATCCCCGCCCGCGCCGCGCCCAGGACCACCTCGCGCATGACGGTGGGGTAAAGGACGCAGGCGTCGATCAGGACTTTCACGGGAGCAGCCGGTAGAACAGGGCCTTGAGATACCCGCTTTCGGCCAGGGCCGGATGCATCGGGTGATCGGGTCCGGCGAACCCGGTGTGAACGAGCTGCGCCGCGCGACCGGCCCGCCCAATGCCCCGGGTCGAGGCCTTGCGGAAGGCGTCGAGGTCGGCGGCATGGGAACAGGAGCAAAGGCCCAGATAGCCGCCCTCGGCCACCAGCGGCGCGGCCAGCCGCGCGATCCGCTCATAGGCCCGAAGCCCCGCCTCGAGCGCCTGCTTGTTGGGGGCGAAGGCGGGCGGGTCGCAGATCACCACATCGAAACGTTCGCCCTCGTCGGCCAGAGCCGCCAGCACGTCGAAGGCATCCCCTTGCCGGGTCGCGAAGCGGTCGGACATACCACTCGCCTCGGCGCCCTGCCGCGCGAGGTCGAGCGCCGGGGCGGAGCCATCGACCGCCAGGGCCGATTGCGCCCCGCCTGCCAGACAGGCGAGCGAAAACCCTCCGACGTGGGAAAACACATCGAGCACCCGCGCGTCCCGGGCCAGCCCGGCGGCAAAGGCATGGTTCGGGCGCTGGTCGAAGAAGAGACCGGTCTTCTGACCACCCAGGAGATCGGCCATATAGGTGGCGCCGTTCATCGGCACCGGAACGTGACCGTCCAGCGCCGCCCCCTCGCCCCAGAGGGTCACGCCTTCGTCCAGCCCTTCGAGCGCCCGGGCGCGTCCGGCGGCGTTCTTGATCACACGAGTGACGCCGGTCACCTCGACCAGCACGCGCGCCAGGTCGTCGAACAGCACATCTGCCCAGGCCGCGTTGGGCTGGACCACCGCCGTTTCGCCGAAGCGGTCGATCACCACACCCGGCAGACCGTCTGCCTCGGCATGGACGAGCCGGTAGAAGGGCGCGTCATACAGCCGGTCTCGATGGGCAAGTGCCGCCTTGATCTTGGCGCGCAGCCAGTCGGCACCAATCTCGGCTTCGGGGTCGCGGTCCAGCATCCGGGCGAAGATGCGCGAGTTCGGGTTGACCCCCACCGTGCCCAGCGGTGTCCGTTCGGCATCCTCGAGCCGCGCGATCGTGCCGGGCGCGATGGATTTCGACCGGCGGTCTGTCACGAGCTCGTTGTCGAAGACCCAGGGCGCGCCATGGCGGATCGCGCGGGCGTTGGCCTTGGGCTTGAGACGGATGGTCGGGCGGGAGGTGGTGTCGGTCATGGCGGCTCGCTTTCTTTCTCCCCTCCCTACACCGGGCCCGGTGCCCCCGAAAGCCCCGATGGGCCCGGTCTCGTGCGTCGCCCGCGCCTTTGAAAATGACCGGACAGCGCGGGTTGTTAGCGCTAAACCTCCGTGCTAAAGAAGCCGCGAAACCGCGCCAGTATCGAGCAGGACCTCCTATGCCCCTCCACTCCGACATAGCCCGCGTCACAGACCGTATCGCCGAACGCTCTCAGGCGCGCCGCAGCCGCTACATGGAGGTGATCCGCGCCCAGATCGACAAGGGACCAAAACGCGCGCATCTGTCCTGCTCGGGTCAGGCCCATGCCTATGCCGGGGCGGGACCCGATCAGGCAGCACTGGCGACCAAGCCCGGGCCCAACATCGGGATCGTGACGACCTACAACGACATGCTCTCCGCGCATCAGCCCTTCGAGCGCTTCCCGGCCCTGATCAAGGAGACAGCCCGCGCCGAGGGGGCCACGGCCCAGGTCGCCGGCGGCGTTCCGGCCATGTGCGACGGGGTCACGCAGGGCGAGACCGGGATGGAGCTGTCGCTCTTCTCGCGTGACGTGATCGCGCTCGCTTCCGGGGTCGCGCTGTCGCACAACACCTTCGACGCGGCCCTCTACCTGGGGGTCTGCGACAAGATCGTGCCGGGACTGATCATCGCCGCAGCCACCTTTGGTCATATCCCGGGCATCTTCCTGCCGGCCGGCCCCATGACCTCGGGCCTGCCCAACGACGAGAAAGCCAAGGTGCGCCAGCGGTTTGCCGCGGGCGAAGTGGGTCGTGATGCTCTCATGGAGGCCGAGATGGCCGCCTATCACGGGCCGGGTACCTGCACCTTCTACGGCACCGCCAACTCGAACCAGATGCTCATGGAGTTCATGGGTCTTCACCTGCCGGGCGCGAGTTTCGTCAACCCGAACACGCCGCTTCGGGATGCCCTGACCCAGGAAGGCGCGCGGCGGGCCACGCAGATCACCCATATGGGCAACGAATTCACCCCGGTCGCCGATGTGCTTGACGAGCGGGCCTTTGTGAACGGGATGGTCGGGCTCATGGCCACGGGGGGATCGACGAACCTGATCCTGCACCTGCCCGCCATGGCGCGGGCGGCGGGCATCGAGATCACGCTGGAGGACTTCGCCGACATTTCCGCCGTGACACCCTTGATGGCCCGGGTCTATCCCAACGGTCTCGCGGATGTGAACCATTTCCACGCAGCGGGTGGGCTTGGCTACCTGATCGGTTCGCTTCTGGAGGCCGGGCTCCTGCATGACGATACCCTGACGGTCGCGGGCAAGGGGCTCGAACGTTACACCCGCGAACCCAAGGTGTCGGGTGACCGCGTCGTCTATGAGCCCGGCCCGCGAGAGAGCCTGAACGACAAGATCGTGCGGCCCGTGTCTGACCCGTTCCAGAAGACCGGAGGGCTTTCTCAATTGACGGGGAACCTCGGCCACGCGGTGATCAAGGTCTCGGCGGTGGACGAGGCCCGTCATGTCATCGAAGCACGCGCCCGGGTGTTTCACGATCAGGACAGCGTCAAGGCCGCCTTCAAGGCGGGCGAGTTCACCGAGGACACCATCGTCGTCGTGCGCTTCCAGGGGCCGAAGGCCAACGGGATGCCGGAACTTCACGGGCTGACACCCACGCTCGCCGTGCTGCAGGACCGGGGGCTGAAGGTGGCACTGGTGACGGACGGACGCATGTCGGGTGCCTCCGGCAAGGTTCCCGCCGCGATCCACGTCTCGCCCGAGGCGGTGGACGGCGGCAATATCGCGCGGGTGCGCGACGGCGACCTGCTGCGCCTCGACGCGAGGACCGGGGTGCTAGAGGTCCTCGAGGACGGTTTCGAAGCGCGGGAGCCCGTGGTCGCGGACCTGTCGGCCAACAGCCACGGACTGGGCCGCGAGATGTTCGAGATGTTTCGGCAGAATGTCGGCCTCGCCTCGACCGGCGCGGCTGTGGTGGTGTAAGGAGAGCGCGATGACCCCCTATGAAGCGAGCGCCGAAGCGCTGAGGATCTGCAAGCTCGCGCCGATCGTTCCGGTGCTCGTCGTCGAGGACGTCGCCCATGCCGTGCCGCTGGCACAGGCGTTGGTCGCAGGCGGATTGCCGGCGCTCGAAGTGACACTGCGGACCGAGGCGGCGCTCGACGTGATCGCCGCCATGGCGCGGGTCGAGGGCGGCGCGGTCGGAGCAGGCACGCTGCTCACACCCGACGACGTGAAGCGCGCGAAGGATGCGGGCGCGACCTTTGGCGTGTCACCGGGAGCCACGGACAGGCTTCTTGACGCCTGCGAAGAGGTCGGACTGCCGCTCCTGCCCGGATCGGCCAGCGCGACCGAAGCGATGCGGCTTCTGGAGCGCGGCTATTCGGTCCAGAAATTCTTCCCGGCCGAGGCGGCCGGTGGCGCTCCTTTCCTGAAATCACTGGCGTCGCCCCTGCCCCAGATCCGCTTCTGCCCGACCGGGGGCGTGTCGATGGCCAATGCGACCGACTACCTGTCGTTGCCCAATGTGATCTGCGCCGGGGGGTCCTGGGTCGCGCCAAAGGATATGGTCACCAGGGGCGACTGGGCGGGGATCGAAGCGCTCGCGCGCGAGGCGGCGGCGCTTCCGAGTTAAGAGTTTCGCTTCCTTCGCGGGCGTCGGGAGGATGAGCATCGGATCTTGTTGCGCAGAACCCGACCGACTGGAGGGGCTCTGCCCCTCCAGACTACCCCGAAGTTTTCATGAATCCGTGAAGGGGAAGCGGTCTAGCTGCGGCGCGCGCGCCAGCCGCCGCGGCGTTGCGGGGTGGCGGCGGTTTTCTCCAGCCCTTCGCGTAGCACGCGGGTCATCGGGTGCTCGGGCGCGTCCGATCCATAGGTGTCGAGCAGGCTTTGCACCGTGTCCCGGTCGAGCTGCCCGCCGCGCGTGCCAACCGCCCAGTCGAAAAAGATTGCCCGGCAATCCTCGTCGGTGATGCCGTCGATGCGATAGGCCTCCTGTATCAGGCCGGTGGGGTCGAGGGGATGAGCGCCTTTCATGCAAGGTCTCCGGGGGTGCGCGCCAGAATGGCGTCGATGGCGTCTGCCGCGCGGGCGGCACAGGTGGTGGCGCGGGCGATGAGACCTTCGGTGTCCTCGGTCCCGGTTTCGCGCAGAAGAAAGCTGCGGGCGCCTTCGCCGATGGCGTCGAGGTCGAGGGGCCCGTCGGTGATGAGCTTCGAGGCGGTCTGAAGCCGACGGAGCAGCCCGTAGGCGGCGATGAGCGCCTGTGCCTCGTCCGGGGTGATCCAGCCGATGTCGACACCGGCCCCGATCTGGTCCGCCGTGGCCCGCGGCGTCACCGGCGAGAGGACTGCGGCGCATTGGGCGGTCAGTTCGATGTCCTGAATGCGGCCCGGCCCGATCTTGGGTTCGAGCGGGCTCTGGTCCCCCTTGGCCTCAGCGATGCGGGCGCGCATGTCGATGACGTCCTTGATTGTCGCGGACGCGTCGCGCGTGCGGGACAGGATCTCTTCCCGGATCGCCTCGACCGCCTCACCGATCGCGTCGTCTCCCGCAACGGCACGGGCACGGGTGAGCGCGAGATGTTCCCAGGTCCAGGCCTCGTTGCGCTGGTAGTCGCCGAAGGAGGTGAGCGAGGTTGCTACCGGCCCCTGCCGCCCGGACGGACGCAGCCGCATGTCGACCTCGTAGAGCCGGCCCTCGGGCATCGGGGCGGTGAGCGCGGTGACCAGAGCCTGTGTGAGCCGCGCGTAATAGGCGCGCGCGCCGAGCGGGCGCTTCCCGGTCGATTCCGCGTCTCCCGGCGCGTCGTAGATGACGATGAGGTCGAGGTCGGAGGCCGCCGAAATGCGCCGCGCCCCGAGCGATCCCATGCCAATGAGCGCGGCCCCCTCACCGGGCGGATCACCGTGCTTGCGCGCAAACTCCTCCACCACGACAGGCCAGAGCGCTGTGATCACGGCCTCGGCGAGGTCAGTATACTGGTGCCCGGCGTCGTCCGCGGAGATCAGGCCGCGCAGGTGATGCACCCCGATCCGGAAGTGCCATTCCTTCTGCCAGCGCCGGGCGGTATCGAGACAGGCCTCATAGTCGGACGCCTCGGTCAGTGCCTCGGCGAGATCGGCCCTGAGCCGCTCCTCGCCGGGCCAATCGGTGAAGAAGTCGCCGCCGATCACCGCATCGAGCACCGCCGCGTTCTGCCCGAGATAGACCGAAAGCGCAGGCGCGGTGGCGGCGATGTCGACGATGAGATCGACGAGCGAGGGGTTGGCCTCGAAGAGAGAAAAGAGCTGAACGCCCGCTGGCAAACGGCTGAGAAACTTGTCGAAATTCAGGAGCGCCTCGCGCGGGCGGGCGGCCTTCTCGAACCGCGAAAGCAGGTCGGGCTTCAGGCGGTCGAAGATCTCGACCGCGCGGGACGACCGCAGCGCGGGATAGGCCTTCCAGCCCTCGACGATGGCGAGTTCATCTTCGGCAAGGCCGGTGGCGAGCGGTTGGGAGGGCGCCGGGGCGAAGAAGCCCTCGGTCAGGTCATGGACCTCGGCCAGGGCGTCGGTCAGATCGCCTTTGAGAGTGTCGGGGTCGGAAATCCCCATCATGCACGCGAGCCTGCGGAAGCCATCGTCCGACTGCGGCAGCCTGTGGGTCTGGGCGTCGTGCACCATCTGGACCCGGTGTTCGACCGTGCGGTGGCAGCGGTAATGGTCGGTGAGCGTCCTGGCCACATCGTCAGGCACCCAGCCTTTCGCGGCAAGTGCGGCGAGACCCTCGACGGTGCTGCGCAGGCGCAGGTCCGGGTCGCGCCCGCCGGCGATGAGCTGGCGGGTCTGGGTGAAGAATTCGATTTCCCTGATGCCGCCACGCCCGAGTTTCATGTCATGGCCTGGAAGCGTGATCGGCCCGCCCAGCCCCTTGTGTTCGCGGATGCGCAGGCGCATGTCGTGGGCGTCCTGGATGGCGGCGAAGTCGAGGTGCTTGCGCCACACGAAGGGGCGGAGGCGGTCGAGATAGGCCCAGCCCGCCTCGATATCGCCCGCGCAGGGTCGTGCCTTGATATGGGCGGCGCGTTCCCAGGTGCGGCCAAGGCTTTCGTAGTAGCGTTCCGCCGCCTCCATCGACAGGATCACCGGCGTTACCGAGGGATCGGGGCGCAGGCGCAGGTCGGTACGGAAGACATAGCCCTCGGCCGTGTTCTCGGAGAGGAGTGCCGCGACCCGGCGCGTCGCGCGGATCAGGATGGCGCGGGCGTCGTCGAAATCCTCGGGCGCGTAGCGGTCCTGGTCGAAGACGAGGATGAGGTCGATGTCGGAGGAATAGTTCAGCTCTCCCGCCCCCATCTTTCCCATGGCGAGTGCGACGACGCCGGCGGCGGTGGGCAGATCCGTCTCGGTCATGCCCGGGAGCTTGCCGCGCGCGATCTCGCGTCCGATTTCGGCCTTGAGGGCGAGGTCGGTGGCGAGCCCCGCGAAATCGGTGAGCGCGCCGGTGACCTTTTCAAGCGGCCAGACCCCGGCGAGGTCCGCGAGCGCAGTGAAGAGGGCCACGCGGCGTTTCGCCCGGCGCAGATCAGAGCCGAGGGTGGCGCCCTGCCCGGCCTCGATGCCCGGGATCGCAAACGCATCTGCGATCGCCGCGTCGGGGTCCATGACAAGCGCTTCGCGCAGCCATTCCGCCTCGCGGTCGATAAGCCCCTTGAGGTAAGGCGCGCATCCGCCAGCCCCCGCCAGAACATCACGCACTTCAGGCGCGAGGTCCGAGAAGGCGGCGCGCAGTTCCGCGCCCATCTCGGCGTCAAACGCGATGGGTGTCCGGTCGATCAGCGCGGCGAAGGGTCGGGACGAGGTTTTTCGGGCAATCTGGGCGTCTGTCATGGGGCGGAGAGTGCGCATGTGGCCGGGGGCTGGTCAATATCCTGCGCTCGTGCTTCAAGACGAACATGTCGAAGTCATTGAAACGCGTTGAACGGGCGCTGGTCGAGGCCGGTGTCGAAGTGGAGATCCTCGAGATGGCCGAGGGCACCCGAACGGCGGAGGATGCCGCGCGGGCGGCGGGATGCCATCTCGACCAGATTGCGAAGTCGATCATCTTTCGGGGCGAGGCCGACGGGCGCGTGGTGCTGTTCCTCACCGCGGGCGGCAACCGCGTCGATGCGGACAAGGCGAGCGCGGTGGCGGGCGAGGCGCTGGGCAAGGCTGATGCCTCTGTCATCCGCGAGCAGACCGGGTTCGCCATCGGGGGCGTCGCGCCGGTGGGGCATGTGTCCCAGATTCGCGCCTTCATGGACCCACGGCTGCTCGAGTTCGACGTCGTCTGGGCCGCCGCCGGCACGCCCCGGCACGTCTTTGCGGCCGATCCGAAGGACATAGAGCGGATATGCGGCGCGCAAGTGGCTGATTTTACAGGCTGATCCAAAGTAATGTGAAAATCTTTCACATTGACCCTTGCAGGATGCGCCCTTGGTGCCAATCTTTGCAATGTGAAGGCAATTCACATAGCTACCCAACCAAGAGGAAACCCGACAATGACCACTGCCTATGAAACCACCCCGCCGTCACCGCAGGGCTGGCTTTCCAAGTCCGAGGCATGGCTCGACGACAAGGGCAAAGGTGCCTGGATCGCGGTCATGGTTCTGGGCTTCATCTTCTTCTGGCCCTTGGGCCTCGCCCTTCTCGCCTATATGATCTGGAGCAAACGCATGTTTTCCAAGTCCTGCCGGTCCCACGGCCACCACGCCAAGTGGGAGCACAACCGCCACGCCCACATGGGTCGCCGTCACGGCTTCCGCCCGACCGGCAACTCGGCCTTCGACGCTTACAAGGCTGATACGCTGCAACGGCTGATGGACGAGCAGGAGCAGTTCGAGGCCTTCCTCGACCGGCTGCGTCAGGCGAAGGACAAGTCCGAGTTCGACCAGTTCATGGACGAACGCGCCAGTGCCGCCCGCAAGGGGCGCGACACGGACCGCGATACCGGCGCTGTGGAACTGGATGAGCCCGAGGACAAGTAACCTCGACGCGAATGACGCGAATGACCGGGGCGGCCTCTTCACGGGGGCCGGCCCTCACTCTATCTGACAGGGTATGACACGGAACATGAGCACCTACGACCACCCCACACGCTCCTTTGGCTTGCCGGACCCGGATTACCAGGCCGAGTTCTACGCGGATGTGCCGACCAAGCGGCTGATCGCCTGGATCATCGACACGGTGATCGTGGCGATGCTCGTCGTGCTGGCCATTGTCTTTACCGCCTTCATCGGCGCCTTTTTCGCGGGCTTCCTCTGGCTCGTCCTCGGGTTCGCCTACCGGACCGTGACGATCGCGAACGGCTCGGCCACGCTGGGAATGCGGATGTGTTCGATCGAGCTCCGCCGCGCGGACGGGAGCCGGATGGATTTCGGCGCCGCGCTCCTGCACACGCTGGGCTACTCGATGTCGATGGCCTTTGTCCTGCCGCAGATCGCGAGCGTGGTGCTCATGCTGACGAATGATCGCAAGCAGGGTCTGACCGACATGGTCATGGGCACGGCGGCGATCAACCGGCCCTCGCGCTTCTGATCCGCGACCGGGGCGCGCGCCCTCCTGGGGCCCGCCCCGGTTTCGCCCAGTAATGGCCCACGGGGGGTCATTTCCCGGACAATCGCTCGCGGTAGCTTCACATTCACGCGGGCGACGTCGCGAATGTTTACCGTTTCCTTACGAGGGACTTGGCGATTTTCGGATTGATTGTTAGTTTTCCCGCAACCGGACACGAAAGACCTCTCACCGCGTCATGCGCCACACGCTACCGCTCGCCCCGCAGTTCTATGTGACTGCCCCGCAGCCCTGCCCGTATCTTGCGGGCCGGATGGAGCGTAAGCTGTTTACCGCGTTGCAGGGCGAACATGCCGAAGCGCTGAACGATACCCTGTCGAAACAGGGCTTCCGGCGGTCCCAGAACGTGCTATATCGGCCGTCTTGCTCGGAATGCAGCGCCTGCCTGTCGGCGCGCGTCCGGGTGCGCGACTTCAAGCCCTCGAAAAGCCAGCGGCGCACGGAAAAGCGCAATGACCACCTGGCCCGGCGCACCCGCGCGCCTTGGGCCACCGAGGAGCAATACGATCTGTTCCGGCGCTATCTGGACGAACGCCACGCCGACGGCGGCATGGCGGATATGGATGTCTTCGAGTTCGCGGCGATGATCGAGGAGACCCCGATCAAGTCGCGGGTGATCGAGTATTCGCATCGCTCTGAAGATCGCCGGACCCGCGAACTGGCGGCGGTCTGCCTTACCGATGTGCTCGATGACGGGCTGTCGATGGTCTATAGTTTCTATGATCCCGCATTGCAGACGTCCTCCCTCGGAACCTATGTGATCCTTGACCATATCCGGCTCGCGCAGGAGGCGGGGCTGCCTTACGTCTACCTCGGCTATTGGGTGCCCGGGTCGCCGAAGATGGCCTACAAGGCAAAGTTCTCGGCGCTGGAGATCTATACCGGCGGGCAGTGGATGGAACTTGCCGATCCCGCCCGATTCGATGCGGAGACTCATCCGCTTTCGAACGATCCCATCGCCGAACAGGTCGCCCAGATCATGCTTCCCGGGTCGCAACCGATCAAACGCTGATCCGATTCGCATATCGCGAGGAATTGGGCGCGTCTGCCTGTTTACAAGGCGCATCGACCCAAAACGTCTGCCCCCGCCAATCCGCCCCTGGTCCCCCGCCGCGCTTTTCCCTTGGCGCAACCTGACCCCGGGCGCAGGCTGATCCCAGGGACAACCGGGACGAAAGGGGGCCGAGATGGCCGATCCGATACCATCCACGCTGATCTACGGGCTCGAAGACAAACCCGCGCCGGGGCCGGCGCTGCTGGCCGCGCTTCAGCATATCCTCGCCTCCATCGTCGGGATCGTGACGCCGACGCTGGTCATCGGTGGCGTGCTGGGGCTGGGCGAGCATGTCCCCTACCTTATCGCGATGTCGCTCTTCGTCTCGGGGATCGCCACGGCGATCCAGTCGAAGGGCATCGGCCCGGTCGGCTCCGGGCTCCTGTCGGTGCAGGGCACGAGTTTTGCCTTTCTGGGGCCGATCCTCGCGGCGGGTTTCGCGGTCAAGAACGCGGGCGGCACGCCAGAGGATATCCTCGCGATGATCTTCGGGCTCTGTCTGGTCGGTTGCTTGATCGAGATCGGCCTGAGCCAGGTCATCCACAAGCTGGGCCGGATCATCACACCCACCGTAACGGGCATCGTCATCACGGTGATCGGCCTGTCTCTGGTCAAGGTGGGTTTCACGGACTTCGCGGGCGGGACGCAAGCGGGCGAGAGCCTTGGCGCGCCGGTGAACCTTCTCATGGGGACCGTGGTGCTGGTCTCGATCCTCGCGCTGTCCTTCATCGGGCACCCGATCCTGCGGATCTCGGCCATCATGATCGGGCTTATCATCGGGACACTCGTCGCGCTCATTTTCGGACAGGTGAATTTCGCGAGCTTCGGGACCGGACCGATGGTCGCCCTGCCCGTTCCGTTCAAATACGGGATAGACTTCGACCTCGCACTTTTCGTGCCACTCGCTTTCATCTTCCTCGTGACCGCGATCGAGACCTCGGGCGACCTGACCGCCAATTCGGTCATTTCGAACCAGCCGGTGCGCGGGCCGGTCTACCTGCAACGCATCAAACGCGGCGTTCTAGGCGACGGCGTGAACTCGGGGCTTGCGGCGATCTTCAACACCTTCCCCAACACCACGTTCTCGCAGAACAACGGCGTGATCCAGATGACCGGGGTCGCATCGCGCCACGTGGGCCTCTACATCGGCGGGCTTCTCGTGATCATGGGGTTCCTGCCGGTGATCGGTCAGGTCTTCCTGTTGATCCCGAAGCCCGTTCTGGGGGGCGCGACGCTGGTTCTTTTCGGGACCATCGCCGTCGCGGGCATCCGCATTCTGGCAAGCGAGCCAATCGACCGGAAGAAGGTCTATATCATGGCGGTGAGCTTCGGCCTCGGGCTGGGTGTCACTCTGGTGCCGGAGGCGACGCAGAACCTGCCTGACTTCGTGCGCAACGTCTTTGCGACGCCGATCACGCTGTCCGGTCTCGCGGCGATCCTCCTGACCCTTCTGATCCCGGATGACAAGGAAAGCGTGGACGTCACCAGCGCGCCGGTCGTCGATCCGGCGGAGTAACGAAAAACGGGCGCCCGAAACGGGCGCCCGAAGTTTGCACAATTTTACTTTTTAAATGTCAGCCGACGACGACATTGCCGTCGGTGCGCCAAACGGCGATGACCGACGAGCGCGGCAGGCCGTTGCCGTCGGGCCAGGAGCCGCCGGGGTGCTGGATGCCGACGAAGGCGGTCTTGCCATCGAGCGACCAGCACAGTCCCGTCACTTCCGCGCCATTGGGCGCGGTCAGGAAGCGGGCGATTTCGCCGGTTTCCGGGTTGCCCACGAGCATCTGGTTGTTGCCCTGACCGGCGAAGTCACCTTCGTTCGAGTCGTCACCATCCGTCTGGATCCAGAGCATCCCGGAGGCGTCGAAGGCCATCCCGTCGGGCGAGTTGAACATGTTGCCGTCGGTCACGTTCTCGGAGCCACCATAGACGTTGTCGTAAACGGTCGGGTTACCGGCCATCACGTAGAGGTCCCAGGTGAAGCCGTCGGCGCCGTGGTCGTCACCTTCCGGCGCCCAACGCACGATCTGGCCGTAGTCGTTGGTTTCCCGTGGGTTCGCCGCGTTCACCGGCATACCTTCGCCACCACGCTTGGAGTTGTTGGTGAGCGCGCAGTAAGCCTCCGCCTTCATCGGGTTTACCGCGATCCACTCGGGACGGTCCATGGTGGTCGCGCCGACGGCGGAACCGGCCATCCGGGAAAAGACCAGAGTTTCTTCAAGGGTCATGCCGGTGGCTTCGGGCGTGAGCGCACGCCATTCCCCGGTCATGTCGTCATTGAACACGGCGACATAAAGCTGGCCATCGGACAGCAGACCCTCGGTCGAGCCGCCTTCGCTCCAGGTGCCGTTCGAGACGTAGCGATAGATGAACTCGCCTCGCTCGTCGTCGCCCATGTAGACCACGACGCGGCCGTCGGCCGCCTGGGTCATGGCGGCGTTCTCGTGCTTGAAGCGACCGAGGGCGGTGTGTTTCACCGGGGTCGAGTCCGGGTTGGCCGGGTCGATTTCGGTGATCCAGCCGTGGCGGTGCGGCTCGTTCGGCTCTTTCGAGATGTCGTAGCGGACGTCGAATTTCTCATAGGAATAGTTCGACTCACCCCCAATGCCGTAGCGGGCTTCGCCTTCGGTCGGCTCGCGGGCTTCGGTCGCGCCGAAGTAGCCGTTGAAGTTCTCTTCGCAGGTCAGGTAGGTGCCCCAGAGCGTCCGGCCAGAACCGCAGTTGTTCATGGTGCCCTTTGGCGACTTGCCTTCGGGGTCGGCATTTGTCTTGACCAGATCGTGACCGGCAGCGGGGCCGTCCATGGTCATCTGGGTCTCATGGGTGATGCGGCGGTTGAAAGGGCTGTCCACGACGACCTCGTAGCCGTTCGCACCCATGGCGACTTCCATGACGGTGACGCCCTGAAGGTTCTTCAGAAGCATGACTTCGTCGGCATTGGCCGGAACGCCTTCGGATGCGGCGGGCAGGTTGATTTTCGGGTTCACATACTCCGAGTTCACCGTGATGATCTCTTTTCCGTCGACCTCGAACAGTTCCATACCGTCGGTGTTCTCACCGAAGACCTTGTCCGACATCTCGAGCGAAACGCCGGTTTCGGCATCGAACGCACCTTCGGCTTCCGACCAGAGGGCGTCGCCCCAGCGCACCAGCGGCTTCCATTCGAAACCTTCGGGCACATGGATCGTGGCATCGGTAAAGGTCGGGATCGGCTGGAAGCTGAAGGCGCCATGCGCTTCGGCGCGGGCGGCATTCGGGGTCAGCATCGAGGTGCCGAATAGCGCCGAGGCCGACCCGAAGGCCAGCGCACCGCCGAGGAACCCGCGACGGGAAATCGCGCGCTCGACCACTCGGTCGAAATCGTTCTCGGCCGGACGCGGGTCGCGCATCTCGTCGAATTCATCCCAGGACATGTCGGTGTGACGTTTGTTCACAGGCTTGCTCCATAACTGCTGGCTGTAAAGAATCCCCCGTGGGCGGCCGCCCCGAAGTTGCGCGAAGACTGGCCGGGGCGTGTGACAGGCAGGCTGCAGTTTTGTAACGTCGGGATGAATTCCGTCCGGCACGGTGGAAACACCAAGGAAACAAGGGTTAGCCCGGACGCCGATACCGAAAATTACAAAAACCACCCCTCCCACGACATTTTCTTCACAGTATCGTCGGTTTTGCCGTTGACGCCCCCTGCCCGCCCTCCTAATACTCCCCGCACCAAACTGGAGACGGTCGTGAAGAACCTCGTAGTCATTGTAGGACATCGGCGCATGGGACGGTAACGGACCCCTGACGGTTCCCCATGCGCCCCCGGAAAACCACCGGGGGCTTTTTTGTGACTACGACGAAGACTTCGAGGACAGGGACTTCGCCGACCAAAGCGGGCCAAGGGCGCCCAGACGGAGAGTGACATGACACGGCAAATGACCGGCGCGAAAATGGTTGTTCAGGCTCTGAAGGATCAGGGCGTGGATACGGTATTCGGCTATCCGGGCGGTGCAGTCCTTCCGATCTATGACGAGATTTTCCAGCAGAACGACATCCAGCACATCCTTGTGCGTCACGAACAGGGCGCGGTGCACGCCGCCGAAGGCTATGCACGGTCGACCGGCAAGCCGGGCGTGGTGCTCGTGACCTCGGGCCCCGGTGCGACGAATGCGGTGACGGGTCTGACCGACGCGCTGCTCGATTCGATCCCGATCGTGGTCCTCACCGGACAGGTGCCGACCTTCCTCATCGGCACGGACGGGTTTCAGGAGGCCGACACCGTCGGCATCACCCGCCCCTGCACCAAGCACAACTGGTTGGTGAAGGATACCGACGCGCTGGCCGACACGATCCATCAGGCATTCCACGTCGCCACTTCGGGCCGGCCCGGTCCGACGCTCATCGACATTCCGAAGGATGTGCAGTTCGCCACCGGCACCTATGTGCCCCCCGGCAAGGCCAAGACCTCGCGCTACCAGCCCAAGGTCAAGGGCGACCGCGCGGCGATCGAACAACTCGTCGAGTGGATGGAGACGGCGGAGCGCCCGGTCTTCTACACCGGCGGCGGCGTGATCAACTCGGGCACCTCGGCTTCGACGCTCCTGCGCGAGCTTGTCGACGGCACCGGCATTCCGATCACCTCGACGCTCATGGGGCTCGGCGCCTACCCGGCGTCGGGCAAGCATTGGCTCGGGATGCTCGGCATGCACGGGCTTTACGAAGCCAACATGGCGATGCACGACTGCGACCTGATGATCTGCGTCGGCGCACGGTTCGACGACCGGATCACCGGCCGTGTCGATGCCTTCAGCCCGGACAGCCGCAAGGTCCATATCGACATCGACCCTTCGTCGATCAACAAGATCATTCACGTGGACCTGCCCATCGTGGGCGACGTGGGTCATGTCCTCGAGGACCTGCTGACCATCTGGAAATCGCGCGGACGCAAGGCAAACAAGGCCGCGCTTACCAATTGGTGGAAGCAGATCGACGCCTGGAAGGACGTGAAGTGCCTGACCTACCGCAATTCGGACACCGTCATCAAACCGCAATACGCGGTGGAGCGGCTCGAGGCGATCACCCGTGGCATGGACCGCTACATCACCACGGAAGTCGGCCAGCACCAGATGTGGGCGGCGCAGTTCCTGGGCTTTGACGAACCGGGCCGCTGGATGACCTCGGGCGGACTCGGCACGATGGGCTACGGCCTGCCCGCCTCGGTCGGCGTGCAGAAGGCGCATCCGGACGCGCTCGTCGTGAACGTGGCCGGCGAAGCGAGTTGGATGATGAACATGCAGGAGATGTCGACCGCCGTGCAGTTCCGCCTGCCGATCAAGCAGTTCATCCTGAACAACGAACGCCTCGGCATGGTGCGCCAGTGGCAGCAGCTTCTCCATGGCGAGCGCTACTCCCAGTCCTGGTCCGAAGCGCTGCCCGATTTCGTGAAACTGGCCGAGGCTTTCGGCTGCAAGGGCCGGCTGGTCAAGGACCCCGCCGACCTCGACGACGCGATCCGCGAGATGATCGAATACGAGGGGCCCTTCATCCTCGACGTGATGGTCGAGAAGCACGAGAACTGCTTCCCGATGATCCCGTCGGGCGAGGCTCACAACAAGATGCTTCTTGGCGACGCCTCGACCGAGGACGCCATCGGCGAAGCCGGCGCGGCGCTGGTGTAAGGAGGACAGGCGATGAACGCTCTCAAGATCAAAAAAGGCTCGTCCCGCAAATCCGCCTATGACCTGCGCGACCCGCACAAGGACGTGGAGGAAAAACACACCCTCGCCGTGCTCGTGGACAACGAGGCGGGCGTGCTGGCCCGTGTCATCGGGCTCTTCTCGGGCCGGGGCTATAACATCGACAGCCTGACCGTGGCCGAGGTCGATCATCTGGGACATACCTCGCGCATCACCATCGTGACGCGCGGGACGCCCGAGATCATCGAACAGATCAAGGCGCAGCTCGGGCGCATCGTGACCGTGCGCGAAGTGCACGACCTGACCGTCGAAGGCCCCTCGGTCGAGCGCGAACTGGCGCTCTTCAAGGTGTCCGGCACCGGCGAGAAACGGGTCGAGGCGCTGCGTCTGGCCGATATCTTCCGCGCCAACGCGGTCGACTCGACGCTCGAGAGCTTCGTTTTCGAACTGACCGGCGCGCCGGACAAGATCGACGCCTTCGCCGATCTCATGCGCCCGCTCGGCCTTGTGGAAATGGTGCGCACCGGCGTCGCTGCGCTGTCGCGCGGAGCGGAATGATCGCAGGGCTCGACTGGGCGGCCATTGCCTGGGCCCTTTTCGCGCTTTTTGGCGTCTCAACGATCGGCGGGCTCGTCTTCGGGATGGGCCTGTCGATGGATGCCCTGCGCGGGATCGAGGACCGGGACCGGCTCCGAGGTGACCAGATCGACGAGAAGATGGACGAGCGCCTGGATGCGGCGCTTCTGGACCGCACGACCCAGATCCAGCTTGTCGCCCTGACCTTCGGGGCGGCGCTCGTAGGCGGCGCCGTCGTGGCGCTCCGCGCGCCCGCCGCGCCGCTTGCCAATGCCGCCGTCGTCGCGGGAATCGCCGCGCTGGCCAATTTCATCCCGCTGGGGGGAACGGTGCCGCGCCGTGTGCAGGTGGCGGGCTTCGTCGCCTCGGCCCTTGGCGTCATGGGCGCCGCCATCGTCCTGTCCTAACCCGATCCGAAAAAGAAAATGGGGTGCCCCCAGGCACCCCAGTTTCGCTGATAAGGCTCATATTTGTACCGCCCGGTGTTTTCTGCCTGCGGCCTTATCCGCGTCAGGGGCGAACGCATCCGCCCCGTGTCCGGTTGTTTCGTCGGGCCGCCCTCGCACCGAAGCCCTCGGGCGACCCTAAGCGACGTTGCCGTCGCCTCTTGCGTTACCCCGCGGCGCGCTGCGATCCCGCGTCCGTGTCCGGCACCGCCCCGTCCGTGAGGAAATAGGCCACGCCGTTCACCAGATCGAACTCGCGCACGATCAGGGTCATCTCTTCTCCCTCCGATGTCCGGAAGGTGAGCGGTCCTGCCGCCTCCATCCCGATCATCGCGGCGGGCACCCGGAAGGCGCCGGAGCCGTGGGTTTCGCCCCCGCCCACCGTGAGGAGGACCCGGAGGTCCATCGTCTCGGTCTCGCGACCCTCGACGATGAAGCACCCAGAGAAATCACGCAGTTCCATCGGCCCCGCTCCTCAGCTGCAGCCGCTCGTGGCGCCGCAGGTGTTGCACTTCATGCAGGTTCCGTTGCGCACGAGTGTGTAGTTGCCGCAGTCGCCGCAGGCTTCGCCTTCGTAGCCCTGCATCCTGGCCTTGGTCCTCGCGTCCATCGAGGTGACACCGGTGCCGAGCGAGGTCTGCGGCCGGTCGGCCAGCATCACCCCACCGGCGAGCCCCCCCGCCGTTTCCGGCACGAGCGTGGTGAGCGCGGTCACGCTGTCGACGCTGCCCATGCCGCCGGTCCCGGTGGCGAGCGACGCGCCCCCTTGCAGGACGACAAGTTCCTGCGGCAGGCGCTTACGCAGATAGCCGGTCGAGGAAATCTGCTTGAGCACCTCGAGCGAACGGTTTGCGGCGGTCTCGGACATCTCCTGCACATTGGCGACGCCCTCTTCCTGACCGCGGCCCAGATCGTCGAAGGTCGAACCTTGCGGTTTGACATGAGCGAGGTCCGTGCGGTCGAGGTAGCTGACCGCCAGTTCGCGGAAAATGTAGTCGAGGATCGAGGTCGCGTTCTTGATCGTGTCGTTGCCCTGGACCATGCCCGCGGGCTCGAACTTGGTGAAGGTGAAGGCGTCGACGAACTCCTCCAGCGGCACGCCGTATTGGAGACCAACCGAGACAGCGATGGCAAAGTTGTTCATCATCGCCCGGAAACCGGCACCTTCCTTGTGCATGTCGATGAAGATCTCACCGAGCGAGCCGTCCGAGTATTCGCCGGTGCGCAGGTAGACCTTGTGGCCACCGACCACGGCCTTCTGGGTGTAGCCCTTGCGGCGGTCCGGCATTTTCTCCCGGCCCGCGCGGGCCACTTCCTTGATGACCACCTTTTCGATGATCTTCTCGGCCAGCACTTCGGCTTTTTGCTGCGGCGTCCCGGTGGCGAGGATTTCTTCGGCTTCCTCGTCGTCCTCGACCAGCGCGGCGGCGAGTGGCTGCGACAGTTTCGAACCGTCGCGGTAGAGCGCATTGGCCTTCACGCCAAGTTCCCAGGACCGTTCATAGGCCGCCTGGCAATCCTCGATCGTCGCGTCGTTGGCCATGTTGATGGTCTTGGAGATCGCACCGGAGATGAAGCTCTGTGCCGCCGCCATCATGTCGATGTGGGCGTTGACCGACAGGTAGCGCTTGCCCGTCTTGCCGCAGGGGTTGGCGCAGTCGAACACCGCGTAATGCGCTTCCTTCAGATGCGGCGCGCCTTCCAGCGTCATCGTGCCGAGTGCGTGGTCGTTCGCCCGCTCGATGTCGCCCTTGGAGAAGCCAAGGTGCTTCAGCATGTCGAAGGCCGGATCGTTCAGTTGCGCATTGGTCAGGCCGAGGTCCGACTTGCAGAACTCTTCGCCCAGCGTCCACTGGTTGAACAGGAAGCGGATGTCGAAGGCCGAGGCGAGACCCTTTTCGAGTTTCGCGATTTCCGCCTCGCCGAAGCCCTTGTTCATCAGGGTCTGGGTGTTGATCCCCGGCGCGTTGCCAAGGCTCTGGTGACCCACGGCATAGGCGATGATCTCTTCGATCTGGGCCGAGGAATAGCCCAGTTTCTCGAGCGCGGCCGGCACCGAGCGGTTGATGATCTTGAAGTAGCCGCCGCCCGCGAGCTTTTTGAATTTCACCAGCGCGAAGTCGGGCTCGATGCCGGTGGTGTCGCAATCCATGACCAGACCGATGGTGCCGGTGGGCGCGATGACCGAGACCTGCGCGTTGCGGTAGCCGTGCTTTTCACCCAAGGCGAGCGCCTCGTCCCAGGCGGACATGGCAAGATCGGCGAGCTTCGCGTCGGGCACATTGGCAAGGTCGAGCGCGACCGGCTTCACCGCCAGCTTCTCGTATCCTTCCGTCGCGCCGTAGGACGCAGTGCGGTGGTTGCGGATGACCCGGAGCATGTGCTCGCGGTTGCGGGCATAGCCGTCGAAAGCCCCAAGCTCGCCAGCCATCTCGGCCGAGGTCGCATAGGCCACGCCGGTCATGATCGCGGTCAGGGCACCGGCGAGCGCCCGGCCTTCTTTCGAGTCGTAGCCAAGACCCATGTTCATCAGGAGACCGCCGATGTTGGCATAGCCGAGCCCGAGGGTCCGGAAATCATAAGACAGCTGCGCGATTTCCTTGGAGGGGAACTGCGCCATCGTCACCGAGACTTCCAGCGTCACGGTCCAGAGCCGCGTGGCGTGCATGTAGTCGTCGGCCTGGAACTCGCCATCCTTGAGGAAGGTGAGCAGGTTCATCGAGGCCAGGTTACAGGCGGTGTCGTCCAGGAACATGTATTCCGAGCAGGGGTTCGAACCGCGGATCTCGCCGTCTTCCGGGCAGGTGTGCCAGGCGTTGATCGTGTCGTGATATTGGATCCCCGGATCGGCGCAGGCCCAGGCGGCGTGGCCGATCTGTTCCCAAAGCTCGCGCGCCTTGATGGTCTTGGCGACCTTGCCGTCAGTGCGGCGGATCAGCTCCCAGTCGGCGTCATCCTTGACCGCCTTGAGGAAGGCGTCGGTCACGCGCACCGAGTTGTTGGAGTTCTGGCCCGATACGGTGGCGTACGCTTCCGAATCCCAGTCGGTGTCATAGGTCGGAAACTCAATGGACGCAAAGCCTTGGCGGGCATAGTCGAGAACCCGCTTGATGTAGGTCTCCGGGATCGCGACCTTTTTGGCGGCGCGAACGGCATCCTTCAGACCCTCGTTCTGTTTGGGGTCGGTGGCGGCTTCGATGGAGCCGTCCCAGGCGTGGATCGCCTTGAAGATGTCGTTCAGGTGCCGCTCGTGCATCTTGGACCCGGCGACGAGCGACGCGACCTTCTGCTCTTCTTTCACTTTCCAGTTGATGTATTCCTCGATGTCCGGGTGATCGGCATCGACGATGACCATCTTGGCTGCTCGACGGGTCGTTCCGCCCGACTTGATTGCGCCCGCCGCGCGGTCGCCGATTTTCAGAAAGCCCATGAGGCCCGAGGACTTGCCCCCGCCCGACAGCGGCTCGTTCGCCGCGCGCAGGTGCGAGAAGTTGGTGCCGGTGCCGGAGCCGTATTTGAACAGACGCGCCTCGCGCACCCAGAGGTCCATGATGCCACCGTCACCGACGAGGTCGTCACCGATCGACTGGATGAAACAGGCGTGGGGCTGCGGGTGTTCGTAGGCCGAGGACGACTTGGTCAGTTCCTTGGTCTCGAAATCCACGTAGTAGTGACCCTGGCTCGGGCCGTCGATCCCATAGGCCCAATGCAGGCCCGTGTTGAACCACTGCGGCGAGTTCGGCGCGGCGCGTTGCGTGGCGAGCATGTAGCGCATTTCGTCGAAATAGGCGCGGGCATCGGTTTCGTTGGAGAAATAGCCACCCTTCCAGCCCCAGTAGGCCCAGGCGCCGGCAAGGCGGTCAAAGACCTGTTTGGACGAGGTTTCGCCACCGAAGCGGGCTTCTTCGGGCAATTGCTCGAGCGCCTTGGTGTCGGGCACCGAGCGCCACAGGAACTCCGGAACGCCTTCTTCGGGCACGCGCTTGGACACGGCGGGCACACCGGCCTTACGGAAGTATTTCTGCGCGATCACGTCCGAGGCGACCTGGCTCCAGCTGTCCGGCACTTCGATGTCGTCGAGGTGGAAGACGATCTTGCCGTCGGGATTGCGGATCTCGGAGGTCGCCGTCGTGAATGCGATGGCCTCGTATGCGTCTTTTCCTGCCTCGGTGAATTTGCGTTCGATCTTCATTATGTGCCCCTGCGTGATCGCATCTGTGGTTTGTGGGACGCCCCTGCTCACGCAGACGGCCCGTGAATATGTGCGGTCGGTGCGGAGGCCCAGGGAACAGTCAACCGGTCGCCCCCGACTTCGCGGAGGCGCCAAATGCTCGTGAACACGAGACCCGATTGTGAAAGTCTATCCCCGCCTGCCAGCGCCACTATATGTTGTGGCTTGTCCGACCTGCTCCAACAAAGTGCCGTGTCCGCCCCTATGGGTCAACGCCAATTAGGTCCCCGTTAACCCAATTTTTTCGTTGACCAGCAAAGCCGCAGATTCGCGACTTATCCACAGGCTGTGGGCAGGTTGCCAAGACGACTGTTTTTTCAGGCGCTTCGCGGCCTGTCCTGCCCGTTTGGGTGAGATCAGGGGCGAAGCATCGAAGCTTCGAAAGGATATGTCCCTCGGGTCACAGTCGGGGGCGGATGTTCGATTTGGTCGCGAATCGCACAGTAATCCGGCGGCGATGTCACCACATGTATTGGGGATGTACCGTTTCGGACACCAGATATGGTGGAAACCCGGACCGCCATTTTGGGGGAGGATTCGACGCGCGAAGCGGAGGGACAAGACCGGAGCCTGCAACCGCACCGCGCCGTAGGGTTACGCGCAGGCGGTGCGACGATGACGAAATAAGGAGATGGTCGGGGCGGCGAGATTCGAACTCACGACCTACTGTACCCAAAACAGTCGCGCTACCAGGCTGCGCTACGCCCCGACGAGCGCCTCAATAACGAGACGCCGGGAAAAGGGAAAGACCTATTGGGCGTCCCCTTGATCGGCGCAGGACCATTGGGCCGTGTCGCCGAAGGCCGGGTGGCGCATTTCGTCGCCGGCCTTGATCCCAATGGCACCGGCGAGACCGCCCTTGATCTCGAGCACGGCAAGGATCTCGTCCCCGCCCCGGATCGGGCTAAGGTCGCCTGGCACGGCATTGGCGTGCACGCTGTCGATCACGCCGTCTGGTCCGACGAAGATCATGTCCAAAGGAATGAGCGTGTTCTTCATCCAGAACGACGCTGGACCCGGTGCAGGATAGACGAAGAGCATCCCCTGACCCGAGGGCAGGCTTTCGCGGAACATGAGCCCCTGTGCCCGCTCGGCATCGTCGTCGGCGATTTCCACCGAGAAGCGAGCACTGCCGAAGTCGCCGCGAATGTCCACCTGGGACGGAGCGCATTGGGCGAGCGCCACGCTCGCCCCGCCGAGCGTCAGCACGGCAGCCCCGATGAAGCTGGCAATCGGCCCTGCCGAGCGGTTCCTCTTTGCGATCTGCACGCGCCTATCCTTCGCCCGTTCCTTCGTCGAGCGCCGCATCCCACGGCGTGACGAGAAGTGCCATACGTCCACGTTCTCCCATCGCGGCCCGAAGACCGATGGCCTCGCCCGGTTCCAGGTCGGCAAGGCCGGAGCGACGCAGCACCTCGATATGAATGAAGACATCGTCGGGCTTGCCGAAGACGTTGGCGAAGCCGAAGCCCTTGCCCTTGTCGAACCATTTCACGCGCGCAGGCTCGAGCGGATCGGCCCGCGAGAGGTCGAGGTCTTCGTGAAAGGTGGAAAGGTTCTCTTCGAGCGGGGTCGGCGCGGAGATGGAGAGGACCTCGATTGCCTGCATGCCGCGTGGCGTTCTTTGAACCACGACTTCGATCCCGGCGCGGTCCGCGACGGACCCCTGACCGAAATTGCGAAGCACATTCGCATGCAGGAGAACGTCCGGCCCCCCTGTCTCGGATACCACAAAGCCAAAGCCCTTTGCGGGATCAAACCACTTAACAAACCCGCGGAGGACCTCCCTTTCCATCCGTGTCTCGTCATCATTCATCCGAACACCTGCAATGTTCGCATCCCATCCCTATGTGTCTCATTGTACGCAGTGGAACAAGCTCTGGTTTAGGCGCGACGCGGTGATTTGTAAAAAGGATAATGGACAACTCAGGGATGCAAGCGCGTGATTTTCCAAGAAGTTTCACCCGCCGCGCGGGTCCAGCGGAAGCGGTCGTGCAACCTGAAGGCGCCGTCGGCCCAGAATTCGATCTCGGTCGGGGCGATGGCGAAGCCCCCCCAGAACGGCGGCCTGTGCGGCGCGGTGCCATGCTGTGCCGTGACGCGGGCGACCTTGGCCATAAGGGCCGCGCGGCTTTCGAGCGGGGCGCTCTGATCGCTGGCCCAGGCACCCAGGCGCGATTTGAGTGAACGCGATGCAAAATAGGAATCCGCCTCGGGACCGTCGAGCTTCGTCACCGCCCCGCGAACCCGGATCTGCCGACGCAGAGATTTCCAGTGCATGACGAAGGCCGCCTGCCCGTTGCCCGCGATTTCCTGCCCCTTGCGGGAGCCGTAGTTGGTGAAAAACACGAAATCCTCGGCCCGAATCTCTTTCAGAAGCACCATTCGGACATTGGGCAAGCCGGTCGAATCGACCGTGGCCAGGGCGATGGCATTTGGGTCGTTCGGTTCGCTGGCCTCGGCCTCGGCCAGCCAGGCGCGCGCGATGGCGAAGGGGTCCTCGCCCGCGAAAATCCCGCTTCGGTCACTCATACCCTGCCCTCATTCATCCTTGGACCACTGCCCATCCCTTCGGCACCGCGCCTGTCACGCAGGCTTGAAGCCGCCACTGCAATCTCATAAACCCGGTTAAACCAGAACAAAGGGACGGGGAACAGGCCATGTCAGGCGGATTGATGAGCGGCAAGCGCGGGCTGATCATGGGCCTTGCGAACGACAAGTCGATCGCATGGGGGATCGCCAAGGCGTTGCACGACGCGGGCGCCGAACTTGCCTTTTCCTATCAGGGCGAGGCGATGAAGAAGCGGGTCCTGCCGCTCGCCCAGCAGCTTGGATCGACCTTCGTCGTGGATTGCGACGTATCGGACGGCGCTTCGATCGACGCGCTCTTCGACGAGTTGTCGAAGGCCTGGGGCAAGATCGACTTCCTAGTTCACGCCATCGGATTCTCGGACAAGAGCGAGCTGCGCGGTCGCTACATCGACACCAGCCGCGACAACTTCCGCACGACGATGGATATCTCGGTGTTCTCCTTCACGGCCGTCGCCCGCCGCGCCGCCGCGATGATGCCCGAGGGCGGCGCGCTTCTGACGCTGACCTATTACGGCGCCGAACAGGTCATGCCGCATTACAACGTCATGGGCGTCGCGAAAGCCGCGCTCGAGGCGAGCGTGCGCTACATGGCCGAGGACCTTGGTAAGGACGGCATCCGCGTGAACGCGATTTCGGCCGGACCGATCAAGACGCTGGCCGCCTCCGGCATCGGCGACTTCCGCTATATCTTGAAGTGGAACGAGATGAACTCGCCGCTGCGCCGCAACGTGACCATCGACGACGTGGGCAAGTCGGCGCTCTACCTCCTGTCCGATCTTGGCTCGGGCGTGACCGGCGAAACGCATCACGTGGACGCGGGCTATCACGTGGTCGGGATGAAAGCGGTGGACGCGCCGGACATCGACACCACCACCGGGAGAAAAGCGGAATGAACGACAACCGCCTGCCCCACGAGAAAGGCTTCCACGTCAGCTGGGACCAGATCCATCGTGACAGCCGGGCGCTTGCCTGGCGTCTTTCGGACATCACGCCGCCTGATGGCTGGCGCGCCGTTGTGGCGATCACGCGCGGCGGTCTCGCCCCGGCCATGATCATCGCGCGAGAGCTCGACATCCGGACCGTCGATACGATCAGCGTGAAGAGCTACAACCATCAGACACAAAGCGCTCCCATCGTCATCAAGTCGCCCGACATGGAGGTGATCGGCGAAGGGGACGGCGTGCTCGTCATCGACGACCTCGTGGACACAGGCAAGACGCTCGAAGTGGTGCGCAACCTCATGCCCAAGGCGCATTTCGCGACCGTCTATGCCAAGCCAATGGGCAAACCGATGGTGGAGAGTTACATCACCGAGGTGAGCCAGGACACCTGGATCTTCTTCCCGTGGGACATGGCGCTTCAGTATGTGGAGCCCTACCGGGGCAAGGACTGAGGTCGCCCACTTACGGTGAAGAACGGCCCCTGCGCGGGGCCGTTGTCATCTCAGCGGATCTGGACGAGCCCTGCCCGGAAGCGCCGCATGTTGGCCTGATAATGCTCGGCCGACTGGATGAGACCGGCCTTGGCGGCATCGTCCAGTTCGCGCACGACCTTGCCGGGGGCGCCCATCACGAGCGACCCGTCGGGGATCACCTTGCCCTCGGTCACAAGCGCGCCGGCGCCGATGAGACAGCCTTTGCCGATCACCGCCCCGTTGAGGACCGTGGCCCCCATGCCGATGAGCGAGCCGTCGCCCACGGTGCAGCCGTGCAGCATCACCTTGTGCCCGATGGTCACGTTTTCGCCGAGCGTGAGCGGCGAGCCGGGATCGGTGTGAAAGACGCAGTTCTCCTGCACGTTGGTCCCGGCCCCGATCAGGATCGGCTCGTTGTCGCCCCGGATGGTGCAGCCGAACCAGACCGACGATCCCGGCTCCATCGTCACGTCGCCGATGACATTGGCGTCGGGCGCGACCCAGGTGTCTTCGGCGATCACGGGTTCGATCCCGTCGAGTGCATAGATCATGCTTCGGCCTCCTCGAATTCTTCCTGAAGCTGGCGGATGAAAGGTGAAAGATTGGGCTGCTGAACGAGCCGCAGACGTTCGCCGCTGACGATGGTCTTGAGCTTCTCGAAGGTGGTTTCGAGATCGTCGTTGACGAGGACGTAATCGTAGCCGTCCCAGTGGGAAATTTCGTCCCAGCTTTTCTTCATGCGGTCCCGGATCACCTCGGGCGCGTCCTGGCCGCGTTCGACGAGCCGGCGGCGCAATTCCTTTATCGACGGCGGCAGGATGAAGATCGACAGCACGTGGTCGCGCAGCGCCGAGTGTTTGACCTGAACCGCGCCCTGCCAGTCGATGTCGAAAAGCACGTCATGCCCGGCCTCGATCGCCGCGCGGACGGGGCCTTCGGGCGAGCCGTAGAAGTTGCCGAACACATGGGCGTGCTCGAGCATCTTGCCGTTCTTCACCATGTCGCGGAACGCGGCTTCGTCCATGAAATGGTAATGGGTTCCGTCGATTTCCCCCTCGCGCGGCTTGCGCGTGGTGGCGGAGACCGAGAAGGTCAGCGACGGGTCCCAGCCCATGAGCTTCTTCGCCAGCGTGGACTTCCCCGCGCCCGAAGGCGACGAAAGAATGATCAGAAGGCCGCGTCGGGTCATGGTCGTCGCCTCACTCAATGTTCTGCACCTGCTCGCGCATCTGGTCGATGGTCGCCTTGAGGTCAAGACCGATCCGGGTCAATGCCTGGAACCCGGCCTTGGAGCAAAGGGTGTTGGCCTCGCGGTTGAATTCCTGCATCAGGAAGTCGAGCTTGCGGCCCGAGGGCTCCGGTGCGGCGAGGAGGCTGCGCGCCTGCGCCACATGGGCGGTCAGGCGGTCGAGTTCCTCGCGCACGTCGGATTTCACCGCGATGAGCGCGAGTTCCTGTGCGACCCTGTCGGGGTCCGCAACCTCGGTGTTCTCCATCACGCGGGCAAGCGCCGTGCGCAGGGTCTCGGCCTGCTGGTCCCGCCGTGCGTCCGCTTCGGTCACGGCTTCGGCGACGAGAGTTTCGAGCGCGGCGAGCTGCCCCTCGATGATTCTCGCCAGCTCGGCGCCCTCATGGGCGCGCATACGGTCGAAATCCGCCACAAGCCCGGGAAGCTCGGACGAGAGCCGGGCGAGAAGATCCGTCGTGTCGTCCTGCACCGGGGCCGCATCCAGAACGCCGCGCATGCCGGTCACCTGCACCGCAGTGGCGGGCGTCAGCGTCACGCCGCGCAGTTTTGCCGCGGCCTCGACCTCGGCCAAGAGGGAAAGTGCCTGATCGAGCGCGGCATCGTTGAGCCGGGCGCCGCCCTCCTCCATGTCGCGGGTGATCTTCAGGGACACGCTGACGTTGCCACGTGCAATCCGTTCGGACACCGCTTTGCGGATCGCGGGTTCCAGCCCCTCGATCCAGTCCGGCACGCGCATCCGGATATCGAGCCCCCGGGCATTGACCGACCGCATGTCCCAGGTCCATGTCCATGGAGCCAGCGCGCCCTTGGCGGCCGCGAAACCGGTCATGCTCTTCGTCATACGCGTTAACCCCTCTTTTAGATATTGCCCCAATTCAGGCCGAAATGTGGCAGATTAAGGCATCGGTAAGGAACGCCGACAACTCGTTAACACCCGACCCATCCCGGAGCAACGCGAAGGGTGCGGCGCAATCGGCGACGACGGAGGACCAGAGGGATGAAGATCGAGATCACCGACGCATCGAACGTCATCCCGCTTGCCGAGCGTCGCACCGAGGCACAATTCCCCTCGATCAGGCGGATCGAAAGCTATTGGGAGGGCCTGCGCGACGGACGCATGATGCCCGCCCGGGCCGAAATCGACCCGCGCGGCATCGCGGATGTGCTCGAGTTTGCCTTCGTGCTCGAAAAGGTCGCGCCGGGCATTGCCCGGATCCGGCTGGCTGGCATGCATCTGAACGACCTCATGGGCATGGAGGTGCGCGGCATGCCGATCACGGCGATGTTCCTGCCGGAAGCGCGCCGCGGGTTGCAGCATGTGCTGGAATCGGTGCTCGAAAGCCCGGCGGCGGCGGCCCTGCGGCTGGAGAGCGACAGCGGCTTCACCCGACCGCGGCTCGACGCGCAGATGATCTTGTTGCCGATAAAGGACGAACAGGGGCGCCCGACCCGTATCCTTGGGGCCTTGCAGGCCAAGGGGACCATCGGGCGCGGGCCGCGACGCTTCAGGGTCCTGTCGCAGACGGTGACGCCTGTTTCGGGGTGCGAAGAGCGCGACGACCGTCCGGGAGACCCGCGCCCCGTGTCGCAGATTCAGCCAAGCGCGACGTCGGAACGCAAGCCGCATGTCCTGCGACTGGTTCATGACGCGGACGGGCTTTGACTTCATCGCACGCCATGTCCGAAACAAAAGACCCCGGCGTCGCCGCCGGGGTCTTTCGAATCTGGCAGGTCCGACGCTGTCTCAGGCCGTCGCCGCGTCCACCTTGGGCGATTTGCGGTTCGCCAGTTCCTCGGCCACCAAGAACGCGAGTTCCAGTGCCTGAGAGGCGTTGAGCCGGGGGTCGCAGGCGGTGTGGTAGCGGTCGGACAGATCCTCGTCCGTCACGGCGCGCACGCCGCCGGTGCATTCGGTAACGTCCTGACCGGTCATCTCGAAATGCACGCCGCCGGGGACCGTGCCCATGTCGTTATGGACGGCGAAGAACTCCTGCACTTCGGAGAGCACCTGGTTGAACGGCCGGGTCTTGTAACCGGTGGCCGACTTGATGGTGTTGCCGTGCATCGGGTCGCAGGACCACAGGACCTTGGCGCCCTCGGATTTTACCGTCTCGACCAGACGCGGCAGGTGATCAGCCACCTTGCCCGCCCCGAAACGCGCGATGAGCGTGAGCCGCCCCTCTTCGTTCGTCGGGTTCAGCTTGCCCATCAGGACCTTGAGGTCTTCAGGCGTCGTGGTCGGCCCGCACTTGAGACCGATCGGGTTCAGAACCCCGCGGCAGTATTCCACATGCGCACCGTCGGGCTGACGCGTGCGGTCGCCGATCCAGATCATGTGGCCCGAGCCGGCGACGGTCTTGCCGGTCGTCGAATCGACGCGGGTCAGCGCCTCTTCGTACTCGAGCAGGAGCGCCTCGTGCGACGTATAGAAATCGACGGTGGACAATTCGTGGTTCGCCTCTGACGTCAGGCCCGCCGCGGCCATGAAGTCGAGCGCATCCTGGATACGGCTGGCCATATCCCGATACTTCTCGGCCTCGTCACTTTCGGTGAACCCCAATGTCCAGGAATGGACATGGTGAATGTCCGCGAAACCGCCGGTCGAAAAGGCGCGCAGCAGGTTGAGCGAGGCCGCCGACTGCGTATAGGCCATGAGCATCTTCTGCGGGTTCGGGATGCGGGCATCCGCCGTGAAGTCGAGCTCGTTGATGATGTCGCCCCGGTAGCTGGGGAGTTCGACGCCATCAACCGTTTCCGTCGGTGCGGAGCGCGGCTTGGCGAATTGCCCGGCCATGCGCCCGACCTTCACCACCGGAACCTTTGCCCCGTAGGTGAGCACCATCGCCATCTGCAACATCACCTTGAAGGTGTCGCGGATGTTGTCGGCCGAGAACTCGGCAAAGCTTTCGGCGCAGTCACCGCCCTGCAGGAGGAACGCCTCGCCACGCGACGCGGCCCCGAGGGATTTCTTGAGCTTGCGGGCCTCACCGGCAAAGACGAGCGGCGGATACTTGGCAAGCTGCGCCTCGACCTGAGCGAGCGCGGCCGCGTCGGTATAGTCGGGCATCTGCACCCGGGGCTTCTTGCGCCATGCAGATTTGGTCCAGTCCGTCATTGTCGTCTCCATCACTTCGAATGTCGGAAGGGGCCGCGCGTCATGCGTCTGTTAGCGGCAACAATCCCTCCGAAACATGGGCGGTATAGCCTTGTGCGCCCCCTATGGCAAAACAAACTTGGACGATTGGAGCCGCTTGGCCCGCTCTTGCGCAGGGACGGGAAAAGTGGTCCTGTCTTGGCCGCAGCACAGGGACAGCCGATGCCACCTCTCAAGCCCGCCCCAAACCCCGGACCGGACGCTGTCCGCCGCTTTGTCTTCGTCCTGATGAAGAACTTCACGCTCCTGAGTTTCGCGGGCGCGGTCGATGCGTTGCGGCTCGCCAACCGGCAGTTGGGATATCGCGCCTACGACTGGCGCGTGGTGGGCGAAGGCGGCGTGGCGACGCGGTGTTCGGCGGGCACCGTGGTGAACCTCGACGGCGATCTGGATGAACTACGCCATGACGACACCGTGATCCTCTGCGGGGGCATAGACGTGGGCACCGCCACGACCCAGAAGCTCGTGTCCTGGCTCCGGCGCGAAACCCGGCGAGGGGTGCGCGTGGGCGCGCTCTGCACCGCGACCCATGCGCTGGCCAAGGCCGGGCTCCTGGACGGCAAACGCGCGACGATCCACTGGGAAAACCACGACGCCTTTCTCGAGGATTTCCCGGATGTCGACCTCGCCAAGTCGATCTTCGTGATCGACGGCAAGACGATGACCACGGCGGGGGGCACCTCGTCCATCGACCTGATGCTGGCGATCATCGCGCGCGATCACGGCCAGGACGTGGCGAATTCGGTCGCCGACCAGCAGATCTATACCTCGATCCGCACTGACCGCGACAACCAGCGGCTCTCGGTCCCGACAAGGATCGGCGTGCGGCACCCCAAGCTCGCGACGGTGATCCAGCGGATGGAAACGACCATCGAGGAACCAGTGTCGCCCTCGCTCCTAGCCGAGGAGGTCGGGTTGTCCACACGGCAGTTGGAGCGGCTGTTCCGGCGGTATCTGAACCGTTCGCCCAAGCGATACTACATGGAGCTGCGGCTTGCGCGGGCGCGCAATCTTCTGATGCAGACCGAGATGAACGTGATCAACGTGGCGCTGGCCTGTGGCTTCACCAGCCCCTCGCATTTCTCGAAATGCTACCGGGCGCAATATGGCACGACACCCTACCGCGAACGCGGGAGCCACGAGGCCGCCGAGGGCGACCCTGACGACGGGACCGCCGCCCACCTGCCGATGGACGACGATCTCGACGACTTCTGAGGCTGGTCATTCAGTCGGCGTCATCCGGTAGGCCGCGCCATTTCCGACCGAAAGGAACCAGACCGACCCGTCGGGCGCTTCAGCGACATCGCGCACGCGCAGGGTCTCATCGCTTTCGATCTGAACTTCGGACCAATCCGACGGATCGAGAACGGCGATATAGTTGAACTTGAGCGACCCGACGAGCGCGTGCCCTTCCCAGTCGGGAAACGCCGTGCCCGAGTGAAACGCCATACCGGAGGGCGCGATCGAGGGGTCCCAGTAATGCGCGGGCTGGGCCATGCCCTCTTTCGTCTGGCCCTCGCCGATCGGGGTCCCGTTGTAGTTCTGGCCGTAGGAGATCACCGGCCAGCCGAAATTCACGCCGGGCTCGACAAGGTTCACCTCGTCTCCGCCCTGCGCGCCATGTTCGACGACCCAGAAGCGGCCTTCGGCGTCGATGTCGGCACCCTGCGCGTTGCGGTGACCGTAGGACCAGATTTCGGGCTGTGCGCCCTCCTGCCCCACAAATGGATTGTCCTCGGGCACGCTGCCATCGCGGTTCAGGCGAATGGTGGTCCCGTTGTGCACCGTCAGATCCTGAGCAAGATCGCGGTTTCCACGTTCGCCGATGGTGACGAAAAGGTGCGCGTCGGGCCCTTCGACAACGCGCGAGCCGAAGTGCTGGCCCCGGCTGCCGCCCGGCGTCATCACGAAAAGGTCGGCCAGTCCTTCGAGCGCGGTGCCGTTGTCGGAAAGCCGCGCGGAGGCGAGCGCGGTGCCGGCCTCGCCACCGTCCTGCGGTTTTGAATAGGTCAGAAACACTTCGCGCGTTTCGGCGAAGTCGGCCGGCACCATCACGTCGAGCAGTCCACCCTGCCCTTCGGCCCAGACTTCCGGCACGCCGGTCACCTCGACCGTCGGGCCGTCAACCGTTGCATGCAGGAGGCGGCCGTCGCGCTCGGTGATCAACTGGCTGCCATCGGGGAGAAAGGCGATTCCCCAGGGTTCGGTCAGTCCGCCGACCATTTCTGTGATCTCGACGGGGCCGTCGTCGGTCTCGACAACGGCTGCGGTTGCAAAAACGGGTGCGATCACAACTGCGGAAAGCAGAGCGCAGCCGCGAACGAAGCGGGGGGCGAGGACAGATCGTTTCATGGGACGACAATGGGTGGCCCGAATGCGACCACCAAGGGCACAAACGCGAACGTGACCGAAGGTCAACGTCACGTCATCGGCTCGCAAGAAACGTCAGACGCACATGACGCACGGTTAGCGGCAACAGAGGCCCCCTTTTCATTCCCGATTTCAACGTTAGTGTATCGGGCAGGACATTGATCCAACTGGGAGAAAAATCATGAAAAAACTGCTTCTCGCGACGGCTGTCGGCGCGCTTGCCTCAGGTGCCGCTTTTGCCGAGAGCCACGGATCGGCTGCCAAGATCGGGATTATCCTCGGTTTCACAGGCCCCATCGAATCCATCACGCCGAACATGGCGACCTCTGCCGAAATGGCGATCTCCGAGGTCAACGACTCGGGCAACTTCATGGACGGCATGATGATCGAAGCCGTGCGCGCGGACTCGACCTGTGTCGACGCTGCCGCCGCAACCGCGGCCGCCGAACGTCTGGTGACCACCGATGGCGTCGTCGGCATCATGGGCGCGGACTGCTCGGGCGTGACCGGCGCGATCCTGTCGAACGTCGCCGTGGCCAACGGCGTGCCCATGATTTCGCCCTCGGCCACCTCGCCCGCGCTGTCGGAAGCCGAAGACAACGGCCTCTTCTTCCGCACCGCCCCGTCTGACGCCCGTCAGGGTGAAGTCATGGCGCAGGTGCTTGCGGACAAGGGCGTGACCTCGGTCGCGGTGACCTACACCAACAACGACTACGGCAAGGGCTTTGCCGATGCCTTCACTGCCGCTTTCGAAGCGACCGGTGGCTCGGTGACGGCAACGGTGCCGCATGAAGACGGCAAGGCCGACTATTCGGCGGAAGTGGGGTCGCTCGCCTCGGCTGGCGGCGATGCGCTCGTCGTGCTGGGCTATGCCGACCAGGGCGGCAAGGGCATGATCCAGGCCTCGCTCGACACCGGCGCCTTCGACACCTTCGTCATGGGCGACGGCATGTATTCCGACGCGCTTCTGGCCGACCTTGGCTCGGGTCTCGACGGGTCCTACGGCACGCTGCCGGGCACCGAAGGCGAAGCAGCCGAGAAATTCGCGGCCCTCGCCGAAGCGGCTGGCTTCGATGCCTCGTCCTCCTATACCCGCGAAAGCTATGACGCCGCCGCGCTTCTCATCCTCGCCATGGCGAAGGGTGGCGAGGCGACCGGTGCCGCCATCGCCGCCAACGTGATGGACGTGGCCAATGCCCCGGGCGAGCCGATCATGCCGGGCGAGCTTGGCAAGGCGCTCGAACTGATCGCCGCCGGCACCGACATCGACTATGTCGGCGCGTCCAACGTGGAACTCGTGGGACCGGGCGAAGCCGCTGGCACCTACCAGGAATACGAAGTGATGGACGGCGCCTACTCGACCGTCGGCTACCGCTGATCGTGCCTGAGTGACGACATCGCAGCCCGGGGGTCCGCCTCCGGGCTGCACTTATATTCTTCGGGGGACATCGCTTGATTACGGTCGAGAACCTGCACAAGCATTTCGGCGGCTTCCACGCGGTCGACGGCGCCAGCCTCACCATCGAAAAAGGCTCGATCACCGGGCTGATCGGACCCAACGGCGCAGGCAAGACGACGCTCTTCAACGTGATCGCGGGCGTTCTACCACCCACGTCGGGTCGCGTGACGATGGACGGCGAGGACATCACTGGCCTTCCGCCCCATGTCCTCTTCCACAAGGGCCTGCTCCGGACCTTCCAGATCGCCCATGAGTTCGGGTCGATGACCTGCCGCGAGAACCTTATGATGGTGCCGGGCGGGCAGTCGGGCGAGAACCTCTGGGACACGTGGTTCGGGCGCAAACGCATCGCCAACGAGGAACGCGCACTCCGTGCCAAGGCCGACGAAGTGCTCGAGTTCCTGACGATCTCCCATATCGCCGACCTGCGCGCGGGCCAGATTTCCGGCGGCCAGAAGAAACTTCTGGAGCTTGGCCGCACGATGATGGTCGACGCCAAGATCGTCTTTCTGGACGAGGTCGGTGCAGGCGTGAACCGGACGCTTCTCTATACCATCGCCGACGCCATCAAACGGCTCAACACCGAACGCGGCTATACCTTCGTCGTGATCGAGCACGACATGGATTTCATCGAGAAGCTCTGCAATCCGGTCATCTGCATGGCCGAGGGCAAGAAACTGGCCGAGGGCACGCTGGCCGAGATCAAGGCCAATGAACATGTGATCGAGGCTTATCTGGGCACCGGGCTCAAGAACAAGGACCAGGTGGGCGCATGAGGGGGTTCGCACTGGCCACCACCCTGCTCGCTTTCGCGGTGCCCGCTCTGGCACAGGCCGCCGCCTGCCGCGCGGTGACCGAGGGGGTGGATTTCTGTGCCGAAGGGACGCCCTTCGCGGGGGTCGAGCCGGTGGTGAACACCGACAGCGAACAGGAGGTCTTCACCTCCCGCTCCGGCATCACGCTGACCTTCGACAGGCTGCCGGTCTTTGCGCTGTCGCGCTGGGACGGCACCGACGCCGGCGCGAAGTCCATCGCCAATACGCTGGTCGGCGGCTTTGTGGGACAGTTTCCGCCGGTCGAGCACCCGGAAGACCGGGTCGCGGCGAGCGTGGATTACGCCATCATGACGAAACTTCAGGCGCTGGTCACCGTGACCGAAGTCGGCGAGGAGGTCGTCGTGATCCAGACCACCGAAGCCACCGAGGGGCTCACCGAGGCCCATCTCGATGCACATGCCGCCGTTCTGGCCGCAACCAAGGAAGACACCCCATGAGCGACGCTTATTCGGGACGCGGAAACAAGGACCGCTCGGTGACGAAGGAAAGCCACGCGACGATGACGCCCGGCCCGCAGCACGGCCGCGCCACCCCGGCAGCCGGCGGCCCCTTCCTGATCGGAGACACCATGACCGGCGGCTACGGCAACGGGCCCGACATCCTGCATGACTGCACCATCGCGGTCGAAAAGGGCGAGATCGCCGTGATCGTCGGACCGAACGGTGCCGGCAAGTCGACTGCCATGAAGGCGCTCTTCGGCATGCTCGACGTGCGCGGCGGCAAGGTGCGGCTTGATGGCGAGGATATAACCGAGCTGTCGCCGCAGGACCGGGTGCAGAAGGGCATGGGCTTCGTGCCCCAGACCCACAACATCTTTACCTCAATGACGGTCGAGGAAAACCTCGAGATGGGGGCCTTCATCCGCCAGGACGACATCCGCCCCACGATGGAACAGGTCTATGACCTTTTCCCGATCCTGAAGGAAAAGCGCCATCAGGCGGCGGGCGAGCTCTCCGGCGGACAACGACAGCAGGTCGCGGTCGGTCGCGCGCTCATGACGAAACCCAAGGTGCTGATGCTCGACGAACCGACAGCTGGCGTGAGCCCCATCGTGATGGACGAGCTTTTCGACCGGATCATCGAGGTGGCGCGCACCGGGCTTCCGGTCCTGATGGTGGAGCAGAACGCGCGCCAGGCGCTGGAGATCGCCGACAAGGGCTATGTGCTGGTCCAGGGCGCCAATGCCCACACCGGGACCGGCAAGGAGCTTCTGGCCGATCCCGAAGTGCGCCAGAGTTTCCTGGGAGGATGAGGATGGCTCGACAAGCGCTTGTGGCTCTGGCCTTTTCTCTCATTCCTCTAGCCGCATGGGCAGAGGGTGGCGTGATCACTTACGCCTGCACCGATGATACCGGGCACCCCATGACCTTCGACATCGCACCACAGGCGCTCGATGCCCGTCGGGCCGGTCACGTCGAGGTTACGGTCGGCGACGCGGCGATGTCCGGCACCATGGCCGGTGATCTGGGGCCGTGGAGCTGGAACGACGGTGGCGCGGTGACGACGCTTTTGGTCGACGGGGCAAGCGAGACCGGCATCGCGATGCTGCTTCACGTGCTCGACACCGGGACGACCCCGCCCACCTCGACCCTGACACATCTGACCTGCGAGGCGCCCGCGTAATGGATTTCGTCAACGCAATCGTTGCCCTTCTGAACTTCGTGGTGATCCCCGCTACGGCCTATGGCAGCCAGCTTGCACTGGGCGCACTGGGCGTGACCATGATCTACGGCATCCTGAGGTTCTCGAACTTCGCCCATGGCGACCAGATGGCCTTCGGCACCATGGTCACGATCCTGATCACCTATTGGTTCCAGTCGATGGGGCTGCATCTCTGGGTCCTGCCCACCGCCCTTCTCGCCCTGCCCTTCGCCATCGCGATCACGGCGGCCCTGATGATCGGGACGGACCGGGTGGTCTATCGCTACTACCGCCGGGTGCGCGCCAAGCCCATCGTGCTCGTCATGGCCTCGATCGGTGTGATGTTCGTGATGAACGGCATCGTGCGCCTCATCGTAGGTCCCGACGACCGCAGTTTCACCGACGGCGAACGCTTCATCATCAACGCGCGCGACTTCCGGGAGTGGTCGGGGCTGGCCGAGCCGCTTGCCTTCCGGACCACGCAGGGGCTGACCATCGTCACAGCGCTCATCGTCGTGATCGCGCTCTTCTGGTTCCTCAACAGGACCCGCACCGGGAAATCCATGCGCGCCTATTCGGACAACGAGGATCTGGCGCTTCTGTCGGGCATCAATCCGGAGCGCGTGGTGATGATCACCTGGCTGATCGTGGCCGCGCTCGCCACCATCGCGGGCGTGCTCTACGGGCTCGACAAATCCTTCAAGCCCTTCACCTATTTCCAGCTCCTCCTGCCGATCTTCGCCTCGGCCATCGTCGGCGGGCTCGGATCGCCCGTCGGGGCCATTGCCGGGGGGTTCGTCATCGCCTTCTCCGAGGTGACGATCACCTATGCCTGGAAGAAGGTCGTGGCCTATGTGGCGCCGGGTGACTGGGTGCCGGACGGGCTGCTCCAGCTTCTGTCCACCGACTACAAATTCGCCGTGTCCTTCGCGATCCTCGTGATCGTGCTGCTGTTCAAGCCCACGGGTCTCTTCAAGGGGAAATCGGTATGAGCATGAACTGGCGGAATATCGCGCTCTTCGCCGTCGTCGCGCTGCTGATCGTGGGCACCGGCACGTTCCAGAGTTGGAACCTTGCCCTCGCGATCCTGAACATGGGGCTCATCTCGGCCATCATGGCCCTGGGCGTGAACATGCAGTGGGGCTATGCGGGCCTCTTCAACGTCGGGATCATGGGCTTCGCCGCCTTGGGCGGCCTTGGCGTGGTGATCACCGCCATGCCGCCGGTTTCGGACGCATGGGCCGCGGGCGGACTGCGCGCGCTTGGCGGGCTCGTGGTCGGCGCTCTGGTCATCCTGGGCGGGGTGCAGATCTGGAAGCGCATGGCACCGGGCAAGACCCGCACGCTGGTCCTGCTGGCCGAGCTGGTCATCGGGTTCTTCCTGTTCCGCTGGGTCTTCGACGCCGGCGTCGACGCGATCGAGGCGGTCAACCCGGCGGGCACCGGATATCTGGGCGGGCTGGGCCTTCCCGTGATCCTCGCCTGGCCCGTGGGCGGCGCGCTGGCGGCCGCCGCCGCCTGGGCCATCGGCAAGACCGCCCTTGGACTGCGCTCGGATTACCTCGCCATCGCGACGCTCGGCATCTCGGAGATCATCATCGCGGTCCTGAAGAACGAGGAGTGGCTGTCCCGCGGCGTTAAGAACGTGAACGGGCTGCCGCGTCCGGTGCCCTATGAGATCAACCTGCAGAACAATCCCTCCTTCGTGGACCTTGCGTTGGGTTGGGGCATGGACCCGACGACCTTCTCGTCCATCGTGGTGAAACTGGCCTATGCCGGGCTTTTCGCCGTGGTGCTTCTGATCCTGATCTGGATGAGCGAGATGGCGCTGAATTCGCCCTGGGGCCGGATGATGCGCGCGATCCGTGACAACGAGACCGCGGCCGAGGCCATGGGCAAGGACGTCACCCGCCGCCACCTCCAGATCTTCGTAATCGGCTCGGCCGTCGTGGGGCTCGCGGGCGCGATGATGACGACGCTGGACGGCCAGCTGACTCCTTCGTCTTATCAACCCCTTAGATACACCTTCCTGATCTGGGTGATGGTCATCGTCGGCGGCTCGGGCAACAACTGGGGCGCTGTGCTGGGGGGCTTCGTGATCTGGTTCTTCTGGGTCCAGGTGGAACCGATGGGCAATGCCCTCATGGGCTGGATCACCGCGAGCATGCCGGAGGGCGACCTGAAATCGCATCTGTTGTCCTCGGCGGCACATATGCGGCTCTTGACCATGGGGCTTATTTTGCTTCTCGTATTAAGGTTCTCACCGCGCGGTCTGATACCGGAGAAATGACATGCTCGCCCTGCCCGTTCTCATCCTTGCCGCTGGCCAATCGTCGCGGATGCGAGGCGCGGACAAGCTGCTCGAACCCGTGGAGAGCGGTAAGCCGCTGCTGATCGACCGGATCGAGGCGGCGCTGCTGACCGGTCAGCCGGTGGTGGTGACGCTTCCGCCGCGCGAGGAATGTCCGGATCGCTGGGCGCTGATCGAGGAATGGCCTGTCGCGGCGATCGAGGTCAGGGACGCGGGAGAGGGTCTCTCCGCATCGGTCGCCGCCGGGGTCGAGGCGCTGCCGGAAATGTCGGTCGCGGTCATGATGCTCCTAGCCGACATGCCCGACATCACGTCGGAAGATATGCGGCGGGTCCTGGCCGAGTTCGACGGGGAATCAATCCTGCGCGGCGCGACGGCGGACGGAATCGCGGGGCACCCCGTGGTGTTCCCGGCGCGCGATTTCCCGGCTCTGCGGTCGCTCAACGGCGATGAAGGCGCGCGGCGGCTGTTTCGCGAAAACCGGGATCGCGTGCGCCCCGTCACCCTGCCCTACAGTCACGCGCGCACTGATCTGGACACACCCGAAGACTGGGACGCCTGGCGTTCCCGCAGCCTCGTCGCGCGGGCCTGATCCAAACGAAGCGGCCGCCACTCGGGCGGCCGCTGTGGTTTCTGGGCCGAGGTTGGTGGACCCGTTTCAGATATCCTGAAGAAGACGGGCCTCGCGGCTGTTCAGCGCCATGCGCGGACAGATGTAGTTGGCCTCGCCGGTTTCGAACTTGAGCCGCGGCACGGCCTCTGTGATCTCTTCGTATTGATCGGGGAAGGCCACGCGGATGGCCCACATCTCGGGCGAGAAACTTTCCATCCAGATGCCGTTGGCACAGAGAAGCTCATGCGTGTCGAGCAGGATATGCCGGAAACGCATCACCGAGCGCGGCACGAAGTCGACTCCGTCGAGGTGGGTCAGATCGCCCACCTCCGCGATCACCTCTTCCGTCCCAAAGTAGAGTTCGTTCAAGGGGCTGCGCACCAGGAGCCGATGACCCGCGTTGAGCACGAGGTTTCCGGCGTCGGGATCGGTTTCGAGCGCCCCGGCCTTGATCCGCACGGGACCGCGGGCCGAGCGGGATGCATCGTCATGCGTGGTGTCATACATGGTCATGCTCTCGCCGACCCAACGCACGACCGCCGGTCCATTGTCGCGAGTGACGAGTTGGTCGCCCGTCTTGACATCACGCGCGAGCGTCGGGCCGTTTACCGTTTCCAGCACCGCTGACGGGGCAAGACCCGATGGCGAGAAGACCGACAGGGGCGACCCCCCGCGTCCTTCGGGTTGCAGGCCAAGTCCGGGATCGAGGTCGCGATCAACAGCGGGTGAGCGGAAGTGCAACATGGCGGCAGTCCAGTTCCAATAGCTAGGTCCAAAGGGCTCGTTGACCGTCAGGCTAATCGGAAAAGGTGCCGTAAGTGTGAAAACGGCACCGACAATTGGAACGACCCAAACCCTTCCCCGCAAGGGCGTTTCGCGCTCGCCTGAGCAATGCGCCGCATTTTCGCCACATTGCGGGGCGCGACTGGGCGCCTCTCCTCTCCCCTCATGCGTTTCATCAGCTCAGGGCGCAGGTGAGCGACGAATCGCTACAAGGGCCTTGTTTCATGGGTAAATGTAGAATGAGCGGCCTATTGAACACGTGATGGAAACAATAAACGCCTGTGGCGCGGCGATCTTCAATTGTGTCCGAAATGCGTCTGCGGCACGGCAGAACGGCCACAATCGTTAACCATCCGTTACGTTTCCCAAAGCAAAAGCAACTCCACGAGCAAGGTCATGGAGTTGCTTTCTTAACCTGTGACGTCCTGCGGTCGTTCACCGCGCGACGCGGTCCTCGCGGACCGGGGGCAGCCCCTCCCCTGACAGGTTTGGGTGGCCCGCCGGTTACCTGGCGGGCCGCTGCATCACTTCTTCACCAGCATCTGCGCTTCGTGCTTCTTCAGGATGCGCCGCGCGGCGACATAGTCGTCGATCCCTTCGCGGGTCTCGAGCTCGGGGAAGAGTTCGAAGAGTTCCTGACGCTGCGCGTTGCCGACGCCCTTCAACGAATGGTCGCCCGGCTGGAAGCTCTCCGACCAGGTGCCGTCCGCGAGCACCACTTCGTGCTTTTCGAACATAAAGTGCACATAGGTCAGCGACTTCACATCGACCTGCATCACACCCTCGTTGTCGACAAGGTGCTTGGCCGAGGCCAGCACTTCGCGTTCGTCGAAGTAAAGCGTGGTGCGTTCGTTGGCGACCAGCATCCGGTGGTTGGGCGACACCATCATGTCGCGCTCCGGAAGATTCGGCCCCAGCGCGCCTGCCTTGATCAGCACCGGCTTCAAGTGCTGGCTCGAATGGAGCGCCCGCCAGTCGAGCGCCTTGTGCCCGACCCAGGCGATGTCCTGGATGCCGTTGTCACGGGTGATGACCCGATCGCCCTCACGCAGCTCCTCGACCGGAACCTCGCCCTTCGGCGTCGCGATCAGCGTGCCGGGGGTGAAGCAGGGAACGACGTCCTCGATGTTGAAGAACTCCATCGTGCCGACCGAGTTGCCCTGGTCGTCGAAGAATTCGACCATGCCGTTCTCGACGTTGGACGGGTCCTTCGTGACGATGAGCGATCCGCCGACCGGTGCCGACCCGGTGAGGTCGAGCGTGTCGAAGTCGTCTCCGCCCTCGCCGCCATCGACCACATCGCCCGCGTTGACGTTGACGAAATAATCCCTGTCGTCGCCGCCATCCATGGTGTCGTTACCGGCACCACCGTCGATATAGTCCTGCCCCTTGCCACCATAGAGCTCGTCGTCGCCGTCTCCACCGAAGATGGTGTCGTCGTCGATCCCGCCGTCGATGTAGTCGTCGCCCTCGTCCCCGAAGAGGACATCATCGTCGTCCTGGCCATAGATGACATCGTTGCCTGCACCGCCGTGGATGATGTCCTTGCCGTTCTCGGGTCGCGGATCGAGGAAGGTGGGCGTGACGCTGTCCGGATCGTTGCTGTCGGCATCGCCATAGTCGTTCACCGGATAGGCGTCGTCCTCGAGGTCAAGGATGTCGGGCGTATTCGGGCCCAGGCCACCCCAGATCTCGTCATCCCCGTCGCCGCCGTCGATCACATCCGCGCCGTGACCGCCGATGATGTAATCGTCCCCGGCATCGCCCTTGAGCGTGTCGTCGTCGAGACCGCCGTCGATGGTATCGTCACCATCGCCGCCATAGACCACGTCGGCATCGTCGCCGGTCAGGATGGTGTCGTTCCCGGCCCCGCCATAGACCACGTCCATGTCGTTGTAGGGGTCGGTGTCTTTCGGCACCAGATCGTTGGGCGTGAGCGGGCCGAAGGGCCAGTTGTCGACCGTCTCGCCCGGCACGAAGCCGTGATCCGAGGCCTCGGTCGGCGCCCGCGTGTCGATGTAGTCGTCCCCGTCACCGCCATAGGCCACGTCGTTGCCGTCGCCGCCGTAGATCTCGTCGTCGCCGTCACCGGCCCGAATGATGTCATCGCCTTCGTAGGCCTCGATGATGTCGTCGTTCGGTCCCTTGTCCGGGAAGATGTTGTCTCCCGCGTCCACGAGGTCGCCTTCCGGGTCGCCCGTGTAGCTGGTGTCGATCACATCGTTGCCGGTGGTGCCCTCGACGATCCCGTCGTTGATCATCAGGGACACGGTCGCCGTATCGGTGCCGCCGTTCCCGTCCGAGACCGTATAGGTCACCGTGGCCGGCCCGGTGACGTCCGTCGCGGGCGTGAAGGTGATCGTGCCGTCGGCATTGATCGTGGGCGTGCCGAAGCTCGACTGCGCGTCGATCACCGAAAGCGGATCGCCGTCCGGATCGCTGTCGTTGGCCAGAACGGCAAGCACGATGGGCGTGTTGATCGGCGTGCGGGCCGTATCGTCCACGGCATCGGGATTGGCGTTCTGGCCTGGCTCGGGGTTGACCACAACGGTCACTGTCGACGTATCTGTCCCGCCGTTTCCGTCGGAAATCGTATAGGTGAAGGTATCGGTCCCGGTGAACCCGTCATTGGGATCGTAAGTCACGGTGCCATCGTCGTTTTGCGTGACGGTGCCATTCGTGGGCGTGCCAATGTCGATGATGTCAAGCGGATCGCCGTCCGGGTCGCTGTCGTTGTCGAGCACCGGAATGACCACGGGATCGCCGCCTTCTGTCACCACCAGATCGTCCTCGGAGTCCGGGTTGTCATTCACCGGATCGACCGTCACGGTCACGGTCGCCACATCGGTCGCGCCGTTTCCGTCGGTCACCGTGTAGGTGAAGCTGTCGGTTCCGAAGAAATCCGCGTTCGGCGTGTATTTCACCGTGCCGTCGGACAGGAGCTCGGCCGTCCCGTTCGTGGGCGTGCCCAGGGCGGTCACGGTGATCGGGTCCCCCTGCGGGTCCAGGTCGTTGGACGTCACATCGACGATGAGGGCGGTATCCTCGTCGGTGTCATAGGCGTCGTCTACCGCATCGACCGTATTCGGCCCAGTCATACCCACCGACACGGTCACCGTCGCGATATCCGTCGCGCCAAGCGCGTCGTCGATCGTGTAGGTGAAGGTGTCGGTCCCGGTGAAGCCCGCGTTGGGCGTGTAGGTAAAGACCCCACCTGCGAGCGAAATCGTCCCGTTGGCGGGCGGCGTGGAGCCGATGACGCTGATCGCGTCGCCTTCCGGATCCGTGTCGTTCGCCAGCACGTCGATGGCCACGGGCGTGTTCGCCGCGGTCGAGGCCGTGTCGTCCACGGCATCCACCTCGTTCACCGGGTCGACCGTCACCGTCACCGTGGCCGTGTCGGTCGCGCCGAACTGGTCCTCGATGGTGTAGGTGAAGGTGTCGGTGCCGAAGTAGTCGGCGTTGGGCGTGTATTTCACCGTGCCGTTGGGCAGAAGCTCGGCCGTGCCGTTGCTGGGCGTGCCGACCGCGATCAGATCGAAGCTGTCGCCTTCCGGATCGCTGTCGTTGGCCAGCACATCCACGATGACCGAAGTATCCTCATCCACCGTCGCCGCATCGTCCACGGCGCTGACGGTGTTCTGCCCACCCTCCATCACGCGCACCGTGACGGTCGCCGTGTCGGTCGCGCCCTGGGCGTCGTCGATGGTGTAGGTAAAGGTGTCGACGCCGGTGAAGCCCGCATTCGGGGTATAGGTGAAGACCCCGTCCACGTTCGTCACGGTGCCGTTGGCCGGCTGGGTCGAGGAGATCACGCTGATCGCGTCGCCCTCGGGATCGGTGTCGTTGGCAAGGACGTCGATCTCCACCGCCGTCCCCGGCGAGGTCGTCGCGGTGTCGTCCACCGCGTCCGTAGTGTTCTCGTCATCGGGTTGCACGCCGATCGAGACGGTCGCCGTGTCCGTGCCGCCGTTGCCGTCGGTCACGGTATATTCGAACGTATCGGTCCCGATGTAGCCGGCCTCGGGCGTATAGGTCAGCGTCCCGTCGGGGTTCGCCGTCACCGTGCCGTTCGAGGGCTGGGTGTAGTCCAACACCTCGAGCGGGTCGCCGTCCGGATCGCTATCATTGGCGATCACGTCGATCACGACCGGGCTGTCCTGCTCGATCACCACGACGTCGTCGTCGGCGTTCGGGTCGTCGTTCACCGGGTCCACGTTCACCGTCACGGTCGCCGTATCGGTGGCGCCGTAGATATCGGTGATCGTATAGGTGAAGCTGTCGGTCCCGAAGAAGTCCGGATCGGGCGTGTATTGCACCGTGCCGTCCGCCAGCAGCGTCGCCGTCCCGTTCGCGGGCGTGCCCAAGGCGGTCACCGAGAAGCTGTCGCCCTGGGGGTCGAAGTCGTTGTCGGTCAGGTCGACGATGATCGAGGTATCCTCGTCGATATCGAGCGCATCATCCTTGGCCACGACGGCGTTGTTGCCGTTGGGCGTGACGTCGATGGTAACGCTGGCCGTGTCGGTGCCTCCGTTGCCATCGGAGATGGTGTAGCTGAAGCTCTCGGTCCCGATGAAGCCCGCATTGGGCGTATAGATGAACTCGCCCGGGTTCGCGCCAGCCGTGAGCGTGCCGTTGGCGGGCGCCCCGATGAGCTGGGTGATCTGGAGCGGGTCGTTCTCTGGGTCCGTGTCGTTGGCCAGCACGTTGAAGGTCACCGGCGTGCCCGCGATGGTCGAGGCCGTGTCGTCGACCGCGTCCGGGTTCGAGTTGGGCGCGGCCCCCACATCGACCGAGACGGTGGCCGTGTCCTGATTTCCGGCGCCATCGGTGATCGTATAGGTGAAGCTGTCCGGCCCGGTGAAGCCGTCATTGGGCGTGTAGACGAGGTTTCCGTCCCCATCCTGGGACACGGTCCCGTTGGTCCCGTTGGTGAAGCTGTCGATCGAGATCGCATCGCCGTCCGGATCGCTGTCGTTGGCCAGCACATCGACCGTGACCGGCGTGCCTTCGGTGGTAGAGGCCGTGTCTTCCACGGCATCCGGCGGCAGGTTGCCATCGCCGACCGAGATCAGCACCGTCGCGGTGTCCTGACCGCCGTGGCCGTCGGTGATCGTGTAGGTGAAGCTGTCGGTGCCCTCGAAGCCCGCATTGGGCGTATAGGTGAAGGTGCCATCGGCATTGCCGCTGATCGTGCCATTCGCCGGACCGGTCGCCTTCAACACTTCAAGCGGATCGCCGTCGATGTCGGTATCGTTGGCCAGGAGGTTGAGCGTGACCGGCACACCGGGATCGGTCGAGGTCACATCGTCAACGGCATCCGGCGCGTCGTTCTTCGGGCAGACGTCCACGGTGACGGTGGCCGTATCGGTGCCGCCGTTTCCGTCGGTCACGGTGTAGGAGAAGCTGTCCTGACCGTTGAAGTCCGCGTTGGGCGTGTACTTCAGCGTCCCGTCCGGGTTCTGCGACACGGTGCCATTTGCCCCTTGGGTGAAGCTGCCGACGGTCAGCGTGTCGCCTTCCGGGTCGCTGTCATTGGCGAGAACCGGGATATCGACCGAGCTGTCTTCATCCACCATGATGGTGTCGTCGACGGCATCCGGCGCATCGTTCTGGGCGCCCACGTCCACGGTGACGGTCGCCGTATCGGTCCCGCCGTTTCCGTCGGTCACGGTGTATGTGAAGCTGTCCTGGCCATTGAAGTCCGTGTTCGGCGTATAGGTCAGCGTCCCATCCGGGTTCTGCGATACGGTGCCGTTCGATCCTTGAGTAAAGCTGTCGACGGTGAGCGTGTCGCCCTCAGGATCGCTGTCGTTGGCCAGAACAGGAACGACGACCGAGCCGTCTTCGTCGACCGAGGCGCTGTCATCCACGGCGTCCGGGTTCGTGTTCTGCGGGTCGGTCACGATCTCTTCGATCTGGCTGAAGGTCAGGACCTTGCCGTTCGAGAAAGTCACCGTGCCCTTGAAGGCACCCGCGTCGCTGTCGTCCGCGGTCTGGTCGATGGTGACGCGGCCCGCGCCGGTGAGGTCGAGCACGTCGCGGTCGGTGGTCTGGACGGGGCCGTTGCCGCCGATGACCGTGTCGCCCGCGCCGTCTTCGCCACTTGCCACCACGAAGGTGTCATTGCCGCCTTCGCCATACATGAGGTCGGCACCCGCGCCGCCCGTGATCGTGTCGTTGCCCTCGTCATCGGGCTCACAGGCCGCACCATCCGCCACGTCGAAGTAAACGTCGGTGACGTTGATGCCCGAATTGTTGGGGCCGTTCTGGGCATGGTCGATGACGATCTTCGCCACCGGACCCGCGATCTGGACCAGGGTCGAGTATTCGGCGGCCGTGTCTTCCAGATAGCCGCCGTTCGAGTCGATGGTGTCCTTGCCCAGCGTGCCGTCGGTGTCCTTCAGGGTGACCTTGGAGCCGCCGGTCAGCTGAACCGCGATCTGGTTCCCGTCTGCGTCATAGGCCTTGATCGTGACAAGCCCGTCGCCGTCCACGTCGTTGACGCGGAAGGCCACGTTCTCCACGGCGTTCGAGAAGGACAGCTCATAGGAGGCGTCACGCCCCTGCCCGCCCGTCTCGGAATAGAAGGACTGCTTGGCGTTGATCGTCTCGGAGCCGCTGTCGATCCCCGAAACATTCTGCGCATCGGCGGCGTAGGACGAGGTCACCCCAGCGTCTTCGGAGACGATCTTGAAGGACACGTCCACATTGCCGGTGTTCTGCGCAAAATCCTGCGCGTCGGACCCGGCCGGTTTCGTCCAGTTGAAGCTCTCGCGCACCATGGTCGGCGCGGGCGTGCCGTTGACCAGACCGTGGTCGCCATAGAGCACGTCGTTCCCGGCGCCGCCGTCGATGGTGTCATCACCGCCCTCGCCATAGATGATGTCGTCGCCGTTCATGCCCAGAAGCGTGTCGTTGCCCGCTTCGTCCGGCAGGCAGTCGCCTTCGGTGGTCGCCGTGAAGTAGACGTCCGTCAGCTGCACATGGCTCGTCGACGAGCCCGTGATGTCGTGCTCCACCACGATCTTGTCGACAGGACCCGCAATCTTGACGAGAAGCGAGTTCTGATCTGCGGTCGCCGGCGCGTCCGAAGCCTTGGCCGTCGCCACATTGCCCGAGACACCCACCTTGGTGCCGCCTGTCAGATCGACCTCGACGGCCTTGCCATCGACATAGGCCCAGACCTTGACCGACGAACACTGGTCGATGTCGTTGATCCGGAAGCTCACGTCGGTGACGTCCTGATCGAAGGCGAGTTGGATCTTGGCGTCGTCGTATTTGTCGTCGCCTTCGAGCGCGAGGCCGGACTTGGCGTCGGCCCCGGCGTCGAGGCCGGACACGTTGCCGGCGTCGTTCTCGAACTCGACCTGCGCGTCCGAGGACTTCGACACGACCGACATGGTCACATTGACGGATCCGGTGTTCTGGGTGAAGCCGGCGGTGTCTTTCTCATCCGCATATCCCGGCGCTGCGTCCCATTTGAAGACTTCACGCGTCTCGGTAGGAACGTTGCCATCGCGGGTTTCCATGTCGCCGTGAATGACGTCATTGCCCGACGAGCCTTCGACGTAATCATCGCCGCCCCCTGCATAGATCTCGTCGTAGCCCGCGCCCGCCTTGATCACGTCATCGCCGCCGAAACCATAGATGATGTCGTCATTGCCAAACTCGCCCGGCAGCACGGCGTCGTTGTTGTCGACCATGTCTCCATCCGGATCGCCGGTGTAGGAGGCGTCGATCACGTCGGCCCCGTCGGTGCCTTCGACGATGCCGTCGAGCGACGCAGCATCGGGCACGGCGTTGAAGCCCATATCCGTGATCTTGACCCAGCCGCTGTCCTTGTCGGAGGCACCGTTGTCGTGGATGATGACGAGCTTCGTGATCGGACCCGCGACGGAGACGGTCACGTTGTCGCGGGTGCTTTCGCCGCTCAAGCCGCCGTCGATGTTCTTGCCGCCCTCGACGCTGTTGCCGGTCGCGGTAATGCCGCTGTCGGAAGCAAAGGAGAAATCCACGTCGACGAGGTTCCCGTCGGCGTCATAGGCGAGCACCGTCACCTTGTCGTCCCAAGTTTCCGACAGAAGCCAGTTGTTGTCCTGGTCCACGTCCTCGATCTGGAAATTCACGTCTGTCACGGCCGCGCCAAAGTCGATGATGGTCTGTGTCGGGTTCTGCACGCTCGCGGAGTGAAGTTTGCCATCCGCCATCGCGAAGCTGTCGCCGTCGCCATTGCCTGGCGTCGAGACCGAAACCGAAACGTTCTGGTTGCCGGTGGCGGACACGAGCGCGGCAGAGCCGTCGGACCCGGTGAGGTCCCAGTCGAGGCGGTAATCGCCGGACGGCTGCCAGGTGGAGGAAGTATTGGAATTGAAAGTCATGTCACTCTTTCCCTTGCTCAAATCCGCGCCGTGCGATGGGCTGGCTGGTCACGTTGCGGTCATAGGTTGCTGACCGGGGAAACGGGCCCCCGGCGACGGTGTCGCTCATTCGTGTCGCTTGATGGGTGCGAACGCCGCCGGCGCCCGCAGCGCAGGCGCGGGTCCCCGGATCAAGTACAGGCAAAGACGTCATGTCCCTCAGTGTCCCCTCGACATCGGTGTTCGTTCCGACCCAAGCGTCGAGCGACATCCGGACCACGGATTGCCCGCACACTCGGCACCGTCACAGCCCAGAAGGAGAGAGATCGGACCCCGTGGGACCGGCGTGATTGGAAAAGACGAAAAGCCCCCCGGCTCGTTCCCACCATCACGCATGCCGGATCCGCCCAAACGAGCGACACGGCACACACCTCTAACCCTCGGAAAATACCGTGGCTTCGCGTGCGGCCGCCCCCGTGGCCTATCAGACATCGCCCCCCAGTTGGGCAGGGCCACGTTAGCCCGGAGGAACTGGCTAAAAAAGGGATTTCTAACGATAAAACGGCGATTTGCGCCGCGCCTTTGTTAACGAACCATTACCTACGGAGGTGCCAGTTGCGAGATCCACGACGCGCATTGTTTCAGTTGCTCCGACGATCACAACCAAAAGACGAGCGCGCGATTGTCTGGGTTGTGGCGATCTCCTCAGAAGACGGCAGGTTATCCACAGAAATGGCCCAAGAGCGGCGATCTTGTCCCCAGGTCACTGTTGTCGCAACGGAAACAATGGGTCCCACATGGCAGACCGTCGACTTTGCCTCATTTCCGCCACGATCAAAGTGACCGAGCCTTCGAGCGTCGTTCACGATTCGATGCCAATCCACGCAGGCAGCCTGTTCTGTCCGCGGCCAAGCCTCTCGAAGGGCTCGCGATTTCCGAATCACAGAAAGCGACCCCCTTGCGTGGCCACGCGCTCTCGCCCCTGACATTCGCGACCTGCCGGGAACGCCGTCGAAGACGCGGTATCGCAGGCCACGACCGGAAAAGGCGCAGAACCTGGCACGAAACCGCCGATCAGATTGTGAGGCTGGTACCCGAGGTCGGACTCGAACCGACATGACCTTGCGGCCGGGGGATTTTGAATCCCCTGCGTCTACCATTCCGCCACTCGGGCCCCGGTGGCTGATCTATCCGCCGGGCCCGATGGCGTCAACGGTCGACTGTCAGAGCCGGGCCGCATTGAAGGTGTCGCAGGCGCGCATGTCGCCGGTCTGATATCCGGTCATAAACCAGCGCTGGCGCTGGGCAGAGGTGCCGTGGGTAAAACTCTCGGGCATGGGCACCCGACCGGCGTTGCGCTGGAGCGTGTCGTCACCGATCTGGCGCGCCGCGTTCATCGCCTCCTCGATGTCGCCGGGTTCGAGCGAGCCGAACTGCGCTTCGGCATGACGTGCCCAGATCCCGGAGTAGCAGTCGGCCTGCAACTCGATCATGACCGAGATCGCATTGGACTGCTCCTCACCGGAGCGCGCCCGCACGGCATTGGCCTGCGACAGGGTGCCCAATTCGTCCTGCAAGTGGTGCGCGACTTCATGGGCGACCACATAGGCAGCGGCGAAATCGCCCCGTGCGCCCAGTTGCCGCGACATCGTGGTGAAAAAGGCCGTGTCGAGATAGACCTTCTTGTCGCCGGGACAATAGAAAGGCCCCGTCGCTCCCGAGGCCCCGCCACAGGCGCTTTGCGTGACGCCCTTGTAGAGGACCAGCGTGACCGGGGTGTAAGATTCTCCCACCTGTTCGGGAAAGACCCCGGCCCAGACATCTTCGGTATCGGCTAGCGTCACCGACACGAAGTCGGCCGCCGCTTCGTCCTCTGCGGTGATCTCGCCGCCACCCTGCCCCGAAGCGACCTCGTTCAGGATCGGGGTGACGTCGACGCCGGCGAAATAGCCGACCGCGAGGATGATCAGAAGCCCGACCCCTCCGATGCCCCCGACCGCGCCGCCGCCCATCCGTCGGCGGTCCTCGATGTTGCGGCTGCCACGCCGTCCCTGCCACTTCATTGCGCGATCCCCCAACACCAATGCCTGCTTCACAACCAGTTCAACGCCTACCGGTTCCTCAGCGCAAGTCGCGACCTTGACCCCAGGGGCGTTTTCGGTCCTTTTGGCCGCAAAACGGGGTCGCCGGGGACAGGCATGCTGAGAAAACTCTACGACTGGACGATCGGTCTGGCACGCTCGCCCTATGCGCTCTGGGGGCTCGCCTTTGTCGCCTTCGTGGAAAGCTCGGTCTTCCCGATCCCGCCGGATATCCTGCTGATCCCGATGATCATCGCCGCGCCGCGCCGGGCCTTCCTTTATGCCGGCGTCGCCACGGTCGCATCGGTCGCCGGGGGCGCCTTCGGCTACTACATCGGGGCCTTCGCCTTCGACAGCATCGGCAGGCCCGTTCTCGAGTTCTATGGCAAGACCGACGGCTTCGACCAATTCACCCAGCGCTACAACGAATGGGGTGCCTGGGCGGTGCTCGTCGCGGGTGTCACGCCCTTCCCCTACAAGGTGATCACGATCCTCTCGGGCGCGACCCATCTGTCCTTCCCGGTCTTCATGATCTCCTCCCTTATCGCGCGCGGCCTTCGGTTCTTCGTGGTCGGTGCGCTTCTGTGGTTCTTCGGCGAACCGATCCGCGATTTCATCGAACGGCGGCTCGGGCTCGTCTTCATCGCGCTGGTCGTCCTGCTCTTCGCAGGGTTCTATGCCGTGACCTTCCTGCACTAAGGACATTTCATGCAACGCTTCGACTGGAAAACCCTCGTCCTTGTCGCCACTCTCGGGTCGGCGGCGCTTCTTGGCGGGGCGTTCATCTTTCAGGCCTTCGGGATTCCCCCCTGCAAGATGTGCTACTGGCAGCGTTACCCCCATGCCCTCGCCATCGCGGTCGGTGTTCTTGCGCTGGCTCTGAAGCGGAAATGGCTCGCTTGGATCGGGGCGCTCTCGGCGCTGACGACGGGGCTGATCGGCGTCTTTCATTCCGGTGTCGAGCGCGGGCTCTGGGAAGGTCCGTCAAGCTGCACGGGCACCGCGGGTGCGGGCCTGTCGACCGCCGACCTCATGGATCAGATCATGAATGCGCCGCTCATCCGCTGCGACGAGATCGCCTGGCAGATGGCGGGGCTGACCATGCCCAACCTGAATGCGATCTTCTCGATCGGACTGGCGGTGATCTGGGTCGTGGCGGCGCGTCGCCCCGCCTGAGCCATTGGCGGCAATCACTTGCCGTCGAGTTTGCGCCCGACCTGCCGCATCATGCCGTGGAACATCTGCACGTCCGCCTTGGTCAGCCCCAGGCGCGTCCACATGTTGTGCAAGACGACCTTCATCCCCGGAGCCTTGTCCGGCGGGAAGAAATAGCCGATCCCGTCGAGCCGCTCCTCGTAATGTCGGGCGAGCGCCTCCACTTCGACCTGCGAGGCGAAATCGGTTCTGGCCAGGCCGTCCACGGTCGGCTCCGCCTCGATCGTCTGGCGACCCCATTCATAGGCGGTGAGCAGCACCGATTGCCCGAGGTTGAGCGAGGCGAAGGCGGGGTTCACCGGCACCGTGATGATCGCATTCGCGCGCATCACGTCCTCGTTCTCGAGCCCCGCACGTTCCGGTCCGAACAGGATGGCGACCTTCTTGCCCGCCGCCTGCATCGCCCGCGCCTCGGCCATGGCGCGTTCGGGGGTGCGCACAGGTTTGGACAATTCGCGCGCGCGGGCGGTTGTCGCGTAGACATAGTCGCAGTCCGCGACCGCCTGCGCGAGGTCCGGAAAGACCCCCGCATCGTCGAGCAGACGTCCCGCCCCCGAGGCAAGCGCCACGGCGCGCGGGTTGGGCCAGCCGTCGCGCGGGTCCACGATGCGCATGCGGGTGAGCCCGAAATTGAGCATCGCCCGTGCGGCGGCGCCGATGTTCTCGCCCATTTGCGGGCGGACGAGGACGAAGGCGGGCTGAGGACCGGGAACGGCGGTCTGGGGTGCGTCTGTCATGCGCGCGGTGATACGACGCGACGTGGCACGGGGCAAGGGACGCGGTGGACGTCCGTCGCCCGAAAGGCCGGGCCTGCCGACCGCATGGCCAAAGGCTCCAAACCCCTGTAAAAGGCCGCGAATCCACGCAACAGGTGCGACATGTCCGAAGACCTTCCGCAACTCTACCTCGTGTCGCCCCCGCAGATCGAACTGTCGAGCTTTCCGGGCCTTCTCGCCCGCGTGCTCGACACGACCGAGGTGGCCTGTGTGCGGCTCGACCTAGCGACGCGCGACGAGGACACCATCGCGCGGGCGGCAGACGCCTGCCGCGAGGTGACCCACGCCCGCGACATCGCGCTGGTCATCACGGATCATGTGCTGATGGTGGAACGGCTTGGGCTCGACGGTGTCCATTTCACCGATGGCGCCCGCCATATTCGCAAGACCCGCAAGGACCTTGGGCAGGACACCATCGTCGGCGCCTTCTGCGCCACGTCGCGTCATGACGGGATGACCGCTGGCGAGGTCGGGGCGGACTACGTGTCCTTCGGTCCGGTCGGCACCTCGAACCTTGGCGACGGCACTCAAGCCGAGCCCGAGCTATTTGCCTGGTGGTCGGAGATGATCGAAGTGCCGGTCGTGGCGGAAGGCGGGCTGACTGCGGATCTGATCCGCGAACTGTCGCCCATTACCGACTTCCTCTCGATTGGCGAAGAAATCTGGGGCGCCGACGATCCGGCCGCGGTGCTCGCACGCCTCGCTGCTGCGCGGGTCTGACGCGACCGGCGACCGGTCTTTCCGTCAATCGGGACTAGCGCATCCTCCGCATGAGTTTCGCGCTTTGCTTGGCGCGTGCCGCAGCCTGCCGCGCGGCCTTTGCACGTTGCCGGTCCTCGGGGGTCATGTCCTCGGGGGCCTTGCTCCCCGACTTGCCCCGACGCGACGCACGGTCGATCCCAGCGTCGACGCCCTTGTGCACGAGCCGTCCGACGACCATGCGGATGACCATGGTGATCAGTCTTTCAATGTTCATCTGCCTGCCTCTGGCTGTTTCGACCACCCTATCAGATTGCGTCGGGCCTGTGAATCGGCAAGTCCCTATTCCTCGAAGAGCTCGGACTGACCCTCGTCGTCGTCGTCTTCCTCGTCCTCTCCGGCCACCTGCGCGCCGGGGATCGGACGGTTCTCGAGGAGACCCGCCGCACGAAGTTCCTTCAGTCCCGGCAGGTCACGCGCGCTTTCCAGCCCGAAATGGTCAAGGAACCCCTGCGTGACGACGAAGGTCACAGGTCGTCCCGGCGACATCTTGCGGCGTCCGAAGCGGATCCATTCCATCTCGATAAGCTGGTCCACGGTCCCGCGCGACACGCTGACGCCGCGGATCTCTTCGATCTCGGCGCGGGTCACGGGCTGGTGGTAGGCGATGATGGCCAGCGTCTCGATCGCCGCGCGCGACAGCTTGCGGGTCTCGACCGTTTCCTTCTGCATGAGGTAGCCAAGGTCCGGCGCCGTGCGGATCGCCCAGGCATCGCCCACCTTGATGACGCGCACTCCGCGCCCTTCATAACGCTTTCGCAAATGCACCAGCGCTTCGGCCGGGTCCGAGCCATGGGGCATCCGCGCCGTCAGCTCGGTCACCGTCACGGGGTCGGCGCTCGCAAAGAGGATGGCTTCGACCATACGCTCCTGCTCGCCCATGGGCGGGGCCTCGAAAAGGCTCTTCTCGGCTTCCATCGGCGCGTCGCCACCGTTTTCACTCATCGGGCTTCCTGCGGATCTGAATGGGGGCGAAGGTTTCGCCCTGCCGAATCTCGATCGCGCCACGTTTGACGAGCTCGAGCGAGGCCGCGAAATTTGCCGCCGTCGCGGACCGGCGCTTGGCGGGGTCGGTTTCCCAGCCGTCGGGCAGATAGGACATGATGTCGGTCCATTCGCCGGCGAAACCGATCAGGTGACGCATCCGGTCGAGCGCCTGTTCCATCGACATGATCGCATCCCGGTCCATCACGAAGGGGCGGAATTCGTCGCGTGTGCGGATCCGCGCATAGCCCTGCATGAGGTCCAGAAGCGTCGCCGTGAAGGTCACGCGACGCGTGCGTTCGACGACCTCGACCTGCCCGCGTGCGAAGAAATCGCGCCCCAGCTGGTCACGAGCCATGAGCTTGGCCGCTGCATCGCGCATCGCGGCGAGCCGCTCGAGCTGAAACGCCAGATGCGCGGCGAGGTCCTCACCCGAGGGTCCCTCGTCGGTGGGATCGGGCGGCAGAAGGAGGCGCGACTTGAGAAAGGCGAGCCAGGCCGCCATCACGAGGTAATCCGCCGCCAGTTCGATCCGAAGGTGCCGGGCGCGTTCCACGAAGACCAGATATTGCTCGGCCAGTTGCAGGACGGAAATCTTGCGCAGGTCGACCTTCTGGGTGCGCGACAGCATGAGAAGCAGGTCGAGCGGCCCTTCGAAGCCGTCCACGTCGACGATAAGCGCCTCGGCGGCAAGGCGCTCTGTCACCGACAGGACGTCGGACTGGAAATCGTCGTCGCTCATGAGTTGGGGTGTCACCCGGACCGATGCGTCATCAGGTCCCGAAATTCCGCGTCGAGCGCGCCAATGTCAACATCAACAGGCTCGCGCCGCCAGGTGAGCGCCTCTTCCGCCCGCTCTGCCGCCCGGCCCGTAAGCCGTCCGGCGGCCTCGACGATGGGCGCCATTTCGGCCATGTCGCCATTGCAGTGCAGAACGATGTCGCAGCCAGCGCCGAGCGAGGCTTCGGTGCGCTCGGCGAAGCTGCCGGTAAGCGCCTTCATCGACAGGTCGTCGGTCATGAGTAGCCCGTCGAACCCGATCGTCTCGCGGATGATGCCGATCATCCTGGACGAGGTCGTCGCGGGGTTCTCGGGGTCGATGTCGCGATAGACCACATGGGCGGTCATGGCGAGCGGCAGGCCCGCGACGGACTGGAAGGCCAGGAAATCCGACACGCGAAGTGCCTTTTCCTTCGTGGTGACGACAGGCAGCTCCAGATGGCTGTCCGCCGTGGCACGCCCATGTCCGGGGATATGCTTGATCACAGGCAACACACCGCCCATCACCAGCCCCTCGGCCACTGCCCCCGCGATGTCCGACACGCGCACGACGTCATTGCCGTAACACCGGTTCTTCAGGATCTCGTGGGTGTCAGGCTGCACGAGGTCGACCACAGGCGCGCAGTTCCCGTCGATGCCGAGCGCGCGGAGCTCATGCGCGATGATCCGGTAGCGCAGGCGCATCGTATCGACCGCCTTGCGCGGGTTGAGCTTCACCTGTTCGAGCGCGGGCAGCCAGTCGCGCCAGACCGGCGGGCGCAGCCGTGCGACACGCCCGCCTTCCTGGTCGATGAAGATCGGCGCCTCGCGCCCGACAGACTCCCGCAACTCGGTGGTGAGCCAGCGGATCTGGTCCGGGTCCTCGAGGTTGCGGGCAAAGAGGATGAAGGCCCAAGGATCGGCGGCGGCGAAGAATTCCCGCTCGGCACGGGTCAGGCGCGGTCCCGCCAGCCCAAGGATCGTGGCCCCCGCGCCCATCGGTCAGCGCGTCACGACGGGAATGCAGTTCGCGTTGCCCGCCATGAGGGCGGCGCAGAAGCGGCGCGCATCGGACAGGTCGTCGAAGCCCATCACCCGCAGGCGATAGAAGGTCTTGCCACCCGACGAAGCCTCTTCGATCACGCGGGACTTGTCGCCCATGTAGTCGGAGAAACGCCCGGCAAGTTGGTCCCATTCCGTCCGTGCCACATCGACGCTGTCATAGGCCCCGATCTGGACGAGCCGCGTGCCCACCGGGATGTCCGCGGCGCTTACCTCGGCCACGGCGCTGGAGGTGGCGGCCAGAAGCGGATCGGACGACGGGTTTGCCGACGACCGGGCAACCAGCGCTTCGGGGCGCGGTCTCGGGCGCGGCGAGACGGCCACCCCCGGCGTGCTCGCGTCGACCAGATCGACGCTGGCGCCAAGGACCTCGGTTTCGTCGGTCATGGTCAGGTCCGCTTCCTCGCCCGAAAGCGGTGCCGCACCATTGGCGATCTGCTCGGCCATGGCGAGCGCGGCAGCGCGCGCCGCGTCGTCATCCGCATCCACCCCGGCATCGGGGAGCGCCTCCTCGACAGTGGCGGAGGCGGGCACGATCTGGGCGTCCTGCGTGGTCTCCAGCGGTTCGGACCCGAGCGCTGCCGCGACGGCGGGCACGTCTTCTTCCGAGAGCTGGTCGGACGCCGGAGCGAGCATGACCTGGGAGGCCGGACCTTCGGCGGTCCCTTGCGCGGCGACGTTGTTGACCGCGAGCCCCTGATGGGCAGCTTCCGATCCACCCTCGTCGTCGGGCGCCACGCGCATCGGCCCTTCCAGAGCGGCGACGACCGGGATCTCGGTCACATCCCGCATGGCGAGCTTGTAGCCCCAGACCGCGAGCCCTGCGACGAGCGCGATGGACAGAACCGCCCCCACGCCGTTCATGGCCCGAGTGACGGCCCCGGCATGTCCGGGTTCCTCGGCGAAAGGCGCATCCTGCCAGTCAGGCTCGGCTCCGTTTGCGGGCGCAGCCCCTGCATGACCGTATGGCTGCTGCGCAGGATATCCGGTCTGCGCATATTGCGCGTGCGGCGGCTGGTGGCCATGAGCGTGCGGGCGCCGACCCTGAGCGGGTGCCGGTTGCCGGTGAACAGCCTGCGTTGGCGCATGGGATTGAACATAGGCCGGCGGCCGCGCGGCCGGTTGCTGGGCTGCCTGCCGGTAGCCCATGTGGTGGGACGGTGCAGGCTCCGGCATTTGAGAGGCGGGCATCTGGCGGGGAGCCGCAGCGGGATAATGGTGGTGTTCGCGGTACTGGCCCGCGCCCACCTGCGCCTGCGGTCGCGGCGCTGTCTGGGGTTGTGGAGTCTGGTGCTGCGGATCGCGGCGTTGGATTTGCGGCTCGAAGGCACGATTGCCCTGCGAACCGGCTCTCATGCCGCCACGTGGTCCGCCCTGTTGATCTGCGTAGTGAGAGTCGGGGAATACGGCCCCGGGACCGCGCCAATCAGCATTCGCCATAACCTGCCTCGCTCGGCGTTCGGGGCGCGTCCGCCCCTTCGCCGTATCTGCCGTTTCTCGCCTTGCCCGGAATTTGCCGATCTGTCGTCGGATGCTTGTCCGGGCGCCTCATCACCCGGTCGGGTCGCGCCTGTAGGTCAGCGCATTTCCTCGACCGGAGTCACGCCAAGAATACCAAGGCCCGATGAAATCACAATGGAAACGGCTTTCGGCAGGGCAATTTTCGCCGCTGTTGCGAGAGGGTCACTCTCATTCAGGAAGCGAAGTTCCGGGTGATCGTTGCCCTTGTTCCAAAGGGCGTGGAAGTCGCTGGCGAGGTCGTAAAGGTAGAAAGCGATACGGTGCGGTTCATGGCCGCGCGCGGCGATCTCGACCAGCCGCGGCCATTCGGCGAGCGTGCGGGCGAGCTTCAGTTCGGCCTCGTCGGACAGCGTCGGCGCGGCGGGCGCGCGCACGCCCATATCCGCCGCCTTGCGCAGAACGGAATGGACCCGGGCGTTCGCATACTGGACATAGAACACCGGGTTGTCTTTCGACTGCTCCATCGCCTTGTTGAAGTCGAAATCGAGCGGCGCGTCGTTCTTGCGGGTCAGCATGATGAAGCGCGTGACGTCCGGACCGACTTCATCCACCACGTCACGCAGGGTCACGAAGGTCCCGGCCCGCTTGGACATTTTGAAGGGCTCGCCATCCTTGTAGAGCTTGACGAGCTGCGTGAGTTTGATGTCGAGCGGCACCTTGTTGTCGGACAGGGCGGCGACCGCCGCCTTCATCCGTTTGACATAACCGCCGTGGTCCGCGCCGAAGACGTCGATCAGCTGATCGAAGCCCCGCGTCACCTTGTCGTAGTGATAGGCGATGTCCGGCGCGAAATAGGTCCAGGCCCCGTCCGACTTCATGATCGGCCGGTCGACGTCGTCACCGAAGTCGGTCGACTTGAACAGCGTCTGCTCGCGCGGCTCCCAATCCTCGGGTAGCTTGCCCTTCGGCGGTTCGAGCGTGCCCTTGTAGATCAGACCCTTGGCCCTCAGATCCTCGATCGCGGCTTCGATCTTGCCGGTGCCGTAGAGGCTCTTCTCCGAGTAGAAGACGTCCATCTCGACGCCGAGCGCGGCGAGGTCTTCGCGGATCAGGTCCATCATCCGGTCGGTCGCGAAGTCGCGCACTTCTTCGAGCCAGAACTGCTCGCCCTTGTCCACGAATGCGACGCCCACCTTGGTCTTGAGCGCCTCGCCCACCTCGATCAGGTAGTCGCCGGGATAGGTCCCGTCGGCGAACTGCACCTCCTGCCCGTGAGCCTCGAGATAACGCAGGTAGACCGACCGGGCGAGCACGTCGACCTGGGCGCCACCGTCGTTGATGTAGTATTCCCGCGTCACGTCGTAGCCCGCGTATTCCAGCAGCGCGGCAAGCGCGTCGCCGAAGACCGCGCCCCGGGTATGGCCCACGTGCAAGGGTCCCGTGGGGTTGGCCGACACGTATTCGACGTTGACCTTCACGCCCTGCCCCAACGTGCCACGCCCGTAGTCGGCATCGGCGAGAATGCCAGCGACGAGACCCGCCCAGATGCCAGGTTCGAGCCTTAGGTTGAGAAACCCGGGACCGGCCACCTCCGCCGTCGCGATCCTGCTGTCGGCGGCAAGCTTGGCGGCCAGCCTTTCGGCGATGTCGCGCGGCTTCAGCCCGGCGGGCTTGGCCAGCACCATGGCGGCGTTGGTCGCCATGTCGCCATGCGCCGCGTCACGCGGCGGTTCCACGGCCACGTTGGCATAGTCGAGCCCCGCGGGCAGCGCGCCCTCGGCCACCATCGCATCGAGCGCTTCGACGGTGAGGGCACGAATATCGGCGAAAAGGTTCATCGGAACACCTGTTTTGGGGCGGAAAGGTCTGGCGGGGTCTACCACGTCGCCCGCCAAGGTCAACGCTGCACGTGGCCGGCCCGCCGTGGTTCAGAGGCGGGAACGGACGTCGGCACCGCCAATAAAGCGGCCATGCGTTTCGATGGCGAAGCGGTCGGTCATGCCGGCGATGTAATCCGCGACGATCCGCGCGAGTGCGGTTTCATCCGCGGCCTTCGCGACATCTTCGCGCCATTCGCTGGGCAGGTAGTCGGGGTTCTCCATGAAAAGCGGGAAAAGCTCGTTCACGATCATCGTCACCTGCTCGCGCATCTTCACCACGGAAGGGGCACGATAGACCTGCCGGAACAGAAAGCCGCGGAGCTGCTTCAGCTCTTCCCACATGCCGGGCGAAAAACGGATGAGCTGCTGGCCTGCATGGCGCACGTCCCAGGCACTCCCGGGATTGGCCTTGTTCATCAACCGGAAGCTCTCACCCAGCACATCCTCGACCATGAGGCCGAAGACCCGCCGCAGAGCTTCGTGAAAGCGCCGGTTGGCATCGAGCGTCGGGTATTTCTCGTCCACGTCGGAGAAACTGCGCGCGACCATGTCGACGGTGCAGATGTCGCGTTCGGTGATGAGTTTCGCGCGGATCGCATCGTGAAGGTCGTGGTTGTTATAGGCGATGTCGTCCGAGATCGCGGCCACCTGCGCCTCGGCACTTGCATAGGTGTCGAGCTCGAGATCGTGCTTTGCATCGTATTCCGCGAGCGCCACGGGAAGCGGGCCGGTAACCGGACCATTGTGCTTGGCAATGCCTTCGAGGGTTTCCCAGGTCAGGTTCAGACCGTCGAAATCGGCATAGTGCCGTTCAAGCGATGTCACGATCTTCAGGGCCTGCGCGTTGTGATCGAACCCGCCATAGGGCTGCATGAGCGCGTCGAGCGCGTCCTCGCCCGTGTGGCCGAAGGGCGTATGGCCAAGGTCATGCGCCAGCGCCACCGCCTCGGTCAGATGTTCGTTGAGACCGAGGGTCCCCGCGATCGTGCGGGCGACCTGCGCCACCTCGATCGAATGGGTCAGCCGGGTGCGGTAGTAATCCCCTTCGTGTTCGAGAAAGACCTGCGTCTTGTGCTTCAGGCGGCGAAAGGCCGATGAATGGATGATCCTGTCCCTGTCCCGCTGGAACGGAGAACGGAACGCGCTCTCCTCTTCGGGGTACAGTCGACCCCGCGAATTCGCCGGATCACACGCATATGTGGCTCCCATGCCCGATTGCTTCCCTTGTCGCCTCTTCTTTCCCCCCATATATTCGGCTTCAACGCCAAGTAAAACAGGGTGCCTCACATGGACCTAAACCTGCCTCCCAAAGTGACCGACCGTGCCTTTGCCCGGCTGGGCGAAATCGGCGCGGGTCAGGACGGAAAAGCGCTTCGCGTCGCGGTCGAAGGCGGCGGATGCTCGGGCTTTCAGTATGAGATCACGCTGGCCGAACCGGAAAACGGCGATCTGGTGCTGGAAGGTGCCGGCGAAAAAGTGGTGATCGACGAAGTGTCGCTTCCCTTCCTGACCGGCGCGACGATCGACTTCACCGAAGAGCTCATCGGCGCGCGTTTCGTGATCGAGAATCCCAACGCATCGAGTTCCTGTGGCTGCGGCGTGTCGTTCTCGATGTGACGCTAACGCACCCAGACCATCCCGGATAAACGTGGATCATCAAAGGTTTCCGCGCCGAAGCTCAACCTGACATCGGGAAAATCGCACAGCGCCTGAGCGCCCGTGCGCGACAGCCGTATGCGCCATGTCTGGCGCTTGCCCGGTGCGCGTTCGGCAAAGACCCGGCAGGACAGCACCGCCAGATTGGCACGCGCCCCCGGATCACGGACCGAGGTGTAGCGGATCAGGTCGCCGTCAGCCTCCCGCACCGCCTCTTCCAGCGCCTGACAGGCTGCATAGTCGACCGGATCGGTCCAGAGCGCTGCATCGTGAGCGAGCGGCGCAGAGGTCAGGTCGATCGCCCGGTCGGTCGACAGTCGCACCCCGAGCGCGGTGTAATCCGCCGGATTGGCAGGCCAAGGGGTATCGGGGCTCTCGGCATAGAACAGAAACCGGTAGAACACCATTTCCGCCACCGCCGTTTCCACTGCCTCGGCCCCATACCACACCCCTGGCGTCATCCCCGCCCGGCGAAACCGGGACCCGTGCGGATAGGGCCCGTCATAGCGAAACGGTGTCGCGAGGAGGTAATCCAGCGCCCGGCACTCGGGCGGCACGGGGGGCTTTGACTCCTCCAGGATGTCTTCGAGCACGGACTGCTCGTCCAGGCTGTCGACGAGCTTCAGGGTCGACACCCGATGCTGTGCCTCGACCAGCCGCCAGGCCCGCCCGCGCCAGGCGCGCCGTTCAGAGCGGAGCGCGTCGGGCGTCCAGGTATTGCGTGACACGCACCAGCCCCTCGACATTGCGGATCGCCTGCACCGGCGCCATGCCAAGCGCCCGGTTGTCCGCGACGAGCCAGGCACGCGCCACGGCCTCGTCGCCGCCGGTGATCGCATCGAGCGACCGAAAGAGCCGCAGGAATAGCGCCGCGAGTTCAAAGGGTTTCGAGCCGTCTTCCAGCACCCAGGCGCCCTTGGCCATGCGCGACACGGTCGGCCCCGATACGCCGATCACCTCGGCCAGCCGCGCGCCGGTCAGGCCGAGCCGCGTGGAAGCGGACAGGAGCGCCTTGGTGAGCACGGTGCCCCTGTCGGACACGGCAGCGGAATTCAGCTTGTGGATGGTCATGGCACGATCCTTTCGGGAGAAAATATAGGATACATCCTATTCATCTGCAAGCTTCAGCCGCAGCGCCCTGCCCGTTTCGCCACGCGTCCGGTGCCGCTTTGCATCCCTGACGCGTCGCAGGTCGTGCTTGCCCCTGACGTTCGCCCCGATACAACGGGCGCAGAAGGAGCGCGCCATGAGTCAGGATCCCCTCGTCATCTTCACCCCCTCGGGCAAACGCGGACGGGTCGCCGCCGGCACGCCCGTGCTTCAGGCCGCACGCAGCCTTGGCGTCGACCTTGACAGCGTCTGTGGCGGGCGCGGCATCTGTTCGAAATGCCAGGTGTCGCCGGGTTACGGTTCCTTCCCGAAGCACGGGCTGACAGTGGCGGAAGACGCGCTGACCGAGATCAACGCCGTCGAAGAGCGTTACGACCGTATCCGGGGGCTGAAGCCCGGCCGCAGGCTTGGCTGTCAGGCCCGGATCATGGGTGACTGCGTCATCGACGTGCCGGCCGAAAGCCAGGTCCACAAACAGGTCGTGCGCAAGCGCGCCGAAGTGCGCGACATCACCCTTTCGCCCACCGTGACCCTGACCTATGTGGAAGTCGCCGAGCCCGACATGCACCACCCCTCGGGCGACGTGGAGCGGTTGTTGGCCGCCCTCGCCGCCCAGCGGGCGGACAGCGACAAGGCGGGCCTCGCGCTCGATTTCCACCTTCTGCCCCGGTTGCAGAAGATCCTGCGCGACGGAAAATGGACCGTGACGGCCGCGATCCATGACGACGGCGTGACCCCGCCCCGCGTCATCGGGCTCTGGCCCGGGTTCTTCGAGGGGCCGGTGCACGGACTGGCAGTCGATCTCGGCTCGACCACCATCGCCGGACATCTCGTCCGCATCGACACCGGAGAAGTGCTTGCCTCCTCGGGTCTCATGAACCCCCAGATCCGCTTCGGCGAGGACCTCATGAGCCGGGTGAGCTACGGCATGATGAACCCGGAGGGCGCGGCCGAAATGACCCGCGTGGTGCGCGAGGGGATCGGCACACTTGTCGACGAGCTTGTGACCGAGGCGTCCATCGACCGGTCGAGCCTTCTGGACACGACCTTCGTGATGAACCCGGTCATGCACCACCTGTTCCTGGGGCTCGATCCCTACGAGCTTGGCCAGGCGCCCTTCGCGCTCGCCACGGGCACGGCGCAGCGCCTGCTTGCCACCGACATCGGCCTGTCGGTCGCGCCTGGCACGCGCGCTTACGTGCTGCCGCTCATCGCGGGCCACGTGGGGGCCGATGCTGCCGCGGTGGCCCTGTCGGAAGCCCCCAACCTCTCGGACGACCTTGTACTCGTGGTGGATGTGGGCACCAACGCCGAGATCCTGCTTGGAGACAAGAGCGGCGTGCTCGCCTGTTCCTCGCCCACCGGCCCCGCCTTCGAGGGTGCCCAGATTTCCTCGGGCCAGCGCGCCGCGCCCGGCGCAATCGAGCGGGTGGAGATCGACCCGGTCACCAAGGAACCGCGCTTCCGCGTCATCGGCTGCGAGCTGTGGTCGGACGACCCCGAGTTCGCCGAGGCCACAGCCGGCTCCGGCATCACCGGCATCTGCGGGTCGGGGATCATCGAAGTGGTCGCCGAGATGCGCATGGCGGGCATCGTGGACGCGGGTGGGCTCATCGGCGGGCCGGAGGCCACGGGCACCGCGCGTTGCATCTCGGAAGGTCGGACTTACTCCTATCTCCTGTGGGAAGACGAGGACCGCAAGATCACCGTCACCAATGGCGATATCCGCGCGATCCAGATGGCCAAGGCGGCGCTCTATGCGGGTGCGCGCCTGCTCATGGACAAGCGCGGCGTCGATCATGTGGACCGGGTCGTGCTGGCCGGGGCCTTCGGGGCCCATATCAGCCCGAAACACGCCATGGTCCTGGGCATGATCCCGGACTGTCCGCTGGACCGCGTCACATCGGCGGGCAATGCTGCGGGCACCGGGGCGCGCATCGCGCTCCTCAACCGTGAGGCGCGCGGCGAGGTCGAGGCCCTCGTGCGCCGGATCGAGAAGATCGAGACCGCGGTCGAACCCCGGTTCCAGGAGCATTTCGTCGCTGCCACGGCCATGCCCAACGCGGCCGACCCCTTCCCGATCCTGCGCTCGGTCGTGACGCTCCCGGATGTCACCTTCAATGCCGGCCCGTCAGAAGACGGCACCCGCCGCCGGCGCCGGCGCGGCTGATGTGCTGACCCGAGGGGAGCGTCCGGCTAGATCGCGCGATGCCCCCGGACGAACCCCCTTGACGAAGCCCGCGCCGCTCCGTATCTCCGCCGTCACGCGGGTGTAGCTCAATGGTAGAGCAGGAGCTTCCCAAGCTTAAGACGAGGGTTCGATTCCCTTCACCCGCTCCAAAACGTTTCTCAAATGGTTGATTTTATGTCATATCTTAAGAGATAAGGCCCTCATCTTACGTGTGGGCAGGCGAATACCATGGACTCGGGCTGGCTAACAATTCTGAAGGCTACTTGGGGGCAATTGCTTGGACTGAGTGTTGCACTCGGCATCTTCTGGTTACTTCTGATCTTTGAGGTGCTGCCGCCAATAGACTCGCCGTGGGTGGTGTATGGATTGCCGCTAGCCTGCCTTGTTTGTGGCGGCCTCGGTCTAGCACCGTTGTTTCACCACTTGGCAGATTGGACGAAGAATGGTTTCGACAACCGTTTGAATAAGCGAAAGCGGGTCAAAGCTGTCGCCAAGAAGCAGGAAGATTTCGTCGACTACATTCAGTACATGAACCCGAGAGAGCGCGCCATCTTTGGTTATCTCTTGGAGCACAATCAAAAGAGTTTCGAGGCCGAGATGGACTGTGGGCCAGGATCTTCATTGCTGAAACGTGGATTCATACAAATGGATGCGATTTCCGGTTTGTCCTACGGTCTGAGTGAATTCCCTTTCTCGGTGCCTGACCATATTTGGGACATGCTACTGGAACACCGCTCGGCCTTCCCGGAGAATCACAAGGGCCCGGCTCTTCCTTGGTTCAGGGGTCGATATTGAGCACAGGCAGGATAGAGAGCGCAGTTCTTCTTTTTGCACAACCATTGTGTCAATTGGTGAGGAGCCGCATGGAGAAGGCAAAATACGTGAGCCGGGCGACTTCTACTATTCCAAGCCTATGTCACGAATCCCTCGCAGAAAGAGCGAATGACATTCTTGCGGCAAATCGCGTGAAGAAGGAGACCAACCATGCCGGAACACCCCGGAGGCTGCCTCTGCGGCGACGTGCGGTTCACCGCGACCGGCACGCCGCTGCGCGTCGGGCTTTGCCATTGCCTCGACTGCCGCAAACACCATGGTGCGGTGTTCTATGCCGCCGCCGTCTTTCCGTCCGAGGACGTTCCCGTCACCGGGCGGACCGCTGAGTATCACGGTCGTCACTTCTGTCCGCGCTGCGGTGGGTCGGTGTTCGCGGTCAGCGATCATGATGGCGAGATCGAGGTGCACCTTGGTGCCTTTGATGCGCCCGACCGGTTCCGCCCGGATTACGAGCTCTGGACCATCCGCCGCGAAAGCTGGCTCGCGCCCCTGCCTGGCGCGCGGCAGTACGAGCGCGACGGCGCAGCGGACGATCGCTGAACCGGAGCCAACCGGACCCGCTCAGTCGCGGTTGGCGTGGAGGTAGCTCACGAGCATGCGCGTGGAGCCGTCCTTGTCGTCCCCCGAAACCTCACCGGCGACGACCGGACCGAGCGCAAGCGCCAGTTCCTTGCCCAGTTCCACCCCCCACTGGTCGTAGGAGTTGATGCCGAGGATCACGCCCTCCACGAAGACCCGATGTTCGTAGAGCGCGATGATCCGGCCGAGAACGCGCGGCGTCAGCAGCGGATAGATCAGGGTCGTCGAGGGGCGATTGCCGGGGAACACCCGGTGGCGGGCCTGCCGCTCCAGCTCGTCGCCTTCCAGACCCTTCTCGCGCATCAGCGCACGCGCCTCGTCCAGCGACCGGCCCTTCATGAGGGCCTCGGACTGGGCGAGGCAATTGGCCACGAGAAGCTGGTGCTGGCCATCCAGGTCGGCTTCGTGGCCCCGTGCGGCGACAAGGAACTCGCAAGGCACGACCTGCGTGCCCTGGTGGATGAGCTGGTAGAACGCATGCTGGCCATTGGTGCCAGGCTCGCCCCAGACGACGGGGCCCGAGGGAACCGGCAGATCGGTGCCATCCATCGACACCGACTTTCCGTTGCTCTCCATCTCGAGCTGCTGGAGATAGGCCGGCAGACGCGACAGGCGCTGGTCATAGGGCAGCACGGCGCGGGTCGGATAGCCACAGACCTGCCGATGCCAGATCCCCACGAGCGCGAGCATGACCGGCATGTTGTCGGTGCCGGTCGTGGTCTGGAAATGGAGGTCCAGGTCGTGACCGCCCGCGAGAAACTCGCGAAACTGCTTCGCGCCGACCGCGATCATCAGCCCGAGCCCGACAGGCCCCCAGATCGAATAGCGCCCGCCGACCCAATCCTCGAAGCCGAACACACGGCTCGGGTCGATGCCCCATTCAGAGGTCTTGTCGATCGCGGAGGACACCGCCGCGAGATGCCGGCCCACCGCCTCGGCCCCGAGGGCGGACTTGAGCCACTGCCGGGCCGTTTCGGCATTGGTCATGGTTTCGATGGTAGTGAAGGTCTTCGACGCCACGATCACGAGCGTCGTCGCCGGGTCGAGCCCGTCGAGCGTGTCGTGGATATGGGCCCCGTCCACGTTGGAGACATAATGGATGCGCGGGCCGTCGTGATAGGGCGCGAGCGCGAGCGTCGCCATGGCGGGGCCAAGGTCGGAGCCCCCGATGCCGATGTTGATGACGTCGGTGAACCGGCCCCCGTTGTGCGGGCGCACGTTGCCGCGGCGCAGGCCCTCGGCGAACTCCTCCATCCGCTCGAGGGTCGCGTGAATCGCGGGCATGACCTGTTCGTCGTCGACAGATGGCCCCCGGCGGTCGGGATTGCGAAGCGCGGTGTGGAGCACGGCGCGACCCTCGGTCTCGTTGATCCGCTCACCCGCGAACATCGCCCTTGTCCGGCCCTCGACATCGCGTTCCGCTGCAAGGGCCAGCAGTTCTGCTCGGGCGCCGCCGTCCATCGCGGTCTTGGAGTAGTCAAAAAGCATATCATCGAGCCGGACCGAAAATGCCTCGGCCCGCCCGTCATCGCCGAGCAAGTCGCCGATCGAGAGGTCGCCCTGATCGGCCCGGTAGGCCTTCACCGCGTCCCACGTCATGTGATGTCCCCATTCCCTCGGCGCCCGCGCGTGGCAGGCGCGACCGCTTTCGTTTAGCCGATGATCTACGCCATCATTCGGCCCAGTGCACCACCATATCACGTAATACGGCGCTGACCGGCGCCTGGGCAGGGTCGTTCAGTTTCACTGCACGTTCAAGCGCTTCCCGCTTCGCCGCGCCGGTGATGACGAGGTGTTTCGACATTGCATCATTCAGCACGCGCGCCGTCAGCGTGATCCGGGCCTCCGGTGCGCCGGGCGCGCGCATCGGGAGCAGCGCGGGCGCATGGGGATCGAGCGCTTCGTCCAGTTTGTCCGCCCCGGGGAACAGGCTTGCAGTGTGCATGTCCTCGCCCATGCCAAGCAGCACGACGGACAGGGGAAGCACGGCTTCGACCGCCTCGGACAGCTGCGCGAGGCTGTCCTCTGGCGTCTCCGTCCCGCCATAGAGAGGCACGAGCCGGGCATCGGAGGCCTTGTCGACGAAGAATCGATCCCGCAGGAGCCGCGTGTTCGAACGCGGGCTGTCCTCGGGCACCCAGCGTTCATCGGTCAGCAGGACGTCGATCCTGTCCCAATGGAGATCGACCCCGCTCAACGTGTCGAAGATCGGGCCCGGCGTGGTTCCCCCGGGCACGGCAATCGACGCGCGATCGTCGTTCTGAAGCGCCTGCCGCAGGTCGCTCGCGATCCGGTCGGCGATGCCCATCATCATCATTTCGCGGTCGGGATACTCCCGAAAGTCATGTTTCATGTGCGCAACTCCCGCCAGCGGCGCCCGTCCCGATGCATGAGGATCAGCGCCTCTTCCGGGCCAGTGGACCCGGGTTCATAACTGTGGGGCCGGTCTTCCCGCGCTTCCCAGCTTTCGATCAGCGGGTCGGTCCAGGCCCAGGCGGCCTCGACCTCGTCACCGCGCATGAAGAGCGTCTGGTTGCCTCGGATCACGTCCATGATAAGCCGCTCATAGGCGTCCGGCACATCGGCGGCCTCCTCTCCCAGCGCCTCGGCAAAGGTCATGTCGAGCGGCACGTCGATGAGCCGCATTCCCCCGGGGCCCGGCTCCTTGATCGTCACGGTCAGATCCATGCCTTCATTGGGTTGAAGCCGGATCGTCAGCTCGTTCGCGGTCTGGCCGGTGTCTTCCTCGAAGATCGAATGCGGCGGTTCCTTGAACCGCACGACGATCTCGGACACCCGTTCCTTCATCCGCTTGCCGGTGCGCAGGTAAAAGGGCGTTCCGTTCCAGCGCCAGTTCGCGATCTCTACCTTAAGTGCGATGTAGCTCTCGGTGATCGAGCGCGGGTTCTCCACGTCGTCGATGTAGCTTTCCTTCTGGCTCTTGTATTGCCCGCGCACGATGTCGGCGGGTTCGACCGGCTGGAGCGCGCGGATGACCTTGAGCTTTTCGTCTCGCACGGCATCGGGTTCAAAGCGCGAGGGCGGCTCCATCGCGGTCAGGCACAGAAGCTGCATCAGGTGATTCTGCACCATGTCCCGCATGGCGCCCGATTTGTCATAGTATCCCCCGCGCCCGCCGACACCGACCGTCTCTGACACCGTGATCTGGATGTGATCCACGTATTGCGCATTCCAGAGCGGCTCGAACAGCATGTTGGCAAAGCGCACCGCCATCAGGTTCTGGACCGTCTCCTTTCCCAGATAGTGGTCGATCCGGTAGATCTGGGTTTCGTCGAAGTGCTCGGCCAATGTGCGGTTGAGCGCCCGTGCGGTCTCGAGGTTGTGGCCAAAGGGCTTCTCCACGACGATCCTGCTCTGGTCGTCCGCGATCTTGTGCTTGTGAAGGCGTTCGGCGATCTCGCCGAAGAGCCCCGGCCCGACCGAGAAGTAAAACGCCCGCACCACGTCCTTGCGCATGATCTTGGCCAGGTCTTTCCACCCGTCCGTGCCAAGCGCATCCACCGCCACATAGGTCAGGGTCTCGAGAAAGGCGTCGACCCGTTCCTCGTCGAACCGTTTCTTCACGAACTCCCGGATAGCCTCCTTCACGAAGGCCCGAAACTCGGTTTCGTCCATTTCGGACCGGGCGGCGCCGACGATACGGGCACCCTCGGGCATCTGCCCGTCATAAAAGCGCCGGTAAAGACCCGGAAGGATTTTGCGGCGGGCCAGATCCCCCGTTCCGCCAAAGATCACCAGATCGAAAGGCTCGACCGGAATGACGCGCGATACCATGACCGTCTCCTGTTGGCCGACCGGAGGGACAGCTGCTCTTGACCTGCCGTCGTTAGCGCTAACCGGTCGCGCCCCGTGGATAGCCTCCCTCCGCCAAGCTGTCTAGCATCCTTCGCGTCTTCACAACACCGTTCGCGCCGCTTTTCCTTGTCCGAGCTTTCGGTTAGGCCTTGATCGAAGCGGAGAGGTTACATGGATCAGCGGATCGTCCCGGCCAATCAGGGGAAATTCATCGACCCCGAGGTCACGGCAGACGGCAGCGACCGGGCAACCGTGGCTTTGACGAATCCGACGACGCTCTGGTTCAACACGGGAACGCTCTGCAACATCGCCTGTGAGAACTGCTATATCGAGAGCTCGCCGGACAACGACCGCCTTGCCTATATGACGGCCGCCGAGGTCCGTGATTTTCTTGGGCAGATCGCCGAGCGCGGCTGGCCGGTGCGCGAAATCGGCTTCACCGGCGGCGAGCCCTTCATGAACCCCGACATCATCGCCATGATGCGCGACAGCCTGTCGGCCGGGTTCGAGGTCCTCGTCCTCACCAATGCAATGCGCCCCATGCAGCGCCCGCAGGTCACGGCGCACCTGGGGCAGCTGATCAAGGGGTTTGGCGCCAGGATCACGCTGCGGGTTTCGCTCGATCATTGGACCGAAGCGGGCCACGACGCCGTGCGCGGGGCGGGAAGCTGGTCCTCGACCCTTGCCGGGACCGACTGGATCGCGGGCCAGTCCTGCACCCTCGCCGTCGCTGGCCGGGCGCGGTGGGACGAGACCGAAGACGAGGCCCGTGCCGGCTATGCGGCGCTCTTTCGAGACCGCGACTGGCCGATCGACGCGATGAATCCGGCGGAGCTCGTCCTTTTCCCCGAGATGGACCTCTCCGTCGAAGTGCCCGAGATCACGACGGCCTGCTGGGGGATCCTGAACAAATCGCCCTCGGACGTGATGTGCGCCACCTCGCGCATGGTGGTGAAACGCCGGGGCGCCCTGCCCTCGGTCACCGCCTGCACGCTCCTGCCCTACGAAGACGGCTTCGACCTCGGCCCGACGCTCGCGGACGCCGAGCGCCCGGTGGCGCTCAATCACCCGCATTGCGCGAAGTTCTGCGTTCTGGGCGGCGCGTCCTGTTCGGCCTGAGGGGCCAGGCTTCACTTAACGGCATCTCAACGATGCAGCCCTATGCCTTTGGGAATGAACCAAGGGCACCCTAGTGGCTGACAATATCTTCTGGTCGACGCTCTATCTCGGCAAGCTGGCCCAGATGGATACCGATGAGGCGTCTCTCACCGTCGAGACGGCCGCACCCCTGCTGACCACTTTTGGCGCAGGGGCCGGAAACGCACTGGCCACACGGATCGTGACCGTCAGGACGGATACCGGTTCCTTCGACAACACTGTGACGACGGACAACGACCTGCTCGCCACCGACACGGTGCATTACGACCTTGGCGCCGGCATGGTGCACACCAAGCTCGACGCCGCGCTCCTGATGAATGCCACAGTCACGTTCTATGACCAAACCTCGATCGCGCTGCAGATCGGGGTGGTGCAAACCCAGACCGGCGACACATTCGCGATCATCCGGGATACGGAACCGGAACTGGCGAGCCAGGGCATCGACCGGATCACCTTCACCTCGGTTGCCACGTCGAACTACACCGGCGTCGTGCAGGATGCCGCCGCCCGGCTTGACTATGTCTGTTTCACCTCCGGGACCCTGATCGACACGCTGTCGGGGCCGCGCCGGATGGACCGACTTCGCCCCGGCGATCTTGTGACCACGCTCGACAGCGGGCCGCAGCCGGTGGAATGGATCGGAAAACGGCGCATCCGTTTCGCGGAGCGTCCGCATCCGGCGCAACCCCTGTGCATCTCGCGCGGGGCCTTCGGGCCCGGTCTGCCGACCCGTGACCTGCTCCTGTCGCCCAATCACCGGGTGCTGGTCGCCACCTCCGGCGCCTTCGCTCTCCATGACCCCCTCGGCGCGCTCGCCCCTGTAAAGGCGCTCGCGCAGGACAGAGGCATCCGCGCCCTGCCCGGGCGTCGGGAGATTACCTATTTCTCGATGCTCCTGCCCCGGCATGAGATCGTGATCGCGAATGGCATCGCGGTGGAAAGCCTGTTTCCGGGGCCTGAAGCGTTTGGCACGCTCAGCGGCGGCGAACGCTCCGACTGGCTCCGCCTCGCCGCGCGCATGGGCCGCCTGACAGGCACACCGCCGGCGCGGCTCATGCTCTCTGTGGCCGAAACACGGGCCGCCCGGCAGGCAGGGCTTCTGTCCCTGCCGGGGACGAAACCCGTGCCCCTCGGCTGGTCGGCCACCCGCCACGCCCCGCGCCAGATGCCCGAACACCTCGAGGCACGAGAGCGGCGCGCGTGAGCGTCACTCTTCCAGTTCGGCGTCCCAGTAGAGGAAGTCCATCCAGCTATCGTGCAGGAAGTTCGGCGGAAAGCGCCGGCCCATGTTGCGCAGCTCTTCCGCCCCGGGCTGGCGTGGCGGTTTGCGCAGGGCGAGGCCTGACTGATGCAGGGGCCGCGACCCTTTCTTCAGATTGCACCGGGAACAGGCCGCCACGACGTTTTCCCACGATGTGATTCCGCCCCGCGCCCGTGGCACGACGTGATCGAAGGTCAGATCGCCCTTCGATCCGCAGTACTGGCAGCAGAACTCGTCCCTCAAGAAAAGATTAAAGCGCGTGAAGGCCACGCGCTTTTGAGGTTTGACGTAATCTTTCAGCACCACCACCGAGGGGATCCTGATCTCCATACTGGGGCTTCGGACCGTCTCTTCGTATTCGGCGATGATGTTCACCCTGTCCAGAAACACCGCCTTCACCGCCTCCTGCCACGGCCACAGCGACAGTGGATAATAGGATAACGGTCGATAATCCGCATTCAGCACCAGCGCGGGATGCGACCGCGGGTTGCTGTGGTCTCTGACAAAACTCGTCCTGAAATCGCCGTCCATTCTTAGTGACTCCGCTCTCGCCCTGTGCCCCGGATATTTCGCCTTGGTTGCAGGGCGGGAGCCCCCGCCCCGTCATGTCCTAACTTGGACTATATCTGGGTTCGGAAACCTGACAAGCCCCATGATCTGGGCGCAGTCTGACCGGACCTCATGTCAGCCATGTGACAGGCCAGCGGCGCAGCGAGATGTCGGCTAAATGCATAGAAAACAGGCACAATCGGAGCGTGCCCATCCGAGGACGTCACCCCCGGTCGAGCGGGACCCCCAAACGTTCGGCCATGAAAGACAGCGCCGCCCCCAGCCCGTCAGGGGCGATTCCATGTCCGGTGCCTTCCTGAACATGGCCATAGACGGTGAAGCCCGCGTCCTGAAGGATCGCGCCCGCTTCGTGGAAGTGATTGAAGGGCACCATTTCATCCGCCGTCCCGTGGATCAGGAGCACCGGCAGGCGCACCTTCACATGCTCGGCAAAATGCTCCGGGTCGAGCAGGCGACCGGAAAAGGCGACGAGACCGGCAATCGGCGCGTCACGCTGCGGCAGGGTTTGCAGGGACATCATGGTGCCTTGCGAAAACCCGACGACGACGAGTTGTTCGGGCCCGATTTCCTCGGCCTGCATCACGATGTCAAGAAAGGCGTCGATATCCTCCTGCGCCGCAGCCGCTCCGGCCTCGGCCGCCTCCTGTGACGAGCCGTCGAGCCAGGGAATCGGGAACCACTGGAAGCCAAAGGGGTTGCCCGCGCATTTCTCGGGCGCGTCAGGGGCATAGAAAGTCGTGTCAGGCAAATGGGGCGCAAGCGGTTCGGCAAGACCCAGAAGATCCGCGCCATCGGCCCCGTAGCCATGCAGGAACACCACGACCGAGGTGGTGGTGCCGGAAGCCGCTTCCCGTTTCTTGAACTGCAATTCGCGCGCCATCACCGCACCCCTTCCCGTTGTTTGACCACCCGGTAATAGGACCACAGGAGCCGCGCCGCAACGGCCCGCCACGGCGACCAATCCTGCGCCATGATGCGCAGTTGGCGCTCGCCCGGACGTTCCGGCAGGTTGAACAACACCCGCGCCGCCTCCTGCAAGGCGAGGTCGCCAGGGGCGAAGACGTCTGCCCGACCCAACGAGAACATCGCATAGATTTCCGCAGTCCAGCGCCCGATCCCCGGCAGCGCGACCAGCCGCGCGATCACGGATTCGTCGGGCAGGTCCGACAGCGCGTCGAAGTTCAGTCCGGACTCGGCAAGTGCGAGGGCATAGCGGATCTTCTGGCGCGACAGCCCGACCGCGCGCAGCCCCTCCTCGCCCGCTCGCGCCACAGGTCCCGGTGAGACCAGCCCCGCCGCCTCCATCCGCGCCCAGATTGCAGCGGCCGAGGCGGTGGAAACCTGCTGGCTCACGATGGCCGACAGAAGCTCGGCAAAGCCCTCGGGCTTGCGACGCAGGGGAAGCGCGCCGGTTTTGACAAGCGCCGCCGCGAAACGCGGCTCTCGGGCGGCGAGCCAGGCAGCGCCCTCTTCCACGCAGCCCGGTCCCTCGATGATGCGGCCGACGCTCACAACCGGTCCACCCAGTCGATCGCCTGCTCCAAGGTCTCGACCACCTCACCAGCAGGGGGCGGTGGCCGAGAGATCATGATCACGGGAAGGCCCAACTGCCGCGCTGCGACGAGCTTGGCTTCGCCCCCCGTGCCGCCAGCGTTCTTCGTGACCAGGAGGGTCACCCCTTCCTCACGGAAGGTCTCGATCTCGTCACCCGCGTCGAAAGGCGGCCGCCCGACGAGCCAGTTACCGACCATCCAGGGAAATGGCTGATCCGTCGGGTCGATCCGGCGACACAGAATCCGGCGCGCGTCGAGCGGGCCGATGGCGTCGAGAGACCCGGGTCCGGTCGCCAGAAACACGACGTCATCCTGCTTGACGTGATCGCCCACTCGGGCCGCGCTTTCCACCTCCTGCCAATCGTCGCCGGGTCCGGGTTGCCAGGGCGGCCTCAGGAGGACCAGACGCGGCAGGCCGAGGGACCGACAAATCTCCGCTGTGCGCTCGGTAATCCGCGCCGCGAATGGATGCGTCGCATCAATGACGGCGTCGAAGCCCATACCTTGCATGAATTTTTTCTGAGCCTCACGACTACCGAAGCCGCCCGTCCGCAGGTTTCCCTGCAGCGGAAGCGGGCTGCGCGTGGCGCCGGCCAGCGACACGGTGAGGTCGATGCGACCGTCGCGGTCGAGCCGAGCGGCGAGCGCCCGCGCTTCGGTGGTGCCGGCCAGAAGCAGGATCTTCATGGCCCGGCCCGCCCGATGACCGCGCCCGCCCGGTCCACGATGACGACGTCGAACCGGGTGTCCTTCCCGAAGCGGTCCCGGATCTGGTCCAAGGCCCGCCGCGCGACGATGTCCGGCAGTTTTTCGCCTGCGAACTCATAGGCTTCCAGAGCCGAGTTCATCTTCTTTATCCGCGGCTCCTCCAGCCAGTCCGCCAAGGCGCCCATATCGACCTGCGCGCGTTTTGAATGCAGGTCCCAGGCGCCCTGGGCGAGCTTCGTGATCTTGCCGATCCCGCCCCCGACGGTCACGCGGTCGACCGGATGCGTGGACAGATACTTGAGCATCCCCCCCACGAAATCCCCCATGTCGAGCATCGCCCCCTCGGGCAGACCGTAGAGCGCGCGCACGGCCCGCTCGCTCGTGGCACCCGTGCAGCCCGCGACATGAGTCAGACCTTCGGCCCGCGCCACGTCGATCCCGCGATGGATGGAGGCGATCCAGGCCGCGCAGGAAAACGGCCGCACGATTCCCGTGGTGCCAAGGACAGACAGACCGCCCTCGATCCCGAGCCGGGGATTCCAGGTCTTGGCCGCAATCGCCTCGCCACCCGGAATGGAGACCGTGATCAGAACGTCTGGCGACTGGCCGAAACGCGCGGCCAGCTCGGCCACCTGCGCCGCCATCATCTCACGCGGAACCGGGTTGATCGCGGGCTCGCCCGGCGCGATCGGCAGGCCGGGCTTCGTCACGATGCCCACACCGGGACCGGCCTCAAAACGCACGCCGGTGCCGCCGGGCGTCACGCGCGCCACGATCAGCGCGCCGTGAGTCACGTCTGGGTCGTCGCCCGCGTCCTTGGTGATGCCCACTTCGGCCCAGCCCTCGCCCTCCGCGACATGGGCGAGCGGGAAGGTCGGCGTCTCGCCCCTCGGAAGGGTGATGGTCACGTCATCCGGCCAGGCCCCGCCCCAAAGACGCAAGAGCGCCGCCCGCACGGCGGCGGTGGCGCAGGCGCCCGTGGTCCAGCCCCGGCGCAACTCTCGGACAGATGTGTCGTTCATCGCCGCGACTATGGCCGCGCGGGCGTGAAAAGAACAGGGGGACTACCGAGGTTCAGAGCGATGGTCGCAGGCAGCCGGCCATGGTCGCAACCGGCCTTTCCGAGTGACCGGCAAGGGTGCATAACGGCCCCATGACGACACAGACCTTCTCCCTTCCCCCCGGCGACTGGCCCCTCATGGAGCCCGGCTGGGTTTGGCTCTGCGGTGCCGGTCCCGGTGATCCCGGCCTTCTTTCGCTGCACGCGCTCAATGCACTCGGACAGGCCGACGTCATCGTTCACGACGCGCTGGTGGATCCCCGCATCCTCGACTGGGCACCCGAGGGGACCGAACGCATCCACGCCGGGAAACGCGGCGGCAAGCCATCGGCCAAACAGCGCGACATTTCGCTTCAGCTGGTCGACCTCGCCCGCGCGGGCAAGCGGGTCTTGCGCCTGAAGGGGGGCGATCCCTTCGTCTTCGGGCGCGGCGGCGAAGAAGGCCAGACCCTTGTTCAGCACGGAGTTCCGATCCGCATCATTCCGGGCATCACGGCGGGCATCGGCGGGCTGGCCTATGCGGGCATCCCCGTCACGCATCGCGACGTCAATCAGGCCGTCACCTTCGTGACGGGGCACGACCGTTCGGGTGCGACAACTCGAGTCGATTGGGCCTCGGTCGCGCGCGGGTCGCAGGTGATCGTGATCTACATGGGCATGTCGAACCTTGCCGAGATCTGCGCGGACATCATGGCCGCCGGGCGCGCAGGCGATGAACCGGTCGCCATCGTGGCCCATGCCACGCTGCCCGAACAACAGGTGCTCGAAACCACCCTCGCCCAAGCGTCGCTGGATGCCGAGAAGGCCCATCTCGCGGCGCCGGCGGTCATCTGCATCGGGCGCGCCGCGCTTCTGCGGCAGGCGCTCGACTGGCAGTCCCTTGCCATGGGACGCGCACCGAGGGACCTCGACCCCCTGCGAATTGGCCGTCCGGCGGAAGAGGGATGACCCTCTCCGCGACGAACCGGGGCCTGATCCTCGCCGCACCCGCCTCGGGAAGCGGCAAGACGACGCTCAACCTTGGGATTCTGCGCGCGCTGTCGCGTCAGGGGGCGCCGGTGCGCGGTGCGAAATTCGGACCCGACTACATCGACCCCCGGTTTCACGAGGCCGCCTCCGGGCAACCCTCGGTGAACCTCGATGCCTGGGCCATGACGAAACGCCAGATCCGCAGCCTCGCCCATGGTGACGGGCTTCTGATCGTGGAAGGCGCGATGGGATTGTTCGACGGGGCACCGGATGGCGACGGGGCGACGGCAGACCTCGCCCGGATCCTCGACCTTCCGGTGATCCTCGTGGTCGATGCGGCCCGGATGTCCCAATCGGTCGCCGCCGTGGTGCGCGGCTTCGCGACCCACGATCCGGAGGTCCGCGTGGCCGGGGTGATCCTGAACCGGGTCGGCAGTGCCCGTCACGAGGCCATGCTGCGCCGCGCGCTTGGCCCCCTGGGGCTCCCGGTGCTTGGCACGCTCTACCGCGACGCGGCACTTGCGCTCCCGGACCGCCACCTGGGCCTCGTGCAGGCCGGCGAACACCCGGACATCGCGACGTTTCTGGACAGTGCCGCCGACCTTGTGGCCGCCGGGATCGACCTCGACGCGCTCGTCGCTCTCGCCCGGCCCGTCGCCTCGGTTGCGCCGGGGCCGGTCCAGCCCAGACCGCGACGCATCGCCATTGCGCGCGACACGGCGTTTTCCTTCTCCTATCCGCACCAGCGCGCCGCCTGGGTGGCGGAGGGCGCGACGCTCCTGCCGTTTTCCCCGCTTGCCGACGAGGCGGTGCCCGATGCGGACTTCGTCTACCTTCCCGGCGGTTATCCTGAGCTTCACGCAGGCCGGATCGCGGCCAACACGCGCTTCCTCTCATCGCTCCGGGAGGCCGCGACCGAGGCCGACATCTATGGCGAGTGCGGCGGCTACATGGTGCTGGGCGAATGGCTCACCGATGCCGCAGGCACCCGACACCGCATGGCCGGGCTTCTGGGGCTCTCCACCTCCTTCGAGACGCGCAAGCTCCATCTGGGCTATCGAAACCTGACAAGCCACTGGCCCGGCCTGCCCGGTCGCCACAAGGCGCATGAATTCCACTATGCCACCACGATCAGCGCCCAAGGCACGCCGCTCTTCGATGCGACCGACGCTCTTGGCGAAGCGCTCGATCCCATGGGCCTGATCGAGGGGCGGGTCGCCGGGTCCTTCGCCCATCTCATACCATGACCCCTTTTCCCGGGCGCTCTGAACATATAAGCGATCTTGCATGACTGACGCGATCCTCACCCCGGCCGACGACTCCCGCGCGAAACGCAATGTCGCGATCCTCGTGCTCGCGCAGGCGCTGCTTGGCGCCCAGATGCCGATGATCTTCACGATCGGCGGCCTTGCGGGCCAGTCGCTTGCGCCCAACCCCTGTTTCGCGACGCTCGCGATCTCGGCCATCGTTCTGGTGTCGATGCTCTCGGCCAATCCGATGAGCTGGATCATGCAACGCTTCGGCCGCCGCGTCGGTTTCTGGACCGGCACGCTCGGCGGCACGGTCGGCGCGGGCATCGCCGCCTATGGGCTGGCCCTGGGCAGCTTTACCGTCTTCATCATCGGCTCGGCCTTCACCGGCATGTATATGAGCGCGCAGGGGTTCTACCGCTTCGCCGCCGCCGATACCGCGTCAGACGCGTTCCGGCCCAAGGCGATCTCCTATGTCATGGCGGGCGGTCTCGCCTCTGCCATCATCGGCCCGCAGCTGGTCAAAGTGACGGCGGACGCGACGGTGGTGCCCTTCCTCGGCGCCTATGTGGCGATCATCGCGCTGAACGTGATCGGCTCGCTCCTCTTCCTCGCGCTTGATATCCCGAAGCCGCCGGTGCCGTCGCATGACGCGCCGCGCGGGCGCAGCCTGTGGGAGCTTCTGACGACGCCGACGATTGCGGTCGCGATCATCGTCGCCATGGTCAGCTACGCGCTCATGAACCTCGTCATGACCTCGACTCCCCTCGCGGTGGTCGGCTGCGGGTTCGAGAAATCCACCGCCGCCGACGTCGTCTCGGCCCATGTGCTGGCCATGTATATCCCGAGCTTCTTCACCGGCCACCTGATCGCACGCTTCGGCACGCGACGGATCATGGCGGTCGGGCTCGCCATCCTCGCGGCAGCCGGGGTCGTGGGGATGCAGGGCGTGGAGCTCGAGAACTTCTTCCTTGCGCTCGTCCTGCTGGGCGTGGGCTGGAACTTCGGTTTCATCGGCGCGACCACGATGCTCGCCGGCGCCCACGAAGCCCATGAGCGGGGCCGGATTCAGGGCATGAACGACATGCTCGTCTTTGGCGGGGTCACCGTCGCCTCGCTCGCCTCGGGTGGGCTCATGAACTGCGCGGGCGGCACGCCGCAGGACGGCTGGATGGCGGTGAACCTCGCCATGGTGCCTTTCCTCGCGCTTGCAGGGGCCGCGTTGATCTGGCTGGTGATGCGTCCGTCCGAGGACTGAGCGCCCCTCTGTAGCCCGCCTCGAACCTACCAGGTCCCGCGCAGGGCCTTCCAGGCAAGGCTGCTGCGCCGCGCGAACTCGCTCTCGACCAGGGGACCTTCGGGATCACGCAGGAATCGCGTCAGCGTCCCGCGCGCGCGCCAGGCCGCGCGGGCGGCCGGGGTCGCTGTCGCGAAGTCTACGCCCTTCAGCGCCGCGATATCCGTGAGGGCCGTCTGCGCCATCCGGGACAGACCCTCCGGCGCGACCGGCGACCAGCCATGCGCCTTCATGTCGGGCAAGGCCGTGATGAAGTTCGCAAGCCCCTGCGCCCGCCCCAAGGTCAGCGCGGGGTCCCGGGTGTCAAAGCCCAGACCCGCGCAACTTGCAACCATGAGGCCGCCCGCGCCTTTCTCGAGATAGGTCCAGAGGAGCGACACGTCGGTGAAAGGCTCGCGGGAGATGTCGGCCAGCCGCGCGTCGATCATCCCGCGCAGGGCTCCCAATGGAATGTCACGCCGATGGATCGCCTCGGACAGCGGTTGCACTACCTCATGCGCGCGGGGCGTGGCGCCCGCCTCGATCTCATCCAGGGCGTCGCGCCAGAACTGGAGCCGCATCTGTGCGATGATGGGCTCCTGTGTCATCCAGGGCGCCTTTGCGACCTCGAGGTTGAAGGCATAGAGCGGAAACAGGATCTCGCGGTCGGGCACCGGCGCGGTCATGGCGGCCGCGAAACGGTCGGGATCGCCCGCATGGACGATCTCGGCGCAGGCCTGAACGCTCATTTCAGGTAGTCCCGGATAGCCGCGCGCGTCTCGGGATGGTCGACGATGTCGAGATGCCCGGCCCCCTCCACCACGACATAATCGCCTCGGTCCGTCACCTCCGACAAGATAGGTTCATAGGCGCCGGCCACCATCGCCTCATCCTCGGCCCCCGCCACCAAGAGGAACGGCGGCAGCGCGGCAACGTCCGCCTTCCAGTCCCGCCGCGGCGCGAAGCCTGTGTTCAAGCGCATGGAGTAGGCCGTCGTGGCGTACCCGCCGAGAGGCCCGTCAAGCACCACCTGCGGCATGTTGAACTGGATGACCGTCAGATGGTCGAGGGCGTGAATGCCGACAGTGTTCAGCATGGTGAGTCCGATGATGCGCCGGGTCAGGACATGGGCCCACCCCCCGGAATTGGGCCGCGTTGTCGGGGCGTCATATTGCAGGAACGGCGCAAGCAGCACCGCGCCGTCGATCATCGCGCCGTGCTTCCCGCCCGCGAACCGCGCCACCAGCCCGCCGCCGGAGGAATGACCAAGCAGGAAGCGCCTGCGCCCGTCGGACTCAGCCAGGAGCGCGGCCAGATCGTCCTCGAACTGGCCGACGTAATCCACGTCGCCGCGCCGTGCCGGGTCCTTGCCGTGACCGCGCAGCGTGACCGCCTTGACCTCTGCCAGATCGCCCAAGGACCGGGCGAGTGCCTCGAACTGCCCGCCATACCAGCCCGAGCCATGTACCATGAGGACGAGCGGCGCGTCGGGAGAGGGTGCCGGCACATGGGCGTAGGTCAGCTGCGTCCCGTCCGGCGCGGTCCAAGTCCCCTGCGGCAGTGGCGCAATCTTCGTTTGCCGCAGGATACCGTCGAAAGTCAGACCTCCCTCGCCCGAGAGCGTCCCGGGCCGTTGCGACAGGATCAGCCCCAAGGCGATGGCGAAATACACCGCGACCGAAATCCCCGCGAAGATCAGAACCTTGGCAAACATCCCTGCCCCCTGTCCGCTCAGACCGGCGTCACGCGGTCGCGCACCAGCTTCCAGACCACGGCGTCGAGCAGCGCCGCGAAGCTCGCATCGACGATGTTGGCCGAGACACCGACCGTCGACCAACTGTTCTCAGCCGCGTCCTGAAAGTCGATGATGACCCGCGTCTTGGCTTCGGTGCCGCCCTGCGTGATCCGGACCTTGAAGTCCTTGAGGAAGACGTCGCCCTTGATCGCCTTCTTGTAGGGGCCAAGGTCCGATTGCAGCGCCTGCCAGAGTGCGTTCACTGGCCCGTCGTCCTGCATTTCCTGCGCATGTTCGTTCTTGAAGAAGGCCGTGCGTTCCTTGCCGTCATTGGTGCGCGTCGTGACAACGGCCTCGCTCTCCACCACGATCCGGCCCATCGCGTTGCGGCGGCGTTCGGTGATGACGCGGTAGCGCTCGACGTCGAAATAATGGGGCAAGGTGCCAAGGATGCGCCGCGCGACCAGTTCGAAGGAGGCCTGCGCCGAGTCGAAGGCATAGCCCTCGTCTTCCAGCCGCTTCACCTCGTCGAGGATCTCGGTCATCCGGGCGTCGCCCTTCTCGAGCGTGATCCCAACCTCCTCGAGCCGCGCGCGCAGGTTCGACTGCCCGGCCTGGTTGGACATCGGCACGACGCGAGCATTGCCCACGATCACCGGGTCGATGTGCTCATATGTCGTCGGGTCTTTGAGGATCGCCGAGGCGTGAAGCCCGGCCTTGTGCACGAAGGCCGACGAGCCGACATAGGGCGCGGATTTCGTGGGCACGCGATTGAGGATGTCATCGAGCTGCCGCGACACACGGGTCAAGGTCACCAGCGCCTCCTGCGGCACCCCGGTTTCGAAGGCCGTGCGGTAAGGCTCCTTGAGCAGAAGCGTCGGGATCAGCGTGATCAGGTTCGCGTTGCCGCAGCGTTCGCCAAGGCCATTGAGCGTGCCCTGGATCTGGCGCGCGCCCGCGTCCACCGCCGCCAGCGAATTGGCCACGGCGTTGCCGGTGTCGTTGTGGGTATGGATGCCAAGGTGATCGCCGGGGATGCCCGCCTCGATGACCGCCCGCGTTATCGCCTCGACCTCGCGCGGGAGCGTGCCGCCGTTCGTGTCGCAGAGCACGACCCAGCGCGCGCCGGCGTCATGGGCTGCTTTCACGCAGGACAACGCATAATCCGGGTTCTCCTTGTAGCCGTCGAAGAAATGTTCGGCATCGAAGAGCGCCTCTTTCCCCTCGGCCACGATATGGGCGATGGAGGCCGAGATGTTCTCGAGGTTTTCCTCCAGCGTGATCCCGAGGGCCGTGGAGACGTGGAAATCATGGGTCTTGCCCACAAGGCAGACAGCAGGCGTGTTCGCGTTCATCACCTGCGCCAGCACATCGTCATTGGCTGCCGAGCGCCCGGCCCGCTTGGTCATGCCGAAGGCAGTGAAGGTCGCACGGGTCTCGGGCCGCTGGTGGAAGAACTCGCTGTCCGTCGGATTGGCTCCCGGCCAGCCGCCCTCGATATAGTCGATCCCGAGCGCGTCGAGCGATTTGGCAATGGCCATCTTCTCGGGCGTCGAGAACTGCACGCCCTGCGTCTGCTGCCCGTCGCGCAGCGTGGTGTCGAATAGGTAGAGACGTTCAGGCATGGTAAGCCCCGCGATCCAAAAGAGTTACATCGAAGCATTCCCACCGAAACGCTTGCGTTTCGGTTCGCCCCCGACCCGCCCCCAGGGCGGGGGCGAAATCGCCCCCACCCTCGGATCGGGCGCGAACCTCTGTTCTTCGCTGCACAACCATCAAGAAATACCCGCCAGCTTAGCTGCGTCGAAGCCTTTACCAGGGACCAGTTCGACGCCCTCCTTGGACATCTTCACCTCGACACCGGCATTGGTCAGCACGGTTTTCAGGGCGTCGACCTCCGAAAAATCCTTTGTTTCCACTGCGCGAACCCTGAGCCCGGAAAGCAACTCCGCATAGCGATCCAATGAAGCCTTTTGTTCGCGATACTCCGAGACCCGGTGTGCGAGGGCGTCCCAATTCAGAATCCCAAGGAACACGACATTCCGCGCGAGCCGATTTGCATCGCCAGATCCGTTTAGCTTGCCCAAGACCTCGAGCGCCGCGTGTGTGTTCAAGTCATCTGCGAGAGCGTTGATGAGGGCAGGTTCTGGTTCCAAGGTCTTCGCAGTCTCGAGGTCCCCATACATCCCTATCAACTCGACAAAACCTTCGATCTTTGTCTCAGCACCGACCCGTTTTTCCGCTGTCCAATCCATCGGCTTGCGATAATGCGTCCCGAGGAACACGAAGCGGATCACCTCGCCCGGGACGCCCTGATCCAACAAATCCCGCACCGTGAAGAAGTTGCCCAGCGACTTGGACATCTTCTTGCCCTCGACCTGCAACATCTCGTTGTGCAGCCAATACCGTGCGAACCCAGCCCCCGCGTGGGCGCATTTCGACTGGGCGATCTCGTTCTCGTGGTGGGGGAACATGAGGTCGTTGCCGCCGCCGTGGATGTCGAAGCTCTCCCCGAGCAACTCATAGGCCATCGCCGAGCACTCGATATGCCAGCCGGGCCGACCACGCCCCCAGGGGCTGTCCCAGCCCGGTTGCCCCTCGTCCGACGGCTTCCAGAGCACGAAATCCATCGGATCGCGCTTGTAGGGCGCGACCTCGACCCGTGCGCCTGCGATCATGTCGTCCACCGACCGGCCCGACAACTTGCCGTAGTCGGCATAGCTCTCGACCGCGAAGAGCACGTGACCCTCGGCCTCGTAGGCATGGCCCTGGTCGATCAGGTCGCCGATCATCGTGACCATGTCGCCGATATGGGCGGTCGCCCGTGGCATGAGATCCGGTTCCAGCGCGCCGATGGCGGCCATGTCGTCGAGATACCACTGCGTCGTCTCGGCGGTGATCTGGTCGATGGGTTTCTCGTCCCGCACGGCCCGTTCCATGATCTTGTCGTCGACATCGGTGAAATTGCGGGCATAGGTGACGTGCTCGGCCCCGTAGACATGCCGCAGGAGCCGGTAGAGCACGTCGAAGACCACCACGGGCCGCGCGTTGCCAAGATGCGCTCGGTCGTAAACCGTGGGGCCGCAGACATACATGCGCACGTTTTCCGGATCGAGGGGCACGAAGACCTCTTTCTTCCGCGTGGCGGTATTCGTCAGCTTGATCTCGACCATGTCTCGTCCTCACACGCGTCTCCCGCGGCGGGCTTTAGCAACTTCGGTCTGGTTGTGAAACAGAAGAACGGCCCGCCGACGATGTCAGCAGGTAATGCAGCCAATGATGATTGCGGTTTTCTTCATGCCCCGTCGATAGCAGGCTTCGCGGCCCCTGCCAAGCGTGTTAGCGTTCCTCCATGTCACGCGAGCTGGTCAACGAAATCTGCGCCACCTACCCCGGAGCCGAAGTCTCGGACCCCTGGGGCGGCGGGCATGACGCCTGGAAGGTGGGCGGCAAGATGTTCGCGAGCATCGGCGCGATGGGGCTGGGCGTGGCGGTCAAATGCCCGGACGTGGAAACCGCCGACATGCTGAAGGAAGCCGGCGTGGCCGAGCGTGCGCCCTATTTCCACAAGTCCTGGGTGCATCTGCCGTTCGGGGCGACGACCGAGGACGAGTTCCGGCATCGCATCCGCGTGAGTTACGATACGATCCGCGCGAGCCTTCCGAAGAAACTGCAAGCCTCGCTGGCGACGGTCGATTAAGCCTCGGCCGCGTTGGTCTTGACCGCGAGCACGCCCTTCGCCCAAAGCTGGATCACCTTCCACATGACGACCGGAATGCCCATCGTCGCGAGGACGAGCACCGCCGCACCGACATAGCGGAACAACTCACCCATCCCTGCCGCGCCGAGAAGCAGCATGAGTGCGGCAAAGGCCGCCGCCGGAAAGGTGAAAGCTCCCCAGAGCGGCGAAAACCCGGCCTCGGTCAGCCACCGGACACGCAGGACCAGAAGCAGGACAAGGACCAGCGCGAAAAGGCCGAGACCCAGCGACAGATAGGAATAGCCGAGCAGCATCGCCACCGACCCGAGCACGCTCGCCGGGGCCACATGGATCGCGAGGAGCGGGCGCAGCGGCGCGGGCACGTCGCGCCGGACGAACTGCGCGACGGACGCGCCCCAGATAAAGACCGCCAAGGCCAGCGTGACCCAGAAGACGACCGTGGAAAAGGTCAGCCATCCGAGCGGGACCGCGGCGATGGGCGAGATTATGAAGCCGACGAAGGTCAGGTGCCAGACGGGCGTCACGGTCCGCGCCTCGGCCGGCCCGGTGACCAGCGCCCGGATGACCAGCACCAGCAACAGGGCGTGCACCGTGATCGCCACGACCAGTACCGCACTGGCGAGCGCCTCGGACACCGGGATGAGCCCGCCCGCCATCAGCATCCCCGAGAGCGACATCGCCGCCAGCCCCGCCCGGCCGGGCAGAACCCGCAGATCCTCGGCCACGACCCCGGGACGGCGGAGGACCTTGGCGACATAGGCAAGGAGCACGAAGAGATAGAGCAGCGTCACCGCGCCGAATATCACCTCGCTCATCGCGAAGGGTGCGTTCCAGGCGTCCACGGCGCGGCGCCAGGCCACGCCCAGACCGAAGAGTCCGAAAATCGGCGGGAACAGCGCGGGCGGCGTGCGCCGCCAGATACCGGGTTTCTTGGGCGCAGGCTTCAGGAAAGGCGGTTGCATGGGCATATCTCCTGTCGGGACACACCCATGCGATATCACGAATGTCTACGCCATGCGCCCACTTGTCGCGACGGGCGCCGGGTTATTCAGCGGCCCGGGACAGGGGCGCATCACCGGCCTTGAACGCGGCCAGAAGCTCCTCGCGCCGTTTCGCGGCCTTCGCGGCATTCGCGGCTTTCACCGGACCGAACCCCCTGATGTCGAGCGGCAGACGAGCCAGGGCCTCGGCCGCCGTGTGATTGCCCGTGGCCCAACCGTCACGGAGCGTCGCCATGTCGGCTTCATATTCCGCGATAAGCGCCCGCTCCATGCGCCGGTCCTCGCTGCGTCCGAAGGGATCAAACGCGGTGCCACGCAGCACCTTCAACCGGGGCAGCACGTTGGACATGAGCTTCTGAATCCCCTCGCCGAACTGGCGTTTGGCGGGGCGGCCATCGGGCCCTTCACCGCTCATCACCGGTGGCGCGAGATGAACCGAAAGCTTGAGATCGCCTTCGAAGGCGGCTTCCGCCTTGGCGCGGGTATCGGCCATGAGGCGTGCGACCTCGTATTCGTCCTTGTAGGCCAGAAGCTTGTGGTAACCGAGCGCCACGGCCTCGCGCAGCTCCTGCGGCATCGCGTCGATCATCGCGCGGTAGCGTTTCGCGAGCTTGCCGTTCTGATAGGCCGTCAGATGGCGCTCCCGAAAGGCAATCCGTTCCTTGAGGGTCAGGGGTTTGTCCACGACCTTCGATCCGGCGACGCGATGCGCGGCGTCGGGATCGGCGGCGACCCAGCGCCCGACCTCGAAGGCGCGGATATTGCGCGCGGGCGCCTGCCCATTGAGCTCGATGGCCCGGTGCAGGGCCTCCCGGCTGATCGGCACGAGCCCGTTCTGCCAGGCCGCGCCCAGCACCATCATGTTGGAGAAGATCGAGTCGCCCATCAGCGCCTCGGCCAGTTCGGTCGCGTCGAAGAGCGTAAGCCGTTCCCGGAGCCGCGCTTCGAGGGATAGCGCGAGCCGGTCGCCGGGGATGCGGAACTCGGTGTTGCGCGTGAAGTCGCCCGTGATCGTCTCGTGGCTGTCCACCACTGCGCCCGTGCGGCCTGTCGTGGTCAGGCCCAATGTCGACGGCGTGGCAGACACCACAAGCTCGCCCCCGATGAGCGCATCGCATTCGCCGACGGCCACCCGGATCGCGGAAATATCCGCCGGGTCCTCGGCAATCCGCAAATGCACCAGCACCGCGCCACCCTTCTGGGCCAGACCCGCCATTTCCATCATCCCGGCACCCTTGCCGTCGATATGCGCCGCCTGCGCCATGATCGCGCCAAGCGTCACGACCCCGGTGCCGCCGACACCGGTGATCACGGTGTTGAAGGTGCCTTGAATCGCGGGCAACTGCGGCGCGGGCATGTCGGGCAGGTCGAACTCGGCCGCTACCTTCTTGCGCGGTGTGCCGCCTTCGACCGTTACGAAGCTCGGGCAGAAGCCTTTGAGGCAGGAGAAGTCCTTGTTGCAGGAGGACTGGTCGATGGCACGCTTGCGGCCCAGCTCGGTTTCGACAGGCACGATCGACACGCAGTTCGACTGCACCCCGCAGTCGCCGCAGCCCTCGCAGACGTCGGTGTTGATCAGCACCCGGCGGTCCGGGTCCGGATAGAGGCCCCGCTTGCGGCGGCGGCGTTTCTCGGCGGCACAGGTCTGGACATAGAGAAGCACCGTCGTGCCCTTGATCTCGCGCAGTTCTTCCTCGACCCTCAGGACCTCGTCGCGGGTGCGCCGTTCGACCTCGGCCGGGAAGGCGTCGATATCCAGGTCTTCCTTCGGATCGTAGACGAGGACCAGTTTCCGCACCCCGGAGGCGAGCATCTCCTTTGCGATGCGCAGTGCGTCGAGCCCGCCTTCGTTCGGTTGCCCGCCGGTCATCGCCACGGCGTCGTTGTAAAGGATCTTGAAGGTGATGTTCGTGCCGGCGGCAATCGCCGCGCGCACCGCCTGAATGCCGGAGTGGTTATAGGTGCCGTCGCCCAGGTTCTGGAACACGTGATCGCGGGTCGAAAAGGGTGCCTCTCCGATCCAGTTCACGCCTTCGCCGCCCATGTGGGTGAAACCCACGGTCGAGCGGTCCATCCACTGCACCATGTAGTGACAGCCGATGCCGGCATAGGCCCGGCTGCCTTCCGGCAGTCGGGTCGAGGTATTGTGCGGGCAACCGGAGCAAAAATAGGGCAGCCGTGCCGCGATGGGTTCGGCATTGTCGGCCTTTTTCGCGGCGTCGATCTGGGACAGCCCCGCGCGGATCGCCTCGGTGTCGCGGCCTTCCTCGATGAAGATCTCGCCCAGCCGTTGCGCGATGAAGGTCGGGTCCAGGGCATAGCGGGTCGGGAAGAGCTCGAGCTTACGGCCGTTTTCCCAGGAATCGCCCTTGTGCCAGCCATAGACGCGCCGACCGCGGCGGTCGTCGAAGATGGCTTCCTTGATCTGGACTTCGATCAGCTTGCGCTTCTCTTCGACCACGATGATCAGATCGAGGCCTTCCGCGAATTCGTGGAAGCTCTCCATGTCCAGTGGCCATGTCTGCGCCACCTTGTAGGTCGTGATCCCCAGCCGCTCGGCCTCGCGATCGTCGATGCCCAGAAGCGTCAGCGCGTGGATCAGGTCGAGCCAGTTCTTGCCGGCCGCGACAAGCCCGATCTTAGCCCCCGGCTTTCCCCACATCCGCCGGTCGATCCGGTTCGCGCGCGCATAGGCCTCGGCAGCGAAACGCTTGTAGTCGATCATCCGCGCTTCCTGCGGGATGCGGTCGTCCGCCAGCCGGATATTGAGCCCACCGTCGGGCATGTCGAACTCCGGCGTGATCAGGTTCATGCGGTCGAACCGCCCGTCCACCACGGAGGTCGCCTCGACCGTGTCCTTCATGAGCTTGAGCCCCGCCCAGACACCGGCGAAGCGCGACAGGCCGTAGCCATAAATCCCGAGATCGAGAATTTCCTGCACCCCTGCGGGCGACAGGACCGGCATATAGGCATCGACCATCGCCCAGTCGGACTGATGCAACACGGTCGAGCTTTCGCCGGTATGGTCATCGCCCATGGCCATCAGGACGCCGCCGTGGCGCGACGATCCAGCCATGTTGGCGTGCCGCATCACGTCGCCCGTCCGGTCCACGCCCGGCCCCTTGCCATACCAGAGGCCGAAAACCCCGTCGAACTTGCCCTCACCGCGCAATTCGGCCTGTTGCGACCCCCAGAGCGCCGTGGCCGCCAGATCCTCGTTCAGCCCCGGCTGGAACACCACGTCCGCCGCCGTGAGATCCTTGGCCGCACGCATCATCCACATGTCGACCGAACCGAGCGGCGAGCCACGGTAGCCTGTGACCAGCCCCGCCGTATCGAGCCCGGCCGCCCGATCGCGCGCTTTTTGCATGAGCATCAGGCGCACCAGCGCCTGCGTGCCGTTCAAGAGCACCGGGCTCTTGTCGAGATCGAACCGGTCGTGAAGGGAAACCTCCTGCCGCATATGCTTGCTCCTCCCAGCTGGCATGTCGCGTGCCTTGAGGGTAGGTCAAAAAAACTGACCTGTAAAACGCAAGATCGCCCGATAGGCGGTTGGCTTTTCACGGAAACTTGAGGATAAGAACCTATCTTCAAACCGCTTCACAACCGCTAGTTAGTTACGCGATGGATTGGGACAAGCTCAGAATATTTCACGCCGTGGCGGATGCCGGGTCGCTCACCCATGCGGGTGACACCCTCAACCTGTCCCAGTCGGCGGTGAGCCGCCAGATTCGCGGTCTCGAGGAAAGCCTGAACGCCACCCTGTTCCACCGCCATGCGCGCGGACTGATTCTCACCGAACAGGGCGAACTGCTGTTCGATGCGACCCGGTCCATGGCGCAGCGTCTCGACGCCGCCGAAGCCCGGATCCGCGATTCGAAGGAAGAGGTCTTCGGTGAGCTGCGCGTGACCACGACCACCGGGTTCGGCTCACTCTGGCTCGCACCGCGGCTCAACAAGCTTTACGAGAAGTTCCCCGACCTCCGGATCGACCTGATGCTCGAGGAACGGGTTCTCGACCTTCCGATGCGGGAAGCCGATGTCGCGATCCGACTGAAAGAGCCGTCACAGGCTGACCTGATCCGCAAGCGGCTCATGGGCGTGAACATGCGGCTTTACGCCTCCAAGGACTATCTCGACGCACGCGGTCGACCCGAGAAGATCGAGGACCTGTCGCACCACCGGCTCATCTGCCAGAACGTGAATTCCACGCAAGTCAGCGCCGGTTCGACCTATACGCAGGAACTCCTCACCTACAACATTCCCTCGCTCCTGACCGTGAACAACTACTTCGGGGTGCTTCAGGCCACGTTGAACGGTCTCGGGATCGGGGTGCTGCCGGACTATATCCTTGCCGATTTCCCCGACATCGAACGGGTCCTGCCGCCCTCGGAAAGCCGGGAGATCCCGGTGTTTCTCGCCTATCCCGAAGAATTGCGGCATTCCAAACGCATCGCGGCCTTCCGCGACTTCGTGACGGAAGAGATCTTCGAGCACCGCAAGAACCTTCACGAGTCGGGCGACACCTGACCCTCGCGCCCCGCGTGCCATGCGCAGGGCGCATAGCAGGTTTGTTCACACTCTGCTTGTTTCATGAGCACTGCGGCAATAAATCCCCCTTCGAAGGCGATCGTAGAGACATTCTCCGATTGTCTTCACCTCCCTGTTGGACTTAGGCCGGGCCCAGTGCCCGGTCTTTTTTTGGGCCGGACACTCCCCTTTAGAATTGGGCCCGGCCTTTTCTTGCTTGGCACGCCTTTGCGAAGCATGGGGCGGTCTTTTTTGCCTCGTTGCGCCCCGGACCGTCCCCGAAGCACTTCCCTGTCCCGCGCCTGTGCCTTATGACGCGCACGAACAGCGCACCATGGGGAGTTGGCAATGCAAGAGCCCGAGATCACCGAAGACCTGATTGCGGCCCACGGGATCAAGCCCGACGAATACGCCAATATCCTGCGCATCCTGAACCGGGCGCCGAACTTCACCGAACTGGGCATCTTTTCGGCCATGTGGAACGAGCATTGTTCCTACAAGTCCTCCAAGAAATGGCTGCGCACCCTGCCCACCACCGGCCCGCAGGTCATCTGCGGCCCCGGCGAGAACGCGGGCGTCGTAGACATCGGTGACGGTCAGGCCATCGTCTTCAAGATGGAGAGCCACAACCACCCCTCCTACATCGAACCCTATCAGGGGGCCGCGACGGGTGTGGGCGGCATCCTGCGCGACGTCTTCACCATGGGCGCGCGGCCCATCGCGGCAATGAACTCGCTGTCCTTCGGCGAGGTCGATCACCCCAAGACCAAGCGCCTCGTTCATGGTGTGGTTGAGGGCATCGGCGGCTACGGCAACTGTTTTGGCGTGCCTAATGTCGGCGGCGAAGTGCGCTTTCATGCCGCCTACAACGGCAACTGCCTCGTGAACGCCTTCGCCGCGGGTCTCGCGGATGCGGACAAGATCTTCTACTCGGCCGCCTCGGGCGTGGGCATGCCGGTGGTCTATCTTGGCGCAAAGACCGGGCGTGACGGCGTCGGCGGGGCCACGATGGCCTCGGCCGAGTTCGACGACACCATCGAGGAAAAACGCCCCACCGTTCAGGTCGGCGACCCCTTCACCGAAAAGCGCCTGATGGAAGCCACGCTCGAACTGATGAAGACCGGCGCGGTGATCTCCATTCAGGACATGGGGGCCGCCGGGCTTACCTGTTCCGCCGTGGAAATGGGCGACAAGGGCGAGTTGGGCATCCGCCTCAACCTCGACGACGTGCCGCAGCGCGAAGCCAATATGACCGCCTACGAGATGATGCTCTCCGAATCTCAGGAACGCATGCTCATGGTGTTGAACCCGGAGAAAGAGGCCGAGGCCCGCGCCGTGTTCGAAAAATGGGACCTCGATTTCGCCATCGTGGGCGAGACGATCCCCGAGGACCGCTTCCTCATCATGCACGGCGGCGCGTGCAAGGCCGACCTGCCGCTGCGCGCGTTGTCGGGTAATGCGCCGGAATACGACCGCCCCTGGGTGGAGACACCGGATGCCGCGCCGCTGGCCGACGTGCCCCAGATCGACGCCATTGACGGTCTGAAGGGCCTCATCTCATCTCCCAACTACGCCGCGAAACAGTGGGTCTACGAACAGTATGACCACATGGTCATGGCCGATACCGTGCGCCGTCCGGGTCTGGGTGCCGGGATCGTGCGGGTGCACGGCACCGACAAGGCGATTGCGTTTACCTCCGACGTGACGCCCCGCTATGTGAAGGCCAACCCGGTCGAGGGCGGGAAACAGGCCGTGGCTGAAGCTTATCGCAACCTCACCGCCGTGGGCGCGCTGCCGCTCGCAACCACGGACAACCTGAACTTCGGCAACCCCGAGAAGCCCGAGATCATGGGCCAGTTCGTGGGTGCGCTGAAAGGCATCGGCGAGGCCGTCGCGGCGCTCGACATGCCCATCGTCTCGGGCAACGTGTCGCTCTACAACGAAACCGACGGCAAGGGCATCCTGCCCACCCCCACCATCGGCGCGATCGGGCTTCTGAAGAACCTCGAGGCCGACCTGATCGGCGGGCTTGCACGTGAAGGCCATGTCGCGCTCGTGATCGGCGAGACCACCGGCCACCTCGGCCAGTCCGCCCTCCTCGCCGAGGTCTTCAATCGCGAAGACGGTGATGCGCCCCATGTGGACCTTGCGGCCGAGAAGCTCAACGGCGACTTCATCCGCGCGAACGGCGCCAACATCGCCGCCTGCACCGATCTGTCGGACGGCGGCCTCGCCCTCGCCGCCTTCGAGATGGCGGAAGCCGCGGGCGTTGGCGTCTCGCTTGACGCGGCCGACACGCCGACGCTCTTTGGCGAGGATCAGGCGCGCTACCTCGTCGCCTGCGACATGGACCAGGCCGAGGCGCTCATGGTCGCCGCCGGTCAAGCAGGCGTCACCATCGCGACGGTCGGAAAGTTCACCGGCTCTACGGTGAAACTGGGCGGCTCCGAAGCGCCGCTCGCTGATCTCGCCGCGATCTATCGCGCGTCCTTCGCCGAGAAAGCCGCCTGAGGCCAATCCACGGGTGTAGGGCGGGCAACCCCGCCCGCCCCTTTCATCTTTCCCCAAATACTCCTACCACCGTGACACGAGGCTCCCGCCACGAGGTCCCTATGCCCCATATTCCCGAACTGGAATCCGACTGCCAATCCTGCGCGGCGCTATGCTGTATCGCGCTGGCCTTCGACGAAGGTCCGGACTTCGCTTTCGACAAGCCCGCGGGGCTGCCCTGCCCCAATCTCGACGAGAACCTCGCCTGCCAGCACTACAATTATCTGGAGGACGCCGGATTTCCCGGCTGCGTGCGCTATGAATGCCGCGGCGCGGGTCAGCGCGTGACGCAAGAGGTCTTCGACGGCGACACATGGCGCGCCACCCCCGCCATCACCGGGCCGATGCTAGAGGCTTTTGCCACCATGCGCCGGATCCATGACGGGATCGAACTGCTTCTCGCCGCCGAAAATCTCGATCTGCCCGACAGCTACGAGGAAGAGCGGGAAATCCTGCTCGAGCTCTACGCGCCCGAGGAGAAATGGACCGAAGACAGTCTCGCCGCCTTCGCGACATCGACCGCCCCGGGCCGGCTCGCCCAATTCCTGCCCCGGCTGCGCGATTTCGTGTGAGCGCGCAGGGGGTCGCCGCGCCCGCGCACCCTTGCAGCCCGCCGCCGCCCCCTCTACATCTTGAGGCAGAACAGATACGGGAGACCCGCGCCTCATGGCCATGGATGGATCGGAAATCGAAGCCCTCATTCGAGAGAGCTTTCCGAACGCGAAAATCACGATCACCGACCTTGCCGGAGACGGCAATCACTGGTCGGCGGAGGTGATCGACGAGAGTTTCCGGGGCATGAACCGCGTCCAGCAACAGCGCGCGGTCTACGCCTCACTCAAGGGCAAGATGGACGGGCCGAACGGCGACCTTCACGCGCTCGCCCTGACCACGAAAGCGCCCGCCTGACCGGGCTGAAAGGACTAGAAGATGAGCGCACAGGACAGCATCAAATCGACCGTCACCTCGAATGACGTCGTGCTTTACATGAAGGGCACGAAGGAAATGCCGCAATGCGGTTTCTCCTCCCGCGTGGCGGGCGTGCTCAATTTCATGGGGGTGGAATTCAAGGACGTGAACGTTCTGGCCGACGACGAGATCCGCCAGGGCATCAAGGAGTACTCCGACTGGCCGACGATCCCGCAGCTCTACGTCAAGGGCGAGTTCGTCGGCGGCTGCGATATCATCACCGAGATGACGCTCTCGGGTGAGCTGGACCAGCTTTTCGATCAGGAAGGCATCACCTACAACAAGGATGCCGCCGAGAAGATCCGCGAAGCCAACGCCTGAAGCAGGTGTCACGGACCCCTCAAACGAAAGCGCCCCTCGCGGGGCGCTTTTTGCGTTTCAGGCCCTGAGACCCGTCCTAGCCTGACTTGCTTTCCACATGGGCCGCGATCGCCTCGGCCCGCGACACGAGCCCGGAGAGCGTATCGACCACGGCTTCGGAGGCAGCCGCACCCGTGCTTGCGTCGGCCAGCGCCGCCTCGAGCTCGGCAATCCGGCGTTCGGCCATTCTGAGGCTGTCGTCGAGCCCGGCGGTCTTGTCGGCGAGCATGAGCCCCGCCATCAGGAGCATCCGGCTTTCGGTCAAATGCCGGATCTGGCTGATCATGGAGGAGGCTTCGGCATCCAGCATCCCGGCCGCTGACCTCAGAAAATGTTCCTCGCCCTCGGCACAGGCCACCTCGAATTCCCGGCCACCGATAGCCACCACGACGTCAGGCATCCTGTTTCTCCTGTCCTGCGGCAACGATCATCGCCTCGATCTCATCCAGCACGCCGTCAAGCTCGGTCCGATCCGCGCCCTGCGCCGCGCGCAGCGCTTCGAGTTCGGACATCATCGCCCGGTTCACCAGATGCGGCTCGGCCACCCCGTCCTGAATGGCGCCGCGCAGCGCCGCGTTGTTGGCGCGAAGTTCGGCGTTGATCCGGGCGAGCCGGGCCGAAACCTCTTCCTGCCGCGAGAGCGCCGCGGAAAGCCGTTCGACCTCGCCCGACAAACGCCCGAGGGTCGTGTCCTGCTTCTCGCGGATCGACCGCACCCGCTCCTCGAGCTGGGCATTGGCCATGCGTTCTTCCTCAAGCTGGCGCCGGAGCGCGTCGGCTTCGGCCGTGTCGCCGCCGCCGGTCCCGAGTGTCTCGACACTCGCCACGATCCGGTCGAGCGCTGCCGAGAGGCGCCCCTGAAGCTCGGAAATGTCAGTCATGATCTGCTGCCCAATCACGTCGTCTGTTGCCTCTTGCGAAGACCATGCCGGGTTCTTGGCCCGGCTGCAACCACACGACGAATCGCGCGGCGAGGCTCCGCTCGCCCCAGATTAGCGCAAGGGCCTGCCGATTGTCGCCCCTTTGCGGCCAAGGCCTTGGGTGTCGCGCTTGAACTTGGGCCTTAGCCTGATAAGAGAGACCGCGATTGCGCAATCATCGTCAAAGGAACCGCCCCGTGGACATTCCCGCCCTTCGCGAACAACACCCCGACCATTGGATGAAGGCCGCCGCCGTGCGGATGCTGGCCGTAGATGCGGTGCAGGCCGCGAACTCGGGCCATCCGGGGATGCCGATGGGCATGGCGGATGTGGCCACGGTGCTCTTCGAGAAACACCTGAAGTTCGATCCGTCCCGCCCCGACTGGCCGGACCGGGACAGGTTCGTGCTGTCTGCCGGGCACGGGTCCATGCTGATCTATGCGCTCTTGCACCTGACCGGCTATGCCGACATGACGATCGACGAGGTGAAGAACTTCCGCCAGTGGGGCGCCAAGACCGCCGGGCACCCGGAATATGGCCACGCCGCCGGGATCGAAACGACGACCGGCCCGCTGGGTCAGGGTCTGTCCACGGCCGTCGGCATGGCGATGGCCGAAGAAATGCTCCGCGCCCGCTTCGGTGCCAAGGTGCAGGATCACTTCACCTATGTGATCGCCGGGGACGGCTGCCTCATGGAAGGCATCAGCCAGGAGGCCATCGGGCTGGCCGGCAAGCAGAAGCTCGCGAAGCTGATCGTCCTGTGGGACAACAACAACATCTCCATCGACGGCGAGATTTCCATGTCCGACGTCACCGACCAGCGCGCCCGGTTCAAGGCATCAGGCTGGCACGTGCTCGCCTGTGACGGCCATGACCCCGAGGACATCGACCGGGCTCTGACCGAGGCGAAGAAGTCGAAGAAACCCACGCTCATCGACTGCAAGACCCACATCGGTTTCGGTTCGTCCAAACAGGACAGCGCCAAGGCGCATGGCTCGCCGCTCGGCGACGAGGAAATCGCGAAACTGCGCGAAACTTACGGCTGGAACGCCACCGCCTTCGAGATCCCCGCCAATGTGGCGCAGGACTGGAAAGCGATCGGCGAGCGCGGCGTCGAAGCGCGCCGCGCCTGGGAAGGCCGGGTGGCCGACCTCTCCGACCAGCGCCAGAAGGAACTGTCGCGGGTCTTCTCGCTCGAAGCACCGTCGAAGCTCTCGGCCCGGATCAAGGCGCTGAAAAAGCAGATCTCGGACGAAAAACCGAAGGTCGCGACCCGGAAGGCCTCGGAAATGGTGCTGGAGATCGTGAACCCGATCATGCCGGAAAACATCGGCGGCTCGGCCGACCTCACCGGGTCCAACAACACGCTGACCGGCGATCTGGGCATCTTCGACCCGAAAAACCGCAAGGGCCGTTACGTCCACTTCGGCATCCGCGAACACGGCATGGCGGCCGCGATGAACGGTCTGGTGCTTCACGGGGGCATCCGCCCTTATGGCGGCACCTTCATGGCCTTCACCGATTACGCTCGTGGCGCGATCCGTCTGTCCTCGCTCATGGGCATTCCCGTGACCTATGTGATGACCCACGATTCCATCGGTCTGGGCGAAGACGGCCCGACCCACCAGCCGGTCGAGCATCTCGCGATCTGGCGGGCGACGCCGAACACCTGGACCTTCCGTCCCTGTGACACGGTGGAGACCGCCGAAGCCTGGGAACTGGCGCTGACCTCGAAATCGACGCCCTCCTGCCTTGCCCTGTCCCGGCAGAACCTCGCGACGCTGCGCACCGAGCACAAGAACACGAACCTCACCGCCAAGGGCGCCTATGTGCTCGCCGAAGCGGAAGGCAAGCGCCAGGCGATCCTCATGGCCACGGGCTCCGAGGTGGAGATCGCCATGAAGGCGCGCGATCTTCTACAGGAAGAGGGCATCGGCACGCGCGTCGTGTCCATGCCCTGCATGGAGCTTTTCGCCCAGCAGGATGACGCCTATCGCCGCAAGGTGCTTCCCCCCGGCCCGGTCCGTGTGGGTGTGGAAGCAGCCCTGCGAGCCGGTGGCTGGGACCGCTGGCTTCTGGGCGAGCGCGGGTCCGAAAAGAAAGCGGCCTTCGTCGGCATGGAGGGCTTCGGTGCCTCGGCCCCGGCCCCGAAGCTTTACGAAGAGTTCGGCATCACTGCCGAAAACGTCGCAGCCACGGTCAAGAAGCTGATCGGCTGATCCGTGCCTTCATGAGGCTTATACGCCCCCGCAGAGCTCTGCGGGGGCGTTCGCCTTCCATCGGGACTAAAGGACGCGCAGGGTCTCCGGCGCGCGCGACGGCAAGACAATGACATCGGCACCGTGCACGGCCTTGTCGTGAAGATGGATAACGTCCTGATCGAGCATCCGGATACAGCCTGACGACACGGGTTTGCCCAGCTCCCGTGCAGAGGCATTGCCATGGATGCGATAGAGCGTATCGACGCCATCCTTGAAGAGATAGAGCGCCCGCGCGCCCATCGGATTGCCCGGCCCCGGATCCATTCCGCCCAAACGCCAAGAATACTCCGCCAGCTCAGGTTTCCGCTCGATCATCGCGTCGGGCACCTTCCAGCGTGGCCAGTCCCGACAGAACTGGAGCCGCGCGGTCCCTTCCCAGGCAAAGCCCGCAGCGCCCACGGACACGCCGTATCGCGTGGCCGTCTCGGGCGTGTCGATGAAATGCAGGAGCGCGGCGTCCGGGTCGACGACGATGGTGCCCCGGCGCTTGTCCGGCCAGGGGTTCGGCACGGACTGGCGCCAGAGGTCGGGGCCGATCACCCCTTCTTCCACGGCGGGCACGGGAAAGGGTTCGTCGAAGATCGGCCCATAGAAGTCGGGAAGCGGCGGGGTCCTCGGGGGTTCGGGGTTGGTGTTTTCCGGGCGTGCGCAGGCAGCGACGAGGCCAAGCGCTCCGCCCGCAACAAAGGTGCGGCGTGAAAGCATGTGAAAGCTCCGTTTGATCGTGAGAATGGTGCGACAGGCACCGGGTTCGCGATCAAATGGGTCGGGGTGGTCCGATTTCGGGGGATGGAGCAAAGCGGCTCGCGCCCTGCTCGGCCTGTGTCATGGCCAGCCGACCCTGCCCCGCGGGAGGCCGCACGTCTGCCTGTGCCGGCAAGAGCGCGTTGAAGCTGCAGACCGCGCCCGGGAACACTGCCGTTCGGCAGCGGTGGCCCTGTTGCGGCGCCACGCGCACGCTCGGCTCGGCGCGCAGGACCTGTTGCGCGTCCGGGGTCACGGGCACCTGACCGGCCTCGGCCACGCGCAGAACCGCGCCCCAGGGGAGCGTGAGCACGAGCATGACGACCAGCAGGATATGGCGGGCGGCGTTCATGAAGTCGTCATCCATCGCGAGAGCCGCGAAGTCCAGAGGAACACGCCCTCCAAAACGTCGCCCTCACGGGAACTTGCACGTTATGAAAGTGCACAGGGTCAATGTGCGCCGGGTCAATGTGCTCCGGCTTCGGTCTTCTTGCCAGTCACGGCAGCGATCGCGGGCCCGATGATCCACGTCGCCACCGGGATCAGCACGAGCCCCCAGACAAGCCCGAGCACGCCGTCCATGAAGGCCGTGACCACCCAGCTCGCCACTGGCGCGAACCCTTCGCCGACGGCCTCGCCGGCGAGGTCGGCCATGTGGTGAATGAACTCGTAGATCGGATGCCAGCCCAGGTCGTGCAGGCCATGGATGACGATGTTGCCGCCGACCCAGAGCATCGCGGCCGTGCCGACCGTCGTCAGGATCCGCATGAAGACGGGCATCGCCTTGACGAGCCAGCGCCCGAAGGCCCGGGTGGCCCCGAGCCGCCCCCGCGCCGCCATGGCGAGCCCGAGGTCGTCGGCCTTCACGATGAGCGCGACCGAGCCATAGACCGCGACCGTGATCCCGATGGCGACGACCGCGAGCACCGCAGCCTCGGTCCAGATGTTGCTTTCGGGGATGGCGGCGAGCGCGATGGTCATGATCTCGGCAGACAGGATGAAATCGGTCTTGATTGCGCCCGAGACCTTCTGTTCCTCCAGATGGCTCGGGTCCGGGTTTTCGTGGACCTTGGGATCGTGCACGACATGCTCATGCGGGAAGAGCGCGTGCCAGACTTTTTCGGCGCCTTCGAAACACAGATAAGAGCCACCGATCATCAAGAGCGGGGTGATCGCCCAGGGCGCGAAATTCGCGAGGATCAGGCCGAGCGGCAAAAGGATGAGGAGCTTGTTTCGCACGGACCCCAGCGCGATCTTGCCCACGATGGGCAGTTCGCGGCTCGCGTCGAAACCGGTGATGTATTTCGGCGTGACAGCGGCATCGTCGATCACGGCGCCCGCGGCCTTCGACCCCGCCTTGAACGCCTGCGCCGCCACGTCGTCGACCGATGCTGCAGCCACCTTGGCGATGCCCGCCACGTCGTCCAGTAGTGCCAGAAGTCCGCTCATGCTGTCCCCTTTGTCCTCGGCACAAGGTAATCCACCCGCCTTCAACCGCAAGTCGCGAATCCCTCGAAAGGTTCCGGCGGCGCGCGCGGCTGGCGGCATGCAATCGCACACCGTCGACGCGATCCGTTTGCGATAACGGTCCCGCTAACACCATATCCGACAGGCATGTTTTCGCTAACATATTGCCGAATAACAGGAATTTCGGTGGCCGGGCGCGACCGTCCTCTGTATATCTGCGTCAAACCAAGGCGCGAGGTCTGCGCAGGGTATGACGCATTTCGAGAGGGAACATGACATGACGGTCACCGTCGGCATCAACGGCTTCGGACGCATCGGGCGCTGCACGCTTTCTCATATCGCGCAGTCGGGCCGCAACGACATCCAGGTGGTCAAGGTCAACGCGACCGGTCCGCTCGACACCGCCGCGCATCTTCTCAAATACGACAGCGTCCATGGCCGCTATCCCGATGAAATCCGCGTCGCCGGCAACACCATGGACATCGGTCGCGGCCCGATGGAGATGATGTCGACCTACGACATGGACGAACTCGACTGGTCCGGTTGCGATGTCGTGCTCGAATGCACCGGCAATTTCAACGATGGCGAGAAGGCGAAAGCTCATATCGCGCGCGGTGCCAAGAAGGTGCTGATCTCGGCCCCCGCCAAGAACGTGCAAAAGACCATCGTCTTCGGCGTGAACGACGAACTTCTGGCTTCGTCCGACTACATGATCTCGAACGGGTCCTGCACGACGAACGGCCTCGCCCCGCTGGCCAAAGTGCTCAACGACGCCATCGGGATCGAGCGCGGCGTGATGACCACGATCCACAGCTATACCGGCGACCAGCCGACGCTCGATCGCCGCCACTCGGACCTCTACCGCGCCCGCGCCGCTGCCATGGCGATGATCCCGACCACGACCGGCGCGGCCAAGGCGCTCGGCGAAGTGCTCCCGGAACTAGCGGGCAAGCTCGACGGCACCGCGCTGCGCGTGCCCACGCCAAATGTCTCCTGCATCGACCTGACCTTCGAGGCGGGCAAGGACGTGACCGTGGACGACGTGAACGAAGTCGTGCGCGAAGCGGCCGCCGGCAACATGAAAAAGGTCCTTGCCTACGATCCCGAGCCGAAGGTGTCGATCGACTTCAACCACACCGAGTATTCCTCGATCTTCGCGCCTGACCAGACCCGCGTCGTCGGCCGCACCGTCCGCGTGCTGGCTTGGTATGACAACGAATGGGGCTTCTCGGCGCGCATGGCCGACGTGGCCGCGGCGATGGGCCGCCTCTGAGGAGGATCCACAGCCTCACAGAACACCGTCCCCCGGCGCCCGCGTCGGGGGTTTTCGTGTTCCAGGCCTTCCCCTTTGCGGGGAGCGCAGGAACCGGATGCGACGCAAAACCCCTTGCCGCGCCCAGACCCCTGAGCCACAAGGCCTCATGACGAACCGTGTCGCCCTAATCCTGTTTCTCGTGGTCGCGCTGGCCTTCGCGGGCGACCTCATCCTGAACGAGGGAGCGGCGACCTTGTTTCTTGCCAAGAAATTGTACGACCTCCTCGACTGGATCGCCTTCTGGCGCTGAAAATACGGGCGAAACTGCCTGCGCCCCCTTGACCTTCGCGCCGATCTGTCGATGTTAGCGATAACGCAAGACCCGCCGTCCCACTGTGACGCCAGACAGCGATGAACCTCCAAAGCTACGGGAGCCTCCCATGACCACCAAAGTCGCCATCAATGGATTTGGCCGGATCGGCCGCAACGTACTGCGTGCGCTCATCGAACAGGGCCGCACGGATCTCGAAGTCGTCGCGATCAATGATCTGGGGTCGGTAGAGACCAACGCCCATCTCCTCGAATTCGACTCGGTGCATGGCCGGCTCAAGAACGAAGTGACCGTGAAGGGCACGTCCATCGACGCGGGCCTCGGGCCGATCGAGGTCACGGCAATCCGTGATCCCCGGGAACTGCCTTGGGGCGACGTCGACGTCGTCATGGAATGCACCGGCATCTTCACCGGCGACAAGGCGACCGTGCATCTTGAGAACGGCGCATCGCGCGTGCTCGTCTCGGCCCCTTCGGCGGGTGCCGACAAGACCATCGTCTATGGCGTCAACCACGACACGCTGACCTCGGCGGACGTGCATGTCTCGAACGCCTCCTGCACGACGAACTGCCTCGCGCCTGTGGCCAAGGTGCTCAACGACACCTTCGGAATCAAGCGCGGCCTGATGACGACGATCCACAGCTACACCGGCGACCAGCCTACGCTCGACACCTACCACAAGGACCTCTACCGCGCCCGGGCCGCCGCGATGAACATGATCCCCACCTCGACCGGCGCGGCCAAGGCCGTGGGTCTCGTCCTCCCCGAACTCAAGGGGAAACTCGACGGCGTCGCGATCCGGGTGCCGACGCCCAACGTCTCCTGCGTCGACCTGACCTTCGAAGCCGCACGCGACGTCACGGTCGAGGAGATCAACGAGGCGATCCGGGCGGCCGCGAACAGCACCTTCAAGGGCATCCTCGGCTTTACCGACAAGCCGCTCGTGTCGACGGATTTCAACCACAACCCGAACTCCTCCACCTTCGCGACGGACCAGACCAAGGTGATGGACGGCAATTTCGTCCGCATCCTGACCTGGTACGACAACGAATGGGGCTTTTCGAACCGCATGCTCGACACGGCGGCGGAGATCGGCAGACATCTCTGACGCCACCGGCGATCCCCCGCCGAAACGAACCACTGACGCGACGCCCCGGCTTTCCATGGCCGGGGCGTTTTCGTTACGCTCGGGCTTCAGAAAAGAGGACCCCCATGATCGCCACCCTGTCCGCCGTTGCCGGCCTTGTCGTCATCGCCTTGCTCGCGGTGGCGCTCTATCTCCTGTCGCAGGCCAAGAAGACGCGGATCATGGCGCAACAGGTCGAGGCCGCCGTGCCCCCACAGGGACAGTATGTCCAGATTTCCACGGGTCGCCTTCATTTCACCGATATCGGCACGGGCCGCCCCGTGCTGCTGATCCACGGGCTGGGCGGGCAACTGCGCACCATGACTCTCGCGCTGACCTCGGCGCTTGGCCGACAGTTCCGGGTGATTGCGGTGGACCGGCCCGGCATGGGGTATTCCGACCGGCCCGAGGAGATGTCGGCCACCATCGAGGCGCAGGCGGGATACATGGAAGAGGTGATCGACCGGCTGAACCTGCAAAAGCCCATCGTGGTCGGCCATTCGCTCGGCGGTGCCATCGCCGCGCAACTGGCGCTCCGGGCACCCGAGAAGGTCGCAGGCCTCGCGCTTATCGCGCCCCTTCTGCGGGCGTCGTCGAAGTCGTCGACCGCCTTCGCGGCCCTCGGTGTGAAGAACCCGCGCCTGCGGCGTTTTCTGGCCCGCACGCTTGCCGTGCCTGCGATGGTGAAGAACCAGGACGTGACAAGGACCGAGATTTTCGGCCCGGACCCGGTGCCCACGAACTACACGCGTGATGGCGGCGGGCTCCTGTCCCTGCGCCCGAAGAGCTTTCTCAATACCTCGCGCGATTACTGCGCCGTCGGCGAGACCATTCACGCGCAGGCTGAGCGCTACGACGAGCTCAAGATGCCGGTGCGGATCCTCTACGGCACCGAGGATCGCATCCTCGACCATGTGGAACAGGGCATCGACATGGCCGCGCGCTATCCGCACATGCACCTCGAGTTGATCGAGGGCGCGGGCCACATGCTCGTCACCAACCATGTCGACGCCGTGGTGCGCACGGTCGAGGCGGTGGCCGAGGATCTCGCCCCGCGACTGGTCGTGAGCACCCCGACGCCCGGCGATGTGACCGCCTGAGCGAACCGGCCCCCTTGCCGCCATGGGCCCAACCGTCTAGTCGGAAAGCGCGAACAGACTCTCCGACCACGAGACGCCCTTGCCCAGCTTTTCCCTTATCCTGCAGGAATTCATCACCCTCTGGGTCGTGATCGACCCGATCGGGACCCTTCCGGTGTTCCTTGCCGTGACCGCGCGCATGACGCCCAAGTCGCGCCGCGCCGTGGCCTTCCGCGCGATTGCGGTGGCCTTCGCCGTGCTTCTTGCCTTCATCCTCTTGGGACAGGTGGTTCTGGATGCGCTCGGCGTGGACCTGCGCTCGTTCCAGATCGCGGGCGGCGTCGTGCTGTTCCTCTTCGCCCTGACCATGATCTTCGGACCCTCGAAACCCGAAAACGAGATCAGCGAGGCGGAGGCCGCCAAGAACGCGGCCGTCTTCCCCATCGCCATGCCCTCGATCGCCTCGCCCGGGGCGATGCTCGCGGTCGTGATCCTGACCGACAACGACCGTTTCGCCGTGGCCCACCAGGTGATGACTTCGGCGCTCATGGCCGTGGTGCTGCTCATCACGCTCGCGATCCTCTTGCTCGCAGGCCCCATCCACCGCGTCATCGGACAGACGGGTGCGGCCGTGATCAGCCGGGTGATGGGCATGATCCTCGCCGCCGTCGCCGTGGACGCCATCGTGCGCGCGCTTGCCGCGATGGGGGCGCTCCCGGGCTTCTAGGCGACTGACCCCGCTCAGGCGTGCCAGCCCGTCGCCTCAGCTGCGGCCGAGCTTCTGGTAGAGACTGGCCTTGACCTCGGGCGTCACGAACTTGGTGACGTCGCCATCCAGCCGCGCGATTTCCTTGACCAGTTTCGAGGCAATCGCCTGATGCTTAAGGTCGGCCATGAGGAAGACGGTTTCGACCGTGTCGTCCATCGCCCGGTTCATCCCGACCATCTGATACTCGTATTCGAAATCGGTCACGGCCCGCAGACCGCGCACGATCATCGTGGCGCCCACGTCCTTGGCCGCATGGATGAGGAGGTTCTCGAAAGGATGCGCGACGATCTCGGTCCCCGTCACCTCGGTCAGTTTCGCGCATTCCGCCTCGACCATGGCGACGCGCTCCTCGAGCGTGAACATCGGTCCCTTGTCGCGGTTGATGGCCACGCCGATCACCAGCCGGTCGACCAGCACGCAGGCGCGTTTGATGATGTCGATGTGCCCGATCGTGATCGGGTCGAACGTTCCCGGATAAAGTGCAACGCGCATCTTCGTCCCTCCCCTTTTGGGGGCTCACGCAACATTATTACCCGGTTCAATGCAAGCCGTTTCGCACATGCAGAAACGAACTTTGCAGATACCTGATATTGGCGGTTCAGTAGCCCATGATGAGCGACTTCATGCTCTCTGCCTGATTGGCGAGCTCCTCGAGCCGCGCCTTCACGACGTCACCGATGGACACGAGACCGATCATCTTGCCATCCTCGAGCACCGGCATGTGGCGAAACCGTCCGTCGGTCATGATCTGCAGGACCAGGATCGCCCGGTCTCCTGGGGCGCAGCCCCGGACCTTGGCGGTCATGATCGACTCCACCGGTTCGGAAAGGACCGCGGGACCGCGCACCCCCAGTTCGCGCACGATGTCGCGTTCCGACAGGATGCCGTCCGGCGTGGTGCCGTCTTCCGAGACCATGAGGGCCCCGATCTTCTCGCGGGAAAGGATCGCCGCAGCCTCCGACACGCTGGTCGCCTTCGACACCGTCAGAACGCCCTGAGTCGGTTTGTCCCTGAGAATGTGGCTGACTAGCATGATCGGCTCCTCCCGTAGCGGCGCAGCGGTCCTCCCCGCGTCCTAACACCCTCAAATGCGTGCGACATTTTGTCAAGTGAGCGCTTCGAGTCGTGCCACCTCGGCGCGCAATCCGCCGAGCAGAAGCTCCCCCACCCGCGCCATGCGCTCGATCCGCGCGTCGCCCGCATGACGGACGAGATAGAAGGTCCGGGTGAGCGATATCCGGTCAGTCAGGATCTTGCGCAGGTTCGGCGCGAAGGGCAGCGCGAAATCATGCGCGATCCCCAGCCCCGCGCCCTCGCGCAGGAAACCGAGTTGGACCGAGACGGAGTTCGAGGCGAGCGTGATCCTCTCGGCGCTGAGCTCGGACAGGTAGTCCAGTTCCTTGTCGAAGATCATGTCGGGGATATAGCCGACGACCGGGTGCCGGGCGATATCGGCAACCTCGGAAATCGCGTCGTGGCGATCCAGGTAGTCGGCTTCCCCCACGAGATGCAGGCGATAGTCGCTGATCTTCTGCACGGTGAGCCGCCCGGTCGCTGGCGGCGACACCGCTATGGCCAGATCCGCCTCGCGCTTTGACAGGTTGATGACGCGCGGCAGCGCAACGATCTGAAGCTCGATTTCCGGATGTTCGCGGGCGATGGCGGCACAGACCTGCGGCAGCAGGAAATTCGCGCAGCCGTCCGGTGCGCCGATCCTGATCTGCCCCGACAGCCCCCCGGTGGTCCCGGCAAGCGCCTCGGTGCCGCGGGTCACCGCCTGCTCCGCCTCTTCCGCATGGACCAGTAGACGCGCGCCTGCGTCGGTGAGACCGTAGCCCTGCGGCGAGCGGGCAAAGAGCGGCGCGCCGGTGTCTTCCTCGAGCCGCGAAATGCGCCGACCCACCGTCGCCGGATCGAGGCGCAGCACCCGTCCCGCCGCCGAGAGGCTTTCGCCCCGGGCCACGGCCAGGAACACGCGAAGATCGTCCCAGTCCATCGTCACCTCTCCTTCGGCCCGGATTTGAACGCGCCACCTTTGCAATACTGCAAAACGTTTTGAGGAAGTCACCCTTTCCTAAGCAATTTTGCAAGGATATTCTCCGCGCAAGGAAATCAGGAGGACACCTCATGTACGAAGTCGGCAACTGGATCGACGGCGCAGCGGCGAAGAGCACGTCTGGCCGATCGCAAGACATCTTCAACCCTGCCACCGGCGAAAAGCAGGGCTCCGTGCATCTGTCGACGAAGGCGGAGCTCGACGCCGCCGTCGAGCGTGCAGCCGCCGCCCAGGTCGGCTGGGGTGCCACGAACCCGCAGCGCCGCGCGCGCGTCATGATGAAATTCGCCGACCTCATCAACCGGGACATGGACAAACTGGCCGAAGCCGTTTCGCGCGAGCACGGCAAGACGCTCCCCGATGCGCGCGGCGATGTGCAGCGCGGCCTCGAGGTGATCGAGGTCTGCATGGGTGCGCCAAACCTGCTCAAGGGCGAATACATGAACGACGGTGGCCCGGGCATCGACCTTTATTCGATGCGCCAGCCGCTCGGCGTCGTCGCGGGCATCACGCCCTTCAACTTCCCGGCCATGATCCCGCTGTGGAAGATGGGCCCGGCCCTCGCCTCGGGCAACGCGATGATCCTCAAACCCTCCGAGCGCGTGCCGACTACTTCGATGATGCTGGCCGAACTTCTGAAGGAAGCAGGGCTTCCCGACGGCGTGCTTCAGGTCGTGAACGGCGACAAGGAAGTGGTGGACGCAATCCTCGACAATGAAACCGTGCAGGCCGTGGGCTTCGTGGGTTCGACGCCGATCGCCCAGTATATCTATGGCCGTGCCGCGACCAACGGCAAACGTGCCCAGTGCTTCGGTGGCGCCAAGAACCACATGATCATCATGCCCGATGCAGACCTCGACAAGGCGGCCGATGCGCTTGTCGGTGCGGGCTTTGGCGCGGCGGGCGAACGCTGCATGGCGATCTCCGTGGCGGTGCCGGTGGGCAAGGACACCGCAGACAAGCTGATCGAAAAGCTGACCCCGCGCGTCGAGGCGCTCAAGGTAGGCCCCTATACGTCGGATCAGGACGTGGACTACGGCCCCGTCATCACCGAGCAGGCCAAGACCCGGATCGAGGGGCTCATCTCCTCGGGCGTGGATCAGGGTGCGACGCTCGTGACCGACGGACGCGGGTTCAAGCTGCAGGGCTATGAGAACGGCTACTATGTCGGTCCGACGCTCTTCGACGACGTGACCGAGGACATGGACATCTACAAGGAAGAAATCTTCGGTCCGGTGCTCTCGACCGTGCGCAAGGACAGCTACGAAGACGCGCTCGACCTCGTGATGAAGAACCAGTACGGCAACGGCACGGCGATCTTCACGGCGGACGGCGACACCGCCCGTGACTTTGCTTCGCGGGTGAACGTCGGCATGGTCGGCATCAACTTCCCGATCCCGGTGCCCCTGTCCTATTTCACCTTCGGCGGCTGGAAGAAGTCGGCCTTCGGCGACCTCAACCAATACGGCCCCGACGCCTTCCGCTTCTACACCCGGACCAAGACCGTCACGGCGCGCTGGTTCTCGGGCATCAAGGAAGGCGGCGAGTTCGCCTTCAAGGCGATGGACTGAGGCATGGACCTTCTTTGAACACAAAGACAGGCGCCCCGGCGCCTGTCTTGCTTTTCACCCGGGCCAAGCACGCGGACCTCGGTGGCAGAATTCTGCTCATGAGCGATGCAGCAAGGTCCCAGTGCACGCCCATTCACGGCACCGTGCATTGATCGCGGCGCGGGATTGCGCTTGATGTGGCGCCAGAACGCGGCCCTCTGAAGGCCGTCAACCATGTCATTCAAGTGGGACAGGCACTCATGACCGATCGCAAGATGACCCGTCGCGGCCTTCTCGCCGCGGTGTCGGCTTTGCCCTTCGCGGCGCCGGCAATCCTCCGGGCCCAGGACACCCAAGGCACCATCGTCGGCGCGAACGACGAGACCGTTCAGGAGATCGTCCGCCACAACATGTCGTCGTTCCGGCGCATGGACTGGCGCGACCATTTCGAAACGCTGGGGGTCGGCACCATCGTCGTCGATACCCAATCGCGCGCCCTGCATTTCTGGGACAAGACCGGCACCGACTACCGTTTGTATCCGACCTCGGTGCCGCGCACGGACGAGTTGACCAAACGCGGCTATACCGAGATCGTGCGCAAGAAAATCGGCCCGACCTGGACGCCGACGCCCAGCCAGATGGAGCGCTACCCCGACTGGGTCCCGATCGGCGCGGGCGACCCCAAGAACCCGCTGGGCACCCATGCGATGTATCTGGGCTGGCCCGCCTATCTGATCCACGGCACCCACGACACCCGCAAGATCGGGCGCAAGTCTTCGGACGGCTGCATCGGCCTTTACAATGAAAAGATCGCGGAGCTGTTCGAGCTTTGCGAAGTGGGCACGCAGGTGCGCCTGATCTGACGCGCCTTGGCCCCCCGAACATCGGGGCCGGTGACCAAAAACGGGCAAAGGGGCTTCCTCCTCTGGGGAAGCCCCTTCTTTTATTTGAGATATAGGTTATTGTTTGCTCCGGACCTTGCAGAATGGATGCGAGGCCCGACCAATGTGAAGAACGAGGTTCGGCAGAGTATGCCAGGAAGTTACAGGATCCTACCCGGGCAGGGCATCGTCTATGTGGAGTATCGGGGCAAGGCGACCCTGTCAGAGGCAAAATCCCTGCTGAATCAATACTCGACGGACCCGGAAAGACGGATGGGCCAGCGCCAGTTGATCGATCTGTCCCGGATCACCGACTGGGAAAAGGACTTTCTGGGTCTCATGAAGTATCAGGCCGACAGCGCGGCCCGTATCTTTTCGCCCCACGGGACCATGATGATGGTGATCTACGCGCCGACAGGGCCCGGAAAGGACCTCGGGCGCCATCTGGTTCAGACCTGGTCTGCCGTCAGCGGCGCCGTGGTGACCCTGCAGGTGAGCGAAAGCGCCGCGCTTTCGGTGTTGGGCCAGCCGGAAAAACGGATCGCGGAGTTGCTCGCGAAGGCCTCGCACGACCCGCGTTATGCGTGACAACCCTTGCGCGAAGGCCTTTCTTTTCTGACCACTTGGTCTAAGCTGCCTGAACACATAGTAAATATTTGCAAGTGATTGACCAATGCCAGGCAGCTACACGATCCTACCGGAACGCGGCCTCGTCTATGTCCGTTACGAGGGCTTCATCACGCTCGATGAAGCCAACACGATGTTCGCCGATTACACGCGCAACCCGGATAGCCACCCCGGCCAGAAACAGCTGGTCGACCTGTCGCGGGTGACGGACTGGGAGCGGGATTTCTTCCGTCTGATGAAGATGCAGGCGGAGAAGGCCGAAGTTTTCCTCGACCCGAAGAACCCCCAGTTCATGATGATCCTCTATGCGCCGACGGCCCGCACGCAGGAGGTGGGGCGCCATTTCGTGGCCTCGTGGCAGGGCGTGCGCGGGATCGTCGTGTCGTTGCAGCACGATGAAGCGGGCGCACTAGCCATCCTGGGACAACCGGAATCGAGTTTCGACGCGCTGCTCGCCTCGGTCGCCTGACCGCGGTTGCGAGGCCACGCGCAGCGCCGGCTTGCAAGCCGGCGTGACGCCGCGCAATCTGAAGCGGGCCCAGGGGCCGGGAGGACGCGAGATGGGCACGCCGGAGTTCACCATCGGAATCGAGGAGGAGTATCTTCTCGTGGACGCGTCGAGCGGCGCGCTGGCCACCGCGCCCGAAGACCTGATCGGGGCCTGCAAGGCCAAGCTCGAAGACCGGGTGAGCCCCGAGTTCCTGCAATGCCAGATCGAGATCGGCACCCACGTCTGCAAAGGCGTGGTGGAAGCCCGTGAGGACCTGCGCCACCTGCGCAAGGTGGTGGCCGAAGAAGCGGCGGCTTTCGGCCTCGCCCCGATCGCGGCGGCCTGTCACCCGTTTTCCGACTGGAAGACCCAACATCACCGGGACCGCGAACGCTATAACGACCTCAGG